>NZ_JXQM01000016.1 GCF_000832065.1 Nitrosospira sp. NpAV | reverse complement strand
AGCGAAAGGCAGCCGCCCTTGAAGCCGCTCTCGCGGCACCCGCCGAGGTAGAAAAGTTCGGTATGAAACAACAGTGGCAGCCTTCGGCGGGCGCGGTCCGTCCGAGCCATGGCGGCACTCCGGGTATGCCTGGTGTCGATGGTTTGATACCACCGCCACCGAGGGACGATCCGGGCGGCGAGAATTACGGCGCCGGCGATCCAAACCAGCAAGCGCAGAAACAAGCTTTTCTCAATGCGTCGAACAATACGGGCATTTACCTGAAACATACGCGCCAAGCACCTTTGGCGCCGACTCAGCTTAATGCAGGAGCGATTATTCCCGGCGTGATGTTGAGCGGGGTTAATTCCGACTTGCCGGGGCAGATCGTTGGGCAAGTGCGGGAAAATGTTTACGATTCGGCTTCCGGCCGCATTTTGATAATCCCGGCCGGGGCGCGCCTGGTGGGTACTTACGATAGTCAAGTATCGGCGGGGCAGGAGAGGGTACTTGTCGCGTGGAACAGGGTTATGTTCCCGGACGGTTCGTCATTGTCGCTGGATGGGATGCCCGGCGCGGATCAAAGCGGATTCGCCGGATTCAATGATAAAGTGGATAACCACTACTGGCGCACGTTCGGCAATGCGTTCATGCTTTCGCTGTTTTCGGCCGGCATTCAACTCTCCCAGCCGCGCGGGGCTGTGACAGGCACTTATAACTCGCAGCAGATCATGGCGGCGGCGTTGGGTCAGCAATTGGGCATGTTGGGGATGCAAGTCGCACGGCGCAATTTGAGCATTCAACCTACCTTGGAAATTCGCCCCGGTTACCTGTTCGATATCATGATCACGAAGGATATTATCCTGCCGCCGTGGACCGGCCACCCCTTGCAACAATTGCGATCAGTTCAAGGAGCAGGAACGGAAACAGACACTTCAGGCAGTTATCAACAGGGTTACTAACGCCGATCTTGGATAATTCTATCCGGCTGACGCCACACCGACGTGTTAGCCGTATAGGGGTCCAAAGCATTCAAAATTGGTTCTGTAGGCATATCGACATATCGTGCCACATAGCCATTCCGGAAACCCCTCGTAAAATCCCCCGTGTTATAGCGCGATAGCGCGGCGCGCAAAGCCGCTTGCTCATCACCGTGCCTCGGTAGCGCATCAGTGTAGGCCATGGTCAAGATATGTGCTCCGGCTGTGATGTTCTTGCAGGGGTCGAACATGTCCGCAACGGTGTAGCCCAGGCGTGAGAGGTTCGCGCTATTGACTTGCATGTATCCCATATCAACCGTGTGCCCAGCCGCGATAGCGGCGTTGGCTATGGTAACGGCATCCTGCTTTGTCTTGATCTTTTTGAGGTGTTGAAACGTAGCGCCTTGCCGCTTGTTGACATTGATTGCAAGCGGGTTGCCGCCGCTTTCAACCCGTATAATTTCCTGAATGGTCGAAGGTGCGACGTTGGGAGCGCATGCCAGGATTAGCTCTATCACTGCATTGCCTCCACATTTCCGGCCACCAGCAAGGGCGCAGCCTCACCCCGGATGGTCGTGCGATTGACAGGCCCGAAGTAGCGGCTGTCAAAGCTGTTCATGCTGTAGCTGGAAAATACCCATAGTTGATCAGGTTTCACGATGTATTCGCCGTCCGGCCATGCCGGCATGGATGGCTTGGCTACGGTGTTGGGTACCGGTCTGCCATTGACGGTTGCGGGAGTACCACGCTGCAGCCTCACGCGGTCACCAGGCAAAGCCGCGATGGTTTTCAGAAGCGGTGCCACATTCGATTCAGCGCAGTTGCCATGGGCAAGATAGCCCTGTTCGCCCATGACCTTGACGATGGGCAGGGCAGGGGGGCAAATGGATATCAGCATTCCACGCCTGAGCGTGGCGTGATCGACGGCACGCTCAAGCCAAAGGCCACGCGGCGCTGATTCAGTGAAATTAAGGCGAAGGCCAGCGGCCACACTGGCGATCATAAGTGCGGTCGCACCCAAAGCCATGATGCCAATAGTCCGTGCCTTCATACAACTACAAAGCTCCTGGACGTGGATTTACGTAACGTATCCGACATTTGCGGAGGTTCGATTTTCGAGCGTTCATTGAAGGTTGGATCGAGAAAATAAAGTATCTGGCGTCCACGAATGACAGGGTGGCCAGCTACGAATATCAGCATTTCGCCCGCTTCGGTTATATTTCCCTTTGCGTCCTTGAGCGGACCCGGCAAGCGCATGATTTCATCGGTAGTCAATAAGTACCGTTGTGACTCCTGATAGCTCCTTGATACTTGCCCAAGCACCATGCCGAAACGCTTGCCCGAGGTAGAGATCTGTTCCTTGATTACGGTCGTCTGTCCGGTCATTTTTGATAACCATTCCGCTGTTTCCAGCTTGTTAGGGGCATAGGCCACGCGGATATGACAATTCGAGATAATGCTTTCGTAGTTGGAATAAGCCTTATAAAGCTGTTGCACGTCCTGCGTGATGATGTACGCCTTCATACCATAACCCGCAATGTAGGCAAGAGCACTCTCAAAAACTTCCAGCTTTCCGAGGGTAGGGAACTCGTCAAGCATCAGTAGCAGACGATGCTTGTGTACGGTTTTAGATCGTCCATCATCGAATTCCATCCGATCGGCAAGGCTCAATACAATCTGCGTCAACAGCAGCCGCGCAAGCGGCTTCATACGGTCTGCATTGCGCGGCGTGGTGATGAAGTACAGCGATACGGGTCTGTCGTGATCCATAAGGTCAGCTACCTTAAAATCGCTGCGTGAAGTGTTCTCTCCAACGATGGGATCGCGGTACAGGGAGAGGGCATTATTCGCCGTGGAAATGATGCTTCCAAGCTCACGCGGGGGTGTGCTAATCATGCGGCGGCCTACGCCCCTGATTACAAGTTGCGCCTCCATCGCTTCTTGAGCATCCGGCAGGCAAACATCGCACATTTCCATGAATAAGCCTTCCAGTGTCTTCGGGTCGCTTTGGTCGTGGTCCTTGTCTTTTACATCGGGAGCCGCGAACTCGCCAACTCCTGTGAGCATGTGAGCGCAGTCTGGCAAGCACGGGACACGCCCGACTTCACGGGCTTTATAGAGCACATGGAGGATTAGGCCAACAATCAGCTCGTGTGCCGCCGAGCGGAAGTGATTGCCTTGGATTCCTGTTCCGTCGCTGTCTATGACCATGAGAGCGATGTTTTGTGTATCGCTGATTTGGTAGCGAGTGCCGGACCGGATCTCCCCAAGTGGATTCCATGCGCAGCTTGTTCCTGGCTCGGCTGGGTCATAGCGGAGAATGACATTGTTGGCGTGCCGTTGCCGCCATCCGGCGGTCATGGCGTAATTCTCGCCCTTGCGATCGAGGACAAAAACGCTTTCCGGCCAGCTTAAAAGGGTAGGGACTACGAGGCCGACACCCTTGCCGGAACGGGTCGGGGCAATGGCGCAGATGTGTTCCGGTCCATCGTGGCGCAGGTACTGAGTGCGGCCTGTCTTTTCGTCGTCATAGGCCCCGCAATAAACTCCCGATCCGTTCTTGTCGTGAAGCAAGCCGGTATCCCGCACCTGTTCACGGTTTGCGAATGCGGCGGTCCCATGTGAGCCTTCGTGTTTGCGGGAGCTGCGTGTTTTCATGCCAACGAACACAACAAAGGCCAGAAGAGCGGACACGATGCCGAGTGCAAAAATGATAAATGCGTAATTATAAGTGGTCGGCGCATAATCGTAGAA
This sequence comes from Nitrosospira sp. NpAV, assembly GCF_000832065.1. Classification (GTDB taxonomy): domain Bacteria; phylum Pseudomonadota; class Gammaproteobacteria; order Burkholderiales; family Nitrosomonadaceae; genus Nitrosospira. Next base: position 75,442 of record NZ_JXQM01000016.1, on the reverse strand, counting down.
GTTAAAGAGCCATTGCCACCAGGACAATGGGCTGTAAATCCGTCCGAAGAGTGGAATGCCCAGCGAAGGATGATAAGCCAGCCGTTCGGCCACAAACTGGGTGCAAACGGCATTTACCCCGACGATAAGCAGCAGCAGATAAACGCTGCCAATGGCGCGGGTTTTACCGATGGATGAATTCTTCTCGCTCATAGTTCTGCCTCGTTATCGATGGATTTACTGCGCGATTTCGACTTATCCGGTTTTGCCTGTGCCGATTGACGGGTTTGTTCCAATGCAGGATCCGCAAAGCGCACATCCAGTTTGTGTAATCCGGCCAGCCTTGCCACATCTTTCTGGAAGTCCGCCTGTCCTTCCACGATTAGCGCCTGTCCCTTGAAGCGTTTCGAGGCAAGTTCGAGGGCTATGAACGACGAGCCCGCCGTGGTTCTGAATGACTGGACGTGAGTTTTCCGGTCGATAACCAGCCCGCCGTCTGCGGTGTTGTAGGAAAGCGCCCCGTCTTTATCAGCTTCAAGTTTCAGTCCCTTCAAGATGATGTTTTCGGCATTCTCGTTTTTAGCCGCGGTCAATAGATCGCCGCGCAGGGCTTCCCGCTCTTTTCGGCTTCTCAGCACGGCCACGGCTTCGGTGTTGCCGTTTTCGGCTTGAAGGGTCAGCCAGTGCGCCCAGGAGGGCAGGCGCGTCTCAGCCATGAGCATGCGGCGCTTTGCATCAATTGCGCGTTTGTTGGCATTTCTCGTCGCTGCCGTTTGCAGACTTACCATCTTGAGCATGGCGCGGCGTTGCGGTCCTTTTGCAGCAACTTTCACCAGCAGGCGCTGGGCAATTTTCCATCGCTGAAGATTGGCTTCAAGTAGGGCGCCTTTATATTTCAGTTGCGCAAGGTCGTGACTCCTGGCCAGCTTGTGCTTCAGTTGTAAGTGCTGGTATTGCTCGAACAGTACAGCGCTTGATGGATGCGCTTGCCGTGGCTTCGGCTCATAAGGCTTGTGTGTTATTTCGGGGTTATGCCGGCTTTCTTCAAACGGTCCCAGCCTATCGGTCAATGCCTTCAAGGAAAACGAGCGATCGCACTGGCTTGCCCGTACCCATAAAGCGGTGTGCCCGATAACCAGGCCAGCGCCTCGTTTCTTGATTTCAAGGCCATGCTCCGCAAGGGTAGCGTGTAGTTCTAGCCAGTTCGTGGCTTTGTGCATGGCCGGGGCGACTTCCCGCGCCACATGGCCGGTTAGGGTTTCAATTCCGCTGTGTGCTTCAGCTTGCGTTTGCTTGGGGGGAATACTCACCCTTTCGCTAACATTGCCTCTATCGCCATCTCCCGCCCGTCGCACGCTGTCAGGGCGTTCCGTTCCTCGTTGCTGTAGACCATTACGTGCATTACCCGGCAATAACAGCGAACCTCTTTGGGCAGTACGTACCATACGGCAGCCGGACAGGTTTCGCACACCGTTGAGGGATTCGGCCTCTGGTTCATAGCCAAACGAGAGATCGTAGGACTCTCGTAAATGTTGCCGTGAACGGCTGTCGCGCTCTTCGGGGTGTCGTTCTTGGGTAAGTCGGATATCGTTACTTCGTTCATGGGTTTTTTCTCCGGTTAGTCCGTGATTGGTAGGTTTCAACTTGTATTTGCGTTCCAGCCTGTCGCACTCTTCCATCAATTTCTTTTTATCGAAATAGGGCTCTATGTTCTGGTAACCCTTGGGGTGAACCTTGTTGATGGCGACATGGACGTGCAGATGGTCACGGTCTATGTGCACGGCGCTGATGCGCTGATGGTCAGCGTATTCGATGGCGGCGCATAGTTGATCTTCGATTGCATGGAGGATTTCAAGAACAGGTTCTTCGCCAGGGGGAAAGCTGAATACCAGGTGATAGGTCTTATCGGTATGGGATCTGGTGTTGGCTGCCTGGGTGCATTCGATAAGGGCAGTCGCCGCTGCGGGATCGTCGGTATGGCAATTGGTCACACGTACCCCGCCGACTTTTTCACCCCGGCTGCTGGTGCCGCTGTTCAGCACGTAATCCGCTGTGCGCGACCAGCTACGCGGATCGATGCCGCCCTGGGCCGCAACCACGTACCGGACAAGCCGTGCTATCCGGGGGGAGGCCGCTTTCGTGTCAATGCGTTTGGCGATCATCGCATGACGCTTCCCATGATGTTGAGTATCTTGGTCTGAAGAGTCCGGAAGTCATCCATCATCTTTTCGACGTGCTTGGGGTCCGCGCCTTCACCGCGCTTTGTTGCCAGCCAGAGTTTCAACAGGCCGGCAACCCGTCCTAGATCCCCGTTCACTTTCGCCAGTTCATTGACGGCTTCAATGTCGATGATGGAACGGACGCGCTGATTGAGCCCGGCCGCGCGAAGGTATGCGGATAGCGAGAGATTCGCTGAAGCGGCAAGCCGGAGAATCTCGGCGCGTTCTGCTTCCGTCACCCATACCTTGATGGGTTTGCCGCGCGGCCGGGTGTTCGGTTTTGGTTCCATGATTTGGTTTGTCTGTGAGCCTCGCAGAGCAAGATTCCCCGTTGAGCCGAAGGCGAATAAGGGGAGTAATGGAGAGGCGTAGCGCGCAGTGCGTAGGCCTACATTACACATCTTGCCCTCTTTTCACTGTACCAATATACTCTAATTAGCGCAACTAAAGAATTATGCTTTAAAAGATGTGGCTTTTCGCTTAGATTCGCTTTAAGTTGCATACATTCGCCTAATATCGTATATTTAATATGCGGATTAGCGCTAATTAGCAATAAGGGGGGGTTGTGACGCCTGAACTGAAAAAAAACTCGAGAGGCGCAGGTCGCGTGGCTTTTCTGGCGCGAATCGAGGATATTCGAAAAATGATTGATGCCGGGTATACGCTGCTTGTGATCTATCAGAAGTACGAGAAGCATTTGAAAATTAGTTACAGCCAGTTCGCCCGCTACGTAACTCGATATATCAGGAGCAAACCACGCTATGAGAACGAAGGAGAGAAATCTGCCCCAGCAACAGAAACAAAAGCCATTGATCCAGGCGAAAAAGAAAAGCGAAAGCCCGGATTCACACACGACCCATCAAGCGGAAGCAACCGCGACGATCTCATTTGACAGGAGCAAGCAAAAAATGAAACAAGTGCATTTCACGCTTCAAGGAAAAGGCGGTGTTGGAAAAACTTTCGTGTCGTCTTTGATTGCACAGTATTTGCGCAGCAAAGGGGAATCGGTTGTTGTCATTGATACGGACCCGGTTAACGCTACGCTTTCCGGATACGCGGCGTTCGATACGCAACGCCTGGAATTGATGGAAGGCGGCTCTCTGATCGAGCGCAATTTTGATTCTTTGATTGAGCAGGTTGTCGAAGAGGATTCCAATTTTGTTATTGATAACGGTGCAGCGACATTTATTCCTCTTAGCTTTTACATCGCCGAGAATGACGCTATAAACGTGATTGCCGAAAGCGGCAAGCAGGTTGTCATCCATACAGTTATCACAGGCGGTCAGGCTATTCGGGATACGCTTGCCGGGTTTGCGTCATTGGTTGAGCATATGCCGGAACAAGCGCGCATAGTCATCTGGTTAAATGAGTTCTTTGGCGATATTGTTGCCGAGGGCAAAGAGTTTGAGGAAATGAAGGTTTATCTGAATAACAAGGATCGTGTCCACGGCATCGTGCGGATAGCACGGCAAACGGGTTCTACGTTTGGCAAGGATATCCAGTTGATGCTTGATTCCAAACTCACCTTCGATGAGGTAAAAGGGTCGGCGGATTTTGGGCTTATGGCAAAATCACGGTTGCATCGGGTGCAAGAAGCGATCTATCGGCAGATGGGGGCAGTCGTTTAAAAAGGAATTGAATCATGGAAAGAACCGGATGCGGTATTGATTTTGACGAGATAAGAAAGACCATCGCCATAGAACATAATGTTTTGCTGGATAAGGGCGACCCTATCCTGGCGGCGGTCACGCTCAATGAGTTGGTGCTACAGCGGTACGTCGAAATTTTGATGGAAGCGAATGAGACTCACCGGAAAGCGATCGAGGCGGCTTTGCAGCAGGGTATTACGGATGCTAAGCAGACGGCAGGAAGGGTTATTACAGAGGCAGCTGATTATGTGAGCGAACAGACGAACATGGCTGTTTCAGCGGTGTTGAATGAAGGCGAAGCACAGATCAAGAGAGATCTGTCAGGGTCCAGAAAAGAATTACAAACTACACGCAAAACGGCAATCATCGCGGCGGCGGTCTCTTGTTTTTGCACCGTCGCCACCCTAGGAACGGTGGCGTTCAATGTTGTTTATTGAGCCGCTATTTGAATTTAAGCCGCCTGCTTTCAGCAGCGGCTCAAACAAAGAACAGAGAGGTGGGAAAATCATTCCAAAAACAGATCCATTTCTTTAGCCGCGGTTAAAAATAGCAGTTGCCGGCAGATCCATTTTTTAGTCAAAAGTGGGAAATCGCGTAATTTAAGCGTTGCAAGTGATAAGCGCCGGAAACGGATAGATAGCTTCCATCGGAATCGAAAACAGCAGAAGGTGATCAATGCTAAATGACGATAAACGACTTACCGGGATCGCTGATATGGAGAAAGCCCGGAAACAACGACGGCTTACAAATACCTTTCGCCATCTCCTAGACGAAGCCCGCGCCGGAAACGTGAAATGCTTCGCATCCCGATTGTATTATAAGGACGGTACCAGCGAGCTAGTGGTGGTCGGTGGCACACTCGAAGAGCAGGCGGTGATTCGCGCCAAGCTGGAAGCAATGGAAGCGGAGGTGAATGCACTGATGGCTGAATGCCGCCCCCTCGCCGCCGAGGTCTTCGCGCATCTTCCGGAGGAAGAATGGCGGCAGGTTCTCGATTCTCCGGAACGTATGAGACTCGCGCTTAACACCCTGCCAGATAACCAACGTACAAAACTCAATCCACTCCTGGAGCGATTGACGAAGCATCAAACGTTCATTGAGGGGCTATTGCCGCCAGCGCACGAATAAATGTATGTGCCATTAGCAATTTGCCGTTTCAAGGCTCGATTCAAGGTAAGCAAAATACACCTATATTCGGCACTTTTGGCACCCTGATATAGCCAGGACTTCTTGGCGAACTGTGCTGGTTGTGATCATGATTAGCTTTGTAGGGGGACATAACATCTCCATTACTTCGCTAAGTATCTCGTGAACTTGTAACAAATTCAGATGAAAAATCGGCTCATGGTGGGCAACTCGATTGCGGAGCTGTCTTATTTTTTCAAGCTTCTGATTAAAAACGGCTCTCTTCGGAGCTGTGCGAGATCGAAATGCTTTATGTAGATAGGGAACCCACAGGGTGTGTTCAAGCCTCGAATCAGTCAGGTTGTGCCAAAACCCGAAAGACAGTTCGGCAATTACCTTCCCGGGAGGAACTGCAAGCGTTTTCGGCCAATGCTTTGCCGCGTCCTTTTGTGCTTTTTGTAAAATCCCCTGGCTGCGCTGATCAATAAGAGCAAGAAACGGCGCAGCGGTAAACCAGTGTGCGCCAAATCCAGCGGTTAGCTCCAAGTCGAATTTGTTTCGTAACGCAATCTCCACATAGTGGAGGTCGGCTAAGAAGGCCGCGCTAACCTTGGTATTTAAAACATATAGCCTAAGCGCTTGCTGCTCCTGACTATTCATCGCCCGAAGGTATTTGCTCAACCTGGGCTTGGTTAGCGTGTCAATGACATGGTGTAGTTGTTCCGAATCTAATTCTGGTAGCGAAAGTTCCGTTTTCGGCATCTGCTGACCCTTTTTGTTCTTACTTCCATATTAGAGAGGGGGTCCACTTGACTCCCCTCCCTGAAGGGGCTATTATTAATTCAAAGCAAGCCCCCGGTGTGACCTCTGCGAAAGCATGCCCCCGGGGGCATGGTTTTTTCTGGCCTTTGGCAATCGAAGGCGAACCCCTTACCCTAGCTCTGAAACCGCTTTCAGTCGTGGTTTTCCTATACGCTTAACCCGTTCGGCTTGTTCTTTCCGGGTCTGCTCACGAGCCTGCAGCTCCTCCTTAGCATAAGGTGTTACAGCCCTTATCAGTCCAGAAAAGTCATACTGATTGGTTTTGTTCCGGTCTTTCTCCACACGCCGTTCGATTCGCTTCAGAAATCCTCCAGCTTCCATGGCCTGAATACGGCGACGCACTGTCGATGGATCGCAACCAATCGCTTCCGCGATAGTTTTCTTAGACGGAAATGGTAGCTTGTCAGCAGTCCACCAGTGTGACAATAGGATCAGAAGAATGTTGATGTCCAATGAATTCAGCCCAAGCGCCCGCTGACGCATGAAGATCGTATTCGGCACCAGTGTCCACCCTGCTTTTACCAAATCAGATCCCCACTTTTTTTCATTTTCCTGTAACGCGTCTTTCCCGCTGGTCAGCGGCACTATAGATTTATCGGCTGCATTCATCTTTATATCTCCAAAAATCGACGGTGCTGCTAGTATGCCTCTTGCACGAGGCCAATCGCAACAAGCTCAGGGAGGCGATAGCGCGCCCCACTAACTTATTCTATCTATGTGTTCCAGCATGCGTTTGTATACAGTATGATTAATTCTGTAGGGCAAATGGTCCTCCCAATGGAGAGCATTATAGCCTCTCACTGGGAGGCCACATTACCCCTGTATTAGCCCTAGCGCGAGAATACTCTCGCCGCCAAATGAGCTGCGATACCGTTGCGGAACGTGGTTCTATCTGGACGATGATTCCGAACCATACCGGGTGAACTTAAACAAACGACAGAAATGTCCCATAACTTTTAGAGCGGCGGCTCGGCCTGAACTTCTGCTGAGTTGCCCCTTCATGCCCTCTGCCGCCCACCCGTAATCATGCCGCAGGATAGGCCTTGGCGGTCTTTATCCCGTGCTTCTAGGGCTAGGCTTCGGTCGTGTGGAAACCTGTGCGAGGAATCTCTGTGTCGAGCCGTTGGCCAACAGGCTCTCTGGGCTTGGCGTTTCCCAAAAATCTGGTCTGGGAACCGGGCTATTTTGGGAGATCGGAATTCGACTCAAAGCCACGCTGGACGGGGCTTTACGCAAATTCCTATGGGACAATTCTGTCGTTTGTTTAAGTGCACCCAGGAGTCACCCGTCGGGTACAACGTTGCCGAAGGCTACGTTGCGAGTGAATGTTGGTAAAAAGGAATCGTTACCGGATGGCCGGGACCTTGGTCCCGGTGGGTGAAGCACATAGACTCCGCCGGACACGGGCTGGTCCTGCGTGAAGCGTCAAATGAATGGCATGGTGATTATTCCGCGCGCCCGCCGGTGGATAAATGGGTTGCCCACTGCGCATTGGCTTCGTGGACAATCGGCCAAGCCGATTCCCCATATTATCCACCGGCTCCCCACGGCGTTTGCCTTCGGCCTGACGTGCTGCGCTTGCCGCAAGGTTGATATAGAGGGCCGTTCAGGAAATGCAAAAAATAGTACGCAAGAACTTACTTCTTGCCGCTATTCACCGCTGCCTTGAGCGTGGCCCCTGCCTTGAACGCCGGCGCCTTGGAAGCCTTGATCTTCAGTGCTTCGCCCGTCTTGGGATTGCGGCCGGTGCGCGCGGCACGCTTGCGGACCTCGAAAGAACCAAAACCGACCAATGAGAGGGAGTCGCCTTTCTTGAGGGTATCCGAAATGATGTCGAGCAGCGCGCCCAGGGCCCGGTCGGCATCGGCCTTGCTGGAGCCCGTCTTGGCTGCGAGCGCATCGATGAGTTCTTTTCTGTTCATGTTTTGAAACTCCTTGGGTGTTAATAAAATGGGCTGCGGATTGGGAAGATTACAGGGTACACCATAAAAGGATCGCCCCGCCTACAGCCAGTAATGATGCCATATTGATTGTATCGCTGGTTACCCCGCCTTAATATTTTATTGAGCTAGACGAGTGAATTTGGAAAGTGGTCAGGGGACAAGCTTTCAACTTTGAAATACCCATACTCGGCGATCTGTGTACCTAAGTCCAATTGTTTACTCTGCAATAAAACTCAAAAATAGAAGCGGGGAATATCGCACTGTTCCAACCGGCCCATCTCGCTGGCATGGAGCATTCTTCAGATTTATGCCCTAAGACCGTAAATCAATCCACGGGCCTAGTTTTTCCGTCTTAATAATCATTAGTAGTTTGCACGAGTAGCCGTACGACTTACGTAACCAAGGGTCATCACAGGGAGAAAGGTATGAAAAAGGTCACTGCTGCAATTGTTGCATTTAGTGTTTTAGTTTCGGGATGTTCTACATTTGCTCCAAAAACCCAGACTGTTAGTGCCGTCTGCTCAGAGTCTGATGCAACCCTTCAGGTCAATGGTCAAGTGTACGAAGGTAAAGCTCAGGTTGAATCAAAGACAAACAAATCGGTTGCTATCATGTGTACAAAACCGGGGTACTTTCCCGCACAGAAGACAATTGATTACTCTTTAAGCGGAACAGGGGTTGCAGATATAGTGGGCACTGCATTTTTCTTGCTTCCTGGCATCGGCCTTTTCACCGCCGGAGCATGGAAGCTCGACGAAACAAATGTAAACATACCCATGGTAAAAAGTGAAAAATAATTCACTATTTGAGGTTGTACGCCCAAACCGCCGGAAATTCCGAGCGGTAGTAAGATAGTTGTAACCTATTGATGGATTATTGTGAGCCTAAAACGGCATCAAATGCGAGCCCGACCGGTTCCACGGATGATTTCCCAACCCCGAAATGATCGAGGCGGCCGATGCCGAGCAGTTTATAATCTGGTTAAAGCTGTTGCCTTCTCCGCGCAACGATGAGGAGAGGCGAACCAGCTCGCCTATCCTTGCGTGCTATGCCGAATCCATAGGGGTTGATATAAGCCAGCTAACGTATTTCTTTGATTGAGAGATTGCTAATAGGCTAATTTTACAATTTCGGGGATGGGCACTCAACAACCACCAGCTAAAGCTGGTGGGTTGAGGCTCCGGCCCCTGCGGACTAAAGTCCGCGAAACGGGGGGCCTACGCTAAAAACACATAGTACGACATTGGTCTGCAATTCGACGTCCGCAAAAATATCGTAGCTAAAGCTGACCGGCTAAAGCCGGTGGTTTTAACCTTGGAATGGAAATAATAGCCACGGTCTGCGCAAGTGGCGCGTCAAGGACTTCGACAACGTTCTGATCTTCTACCTGCCGCGCCCTGACGGTGTGTTAATCGTGCGTGTGCTGCACGCGGCACGGGACTGGTGGGGGTTGTTGGGGATCAAAGCCTAGCAGGACAGGGGTTACGCTTCTGAACCCCTAGTGCAAAAGCGCGGTCTGGAAGCCGTCGTCTGAAACTTGATTGCACGGGAGCGCGGCAAGTGCCACTTTCGGCACAGCCTGTGCATGTCTTTTCATAGAACAAGAAGATGCCTCTATCCTGGAATGAGATTAAAGACCGCGCGTTAAGTTTTTCCCATGAATGGGTCGACGAAACATCGGAGGACGCCGAAGCAAAATCCTTCCTGGACGGGTTCTTCAACGTCTTTGGTGTGCCGCGCAAACGGGTGGCAAGTTTCGAAAAACACGTTAAGAAAATCGACGGCAAGGACGGCTATATCGATCTGCTCTGGCGCGGCATTCTGCTGGTCGAACACAAATCGCGCGGCAAAGACCTTGATCGCGCATTCCGACAGGCGAAGGATTATTTCCCCGGTATTAAGGACGCCGACCTGCCGCGCTATATCCTGGTATCCGATTTCGCGCGCTTCCGGCTATACGATCTGGAAGAATCCACACAGCACGATTTTGCGCTGAAGGACTTGTATAAAAACGTCCGGCTGTTCGGCTTCATCGCCGGTTATCAAACCACATCGTTCAAGGAACAAGACCCTGTCAATGTCAAAGCTGCCGAGCGGATGGGGCGGCTGCACGACCAGCTGAAGGTGGCGGGCTATGAAGGCCATCAGCTCGAAGTTTACCTCGTTCGCCTGCTGTTCTGCTTATTCGCCGAAGACACCAGCATTTTTGAGCGGCGGCAGTTTCAGGATCTGATCGAGCAACGTACCGCCCCCGACGGGCAGGATTTGGCACAATGGTTGGATAATTTGTTCCAAGTTCTAGACATTCAGGAAGACAAGCGGCTGAAAATGCTCGACGAACAATTGGCCGCCTTCCCTTACGTCAATGGCAATCTGTTTGCCGAGCGCCTACCCACGGCGGCGTTTGACCGCGCCATGCGCGATTTGCTGCTGGAATGCTGCGTGCTGGACTGGAGCCGGATTTCACCCGCCATCTTCGGCGCATTGTTCCAGTCGGTGATGGATCAGAAATTGCGCCGCAATCTCGGTGCCCATTACACGACCGAGAAAAATATTCTCAAACTCATCGGCCCATTGTTCCTTGACGCGCTGCGGGAAGAATTCGCGCAACTCCGCAGCCAGAAGAAAAAACTCATCGAATTTCACCGCCGCCTCGCTGGATTGAAATTTCTTGACCCCGCCTGCGGTTGTGGCAACTTCTTGGTCATTGCCTACCGCGAATTACGCCTGCTGGAACTCGATGTGCTGCGCGCGTTGCGCCGGGACGATACGCAACGCGTACTTGACGTCAAAAGCGAAATCCAGTGTGACGTCGATCAGTTCTACGGTATCGAAATCGAGGAATTCCCGGCACAGATTGCTCAAACCGCATTGTGGTTGATGGACCACCAGATGAACATGCTAGTTTCCGAAGAATTCGGCCAATATTTCCGCCGTCTGCCGTTGAAGAAATCCGCCACCATCGCGCATGACAACGCGTTGCAGCTCGACTGGCGTAAAACCGTCTCGCCAAAGGAACTCAACTATATCCTGGGCAACCCGCCGTTTGTGGGTGCCAAATATATGAACGACGGTCAACGCGCCGACATGGCCGCTGTTTTTTCTGACGTACAGAGTTACGGTCTGCTTGATTTCGTTGCGGCATGGTATCGTAAAGCTGCTGACTATATGGCGGACAACACAGCAATCAAAACCGCGTTTGTCTCGACCAATTCGATCACGCAAGGCGAGCAGGTTGGAATCTTGTGGATGGACTTGCTGAGGCGCGGCGTGAAGATTCACTTCGCGCATCGCACTTTTAGTTGGTCGAGCGAAGCGCGCGGCAAGGCGGCGGTGCATTGCGTGATTATCGGGTTCGCCTTACACGACACGGTAGATAAGCGCCTCTTCGATTATGAGGCGTTACAGTCGCAAGCACATGAAATTAGGGTGAAGAATATCAACCCTTATCTGGTTGACGCGCCAAATGTTGTGATCCCTCGTCGAAGCAGTCCACTCTGTACTGTGCAGGAAATAGGAATTGGGAATAAGCCGATTGACGGTGGATACTATCTTTTTACTCCGGAAGAAAAAGCAGAGTTCCTACAAATTGAGCCTGTTGCACGACTATACTTCCGACGCTGGTTTGGCTCCGAAGAATTTATCAATAACATTGAAAGATGGTGTCTTTGGTTAGGCGACTGCTCGCCAGATGTATTGCGTCAAATGCCTGAGGCAATGAAAAGGGTTGAGGAAGTACGAAAGTCGCGTCTCGCGAGCAAAAGCATTCCGACGCGTAAACTTGCTGATACACCAACGCGTTTTCACGTCGAAAACATGCCCAATTCGAATTTTTTGGTCATTCCAGAAGTATCTTCCGAACGCAGAATTTATATCCCTTTGGGGTTCATGACCCCAGAGACTTTATGTAGCAATAAACTCCGTATTTTCCCAGAAGCCACATTGTATCACTTCGGAATAATGCAATCCGCTATGCATATGGCTTGGATGCGCTATGTTACTGGGCGCATGAAAAGCGATTATCAATATTCCATCTCAATCGTCTACAATAACTTCCCTTGGCCGCAAGCCCCAACTTCCAAGCAGTGCGAAGACATCGAAGCTGCCGCGCAAGCAGTGCTGGATACCCGCGCCCAACACCCCGACGCGTCGCTGGCTGACCTCTATGACCCGCGCACTATGCCTCCAGACCTGGTCAAGGCACACCGTAAACTCGACGCCGTCGTGGACGCGTCTTACTCCAAAAAGAAATTTCTAGGCGATAGTGACCGGGTGGCATTCCTGTTTGAACTCTATCAGCAGCTCACCTCGATGTTTCCGGTTGAATCGAAGGAAGTTCGAAAACGCCGCAGCACAACGAAACGGAGGACAGCAGCATGAGCGATGCCAATTTCAGCCTCATTTTCGAGGGATCATCTGTTGAAAATGGCGAGATAGACGTTAAGGATTTGGCTCCATCACTTATGGCTCTTGGCGAGCTAATTCAGGCCGCAAACGCAGAAATTAACGGTGAGCAGGCGCGGATTGCTGTCAAGCTGCAAGCGACAAAGAAGGGATCTTTCGAGGTCAATATGACCTTGGTGCAGTCCTTCGGCGCGCAAGCATTACTCCTCATTGATTCACTCGCTGGCCATAAGGACGGCATTGCGGCAGCAAAAGACCTAGCTGATATTATTTTTAAGGTTGGAACAGGAACAGCCGCTGTTGGGGGCGGCTTTTTCGCACTAATAAAATGGCTGCGTGGCAGAAAGCCTGACAAGGTTGAAGCCAAAGGGGGCGACACATACATTCATATTGGAGATACCCACTTCGTCACCGACACACAAGCTGTTGCCCTGGCGGAGAATCTACAAGTGAGAGAGCAAGCCCGCAACTTGGTTGCTGTCCTATCAACTGATGGCATTGACCAAATATCTACCCGTCGTGGATCAGAAGAAAAACTCACAATCAAAAAAGAGGAGGCTCGCTACTTCGATGTACCAGACATTGAAGAAGAAACGTTGGAGGATGCCGAAAGAGAGATGTTCCTACAAATTGACTCACTGAGTTTCAAGGAAGGCAATAAATGGCGCATGACAGATGGGGGTGAGCCTTTCTATGCAGTGCTTGATGACGTTGATTTTCTCAATCGGATTGCAAAGGGCGAAGTTTCATTCTCCAGGAATGATTACCTTCATTGCCTAGTCCACGAACGGCAGCTACGCACCGGAAAAGGCCAACTAAAAAAAGAACGCAATATTATTCGCGTTATTGAGCACAAGCCGGGATTAAGACAATTGAAACTTCTATAACCCAAAGCACTATTCCGTACGCCACCTAGATGGTCAGGTTGTCCTCCGGCCCTGATCTTGCGGCAATCGTCTAAATACTAGCGTCGGAAACGGGGCGTCCACGACTCTATCAAGAACCCTTCATCTTCCTCCTCGTCGTCATCGGGTAACGCTATGTCATAAAGTACCGTGAGCGTCTTGCCATAGCTCCCCAGGCCTATCACGTCCTCGCAGATCTCGACGCTGCGACTACCACCGAACCAGTCCTGCAAAGTGGAGGTTTCATCGACACGAACGGCACGCCGCACATTCTCGACGTCCTGATTGAATGCGAATGTCGGCGTATTGCGCGGCACAGCCTCGCGCTTGCGAATCCAGTCAATGCCGTCGACGCTCTTAAGAGCCTCGGACATGAAACAGTGGTCAATTCTGCTACCAACGCTAACGACGATGGCCACCGGATCGCGTGTGCATTGGGTGTAGCGAATGGCGGTAGCGTGCAGAGAAGTCTTGCACAGTGCGGCCAAGCTCTCGACCGCCGCAAGTCCCCGCCCAGCTCGCTCAAGTGCAGGAAAAAACAGGTGGCGCGGCATAAGGAAGCCTGCAGCAAAGCGATCAGCCTCCATTTCGTAGCGGTCGTTCGACGTAAACCCCGCTCGCGACTCATGAATGCCGTTCGTGCCGATGACGGCGTCAATATGGCCAGGTAAAAAATAGTGCCCAAGCTCATGGCTGATGCTGAAACGTTGAAACGGCTTGTTGTCTATGTGCGTTGCGTAGGCGATGGCGAATTCGTTGCCGACACGGATCAGCATGCCGGACACACCGGCGTCACGGGACGGTTTGGGCACCACTTCTATCCCGCGACCCCGCGCAATGGCGAACGGATCAACCGGCAGCGCAGCAATTCCAAAACCATTGATGAGCTGCTCAGCCGCCAGCGCCGCGAAGGCGCAGGGATCGGCACGGGTCATTTCTTACTGGCACCAGGCGCAGCACCTTTGCTGGCGAGTAGAGTTATCAGCTCGTCGGCAAATTTACGATCGGTTTCCTGCAACATGTTGTAGTGGCGATGCAGCTCATCGGCCCCAGCCAGCTCCTTGAACTCTGTAACCCTTCCAAGAAGGTAATCAGTGGTCACGTCGAGTGTATCGGCAAGCAAGCGAAGATTATCGAAGGATGGCTTACGCGCGCCGGTCTCGAAATGTGAAATCGCGGAAGGCTGCAACCCTGAACGCTCCGCAAGTTCGCCTTGGGTGAGGCCACGATATTCCCGCGCGCAACGAAGGCGGTCCGGAAAAATAGTGGACGGAGGGCTTGACTTTATCATGACGATTCCGTATAGTTATAAATGACGAATTAGTCATCAGGCTTTTAGGCACTTTTGTTGAACCGGTATGTTGACGAATGCGTCTTATCTTAAATTACATTAATGGTAAAATCAAGCTAAAAGGACAGAAAAATGGCCGACGTTCAAGTTACCTGCATCACCAAACCACATCCGCAGAGTCCGCACGAACACATCACGCATCTGGGCAATCCGCCGTCGTGGACATGGGCACGAGAACAGGTCATTGCCAGCATCGAGGCGAAGACAAACACCTTCTTTGTGCGCGATCCGCACAACGGGAAGCGCTCCGATGTTGGCGTGGTTCGCCCCACGAATGGTGCACCATATCTGCGCACTTACGCGGATGAGCAATGGAATAACAACCTGCTGTCGCTGAATCAGTGCCCGTTGCGCTAGAGTCAGGCTTCTATGTTTCTCAACAATGAAAAGGACTAACAATGATGAAGAAAGACATTCATGTCGTGCCGCATAAAGATGGGTGGGCAACAAAAAAAGAGGGGGCTCGGCGCGTTGGAGTGACAGCCGACACGCAGAAGCAAGCTATTGAGCGGGCTCGCGAGCAAGCGAAACGAGAGCATGTCGAAGTGGTTATCCACGGTCGCAACAACAAGATTCGCGACAGCGATAGCTACGGCAACGATCCGAATCCACCCAAGGACAAGAAGCATTGAAGATTCGGTCGAGACCATGCGCAGAGACGACAAGTAGCCGTCTCAATACGCCATCTTAAACGTCGGGCTATCTTCCGGCCTGGTCTTACCGTGATCGTGAATGCGTGTAGCGGCCTAAGCCACCCGTTGCAACGCGCGATAAACGGTCGCGTGGTCAACGCTTAACAGCCTGGCCTCGTCTGGCACCGGCTCACCCTGTTCATCAGCTTACGGGCATGGACAATCTGCTGGCCGGTCAGTTTCGGCTTGCGCCCGAACTTTATGCCGCACGACTGTGCCGCCTTCATTCCAGCGCGAGTGCGCTCCCACAATCAACGATTTAAATTAGTGAATGATAAAGGACGTTATCATTCACAAAACATAGTAGGATTTAAACTGCGTTTTTCCCAACAGAGACTAGACAATACAAATAGATCTGATTATTATTGATTTTATATGATTAATAATAGTTCAAAAGGATTGGATATGAATACACGCGTCGTTACTGCTCACATTCCAAATGAGCTGGCAGAACAGATCGACCAACTTGCCACACGTCTCGATCGTCCCAAGGGGTGGATTGTAAAACAAGCCTTGACGTCCTGGGTCGCACTTGAAGCAAAACGTCATCAGCTTACATTGGAAGGTTTGGCAGATGTGGATGGTGGTCGCATCGTTGATCACGCTTCAATTGATGCTTGGGCTACAAGTCTCGACGAACCGGCCTAATCCATGGCCCTTAAATGGACGGTTAGTGCTGAACGCGACCTTGTTCGCATTCATGCTTTTCTTGCTCCAATAAGTCCCCCCGCAGCAGCAAAGGTGATCAAGCAACTGGTGGCGGGCGCAGAGCAGCTTCTATCCTATCCTAAGCTTGGAGTGTCCCTTGAAGAGTTTGCACCGCGGGATGTGCGACGTGTAATTGTGGGTGATTACGAATTGCGTTATGAAGTTACTGAAAACCTGATTTATATCCTTCGGCTTTGGCATTCCCGGGAGGATCGATAATGTCCCATATCCTGCTCTCTTCGCTTCAAAGCTCGGTATCGTTGCCGACGTTGTTCGCGCCGACTGCAGATGCCAGCAAACGCTTCATCGAGTTCTTTACTGCCAATATTCGTAATCCTAACACCCGTAAGGCGTACGCCTGGGCTGTAGGGGAATTTGCGATCTGGTGCGAAGCTAACGCGCTGACGGAGCTAAGCGATATCGAGCCTGTGCACGTAGCGGCCTATATCGAGATTCTGTGGCAGCGATTATCCGCCCCTTCGGTGAAGCAACATTTGGCCGCGATCCGTATGTTGTTCGATTGGCTTGTGGTAGGCCAAGTCCTCGCTACCAATCCAGCGAGTTCGGTGCGCGGTCCCAAGCATTCAGTCAGAAAAGGAAAAACGCCTGTTCTGGCTGCGGATGAAGCGCGTGCCTTGCTCGACTCTATTGATACGAGCACTCTCGTCGGTTTACGCGATCGCGCCTTGATTGGTTTGATGGTCTATACTTTTGCCCGCGTTGGTGCGGCCCTTCAGATCAAAATTGAGGATGTTTATGTGCAGGGTCGTCGCACTTGGATACGGTTATACGAAAAAGGCGGAAAGCGGCATGAGATGCCTTGCCATCACAATCTTGATGAATACTTGCACGCTTATATCAACGGCGCTAAGTTAACGGAAGCCTAGAGCATTCTGTTTCGCACGGCGCCCCGTCGCTCCGGACAGCTTTCAGACCGCCCAATGAGCCAAGCCGATGCATATCGCATGATCCGCAGACGGTCAGCTGAAGCTACTATCTTTACCAAGATCGGTAATCACTCCTTCCGTGCTACAGGCATTACTGAGTACTTACGCAACGGCGGCAAACTTGAAATAGCACAACAAATGGCAGCTCACGAAAGTGCGCGCACTACTGGTCTTTATGATCGGAGAAATGATCAAGTATCGCTTGATGAGGCTGAGCGGATAGTGATTTAGCCTGAGATTTCTGAGCCTGACATTGCGCGTTGCATATATATATTGCATTTAATGAAAATCTGGGGCGCCGTGCCCGTTGGGTACGATGCAAGAGGCGGGTCAAGGACTTCGACAACATCTTGATCTTCTGCCTGTCTTGCCTCTGGCAAGGCAATTCCCGCATAACTCTAGTTCTCGCTGTATAAGGCGTTCCGGGCTCCTGTCGTACTGAAATAGAATTCATTGTAAATATTGAAATAAAATTTCCCATCATCCAGTTCGCTGCCTTGCAACGGTATAAGAAGCTCCCCCTGCCAGCACCAGACCCGGTCACCTTTTTATTATAGTAGCGCGAGCCAACCTAGCCGAGCCATGCCTTAGCCCGGTGGAAGTACTTTGAAGTCTGAATTACTTGGCTTCCGCTGCTATTTTTCGATGAGAGTCAGCCATAGATAGATTTGCCTCTGCGGCTTGCTCGTAATAGCGTATCAAGCCTCGGCAATGCGCTTGCAGATTCTGAGCTTGTTTAGCATAGAGATTGCTGTGGTACTCATATTCTTCGAGCTGTTTTTTGTGCTCCTGCACCTTTTCCCGCATTTCTTTGGCGGCATCTTCGTAGCGTTTGGCTAAGGCTATATGATCAGGAGGGGTTCTGGCCTCCTGAGCAGCTTGGCTCATATCCATCGGCTGAGGGTTCATTTGTGCGCAGGAAACCAACAGACCGAGGGTTGCTAAAACTGTAAAAAAAGTTTTTGTGTTCATATCGAGTCCTCTTTATTAAATGAATGAAAATACATCTCTAACGGGCTAAAACTTGATTCCAGGGTGCGACGGGTCGTGCTGCAAACCGGACATCGCCCCCTGTCATTAAGGGCTATTTCACGGCAGTCACAACGTAGTCAGATCCTTGCTGCATGAATTCGACTTTGACTTTTTTGCCAATCACGAGCTTGTCGAATAGCGTCTTGTCCTTGACGGCAAACCCCATCGTCATTGCTGGCCAGTTCAGGCTTTCGACCGGTGCATGCGCAAGCGTCACTTTGCCATTAATTGCATCTACGGCTTTAACGACTGCTGTCGTCTGGTGGGTTATGGCTGTGGACTCCTGGGTCTGATGCTTATTGCCACTATCTTTCATATCCATGTCTTTCATGCCGCCAGACTGCGCGTTGGCAAGGGTGGATATAAACAAAGCGAAGATTAAAGCGAGGGCTGCGGTAAGTCTCATTGCGTCTCTCCTTAGGTGGCTGGGTGGATCATGTAAGGCAAAATTCGAAAAGAACCTCGGGATTTACAGTAGTCTGCTGAACAGTTTCATAAAGTCTGTGCTTCAATAAATGATGCAGCAGGAGGTGTCTAGCCACTTTCCATGCCCGACAGCTCAACATGCCCTCAGTTACCCATCCGGGCATCGAGATGGTCGGCTGTACAGGAAGCGGCATCCGCTGCAAAGCAAACGAAAGAAATGGATCCTCCCATCCCTCGAAATCTTTATACGAAATATTGTTTAGGTGAAGCCAGCTAACAGACTATGGTTTGGCGACCGTATTCCCCTCCAGGAAAGGGAGAGGGAATTTAGGGAATATCCAAAAATAATCAGGTAGCTGTATGCCTCAGTGCTGCTGGCGGATTTCTTCTGTCGAAGAATTAAGCGAGAGGAGGGCGTTGCGGTTGCTGAAGGATAAATGAGGTAAAGCGGGAGGTAAAAGAAGCGGCATAAGAAAATCCGCTGATGGGATTCAAAGCGTATGCCGCAGGAGGCAAACCGCTGCCGCTTATGTGGCAAACAACACCATCGCACGGCAGGGTATAGGCCATCATATCGCCGGCGACGCCTTCGCTGTTAACCGTTTGTTCGTGGTTGGCCAAATGATGTTGACCACAGGCGGCAGAAGGGGCTGATGGCATAGATATGTCAGCATGAATTTGGGGTTCAAGTCCCGTATACGTACCTTTGGCTTGCGCTACTTGCACGCAGAGCGGCATGATCGCAGCCAGCGCACCTTGCACGGGCAGCCCCAGCATGATCAGAACCAGTACAAATTTGCGAAGAAATGGACGCATATTAATTAGTATGCGCACTTTACCCGTACAGAACAAGAGATATAACATAAAAGCGAATGGATAATTAGCTTAAAGAGGCACGCCTTCTTCTCGTAACGCCTTGCTCCAGCATGAAGGATCGAATTTAATAACTAACCTTAAACGTCGGGCTATCCTCTGGCCGGGTCTTGCGGTGGTCATAGATTCGGGTGGTGGCAATATTCGCATGCCCCAGCCATTCCTGCACCTTGGCAATATCCGCCCCATTATCCAATGCGTTGGTTGCAGCTGTCGCTCGCATCACATGCGGTCCCATGTTTTCACCGAAAATACCCAGCTTCTTTAAATATTTCAGAACAACCTGCTCATAAACATTGCCGGGTGTGAGCGCGGTATAGGTATGCCCATGCACATTATTCTTGATTGGCCGAAAGAGTGGGGCATCCAGATCCTGCCCGTGCCCCGCAGCTTCCAGATATTCTTCTATTAAGGTCAGCGTTCCTGGATGAGTGGGCACAAAGCGCATCTTGCCACCTTTACCGTGCACCCGAAGATGGGCCACTCCCCGCCGTGTCTGGCAGTAGTCTTTCACCTTAAGTTTGGTGAGTTCTTCCCGGCGCAGGCCATGGTAGAGCAAGGTGGAGAGAATGGCTCGGTCGCGCTTGCCTTTAAGCTTACTCGCATCCGGAGCACTCAATAGTGCGCGTGCCTGGGCATCACCCAAGGCGGGCGTTTTTCCCTGAAGTGATTCCACCACCGGACGCTTGACCCCTTTGACCGGATTGTGAGTCACCGAGTTGGACTCGCATAAATGCTCGAACAAGGAAGCCAGTGCTGCCAGTTTTCTGCGAATGGTGGCACCCGCAAGCGATTTTTCCTCTAAGGTTTTGCGCCAGGCTAAAACATGAGACCGGGTGACGGTCCGAAAATCTTCCGGCCGATCGATCCCCACAAATTTCATGAAGCCACGCAAATCATTTTCATAGGCGCGTCGCGTTTGAGGATTACTAATATTAGCGAACCATTCGATCGCCGGCGGAACATCGCTCAGTTGGTGATATTGAGCGGAGGTTAAAACTGAAACTTCAAAGTCGGCAGAAATTTCGGAAATATTCGAGTTTGGGGATTTTGGGATGAGGGAATTCATGAATCTATTTTACAGTTGATAAAATAGGTTATCAACTGTAAATGTTGGATAGAATTTTTTCTGGTATCTTCGATCGCGTAATTATCGATAACATATTTTATCAATAATAGAAAGATGAGTTAATTTGTCCTTACTGTCTATTCCAGTAGTTCATTCCGTCTGAAGGACGACGAAATTATCCTCCGGTACTATCTTGCCTCAATACTCCAAAGATATTCGTGTTGGGATTACGCAGTTTATGCCTTAATGCTTGGGCGAGCTCAAGATGCGAGGCAACGGCAAGGCGTACTTTGATCGTAGAGCTATAAAGTTCCTCATTCTTCAACCCAATAATCAGTCAGCAAAATGGATTCCCTGAAGCGGATAGCAATCTTGCTCTCTGCAACCGGCTTAACCGCAACATCCGCTCGATTGCTGGATCGGCGGACACGGCACCGAGCCGAACGAACAGAACACGCAGCAGTCACCCGGCTTCGCACGCAGCAGCGCTTTGCAGTTCAGACACTCGTAATAGAATTGGCAAGCATCCGTGGGCATGGTTTCCTGCCGGGCGAAACCGCAGTGCGGGCAGGTCAGTACAGATTCGAGGATGACGGCGCTCATCGTGGCCTCACTTGTGCACGCGTGTTGTCATAAATCGCAAAATCCGGTGTGCTTTCTGGTTGTTTCTATCCTGGACATAATGAATAAAAAAACCTATTGAGACTTGGGGCCTCACAACCAGCCTTTCAGGCGCTGAAGTGACTGAGTCGGCCCTGCAATGTGATGCTTTTCATTGCACAAACGAACGTGTCCTTTTTTTCCTCAGGGGGGCTATGCCGATACTGAAGCCGTTTCTTTTCTCCCAAAAAACTTTAGACTCGGGCCATCCTGTGAGAACTTCTTTATATATATATAGATCGAGAGGCTCATGCCACGTAAAAGATGACTGTTCAAGGCGCTTAATGAGACCTTTTCTGGTCCGCATATAGATAACGAAAAGGGCCATAGAAAGTAAACAGTCCCGGTGAGTGGATGCGCTACTCAACCCCGTGCCATCTATATATAATCAGTCGTTATCATTTTAATTAATAGGATGTTACCGAGAGCAGGTTAGGAACATACGGGTGTACCCTGATTCGTCTACCGGTCTCTTGATTATGTAAACATTAAGTATACCGATAGCAAAATTCCCACTAATGCAATTGAAATAGCCAGAAAAGACACAAGCCAGGGAATATCCATTTTTGCAACAGCTTCGGGCGGTAGCGTTGATGTAAAGTGTCTATGGTTATGCAAAGCCCCCATGATTATTACCGATCCCGTCAGTACCAGCATTACTCCGAGCGCTTCTGATAGCCAGTGACTATGAATATCGCGAGTCCTATCAGCTGCAGTTAAGAGCGTTAAAAATAATCCGAATCGGGCGACAACGAATCCAAAGGCCATTACGGTAAGGCCGGTGCGCACCCATCCCAGCAAAGTACGCTCCGCAGCAAAAAAATCCGTATATCCAAATGTTAGGGGTAGGGCTTAAAAATTTTTAATTAATGATTGCCAATAATGGATATTTATCATTAGCCATGAAAACTCAGAACAGAGTCCCAAATAAGAAGTGCCCGCCAGAACATCGAACGTCAGCTAGAGGGCGTTGAACTATATCACCGCCAAGATAGGTTTTATTGGTTACGACTCGTGTTAAATTAACACCAAAATGTTTTGAAGGATTGGCAACCCTCGCTTACTCAGTATAGACTCTTAACGTGACCAAATATTTTGACAATTACATCGCGTTTCTATTACTCCTCGGAATGCTGGCGAACGCATTTAGCTGGGCGTTTAACGAAGGGATATTTGCCCATGAGCTTGATCACCGGCATCATGTTCTTTCTGGTGATCCAATGGATCATCTGGAGGCTCACCACCACGGCTCATCTAGTGGAGAGAGCGAGCTAGACGCCGCTACTCATTTATCGCTTCATGCTTTCGGGCAATATTCACCTTTTTTCTTTCACGCTCCTCTGCTCGTCCCTGCTTCCATCGCTATGGAAATGTTGAGCGTATTTGTTCCAGTCAATATCCCTGAATCCATTCCGGATTCCCCGCTTCATCCTCCTCGAAACACCTTCGCAAGCTAGATCTTCAAGTCACGCCGGATAAACCCCTGACGTAGCTTAGGCGCACAAATGTCGCCAAAGCCCTGTTACGCTTATCTACCATGCTGAGCTTGTTGCGTTTTAGTTCGCGTTAACCGGTCGCTCATCACTGTCGATTAGATCGTTAACGCCTAATACACTTACGAAGGATGTTCCATGAACTTTAGTGCATTGTTCAGGGAGCCACGATACCTGGTGTCTGAGATTCTTGACGAAGTCGGCACAAATTTACAGGTGAGAATACGCATAGCAGTTTTTTACATAGGCGATTGGCATGATCATCTCGATTAATCCGGGAATACTGAATGCATTGGCTGCGGCGCTCTTGTTTGGGATTGGCACCCCCATTGCCAAACTGTTGCTCGGGCCGATAGATCCGTGGCTGTTAGCTGGGTTGTTATACCTGGGCTCGGGCCTTGGCCTGATGCTTTGGCGGTTACTGAGAAAGGGTAATCCGGTACATTTTGGTAAAAGCGAGACTAGGTGGCTGGCGTGGGCGATCCTAGCGGGAGGCGTAATTGCGCCGGTGTTGTTGATGTGGGGACTGTCACGTATGTCAGCGTCCAGCGTGGCGCTGCTATTGAATGCGGAAGGTGTATTAACCGCACTCCTTGCATGGTTCGTGTTCCGCGAAAACTTTGACCGGCGGATTGCCATTGGCATGGCCATGATCGTAGTCGGCACGGTCGTGCTAACGTGGTCACGAGATGCCAATTTCGATTCTGCGCTTCCTGTACTTGCGGTTTTAGGAGCTTGTCTCGGATGGGCCATTGACAACAATCTGACTCGTAAGGTTGCGCTGGTCGAAGCCACGTTCATTGCCATGGTTAAAGGACTTGCCGCCGGCACCGCAAATGTTGTGATTGCCTGGCTGCTTGGCGCGACGCTGCCCCAAGCTTCCGTTTTGATGGCTGCCGGTACTGTCGGCTTCTTATGCTATGGCTTGAGTCTGGTGTTGTTTGTGGTGGCGCTGCGCCACCTTGGCACAGCGCGAACGGGTGCTTATTTCTCGACGGCGCCCTTCATCGGTGCGTTGTTATCAATCCCCCTACTCGGTGAATCGCTATCGATTCAATTTATGGTTGCAGCGGTATTTATGGCAGTTGGTGTATGGCTGCATCTCACAGAGCAGCATCACCATTTTCATACCCACAAGATCGTGGAACACGACCACGAGCATATGCATGATGACCATCATCCGCATACGCATTCCGAAGCGGTAACCGGAGCTCACACCCATCGGCATCGCCATGGCCCCCTACGGCACTCGCATTCACATTATCCGGACGCACACCATCGGCATGATCATGAATAAACATCACGTCTTTCTATCTCAGCAGTATCTAAAGGGGGCCATGCCGGCCTATCTTCAGAGCACCAGAATATGCATTTATCGCCTGTCCTGGTTCGAATCAAAATTCTATAGAAGATAAAAAATGTCCCGTTTTAACTTACGTCACTTAGCTATTGCTCTATTCCTGCTGATTCCTCTGGCCGCATGGTCCCATGGGATTTCGGACGAAGATAAGCAGCGCTTGCTTGATGGCGGGTATCTTCAATACATCGGGCTGGGCGCAACGCACATGCTCACCGGCTACGATCACCTGTTGTTTTTATTGGGGGTAGTTTTTTTTCTTACCACTTTTAAAGATATTGTCAGGTTTGTGACCGTGTTCACGCTAGGACATTGTATTACGCTGATCTTCGCCACATTCTTCGGCATCACCTGGAACTATTACTTGATTGATGGGGTAATTGCGCTCAGCGTAATCTATAAAGGCTTTGATAATAACGGCGGTTTCCAGAAGTATTTTGATTCGAACTCCCCTAATCTGCTCTGGGCGGTGTTCCTGTTTGGCCTGCTCCACGGTTTCGGCCTTTCCACGCGCTTGCAACAGTTGCCGCTGGGGGATGACACCACTCACATACTTCTACGGATATTGAGCTTCAATCTAGGCGTTGAAATCGGACAGATTGCTGCTCTGATGGTCATGGTTACCATGCTCTCGCTGTGGCGGCATCGACCCTCGTTCAAGCGCTTCAGCTTCGCGTCGAACCAGGCGCTGATTTATGCTGGAGTACTCCTATTGCTCATGCAATTGCACAGTTACCATCATGATAGCGATCCTGATGGTTTCCGGTTCCCTGCCCAGGAGCACAAACACGCCCACGAGGACATGGATATTTTAAATAGCGTCGATACAGGGCGCGATAATCTTTAACGTAGTCACACAAAGGAGAAAATGCAAAATGAAAAAGATTCTAATGGTAACGATTATTACGGCGGCCAGTTTAAGTGCAACCATGGTGCTGGCAGATGAAAGGAGCGGTTGTCACTTCCATGGAAATACGGCCGCCACATCTGAAACAGTGGCGAGTTGCGCTCATCAGCGCAAGGGAATACTTATAAAAAATGGCAAAATAGCCAAATCCTGGCTGTCGGTTCCCCAAGATAATATCGAGCAGGTAGATGGAAAAAAGGGCAAGGAATGGGTGGTGACATTCAAGGATCCGAACGCAAAGGATAAAACAAAGGAGACGCTTCATGTCTACTTTACCGCGACAGGCAATTTCATCGCAGCGAACTTTACGGGCAAGTAGATTCGAACTATTAATAACTCCGGTATTGCCGGGAATTTATTTGGGTGGCTCACAGTGCTGAAAGAACAAAAAGCGCAGCAGTCACCCAGATTGGGGCGCAGTAGCTCTTACATTGCTGCACTCGAAGAAGAACTGGCAGGCGTCTGTGGGCATGTTTTCCTGTTTTACGCCTCTGCTATTTAGGCACGTCATGATAGGCTCAAGAACAAGGCATTCATTGTGGCATTACATAGTTGTGAATGTTAATGCGCTTTAGGGGATTTTGGTGGAACCGAATTAGTACCTAGGGAAACCCTGAACAAGTCTGCGGTCTTGTAAAATAGTGGGGATTCCAATTATGGATAGTGAGCCCTATGAAACAACTCAGTTTTGCTGAAGTTGAATTTAGCAAGAAACCCAAGCAGACACGGCGGGAAAGATTTCTGCTGGAAATGGAAGCAGTTGTGCCCTGGGCACGGCTGGAAGCCGTGATTAAACCGCATTACCCCAAGACTGGGAACGGACGTTCACCTTACAAGCTATCCGTCATGCTTCGCATTCACTGCATGCAGCAATGGTTTGGCTACGGTGATGCGGCCATGGAAGAAGCTTTGCATGAAGTACCGCTATTGCGGCGTTTTGCTGGACTGGATATCGGCAGCGACACGATACCGGACGAGAGCACCATTCTCGGGTTGCGTCACCTGCTGGAGCGGCATGGACTCTCGGGGCTGTTATTTGCTGAAGTGAATGCCCTGCTAATGGAGAAAGGACTGCTGCTGCGTGAAGGCACAACCGTGGATGCCACGCTGATTGCCGCACCGTCCTCAACCAAGAACCGGGGAGGCAAACGCGACCCCGAGATGACACAGACCCGGAAGGGCAATCAATGGTACTTTGGCATGAAGGCTCACATTGGCGTGGACGATCAGAGCGGATTGGTGCACACGTTCATCGGTACCACTGCCAAGACCTCCGACATGTCGCAATTCACCGAACTGCTGCATGGTGAAGAAGTACGTATCAGTGCCGACCGTGGTTACGACTATCCGCATGTACATGAGCTCCTGCAGCAACATGGGCTCGAAGACTGGGTTGCCAGGAAAAGCAAACCTGGCAAAGGTCTGGATATCCGGACACAAGGGCTTAACCGAGCGATTGCCAGAATGCGTGCCATTGGCGAACACCCGTTCCGGATATTGAAACGGCAGTTTGGCTTTACCAAGGCGCGTTACCGTGGTTTGGCCAAGAACACCGCGCAGATGTTTACCCTGTTTGCGCTGGGTAATCTCTATCAGGTCAGGCGGCTATTATGGGCATCAGGGGCATAATCCGCCCGGAAAACGAAGAATCACCGGTGATCCCAGGAAAAAACTCGCTCTTCAGAGCGTTTCTTATTATAAGAAATGCCTGTAACGACTATTTGATGAATTCAAGGAGTTGAATATCGACTTATTCAGAGCTTCCCTAGGTAGTTTTTCCTTTATTTGGGCTAACAATGCTTCCGAGTAATCCGCAATATCGCTACTAAAACGCCTACTTTCATGCATGAGACTCTCAAACACCGTTTTTAATTTGTTATTTTCCTCAACTAAATTTTGTAATTCATTTTGAGCGTCCTTAAGTTCTGCTTTTAGCTTTGCCTGACGTTTATTTTCCGTCTCATATTTCATAAAGGTTTATTTACTTAAAGACAGAATAAGCTGTGAAAGGGCAATCGAAACAAAGGCCCTCACTAGCTCTTTAATCTCGTCAGGAACTGCTTGTCTTTCCATAATCGAAGAATCTTTATTCTTGACGGATTTAATAAAAGATTGCTCAAGCTTAAATATTTCAAAAGCATCGACCCCTTTTTCGGTTAGATTCTTTCTGAATCGAATCAATCTTTCACTGGGATATCCAACCGATTTAAGCCCTTTTTCTAGAACGGTTGTCCAAAATTCGGTGGGTACATCTTTAGTTACCGAGGCATCGGCAGAATTAAGACTCTCGTTATAGGAAACATTATGCTGTAACCCTGAGCAGGTAATGAGATACTTATCAGGATATTTTGAAACGAATGAATCGAAGAGTGGGAACATGTCCAGCAAGGTCTACTACAACAGCGCCTGCCCTGTTTGCAATGCGGGAATCAAGGATCAGCGACAGCGCATGGAGGCATGTGGTGTTAAGGACATTGAGTGGGTCGATGTGCACGCACATCCAGAGGCCGTATCGGAGGTTGGGGCTTCGTTGGAGCAGGTACGGGAGCGTTTGTACGTCAAAGACGCGGATGGCCAGCTCAATATAGGAGCGGATGCATTTACGAGACTTTGGTCTCAAACGCCCGGTCAGCGCTGGTTCGCCAAACTCTTGCGGCTACCCGTACTCAAGCAGTTTATGCGCTTGGTGTATAATATTTTTGCTCGGGTGCTTTACCAGTGGAACCGTGCCAAAAGACACTGGTAACGTCTCCCCTGATCAGGCGGTGACAAGTTTTACCCCTGATTTTGCCGCGTTAAATGCCTCCTATCCTTGCTGCGGATGAAGCTTGTGTTTTGCTGGACTCAATCGACATTAGCACACTTGTCGGCTTACGCGATCGCGGGCTGATGGGTTTGATGGCTTATACTTTTGCCCGGGGCAGAGGAAGCACCCGAGAAATAGGGCAGCATTACCCTTCTGTTCCGTGACTGAATGAAGACAAAAGCATGAGAAACTGGCAGTTCACCTCGTTTAGGAACTGGCCATAATGGTATTGCAAGTATTCATCATCGTGACGGGATTGATCGGCCAACTCCTAATCACCCGAAAAGACGCCAGGGGCTATTTGGCGTGGATCGCCGGCAACCTCGCGCTCATAATCGTTTATCATCAAACACAGCAGTTTTGGCTGATTGCATGGCAAATCGCAAACATAACCCTCCAAGTGACGGCCCTAGTTGTGTGGTTGAAGGAAGCCAAGCCCCAGGCATCGCAACGCGCAATGGCTCAGGATGGAAATATAGCCGCTCTGCAATAAATCGTCGAACAGAGATGTCAAACTGCTCAGCGATGGTCGCGAAGGGCGCATTTGCCCAATTAGACCGGTGCTTATTCTGGGGTAGGGTCGAATTAAGGCTACTTCTTTTAAAAAAAAGTTAACAATAATGAAAAGTAGGAATACAATCTAAACGCCATGAATAAGCGTCTCATCCGGCCTGTCATATTTGCCTTATTCGTCACTATACTGACGACCGGATTCGGCTGGGCGTTTAATGGCGAAGTATTTGCGCATGAGTTGGATCGCAAGCACCATGCGCTCTCTATAGATCCGGTTGCGCTTCAACAAGCCCATGAACTTGAGGCTTTTCGCGATAGCAAGCATGTGGATGCCGCCATTGATTTATGCCTTCAGGCGGCGGGACAATACCAGCCCTTCTTTTTTACAGTTCCCCCGCTCGTCCCCGCTTCCAGAGCGATGGAAGCGTTGACACGGTTCGTCGCTGTCCCCGTTCCCGAATCCATTCCCGACTCGCCGCTTCATCCCCCCCGAAACAACTACGCAAGTTAGATCTCTCCAAAACTACGCTTACTGCAACCTCAGGTTGCTGTATGTGTACTCTCGACTCGCTTGATATAAGCCAGCTGTGCAAGTTGCTTCTTCTATCAGTGCCTTAGCTAGTGCGAGCAATAGGGCTCAATTATTGGCACTCGCTCGCCTATCAAGAAAGAAGTCCCCACTTATTTTTAGATAGCAAATGAAAATGCATTCAAATGATTCCTCATCTCCCCCCGGAGTTAAGAAGCAACTCCTGTTGGAAAAGGCCTTGAAACAGAGCCAGGACGTTAAGGATAAAATAAAAAAATGTGCAAGCGAGCTTTCTGCTGTCACCGAAATGGTAAAGAAGGAAGTGGCAACCGGTAGTACCTTACAACGGTTGGAAACCGCTCTGGCACATAGCGAAAAGATAGAATATAAAGTTGGGAAATGTGCGAGCGAACTTCATGAAATCAATGAAGTGCTGGCACGAGAAATCGATGACCGCTACAAACTCCACCACGAATTGGAAGAAACGCCGCAAAAACTGGACCCCAAAGGAAATGCATTGTCCGATGCCCAGGATATAGCGGTGATCGCCAACGAAATAGTGCATGAAGCTACGCAACGTACCTTACATGATTTTGCAACTGGGATTCCAAACCAACACTTCTTCAACGATCGTCTTGAACAGACAATTGCTTTGGCTAAGCGGAACGACTGGATTTTTGCTGTCGTATTTTTTTCCGTAGATCGTTTTAAGGAGATTAACGATACGCATGGCCATGGTGTAGGTGACAAGATATTACGGATCGTGGCGCAACGATTGCGTGAACAGATCCGTACTGAGGATATCGTGTGCCGTTATGGCGATAATGAATTCCTGTGTTTATTAGTGAATCCGCAGAGCAAAGAGAACATTCAATATATCGTGGAAAATATATTAGATCTGTTTTCGCCCTTATTTATTATTGAAGATTTCACGCTCACCATTGAGCCTAATATCGGCATTGCCGTGTATCCGGGTGATGGAAGTATGGGCCATGAACTTGTGGCGAATGCTGATGTTGCTATGTATCAGGCAAAAAAAAACAGATCCCGTTATCTTTTCTTCGATGATGTTGAAGATCACTCCGCCGATTGGGACACTGCTTAATAAAGAAACTTAGGGCCCGAAAGATTGAACTGGTAACTTGTTCTTAGTCGATCAGAAATTATAGAGGCTGCGCTATGTAATAAAGCAGCGCCTGCATTGAAAAGGAGGTGCCGAGTTATGAGCCAATATGTATTACCTAGATTTGTACACAGCAAAAAGTACAAAGTCATCGCTGGTGTAAAAATGAAGTCTTTTACGAAACAGATAAACTTTATAAGTCTCGTCATAATATTGCTCGCCCCACTTTTTAGTGGCTCAGTCTGGGCGGGAGGAGGGCATGGATGGGGACACGGTGGAGGAGGACACTTCGGTGGCTGGCATGGAGGAGGCCACTTTGGTTACGATCTAGCCTTGGGCTTAGGTTTAGGTTATGGTCTAGGTTACTACGGTTATGGTATGCCTTATCCCTATCCATATTACCCCTATCAACCCGTGGTTGCAGCGCCTTCGCCCCCACCAGTGTACACACAACAAAATATACCAACAACTTCCGAGCCACAAACCAACTATTGGCACTATTGTCGAAATCCAGATGGCTACTATCCGTATGTCAGGGAATGCCCGGGCGGCTGGGAAAAAATACCCCCGCAACCCGTGGCACAATAAAGACAAGTTGGAACCATCATATAGAGGAAGAACGAGAACAAAAGGTAATGTTTCCCAAGCACACAATGGATATAGATTCGATCGAGCGCAAACAGGCATTGCCGTCCCCATTTGCTGAGCTCACATATTTCTTCAAAACAGTTAACAACAATAAACTAGGGGTATATAATCTAATATTCATGAATAAACGTTTTGTCCAACCTATCATATTTGCCTTATTCGTCACTATGCTGACGACCGGATTCGGCTGGGCATTTAATGGCGAGGTATTTGCGCATGAGCTGGATCGCAAGCACCATGCGCTCTCTATAGATCCGGTTGCGCTTCAAGAGGCCCATGAACTTGAGGCTTTTAGCGATGGCGCGCATGTGGACGCCGCCATTGATTTATGCCTTCAGGCGGCCGGCCAATACCAGCCCTTCTTTTTTACAGTTCCTCCACTCGTACCCGCTTCCATCGGCATGGAAGCGTTGACACTATTCGTCTCTGTCATCGTTCCCGAGTCCATCCCGGACTCCCCGCTTCACCCCCCCAAAACCAGCTTCGCAATCTAGATCTTCAAAGTTACGCTCGTTGCCAACCTCCTAAGGTTGCCTTGGGCAAACTAAAGTCGCGCCAGGTTAACTTGGCAAGCCCACTGCGCAGTTTTCTTCATTTCAGTGATGTAACTGATAGAGGAGCGCAGGCGAAATGGATGTATTCGTGGCGCTTTTTCCCTTTTTGGAGCGACAGTAGTACAGGAAGGTCTAGTCATGCCGACTATATTCTATAGCCGCTTTGAACTGATAAGAAGAAGACACTATGAGATTTCTTTTATTGGATATTAAAACTAAATTGGTTCAATCATTGGCGCTAGTTAGCGCATTAATGATCGGTATTGCAGGGGCTGGTCATGCTCAGGAGACCTCGCAAGGACAGGGTGCCTCCACGCAAAGGCCAGAAGCGCGCAATGAAGAAAATAAAGAAGCTCTAACTGTTCGGAAAGAGCCGGAAAAGAAAAAAACTCCTAATCCAGGTTCGGGCGGTGATCCGAATGTGAAGTGGTCGAACCCGAGTCCGGGAATTTATCGGCCGAATCAAGGATCAGGCACTGACTCAAATATGGGGGCCATATACCGATCGGATCTAGGCCGGGGCACTGTACGACCAAAGGGTTCAGGCGCTGATCGCGCTGGCAAGACGGTAAATCAGCCAAACAAAGTATGGGGTGCCGCTCCGTCGAAGCCGAGTTCGGACGCCGATCCGGATGCAAGATCGGCAATTCGTTCGGATCAGGGTTCGGGCGCTGATCGCGCTAGCAAGCCGATAGGCCGCCCGAACACAGGCCGCGCTGCTGGCTCAAAACAAGGCTCGGGCACTGATCGAGCTAGTAAGATGGGTGGATCAGGCCATCATGGCGGAGGGCATTAACTGTAATGAGAAATTACTTTTTATTCCGATGTGAAGTGTACTGAATAACAGGAGCTTTTATGTGCCACGTATGTGACAAAAAGAATGAACACCTTCAGCATGATTCACGGAAACGTTCATTCATGAAATTGGTAGCGGCATCTGCGTTGGGTTTGGGTATTAGTGGTGCAGGTGTCGCCAGAGCGGAAGAAACTAAGGCGCCTTTGACGCCATCCACCAAAGTCCCGCCACAACCTGAAAACGTGCTTACGCCTGATCAGGCTTTGGAAAGATTGATGGAAGGCAACAAGCGTCATGGTAGCGGTCAATCGATTGCAGCATTGGATATACATACTTCCCAGGACGCTCTGGTTAAAGGGCAAAACCCCTACGCTGCCATTTTGGGTTGCGCCGATTCCAGAGTCGGTCCTGAACAGTGTTTTGATGAGGCTCACGGGGATCTGTTTGTGGCTCGGGTCGCCGGCAACTATATAACTGTCGATTTTCTGGCTACGCTTGAGTATGCGGTTGCCGTATTGCATACCCCGCTGATCATGGTGCTTGGCCATGAAAGTTGTGGCGCTGTGGGGGCCGCTATTGATGCCATTGATAACAATAAACAGTTTCCGGGGCACATCCAAGCAATGGCGACGGCACTAGCGCCCGCAGTCAGGGCGGCGAGAACTATGCCGGGCATGCTTTATGACAATACGGTCAAGATGAATGTCATCCTCACTGTTACCGAGCTTAAGAATAGCACACCCATCTTGAGTCGATCAGTGAGGGAGAAAAAAATTCGGATAGTCGGCGGAGTATATCGCCTGGGCACAGGCATGGTTGAATTGGTTTCTTAGAATCAATTAGCATAATTCTATAACTGCTATTCTCAACTGAGTAAGGAGATAACATGAAATATCTTTTAATATTTAAGAACAAAACGGCTCAAACACTGGCGCTAGCTAGCGCGCTGATTGCCGGTTTACCCGGCTTAATTAGCCTGCTTTTTAAACTGATATCCTCAACTGAGTAAGGAGACAACATGAAATACCCTTTCACATTTAAAAACAAAACGGCTCGATCATGGGTACTGGCTAGCACCCTGATAATCGGCTTACCCGGTTCAGCGTACGCCCATGACGACCCGCCCGATCAGGACGCTGCCGTACAGCGGCCGGCACCCCCAGATAGAGCCAATGGCAATCGGGACGGATCAACCGGAAGGGAACGTGATACAAACGCGGATCCCCAAGGCAGAACGATAGATCGAGTGAACCAAAACCTGGCCCCTGCTCGCGATGGCAGGCCCCCCCTGGATCGCCCTAACCAGGATGGAGGGGGTGATCGGTCGGACGGCCATGGCGGGGGGCACTGATCAGTTGAGGCGATAATAAGAACGCTGCCCTAGAAAGGCGGCCACAGATTTTGTGGCCCTTTCTTCTTTCAGACTTATGTGCCATCGATGTTAAGTATAAGGATTTAAATTGAAACGACAAATTGCATCGTTGACCTCACATTGAGGCAATTAGCATGAGATATAACTTAAGTGCACGTTTTGTTATATGCAATCTTCTTGCATTGGCTCTTATGGGGTGTGCGGTTTCTAAAGAAACCTATCTACCCGATGGAACAAAAGGCTACAGCATCAGTTGTGACAGAGCCGCTCTTGGAATAAATACATGTTTCGAGAAAGCTGGTGATCTATGTGGTTCACGAGGCTACGATCAGCTTAACCATGACGGCCAGATTATTCTAAGGGGGGTTCGCGGTTCAAGTGCAAGCGGAAATAATCTGGGATTCGAAGATAGTATGGCTATCACCCAGAGCATCATGATTCGCTGCCGGAATTAACAAGGGTGGTTCTATTGCCAGAAAGAGGAAGTTGATACGCCATTGCATGTTCCAGGGAGATTCTCAATGCACTCTATACATGGACTCATGCCCGAGATGTGAGGCTAGCAGTCTTAGCCAGACGAGCTGACCCCATCGACATAATCTAGCTTTGGTAAGCCGATCTAGTTCGATCAAAACCCATTCTTTACTTCCAGCAAAACTATTACAGTAATCGTGCTTATTCTGTAAGCATATAACGTTACCAACCATGCGGCAATATGCCGCATGTGACAATATGCCACATTGATTTTTAAATATGAATAATAAATACTTGGCTGTATCAGGATGACTGAGAAGCATTCCGATGCAAAATGTTTATTTTCTACTTTATGTTAATCAAGAGGCTATGTATGAAAAAAACGCTTAAATATGTCCTACTTTTCGCAGGTATGACCTCACTGCCTGCAATGGCCCATATCGGCTATACCGGTCGTAATTTTGGAACATTTGATGATACCTATACTGTCGCAACCCGCTCGAACCAAGCCGCCACCGGAAACTATGGATGGATCGACGGTACTGATGCCGACTACGGCGATGCGCATAAAACACTTGCTTATCGGTTTACATTATTGAATCCCACCGACGTCACGCTCACATTTGGAAGTCAGGTTTTCACCCCGGCAACTGCCGGCGCCGCCCCTGTACTTGATGGCTTCATGCCCGGTTTTTCGCTCTATCAGGGACTTGCGCATTTGGCTCCGATGAAAGCAGACCTTGATTCTTCGGACATATCCAAGGCTAACCGCCCCGATAACGCCGAAGGCTCCTTCCGGGCACTAAATGACTGGAAAATAGGCAACGAGCCGGACGCTGTCAATGGTATACCCGCAGACCTGAGTTTTTTCAAATTTATCGGCAACGCCTATGATGGAACAGGTTTTGGTTCGGATGGGGTGACGGACGGCATGGTTTCGCATACTTTCATGAATCTGGCAGCGGGAGACTACTCTGTGTTCGTTGGAGGATCGGATTACTTGGCTCAGGATATTTCAAACCCAAACCTCTTGAATAAATACGGTGTCACCGGGACATTGGTAGCAGGTGTAGTACCCGAACCTGAAACCTACGCAATGCTTTTAGCTGGTTTGGGATTGATGGGTGCCATTACACGGTGCCGTACCAAAGCAAAGAACGTGTAGTTAGCCTTATTACATGACGAGGCAATTTTTTCGCGTCTCTCGCAACGCTTCTCGAAGCATTGCGAGTCTCCCTAGCCGCCAGCCAAGCAGCTTTCCTCCCTCTTGGCATCATCAAAGAGCTGCGACGACACCGCTACAAGCTGAATGTCGAGACAATGTTCCCGATGCTGCAAGGACTGGTTCGGCCACAGATTTCGTGCCCGCCCTTTTCCCCTCAAATTGAACTTCTAACCTGGATTACTCAATTCAATGAAATTAGACGATAACCTTCCTTTTTGCTATTCCATGATACAAAAATGCCTTGAGTACTGGCGAGTAAAAACGGAGAGTCGGTTTTGCTTGTACTTTCCGCAATCGACTGGGCCGGCGCCCAGCTCTGGCCTTTGTCGTTTGATTGCATAATAAAAAGATGCGTTTTATCGCCGTCAAATTCGGTCCAGGTCAGGATGACATTCTTTCCCTGTGCGAGGATATCAGGATGCCCGGGTAATTTTTCGACGTCACCTAAAGGTAAGGGATTTGAGAAGTGTTGTCCCCCGTCGGATGAATAGGCATAGAACAAACCCTGGCGGACGCTGCCTTGCGTAAACCAGGCAATATGGTACCGATCATCATTAGCAATTGAAATCGCCGGACCATGTTCCGGACAGCCTTCGAGTTTCCATTGATCAAAAGTAACTCGCCAAGAGAGGGGTAATTTACCGTCAGTTTGCACCTTGAGAAGTCCATGATCTCTAATATCACCGGGATAAATAAAGCGTGCCAGTAAAACCGGGTGACTCTCGGGATCAAAAGCAACAGCAATACGGCAGCACTCGCAAAGGGTGTCAGAAAGTTTCTGGTTGATGAAATCAACCTCCCCCTGGCCAATAATGGTGGTGAAATACATTGCGTTGCCTGGTTTCCTCCAATCGGTGCGATCACGTTCGTCCAGCCAGAAGATATAAACTTTACCCGCAGGACTTAATGCTAAATGACCCAAGGAAGAATTTGCTTCGGACGCTTTGGTGCTTAATGGCCGGGGTGTGGAAAAGTTGCGCCCATTATCGATGGACACGCTAATGTACTGGGCTATCGGCTGAGTGCCTTCTGCCGCATAAATGACATAGATTCTGCCGGAACCATCCACGACGATGCCGGGCCGATTCTCCCTACTTGCTTTCACGCGCTGTGATTCACCGTTGATACGTACCGGTGTACTGAAGGTTCTACCTAGATCGGTTGAATAATCTACATATACATGTTCTTTCTCTGGTACAACCCGCCATAACCGGTCATCTGGACCAAAAGTAGCGGTAACGAACAGACCTCCTCCATGAGGAGGACTCTTGAGATTAGCTGTATTGGATTTTGAATGATCATGATCGCCATAACTGGCAGGGCTCAATATCAATGCGCTGATCAGCAGCAGATAGCCGAGCAATTGCTCAGTATTCACTAACCCCCCCCCGCTTCGGTTGTTTCGCTATTTATATAATAATTGTTCGATGTTTTGGTATCAAACAATCGGTGCTTAGCCA
Source organism: Nitrosospira sp. NpAV (assembly GCF_000832065.1). Taxonomy (GTDB): domain Bacteria; phylum Pseudomonadota; class Gammaproteobacteria; order Burkholderiales; family Nitrosomonadaceae; genus Nitrosospira. The sequence continues at coordinate 39,381 of NZ_JXQM01000016.1, read as the reverse complement.
TTACAGTAAAGCCGCCCTGCCTGCCCATAAACACGCTAGTATGCAAAAACCAGACGGTAAGTGACTCGGTAGTCAGGGGGAGTCTGATAGCCATTAGTGTCTTTGACTATCGGGGTACCTATGGACAAAGCAGTGTTCCAGTTTTTACCCCCCGAATATCGGATGCCTGGTGAGATATAAACAATATTACTTCCGGAGTTTGGTTCCGCCGCCATGCCAGCGGTTCGCTGGCGGTCCTGCCAGGTGCCGTTTAGCTCCAGAACGGCTGTCCATGGCGCGTTGTTGCTGTCGACGAAAAGATTGTTTCTAGCCGTACCCACGATGGCATAGGAAAGCGCCATATTATAGTCAAAGGTATCGCCAAGGTCGGTTCTTTGCGTACCTCTGGTCGTCACCGTATAGAGGATGCTGCTGTCAAATGAGACCTTACCCATGGCGCGCGTGAAGGAGAAACCCGCAGAAGGGTTCCATGAACCACCGCTGGGTTGACTGTGTGCTTCAAATTTCTCGCCTTGACTGGTGTGGACTCCGGTTGCGCCCGATGGGGTTTTAAGCCCGACGACGAATGATAGGTGGTTTAAATTGTCAGCGGTTTGGAAAAAACGATATTGACTAAAGAGTGAGACACCTCCGAAACCTCCCGGATTGCCTAACCTATTCACCGCATCCCCATCTTCGTTCGGTGAGCGAACACCGAAGCGCTGGGTATAGGGAAGTCTGATACCTACGGTCCAGTTGTCGGTGATCCCATAGGCTCCGAATACCGACGGCTGTAAAAAAGACTTTAAAGTATGGACGTCGCCATGAGCCTCATCGACGGCATTATTTTTCAAATCGAGAAGCGTCGCGTCCGAAGCATTGTTGAAACTCGTAAATTGGGTAATTGTACCTCCGGCCCACATACCGGCAGGAAGCGTTATACCAGTTTGAGTAATAATTGGAGACGCTGTGCCAATACCGAAACCCAGAGCGCCGTGATCGGCGAAAACCGAATTACTATAAATAGCAAAAGCCGGAGCCAAGAGTAACGCCAAGAGTATTATTTTAAATTGATGCATAATTATGCTACCCTCATTAAGAATGTTTTAATTTAATATTTACTGCATATTCATGAACCACGATATCAAGCAATTCAAACATTTATCGGGGGTTCTCTTTAAATCTGGCGAAGAGTAACCCGGTTTAAGCGACCGTGAATGCGGCAAACTGCCGCACCTTTAAGGTGAAAATGGGTATCGAAAAAATTCACATTCTATTTAGAAGTGATAGGAGCGCTTCTCCTAGACGCGATGAAATAGGTGCCGCCTCGGCATAATCCATGATAGGCAAATTTGCGCTTAATGGAGTTCGGCTAACTTGCGCTCATTATTCAAATCAAAGGCCCCCTCTATGACAATGCTCTGCTCGATGGTAAGTCCTTTTAGCACGGGGCGCATGGTGTCGATTTCGGGACCCAGTTCGACCGGTATTCGCAGGAATCGGTTATTGCCCTGGGCAATAAATACGTAGTCGCGATTATCCTCCCGCACCACCGCGCCTGCCGGCACCACCAAGCTTTTATGTAGATTATCATTGATATGCATTGTGGCCAGCATGGAGGGCTTGAGCTTGCGCTGAGGGTTGTCCACCTCGGTTTTTACCTCCACCGTACGGGTGAGCGGATTTACCAGGTCAGCAACAAATACGATGAGTCCATCAAAGCTTGCATCGCCCAGCGCCGGCACGTGGATCTCCACATGTTGACCAACTTGCACATTGCGTGCCACTTGCTCCGGCACGGCACCCACCGCCCATACAGAGGATAGATCGGCCACCTTAAATAGCTGATCCGCAGGTTCCACTACTTGCCCTACAACGATATTCCGCTCAATAACGATGCCCCCTGCCGACGCTGTGATGGCAACGGCAGGGAGGATATGCCCATGCTTTGCTATTTCTTTCAACGCCTGATTATTTACGCCCAGCAAATGCAAATGATCCCTCGCCGACTCCAACTCGGCGCGGACGATCTGCAACTGCGATTCGCGCCGTTCCATCTCGGCAACAGCGATCACGTCGGCGGCAACCAGGTGACGGGCACGGTCCACCGATTTCTCAGCCAGTCTTGTCTGGGAAGACGCACTCAAATAAACGAGCTGCGCCTGTGTCAATTCAGGGCTGGTAATCCGCGCCAACGCAGCACCCGCCTCAACCCTGTCACCCAGCATGGCATGAATCTCGATAATGCGCCCGGTTACATAGGTGCTGACATGAAGAAGAAGGCCGTGTTCGTTCACCCCGATCTGGCTGGGCACTTGCAACTTGTCGCTAATATCGATCAGTTCGGGATGCCCAATCTTGACCCTTTCTGTCATTTCCGGCTTGAGCGTGACACTGTTCACCTCAACCGGCTCCTTCTCCGCGACTTGCGGGTTGGAGGAAGGTGGCTTGCCGCCCTCGCACCCCGCAGCAAGCAGCACGACAATCACAACGGCACCGGTAATAATGGCTGTAATTTTCATTCGCAGACTGGCCGATTGGATTTAAGCGCGATTAGTTTCTTTACCCGTGATAAGCAGAATGAGTAGATGCACTTCATGGCTTGTACGCCAACAAACGTAATGCATTTATCACCACGACTAGGGTCGAGCCCTCGTGTATCAGTACAGCTACCCCGATACCCGCCCATCCTAATAATGTGGCCGGTATCAGCAACGCTACTACGCCCAACGACACCCAAAGGTTCTGTCGAATAACGTCCCTGGACGCGCGACTGAGCGCCACAGCAAAGGGTAGCTTGCTCAGATCATCGGCCATCAGCGCCACATCCGCCGTTTCCAGTGCCACATCGGTGCCAGCACCACCCATGGCAATGCCAATCGTGGCCCGCGCCATGGCGGGCGCGTCATTGACCCCGTCACCGACCATGGCCACTTGCCCATAGCGTTGCGCGAGTTCTTCCATGACCTTGACCTTGTCTTCAGGCAGCAACCCCGCTTTAACTTCGTCCAACCCAACCGCGCGCGCGATGGCATTAGCTACCACTTCATTGTCTCCGGTGAGCATAATAGTTTTGCGGATGCCGAGCCGATGCAGGTGCTCAAGTACCTCACGCGTTCCTGCACGCGGCGTGTCGGCCAACCCCAAGATACCCAGGAACTGACCCTCCATCTGGATCAGCATAAGAGTTTTGCCCTCCGTCTGGAGGCGTAGCATCTGCTGCTGGATGACGTCCGGTATGGGCTCTCCATCAAACAACCTGGCGTTACCAATGACCACTTTTTGCCCATCGAATTTTGCGCGCATGCCTTTTCCCATAATTGACTCGACCTCGTCGACTTGGCTCCAGCTTAAGCCGCGCGCCGTTGCCTCCGCTACGACCGCCTGTGCCAGAGGGTGCGCACTACGGCTTTCCACAGCGGCGGCCACGGTTAGCAAACGCGCCTCGTTTCCCATAATGTCGAAAACGTCCGTCAGTTGAGGCTTGCCGAGGGTCAACGTTCCCGTCTTGTCGAAGGCAATGGCGGACACCGTGCCTAAGCTTTCCAGATGCGCACCCCCCTTTATCAATACACCTCCACGCGCAGCACGTGCGATAGCGGACAGCACAGCCGATGGCGTCGCGATAGCTAGAGCACAGGGAGAAGCCGCCACGAGTACTGCCATGGCGCGATAAAAAGATTCCGCAAAAGGGAAATCAAATAACGGCGGAAGTACAATGAGCAGTCCGACCCCCACCAACACCGCAGGCACGAAAATACGTTCAAAACGATCGGTAAAACGCTGCGTAGGGGATTTTTGCGCTTGCGCTTCGGCCACCATCTCCACCATGCGCGACAATGTGCTCTCCCGCGCTAACCTCGTGACTTCAATAATCAGCGCCCCCTCGCCATTGATGGTAGCGGCATACACCTTGTCGCCCGGCTCCTTGTCCACCGGCATGGATTCGCCCGTAACCGGCGATTGATCCACCGCCGAGTTGCCGGATACTACCTGGCCATCGGCGGGAAGACGCTGGCCGGGCTTGACAATCACCTTGTCGCCGCGCAACAGTTCTTCGACCGGCACCTCGATCTCCACACCATTCCGCTGTACGAAGGCAGTCTTGGGAGCGAGTTCTGCCAAGGCTTCGATAGCCTTGCGCGCGCGATCCATCGCCATATGTTCCAGCGCATGGCCGAGGCTAAACAAAAACAGCAGGAGAGCGCCCTCTTCCCAAGCACCGAGCGCTGCGGCCCCGGCGGCAGCGACCACCATTAGGATGTCGATGTCGAACCGTCGGCTACGTAAACTCTGCCAGGCATCACGCAGCGTATAGAATCCGCCTGTCACATACGTGCCCATCAAAAGACCGAGCGACAGGCCGCGAGGGGCACCGGCGAGACCCGAAAGCCAACCTGTCAGCAGTAAAAGCCCTGCAATGCCGCTCACCATAAGCTCGCGATGTTCTGCAACCCATCCAGTCGCGCGGCCCTCCTCCGGTACGGAATATCCGAGCGCCTGGATGCGTCCGGTAACCGCCGCACGATCAATTTTTTCAGCATCAAATTCCAGGCGCAAACGTTCCGCGGCGTAACTTACCGATGCTTCCAACACACCGTCCATGCGCTGCAGCGCATGCTCGATAACCGTGGCGCAAGTGGCGCAGTCCATGCCGTCAATATGCAGATTCTCGTGGTGGAACTGGTTCCCAATTCTGGCGCCGGCCGCTTGCGCCAATTCGCGCACCCGACTCACGCTAAACCGCTCTGGGTCATAGTGCAGACAAAGACGAGCATTATTATCTTCGGAAATAACATGCACTTGCTCCATGCCTTCGGCTTGCAGCAACTCTGCCAGACGCTCCACGCACGCATCGCGCTCGTCAGGTATGGCCGGTAAAACCAGGGACAGGTCCAACTTCAATTTTTCGGCCACGGCGCGACTCCTTTCCTGGGATAAGGGATTACGGTTGAGTTGACCCTAATCGTTCTGGGGGAGATCATGCCGTTGAACTGACGAGGTTCTTATTAAGCTTGTATCTCTTTCATCTCAGGACCTCCCGATGTCTCTTTATTCGAAGCATCTCGTCCGTGAACGAGTCGATACAGCACCGGCAATACCAGCAGCGTCAGCGCGGTAGAGGAAAGAATGCCGCCTATTACTACTGTTGCGAGTGGGCGTTGTACCTCCGCACCCGTACTTGTGGCTAAGGCCATGGGAATGAAACCGATCGCCGCTACCAGTGCGGTCATCAGCACCGGCCGCAACCGGGTAAGTGTCCCGGTTTGAATGGCGTCATCGAGCGTTAATCCTTTTTCCCTAAGGTCACGTATAAAGGCCAGCATGACCAGGCCATTCAACACTGCCACACCGGACAATGCGATAAATCCCACGCCGGCAGAGATGGACAAGGGAATGTCACGCAGCCACAAAGCCATTACCCCTCCACTGAGGGCAAAGGGAACCCCGGTAAACATCAGCAGCCCATCCCGGAAATTTCCGAACATCGTATAAAGCAGAACGAGGATCAGACCAAGGGCAAGTGGAATGACAACCTGGAGTCGCTGGGCGGCTGAAATTAGTTGCTCGAATTGCCCGCCCCACGTCACCCAGTATCCGGAAGGAATCTGTACCTTTTGAGCAATCAGCGCTTCCGCTTCATTTACAAAGGAGCCGAGGTCGCGCCCTCGTACATTGGCAGTAACCACGACTCTGCGCTTGCCGTTTTCGCGGCTCACTTGATTAGGCCCTTGAACGACTTCCAAATTGGCCACCTCACCGAGCAGGATGTAGCCGAAAAGATTATTTGGAGAAGCGGCTGGACCCCCCGCGTTAGAAGCAGGCAGCCTGATTGGCAAACGCTTGAGGGCTTCGATATCGCCACGCATGGACTCCGGCAACCGAACCTGAAGATCGAAGCGGCGGTCACCCTCATAAATGAGGCCGGCACTTCTTCCAGCTGTGCCCATAGTTCCCCCAACGCCAATGGTGACGGCATCCTGGACATCCACCACATTCAAGCCATACCGTGCCATTTTTGCGCGATCGATTTGCACAGAAAGCACCGGCAATCCCGTAATCTGTTCGGTTCGCACATCTGCGGCGCCGGGAACAGTGTTCAGAACATTCTCGATTTGTTCCCCCACCGCGAGCAGAGTCTCCATGTCATCACCGAACACCTTCACGGCGACATCCGCCCTCACACCCGATAGCAATTCGTTGAAACGCATCTGAATCGGCTGCGTGAACTCGTAGTTGTTGCCGGGGATCTCTCGCACCGCCTTTTCAATTGCGGCTACCAACTGTGCCTTGGTGTGGTGCGTCCCCGACCATTCTGATTCGGGTTTCAAAATAATGAATATGTCCGCGACGCTGGGCGGCATCGGGTCGGTGGCAATCTGGGCGACCCCAATTTTGGAGAACGTCCGCTCAACTTCGGCAAATGTCTTGATCTTTTTCTCTACTTCGTTTTGCATTTCGATGGATGTGGTCAGGTTTGTGCCGACAATGCGTATTGCGTGCAGTGCAATATCTCCCTCATTGAGACTGGGCACGAACTCGCTGCCCATCCTGGTGGTGAGTAGACCGGAGAGCACAACAATCACCACCGCAAGGGTGACCGTCACACCCTTGTTGCGCATGGCAGCAGCGAGCGCAGGCACGTAGACTTTTTTCGCCCAAACTACAGCGGGACTTTCCTTTTCTGCCACCTTGCCGGAAAGAAAGAGTGCAATTGCCGCCGGCACAAACGTGACCGAAAGAATCATCGCGCCCAGCAGCGCAATTACCACCGTAAAAGCCATGGGGTGGAACATCTTTCCTTCCACTCCCGAGAGCGCGAAGATAGGCAGGTAGACCACCATAATAATGAGCTCCCCATAAATCAGTACCCTGCGCGCTTCCCTGGAGGCGTCAAAAACAATCGCAAACCGCTCGGTGGGGGTAAGTTCTCGACCCAGCCTTTGTTGCTCATGCGCCAGGCGCCGAATGCTGTTTTCGATAATAACGATGGCCCCATCCACGATGATGCCGAAATCAAGCGCCCCCAAACTCATCAGATTGGCGCTGACATGGTTGGCTACCATGCCGCTGAAGGTGAACAACATGGATAACGGAATGACAAGTGCGGCAATCAAGGCGGCCCGCAGGTTGCCGAGAAAAAGAAACAGAACCACAATCACCAGGGCAGCGCCCTCCAGCAGATTGGTAGCTACGGTTCGAATAGACTTGTCTACCAGGACGGTGCGGTCATAAACGGGGATGACGACTACCCCTTTAGGCAAATTGCGATTAATCTCTGTCAGCTTATTAGCAATAGCCTGAGAGACGGTGCGGCTGTTCTCGCCGATCAGCATATGTGCCGTACCCAGCACCACTTCTTCGCCGTCCTGCGTGGCGGCGCCACTGCGCAGCTCCTTGCCGATAATTACATCGGCGACATCCTTGATGCGTATCGGCACACCTTGACGGCTACCCAGAATGATGTCCGCAATCTCATCCAGATTCACCACTTGTCCGGGCACTCGAACCAGATACTGCTCGCCGCTTTTCTCGATATAGCCGGCGCCGACATTCAGGTTGTTACGCTCCAGAGCGAGCACAACATCCTGGAGCGTCAGACCGAAGGAGAGTAACTTTTCAGGATAGGGCGCGACATGATATTGCTTGACGAAGCCGCCGATCGCATTGACCTCGGTAACGCCTTTGACCATGCGCAATTGGGGCCGGATGATCCAATCCTGAATTTCGCGCAAATCGGTGGTGTTATAGGCCGAACCATCCGGTTTTAACGCATCGTCCTCGGCATCAACCGTCCACATAAATATTTCGCCCAAGCCGGTAGAGATCGGTCCCATCGTTGGCACAATCCCCGCAGGCAAGTTGCCCTGTGCTTCCTGAATCCTCTGGTTCACCAGCTGGCGTGCAAAATAAATATCGGTACCATCGTCAAAGATCACTGTTACCTGCGACAGCCCATAGCGTGAGATGGAGCGGGTATGGTGCAGGTGAGGAAGCCCGGCCATCACTACCTCAATGGGAAAGGTTATGCGCTGCTCGGCTTCCACAGGGGAATATCCTGGCGCTTGTGTATTGACTTGCACCTGAACGTTGGTAATGTCCGGCACTGCGTCAATGGGTAGTCTCTGGTAGCTGTAGATTCCAAGAGCAGCCATTGCCAGAACCCCTCCCAGCACGAACCCGCGCTGGTTTATGGATATCTGTAAAATACGTTCAATCATGATCTGCGCCCTGGTTGCTTTCTTTTGATTGTCCTTCCGGCCTGTAGCTGGTTGCGCTCTTAATGCTCATGCGAGGCGCCGGACTTGCCGAGTTCGGCCTTGATGGCAAAACTGTTCTGCGCCGCGTACTGCTCCCCCGCAGAAAGTCCGTTGAGAACCTCAACCATCCTGCCATCGCTGCGGCCCAGTTTCAGGGGGCGCGCTTCAAAGTAACGTCCGTAGCGGCCAAACACCACGGAGTGGTCGTCCAGGGTCTGAATAGCGTCCGCCGAGATGGCAACCGGTACCGGGATTTCCTCGACCGCCAGCTCCGCGGTGACAAACATGCCCGGCCGCCATCTTCCATCTTTATTTTCCAGTATTACCCGCGCGGTGGCGCTGCGGGTTTGTGCGCCGATAAGCGCGCTGATGTAGGAAACAGTGCCTTCGCCTTCGGCTTCGATAGCTGTCGCTTTGACCGTTGCCTTCTGCCCCAGCTTAAGCACATCCAGATCATTCGAGTACACCGTGATTTGCGCCCATACGGTCGATATATCGGCGATGGTAAAAATCTGCTCATCTTCCTTGAGCACCTGCCCCTGGGCGATGGCTCTAGCGGTGATAAGACCAAAATTGGGAGCACGGATCTCATAGCGTGCCAGGTTACCTTTCCGATCAATCGCTTCTGACCGAACGCCAAGGGTGCGCAGTTTGACCGAGGCAAGGTCAACGTTAATCTCCGCCTCGCTCAAAGCCTGCTGCGCAGCCAGATAATCCTGTTTGGCGGAAATTTTTTCCTCCCACAATTGCTTTTCACGCTCGAAGGTAATGCGCGCCAGCTCCAATCGCTTCTGGGTTGCGAAGAGCTGACTGCGCAGGTCGGCCAGCACCGTGCTTTCGACCACTGCCAGCACCTCACCTTTTTTTACCAGTTGGCCATACTGGCCATATACCGCAGTAACCAGGCCAGGGAGACGCGGCACTACGCGCACAATAGTTTGCTCGTCGAATCCGATCTCGCCCGGTAGCCTGAGTGTGGGTCTGATCGTAGCCTGCCCAGCAGTGCGTATTTCCACCCCGATGCTCTTCAGCACTTCATCCGATATTTCTACGCGTGCCTCGACCTGGCTGTGGCCCCAGCGAAAAGTTTCACCCTTGCGCTCGGCGGCGATCACCATATCGAACGAGTGAGGTTCTTCCACTATATGGTCGCCGAGCAGATAGTCGGCTTCGGGTTTGAAGTTAAATACCTGCGCCGGCGCGCCGAGACGTGACAGCGTGACGGTGACTATCGCGGAAGAAGGAGGAAGCGGCTTGCCCTTTTCGTAAAGGTAGAGCCGCAACTGCGGCGGCACCCCTTTTTCGAAAATGGTGACTTCTACACCGAAGCCATCCTTGGTAAACAGCTTTCCACCTTTTGGCCCTTTGCTTGGCTCGTTTTCCCTGTTTTTACCCCCTGCCGGCGTAGCTTGGGTCTCAGAATGTGCGTGCGGGTCGATGGCCGGGTCAGTGTCATGATCGTCGTGCGGAGCATGGGATGGGTCAGCATTGTCTGGCTGCTGCTGTGCGGTACCGGATGGAGCGGCTGAGTCATGCTTCTTGTGGGCGGTGTCAGTGGAGACTGTCTTATCCCGCGTCAGAATCAATGCGCCTAGTAAAGCTCCTATAGCGACAATTATGACTATTAAAATTATTTGCCTTTTATTCACATTCCGCTCCTTGAAGCTGTATTCGCATTGTTGCCAGTACTGGCCGAAGGGCTCAGTTTGCCTTCTGCTACGCTATCAATCGGCGCCGCGATCAGTCGTTCGATTTCATTGACCAGGCGTTGGTAATTCGCCAGCGCGCGCACATATAAGATCTGGTTTTGAAATAAGGTTCTTTGCGCGTCCAGCACTTCGAGAAAGCCGAACTTGCCCAGTTCATAGCCTTTGTTAGTGACTTCGAAGGCGCTCCTGGCGGCGGGTAGTATCTCTTCGCGCAAAATGCCGGTTTCTCGCTGCGCGGCCGACAATGCCTCATAGGCCTGCGTAAGCTCGGTTTTAAGCCGTAACTCAAGGGCTGCCTGCTCGTCAATGGCCTTGTCTACGCGTTGGTGGGCTTGTTGGATATTGCCCTGATTGCGGTTAAAAAATGGCAGCGGCACGACGACGGCAGCTATAGGTGTATTGCCTCCGAGTTGCGCGTGGTGCACGACACCGGCGTTAACAGTGAGGTTCGGTATGCGCAACGTCTGCTCCACTTCCAACAGCGCTTTACGCTGTTCTATGTTTTTTATGGCGCGCAACGCCACGGGGCTAGCTAGCGCACGTTCCGCAAGTGTTTCGAAATCCGGCAACGCGACAGACGATTCAAGATTTCCCAGTGCTTTGTTGAATTGCGGTGTAGCGTTGCCCCATAGCAGAGCCAACCGTTTTCGTGCTCCAACCAGATCCCGTTGTGCCTGCTCCAGCTCAATTCGGGTGGTGGAAAACGCCACTCCCGCCCTGGTCTCCTCTATGGGCGGAACCTTGCCGGCCTGAACGCGCTTTGCTACCGCACTTACTACCCTCTGCGCCAGCTCCCGGCTTTCCTCTGCCAGTCGCAGACGCTCTTGACCCGCAAGCACTTCGGTAAATACGTTTGCCACGCGGGCGATGAGTTCCACACGCCTGGCTTCAAAGTCTTGAGCCGCCAGTTGCTGGTTGAGCGATGCAGCTGTTACCCGCGCGGCACGTTTTCCGCCGAGCTCAATCAGTTGACTAATGCGAATCGTAGTAAGCTGCTGCACCACTTCTTTTGCGACTGACTCCGGAGAATTGACATCGTTTGTAAGTGGTTGAATATTTCCGATATTCTCGACGTTCACCATTAATTCAGGGTTAGGCAGCAGTCCAGCTTGAAGCGTGGCCCCCTCAAGAGCACGCATTTCCTTGCCGAAGCTCGCCAGTTCAGGATTACGTTGCAACGTGAGACGCGCGGCATCACGCAATGTGAGATCATTCTTTTCCTCGGTGACAGAGAGGGGGGAGCGATCTGATCCGTCGGCAGGCAGCGCACCTGAGAATGTATTTTGGGCAAAGGCCGCAGATGTAAAGCTGAGCGCCAGAATAAATGATCCGGCTGGCACCAATTGCCAACACACCGTGGGCAACACGGTAAATTTCATGGATTTCTCCGCAAGTAATGCACTAACTCAATTGAGTCATCAGCCACTGAATGAACAAGAAGAGCAGATGACTGTGCAGCAAGCTCGCGTAGGCGGATAACACTTAACGTTGTTTAGGCGACTTTGTTGCCTAAATAGCGTTCAGATTGTTAATCGGGGCGAACTTGCCGGTCTAAATTGCGAAGCTGGTTTTGGGGGGGTGAAGCGGGGATTCCGGAATGGATTCGGGAACGATGACAGGAACAAACAATGTCATTGCCTCCATGCCGAGGGAAGCGGGAACGAGTGGGGGAACTGTAAAAAAGAAGGGCTGGTATTGTCCCGCCGCATGAAGGCATAAATCAATAGCGGCGTCTACATGCTTGCCATCATGAGAAGCCTCAAACTCATGGGCTTGTTGAAGCGCAACCGGATCAAGGGAGAGCGCATGATGCTTGCGATCCAGTTCATGCGCAAATACTTCGCCATTAAACGCCCAGCCGAATCCGGTCGTCAGCATAGAGACGAGCAAGGTAAATATGACGGACTGAATGAAACGCTTCTTCATGGCAATTAGATTGTATACCTATAGATGGGTTCTGTGGCGATTTGTACATAGGGCCTCTATGTATGAATTCATAGAACTATCTAATCCATCTATGTTTTAAGATAATCGAGTCTACGCTTAACGAATATTTCAGGCATCAAGCGCGGGATTCAGATGAGAGGATTACCGTTTCACCTGAGGACGCATGAACGGCACGGCAGCTTTTGTATATTCGGGTATTTTTACTCGAAACCCGCGTAAGAAGGTCTTTAACTCCGTTCTCTCACAAGCCATACCGCTTTTGACTTTCATCCCCCGTTCGTAATTGTCCATCGTCTGTTGAACCTCTTGTTCAGACATATAATGAATAAACAGGCTCTCGGCTTTCGAAGCGGCAAGATTGCCAAGATCTTTTTTGCAGTTCGTTCCCATTTGGTAGGTCTTGCCCAAGTCATAAGCAAATGAGGCAGACTGCGACATGAAGGATTGACGATCTAACTGTGGGTCGGGTTGAGCAAATGCAATTAACGGAACAAATAATAATAATATGACAATCTCGTATTTTACAAAAAACTTCATGCGTAATATCTCTTATCGGTTGTGATTCCAACAATGTGTCGTGTCCTTCAAAAGTCGACCGTCACCAAGCGTTCGGTACAAAGGTATTTTTATGAATAGCCCGCTCCGAAACGTACAGTGCTATTAGACGGCAAAGAACTCCTTTGCAAATGCTTCAAGAGGATAAGGCTTCAAGGATACGACAATCAGCGATGACACCTCCCTGACACTGACTGCTGATACGTCGAAGTTCACTGGCAAGACGTTCCAGGTCAGATATTTTATGTTCTATCATAAGCCTGTGCCCATGAGCCAGTTGATCAACGGCGCAACAGTCTTGGTTGGCTTGTTCTCCCAAGCTTAATAGCTCGCAAATCTGGTCGAGCGTAAAGCCGAGCTCACGACATCGACGGATAAATCCCAATCGTTTCAACTCTGAGGATCCATAGAGGCGGTAATTGCTTTCCGAGCGGGGGGGCGCGCTTAGAAGCCCTATTTTCTCATAATAACGGATGGTGACCACCTTGACGCCAGTTGCCCGCCCTAACGTCCCAATCGAAAATTTATTCTGATCCATCTCTTGACTCTATAGTTGATATAGGGTGCATTCTATTTCATATCACAATAATGGCGAGAAATTTATGGGCACTTCCTGCTGCACTCATACACCGGTAACTCCGGAGACAGAGATGCGCTATCGCCGCGTTCTGTGGGTAGCGCTTATTCTTAATGTCACCATGTTCCTCATTGAGATTGTGACGGGTGCCCATGCTGAATCGGCATCATTGCAGGCGGATGCGCTCGATTTCCTTGGAGATGCTGGGAATTACGGGATCAGTCTTTTTGTCGCCGGTATGGCCTTGCGTTATCGTGCAAAGGCGGCCATGGCAAAAGGGCTTACCATGGGCATGGTCGGCCTGTGGGTAGGCGGCGTTACGATCTGGCAAGCCTTGCATGGAATATTGCCTGAAGCGGAAACCATGGGAATAATTGGTGCTCTCGCGTTGATTGCGAATTTGCTGACTTTCCTTATCCTGTGGGCCTACCGAAGTGGGGATGCCAATATGCGCTCGGTTTGGCTTTGCTCGCGCAACGATATGATTGGCAACGTGGCCGTCATGCTGGCGGCGTTAGGGGTATCCGGCACGGAAACCGGCTGGCCCGATGTTGTCGTAGCAGGTGGCATGGCGGCTTTAGGTCTGCAAACTGCCTGGAAGATCGTTCGCTTATCGCATACGGAACTGCGTCGGCAAGCGTCCATGCGGGTAATACTGCCGTAACTCTTGTTTTTTACGAACCGAGAAATCTCATCCGTAGGGGACTAAAATGACACATTCTCATAACCATCCAAATAATTCTCCGGAAGGGTCGCCGCATGCCCACGGGGATCATCAACACCCCAGCCCGGATAATTACGGGCGCGCCTTTGTTATTGCCATCGCTCTGAACCTGACTTTTGTAGTGGTCGAGTTTACCTACGGTTTCATCGCCAGCTCGATGGCGCTAATGGCCGATGCCGGACATAATCTATCCGACGTGCTGGGCCTGGCGCTGGCAGCGGGAGCTTCCATTTTGGCGCGCAAGGCTGCGAATGAACGCTATACCTACGGCTTACGCAGCAGCTCAATCCTGGCTGCGCTGGCCAATGCCATGCTTCTATTGATTGCTTGCGGAGCAATTGCCTGGGAATCGGTTCAACGCTTTTCGCACCCGCCTGTCGTAGCTGGCCTGACGGTTACATTAGTAGCGGTTATCGGGGTCATCATCAATGGCTTTTCCGCATGGCTATTTATGAAAGGAAGTAAAGGTGATCTAAATATTCGCGGCGCCTACCTGCATATGGCAGCAGACGCTGCTGTCTCGGCAGGTGTGGTGATTGCAGGCATAGCCATGATTTTTACGCACTGGTATTGGCTCGACCCTGTTATCAGTCTGATCATCGTAGCCGTGGTGATCATGAGTACCTGGGGACTGCTTCGCGATTCTATGCAACTCGCTTTAAGTGCAGTACCGGCGCATATAGAGATGTCCGCAATTGATGCCTATCTACGCGGGCAGCCTGGCGTAATCGACATCCATGATCTGCACATCTGGGGACTTAGTACCACGGAAAGCGCCTTGACCGTCCATCTGGTAATGCCGGGTGGCTACCCCGGCGATGCCTTTATGGACAATATCAGGGAGATTCTCAATACACGCTTCTTTGTCCATCACAGCACGGTACAGATCGAGCAAGGGACAACCAACCATGCCTGCTCGCTAGAAGATACATGAGCTTGTCGCGTAGCCCGGGCGTGCTGAGTGCATGGGCTGCCGCGCTCTTGTTTGGGATCGGCACCCCGATTGCCAAACCCTTGCTCGGTCCGGTAGACTCTTGGCTGCTAGCGGGGTTGTTGGTCTGGCACTCTGGCGGTCGCTGAGAAAGGCCAATCCAGTACATTTGGGTCATGGCGAAACCAAGTGGCTGGCAGGGGTCATCTTAGCCGGAGGCGTGATTGCGCCGGTGGGTTATGGATGAATTCTTAAGTCAGCCCCCTAAGCTAAAGGCTTGACGAGTTCCTCTCCCTGATTCCCCACATTTCCTACGGCAGAAGATACCGCCCATAGCTGCATCAGATCGGGTGCAAAGGGCTTCAGGATGGGCAATAGCACCTCATCCGTCGATGGCATGGGATCAAGCCAGGTATCCCAATCCTCAGCGGCCAGGACCACCGGCATGCGGTCATGGATGGGCTGCATTAGAGCATTGCAATCCGTGGTGAGGATCGCACAACTATCGACTCTCTCGCCCTCCCCTGTCGTGATGCTATCCCATATGCCGGCGAATGAGAGCGGATTCCCATCCCTGGAGGAAATATAGAACGGCTGTTTTCTGCCGTCAGCGAGCTTCTGCCATTCAAAAAAACCTGACGCGGGAACAATACACCGCTGCCGACGGAAACTTGCCTTGAACAGCTTCTTTTCATGAACGGTCTCGGAACGCGCGTTATGCAGCAGCGGCAGTTTGCCCGGACCTTTGAACCACCAGGGGATCAGGCCCCAGCGCATCATGGAACCTGCGCGCCCTTCTTCACCGTCGCGAATCACCACGATATTCGTCGTAGGCGCGATGTTGTAGCGCGGATCGAATTCCGGCATGGCGGCTGCGCGATACCAGTCTTTGAGGCTCATTCGAGGATAGGCCTGGCCGAATCGTCCACACATGATCGAGATTGTAATCCTGGCAAAAGTGGCTTTATACTGTCCGCAACATCATACTAAAAATGCCCGCCATGACTACGATTATTCCTTTCATTTCTCCCTCCAAGACCCCTGCCCTGCCTCCCCTGCCCCGCGCGGCGCTCGCTCCTACAATCTGCCGCTTGCCCTTGTTGCAGTATCGCATTTCCGCTGGATTTCCTTCTCCGGCCGACGGCTATCTTGAAGAGATGCTGGATCTCAATAGCTACCTGGTGCGCAACAAAACCGCGACCTTCTTTTTCCGGGTAATGGGCGACTCCATGACAGGCGCTAACATCCACGATGGCGACATGCTGGTGGTGGATCGCTCCATTGAGGCGAAACATCGCCATATCGTGCTCGCGGTCATCAATAACGAATACACGGTTAAGCGGCTTTATTACCATGAAGGCGTGATCGAGCTGCATGCCGAGAATCCTGCCTATGCGCCCATTCGCTTCCAGGAGCATGAAGAGTTGCAGGTGTGGGGCGTGGTGGTAGGAACAGTATCGCGCTTCGTGGTGTGAGTCATGACGGTAGCCAGCGCGATTGGAACCCCGCAGATTTTTGCACTGGTGGATGTGAACAATTTTTACGTCAGCTGCGAACGAGTGTTCAATCCGCATCTGGAAAACCGCCCTGTCGTCGTGCTTTCGAATAACGATGGCTGCTGCGTGGCGCGCTCAAGTGAGTCGAGAGAAATTGGGGTCAAGATGGGAGCCCCCTGGTTCCAGTTAAAGGAACTCGCACAAAAGCACAATATCGTCGCGCTTTCTTCCAATTACGCCTTGTACGGCAGCATGTCGGATAGGGTCATGTCGATTTTGCGCGACTACAGTCCCAATATGGAAACCTATTCCATCGATGAAAGCTTCTTAAGCCTGAATGGCCTGGGCGGCCTGTGGCCGTCAGCTTCCGCTATGGGCCAGTCGATCCGCTATCGCGTGCGGCAGTGGACCGGCCTGCCGGTATGCGTGGGCATTGGCCCTTCCAAGACGCTCGCAAAGCTGGCCAATCACATTGCCAAAAAGCAGCCCCGATTTAATGGCGTTTGCGACCTGGCATCCATGCCGAGCGCCCAAGTGGATTCTCTGTTGGCAAACATTGGTGTAAATGAGGTCTGGGGGGTAGGACGGCGCATCGGCCTGCAGCTGCATGCGGCCGGAATCACTACCATACAGCAACTGCGCGATGCCGCACCTTCCTGGCTGCGCGCGAAGTTTGGCGTGGTGATGGAGCGCACCGGCAATGAGCTGCGCGGCATCTCATGCCTGGCGTTGGAAGAAGTGGCGCCGCCGCGCAAGCAGATCATTTCCTCGCGCTCGTTCGGGCAACTAGTGCATACCTTGCCTGAGCTGAGCGAATCCGTTGCCACCTACATGAGCAGTGCCGCCGAAACGCTGCGTCGGGAAAATTCGGTCTGCGAGGCCATCCAGGTCTTCGTGCAAACCAATCCTTTCCGCGAGCAGGATCCGCAGTACAGCAAGGGCATCACGATCCCGCTGCCCAATGTCAGCTCCGACACCCGCTTGCTGGTGCGTGCCGCCCTCTTTGGCCTAAAACGCATTTACCGCCCCGGCTTCGCCTATAAGAAAACGGGGGTCATGCTGATAGGCATTGGCCCTGCTGCTGTGCAACAGCTCTCCTTGTTGCCGCAACACGGGGCTGGAGACAAGTCGCAGCGCTTGATGCAGGTCATGGATAAACTGAATGGGATTTACGGGCGCAATACCGTGTCGCTTTTTTCAGCAGGGAGCCGAAAGTCCTGGACCATGCGCCGGGAAAATATGTCACCTGGTTACACGACAAACTGGAAGGACGTGCCGGTAGCGCATGCGCGGTAACGCTACAGGCCCGCTCAGGAGCCTGTAGCGTCCCCTTTTATTGCTGATCCAGCGATACCTTCGCCTTGAGATTGTCCGGCAGCCAGCGCAGCCCCGACAAGTGTTCCTCAGCCGCCTTGACCAGCTCACCCTTCTTCAACTTTGTCAGGGTCTGAGCTATCTGCGGCGAAACCGCATCCGATACCATGCCGATGATCCTATCCTTGCCTACATGCGACAAATAGGTATCGGCGGTAGGCTCCCACCAGTCGGCCATGTCCAGATTCAAGGCGGCCATGATCACCGCCACGTCATCCGATGGCGCATGCTCCCGCCCCGATACGGTATTGATCGAGACCGCCGTGCAAAACGCCAACAGGTCGTGCAAGTCTGCAAGGTCTTGCTCCAACAGCCACCCGAACAGCGTCTTGCCACCCTGCCCTGCCGCCTCGATGCGCGCTGTCCAATACATCCGCTTTTCCTCGATTACCTTGGCTGCGCGGCTTTGTCCGATGTTCTCCGCGTCCTGCTTGAGAGAGGTTTGCTCGATATTGACCTGAACGATGCGATTCGACACGTAGCCGTTCGAGAAAACCTGCAACGCCAGCCGGTGCACGAGTGCCGCCAGCGCAATTTCCGGCCGGTTCATGATCTGCGCCTGAATCGCCGCGCTACGGTGAGCCGTCAACATGCGCGTGAGCTTTTCCGAATGCACGGGCTTCGTCGCTTCGCTCTGGCTACTTCCTCCCAACCCTGTTTCCGCTCCCTGCGCCTTGGGCAGTTTCTTCACGTCCTCTTTCCGGATCAAACCCCGCTCGATGCGCAACTCCCCCGCATGGTCAACCGTAACGATGACACCCGCAATGGCAAGGTCGGCGGCATTCAGCTCTTCTAGCGATTCATTCAATGCCGTTATCTTTCCCTGGATGGCGTCGTGCTTCTTTTCAATCGCGGCATAGGTTTCGCCGTCCTCGTCCGCTTCCTCGTCGTATCCCTCAAATTCGGCATCAATGGCTTCCATTTCGGCGTCCAGCGTATCCATTGCGGCCTGTTCCTCGGCGGTCGGTTCACGCCTGATGGTGCGCGCCCTTACGAATTCTGCCCTGTCCGCATGGTCGAACGTGGTATGGCATTGCGTCCACGCATGACCCTCGCCTTTGATGGCTTCAACCGCCTGATTGAGTTTTTCCAGCGCAAGCGATTCCAACAGCTCTGCATCCTGTATATAGCCTTCGTCCTCTTTCCCAAACAAGTCGCGGCGCAACAACCCTCCTGCGGCCTCGTATTTCTCCAACCCGACAAACTTGGCAAGCGGACTGCGCTGAATGTCTATCTCGGTTCCGGTTATCAATCGCCGGAAGGTTGAACCATTGCGCTGCCATTCGGGCGTACTGTTCCAGATGCGCTCCTGCAATTCGTGGTCTTCGGTCAGCGCCAGCGCGGATATCTGCTCGAAATTCATTTCATCCTCGGCATACAGCTTGAAGATGACCGGGGAAACATGGGTGAGTTTGAGGTAACGCTTGACCGTCAGGGGAGAGACGCCAAAGCGCGGAGCAATCTCGTCCGGCGACAGTCCCGCGTCAGTCAGATTGCGGTAGGCCATGACCAGATCGGCGGGGTGCATGGCTTCGCGTCCGGAGTTTTCCGTCAGGCTCAGTTCCAGTGCTTCCTCCTGCCCGACAACGCGGCATTCGACCGGATGATCCTTGGGCAAGCGGCCATCGGTTACGAGAAGGTTCAAGGCGGCGAGCCGACGGCCTCCGGCCACGACTTCATATTTGCCGGTTTTCTTGCTCTTTTTCACCGGCTCCGTGACGACGAGATTATGAATCAGCCCTTGGGATGCGATCAGCGCGGCCAGCTCGCTAATGCCGGTGCTTTGCTTCTTGCGCACGTTCAGGGGTGAATGCACCAGTTTGCTAATCGATACGCGGATCAATGTTGATGGGGTTGTGTTTTCCATGAAAATCTCCTGATTGAACGGTTAAAAGTGAATGATTAAAAGGGGGGAAATAATTGAAAGGCCGGTGCAAGACCGGCCAATCCGTTAGTATTCGTCGGGCAAAAGGAAGGTGGTCACGCTGCGGTCGGCTTCCGTGATGATCCACAATGTATTGTCGCCATAGCCTTCACAGGGCTTGGTTGCGTCAATCGGATAGGCTGATAAGACACGAAACCCAACGCGCACCGCTTCATTGTTGGTTGCGATATCTTCCTCGTCTACCGAACCCCAATCGCCTCGCCTATGCCGCGCAAGGCAATTTGCCATCCACACCGGATGGGTCTTATCGAGTACGCCGGGGGTTGCCACCACCTGCCCCAGTGAAAATAACGGTTGCTTCATTTGTTCCATAGCTGGCCTCCAAAGTAAGGTTGAAAAAGAGAGTCTTAAAACCAGATCCTCTCGCTCGAACCTTTTCGCTTCGCCCTGGGGCGACGGGAGTGGGGGAGTGCCCTTGCCCTCACGGGCAAGGGTTGGGAATGGGTGGGGTGGAAACGGAAAAGCAGCTAGCGCCTGTTCCTGTTGCGTTTTGGTTATCCCCCCACAAGCCCCCCTCGCAGACGAATGGGGGAATTGATGGGGGGATGGCGCAACAGGAATGGGCGCGTGCCGAAGCAGGGGTAGCAGGTGTTAAGTTGCCTCCGGCCGGAATCGCTGAAAGTATTCCGGTTCACCGCCCATGACAGGCAAGGAGTACCGCCATAGGCGGCTGGCGGGGGCTGTGACAGGGAGCAAGCCACTGGAAATTTTCGCGGGCGCGAAAATCCGCATATTCCTGGCCGTACCGCGGGCGCGGCCTTGGCCGGGGGCGCCAAGTCCCTGTGCACCCCGTAATCACGCGCGTTAGCGTAGATCGTGATTTCCGGGTCCGGCGTGATATTCATGCGCAGCGTGATCCCTACAGCCAGCCCCAAGTCCTTGGTTGATCAAGCGTTTTATCCTAAGGGAAACACTTAGTAAAGAATCAGGATTTCCCCAATATACTCAGGGCATCCACTCAAGTAGGATGAAGTCACTTTCACTCAATTTGGATTGCCGCCATGAAAACAAAATTTGGAAATGCCCTTGCAGCGTTGTCCATGATGGGTGTCCTGGTCTCGACAAGCTCATCGGTCGTGGCAGCCCAGCCTATCGACACCCCGGAAATTCGCGCTGCCGCTCAGAATGCCGCCACTCGCGGCGACCATGAGTCCATTGCAAAATACTATGAGAATTCCGCCACGCAGATGCAGGCAAAGGTGACGGAGCAAAAAGAGCTGCTGGAGCAATATGAAAACAAGAGCTATCTCTATGGCCGGCAAGCTCAGGATCTCCAATCGCACACCTCGGCGCTGATCCGTGATTACGAGAAAAGCGCGGAAGCAAGCACCCAAGTAGCCACCCTGCACCGGCAAATGGCTGCCAGGCTCAATCAAAATCACGCAGCCAGCACGCAGCTGCGTAAGTCCGCGACCGGGTTGTAACAATCCCGCAAGACCTGGCCTGATCACGCTCTCGACCTGAGAGGCATCCTCAAAACAACGTCAACTGCCCGGTACGCTTCTGTACCGCCGCAACCTCGCGCATCGGTTGCATCACCTCATCCGGCATGGCCGGGACAAGATGATCGTCGACCGTGTTCGCCTCCTCCACCCTGCCCCGCTTGAGCTTCGCATTCCAGAAACCCGGCCCATGCGCGGGAGTCAACCCGTCAGCATCGCAGGCAGCATCTTCACCTCCATTATGCCAATAGGCCAGATAACTATTTTTTGCCGCGTTTTCTTGTAGTTAGTGCTTGATTCCGGGTCGACTTCTCCAGCAAGGGACTGACTACCTCTTTGTACAGCCAGTTCCACCGTTCCCACTGCTCCTTCGTTCCGCCGAGGGTGCCCAGGGTATGGGTGAGGTAGCTATACTCGGTTATCCTGGGGTCTAGCATGATGCGCCTCCTTTTCTGGTTGATTAATCGGCGGGGACTCGACGTCCCTGCCCTCGCCCTGCACCCGGCACCTTAAAACAACATCAATTGCCCCGTGCCTGTCGGGTCCGCCGCAACCTCGCGTATCTGTTGCATAATCCCATCCGGCATGGCCGGCGCGGCATGACCGGCGTTTTCTTCCCGCTCCTGCCTGGCGCTCGCAGCCCGCTTGAGCTTCGCATCCCAGAACCCCAGCACATGCGCGGGGGTCAACCAGTATCCCCATTGCTCCAGCGACAAGGCGTTGCCATGCACAACGATTGCCGGGATGTGCAGCAACGTTAATTGCACATAGGCCATATGCACGGCGGTGGCATCGATATCGATGCAGGTTGCGTGCATCGCCTGCTGATAATTGATGCCTTCATCACGGAGCGCCTGCGCGGTGGCGATCACCATCCCCCCTGCCCCGGCTGCCGGTTCCATCACGCGTACAAATCCGCGCGCCTTGCATAGCTGGCCAGCATCACCGGACAACATTTTCGCCATCAACAGCGATACGTGATACGGCGTGAAAAACTGCCCTGCCCTGCTGTTGCCCAGCTCAAGCGCCATGAATAGCTGGCCCAGGCAATCATTCATGTTCTCTTCCAGCGATAACGTGAGGCAGGCCAGCATTTTGGGGAAGCGGGCAACTTCATCAACCTTGTAGCCTTTGACGATCTGCAAGTACCGCGCTTCCCGCGCTTCATACTGTGCCCGGTCAACCGCATTGCTAAACGACAGCGCCGCCAGTTCGCAGAAATCCTTGAAAACCGTGTAGGGATGGCGGCTGCGGCTATTCTCATCGACCAGCTTGGCAAACTCTTGCTGGTGGCGATCCAATCCGGAACTCATAACCGCCCCGTCTCGGCAAACGATACCGTCCGCATTCCGGCGACCACAATATGGTCGAGTACCCTAATGTCCACCAGTCCAAGCACATCAGTAAGGCTTTTGGTCAAAAGCTCATCCGCCCGGCTCGGCTCTGCCAGGCCGGAAGGGTGATTGTGGGCGAAGATAAGTGCGGCCGCGTTGTGGTGGAGGGCCCGCTTCAATACTTCGCGCGGGTATACGCTGGTTTGCGACAGGGTACCGGTAAACATCGACTCAACCGCTATCATGCGGTTTTGCGTGTCGAGAAACACCACCTCGAAAACCTCATGCTCTTTTTGAGCAAGCCGCAAAGTAAACAGGTTCTTTACCAGCGTTGGCGAATTCAATCCCTCGCCGGGCTTGCGTAGCTTGCCCTCAATAATCGCGAGCGCATGCGCGATAACGTCGTAATCGTTGTTCAATGCGTAGGGCGCCACATTGTCGCCAAGCGTAAAAAGGTCGGGGGTAGCGGTATTCATGTCCGGAGTCCTCGCGATTCAGGGTTAATAAAAACATCCTTTCGCTCGAACCTCTTCGCCTCGCCCTGGGGCGACGGGAGTGGGGGATAGCCCTTGCCCTCACGGGCAGGGGTTGGGAATGGGTGGGGTTGGAAAATAGGCAAATGCAAAGCCGATGTTCCGGCCCCGCATGAATGTTTATCCCCCCACAAGTCCCCCTCACAAAGGGATGGGGCGCTTGCTGGGGGGATTCTTGCGGGGTGAGCCTCGGCTTGTGCCGTCAGGGACTCGGATTCAAGTGCGTTGCGGCCGCAAGAACTTGCGGATCACAGGGCATGACAGGCAAAGCGGACCGCGCCAGCGGCTGGCGTGGCCTGTGACAGCGATAAACGAGAGAAACAAGATATTCGCACCCGCGAATATCTATCTTGCCCTGGGGGTGGATCTGTTCATTGATCTGTTTTCGCATTTGCGAAAACATGCTCCGGATCGGCCTGGTCTGATTGACGAGGCCGCTAGTTGGGGTAAGTTAACAGAGTGGCCCGGAACGGGCGAGGCTGTTAATAGTCGTTGCAAAAGGGATCCTAACCGCATGGCCGGGACTTCAGGCCCGGGGCGCTAGCGCGCCTGATCCCGGCCCGCTGACAGGAGGCGGGCGGGCTGGCAATGAAAGGACCCTTTCAGGCATTAGCCTTTTCACCCGCCGCCAGGCTATCGCCGCCCGGATAAGTCGCGGATCGTCGCTTGCTGCTCGGCAACCTGGCTACGCAACGCGTCGGCGGCTCCGGTGGCCTTGCCCAGCTTTTCAGTCAACCCCCGCACGTCCTTGCGTATCTCGGACAACTCGGCCTCGATGGCTTGTTTGCTGAGCGTCAGCTTATTGACCACCTCGCCGCTGTGATGTTTGAGCTCGGCCACCGTGGCCGCAAGCCCGGCTTCCCGGGCGGCGGCATCAATCACGGTCTGACGCGCGATTTCACGTTCCTTGAGCAGCGTGGTTTCCAGTCCCTCCAGCCGGTCGGCGTCGGCCAGCTGCTCACTTTCGAGTTGACCGATCGCCGCCACCGCTTCTTCCAGGCGCCGGTGCGTGGCCTTGATTTCGCTATCCGCTTTTTCGCGGATGGCCGCGATTTCTTTGCCGGCCTCGGTGGCCGCCGCTTGCCAGGCCTGCTCAAAGGCCAGTCTTACGGCATCCGGCATGGGAATGCTGACTGGGACCGGCACCGCCTTGCGGGTGGCTTCCCAAGCTTCAAGATGGCGGTAAATAGTGGTCAGGCTGCCCCCGCCCAGCGCATCGCGCAAGGTGGTCGGCGTGACTTCCCGGCCGCTTACCGCCAGCCGGTCAGCGGCTTCAAAAACCTGATCTTGCGTGTGGAGTGCTTTACGTCCCATGGTGGCTCCTTCATATTTAATAACGTAATTACTTTTTACGTTATGCTATTTTATCAAATAATTTGCGTTTGTCAAGTATTAAGGGCGGCGGTGCCCGGCTAGAACGTGTCAGGGGACAATGAAGGTCGCGCGTTACTTCCGAAAACTGACGTTGCTGTGATCAAAATGGCGGCTGGTGACATGACTGCTTGGCTGATATTGCCTGCCCCGCCAAAAATGTAAAATTGGTTATTTTTACCCAACTCCTCGAACAGGTAAAATCAGGCTAACTGCGGCTAATCCCTCCGAATACGGGCCCGAGCGTGCTTTAAAGCGCGAATCGTGTCTTCACCTCTAATATGTTTTCGCGTATGCGAAAACACGCCGCGAAAGCGGCCTCGTCAGTTCAGACCAGGCCGCTAATATTTTCCTTGTTGTAGATCGCTTCGCCGGCTCAGGCGGCGTGTTGTTTGTTTTGGTTGCCTTCTACCAAGTCCACGATGTAGCGATGTGCCTTACTGGCCTGGCTGGCCGCCGTGAAAATGGCGCGCTTGTCGTTCTTTAGCACCTTCAGCCATGAGTCGATATAGCCGGCATGGTTCGGAATTGTCGTCGCGGAAAAACCCAGTTCCGCATTCAGGAAAGCGCTGCCCAGCTCAGCAATCAATTCCTCGAAAGCATAGGCTTCGGTACCGAAGCGATCGGCAAAGTCACGCGCTAAACGATGCTTGGCTCCCGTCCAGTGCGTCAGCTCATGCTGGGCCACACTGTAGAATTCGATCATCGATGCGAATCGGGCGCGCTGCGGCAGATAAATTTCATCGGTTGACGGACGGTAAAACGCCTTTTCGCCTTCTTCGCAGATCACTGCGCGAGAATGAATTAAAACGGCTTCGGCTGCATCGATCTGCTGGAACTCGCTGCGCTGCGCGGCGGTTTGCGGCTTATCAATACCGTCTATCTGATCAAGATTGAACAGCCAGAAAGAACTCATCACCCGCACCGATTCGCTCTCTTTGGCGCTGTCGCCATCACCCGTCAATTCGCGTTCAATCGTCTTGAAAAAAACGCATGTCACGCTCTTTTCGCCTTTACGAATCCGGCCGCCCATGTCCGCGGCTTGTTTGTAGGTCAGCCAGCGATCGGATGAGTAGCCGTGAGTCATAGCCGCTGCCCACAATAACAGCACATTCACGCCTTGATAGGCTGCACCGGTCTTGTGGTTGCAGGGCAAGTTGTTGCCGGTTCTTGCCCAAGTTAGGCGGCTTGTCTTTCCACTTTCCAGCATGGCAATAATTGCATCCGTGATTTGTACGTACATATCTTTCTTCAAATTGGTGGGGGTTTTCATGATCTGGATTCCTCGCGATTTAGGGTTAAGAAAAACATCCTTTCGCTCGAACCTCTTCGCCTCGCCCTGGGGCGACGGGAGTGGGGATAGCCCTTGCCCTCACGGGCAAGGGTTGGGAATGGGTGGGGTTGGAAAGTAGGCAAATGCAAAGCCGATGATCCGGCCCCGCATGAAACGTTTATCCCCCCACAAGCCCCCCCTCGCAGAGGATTGGGAGGCGCTTTGTGGGGGATTCGTGCGGGGTTAACGTCGGCTTGTGCCGTTAGCGGTTAGGGTTCAAGCGCGTTGCGGCCGCAAGAACTTGCGGATCACAAGGCATGACAGGCAAAGCGTACCGCACCAGCGGCTGGCGTGGCTTGTGACAGCGATAAGCAAGCAAGACGGATATTCACGCTCGTGAATATCCGTCTTGCTTGGGGGGCGGAGCTGATCATTGATCAGTTTTCTCTTATGCGAAAACATCCTCCGGATCGGCCTGGTCTGAATTGACGAAGCCGCTAATTAGGAATTTACAAAAGGGATCGTTACCGGATAGCCGGGACTACAGGCCCCGGGTGCGCAGCACATAGAGCCCGACCCGCTGACAGTATGTGAGCGGAATTGCAAAACGGAATCCAAAGTTTATAAAAACAGCTTTTAAAAAAGGTGTACGACCAAATCAGCAAAATCTTTAACTATCTGTTATTAATGTTATTAATACAATCTAAAACCTTACTAGGGGCAAATGTGCCGACGCTGGCCAGCCACACTTTCACTCGCCGAAAGCAGCTTAACAGCCGCTACAAAATCGATGCCTAGCAAATGCATTACGAGGTCAATTCCACCCCCACCACCCTTCGCTGCCCGCACGTCATACCACTTGAGATCCGTGACCAGAACTTCCCAAGCGAAACCCAAGGAAGATGACAAAAACAGACGCACCGTCTTCCGATCCTTTTCTGGCACAAAATCTAGGTCACGACGATAAAACAGCTTTCCATCATCACGCAGCTTATCAAGTACTTGTAATAGCGGCATCGCTCGAACCCTAGCGAGCATTTCATTGTCAAAAGATTTTCGAATCATTGTTCATCCTCCAAACGTAACAAACTGACACTTTTCAGCGCAATAAACACCCATTGGGCGCTCCGCTCCCGGCTACTCGCGTTTTAAAAACGCTGGGCTACTCAGACCCAAAACCGAGCGCTCACCCATCAAGCACACGCAATATCCTCAACCCGCCAGGTAATAAGTCCAAGCACAGCGAAGTCGCCCCCTCATCACCCACCTTCCGCAGCGACGCAGTTACCTGATGTACACCGTATTTAACATCGACAACCTTGGTCGAAGACTCCCCAAGAATTGCGACGGCAACTGGCTTGAATACTTCGTCGAGCACATACTTGTAGGCGGCCACTGTCTGCCTTGTAAGGCCCGCCACGCGGCCGATAGCGGCTTGCGTGAGGGCTTCGCTCTTCTGCTGCAGGAGGTGGCAAGCGTCGCGCACCTTGGACTCAGTGACTTTGTGGCGCACGTCATGCGTGCGGGCCGCCGCAAGGCGCTGCCGTTCCACTAGCGGCAAGTCCTTGTCGAGCTGCATCACCCCACGGTGGCATCGGCCGCAGCCGGTGTAACGATCCCATGTCCATCGGGCAACAGACTTCACGGTGGCCTTGATCGACGACTGGGCGAGATTTTCCAGGAAGCCGAGCTTGTGAAAGCTGTTGCTGTTGTGGGCGTAAGCTTCCAGCTGGCGCGTGAAGTTCGAGAACGAGCCGAGCTTGCGTTCCCGATGTACGATGGAATAGGCGTAGTACCGCAGGCGCTCGAATAGGATGCAGTGCCGGGAATGGCTCACTTCGTTGAGCTGTGGTCCCCTGCCCCAAGGGCAGGTCACTGCTAGATCCACGTAGTCAGCCAGCTTGCCAAGCTCATAGACGTGACTGTGCAGCTCATGCGTGAGCCACCAAGGATGGCCGGGCGTCTTGGCCACCGGGCCGCTGTGGAAGTCGGTGTCCGCATCGAGCCGGGCAGCGACAGCCTCATAGATGGCCTTCATGTATATGATGGGCTTGCTGCGGGCGTTCTCAGTCGTGCAGATCGGGGAAATGGCGTAATAGAGGTGGCTATGGCCCGAGGTGCGATTGCGCACGATCAGGTTAGGAGCGGGAAGACCTGCTTCTTCCCAAATCATCGCTTTGTTGTGGTCAAGGTCGAAGATCAGCCAGCTCACGAAACCGGGCCTATTGACCTGCATGTAGGGGTAGCGAATGGCGTATTCGCGCGGCCGGATGCGTGTGGCTGTCTTGTCGTCAGAGCAGCGCGACAGGTATGGCGCTTCTGTCAGCACGCGATTGAGCGCGGTGCCGAACTGGAAAAAGCGGTCTGCTTGTTTGTCGTCTCTTGCCTGTATCGAACCTGTACCTGCCATAGTCCCCTCAACGCTCGTCCCGTAGGGACGTGCGAATACACTTGCGTGCAGGGTTTAAGACAAGTACAATAAAAGCAGATAGTTGCTTTATTGTATTCGTTACAAAGTTCAGCCGCCAAAGCGAACCTTGTATTTTGTACTTATCTGGGCACCCTGCCCGGTTTCTCTTCAAAGCCCGCCCGCCAAAGCGGGCTTTGTCGTTTCTGATCGTCCGTTATTTCTCGCTTTCTGGCCAGCTTTCTCCTTCTTTACGTTAATACATCCGAATCCGCCGTTGCTGCCGGTGCGCTCTTGTAGCCTCTCACCATCGTCTTGGGCACCCAATGGGCTATATCTACATGGAATCGCATGATTCCGTAGCCCTGCAAGACGCTTGCAGCGCCATCAAGGCTCTGGAAGTACCGAAGGCCACCACGGGCAGCACCCAGCACTCGCTCATTCATTCCGGCGCGCACGACGATCACGAGCCCTTTATCACCGGATTCCACATGGGCGGATGTAACCGACCCTGCGGCGACGAGTTCCTTCAAAACTTTCGGTTCGACCACTTTAGCAGTCGTTGTTAGCATCGCTTTTATACCTTATTCTGTACCCAATCGCAACAATATCAGAATTAGTAGCGTGTGTCGCTACCTTATGTCGTCATCAAATCAGGATATATAAGAGATGATATCGGATATCGTTATATATATAGATAAATAGTTAGGTATATATTTATATATATACCTATCGTTTGAGATGAGCTTCCAGCGCCTCTACTACGATGTCTTTCTCGGTGACGCGAGTACCAGTTTCCCTGCTGCGGCTTATGGCCTCGTCACGCAACCGATCCGCCAAATCTTCAGAGAAATTGAAGATTTTTTGTACCCGGCCGCGGCCACGGCGCGATACTTCCTCGATCACTGGTAAGATATTAGTGGATGGTGAAGTCAGGGCCGCTGATGCAGTTAGCGGTTTTTCAGTCTTGTCGGCCTCCCCTCCCTCAAGAAATGCGGCTGGGTCTTTGGATAGCTTGAATTGTGCCGTGTTTGGCTTACCTTTCATGCTCATGCCATCATTTCCTTAAAGAAGGCTTCCATCTCGGCGATGGCGGCTTGATCGCGGCCCAGCTCTTGAACGCTTGCACCTTCGCCTATCGCGCGCCGGAAAGCCACTCTCTCGCAGACTTTTGTAGGCAAAACAGTTAACTTTTGCTCAGCCAAAAATTCCAGCATTTCGGCAGCGTCCTTAGTGCGAGGATCCACACGGGCCAGTAACACCCGCACGTCCAATTCCGGGTTGTAGTCTCGAGCTAGTTCGACGACTTCGAGCAAGTCGGTAAGGGCTGCAGCGTCCAGATTGGATGCGCCAATTGGAATTACGGCACGCTGAGCCAATAACAGCGCAGAGCGCAATCCGACCGAATCACGGCCACCAGCATCGACGACAACGTGTTCGAAGCCACCGGCCAACTGCTTGCCCTCCGTCAGGATCGCCTTTCCTGCAAGACAGGTCGTGGTCGGCGAGGGTTCATATTGCGTTTCACGACGCCACGCAGCCCAGCTTGCAGCCGAGGCTTGCGGGTCGCCGTCGATCAAAAGTGTTTTGCCCTTGCGAGCAAGCATCACTGCCAGATGCACGGCGGTTGTGGTCTTGCCGACACCGCCTTTGGTATTCACGCATGCGAAAATCATGAGTACTCCTATAAATATACGATTCAGCAACTAGAGCGGTGTACGCAGTAAGTATATATATACATATCAACGGTTCAAATAAATGGTAGCACATAATCTATGCGCTATTGACCACAAGTAAATGATCTGTTGAAACAGATATATATATCTGTATATACCTATATATATATTTACCTACACATATACCTAGCAATTACGACCAGTGCGTTTGATACCTTTTCCCTGATATACGAGAATGCCACATCAATTCTTAGAGATACGTCCGGCAGCAAAAAGGGTGACAACATCCTTTCCTAATCTGTAACATTGTCGGTAAGTGTTACTACAACTTAAATAAAACTTTATTGGCTATCGATCACAAAATCGCGAGCTGTTCAAACAGATAAACATATATGTATATACCTATTTATATATATACCTATATAGGTATA
This sequence comes from Nitrosospira sp. NpAV, assembly GCF_000832065.1. Taxonomy (GTDB): domain Bacteria; phylum Pseudomonadota; class Gammaproteobacteria; order Burkholderiales; family Nitrosomonadaceae; genus Nitrosospira. Next base: position 9,416 of record NZ_JXQM01000016.1, on the reverse strand, counting down.
TATGCCCAATAAAGTTTGATGCCTTTACCTTGAGCCGGCACAAGCACGCCGCATCAATTCCTATACACGATTAGTCGGGGATACGTCCGGCCTGAAATACGAATATGTTATTCTCCGACGCATGCTTTAATCACATCACCATGCCATGCCATGCCATGCCAATAAAAAAACAAAAGAACAAGGCTTTAATCCTGCACGAGCGCCGCATATTTGCGCGTAATTTCAAACAAGCCAGGAAAGAGGCCGGTCTCACGCAAGAAGCTCTTTCGAGAATCACCGGTTTAACCCAAGCATTCATTAGTGATGTTGAGAATGCCAAAAGTACCATTAATCTCGATAATGCAAACGTTCTAGCCAAAGCTGTAGGGCAACCGCTCTGGCAGCTACTTTCCCCGTAGAAAAATAGCCGCCGATCTACATGAGATTCAGTTTTTATTCAAAAAGATTATATGGTATAGTATATAATATCATTATAGTATATATTCTTTAATCACAAAATCGTATGAGTAACACAGCCCATAATGAGTATCAGCGCAGGATAAACGAAAAGCTAGCACGGGAATTGGGCCCAGCGCTGTGCGGGTTACTTGAAGATCCAGCCGTAATCGAGATCATGCTGAATCCGAACGGCGAATTGTGGGTAGAACGGCTCGGCCAACCGATGCAATTGTCCGGGCATATGGCAACGTCAACCGCTGAATCCCTGATGAATACAATTGCCGCCACGCTGAAGGAAGAGTTGACCGCACGGAACCCGATTCTTGAATGTGAGCTGCCGCTTGATGGATCGCGGTTCGAGGCGCTTATCCCTCCGATAGTCGAGGGACCAACTTTCACCATCCGGAAAAAAGCCATCATGGTCTTTACCCTGGAAAACTATGTTGCAGAAGGAACCATGACCGCCGCCCAGCGCGCAACCATAGAAGCGGCGGTGCGCAATCGCAAAAACGTCTTGATCGTTGGTGGTACAGGATCAGGCAAAACAACACTGACCAATGCAGTCATTAACTACATTGTTAATGTTTGCCCGGATGACAGGCTGGTGATTCTGGAAGATACGCGGGAATTGCAATGCACCGCAAAGAACGCGGTGCTGATGCGTTCGGTAGATCAAGCCGATATGACGCGCTTGTTAAAGGCGACGATGAGATTGCGGCCGGATCGTATTTTAGTCGGTGAGGTACGCGATGGCGCGGCACATGCGCTGCTGAAAGCCTGGAATACGGGCCATCCCGGGGGCGTGGCGACATTGCATGCCAATTCGGCGGCAGCGGGTTTGATCCGCATGGAGCAACTGGTGGCGGAGGCGACTCATGCGCCTATGCAATCGCTTATTGCGGAAGCGGTAGATTTGATCGTTTCAATTGAGAAGCATGCAGGAAGCAGACGCATTAAAGAGGTTTTACAAGTGAAGGGTCACGATGGGAAAGGGTACGCAACCCAATCAACAGGAGAAACCGATGTTTAAAAACAATCCGCCGACAATGGTAGTAGCCGGATATGTGCTTGCAATTTTTGCGTTGTTCGCGGTAACTGGTGCGGCGTTCGCATCCGATGCCGCTGGCGGTATGGGCGGTACTGGCATGCCGTGGGAAGGGCCGCTTCTCAAGTTGCAGCGTTCCGTCAGTGGGCCTGTGGCGTTTGTCATCGCGCTGCTTGGCATCATAGCCAGCGGGGCAACCTTGATATGGGGCGGCGAGATAAGCCAGTTCGCTCGTTCCATGATCTACCTGGTACTGGTGATTTGCATAGTCGTATTTGCAAACACGATGCTGACCGGAGCCTTGTTCGCTGGCGCCGTTGTTCCTGACGCGGGCCTGCCGGGGCTGAAACTATGAGCAACCTTCGCCATACCCCGTTCCACCGTGCGTTGCACCGCCCCCATTTGATATGGGGCGGGGATCGGCGGCTGATGCTCACCGCCTTGTGCGTATCCATCACGTTGATGATTGTGTCCATGAATACGGTGTCGTTTCTGATTGGTTTGGCAATCGGCCTGATTTCCGTGTATGGACTGCGGAAAATGGCAAAGTCCGATCCCCTCATGTGGCAAGTCTACTTGAGGCAGGTCAAGTACCGGGGCTACTACGCGCCGTTTTCCAGGCCATGGCGAATTGCCAAAACTCCGAGAGTCTACTAAATGTTAGCACTTGCCCCTTTCCGGTCGAAAGCCGCGGGCCTTCCCGATCTGCTCAACTATGCCGCCCTGATTGATGAAGGCATTGTGCTGGGCAAGGATGGGGCGCTGCTGGCAGGGTTTTTCTTCAGAGGCGATGACGCCGGCAGCGCTACCGATGCCGAGCGTAACTATGTGACGGCACAGGTAAACAGATACCTTACGCAACTGGATTCTGGCTGGGCCGCGTGGATAGATGCGGCACGGTTGCCTTCTCCCGGTTATCCGGCGCCGTCCGAGTCCCATTTTCCTGATCCCATTTCGGCGATGATCGACGCGGAAAGGCGGGAACTGTTCAAGCGCGATGATACGCACTATGAAACCGAGTATGCGTTTGTGCTGCAATTCCTGCCGCCGCTTCAACGGGAATCAAAGCTGCTGGACATACTCTACGATGATGATGGCCGAAAGAACATCGCTCCGGGTGACCAGATCCTTGCCGACTTCAAGAAAAAGTTGGCGGATTTTCAGGATGGGGTAGGGGATCTGCTGCATATGCGCCGTATGAGGTCAATCACGGCGGGAACCGATGATGATTCTTACGAGAGCGATGAGCTTGTCAACTACCTGCACTTCGCCCTTACCGGTGAGACAATGGCGCTTCGGATTCCCTCCTGTCCCATGTATCTTGACTCATGGCTGGGCTATCCGCGGCTTTGGCCCGGCGATACGCCCAAACTGGGCGAGCAATACATTTCATGCGTTGCAATCGATGGCTTCCCTTCGTCGTCGTCTCCCGGAATTCTGTCATTGTTTGAAGGCTTGCCGGTCGCTTACCGTTGGTCGTCGCGCTTTATATTCCTGGAACAGCACGAGGCCATTGCGGCATTGAAGGGATTCCATCGGGTTTGGCAGCAAAAGGTGCGCGGGCTCTGGTCCCAATTGGTCAAGTCCAACAGGGGCGTAATAGATACCGATGCGCTGGCAATGACGCAGGAAGTCGAGCATGCGATGGCGGACGCGCGATCTGGTGTGGTGTCGTATGGGTACTACACACCTGTTGTCGTACTCATGAGTGAGGATCGGCAACTGCTTGAAGAGCAGGCGCGGTATGTGCGCAAGGTAATTATTGGCCGCGGCTTCAATGCGCGGATCGAAACGGTGAATACGCTTGAGGCATGGCTAGGCACACTCCCAGGCCACGCCTACCCGAACGTTCGCCGCCCGTTGATCCATACGCTGAACCTGGCCGACCTTCTGCCGTTGGCGGGGATTTGGCCGGGACTGCGGGAAAACCCTTGCGAGTTTTACCCTGCGGGTTCCCCGCCTTTGATGCACACGGTAACAACCGGAGCAACCCCGTTCCGGTTCAATTTGCATGTTGGTGATGTGGGGCATACGTTGATTTTCGGACCTACGGGCGCGGGGAAATCCACGCTGATAGCCGTGATCCTTGCGCAATTCCGCCGCTATCGCAGCCGTGCGCGGCCAGACGGCACTACGTTGCCCGCCACGGTGACGGCGTTCGACAAGGGCCGCTCCCTGTATGCGCTTTGCAAGGCCATAGGCGGACAGCACTACGATATCGGGTCCGATGACGGCAAGGACTTGGCATTGTGTCCGCTAGCGGAAATAGATGCGGTGTCCGACGCGTTGTGGGCTGAAGAGTGGATTGGCACTTGTTACGAACTGCAAGCGGGAGAACCGCTTACGCCTCACCAAAAAAATGAGGTACATCGCGCCATTACGCTCTTGAGGGATGCGCCCAGGGGCTTCCGCTCCCTGACGCATTTTATTACCACGGTGCAGGACACGGCGATTCGGGATGCCTTGAAGCATTACACGCTTGAAGGTGGGATGGGCCATTTGCTCGACGGGAGCGAGGATTCCCTGAATCTGTCCAGTTTTGTTGTGTTCGAGGTCGATGAGTTGATGATGCTCGGCGAGCAGAATGCGATACCGGTACTGCTTTACCTGTTCCGGCGTTTCGAGAAATCGCTTACGGGCCAGCCGGCCATTTTGTCGCTCGATGAAGCATGGGTAATGCTGGGGCACAAGGTCTTCCGGGAGAAGATGCGGGAATGGCTGAAGGAGCTGCGCAAAAAGAATTGCGCCGTGATCGTCGCAACACAAAGCCTATCCGATGCCGTCCGATCTGGGTTGATCGACACGCTGCTGGAACAATGCCCGACCAAGATCCTCTTGCCGAACAAGGAAGCCGATCTGCAAGGGACCGAGGAGAATCCGGGACCGGCGGAACTCTATCGCATGTTCGGACTGAATGACAATGAAATACGGTTGCTCAGCAATGGGCAGTACAAGCGGGATTATTACTACAAGTCCCCGCTTGGCCGCCGCATGTTTCAGTTGGGATTGGGGCCGCTGGCACTCAGCTTTGTGGCGGTGTCCGACAAGGATACGCTGCGGGAAGTGAAGGCGCATGAGGAAGAGAATGGAGTGGATTGGCCTATTCACTGGCTTGTCAAAAAGGGGGTCGAGTATGCGAAATATGTCAAATAAGTCATGGATTGCAGCATTCTTCTTTTTGCTGGCTGCCTGGATGCACCCGGCCAAGGCGTTTTTGGGTGTCGGGGACGTGGTAACTGATCCCGGACTTACGGGGCAAGTCATCGCAGCCGAAGTGTCGCGGGCAGGGCAAGCCGTGACGATGATACAGAACCAGATTAATCAGTATCAGACGATGCTACAAAACACGTTGGCTTTGGGAGATCCGGTGTTTAAGCCATTGGGCGATACTTTGCGCACGTTGCAAAACGTGTATGTGCAAGGCCAAAGCCTGATGTGGCGAGCCCAAAATGTTGATTCGCAATTCGGCATCATGTATCCGAACTATCAGTCATACCTGGGCACGATGGGGCGGGGCTCATCCTACTTTTCCGACAAATACCGGGCATGGTCGGATAGAAATCAGCAAAGCATTCGCACCGCATTGACGGCTACCGGATCTCAAGTCGATGGCATGGAAAGCGAACAGGCCATGCTTCAACGGCTTGTCCTGCAATCGAATACGGCGGGTGGCCAGATGCAAGCCCTTCAAGCCGCGAACCAGATAGCCGCCAACCAGGCGGAACAGATCATGAACTTGCGCTTGCTGATAGCCGAACAGAACCGGCTCCAGGCGAATTTCATGGCACAGCAGATTGAGGAACGAGCTGCGGATAATGCGAATAGGGCGTCATTTCGTGCGTCAAAACCAACCAACTCACCCGATGGGGGATTTTAAATGAACGTAAAATCGATGTTGTTATATGCCAGTCTTGTATGTGGCGGTTTTGGTGCTGGCATGATTGTTTCGCCTTTGACAAGCGAGAACGAGTCGGCTGTGAGTCAAACTGAGGCTCAATCAATGCGTGATTGTGAGTCCGCTCGCGGTCATACCCTGCAAAGAAGCACTCCCCGCAATACCCCGGATGGCGGTTTCTAGCATGACGCGGGGTGTTCAAATCGCTTTGGCCGGGCTAGCAATAGCCTTGTTGATAGGTTGCGATCTTGCAATGGCGCAAGCCAATTTGCAAGATGCAAGCGGTACGTTTAAAGGGTTGCTTGAGCTGATACGGAACAATTCTTACCAATGGAGCGGGCGCCTCCGCGATTATGCGGTTAGCTTGTTCTGGATACTGGCTGCCATTCAGTTGGTGTGGACGTTTTTCCCATTGGTGTTACGGCAAGCCGAGCTTGGGGAAATACTCGGTGAGCTCGTGCGTTACATCATGATAATCGGCTTCTTTGCCGCGCTTCTGATTTATTCGGTTCAATGGGCCGAAGCCATCGTGAACAGTTTCAGGCAAGCAGGGGCGCAAGCTGCAGGGGTCGGAGTACAGCTTCACCCCGGAGATATGTTTGGCATGGCTGTAGAGTTGGCAAGAACGGTAGGTGACATCGAGACGTGGAATCCCTTGACCGGCATGATGGTAGCCATTGCCGCGATCATTGTACTGTTGTGTTATGCGTTCATCGCCGCATTCATGGGATTGACGCTGATAGAGTCGTACATCGTGATCAATGCCTCCGTGCTGTTTATGGGGTTCGGCGGTTCGCAATGGACGCGCGAGTATGCCATTTCTATGATGCGCTATGCGTTGGCGGTCGGGGCGAAGCTGTTTGTACTGACGCTGATTGTCGGCCTGATCATGGAGTCCACGCGGGATTGGCAGCGGGCTTACAACCATGACGAAACAAGCATGTGGACAATGGTGGGCCTGGCATTGATATGCGCTTACCTTTCCAAAACCATACCCGATCTGATTCAGGCGCTGATCAGCGGAACCTCTTCAAGTGGCGGCGCGATTCTTGGCGGGATGGCAGCGGCCGGCATGGCAGGAGCTGCGGCTGCAATGGCAACCATGTCCTCAACGGCTGGCTCATCCGGTCTACTTGGCGGCGCCGGCAAGAGTGTTTCTGATCTACTCAAATCGAGCGGTTCCGGTTCGGGGAGTCCAAGCGGTTCATCAATGAATTCCATGATGGGCAGCGGCGGGAGTGCATCTGCCGGACCATCGCCGAGAGTAGGCGGCGGAACTCGTCCCGGCCCGGCTCCAGGTCCAGCAGCCGCACCCGGTTCGACTCCGGGAGCGGCATCAGGCAGTACCCCAAAAGGCGCGAGTGCGGCAACAGTGGCGCATATGGCGACTTCCGGCGCGGTTCGCACTGTCGGTACATTAGCTTCAATGGCCGTGCCCGGAATGGAAGGTTCCGAGTCATTATCCGTTGGCCCACCGCCGCCCCCGCGTGATAGCAGTCTGTTTGAATCGTTGGGCGAAACCCCGAACAACATTATCCGGCCAGTGCCTGCTCCGGTTGCAGAGGCGCCGGCAGTGATCGATACCCTATCAAGCCTTCAGGAAGCGCTGAATAACAGAGGATAACTGTCATGAAAAAACCAGCAGCAGATAACCCTTATTTGAATGGCCGGCTCGAATGGAACGAACGGTACGGCTCTTATATCAAGTTGGCGCACCAGTGGCGCATGGCAGCGCTTATAAGCGGGGTGGGGCTTATTATTGCCGTGTCCCTGCTTGGGGCCGTGTCGCTTCAGCACAAGGTCGTGCCATACGCGGTTGAACTCAACGAACATTCGGAGATTGTGCGGGTGACTCGCGCTGATGAGATGGCTACGCCGACCACGAATCAAATTCGCGCTTCATTACGCAACCTGATTATTGGAGCGAGAACGGTGTATGGGGACCGTCGCGCACAGGAGAACCAGATCAAGGTGGCGTACGCGATGATTCTCCCGGATAGCGCAGCCTTTCAGGCGCTGACCACGTTCCATCGCGAAAACAATCCGTACTTGCGATCACAAAAAGAAACGGTGGAAGTCGCTGTCAATTCGGTGCTATTGATTGATGGCAATACCTGGAAGGTGGAATGGACTGAAACCACAAAAATGCTGTCGGGCCGTGTCCTGGAATCAAAAGTATGGCAGGGGTCTTTCACAGTGGTAATTGTTCCACCCGCCGATGATGGGCAGATTCTTGTCAATCCCCTTGGTGTTTACGTGAAGAGCTTCTCGTGGGCAATCCGGCAGCTATGAAAATGAGGACAACGATCATGAGGACATATTGGATAATTCCGCTGGCATTTGTTGTACCTGCCGTGGATGCGCAGATGGTGCCGCATATGGTGCCGCCGATTGAGAGAACGGCTTTAGCGGTGCCGGCAATCGAGGCGGCGCCGGCGCAGATCCAGCTTAACGACAAGGAACAAAGGGCGCTTGCCATCGTGAGGGAATGGAGGAACAACCCTGACAAGCCACGCCGGTCTGCCGATGGCACTGTGATGTACCTGTACGGGGCCACGCTTCCGACCCTGATCTGCACTCCCTTGCACACTTGCGCAATCAAGTTACAGCCTGGGGAAGTGGTCAACGATGTGCATGCGGGCGATGCCGCGCGCTGGCGCATCACGCCTTCAATGATCGGGAGCGGTTCGTCAGCGATCACGAATGTTATTGTGAAGCCTACCGATTCAGGTCTGACCACGAATCTTATTATCACAACGGACAGGCGCAGCTACACGATCCTGCTTAAAAGTGCGCGTATCGAGTGGATGCCGTCCATAGCCTTCGACTACCCGGATGAGCAGGAACGTACCTGGGCGAATTACAAGGCGAATCAGGGCCGTGTTGTTAATGCTTCGACGTTGACGACCGGGGAAAATACTGCCGCGCTCGATTTTAATTTCCGCCTTGGCGGCGACAATCCGAAGTGGAAACCACAACGGGTGTATACCGACGGCACGAAAACATACATTCAGTTTCCATCAGCGAACTTTGCGGATGAAGCGCCGGCGCTGGTGTCCCTTGGCAAGGGCGCATCCCTCTGGTCCGGGCCTGCGCCCCAGCTTGTGAATTATCGGCTTATCGGTGACAGGTATGTAGTAGACAAGGTACTGCGCAATGCAGCCTTGATTTCCGGTGTGGGGAATGCTCAGGTAAAGGTCACAATTGATTATCTTGATGGAGGTCAATCGCGATGAAAATAATCGTCTTGATGATGTGCCTGTTCACGATTTCCGGGTGCGCGGCTCTGAAGGAAAAGCTGGAGGCCATAGCAGAAAGAAATAGAGGGTACGGGTCATATGTGGCGCCCGATATCAGCAAATCGGATGCAGACGAGCTGACAATGGATATGTCGCAATTCCTGATGAACCAGTTGCCCGCCGCCAAAACCACGCTTGAGCTTGAGCCGCTGAAAAATCCGCTTCATGCAATGTTGCTTGATCAGCTCGCTCGTAAAGGTTTCGGCATTGTGGAAAGCATGCCGCAAACCGGGCAGCAGGGGGAACAGCTTCGTTACCTGGTAACGCGTCTGGATCGCGGTCTTCTGGTGCGTTTGCGGTATCAAGACAAGGAAGCCAGCCGGTTTTATGATCGTACAGTCGATGGCCGTCTGTCCCTTCGTACCGGCTATACGATACGCGAGGCGGCAAAGTGAGCAATCCTGTCCAGGTAGCTGAAGATATGCCCGGCTCGCCGGATTACCTTGAGACGCCGACGAAGGGCAGGGGGGTGCGCCGCCTTAACCGCATTCCGGCAATGATCGGGTTATCATTGATGGCAGCCGGCGTATCGGCTGTTTCTTACACCTACTATGAGCGATCATTGGAAGCGCAGCGCGCCGCATCGAATGCCTCTACCGAGGTTACGAAAGTTTCAAGCGTGGCGATTCCCCCGGTTAACCGGCCAGCAGGGCCGGACGTGAGCCTGCCCTATGAGGCACCTGTAGAAGCGGGTCAGGGTTATCCGGTGGCCCAGGGTTATCCGATGCCACAAGACGAG
>NZ_JXQM01000142.1 GCF_000832065.1 Nitrosospira sp. NpAV | reverse complement strand
CTCAGAACAGGAACCATGCTCCCATATATGTGTTTATCAACATCGGATGCTTTAGATGATCGAGATTGATCGTTGCAAAAGAATGTCTTCAGATTGCCATTGGATCCTTTTGTCATGTAGAAATACACAGGAGTCTGCTCACTCAGCCTCTCGTCTGCAAGCACCAACCGGCCAAATGGTCCCAATGCACCACGCTCGGCAGCTCCACCGCTGGTCACGCAGTCAAACGATGCATCG
>NZ_JXQM01000141.1 GCF_000832065.1 Nitrosospira sp. NpAV | reverse complement strand
TTACCACCATCATCATCGTGGCTGACACCGTGTCAATCAACAATCCTATCTCAATTACAGTCTCGCCTGATGTCATCCCGGTATAGACACTACCGTCACAAAGATTTCCTTGTAATACATCGATAAAAATTACAACAGATGCAATAAATGACAGTGCCACTAACGCAAGCGTCGCACGATGACTCCCTATCAGACCAATCTGTCGCCCAAACAGCCCGACAACGATTGCTCCTAACAAGGGTGCCGCTGGTACTAGTAAATAAAGATTTTCCATCTAAGGTACCAATTAACAATACTGTTTAACAAACTGACTGGATATAAAACTGCCTGCCGTTCAACCCTTAAGTCTATCCAAATCATCTACGTTGATAGTACGTATGTTTCTGAATAAAGCGACCAAAATCGCTAAACCAATAGCAGCCTCGGCTGCAGCCACAGTCAGAATAAAAAATACAAAAATCTGCCCAGCTATATCCTGTAAATAATATGAGAAAGCGACAAAATTTATATTAACTGCCAGTAGCATCAGCTCAATGGACATTAACAAAATAATGACATTTTTACGGTTGATAAAAATACCTACAACCCCAATGGCAAACAGAACAGCGCCCAGCACAAGATAATGTGATAG
>NZ_JXQM01000140.1 GCF_000832065.1 Nitrosospira sp. NpAV | reverse complement strand
GGTGTGCGACCACGTACCACACTAGATGAATCAGCCGGCATCAACGTTGACACAGGTATCCTGGTGGACGAGTGTCTGCAAACCAGCGTGCCGGGAATTTATGCCGCAGGTGATGTGGCCCGCTGGCGCGATAAAGCAAGCGGTCAGGCGTTACGTATCGAACATTGGGTGGTGGCAGAACGACAAGGACAAGTGACGGCTGAAAATCTACTGGGTGCCAACAAAAAATTTCAGGACGTGCCATTTTTCTGGAGCGTACATTACGACCTGACTATCAATTACGCTTGCCATGCCCAATCATGGGATGCGATTGAAATCGACGGTGATATAGCCGCTCGTGACTGTCTGGTGCGTTATCAGAAAAATGGAGTAACCATTGCCGTTGCCGGTATCGGGCGTGATAAACAGGTTCTGGAATTTGCAGCAGCAAACGCATAGCCAGATACTTCGGCCACTGTACCATTCCATGTTAGT
>NZ_JXQM01000139.1 GCF_000832065.1 Nitrosospira sp. NpAV | reverse complement strand
CCGCTTTTCTGCCTTAGCTACATAAGGTGCCTTTTCAGCTTCAGACAAGCTCTTCCATTTATCTCCACCAGCTTTGCCGACAGCCGCAACGGATTTGTTTTTAGGGTGATCCTTCTTGTATTGCTCACGGAACTCCTCCATGAAAACGAAGAAGGCGCTAGCAGGCCTCTTTGGCTTGTTTGGATCCTTGGCAGCCTTCCCCGATTTCTTTCCAGCTTTCGTGGTTGATTTCTTATTCACGGAGAGCTTGGCGCTCTTGGCATCCGACTTGGATTTACCTCCTTTCATGTTTGAATCCTGATAGAGGGCTAGGGTTAG
>NZ_JXQM01000138.1 GCF_000832065.1 Nitrosospira sp. NpAV | reverse complement strand
CCTGACTCATCCCGAATCCCCTTATTTCCAGTTTCATCCCTGGTGGGGAAAGTTATTGTTTGATGTTTTTAGTGGCAGTCCGACATTATCTGTTTTTTTATTACATTCCTGGTCTTTGCTCTACTGGGATGAGCAGGGTCATGCTGCCTACCGGGATAATCAGCGCCTGGAAGGATACCGGAAACTGCTCGCTCGGCTTGTCAAGGATTACGATGTCATCACAACGGCCGAATTTCTGGATCTGCATGCACAAGGAAAAATCACGACGACGCATACTGTTGATCTTGCGCATGCAGAATTGAAATTACTTCAAGGTAAGCGCGCTTGAGTTCACTTTTTGATCCCTTCTTTACCCGGATGACTGAATACTGGCTGGCCTTTAATCGTTTTTTGACAGTTGAATTGCTGAAAAGCAAGCTTCGGGAATACGCAAGTAATACGCCATATATACCTGAACCGAGAAGCTTGCTATATGTGGCAGCAAGTTCGCTGCCTTATCACGTCAGTGGTTATACCACTCGCACTCATGAGGTAATTCGTGCGTTGCGCGCCGCCGGCGGGAAGGTGCATGTGCTGACCAGGCCGGGCTATCCCTGGGATCGCGCAGACCGTCGCTGTAATGCGGATCGTGAGGAAACGGCAGTACAAGATGTGTGCTACCAGCACGTTCGCCAGCCCTTGAATAATCGGCCCGTAATTTTATATGCATTACAGGCCGAACCAGTGATTGCAAAAATTGCGTTGCATCGGCATGTGGCCGCCATCCATGCAGCATCCAATAATGTGAATGCTTTACCA
>NZ_JXQM01000137.1 GCF_000832065.1 Nitrosospira sp. NpAV | reverse complement strand
TCCTGTTTCGGCACTGGAATGAAGGTGACTTCGCGGCCTACCGCTCGCGAGAGCTCTTGCGCGGTCTCTCGGAACGTCAACATTCTTGGCCCCGTTACTTCGTATACTTCGCCGTTGTGGTGATCTTCTGTGAGTGCCGCGGCTGCAATGTCTGCAATATCGTCTACATCCACAAATGGCTCCGGAATGTCGGCGACCGGGAGCGTAATCGCCCCGTTCAGAACCATCTCACGAAACTCACCCTCGGAGAAATTCTGACTAAACCAGCTGGCCCGGACTACCGCCCATTCCAGACCTGAC
>NZ_JXQM01000136.1 GCF_000832065.1 Nitrosospira sp. NpAV | reverse complement strand
CCAAAGCACACAGGCGTGCCATGCAGGCAACATGCTCTGACAAGTACGAGTATGAGATAGAAGCTGAGCTGCTCCATGAATTTCGTCGGCAGGGTGCGCAAGCCCCTGCTTATACATCCATTGTGGCAGGGGGTGCGAATGCTTGTGTATTGCACTATGTTCAGAATGATGCGCAGCTGAAAGCAGGAGATCTGTTGCTGATCGACGCGGCGTGCGAATTGCATGGTTATGCAGCGGATATCACGCGTACTTTTCCGGTAAATGGCACGTTTTCTGCAGTACAGAAAGATGTTTATCAGCTGGTGCTTGCTGCCCAGCTGGCTGCAATTGCTGCGGTGCGGCCGGGCAGCAATTGGGATGCGCCTCATCAGGCCGCTTTGCGGGTACTGGCTGAAGGGTTTGTCGATTTGAATTTGTGCCAGGGTAGTCCGGATGCAGTGATCGAGACGGAGTCCTACAAGCGCTTTTATATGCACCGAACCGGGCATTGGCTGGGGC
>NZ_JXQM01000135.1 GCF_000832065.1 Nitrosospira sp. NpAV | reverse complement strand
TGAGAATTGCTGTGCCAATTGCGCTTCCTTTGGTTGATGAACCAGTTGTTGATTTGCTTTAGTTGCAATCCAGTTTCCTCCACAAGTTTGGCCTTGTCATCTTCAGTTGGGTATGGCCACTTTGAGTGCTGTTGCCACCAGTTCTTGAGCACTGTAGTGGTGTCACCTGGTAATTTTCCAGCCCTTCTTTTGCGTAATATTTCCTCCCTCACATCCTCAATTCTTGATTTGAAA
>NZ_JXQM01000015.1 GCF_000832065.1 Nitrosospira sp. NpAV | reverse complement strand
AGACGGGATTCGACGTCCTCTCCCACCTCGAAGCTGTCGGCCAGCGATCCGGCAGAGCCGGTCCGGGGCGTTTCGGCGTCCTTCTCTTCTTGCGCTTGCCGCTGGGTCAGGGAGGTGATGGAGGCACTTAGCGGCCGGGTTTGCAGAATATTATCCTCGTCTTCTTCGACAGTTTTTTCCTCGAGCGTGTCTTGCGGCGCAGTGACACGTCGCATCGAATTCGAGGGGGTATCCGGTATGGGCATGGTCATCACCTGGCGGGCAACGCGGTCGGCTTCCTGCTCGTATTGGTCGTCTGCTGCCCCGACCGTCAGCTTGGGCTGCAGGCCGATAATCCCGCCTTGTGGCGTGAGGCGCCGGGCTCGAATCAATTGTGTCACACGCTGGTTGCCCAGTGTTCGTTGCAGTTGGAGAATGGGGGAGGAAATCCCACTCTGGAAAGGGCAAGGAGAAGGGGAACTCGGCGCATGCTGCACGATTCGCTGTTTTGTTCCCGGAGGTGACCTGGAGGATATTTGTTGAGACATAAACCCGAAACTCCTCTGGCGGCTATCCGCCATCGCCAATTCATAATCTAAAAATAGTCGATACGTTGGTAGTGTCAAGTTTTTAACGTGCGCGAATTGCGGTGAACCGTATGGGCGGTGACTTGTAGCCTGAGCGTGTTGGATACAAGTATTCCTGGGCGCCACTGGATCAAATATGTTCCCGGCCGCTCGAACCGATATTGCGTAATTTCATAATTGTAGTCGACAGCGGGGCCCTCGACGGTTCGGCCATCATATGACGATGGTGCCAGGGGATGCTCGCCTGGGGGCAGTGCCGTGGTCGAGAGAATGCCGTTCACGTACTCATCATGGACCGGCTTGGGACCCATGACATATAACAGTGAATCCGGGAGGACAGCCTCGCAAACATGAATGATATGGATAGGGTCACCTGTATGGATCGTGAAGCTTCGGGTGAGGATAGTGAGCCGGTAGCCGGCTACGAGAGCGCCCTTATCCGGAAATATCGGATAGCTTCGAGCGACCTCTTCGTCCTCGGCAGTGGCCGGAAGAATGCGGCCGTCCTCGCGAATGAACAGGCCCAGCTCACTGGCGGAATCCACTCTCGTCTCCTAAGGTCTTACGATCACATCGTCACCCTGCGTCGGCGATGGTCCCGCAGTTGTCGAAAATCCATTGACGGTACAGGCAGCCGGGCTTTTTTCTATCCGAAAAGAAATTTGAGTTCCCGGCCCGACGGTAATGATACGTTTGATCAGATAACCGGAGTCGGGGATTGCCTGCGGGGCGGGAACACCGCATGCAGGAGCCATAAAAATATCCAATTGATGCCTGTTGAAACTACCGTTGCCACCATGGTTGTCCGCCCGATCGGTAATCAGTGATCGTGACGATGTATGTCTGTCGTTCGGTATGGGAAATCCCGGCATGAACCCGCTATTGTTCGATGGGAATGGCGGCAGTCCGGCAAATGACCCGGTATGGTTAAATGAAAGACTTACCTGTTCGCTGTCCAATATCGTCGCCATGTCGGCATCGACACCGGTCGATGAACTGATTGTGATCGCGATCTCCATACCCACCTTGGTCGGCTCGTCAATCGGCTGGTGGAAGGGTCCATTCCGGACATTGACGGGCAGGGGGCATGGCGGCGGTGGGGGCGGAGGCGGAGGTTTGACTGGAGGTGGCTTGAATATCCATCGATAAAGCAGGTACAGGAGGAGCAGCAGCAGCAGTACGACGACCACCAGAATGACGATTCCCGCCCATAACGGAAGAACGTAGGCCACTCCGGCTATGAGAATAATAATGAGTCCTCCGATGATCTGAATCGGCGGTCCGGCAAAGGCCGGAGCCGGGCCCAGGAAGGAGGGCGTAACCTTGAAATCGCCCGCAATTTCCGAGATGCTGGCGACTATGCTGCCGCCGCTGCTGATGAAATTCCGGATGAGGCGGCCAATAAACTCTCTCATTCGGCTCAAGGTTCTCTGGGCAAATTCAACGATCTGATCGACAGGACTTTGGGCAAGCGAACGTACATACTCCACAATGCGACTTAGCGCGGCAGTCCATGCCTGAATCAAGGACTGGATGAAAGCGAGAACGGCTTGCGTTAACTGCGAGAAGCTCTGAATGACCTGGGTGACCTTACTTACAATAATTTCTATAGCCTGAGCGATTCGGGCCGCGATTTCCTGCATAATCTGTCCGGCTGTGGCAGCCAGCCGTTGAAAGATCAACACAGCGATTGAGGATGTCTGTTCCTCGAAAGACTGGATAATCACTCGATTGTTCTGAATAGCGTTCAAGCCGATTTCCCTGATTGCCGCAATGCTGTCGTCCATCGAGGCAGCTTTATTCTTCGCCGTCGGACCTGCTTCTCCGCCGCCAGCAGCAGGATCGACCGCTGAAGCCAATACCTCGAGGTGCTGCGCCTTGTTGGCTCGTATCTGCGCGAGCGTCTGTTGCTCCGCAGTGGAAATTGCCTGAGTCATCAATGCCTCCAGCTGGTTGAGCAGAGGTGTAATGGCACTGGACAAAACATTTTCCAAGGTTGAAACGATGAGATTCAATAGTTGATTCAGCGCCTGAAAGACCAATTGCATAATGCGCTGAATCGCCGATGAAGCGAGCGCGAGTGCCTGATCGATCAGTTGCCTGAAAATGCGCAAGAATGAACCCAGTAAATTCATTCCCATGTTGAAGGCCGAACGAACAAATCCAAGGATCTGCCCGACTGCGCCATTGACCACCCCAGCTGCCCGTCTCAAAAGATTTACCGCCGCGTCCCGTATCTGCGCGACACCAGGAAGATCCGGGAATGGTATGACGTTGATCACATCGACAATCTGGTTCGCGATCCCTCCGACTCTTTCCTGTACCGAAGCGGTAACGCTTTCGATAACCCCGTTTATTTCCTCGCGAAGTTCGTCGCTTTGCGCTTCCGCTGCTTGCAACGCGCTCATGATACCCATCTGGATCGCGCCGAGGGTTCGGGCCGACGCTGTGATAATTTCGGATTGCTTTGTGATGACAAGAGTCCGCACACCGGCGATAGATTTGGTTAGGAAGCCCGAGAGCTCTCGACGTACGCCAGAAAATTGTCCGCTTATCTGTTGCCGGCGCGTTGCCGCGCTTCGAGCGACCTGGGTTTCACTTTGCAGGCAATCGTTGTTGATGAGCTGCGCCTGTGCTATTGCGTGAGGCTTGAGGGGGGAATCTGGAGCAGCCGTAATCTGCCCCATCCCAGGAGATCCGGCGCCCCCCGGCTTTTCCGTGCCAATATCGGTCCGTAACGTCCCGGATGCAGAGCCGGCAACGACTTCCGGCGTTAGCTCGTTGCCACCTTTTGATGGCTGATGACTCGTGGCATCCGGGATTGCGAATGGAGCTGCATTCGGCACCGTGGGTTCCGATGACTCCCCAAGTTTTTTACCCTCCGCAGAGGTTGGCGAGTTGGAAGCCAGTAACGGTGAAGCATGCTGGCCTGCTGCCGGGCGCGCGGTGCCACTGCGTGAATCATGTGCTGGGATGCCACGCTCTGTCTGTCCAGTCCGACTTGCAATGCCGGCGCTTGTCATCGCCGATGCCTCAGCGGTAGGGTCATTCATGGTCTCCGGCGTGGGGAGATCCAGGCTGTCTCTCGGGATATCGGGTATATAAAATGAATGCGGAGATAACTGCGGACGATGTACAGTGGGTGCCTTCTCTTTTCTCCGCAGCGGCTGCGCGCCAGTTTGCTGCACTACATGCGTCAATTCATGTGCGGTAAGTTCCAGGTTGGTGGGACCATTCCCAGCACCAAAGAAGATGTCCAGGCCGTGAGTGAAGGCATGGGCGCCGATATCCCGGTTCATCTGGATGGCATTGCTGCCGGTATGGATGCGCACGTGGCCGAAGTCCATCCCGAACCGCGGTTCCATGTAAGTGCGCACGGAATCCGGTAGCGGATTGCCTTGCCCCTTGCTTTGAGCGAGCTGGGATGCGACATCGTCACCCGCCTCGAAGCTATCGGCCAGTGATCCGGCCGGCCTGGCCTGGATTGTTTCGGGTTCTTCTCCCGTTGCGGACCGGCGCCGCATTGGGTGGTAGGTTTCGGTTAAGAGTGCCGCTCGGATCCCCGGCTTCCCGTCTTTCGGCGCCTCGTTGGTTTTTTCGTCCTCAGCGGCTCTCTGTTTTTGAAGGGAAAGTGTGACCGATTTATTGAAAAGCCCCTGCAATAACTCGTCTTTTTCCTCTTCCAGGTCCTTTTTTTCTTCTATTGGTTCTTCCCTGCGCACCTGCCGTTGCATGAACGGAGTGATGGTAGCGGCCAGGGCCAGGGGCTTGCTTTGCAGAGTTTGGGTATGGCCGGCTTCTCCTTCTACCGGGAGCGCTTGCTGGAAGGATGCCATGGTCACCGAATCCGGCATGCTCACCACTTGGCGGGCGACGCGGTCGGCTTCCCGCTCATATGGGTCGTCAGCGGCGCCTACGGTAAGCTTGGACTGAAGGCCGGTAATCCGGCCTTCCGGAGTAAGGCGCTTGGTTTTGATCAACTGCGCTACACGCTGATTCCCCAAAGTTCGTTGCAGTTGAAGAATTGGATTGAATCCACCTTGAGATGACCGGGTGGAATTGGGGTGAGGCTCGCGGCGCTCGGTTCTCTGCTTTGCTTTTTCCGGTGATTCGGTCAGAAGGGGTTGGGACACGAGCGTTGGTTCCTTTGATACATTTGAGTGCAGCTACCTGCTATCTTTTCTCACCTATCCATGATTAATGGGAAACCTAGAAGTTGCGAAAGAATTCTTGATAATAGGCGTATGCCTGGTTAACGGCTCCCAATCGCAACGAAGTCCTTGGGCGGCACTCCGAAATCGCTTTCGGAAACGAGCTTGCCCATTTTCTGATACTCGCGCTGAGTTGCACGGATAAGGTGTTGCATGCCTACTATGCCATTATCATCCGCTGCCAGGAATGCGGCTGACAGGGCGATATTCCGGATGTTGCCGCCCGTAACGTGAAAACGTTTTGCCAGGAAAGCCATGTCCAGGTTCGGGTCGCGCGGCATCGCTTCCGGCCAGACAGCTTCCCAGATCCTGCGCCTATCGTCTTCGGCGGGGAAGGGAAATTCAACGGTAAAATGCAACCGCCGGACAAAAGCCTCATCCATGTTTTTGCGGAAGTTGCTTGCCAGTATGACAATGCCTTCGTGCTCCTCCATGCGCTGGAGCAGGTAGCCCGTCTCGATGTTGGCATAGCGATCGTGCGAATCCTTCACTTCGCTACGCTTGCCGAACAATGCATCCGCTTCATCGAAAAAAAGGATGGCATTCGAAGTTTCGGCTTCATCGAAAATCCGTGACAGGTTTTTTTCCGTCTCCCCGATGTACTTGCTTACTACTGTCGACAGGTCGATCTTGTAAAGATCCAGACCCAGTTCACCGGCGATGATGTCCGCAGACATGGTTTTACCCGTACCCGAGGGACCCGCAAAAAGCACGCAAAGTCCTTTGCCCATTGCCAGCTTCCGGTCAAAGCCCCACTCGCTATAAACACGATCCCGATATTTGACGTGGTTACAGATTTCCCGCAGCTGTTCGGTCCGATCCAGTGGCAGAACAATGTCATTCCATTGATACTTGGATGCGATTTTGTGAGCCAGCGCCGACAGCTTCTGATTGGAGTGCACGCGACAGGCCTCATAAAGGTCGCGCAGGGTGATGCGTTGCGAATCCGGATCGCGCCAGCGTGCAAGATTCCTGGCGGTAATCATGGCGTTCTCAATCTGACTGTGGGAAAACTTGAATTTGACGGCAAGTTCGGCGATATCATGCGGCTCGATACCGGTTTCGTATTCTTCCAGTGCGTTGCGCCATGTCTGTGCGCGCTGCATGAAGCTTGGCCGCGGAAGCGTAACGGTAAAATAAGTGATTCCGCGCAGCGCATGGGCTGACTCCAGTGTTGCATCGGCATCGACGAAAGCCAATGAGGGGCCGTGTTCCAGGTTCTGCATGAAAGTGATGAGCATGCCGCGGCGTTGTTCGCTATGCAATGCTTCCACACCTTTCCAGAAGAGCGCGGCGTGTTGCAGGCGAGCCTCGCGGTGAAGCAGGACCAGGGTCTTGCCGAATCCGGGCTCGGCTTCGGCCGCCAGCCGCTCCACATCGACCACCAGCAGGCGCTGATGCCTATGGCGGCATAGCGCCAGGGCGATACTCTGTTTATCCGTGACATGGGGACCTTGCAGGTGCATGACCACCATTGGCGAGTGCTGCATCTCGTTGGCAAAACGCATCAATCCCTCTTTGATGTCCGTATCCAACGGGAGTTGATCCAGGTCCTGATCCGAATCCGCCAGTTCCGTGAAGGAGCGAATACGCTCGTCAAGTCCTTCGGCGCCCAGCAGATATTGAACAATGCGATCATCCGCCTTAAGGAACCTGGACAGCAGAGGGGAGGGAAGATGGGGGGGCTCTTCGAGCAGCTCTATAAGCCGGAAGCGTACCAACGGGGCTTCCGGTGAGAATCGCTGCCTGGCATCGACGCTCAGTTCCAGTGAAGGCGCCAGTAGATTGAGTGCCAGCTCGATGCCGGGTTTTTTCCTGGCGACATCATCCTGCAGATATGCATAAAGCCTTTCATAGCGCAGATCCAATTCCACCGCCATGCAGATCAGCAAGGCATCAAGGTCGAACCGGGTCAGTTCAAAGAACTGCCGGAGCCGCTCAAGCCTCAGCTCGATTCCTTTGCTCAAGCTTTCCTGCTTGCACGCGCTTATCCGATGCTCAAGCTGGCTTAGCTCGGATGGATCGGCCGGCCCCCCGGACTGTGGCATGAGCCATTGCGGCATCCCGAGCGGCTTGCGGAGCAGCCCATCAACCTCCTGTTCGGAAATATACAAGCCTCGGAACTGCTCGTCTTCGGCTTGCAATTTACAGCGGCGAGCAATCTGCAGGCGAATGAGCAGATCGATGCGCTCCATCTCGGCGAGGAGGTGTGCCAACGAGTCTTTGAAGGCAGGCATGAGCTCTCTATCTATCTGAGCGGATCAGGCTCAATTATGAGCCGCAATTAATAGGAGATTTCCACGGCAACGAGCGATACCCTGATGTAACCCGTGCTCCTGATATCGAGCGAGAGCGTGTTGCACTCGGCATCGAGATCCCCTGCCTTGATTTCGTAAGTACTGTCATAAGGTCCGCTACCTATTTCCTCCTCCACCAGTCTGTTGGCCGCATCGTCCCTGCCACCGATATGCTTCTTGTTGGCGGCATCCCAACCACCTCTGAATAGCGTGATTTTCATCTTTTTCTCGTTTTCCTGGCCGGCGACTCTCAGCCGATGGACACGCGTGACACCAGGTGGCAACGGGATCGCCATCGTCCCGCCCGCGCCCTTGGTATTGGCTTTTCCGTCAAAATCCCTATGCGCTCTCGCTTCCGTGGCGCCGACTCTAAAAGGTGGAGGAGGGGGCTCCACTTTGGGGTCGGTGTCCTGCGGAATTGTAATGGGGCGAAAGGCCACCCGCAGCCAACCCTTGCGCAAACCGGGATCCAACGCAACGGCGGTTACCGAGCCCGGCGAAAGCACGATACGCAATTGGCGCCGGGTGGCGGTACTGATCGATTCCGCTTTCAGCTTGCCGTGTTCGTCGAGTTGAACTGTTGCCAGTACTACGGCGGCTTCTTCAATGCCCGTCGAAGCAGCCAGTACCCCATAGCATTCGATGCGCGACCGGTCTCGAGAGGGCTGTTCCGTTTCGTAACTCACGGTGATCTGCAGCAGGGAAGAGGGGGGAAAGGCGGAAAGCTCGAGGATTTCAGCCTGATTGATGGCAATTTCGCGGCCTTTGCCATCAATGGCAAAACCAGGGCTGATGCTGATCGTCGAGTCGCTGGCGCGCGTTACGTCCAGTCCGCGCAAAACTCCCGATCCATGGAGATAGAGGCTATGACGTGCGCGTTCATTCGCATGATATTTCTGCTCGTCGATGAAGTCGTTTGCATCCAGCAATTGTCCCTGGAAATAGGCTGGTTTCTTACTGATAAGTTGTTTTTTACGCATTTTGGTTCTCCCCTGGCGGGTATCCTTCCCGATCAAGCATTGTTGTCATAGAAAATCACGCTGTGTGCGTACCCGTTTCGTCCGGCGAAGAAAAGCGCAACCGCAGGTCATAGGTCGTATGGCCTGGTTTTGCGAAATCGATGATCGCTCGGACCCGTTGCTCGAATTCATGATGCGATTCCGTGATTTTTGACCCGGAATTCTGTCGGCCTGCATCAATGGCGACGCGGAACCAAAATGGCCGTTCGCCCCCAAGCAGCGTGTCTTCGCCGATTTTGGCCTGTCCGATTACCAATCCTTGTATGGGCTCGTCATCGATTGTCACTTCTGATATTTCATCAAAACAGATTTTTAATAACTGTTCCAGGTAGGTGCGCGTTCCACGCCTGCCATAAAGCGGGGCAATACGCGAAATAATGATTCTGAGCTGCTCGGGCGTGAATAGCGCGTGCGGTGTGAACGCAACCCAGGTCGCCAGCCAGGGCAGAAACCGGTCTGGCGTCTTTTCAATGGTGAAGGGTGCTGCGTCGTCATTGCCCAGTGGGGAAAACAGGCCCGGTATCGTTTCGATTTGCTGCTCAATCCCGGGCAGCTCCCGACCGTCGCCGTGGAAGAGCGTTTCCTCGAAGATCCCCAGCAGCCGACGCAGGTGTCCGGCGGAATCCGAAGCCCGGTAAATAGCGGGCAGATTGTCCAGCAGGCGCGTACTCACCTCACGCATCGGCGCCCCCTCTGCTTTGGGTATCGATGGTCCTGATATCCTCCGCGGCCACGCTTACGCGCAAAAGTTCCCATGGCTTGAGCAGGATGGAAACGAGCCGGCCGCTATCATTGCGCAGCAGGCGCTCCGACCCGAGGTACCGGGGCCCGCCGAGCAATGTATCAACACCGATGGTGGAGCGGAGTCCTACCTGTATGCCCAGCGCGGACTCCGGCAGTGCCAGATTCTCTTCGTTACTACTCATCTGGAGAATGGTGACATCACCCACGTAGTCGACACCCGTGGTTGCATCAATGGTTTCGATCAGTTCTGATATATGCAAGGGCCTGCCAAAGGGCCAGCCTTTGCCTTCCGGCCCTTGTCCAGATTCCGAACCAAATTGCCGCTGCAAGGCATCCCTCAATCTATTCGATAATTGCTCCATTTGTTGGCCGGCCTTGGGTGCAAGACTCAACCCGATGGCAAGGCATAGGTACGCAGGCGCAACGACATGGACCCGTGTGGTCAGCAGACGCCGCGACAATAACTCATCCTTTACCTTCTCGCGCAAGCTCGCTGCCGCGTCGTCCGTGAGTTTCTTCCCAGGCACGACCACGATGCTGACGTGGGCTGGCCCGGAGCCTGCAAGCGGATTCTCGAGGTTGACCGATGGCACGCAAAGCGTTCGGATTGGCCATTCCGCTCCCAAGTGGTTGCGAGCGATCTTGTTCGCAATTCGCTCGTAGTCCTTAACGGTGACGGCGCATTCGTTGTGCTTCAGGCTGCCAACCAGATAACCGATTGCGTTATCAAGCTCATCGGGTCCGGCCATTACAACCGCACAGTCGATTTCTTTTTCGAGATCAGCGGAATGAGCTTCATTGAGCGTTTTCCAGCCTTCCCACCTGGCGCCCATCAGCAACCTCAGAAACTTTAATTTATTGTCCCGGCTCAAGCCTTCCCAGTTTGCGCCCTTCAGTAATTTCAGGAACTGTGACTTGCTTGCCGGAGTAACGCGGCCCAACCGGTAAACCAGCATCTCTGTGAAATACGCGAGCAGCTCGATGAGCGTAATGCCGGGATCCGATGGATTATGATTAGTCCATTCAGGGGCGATCGTCGGCAATAGCGAAAGACCTTCGCTCAAGAGATCGTCGTAGGTCCGGTCATCAAGATTCGGCATCAGCATATTCATGATGACAAGCTCCGCCAGATTTTTTCAGGGTGGCTCGGCCAGCCAGTCTGGCGGCCAGCCGCCTCTTTACAAACTTTGCCTCCATTCACCCAGAGGCGCTGATCATTCCGACCGGTGGTAAACAATCGTTTCAACATAACCGGATCTCATGCTTGCCGGAACAAATAAGAAAAGTCCCCGTCGACAGCAATCCCGGGCGCTCCTCATCGCTTCGCAATTCCAATGTGCGGATATAATCCAAGCCTTCGACTGCCCCGAGCAAAGGATAGAGATCGGAGGCATGTGGCCGCTCTCCGAATTGCCACCCGTTACCCTCTGGGCCACCCGTAAGCGGGTGAAGAAAATCGGTTAGGCGTTTCTCACACTCAACCAGGGCACCCGCCGCGGAGTGGTCCGCCTTCCATGAGATCTCGACCACGGCGTTGATGGCGACGTATTCCGGTCCCAGTACGATCAAGTCCACTCCGATGGGCTGCCGGACATCGAGAAACGCCTTCACATTCTTAACTAGTTCGAACGAAGGCTGTGGCCGCGGCTCTTTGCCGTTATCATGGGGCACGATGACTACACTGACAACGCCGGGTTTGACCTCTCTCTCCAGGGGATCGTCCAGCAGATCGCGTGCTGCGACACAACGGGCATAGGCCACTTCGGGCGATGCCTTGCGCGCGAGATCCGCGTAATCATCGATGCAGACGGCTCGATCTCTATGCCTGATCTGGGCATTCGCTCTCAGGCTCAGTGAATCCGGATTCTCTTGATCCTGGCCGCCCGTCGCCGCCTCGGGATTGAATACCGATTCGACATAGGGGACGGTCGTGTGCAGGCGGGTGATAGTGCCGGCGGGCCGGTTGCCTTGCCTGCCCCCACCCGCGTGGTATTCACGCAAGCGAATATTATTGGCCCCAGGCGGCGGGATGCGCCCATGCCTGCCATCGCCGAAACGGATGTGGCCTGTGAGACGATCGACGATAAAGTCACGTGAATGTGAATCGGAGCCGGAAAAATCATCGACCTCATGCCAGCGTGTCCATGCTTCCGCAACCGGTGGAGGCATTTTGAACGAGCTTGCGCCGTGCCGAGGTCCTGTGTTTAAAACAGTTTCTACCGGGTTATTACTTTTTTCATCCGGCTCGCGCACCTCCAGCATCAACTGGCCAATTATGGGGGTGTGTAATGCATGAAAGACCTGTCCAAGCCTGCCATTGCTCGATCCCAAAAGCTCGTTGTCCAGCCGCATCGTCTGCGACGCGAGAACGGTGTTGACCAGCAGCCTCCTCGGGCAGGGTGGCTGATCTTCCGTCTTTTGGCGATCCCAGATAATCCGTAGCCAGAAGCATTTCTGATCGAGTGCCGAGTGATTCCATAGGGATATGCCGCCGGGTACGCGCACTTCAACAATGCCGGGATTGCGGAATCCCTGCGTGAGGTCATCGACGGCACATTCAAGCCAGCCAGTCGCACCCCGCGCTTGCCAGCGTGGCCCAGCCTCTGACTGCATCCCCGTTTCACGGCTGAATATGCGTCTGCCATCATCGCACGGGGCGCTGTAAAAACTGATGGTTCGGCCCGCCAATTCCGCGCCTGGGATTTTCTTTAGGTCTGGATTCTTTGTGCCGGGAGTTTGCAGACCAAGATAAAGTACAATGCCCTTCTCTCCGTGGAGAGGGAACGGAACAAATGGCAGTGCTGGTGCCGTGCCAATTTTCGTATATTCGAAATTACTTTGGACCACCAAATATTCGGGTTGCGCAGGGCCAAACTCCTTATTGGATGTGAGCTGTATTTGCGCGATCGAAGGTGGAGCAAGGGGAGGCAGTGGTTCGTTTGTAATCGGCGGGTCGCCAACAGTGTAGTGACCACCGGCCATCCGCGCGCGGATGCAGCCACCTTTCACCCCATTTATTATTGCCGGAGCAGCATCTCCCGGTACAGAAAAAATAAGTTTTCCGTCCTGCGTAAGCGCCCGGGTATTGTCCACGCAGTCCAGTGTTACCCAGCCATGGGAGGTATGGCAATCCCACCGGAGCTGGGGGTTGCCTTTGCTGCTTACAACAGGAATGGGAGAATCTTTCGCACCGGGAGGGTTGGTAAGCTTGATGGCGAGCTCGATCTGCGTTCCTCCCGCAGCGAAGTTCTCCGAAAAAGCATAAAATACATCGCCGAAGCGCGGTCTCTCTCCCAGCGGGAAAAAGTCCCGGCTTAAATCGAGCGGAATGCCGCCGTGGAATGCATTCTTTATTGGTGCCGCCGCAACCCTGGCAAGTGCCGATAGCTCGATCCTCACAATGGATATCGAGTATTTGTTCGCACCACCAGAAACCGGTGAGATTCTATTTTTGGGTTGTAAACGGCAAGTCAACCAAGGTAGCGCCTGGGAATCAATGGCGTAGTCCGGCCACTTTTCCGGGGGCTTGAATACCAACTCGCCGCTTTGCGTGAGTCCCGCCGTCGTATCGAGTTCGGGCTTGAGTAACTTAAAGCCGGCTTCTGAATGAATTCCCCACTCGATTTCGATATCCGGAGATAACTCACCCGCATATTCAAGCTCGATCTTGAGCCGCAACTCGGTGAGAGCCGTAACGCCGATAATATCGCGTTGAGCAATATGCAATGCGCGTTCCATGGGAATTGGGTTTGCAAAGAGCGACATATGAGAGAAGCCCGCGACAGGGGTAGGGGCTCCCATGCCGCTGACATCGGCATAGACCAGCCGTTGCGTATCAATAGCCACCGCACGCTCCAGTTCTGCCTGTACCAACGGTAAATCCTTGGAAGTTTCAAACACCACCATTCCGGATCCGTTTTGCGCGGGCGCCGAGACTTGAGTGGACTTCGGCACTACAGCTGCGAATCCCTGGGTTGATTCGACAGGCTTGAAAGTGAGCGGTACCCGCGCGGGGACAGCGGGAGCAGGTGTCGCACCCAGCATCGCGATAAAAGCCTGACGATGGCTTTCGGGTATCCGGTTAAGGCGCTCCAGCAATATTTCGCTATAGCGTGCGAACACATTTACCAGCGCATCTTTCAGCGGGTCGGCGCCAGCTGGCGAGAAGCGGTTCTCTTCGAGTTTTTTTGTCACCCGGGCGGCGATTTCCTTCTCCGAACAGGAATCTTCCCGGATCAATGGCGGTTTAATGGTATTCATGCGAGAGGTCTGTCAAGATAAAACGGATAGACCAGGTTAAAGCGAGTGTCGGTAGTCCGGACCCGGTAATCGATCGAGATCATCAGCCGCTCACCCCGGTCTCCTCCGCTCGATGTTTCCACGCTCAATACTTCTATTCTGGGTTCCCAGTTCTGCAGCGATTCGCGTACTTCAAGTTTGACCAATGCCTGGGTCGTGGTGTTATTGACAGCAAATACCAATTCACTGATTCCGCAGCCGAAGGTGGGGCGCATGACTCGTTCACCCTTGGCGGTCGACAGGATGATCAGGATGGATTGACGCACGCTTTCCTCATACTCGGCAACGGCAATGTGCGCCAGCGGTGCTTGCGAACCCTCTTCCGGTATCACCGGAAAACCCCAGCCGACGCCAAGAACGGGTATTGCCATCATCTTTTTCCTTTACTTCATCTGATCGTTGCCAGCGATCTCGATAGCGGAACCAAAAGTAATCTCATTCAGCGATTCGGTTACGCAGTCATTCGATTAGTTAATATTGACCAATGTCCCCTTGATGTTGACCTGCGCGTTCGCCGAGATGTCCACATTAGCCTGGGCTTTCAACTCAATCCCGACCGCGCTCAACTTGATGTTTCCGGTTTGAGACGTGATTTCGATGTCTCCCGTCGCCTCCACCAGAATCTTGTTTCCTGATGTACAAATCACAATCTTGTTGTTACCGCTCTTATCGATAATCTCGATACTTTCGCTTCCCGATTTATCGCATAGTCGCATAACATGTCCGCTGCGCGACTTGATGCTACGGTTGTCATTTGATCCATCCGAATTGCTTTCGTGTGGCTGGTCTTTGCCATTCCAGAGCGAACCCACCACATAGGGGTGTTCGATACTGCCATGCTCGAAGGCGACCAGGACTTCATCGTCAACTTCAGGCAGGAAATAAATACCGCGGCCGTTTCCAGCCATGGGATTTGCCACCCGCGCCCAGTTGCTTTCGTCGTTCTGATTCAGCCAGGGGAAGCGCACCTTGACGCGATGCATATTGTCCGGATCGCGGTTATTCGTCACGATGCCGACTACAACACCGTAACATTTGCCATCGGGATCGTAGGTGGCCAACATGCTGCGTAGCAGTTCGTTATGCATCATGTCGCGTTCCTCAGTGCGGAAAAGGCCGTACGGTATCCCTTGCGCATGGAAAAACGATGCTCGGTGGAACATAGATAATACAAGCCGCTAAACCGTTCGCCGATCCCTTCGACCTTGACCACAGTTCCCGCTCGTAACCGGGGATCGCCGATACATATGCCTTCCGCCCTGATGTAGCCGAGGGCCATTTCCGCGAATCCCTGCTTTGCCATTTGGTCCGCCTCTTCCTGGCTCTGAACGGGCATTGTGACCCGTGTACTGCCGGTGCTGGAAAACAGCTTCTGAACATTCGCCGGACCTGTGACCGTCCCTCCCATCTTTGTGGATTCATCCCCTGCGGCCGAACTGGCGACGATTTCCTTTTTGTCCTTCGGGTTCCAGCCGCGTACCGTAAACTCTTTCACCTGGCCCATAGTTGTCATGCGAGGGCGGAATTCGAGCAGTTCAATGTTCAATCTCAGATCAACCGCGGCATTTTTCTCAATCTTGCGCGGGCGGAATAGCAACGAGTTATCCTCCACCACTGCTTCGTATTCGATGCGCCGCGCGCGCGCGAGCAAAAACTCGAGATCTGTCTGGTTATGCTGCAACACATAAGGCAGCACAACCTTGCTGTCATCTACCTCCGGTTTCAATCCCGCCTCGCGTGCCAACTGGCTTGCTATATCGCTGTCCTTGAGATTGGTGAACGACCGGGTCTTGCGCTCACGCATCAATTTGTGCCGGCGGTCATAACCGCGCACGGTGAAGGTGGGCGGGCGTGCCTCGGCGAATTCGGGCTCAAGCCCTGTAATCTCGCCGCTGAATAAAGTCTTTAATTGGTTGTGGTATCCCATTTCGATCTTGACCGGATTGCCTTCCCGGAAAAGTTTATGGTCTATCCATTTTACTTTCACCTCGGCCGCATCCCATGCGGAAAGTGTAATGGCAAACATGCTCATTGCATCGACATCATCCAGCACATTAAGGGAAATCAAGTCGGCGGTAATGGCATCAATGGGAACCTGGGAGCCGTTAATGTATATGCCGAACTCCGGTGTGAGCGTTTCGAATTCGTCCCTGGCGGCCATAAATATCTACCTGTTCAAGCGCTGCGCAACGCTGGCAATACCAGCACGGTACCGGGATATAACTTTGTTGGATCATCGATCCCGTTGGCTTGGGCGATGGGCCGCCATTTACGCGGGTCACCATATTCTTTCATGGCGATGGAGGCCAGCGTCTGGCCGCGTTTTATCACCCAGACCTTGGCCACATCGGGTGACATCAAATTCTGCTCTTTTAAATCTGTCTCATTCGGCGTCCATGCCTTGAAGGTACACGTTGCGGTTGCGCGTACCGGCGTGCCATCCTCCATGAAAAGATTGAACTTGAGCACCAGGTTCTCCAATACACCTTGAAAAAATCCGTGCTCGTTGCCCATGTTGCCCCAGGTAAGCCTGCAGACGGGCGGCCGGTGCTTCTCGCTGATAACCTTGGTCAGCTTAATCAGCTTGTCCGTGATTAACCGGACGCTTTTCTTTACCTTGTCGGGGCTGTCGTAGGTATCCAGAAATAATTCGATATTAAGAGTGCTGGGCTCAATGGCGCCGGTATGCTGCAATTCCGGGGAGTCGCGCTTGGTGACCGCCTGAGGCGGCCAGGCAACAGTACGGGTGATCGTAAAGATATTAGGATTGAACATCTTCACGTCATTATTTTTGGAATCCATGTTACAGACGATCTTATTTGCCGAATTATTGGGATTGAACTGAGGAAGCCCCGCGCCTGGCTCTTCAGTGAGAATTTCCAGTTTTTCTAAGGCCATTTTGCGAGTCCTCGTCTTTCCTGCTCAATCACAAGCCGCTCTGCCATTATTCGCCAGGCATGCTCGGCAATCTCATCAGAATCCGGCTGCCCCGAGGGAAACGCAGCAGTGGGAGACGCCTCTCGGGGAAGGGCGTCGCTCACCTGGCGTGATATTTCATTCGGCGCAGGTACCACACCGTAGCGATCTTCCGGTGTAGCGGGGTAAGAGAAATGGGTTGCAGTGGCGGTTGTGTCGCCGGATGCGCGCATGAGTTGGGCTGGCGCTCGCCGCATCACCGCCAGTGGCCATTCTGCAGCTTCATGGGTCCATTTACTCGACGTGCCAAGATTGCCCTGAAAGGATTGAGTCTCATGCCGGCTGCCGGATACATGGGCACCAGCGGTAAATAGGGTGCCTGTATTGGCCGTGCTCATGGGCTGCCGGTTGATTGGCCATGGAGTTGTCCGGTCCAATGTAGCATGCGAGAGGGGCAGAGGGACAGGATTCAGGTTTTTCATTAAACGCCGCAGCACAGGCGGAGTTCCTATGGCACTTTCCATAAGATCTGGAATTGCGGGAGAGGTATGACCCACGGCGGCAGCTGACGTGGCCACGGCGGAACCGGTCGCGGCAGCATCAGGAGCCCGATAGTCAGGAGTCCTATAGGCTCGCATATCATTGCCTGTGGTGAGAACCGGCGTGTTACCGGCCATGAGGTGTTCCCGGCCGTGAATCGTCAAGGGTAGCGAAGCAGTGCCTGACGGCTCATCGGCGTATCCGATAGACTGATCCGTGCGCTGAGCCGTGCCGGTAGTTGCAGGTGCTATGGCCCGGATCGCCAAAGCATGGGCACTCGGGGTATTGGCCCGGCGTAATGCCAGAGCGGGAGCGTTATAACGGTGCCAAGGCTGCGGTGGTAAATAACCGTCCGGAGCAATCCCTTCAGACGGCGACGGTGATCTTGAGATCCGCGTGGACATTGCCGCATCGTGCGAGGCGATGTTAAAGAAAGGATCATGCCCGATGTGCGGACGTGCGAAGGACCGATTCACTTGCGGCGCTGCGTCCCTTGCGTTGGGGATTGAGACAATGTGGTTTGCGGCTGCAGTACCGGTTTGTTGCGCGATTGTTTTGTGAAGCGTCAAGAGATTGTCGTGGCGGTGCATCAGGAAAGGGGAGGCGTGAATGCCCGGTGCGGTTACCCTGGATGCGCGCTGCAATTCGTGGTTGCGGAGTATCGGCAATCCATCCCGAATCTGGTGGTGCCGAGGCGCAGGATGCCAATAGCCATCCCATGGTTGTGCCGAGGCTGACCTGAGTACTGAGTCAGACTGGAGCATCGGCCGGATCGGTAGCGCGCTGCGATGTATCTCAGCTATCTTCGGTTCACCTTGAAGATCGTGTGTTATCAAACTTGCATCAGGCTCCGGTCCTGCGGCGGTTGCAGTGATGGCGGGTGAAACCTTGATTGAGTGGCTTAACGTGAGATGGGAGCTGTCCATAGCAGTCCGGTTAGACTGTGCAATGCCATGCCCCGCAGGGGTGGCGGAAGACGTATCACTTTGGCCATATTCATGGCTTTCCATTGGCGCAAACCCAGCCTCCGATATTCCGCCTGTCAAGCTTCTTCTACTGATCGCTTTAGAGAGTGCTTGATAATTGACAGAGGGCCGGCCTGGTCTTGATGGCATGTCTATCGCCCGCTCTGCGCGGCTGTTTTGCGATTGGCGTGCGATTGCCATTGAGCTCATCTTCAGCGGCAATCGCTGACCTGGTTCTACATCAGCCGGATGCTGATGCAAGGATATCGGCCGCCGTTGGGCCAGCGAGCGGGGCGGACTCCCGCCGGGCAAAAAATCTGATTTGGAAGATACTGATCCAGCCGCGGTTTCCGGTATGAAAGAACGCGCGGGAACAGATTCCTTCGGGCCTTCAGTACCGCTGTGGGAATAATCATGAACCTCGGCAGGGGGATGGCCGACCGGAATCTCAGTCACTTGCGTACGTCCGGATAACACTACATTTCTGGCGATGTATCCTGAGGGTTCTATCCTTGATGGATCGTGCCTTGTGCCGGCTGCACTGATGGAATCCATCGCGCTGCCGGAGGTAAACGCATCCTTCGATACCGCGGGGGTAATGAGGCGACTCATCGCAGCAGTGGCAGCAGGTGCGGTGGAAGCGTGTCCTTCCGGCACTGCTACGTGCCGCTGCACCATGGCGGGATTCCGATAGCCACCTCCAGACGTGAGCGAAGGTATGCCGGTAGCATGGTTTGTTGTCGCATTCCCGGATGCGATGCCAACGGAAGCCACCTGCCTCATGGGCATCCGTTCATGTGGCGCGGTTCGCGCATGATCAATCCCATCTCTGGGCGCTCTATGACGATCGAACCCAAAAACGAATTGGGGCTTTGTAGCGTCAAATATGGTTTGGTTGACTTGGCGACGAATTAATCTGGCTGCAAACGACGCATGCCTGTCATAGGTTGTTACCAACCCATTTTTCTGCCCCTGAGCAAGGGGTATTCTGGCCGTTGGACCCGTGGCCATGTGCTGTTTCCAAGTTGAAAAGCCAAGCGACCCGGGATCATTCCAGGCAACAGTATTAGCGGGGATTTGCGAATCATGTGCCATATCTGTGTTTGCGCGTCCCAGGTTGACGATCTTTTTTTCTCAGAGTAAACCGCGATGCACCAGCTCAAGCGACTCAAACGCGATCGCCGAGTTGTTTGCACGCAAATCGGGGCCAGTCCATTTCACAGGGCAGGCTTCCCTGAAAAGCCATGACGGCATTTTCTTATTGCTGCGTTTGCTGTATTCGTCCGTATCTTCACCCTGTTCATTGTTAAGCTGGATATGTATATTCCTGCGCACGATCTCTCCCTTCGCGACTTCCTGGTACCATTCCCACAGAAAGTCGATGTCGCCCAACCCACGCTTGAGCACGAGTCGCGAGGGGAATTTCGATGGCCCGGGTAGCTGAAGCTCATGATCATTGATACCGCCAACCCGTAGCGTGTGAACCTCGGTCTCGAACACCAAGCCCGAAACCTCATTAAATCCTCCCACGCTGTCCTTGCCATCAATCACTATCGAGAACCGGAAGGCTGAATAGGGATCACGGGGGATGCGGCTTCTGTCGTCGTATTCCTTTCTGGGCAGTATCATAGATATTCGGGCGTGCTTTCTTCCGCGCTATTCAGGCGTTCGTTGATTTTCACAATTTCCTCTATCCAGCGGCGCCGTTCAAGATGATCGAGATTCATCAGGTCGGTATATGGCCAGTGGAAGTGATACGCGACGTAGGCTACCTCCTCAAATAATTCCGCAGAGGGGTAGCCTATGGCTCCCCCGAACGCTGGACCTCGACGTCGAAATTCGCATTACACTCCGGACAGGCGACCTTGATGCGGTTGTGTCCGCTGGTATTGATGCGGCGGTACATATCTTCGAGAAACGCAAAGTCCGCTGCGAATAATTCCTCGATCACCCTTGGGTTAATCTGCGGCAGGTCTCCCAACCGGCGAACCACTCGGGATAGGAGAACTATCGCCAGGTAACCAGGATTGGATTGAACCCGCGGGTCCTTCATGGGCGCAATCTCGTCATTCGCTGTCGCAAGCCGCATCACTCCGGCCTTATGGATGTTTCCCTCGGCGTCGACATACCCATGTGGAAGTGTGAAATCGAATTCCGTCTGCAGGTTCATTTGGTCCGATCCAATCCCTCATGGGTGAGTTCGAGCGTATCGATGGCGACCTCATTGGCGGTGGCATTGTATGTCGGACCCGTCCACTTGGTTGGCCACGCGGCCACAAAATCCCATTGTGCGGCATCATTGCCTTCATCATCCATCAGGATAATGGAACCGTTCTTCCGGGCATTTTTTATTTTCCCGTCCATGACCTGCTTGCGCCATTTCCAGAGATCCAGGTCATCGGTGATCCCGCGCTTGAGTGTGATGTTGGCAAATTTCTTCAAGCCCGGCAGTTTGGATATCGTTACCGTCTTGTCGTCGCCGACGCGATAGTCGATCGGGTCGGTTGCCGAATCAAGCCCGGACACCTCGCGAAATCCGGCTCGCTGTATGCCATCGATCTGAACACGGAATTTAAATCCGCGGTAGGGATCTCTACGTTCTCCTGTGCTTGCCATACTGATTACCTCCTTGAGATTATTATGAAACGTTCAGTCCAGTCACGGCGATTGCGCTGGCGCTTTGGGTGATGCGAACCACGATAAATTCTGCGGGAATCGCCGGTGCGAGGCCTATTAAGGCGACGACCTGCCCGGCTTCCCGGCTTTCCAGAGTGTTCGTTTCGGCATCGCATTTCACAAAGAATGCTTCAGCCGGACTGCTTCCCATCAGCGCGCCCCGATCGAACAAGTCGCGGCAATAGGCGCTCAGCCGCTGGCTGACGCGCTCCCAAAGCGATGGGTTATTCCCTTCATAAACCATATCGTTCATGTTTTGCCTGATCCATCTGGTCAGCGTCAGGAAAAGACGCCGCACATTAATGTAGGATTCCTCGGCATGACCGCTGAGGGTTCGCGCTCCCCACACCCGAGTGCCGCGCCCGGCAAAGCTGCGCAGGCAATTAACACCTCCCTCGTTAAGCGGCTCCTGTTCATCGTCGCTGAAATCGACTTCCAGCTTGAGAATTCCCTCCAGGACTTCATTCGCAGGTGCTTTATGTACCCCTGTTTTGGCATCCGCACGCGCATAGACACCGGCGATATGTCCGCATGCGGGCACAAATTGAGTGCGGTAAGCCTTTGCAAACGCCGCTCCCATGTTGGTACGATTCACCCTCCCATCGCAGGGCATGCCTGTCATGCGTGAAATATTGGAATCCGTTGGACTCAACGATTGCTTTACGGAGATCCAAGGATAATAAAGGGCACCGAAAGCGCCATGCTCACGCGGCAAACGTTGCCAATGCAAGACAGGGGGTTCGACGTAGCTCCTGTTTTCTTCCGGTTCCGAGTGTCGGCTGCCTACTTCCTCAGTAAATCCGTCGAGGATCGCGAACCGATCCCCCATTCTGTGGCAGTGATCCAGAATTGCCGATTGAATATCCAGAATTGAGTCGTAGTCAGGTTGAAGCAACATTGCATCTGGAACACAAATGAGATCGATGTCTTCAATATTTTCCAGTATTTCCCCAGGTGCGAAAATGCGTGTTAATGCCCTGGCTGCTTCTGATGAGTTGCTTAGATTCACCTGAAGCGGCACCACCACGCATTGTTCACCACCGTTTTCGAAGAAGCCGCGTACCGCGTAACCCAGATAACTCTCTGTCAAAGGTTCATACCGCTGGGAAAACTGTTGCAACCGGTCAATATGATGAATTTCCGGTAAGTCTTTGCTGTTTGACCCTGGTTGCACAAACCCCACCAAAACGGGGATGCCGGTACGAAACACGGGTTGTGCCTGCACTTTGACCAGTGTTTCGTAGTACACGCCAGGCGTACGATAGTTGGAGCGCGCCGCACGGAGGTAAGTCTGGTTATCCATTATTGACCCAATATCCGGATATACAGGCGATGATTAACTTTTTTCCTGGCCGGTTGACTGCGAAATGCGGAATATAACGAACTCCGCCGGTCTTACGATGGCCACGCCAATTTCCGTAATAACCTGGCCCACATCGCGTACTTCCGGCGGGTTGAGCTCCTCGTCGCATTTCACATAGAACGCTTCTTCCGGTGTCAATCCGAAAAGTGCGCCGCTACGCCAGCAGTTGGTGAGGAAGGCGGAAACATTGAGGCGGATCTTTCCCCACAGGGTAGGGTCATTCGGCTCGAATACCACCCATTGCGTGCCTTCATCAATGGATTCCTGCAGGAATAGGAAGAAGCGGCGGACATTGATATATTTCCACTCGCCATTGCGGTCTCCGCCGATGGTGCGCGCGCCCCAGACCGTGATTGCCCCATTCATGGAGCGAATCACGTTGACACCTTGAGGATTGAGTAAATCCTGTGCGGGCTTGCTGACGTAATATTTGACATCAATGGCACCGCGCACAACACAGTTGGCGGGTGCTTTGTGTACACCTCGCTCTTCATCCGTACGTGCATAAATCCCTGCTATATGTCCACTTGGCGGAACATAGGTGCGACCGCGGTATTTTGCGTCAACCTGCCGAACCGGATCGCTATCCTGTAACTGTTTGGCGGGATCCACCACTTCGATGTGAGGAAAATAAAAGGCCGCATTCTTGCTCGGCTGGGGTAATGTATCCTTTGATTTGTCGGTATATTGAAGTTTCTGGCCGTCCAAGTCGTTCGACTTTCCGTCATTCACTACCGCCGTGCTGTCAAGGATAGCGAAAATGTTTTCATTGTTTTCGCTGTAGCTTATCAGCCTGCTCCACACATCAGCCTGTTTGGGTAACCCCGGAGCGGAAATAATTGCTACCTCGTCAATCGATTGAAAATTTGTTAAAGCTCTATCAAGTTCATCAATCGACCTTACGCGGGCAACGAAACAACGGGTCCCGCCGTTGTTGAAAAAACCATAAACGGCATGAGTCAATGCGTGATGTCCCGGATACATCGGTATGGAGGCATCGGCTCCTGATCTGAATGCCGAGAATGGGCCGAAGCGCTTGGTGTAATCCGAGAAGCTGGCACAAAACTTGGTATCTCCAGGTTCGACATCGACGATGAACTGGCTGAGATAGTAGGGGGTTATTGTCGATTTCGCTTCTTCCAGCAGGCCAGGATCAGGTTTCTCGGTCGTATCCTCAAATGCGTCTTTCTCAATGGGTTGGGGCGCTGTCAATGCCGACCTAGTGGAGGATTCCTGCAGGGAATCTTTTAATTTGTCTCGTGCGTCTGTCTTGTCAGATTTTTCCTGCTGCAGCTTCTGCAGCAACGCGGCATCTTGCTGATCTTTTTTCTTGCTCTTTTCCGCGGACAATGCATTATTGGCAGCGGTAAGCTGGTCTTCAGCAGCCTTCAGTTTTGCCTTTAGGTCTTTCACCTCTGCGGAATCAGCCGTATCTGGCGCTGCTGCGCTGCGCTCCAGCGCCTCGCGGGCATCGACAGGATCATAGCGGTCATTTGCTTTCGGATAGTAAATCGTATCTGGCACGATGCCGATAAATGCCACCGTATTGGTTCCAACTCCCGCGATGGGTTGCCGCGCAGAAGGTATTTCTTCGACGTAAACCCCTGGACTCAGATAATTTGCCATTTTGTATTCCCTTTTCATTATTGATCGTAAATAAGTTCCATCGAGGCAGTCACTTGCCTCAAGAAACATCGCCTTCCCATTACTGCTTTAGAACAAGTTCGATCCAGCATCTCTCTTCAGGTGTCCGATCTTTCAGACGCTTCTTGCGTGCGCTGTCGGCAACCGTAACCGATTTCTCTGCCCGGTTGCCGGAACGGGTATCCACGGCCTGCACGGTATATTTCCCATCGGGGCAATCAAGAAAAAAAAATGTACCATCATGACGAGACTCGGTTTGTTCCGCCCGGTTACCGGCTTCGTTCTGTTCTCCTGTTCTCCCTTGGCGGGCATGGGTCCGGCCCGTTGGCGTATCCGGCTGTTTATGCGACTGTTTCGGCTCGGCTGAGACGCTGAGCCGAACATCAGGCATGGCGTTGCCTTCCTTGTCCAAGACCCGGCCGCAAATACTCACGTGATGACTCACTGTTTCCCAATCCGTCCGAGCAATCATGAGTCCGTTCCTGTCTGTAGGCGAAATTTAAGTATTTTCTCGGTAACGAGATCCACTATCTCCGGCTTGGCGACATCCACCGCGAAAGTGACGGTATAATTCAGGGCAGCTTTTGGTTTCCCGCCCAGCGCCTGCCAGAATTCCCCAAGGCTTTGCAGGCGCCCCGGCTGAAGCGTGCTGACTGGCAAGGGTAAATCCTGATCGGTCAAGCTGCCTTGAAGTACATCCTCGGGGATGGTCCGATAGCGCAGGAGCGCCCGAATCACATCCCCCAGCAACCGGTGTTCATCTTCTGAAGGATCGGCTACGCTTTGGCTGGGCCAAGCGGTAATCAGATACGAAGCGTCTATTCGCACGGGTGCCACGGTTCGCATGGCTGTTCCATCGGAACGCCGATCCACATACACCTCGTTACTTCGAAGCTCCAGATTCTCCCGAATGTCGTATAAAAAAAGGTCGATGGCGGGCAGGGTGACGGAAGGCGGCGGGAATTGATCATCCGGCGCGTGAAAACTCACTTGCACCTGCTCAGCCACTCCTTTTGGGAGCTCGCGCTTCAATAGCACAGCCAGCGTTTCGTCGAGATCGTTAATCATGGCTGGCTCTGGCCGGCGGCAGTAGAAAAATCAACGACAGCCGATGACCCGACGAGCGTAAGCCGCTGTTTTTTTCGTTCTTGATAAAACCCTCGAACCGGATAGAAACATTTGGCATTTTTATTTCCGCCATGAAGAAGTCTGTCACCGTTCCTTCTTTAACCTTATTACCTGTTTTAGCTAGCTTATATGCAACATCCATGCCAATATTTTGTTAGTTAATAAACCTTTTTAATCAATGGCTTGATTTAGATGAGCAGCGGCAATATGGGTCATCCTCTTACTCAGAAATATGATCGTCTGCGACGATCCCTTGCCAGGGATTACCTATTTAAATATCTGGAATCATCATGTTATGGTTGATGGGTGATTTCTAACCCAGGGTGGGTCGGACCTAAGAGCCTCTGAAGTGGTCCGGGTGGCATGTATCTCCGCCGGTAGCGTAGACCGGCCTGCGATTTACGTCGCCCCGCCATGGGAACATCTGCATTTTGTCGGCAATGCGTTTCTACGCGGACTTTATGTGGGCGTATGGGGAGATTTGCGAATCTGAGGGTGATCAGGGGTAGATAGTGGAACGCGGTAATGGGTTGACTTTGACCCACTCGGGGTATTCTTAGTCAGTGAGATATAACATCATGATCACAATGATTAAATAAACAATCATCGCATCAGGTAGGCGCTATCCGGCTAAAGAGCGTACTTCGTCGGTACAGGCGTAAATCTTGATTAGTGACTGATTCAATGACGTTTTATTATCTTGTAATGCGTCGGCATGGAACTTGCTCTAGTCTCTAGTGATGACATAAAGCCAATTCGTAGGCATGTGCTATAAACATAGAGGCTGGTATGCAAGGGGAACAGATGAATCCATTATCAGAAACCAAATTCCATTCATCGGCCATTGATGACCGGGTATGTAAATATCATACATCGAATTCGCTAAGTGCGGGTTTGCTTGGCCTGGCGATGGCGGCCATCTTCCTTTCCATGGGGGGTGCCGTTCATGCCAGTGAGTTCCAGGTTTTCTCGGTCAAGGAGGATCCTGCGGGTACCGTTATTGCGACTACCGGCATTTTTACCGGAACGACTCCAAGCGCGCCGGCTTTTGAACTCCGTTTCGATGACAAGCCGGCGATCCAGGCTAGCGAGGTTAAACCCGCTCCTTCCGTGGCGCTCGAGACATCGATGATTCTTTGTGTCGACCAAAGCGGTTCCATGGGAGCTGCTGGCATCAAGCAAATCCAGGAGGCACTGAGGGGCGCTTTAGCCAAATCGGAGTCGAAATTAAACCTGGCTCTATGGGCGTTTGACACCGAGGTAAGGAAGCTCCATACCTTTTCCAAGGATACCGCGCAGGTGGCAAGAGGCGTGAGCGAAATCGGTGTCAGATCTTCACGGGATAGCAAAACGAAGCTGTACGAAGCCATCGAACTGGGACTCTCCGAGTTGCGCAGCCGAGATGAAAAAGGCTTGAAGCGCCTGATCGTTATTACCGATGGCAAGGATGACGGGAGCAGCATCACTGACCAGGTAGTCACAAGCAAGGCCAATGCGCAGAATATTTCCATTGATGCGATTGGGTTCGGCAAAGTCGCGGATAAAGATTCCGAATTGCTCGCGCGTTTAACGAAAAATACGGGTGGACACTTTGTTCTCGCCAGGAACGCGCAGGAGCTTTCCCGCGAACTCTTTAAATTATTCAATTTACCTCCGCCTCGCATGTTTGACGTGTCGTTCCGCTACGATATATCGGGAGACGGACGCAAGGTAAATTCAGCGCAGCTGCAATTTACGCCCACAGGGAAGGCACCTATTTTACAAACAATCGAGTATGGACTTTCCGCGCCCCGTGTTGCCGCTCCGTCAGGCAAGGCCTCCGAGGACAACGTCGATCCCAGGGTTTTGATAGGAGTACTGGTCGCCATAGCAGCGCTTGCGGGCGCATATCTACTGAGTAGAAAGCCGGCGAAACCATCTCCGCCGCCCTTATCCCCACCTGTCCCGCCGTCGCCGCTGCCTCGTACCCAATCCGAGTCCGTAGTGCCGAAACGGGCGCAGACCAGCGTGGGTTATTCATTCCCCGAACCGGCCAAGGGGCATCCTGCGGCGTTTCTGCTTTGCCTGAGCGGGGCCGCCCGGGGACATCAGTATCCTATCGATGAGACCATTTATCGAATTGGCGCCAGCAATTCCAACGAACTACAGTTGAGCGATGATTATGTATCGCAAAAACATGCCTCTATAAAATATGAATCTGGCGGCCTTTATCTGAACGACAGCGCTTCCCGGAATGGGACTTTCCTCAATGATTCGCGGTTGCATGAGGCAGCCATGGTGTTGAATCTGGGCGACGAGATTCGGATAGGAAAAACGACTTTACAGCTGGTGGCGGCTACTGCGTCTCAAGGCCATTCTGCTCAGATGCCGGATGGGGAGCCATTCGTGCCTTAATTTTCTATTAAGAGATCAGCGGTGCCGAAAATGGTGGGGCGAGGAGTGATGTCAAAAAGATGGTCTGTGGGCGCGCGCTCCGAAACAGGCTACGTCCGGAATGAAAACCAGGACAGGATGAGTTATGTGCAAGCGCCCTTTGGAGACATATATATCGTGTCCGACGGGATGGGAGGTCATCGGGGTGGCGCACTTGCAGCTGGGTTGACCGTTGAGACGCTCAACCAGAGTTTGTCCAGTCTCGACTCCATCTCGATCGGCCCCGATGCCATTAAAGGTGCATTCGAAGAGGCAAATGCGGTTGTTTATGAACGCGGGCATGCGGGAAATGCCGGCACGGAGGGCATGGGCGCCACTGCTGTCGTGCTGCTTGTGGCTCAATGTCAGGTTATGGTTGCCCATGTGGGCGATAGCCGGGCATATTTATTTACCCGTGAGAATAAACTCGAGCGGCTG
Organism: Nitrosospira sp. NpAV; assembly: GCF_000832065.1. GTDB lineage: Bacteria > Pseudomonadota > Gammaproteobacteria > Burkholderiales > Nitrosomonadaceae > Nitrosospira. The sequence goes on along the minus strand of NZ_JXQM01000015.1, from coordinate 26,183 downwards.
ACCAAGGACCATAGCCGTGTGCAACGAATGATCGATGCCGGCATTCTGACGCCCGCTGAGGCCATGGTCCATCCTGAGGCAAGTGTTCTGGAGCGCGCGATTGGCACTTCACCCACAATAAAAGTCGACATTTCATCCTGGATTCCGCTACGGGAGGGAGATCAGGTTCTTCTGTGCTCGGATGGACTCCACGGGTATGTTTCTGATACTGAAATAGCTGCCGTTCTCAGCAATCAGGGTGCGCCCCAGGAATTGGCGGGTCAACTTGTCAGCCTCGCTTTGGAGAAAGGAGGCGAGGATAACATTACCATACAGTTGATCGTGTGCGGGGGCGGCGATAAAGGTGGGATATCCAGGATTATGGGGCGCTTGGGGATTGTCGTCCCGGGAATTGTGCTCCTTTCAGCGGCGACCGCACGGCCAGGTATTTCAAATAGCTGAATTCACGCCAATCAACACAGAAGGAGAATATAGATGAGCTTCAAGTCAAATCAAAAGAGAGGCATACCATGAGCTTGTGGGACAGGCTTACTGGAAGTGATAAAACGGGTAATTCAACCCGTGTTTGCGAGAAGGGCCACGCAATGGATCCGAACTGGGAAACTTGCGCTTATTGTGACGCAGAAAAACGTGCGACGCAAAGGACGGCGCGCATACCCGATACCGAGAATGTCGAATCAAGTAAAGCCACGCGAAGGAGTACAGAAATGGAACGATCCACCACGAAGATAGACCCGGGAACCGAGAGGCAAGAAGAAGGACGCGGCAGCACACTTTTCGAAAAATCCGCCGAGGAGCCGCGCAGAAGCAGATCAGCACCCCATAACCGCAGAATCACCGGGGTTGTGGTGACGTTTTCGTGGAGGTACGAGGGCGAACTGTTCGTGCTTTATGAGGGACGGAATGTCATCGGGTCCGGCCCATCATGCGACGTGCAGATCACTACGGACCCGATTATGTCTGGCGAGCATGCTGTGATTCTCTGCCGTGCAGGGCGGGATGAGCTGCATGATTTGCTCAGTACCAATGGCACTTTTCTCAACGAGAAATATGTTGAACGGGATGGCGCCGATCTGACCGACGGCGCGATCATCAAAACCGGAAGATCCCTATTCGAGTTTCGAAAAATAACCAGTGAGCGGGCTCCCGAAGGTTACAGACCCGCGGAAGATTTTGAGCGCGGTGATCCGAGGCCCCGTTCTTCGGGTGAAACTGCAATCTGACGCAATTCCGGATAAGGGTGTTTTGGCAGTCCGGTGCGTCAAATCTGTTTGTACGACATACTCATAATTGGGGAGCGGGTGAGGTTGAGTCGTATGATGGCAAGAACGATAAGAACCGATTTTTCCGCGGGACAGGCCTGTGGAAAGTATCAGCTCGAGCATATTCTCGGCAAGGGGGGAATGGCCGTCGTTTGGAAGGCATGGGATCCAGAAACCCGCCAGCATGTCGCGATAAAAGTTGTTGCTGAGAGTCTGCTTGCAGATCCCGGCATCAGCGCGCGCTTCGAGGACGAACTCCGGCGTCATGCACGCTTGAATCATCCTAACATCGTCCGACTGATCGATACCTTTTCCGTCAATGATCAGCAATGCATGGTGATGAACCTCATCGAAGGGGAATCCCTTGCGGCACTGCTTGAACGTACCCCAAATCACATTCTGCCTTTGGATGTTGTCGTGCGTATATTTACCGATGTCCTGTCCGCTCTTGATTATGCGCACCGCAATGGCATATTGCATCGGGATGTCAAACCCTCCAATATTTTATTGGATGCGCAGCAGCATGCCTATCTGCTCGACTTTGGAATTGCTTTGGCGGTGGGTGAGGCAAGGCGTACACGTGCCGGCGGGCGCGTGGGTACCCCGGAATACATGAGCCCCGAACAAATTCGGACGCCGGAGAATATCGATCACAGAACCGATGTCTACAGCGGAGGTTGCGTATTATATGCAATGCTGACCGGACAGCCGCCATTTACTGTCCCCGAACAAGAAAACGGGACAACAGGTGAGCTTGCGCTTCGAGCCGCTCATGTTAAAGAGATACCGGTACCTCCGCACCGCCGCCAGCCGTCCATTCCATTGGGCATTAGCAACCTGATCATGTCAGCGTTGAGTAAAGATCCCGGTCAACGGCCGCAGGGTTGTGCTGAATTTTCACGACTGTTGCTTGCGGCAATTCCGCAACACTCACGGGCGCCTGCGGAGGGTGTGTCCACCCGCTCACCCTTGAGATTTGCTGCGATGATTGCCCTCCTGGCTGCCGCCGTGGGAGCTATTGGTTATGTCGTATCAATTTAATCCGAAATAGATAAGAAAAATGAGGGAAACTTCCCAGTAAAAATTCTGCCATGAGAAACCGAAGAAACGGGCAATTTTTCTTTGTGAGCGAAAGGCGGTCTTGATGCGACAGCTATTAATGGAGGAGTCACCATGAAGATTATCGCTGCGTTGCTACTTTTAACTATGATAACGGGCTGCAGCACGGTGGGAGGAACCCGCGGAGGTTCGGGAATGGCCGCCCTCGAATGCGGAGCTGTCGGCGCGGGACTTGCCGCCGCAATATGCTTAGCAGCGGGGGGTAATGCGGCGACATGTGCGGGAGCTGCGGCGGGAGGTGGATTGCTTGGGGCCGGAGCGTGTTATACCTATGCCGAGAAATACGAGAAACGCCGTCAGGAACTGGCCGGCAAAGAAGATGATCTGGACGCACGGCTGAAATATGTACGCGGGCTCAATGAAGATTCAAAAAAATCCAATGAAGAACTCAACAAACGGGTCACGCAGGTCTCGAAGCATACCGATACGGTCGTTGCGCAGATAGAGCAAGGCACCATTTCTCAGCAGAAACTGGCAAAAGAAAGGGAAGCCCTGCTCAATGAAGAAAAGTTGGCCAACGACCAGGTTGCGCTTGAGAAAAGCGCATTGGAGGACATGAAACGTTTCCAGGCCGAGCAGAAGCGTAAGACAGGCGCGGACAGCGCCGCGCATGCCGAACTCGATGCGGAGATAAAGAAACAGCAACGTTTGCTGGAGGAAACACAAAGGCAGACCAGTGCGCTCGCTTCCCAGCGCCAAAGGATATAGATCCGTTCAACCCAACCATCAGGACGCGAGATAACAGCCGTGAGCTCACCGTGCACTCGGATAGGTCTGGAGATCCGCCCGGCGGATTATCCGGGTTCAAGCCAAAAATTAGGAGCCACCCCGTGACAACATCCAGATCCCTAGCATTTATCGCTTTTTTTATGCCCAGTCTTTGTGCCTGTACGGTCATGGCCTTAAAGCAAGACGTGGAAAAGCATGAAGTCCTGGTAGCCGATAAGGAGAATGAGTTAAAAAAAGAAGAAGCGCAGCAAACCCGCTTGCGCGAAGAAAGTATCCAATTGAAGAAGGATCTTGCGACCAAGCAGGTATCGCTGGATGACCTGAAGTCACGGCTGGAGCAGCTACAGCGAGCCAATGCAAGTACGGCAGAGAATACGAAAGAGCAGCGGGAGCGCAAGGATCGATTACGGGTGAAATTGAAAACGCACGAGAAGGAACTGGTCAAGGTGGAACAGAGCAACATGACAGAGACGCAAAAGCAAGAAAAACTGGAATCGATGAAGAAAGATATTACGAAAACCCTGGATATTCTGCTGCACTCCTGATTCCGTGACGGTATGGCGCGGCTCAATGTCGATAAAGGGATCATTCTACTTATTATGACGGCCTCATTTCTCGGCGGCTATCTGTTCAGGCTCTCGTTGCCCTGGTTTGACGAAGACAAGCCGCCGGGATCGTTATCATCGCAGGTGAGCGAACAGGCAATACATCGCTACATCGAAGCGCTGCGACATATTGAGGAGCGTGCGATATTTTCCGCACCCGCCGGAAACACCCAAGACCTGGTTGCCTCGTCCCTGAAGGCCTATCTCGCGCAAGAAGACCCTTATTCCGATTTCTTGACTCCTGAGGAATACATTAAATTCAAGGGGATTGGTAGTTCGCGCTATGCAGGTATCGGCCTTGACATAGAGAAACGGCGCAATGGCGACATTATCTGTTATCCGGTTGCGAACGGACCCGCCGCTTTGGCGGGAATCAAGCCGGGCGAACGGCTGCTGGCGCTTGACGGGATTCCCACACCCGGAAAATCGCTTCCCGCAGTAGCCGCCATGGCGGCGGGCCAGGCAGGAACCGAGGTCGTGGCCGAGCTTGCGGATCTTTCGGGGGTTACAAGGCAAGTGACGGTTACTCGCTCAGCCGTACCTGCCCCGGCAGTCTCGGAGTATACATTTCGCTCCGTGCGCATCATCAAGCTACCCTACTTCACGCCTAATACCAGACAGGAACTCCATCATCTGCTTGCGAGCTGGAGTGAGAAGGATGCCATTGTCATCGATCTGCGAGGCTGCGGCGGCGGTGATTTTTACGCGGCAGTGGATGCCTCGATGCTCTTTCTCGAGCGGGGGGAGCCCATTATTTCGGTAAGTAGCCGCACCGGGGTGCGGTTGTATACCGCGACGATGGCCAAGCAGCGTCCAGCCCAACGGGTTTTCCTATGGCAAGACGAATTTACCGCCAGCGCCGGGGAGATATTTATCGCCGCTTTAACCGAAAATGTGCGCGGCACCTCGGTTGGCAGAACAACTGCCGGAAAAGGAACCCGGCAGGACATCATAGAACTGCAGGATGGCGGCGCCTTGATTCTGACAACGGGATATTTGATAACTCCCCATGGCACGCAGTTTGAAGGTAGCGGGCTGGCGCCCATGCATCGGGTCGAGAAAAGTACCCACGACACAGAAGCTTTTTTCAGCAAAATCGCCGCCTTGATCAATTAGGCAGAACCACCCGGCTGATCGGGCACTCGATGTATTTTCCCGATCAGCCACACGAGTGAAATGTCACGGGGGTTTGAACGTGGAAAATGATGATCTGATCGGCAAGATAATTCATGGCAGTTATTCCATCGTCTCCAAACTTGGCGAGGGCGCCATGGGGCGGGTGTATCTTGCAGAGAACGCTTTAGTCAGAGATAAAAAATACGCCATAAAGGTCCTTAAGCGGGAGTTGACCCACAATCCCAACTTCAAGCAGCAATTTTATGAGGAGGCGGCGCATCAGGCTCAGCTTTCCCATCCCAATATTGTTCAGATGTCCGACTATTTCGAAGAAGGCGAAGAGTATTTTCTTGTTCTTCAGTATGTCGATGGCCGCTCTCTCGCCGACATGATTGATTCGCCGGGTGGGCCGATGCCGGAGAAACGGGCGCTGCACATCTTCAAGGGTATCTTGGCCGGACTCAATTGCGCGCATGAGAAAGCGATCCTGCACCGGGATATCAAAGCCTCGAACGTAATGGTCGATAGCGCTAACAGGGCGCTTCTCACCGACTTTGGTATTGCGCGTCAGGCGGGCGATGAACGTGCCGCCAGGCTGGGCCGCGTGATTGGCACACCAGAATACATGAGTCCTGAACAATTCATCGATTCGGATAAGATCGACCACAGGTCCGATATCTATTCAGCTGGAATTCTCTTGTTCGAGATGCTGACGGGCCGTCTCCCCTTTCAGGGAGCGTCCTCGGAAGCACTCAAGGAACAGCATCTCGGCGTCCCGCCTCCCAACCCGCGGGCAATCAATCCCAAGCTCAAAAAAGCGTTAGCGGAAATTGTGCTCAAGGCAATGCAGAAGAATCCAGCCGCTAGATTTCAAGGGGGTCTCGCTTTTCTTAAAGCTATCGAATCCTATGAGCGCGGCAGGAACTGGAAAATCTGGGCTTTGAGCTTGTCGATATTATTTGCGGCAGGAATCTGGTATTTCGTACAGAACGAAAAAGCAATACGCAGTTTGGCTACCTTGTCAAATGATAAATATGCATTGTTCTGCCAGGAAATCAAAAGATTGGAAATAAAGGAAGCAGGTCTGGGACTTGCTGTCGAATCCGGCAACTCTCAATTTGTGGAGGGTTTTTCGCAGCAAATTCAGGAACTCAACGCTAACGTGAATAAATATTCTAATGAGTACATCAATGCCCTTCATGAATTGTCGGCGTTCAGGGATGCAAAAGTTCATCAGATACTCAGCGAATCCGAGAGGAGCGCTGAATTTGAGCAGGCTGGATATAAGGAGACAGATAAAGCGGTACGAGCGAAATTCTGGGTATTGACCGGTGCGGATTATAAAAATCTCAAGGCCAGCGGAGAAAGCCCTACCCGGGAAAAGATGCGGGAAAAGTGTCCCCGCTAGCGATATTCGCGGCATGAGACAGAGGGGATCGCATCATAACCGCATAAAACCGGGGTCAAGTATTGCGGATCAGAAGGTTCACGTTTATAAAGGAGAGCTGAAATGGAGCTACGAGTAGAAAGGACAGATCGTTCGGGGGATAGCACGATTGGCAAGCTATACGTGAATGATCAATTTGAATGCTACACGCTGGAAGATGTGGAAAGACCGGTCAAGATCAAGGGGAAGACAGCCATCCCTGCGGGACGCTACGAGGTCGTTATCAATCAGTCGCAGCGATTTGGACGCTTGCTTCCACTTTTTTTGAACGTTCCCAATTTTGAGGGGGTGCGGATACATCCTGGAAATACAGCCGCAGATACGGAGGGATGTATACTGGTGGGCGAGACAAAAGGTGAAGGGTCCATAGGTCAGAGTAAAGTGGCTTTTGAACGGCTTTTCAACAAATTAAAGACTGCATCCGAGACTGAAAAGATATTCATAGAGATAGGGTAGTAATGTTGGGTCATGTGAACTGCTTGAAATTACTATTCCTTGGTTTCGCTGTGACATTGTCCCTCGCGTCATCGGGCGTGCTTGCGCAAACGCAGATGATTCCATTCGTGCACGAAAAAATATCCGTGCTGCCCTCCGGCAAGAGGGTTGCCGTTTCGTTCAGGGAGCGCCCATGCAAGAGCGGCGAGTGCCGCGAGGCGGACGCGGGCGTGTGGGGGATGGATGGCGGAATTCCACGGTTTGTCACCGAGGTTTTTCTTGTTTCCATCGATGGCAGTGAATTCATCATACCCCGGAAGTTCTATCAGGATCTCACCAACGCTTATCAACTGAACATCTTTGAACAGAACGCACGGGTTATTATCGAGCTTAAAGGTGGAGAAGCCGCGGGCGCCTATACGGCGCGCTTCAAGCTGGGTGGGATGTGCGGGTTCGAGCGTGAAGTCTGCGGTGAGGTATGCAAGGAAATCTGGGAGCGGACCGCTTGGTACAACTCATTCGCCTATGAAGCGGATCCGCGATGCGAAAGTGGAATTCAATGAGTTTCGCCATGCGAAGGAGAGTCATCCATGATTCCTGTATTCGAGGCGCTTTCGTGCGCTTTCCGCGATTTATTCCGGTTTCAGGTTTTGTGGATTGTCATCTGGCCAATCCTGGTGGCAGCTCTGCTGTGGCTGATTCTGGGTGTGGTTTTCTGGAGCACTTTCTCGGAATGGATCGCAAGCGGTCTCACGGCGATTGGCATTCAAACTTGGCTCGAAGGCGTGGAACCCAGATGGATTGCCTATGGAATACAGGGTGTGGCGCATCTGATTCTTTTTGTGCCGCTGGTTTTTGTTACGGCGCTAGTGATTACCGCCTTATTCGCCATGCCGGCCTTGGTTCATCTGGTGGCAGATCGCGATTATCCGCAACTTGAACGAGAAAACAGCGGCGGCATCGCAGGCAGCTTGCTCAACGCCCTGCTCGCGGTCGGCATCTTTATCGCCATATGGCTTGTTACCATTCCATTGTGGCTGGTCGGCGCGGGGGTGATTGTCCCATTTATCGCCGCGGCGTATTTGAACCAGCGTCTATTCCGTTATGATGCGCTCGCGGAGCACGCTCGCCGCGAAGAGATGCGGGCAATATTTTTATCCTGCCGCCCGTCACTTTGGGCCCTGGGCCTACTGACCGGTCTGGTACAATTTGTACCGTTTCTCAATCTGTTCGCACCCGTACTGGCGGCCCTGGCTTTCATTCATTTCGGTCTGGCGCATCTCGTGGAGCTGCGCCACCGGCCGGATTCACGTTAGTCAAGAATCGAAGGGGAATATCCATGCAATTACGCAAACTTCATTTCATGATGCTGGGGCTGGCGGTGGCGGCCAGCGGCGCCACCGGCACATCTGCTCACACGGGCGAAAACACTTCGACGGCCACGGGATCAGGGGCTCACAGGCATCAAGCGCGAGCGGTCCAGGATGATCAGGCCACGCCCAGACTATTGAACCTTGGATCACATACATTTCCGGTCAGCACACGGAGTAAATCAGCCCAGCAATTCATGAATCAGGGACTCAATCTCTCCTACGCGTTTAACCATGCCGAGGCGGGGCGTTCGTTCCGGGAAGCGGCGCGGCTCGACCCCTTGCTTGCCATGGCGTATTGGGGCCAGGCACTTGTCCTGGGCCCCAATATCAATGCAATGATGGAATCAAAGGACGAGACGGCGGCTCTGGATCTCGTGCGAAAAGCCGCCTCGCTCATGGCAAAGGCATCTCCGCGCGAGCGGGCGCTTATCAGTGCGCTGGAAAAACGTTATACCGGCAGCTCCGAGCAGCGCAAGGAGAACAATAGGGCTTATGCGGATGCAATGCGGGAAGTCCACACGCGCTTTCCGGACGATCTCGATATCGCGATGCTCTATGTCGAGTCGATGATGGATCTCAACTCCTGGGGGTACTGGATGCGGGATGGTTATCCGCTCGAGGGGACCGCCGAAATTGTCGCGCTTACCGAGAGCGTGATACGACGCAATCCCAGGCATCCGGGGGCGGTGCACATGTATATCCATCTGGTCGAGCCGACGAGCACGCCCGAGCGGGCGGAGAAGGCAGCTGATACCCTTCTTACGCTGATGCCGGCGGCCGGGCATGCGGTGCATATGCCGTCGCATATTTATCAGCGCGTGGGGCGCTATGCAGATGCGATAAAGAGTAATCAACTCGCCATTGCAGCTGACGAGGAGTATCTGTCGCATAGCCATGCGCAGGGAATGTACCGCGTCATGTACACCCCCCATAACATTCATTTTCTCTGGTTTGCCGCCACCATGGATGGGCAAAGCCGGCTTGCGATCGAATCGGCACGAAAGGTAGCAGGCGCGATTGATGATGCGGCATTGGAGACGGTGCCGGGAGCGGGAACGTTCCGTGTGACACCGTACTGGGCATACGCAAAGTTTGGAAAGTGGAACGAGATTCTTCAGGAGCCAGCACCACCCGCCACAAACGCTTTTCTTAAAGGCGGCTGGCATTATGTGCGCGGCTTGGCGTTTGCCGCAACCAGGCAGTTGCCGCAGGCTGAGCAGGAGTTGGAAGCACTACGCGGGATCTTGCAGAATGGGTCGCTTGATTGGCCGCTTATGTCGCTAAATACCGCGCGCGACGTATTGAGTATCGGTCCCGAGGTCCTTGCGGGTGAGATCGCCGCCGCCCGTGGACAGTTTGATTCCGCCATTGCATACCTCGACCGTGCGGTCCGCATTGAAGATGCTCTGGTTTACACGGAACCTTCGGAATGGCAGTCGCCCCCGAGGTTGGCGCTGGGGGCCGTTCTTCTGGAAGCGGGCCGCGCAGCCGAGGCGGAAACGGTGTACTGGGAAGATTTGCGCAAAAATCGCAACAACGGTTGGGCGCTTTACGGATTATTGCAGACGTTGCGCGCCCAAAAGAAGGACGACCAGGCGGCATTGGTCGAGGCGCGGTTCAGAAACGCTTGGGCGCGTGCCGATATTGCTCTCAATGCATCGCGTTTTGGCTGTATTGCGGCGCCTCCGGCGGGATCGGCGCAATAGGAAGAACGCGGGCTCTTTTGCAGCTATCGTCAATAGAAGGAGATCAGCGCAAACGTCATGGAGAAAAAGCAGCCGGTGGTCAAATCCCTGGTATGTACGATTGGACATTCCACGCGTTCACTGGATGTATTCATCAATTTGTTGAAAGCCAATGAAGTTACACATGTCCTCGATGTGCGCACCATCCCGCGTTCCCGGCAGAATCCTCAATTCGACAAGGAAACATTGCCAAATGCCCTGCGAGCTTCCGGCATCAACTATACGCACTTGCCCGGGCTTGGCGGACTACGCCATCCCCAAAGGGATTCGATCAATGGAGGCTGGCGTAACGCATCTTTTCGCGGCTATGCCGATTACATGCAAACGCCGGAATTCGGCATGAACTTAAAAAATGTCATGGGATTCGCCCTGGGCGAACGCTGTGCGCTGATGTGTGCTGAAGCCGTTCCCTGGCGTTGCCACCGTTCGTTGATTGCCGATGCGCTTAACCTGCGCGGTATACGGGTTGAAGACATCATCAATGCCGGGGCGCGGAAACCGCACTTGCTGACATCGTGGGCACGCACAGATGGCTTGAAGATTACTTATCCTCTTCCAGCAACAGCGGGATCTGTCGATAAGTAAAGGTGTGGCTAACTGTAAATAACTCATAATCCTGGGGTCGCCAATATCGATTTATCAGAAATGCAATCTGAACATCCATCGCAAAGGAATACACATGAAAATCTTCTGGACAGCATTTACCACCTTCGCCATGCTGGGCTTTCAACCCGCCGCTACGGCATATCAAGATACTTTTTCGAAACAGCGGGAACCCGGCACGAACCCGGCGAGGCAGCAAGCGCTAAAAAATAGTCAGCCAGGATTGGGGCTGGAGAGCAAGCAGCAAGGCCAGGAACCGAAGCCATGGGAGGCGAGGCCGTGGGAGCAGCAGAATGCTACGGACGAGATGAAACAGCAGAAAGCTACGGAGGAGCGACGCCGGGTTGGGAGAAAGGCCCGAAAGGAGCGGCTTGAGCAAAAAAATGAAAATGCCCAGGAATCTGATTATCAGGATGGCGCGACCCAACGTCGGAACAAATGGCAAAGGTATCAGATGGAAAGCGAACGATACAACCCCGGGGGATTTCATCAGAGATAAGGCGATACCCGATGCGATGCGATTCGGATAATACGTCAGTGGTCCATTGGCCTTCCAAATCGCTAAAATCTGTCTTCGCCCAGTCACTTTTTCGCCCGAGTCTTCAAGCCTAACAGGCTGCTTGCGAATCAGATTCTCCGGTATACTTCACAACACAATGCCTGAAACCCTGCTGATTATCACCGCCGCCGCCATTCTCCTGGTAACCATGGCCTTTCTGGTGATCCGGCTCGGCATGCTTTCGTCAATGGTGCGTGACTTGCTGGGGCAACAGGCGAGGATGATGGAAGATAAGCATCGCGACATGCTCAAGGATTTGCACGAAGGCCTCGCGAATCAGGGTGATCGGTTATCCGAAGCGCTTGTTAAAACTTCCGAACAGTTGCGAGGAACGGTGGAGGCACGGTTGGACCAGATCAGTGGACACGTCACCGAGCGTCTTGACGAAGGCTTCAAGAAAACCAACGAAACTTTTACCAGTGTCATGACGCGGCTTGCGACCATCGACGAAGCACAGAAAAAAATAGACAGTCTTACCACCAACATGGTGAGCTTGCAGGAGCTGCTGGGCGACAAACGCTCGCGCGGCGCATTCGGCGAGGTGCAGCTGGAAGCACTGGTGCGCAATATTTTACCCGTAGCAGCGTATACCATGCAGTACACCCTTTCCAATGGCAGTCGCGTGGATTGCGTTTTGCGGCTGCCTCCGCCCACGGGTATGGTGGCGGTGGATTCAAAATTCCCGCTGGAAAACTTTCATCGCATGTTCGATCGTGATGCGGATGAAGCCAGCCGGACAGCGGCGCAAAGGCAATTCAAGGCGGACGTGAAAAAACATGTGGATGATATCGCCGGAAAATACATTCTGCCGCCGGAAACCTGTGACGGCGCAGTGATGTTTGTCCCTGCCGAAGCAGTATTCGCCGAGATCCATGCATACCATTCCGATGTGGTGGATTACGCCATGCAGAAGCAGGTGTGGATAGTTTCGCCCACAACGCTGATGGCGGTGTTGAATACCGCGCGCGCGGTGCTGAAGGATATGGAAACGCGCGAGCAGGTGCATATCATCAAGCATGAGCTTTCCCGGCTCGGCAAGGATTTTGTGCGTTTCGACGAACGCATGAAAAAGCTTGCCGATCATATCCGTCAAGCCAATCAGGATGTGGAGGAGGTACACATCTCCAGCCGCAAGATCAGCCAGCGCTTTGCGCGAATAGACGCGGTGGACGTGGATGCTCCGGAATTGGAAAGCAGCCGTGCGCTGAAATCCGGTGAGGATTGATTCAGAGGCTCCGTAATGTCCTGGAACTTCAAAGACTGGTACCGTCATCGCATTCTTGAAAACGAATCCATCCCGGACGATCTCTGGAAAAAAATAGTAGCGCAACTGAAATTTCTGCGGGGCCTGAGTCCGATCGAACTTAAGCGCCTGCGTGAATGCGTCACGCTGTTCCTTCATGCCAAGCAAATAAGTGGGGCGCATGGGCTGGTTGTCACCGAGGAGATGCATGTGGTGATAGCGGCCCAAGCCTGCATTCTCATTCTGAATCTTGATCTGGATTACTACGACGGATGGGTCGAAATCATTGTCTATCCCGGTGAATTCATTCGCAACTACGAATATGCTGATGAAGCTGGCGTGGTGCATCACGCGAATGAGCCGGTATCAGGCGAATCCTGGCTTGGCGGACCCGTGATTCTCTCTTGGGAAGATACCGTCGCCGCCGAGGCGGGTACCGGCTACAATGTAGTCATACATGAATTCGCTCACAAACTCGATATGCTGAATGGTGATGCCAACGGGTCACCGCCATTGCATGCCGGCATGAGCCAGCAAACCTGGAGCGAAGTATTCAGCCAAGCATACGCTACCTTCTGCCTGGAGGTGGATGCAGCCGAGGCAATGGCGATCGATTCTCATATCAGCTATGACATCGATCCTTATACCGGCTCTTATATCGATCCTTATGCAGCGGAGAGCCCCGCGGAGTTCTTTGCCGTCATGAGCGAAGCATTCTTTGAGATGCCGGTCGTGGTGAAATTGCATTTTTCGACGGTGTATGAACAACTGGCATTGTTTTACCGCCAGGATCCGGCACAACGGTGGATCGAATCATGAGCCAATATTTTATCAGCGCCGATATAGGTGGCACCAAGGTCCTGCTGCAAGCGGCGGAGGCGACGGAGGGTGGCATGCAGGTGCGCTATGAGCGCCGTTATCCCAGCCGCGACTATCCGGATTTTTCCGATATCCTCAGGGATTTTCTGGATCGGGCCGCAATGGCCGGAGCGGGTGGCAATCCGGCATCCGCCTGTTTTGCGGTGGCGGGGCCGATCATGCAACAGCGGGCAACCCTGACGAATTTGCCGTGGGTGATGGATAGCGCGGTTATCGCACACGAATTTTCCATTCCCGATGTCAAGCTCATCAATGATTTTAAAGCTGTAGCGTTGAGCATCGAAATTTTATCCGCGAGCGATTTCATGTCGTTGCAGGCGGGAAAGCTTTACGACAAGGAGATGGGTGTTGTGCTGGGTGCGGGTACCGGCATGGGGGTGGCGTGGCTGATTTGGCAAGATGACCGTTATATACCATTGCCTACTGAGGCGGGGCATGTGGATTTTGCTCCCGCAAATGAATTGCAGGATCACTTGCTTCAATATCTACGGAAGAAGTTTGGCCATGTATCGGTTGAGCGGCTACTATCCGGACCGGGATTGACCAATATTTTCGAGTTCCTCAATTTTCATCATCGGAACGATGCCCCGGAACCGGTGCAAGCCAGCCTGGGGGGTGACTGCGCGGCGCGGGTGGCGGATCTCGCATTCAATCATAAGCATCCTCTTGCGGTAATGGCGATGAATTTATTTGTTGAAATTTACGGTGCTTATGCCGGGAATCTGGCGCTGTCAACGCTGAGCCGTGGCGGCGTATATGTGGCTGGCGGCATTGCGCCCAAAATCATCGATAAATTGAAAGAAGGCGGTTTCATGAAGGCGTTTTGCGACAAGGGGCGTTTCTCCGCCCTGATGAGTGAAATCCCTGTGCGTGTCGTCATGAACCCGGAAGCCGGGTTGCTGGGCGCCACACGCGAGGCGCGGCGCATGCTGCTGGAAAAATGATTGGATTGTCGTCATGCCGCGTTGCTTGTCGTTGCATAGAATAGTATGCGCCTCCTTGCGTCTTGTCTGGCGTCAATCCAGTCATTTCTAATATCTCGCTCCTGTCATTGCTGATCTAAATCCAACAAACTTTTGGTGTTATTAACTTGGCTTGCTGTCAACTCGCGGTCGTCAATAAATGGGCGCGTATCGATGAGATGCGGCACGGAAACGAGGTGTATGGTGGGTCATTCGGAGGAGCCACATCAAGTTGATTATTCTATTGGATAGAAAAATTCCGGCGTATGAATAAAGCATTTATAAAGGAGCCGGAATCGAGCGATGGCCTGGATGAAGATGAGGCCATTGATCCTTTACTCCCTTTACCTCCGGGTAGCAAAAACTACATTACCCCGGGTGGTCATGCACGGTTGATGGACGAGTTTCTCTGGCTGATGAACAAGGAACGCCCTCAAGTGACGGCGACGGTGTCATGGGCCGCCGGGAATGGAGACCGTTCGGAGAATGGCGATTATATCTATGGCAAGAAGCGTCTGCGCGAAATCGATCGGCGCATTCGTTTTCTGACCCGCCGCCTGGATATGGCGGAAATCGTGGACCCCGTTGCACCGAGGGAAGATGACGAACGAATTTTTTTCGGGGCCACGGTGACATTCGCCAATCAGAAAGGTGAAGAAAAAACGGTATCCATTGTGGGTGTTGACGAGATTGACACTTCAAAAGGCTACATAAGCTGGATTTCACCGATGGCGCGTGCGCTGATCAAGGCGCGGGAAGGCGATGTAGTGACGCTGCACGCACCGGGCGGAGTTGAAGAACTCGAAATTCTGGAAGTCAAATACCAGACTATCCCGATGGAATTATTCGGTCAGCGGATCGATGCGGGAAATGAGGAGGCGTGAAAATGCAGGATGCGATGAACGAAGGATATTGCACCGTATGAAAATCCATTCAACACGCCGCTATTGTGGCAGGTTTTGATTCACATCGCTGTCATTATGTTGCGCTATCATTTTTCTAAGTCTATCTAACTCAAGGGAGAATTAAAATGCGGAAGACATTTTCAATTTTCACTGCAAGTATTGTACTTGCCATGAGTTCCACCGTAGAGGCCGGGGGCTTTGACGGGGCGCAGGTGACGACAACGGCCTATTGTTGCACCGCTCCTATGGAAGCGGATCGGATAAGCATACCCCTCACAAAAGTTGTCGGGACGGGAGTCGAGTTTACGTCCGGTTCAATTCAGACGATCAGGGGCTTTAGCATCATCGGCTCAAATATAGATATTGGAGACTCGACAATCGACCTTGACTATGTAGTGAGTTCCCCTTCTGCGAACGGATCCTTTAATGGTTATGTCTTTGACTTCTCCGGCCCGAATTTGCCTGTTATTGCGGGCGTATCCCTTAATCCTCTTTCGACATTCGCAGCGTCCTCAATTGGACTGAGTTTCGACAGCGACACTATTCGTTATAATGGCGCTGGACTCGACATTTCGCCGACTTCGCGAGTTTTAATTGATGTCGTATTTGCGCCAGCCGTGCCGGAACCTGGCACCTATGCCATGCTATTAGCAGGTTTAGGTTTGCTTGGTTTTATGGCACAACATAGAAAAATCTCTTTCCAGTAGAATTGATGGGGACTTTGTTCCCATTCTCTTTAATCTCCATTCTTAATTTGATTCCTGTATATTTTGTTGAGAGTCATTGCGGGTTTTGCCAACAACATATTCTGTAGCACAGTCCATTCAAGTGTCCTCGATTGACGATAAAATCTATCACTTCCCGCGATAATCCATTCTTCAAGCAACTCATCAAGCTGGAAGATTCCGCGCGGCAACGTAGAGCAACCGGCCTGACGTTGCTTGATGGCATTCATCTGATCACCGCTTATCATCTTGCACTAGGTCCGCCGAAGACCCTTATTGTGAGTGAATCGGGTTGCAAGAACATGGAGATAAAACGTTTGCTGGCGGAGCGGGGAGGGGACGTAGATGTGGTTGTGCTGAGCGATGTATTGTTGCGTGAGGCTTCCCCGGTAAAAATGCCCACCGGTATCATGGCGCTGATATCCATTCCTCCGGCCGCAGTCATGCCCGTGCGTGGGGATGGGGGGAGCGAATCCTTTTACGTGCTGCTCGAGGCGATACAAGACCCCGGAAATCTGGGCTCCATCCTGCGTTCCGCCGCTGCTACAGGTGCATGCGATGTCTATTTGTCCGAGGGTTGCGCCGATGCCTGGTCACCCAAAACCCTGCGCGCCGCCATGGGTGCGCATTTCTTGCTGCGCATTCACGAAAGGTCTGACCTGGTGGAAGCGGCGAAAAAGTTCGGCGGCAAAGTCATCGCCATGACTCTGAAAGCGAAAAAAAGCCTTTATCAGACCCGGCTGACCGGCCCGCTCGCATTTGTATTCGGCAATGAGGGGGCGGGGTTGTCGGACGCGGTGCTGCAGGTAAGTGGCGAACAAGCCACCATTCCCATGCCTGGGGGCACGGAATCATTGAATGCGGCGGCTGCGGCGGCGGTATGTTTTTTTGAGAGAGTGAGGCAGACGCAAATGGGTATATGAGGCCATGGCAGTTTAAACTCAATTGGAAAGGCACGAGAATTCAGGCGTGATCATATCGAGGAAATTCTCTTAGGGTGCAACGCGATTTACTTGTGTTCTATGGTACTTTCAACCTCCACCTGCCTGATCCAGCCAATATTCCAGTCCCTGAGCGTTAAGCCCGACATCCAGGCTCAGCAGATCATGAATCTCTTCCTGCGGCAGTTTGCAGCCATGCGCGATGATCCGCTGTAATAATAGTGTTTCGAGTTCTTCCACCAACGCCGCATGCCTGTCGGGGACGCTGCGCAGCTTCCTGGCTATCGTTGCATGGGCATCGATCAGATCGTGCATCTCCCTGGCGTGGCGCGGCAGGTGGCCGATGCGGCCGTAGTGGGTCAGGAAGGCATAGGCTGGATCGTAACTCATGATGCGATTCAGCGAAGCATGGGCCGCCACAGGGTCGAACTGCACGGGCGTAGTGGTCGGAAACACGAACTCTATTCCGTCCACGTCAAATTCTCGATAAGAAAGACCAAATGTGTCGCCGGTAAAAAATGACTGGTTTTTTTTATCGAAGATACAATAGTGATGGCGCGCATGGCCCGGCGTATCCAGGAACAGCAATGGCCTCCCGTTGAAGTCCAGGGTGAAGCCATCCGGTGCTTCAACGATGCGGCTTGCGTCCACCGGACGGATGACGCCGTACATGCGTTTGAATTCCGCTTCGCCGTATACCGTCATTGCACTGGCGACGAGCCGCGCGGGATCGGCCATATGCCGTGCGCCGCGCGGATGCACCACCAGTTTCGCATGGGGAAGGCAGTGCATGAATTCTCCCGCGCCGCCGGCATGGTCGAGGTGTATGTGGGTAACAAACACATAGGCCACATCCTCGGGAGCAAGATTCTTTTTTTGCAATACTTCCATCACGCCGGCAACGGAAGATGAGGTTCCCGTATCCACCAGCGCCGCTTTGCCATTCTCGACGATGAGGTGAATCGCCGCGAGCCCAGGGCGGAGATAGTCCGCATCGATAGCGCTGACACCGTTGTCGTAATCGGTGATACCGGGAAGCGAGGCGGGGGGCGCAGTAAGCGCCTCCGCCCCGTGAGATAAATGGTTGTTCATGGGAAATAAAGTGTGAGACGCAAATTACGCTATCGGCTGTTTCAATTGCTCAAGTATTGCCGGGTTCTCCAGTGTGGAGACGTCCTGGGTAATCTCCTCTCCCTTGGCAAGGGTGCGCAGCAGGCGGCGCATGATCTTACCGGAACGGGTTTTGGGTAGATTATCGCCGAAGCGAATTTCTTCAGGCCGGGCAATGGGCCCGATTTCCTGGGATACCCAGTTGCGCAATTCAACGGCAGTGTTATGTGCATTCTCGCCCTGCGGACGCGTGCCTTTCAGCACCACGAACGCCACGATGGCTTCACCCCTGATTTCATCCGGTTTGCCGACCACCGCTGCTTCCGCGACCAGGGGACTGGCTACCAGCGCGGATTCGATTTCCATGGTACCCAGACGGTGGCCGGAGACATTCAGCACATCGTCAACGCGCCCCATGATCCAGAAATAGCCGTCCAGATCGCAATTGGCGGAATCACCAGCCAGATAGTATTTCCCGCCCAGTTCCTTGGGAAAATAGGTATTCCTGAAGCGCTCCGGGTCTCCCCACAAGGTACGCGCCTGGGATGGAAATGGGCGTTTGATGACAAGGAATCCACCTTTGCCGTTCTCGATATCGTGCCCCGCTTCATCCACAATGGCGGCCATGATGCCGGGCAGCGGCAACGTGCAGGAACCAGGTTTGAGCGGCACCGCGCCAGGTACGGGGGCAATCATGTGGCTGCCCGTTTCGGTTTGCCACCAGGTGTCCACCACCGGGCAGCGGGATTGCCCGACGACAGTGTAGTACCACATCCATGCCTCGGGATTGATCGGCTCGCCCACCGAACCGAGCAGGCGCAATGATGAAAGATCGTATTTTCCCGGCAAATCCGGTCCATTCTTTATGAGGGAGCGAATGGCGGTGGGTGCGGTATAAAATGTGGTCACCTTATGATCCTGAATTATTTTCCAGAAGCGGCCCGCGTCGGGATACGTGGGAACACCTTCGAATACCACCTGGGTGGCGCCGATTGCCAATGGGCCGTATGTGACATAGCTGTGTCCGGTGACCCAACCCACATCGGCGGTGCACCAGAAAATATCTGCGGGCTTGTAGTCGAAAATCCATTTCATGCTCAGGATCGCACCCAGCAGGTAGCCTGCGGAAGAATGTTGCACGCCCTTTGGCTTGCCGGTGGAGCCGGAAGTATAGAGCGTGAATAGCGGATGTTCAGCACCAATCCATTCGGGTTCGCAGACATCGCTCTTGCCGCTGATCAGTTCGTGCCACCAGATATCGCGCGGAGTGTGCCATTGCACGTCCCCGCCACCGCGTCGGTAAACCACCACGGATTTCACCGAATCGGTCCCCCCCAAGGCAATCGCGTCATCCACCGCGGTTTTCAAGTGATTGATCTTGCCGCCGCGGTGTTGCTCGTCAGCAGTAATGACAGCCACCGCGCCCGCATCGATAATCCGTTCATGCAGGCTCTTGGCGGAGAAGCCGCCGAACACCACTGAGTGCGTCGCACCGATGCGAGCGCAGGCTTGCATCGCCACCACGGCTTCAATGCTCATGGGCATGTAGATAATGACACGTTCGCCTTTGCTGATTCCCAGCGACTTGAGTCCGTTGGCAAACCGGCACACGCGGCCGTGAAGATCGCGGTATGTGGCACGAGTGACGCTACCGTCGTCCGCCTCGAAAATGATGGCGATCTTATCCGGCTGAGTAGTGAGATGCCGATCAAGGCAATTGAAGGAAATATTCAGTTCGCCGTCATCAAACCATTTGAAGAACGGGTGGTTGCTTTCATCCAGTACCCGGGTGAATGGTTTGTGCCACAGGATATGTTCCCGCGCCAGCCTGCCCCAGAAAGCTTCAAGATCCTTTTCAGCCTCGGCACAGAGTGATTGGTAAGCTTCCATGCCGGGCAGATTGGCTTGTTTGATGAATTCAGGGCTGGGTGGGAATACGCGGGTTTCATGCAGGATGGATTTAATCGTAGCCACGAGATGCTCCGGTAAGTTTTTTTCTGGAAAAGGGATATACGGTAGATGCAATATTTAGCGAAATTGTATCACTCATATTGGTTTAACCCAGATAATCCAATTAGGCGGCCCGCAGCCTGCCGAAATGCAAGTAGTCGGTCTGCGGCCATTTTCGCCGCTTGTTCAGCGCTCATGGACCCAGTCATGGATTCTCCTCAACCGGCGAAAGCTATCTCGCAACTTGCCTCGCCATCATCTCGCGTGGCAGAGGATTATCTGGTTTTTATGAGGTTTGCCTCCAGATCAAGGATGTAATTGACGAGCATCTATTTCATTAATTCTAAATTTTTGCTAAAATGCCCCAATATTTATGGGCTCTTTCAGCCCATTTTTTGTTTGTGCCGGGGCTATAGGGTCTATGGATCTGCATGAATTGCTTGAATCAACTTTGGCGGGGCTGGGTTATGAACTGGTTGACATTGAGCGGTCGGCGCGTGGCAAGTTGATACGGGTATTTATCGACAAGCCAGAGGGAGTCAGCGTGGATGATTGTGTCGCTGTTAGTAACCATTTGAGCCGGTTGCTTGCGGTTGAAAATATTGACTACGATCGTCTGGAGATATCATCCCCTGGGTTGGACAGGCCGCTGAGAAAGGTAGCCGATTTTATCCGTTTTGGCGGGGAATCGGCTAAGCTGAGATTGCGTGTGGCGCTACAGGGTCAAAGGAATTTTGTCGGGATTCTGCGCGAAGTGAATGATGGTGTATTAAAACTGGAAGTGGACGGAAAAATGCTGGATCTTGAACTGAATAATCTTGAAAAAGCCCGTCTGATACCAAAATTGTAATTTTCCCGAGAATTTGGCTGGAGGTAACATGAGCCGCGAGGTTTTACTGCTGGTGGATGCATTGGCGCGCGAAAAGAATGTCGAAAAGGACATCGTTTTTGCCGCACTTGAATTGGCGTTGGCATCTGCTACAAAAAAGCGTTTCCAGGACGATGCCGATGTGCGCGTATCGATTGACCACCAGACGGGTGATTATCAGTCCTTGCGCCGCTGGCAAGTGATGGACGACGACGCTGTAGAGGATCCGGCACGTCAAATTACGCTGAGCGAGGCGTTGCAACGTGATCCGGAGATCAAGCTGGAAGAATTCGTTGAGGAATTGCTGGAGCCGGTGGAATTCGGGCGTATCGGCGCCCAGGCAGCGAAGCAGGTAATATTCCAGAAGATACGTGATGCCGAGCGCGAGCAGATTCTGAATGATTTTCTCGAGCGTAAAGAGTACATGGTTACCGGTACCATTAAGCGCATGGAACGCGGCAATGCCATCATCGAATCCGGGAGGGTTGAGGCGGCGTTACCTCGCGACCAGATGATTCCCAAGGAAAACTTACGGGTTGGCGACCGCGTGCGTGCCTATTTATACAAGATTGATCGTACCGCCCGGGGGCCGCAGCTCGTATTGTCCAGGATCGCGCCGGAATTTCTGATTAAGTTGTTCGAGCTGGAGGTGCCGGAGATCGAAGAAGGTTTGCTGGAGATCAAGGTCGCGGCCAGAGATCCCGGTTCACGTGCCAAGATTGCTGTAAAGTCCAACGATCAGCGTGTTGACCCGATCGGCACCTGTGTCGGTATGCGTGGCTCCAGAGTCCAGGCGGTTACGGGCGAGCTGGCGGGGGAAAGGGTGGATATCATTTTGTGGTCGGACGATCCGGCCACTTTTGTGATCAACGCGTTGGCGCCAGCGGAAATCAGCAGCATCCTGGTAGATGAAGAAAAACACAGTATGGACATCGTGGTGGATGAAGACAACCTTGCCCAGGCTATCGGCCGCGGTGGCCAGAATGTTCGGCTTGCGTCGGAATTGACTGGATGGGAGCTCAACATCATGACGATGGAAGAGTCCCAGGCAAAAAATGAGGAGGAATTTTCCGTCATTCGCCAGCTATTCATGGAAAAACTTGATGTGGATGAGGAGGTGGCGGATATTCTGGTGCAGGAAGGTTTTACTACATTGGAGGAAGTCGCTTACGTGCCGCTCAGCGAAATGCTGGAAATCGAATCGTTCGACGAGCAGACCGTCAATGAACTGCGCACCCGGGCCCGCAATGCTCTTTTAACCGAGGCTATCGTTAGTGAAGAAAAAGTGGAGCATATAGCCGAAGATCTGCTTTCGCTGGAAGGTATGGACAGTCAAACCGCGCGCGAATTGGCGGCTAAAGGGGTAAATACCCAGGAAGATCTTGCCGATCTGGCTGTGGACGATCTAATGGAAATGGTTGAAATGGATGCCGAACGCGCCAAGCAATTGATTATGGCGGCGCGTGCCCCATGGTTCGCCGCTTCGCCGGATAAAGTATAGCGTTATTAAAGGTTATCAATGTCTCAAATGAATGTAGAGCAATTCGCTAGTGAACTCGGGGTGCTTCCGACCGTATTGTTGGAGCAGCTCCAGGCCGCTGGTGTCAGCAAGAAAATGACCGCAGATAGTCTGACCGAGCAGGATAAAACCCAGCTTCTCGATTATCTGCGCAAGATTCATGGCGCCAAGGAGGAGAAAGGCAAGATCAGCCTGCCTCGCCGGCAGACTTCTGAAATCAAGAAATCGGACAGCACTGGCAAAGCCCGTAGCATTCAAGTAGAAGTTCGCAAGAAACGCGTAGTTGTCAAAGGTGATTTGAGCGACCGGACAACCATCGCAGGCACGCCCGCCGAACCCGCTCCATCGCCGGCCCCGGTAGCTCCTGCACCGGTTCCAACGCCGGTGATAGATGCCGCACAACAGGCGTTGCGTCAGGAGGAGGCAAGGAAACAAGCCGAGTTGATCGCACGGCAGACAGCTGAACTCAGGGAGAAGAAGCAACGCCAGAAGGCCGCAGCCGCTGAGATCAAGGAACCTGAGCCGGTTGTGGTCCCCGTGACCGCTGTCCCTGCAGAGACGCCAGGCGCCACTCCTGCCGCCGCTGCTCCATCCACAGTCCAGGCTGAAGGGGAGACTCCGCAGCCGCAGCCCGCTCCAACAGAAGGTACTCTGCATAAACCGGTGGTCAAGCCGGAGGATAAGGCAGCCAAGGCTGAAAAGAAAAAAAAGCAAACCAAGCAGGTCGTCTGGAAAGACGAGAGAGTTGAGAAGCGCGGCCTTAAGACACGAGGCGATTTATCCAGCGGCAAGGGATGGCGTACGCGGAGGGATAAGCACAGTAAATCTTCCACCGAAGATGTGGCCGTTCACAGTTTTTCCGCGCCGACAGAGCCTGTTGTGCATGAAGTAATGGTTCCTGAGACGATTTCCGTCGGCGCGCTGGCTCAGAAAATGTCTATCAAGGCCGCCGAAGTTATCAAAGCATTGATGAAAATGGGAAATATGGTCACCATCAATCAGATGCTGGACCAGGAAACCGCCATGATCGTGGTGGAAGAATTGGGCCACGTTGCCAAGTACGCGGCACTGGATAGCCCCGAAGCCTTTCTGGTGGATACTGAGACACCCGCCACCGCACTTCAAACGGAGCCACGAGCGCCTGTGGTCACGGTAATGGGGCACGTCGACCACGGCAAAACCTCGCTTCTGGATTATATCCGCCGTACTCGCGTGGCAAGCGGCGAAGCAGGCGGGATCACTCAGCACATCGGCGCCTATCACGTGGAAACCGAAAGAGGCATGGTCACTTTTCTTGATACGCCCGGTCATGAGGCTTTCACGGCCATGCGCGCACGGGGGGCCAAGGTCACCGATCTCGTGGTGTTGGTCGTGGCGGCGGATGACGGTGTAATGCCACAGACAATCGAAGCAATTCATCACGCCAAGGCCGCCAAGGTGCCGATCGTGGTGGCCATAACCAAGATAGATAAACCGGAAGCGAATTCTGAGCGCATCAGGCAGGAATTGGTGACGCAGGAAGTGGTTCCGGAAGACTGGGGTGGCGATACCATGTTCGTTGAGCTGTCAGCCAAGACGGGGCAGGGCATTGACGCGCTTCTGGAAAGCGTGTTGCTCCAGGCTGAAGTGCTGGAGCTTCAGGCGGCTAAGGACGCAGCCGCGAGAGGGATCGTGATTGAATCGCGCCTGGATAAAGGACGCGGTCCGGTGGCGACGATATTGGTGCAGTCCGGAACTTTGAAGCGTGGCGATATTCTGCTGGCAGGGGCGGTATTTGGGCGCGTCCGGGCCATGCTTGACGAAAATGGCAAACCAGTCGAACAGGCGGGACCTTCCATTCCGGTTGAGATCCAAGGGTTATCCGAAGTTCCCGTGGCCGGGGAGGTGGTAGTGGCATTGACCGATGAGCGCAAAGCGCGTGAAATCGCGCTCTTCCGTCAAGGCAAGTTCCGTGACGTAAAGCTTGCCAGACAGCAGGCTGCCAAACTGGAAAATGTGTTTGATCAGAAGGGCGAGGTCAAGGTCCTCGCACTCATCATCAAGGCTGACGTGCAGGGTTCCTACGAGGCGCTGACGCATGCCCTGCAGAAACTTTCGACCGATGAGGTCAGGGTTAACATCATTCACAGTGCCGTAGGCGCGATTACTGAATCCGATATCAATCTGGCGTTGGCTTCCAAAGCGGTTGTCATTGGCTTCAATAGCCGCGCGGATACGGTTGCGCGCAAGCTAATCGGTTCCACCGGCGTGGATGTGCGGTATTACAGCATTATTTACGAGGCGGTGGATGAAATCAAGGCGGCACTGTCAGGCATGATGGCGCCCGATCGCAAGGAAAATATCACGGGTCTGGTGGAAATCCGCGAGGTGTTTCGCATTTCCAAAGTGGGCGCTGTGGCAGGCTGTTACGTACTGGACGGTATTGTCAAGAGAGGTTCGCTGGTGAGATTGCTGCGCAATGGCGAGGTCACTCATACGGGTGAACTGGATTCCCTGAAGCGTTTCAAGGACGATGTAAAGGAGGTTAGAGCGGGCTTCGAATGCGGTTTATCGATCAAAAACTTTAACGATATCCAGATAGGCGACCAAGTGGAAACCTATGAAATCGTCGAAGTTGCGCGTAGCTTGTAATGTAAGGATGGCTCTCTTCCGAGTGGGAAACCATGCCTAAAGACCATTCGCGCACACTGCGCATTGCCGACCAGATCCAGCGTGAGCTGGCCGACCTGATCCGCAACGAACTCAAGGACCCGCGTATAGGCATGATTACCTTGACGGGTGTCGAGGTAAGTCACGATTATTCCCATGCCAAGGTTTTCTACACTACGCTGCGCAGTGAAAATGATAATTTTCTCACCAGCAACGGATTGGAACACGCGGCTGGATTTCTGCGGAGTCATCTGTCTCACCGATTGAAACTGCGCGTAATACCGCAACTTCATTTTATCTACGATGAGTCGATCGAGCGTGGAATGCATCTGTCACAACTGATAGATGAAGCGGTTGCTCAGGAAGGTTCGATAAAAGAAACAGATGGATCGTAATTCCCGCCTGGCGGCATCGAGCATCCACATCACATATTGAACCCGCGGCTATTTAACCCGAATGGGGAGCAGTTCAAACGCATCAAACGTAAAATCAGCGGCGTTCTGCTGCTTGATAAACCTTCCCGCATTTCCTCCAATCAGGCATTGCAAATCGCCAAGCGAATTTTTACGGCGGGCAAGGCCGGCCATACCGGTACACTCGATCCGCTGGCTACCGGCTTATTGCCGATTTGCTTCGGTGAGGCTACCAAGTTTTCATCCGCATTGCTGGGTGCCGACAAGACGTATGAAGCCACGTTGAGATTAGGCTATATCAGTACGACCGGCGATGCCGAGGGTGAAATTTCAGCATGCGATGCGCCTTCCCGAAGTATGAAACCCACGATGTTGCAAGTTGAGACGGTACTACGAAGCTTTATCGGCCCGATTATGCAGGTGCCACCCATGTATAGCGCCTTGAAGCACCGGGGAAAGGCTTTGTATGCCTATGCGAGAGACGGAGTGGAAATCGAGCGGCAGGCGCGCGGAGTCATTATCCATGAGTTAAGTTTGAATATCATGACGGGCGAGGAAATGTCCATCGTGGTCAAATGCAGCACGGGTACTTACATTCGCACTCTCGCTGAAGACATTGGCAAGGCATTGGGTTGCGGCGGAGCGTATCTTACTGCTTTGCGCCGTAGTGTGCTGGACAGTTTCAATCTGTCGCAGGCCTATACGCTGGACGAGCTTGAAACAATGCCGCCGGTACAACGAGACACCTGCTTGCGGCCGGTGGATAGTCTTTTATATGATCTCCCTGCCGCTACTCTGGATGGCGCGGCCGTAGTTTCTTTGCTGCAGGGGCAAGTGGTAAAGGCCTGTTCCTCCATGGGCGGTTTGCCGGAAGGGGAAAAAATTCGATTATACGGTCACGAAAAACAGTTTCTCGGCCTGGGAGAGGTCACGGCCCGAGGGGAAATAGCACCGAGAAGGCTGGTAGGTTAAATCGAATGAGCCCTACGAATTCTGCTTGTCATGCATGCTTTCGGTAACATCCTT
>NZ_JXQM01000133.1 GCF_000832065.1 Nitrosospira sp. NpAV | reverse complement strand
AAGCCGGCCGGTATTGTCATTTCGCCTGGTCCATGCACGCCTGATGAAGCAGGTATTTCCATGGAGTTGATCAACCGGTTCAGTGGAAAAATTCCTATACTGGGTGTATGTCTTGGTCACCTGAGTATTGGCCAGGCTTTCGGCGGACGAATTGTGCGCGCCGGAAAAGTCATGCATGGTAAAACCTCGCCGGTTTTTCATGATGGTCAGGGTGTTTTCCAGGGAATCGCCAGCCCGTTCATGGCAACCCGCTACCATTCCCTGGTTATCGAACCCTCCAGTATACCTGACTGTCTTGTTGTCTCTGCCTGGACCGAAGAAGGTGAAATCATGGGTGTGCGGCACCGCACGTTACCAGTGG
>NZ_JXQM01000132.1 GCF_000832065.1 Nitrosospira sp. NpAV | reverse complement strand
GTCACCGGGATAAAATGCAGTTATTTGCCATCATCCGGACCGGGGTCGCCCGTGCTAGAATGGCGGCATTGCTTCAAAATCAGATTCTTATTATGTCTAGTCCTGAAAAAATTGTTATTGCGTCACGTGAGAGCCAGCTTGCTTTATGGCAGGCAAATTTCATTCGAAGTCGTCTGCTTGAATTATACCCGCAAACTGATATCACCATACTTGGCATGACGACTAAGGGAGATCAGATTCTGGATGTTTCCTTGTCAAAAATTGGTGGCAAGGGGCTTTTTATCAAAGAGCTTGAACTGGCTCTGGAAGACGGCCGTGCGGACATCGCAGTACATTCTATGAAAGATGTGCCGATGATTGTTCCGTCTGGATTCAGGCTGGCCGCCATCACAGAACGGGAAGATCCGCGTGATGCATTTGTTTCCAATGATTTTACCAGCCTGGAAGAATTGCCCACCGGAAGCGTGGTAGGGACTTCCAGTTTGCGGCGAGAATCCCAGTTACGGGCGCGCTTCCCGCATCTGCAAGTGCGTCCGTTGCGTGGTAACGTGCAAACGCGACTGCGAAAGCTGGACGAGGAGGAATACAGTGCAATCATTCTGGCTGCAGCCTGACTGAAACGGCTGGAGCTGAGATATCGCATCAGCATGCTGTTGCCGCCCGGGCTGAGTCTTCCGGCTGTTGGACAGGGTGCGTTGGGTAT
>NZ_JXQM01000131.1 GCF_000832065.1 Nitrosospira sp. NpAV | reverse complement strand
GGCTGGAGCCCGTTCGCAAGCTGGCTGGAAAACCCAAAGCTCCGGTTGAAGCAAGTGATGACGTGAAGCACCAACAGGCTTCAGTTGATAGCTTGAAAATATCTCTGGATCACCTGGAAAGCGTTCTTGAAGCCAAGCAGCTGAAAGAATCCAGACAGCTTATGAAAACTGCCCAGCAATATTACAAAGCCCTTGATCATCGCCA
>NZ_JXQM01000130.1 GCF_000832065.1 Nitrosospira sp. NpAV | reverse complement strand
CGGCTGCGTCATTGTTGGCGGCGGGGTCGGTGAGCCGCCGAATCGTCAGGGCACAGCGTTGCTCAATCAAGGTATTGATTTGCTCAACCACGACATTGCCAGCAAAACTTTGTCCGGGGTCAAACTGGAGCTTGCGCGCCGTGGCGGGCAGTAGTTTTGTCAGTTTGTCCAAATGCGCCGTTTGGCCTGCGTCAGTTTCCTGGCAGTCTCCAGCCGTACATACGCCAAACGCCTCTGGTCATCCACCGCGTCGCAACTCCCTGACACCCCGGCCCAGCTTGCGGCGCAACAGGGCCCGCAGGGTCACCCCATCCGAGTACCCGACCTGTGCGGCGACCTGGTCGACGCTGGTGCTCCCGGTGCGCAAGAGATGGACGGCATGCTCCACGCGCAAGTCCTGGAAATACGACAGGGGTGTCTTGCCCAAAACGCTTTGCAGCCGCCGCGCCAAGGTGCGCTCGCTTGTGCCCGCGGCGCTGGCCGCCTCGGCCAGCGAGAAACCTTGCGCGAGCCGACGTCTGGCCCAGCACTCGAAGCGCTCCACCATCGGGTCGGCATGCGCAAGGTGGTCGGGAATCACGAACTCGGCTTGCGAATGCTTGCCCCGTTCCAATGAGAGGCAAAGCTTTCTGGCGATTCACAGACGCTCTCAAGGCATTGCGCTGGCCAGTTCGACCTAAAAGGTTCAAGCTGAACAGCGCCCCAGACTCTCAACGACTTGCCTGCTTACTCCGAGTCGACGGCAAGGTTCGAACCACAGTGTCTTCCAGTTCCGCCTTGATGCAATGCGGCTGCTTCCAGTCGCCTTCGTACGCGATCTGGTCAACACCACCCGGGCCCACGCCGCTGGGCACGTAGTCCAGCTTG
>NZ_JXQM01000129.1 GCF_000832065.1 Nitrosospira sp. NpAV | reverse complement strand
CCAGCATGCGAAATTGGTAGAATAAAAGGTAACACCTTGCCCGCCACTTCTGCACAATCCCCCAGAGCATAGATATTCTGAATGCTGGTCTGTAAGTAACGGTCAACCGCAATCCCTCGATTTATCTGAATTCCTGCTGCCACAGCCAGACTGGTACGTGGTTTCAAGCCAATGGCAGACAACACCATATCAGCCTGAACAACGCCACCTTTTTTATAATGTAAGTGGTAGCGCCCATTTTCCTTGTTTATTTTTTCGACAGTAGTATCGAGCAGAAAATTAACGCCTGCGGCAGCCAGTTTTTCTCGGAAAAATTGCCCGGCCTCAGGAGGAAGCAGCCGCCCCAGCGGTTGTGGACTTACATCAAAAATACTTACCTGATAACCTTTTGCCACAAGGTCGTTGGCAAACTCGCAACCAATCAGGCCGGCACCCAGTATAGCGACATGACGCACATTTTTCAGGTTTTCCCGAAACTTCCGGTAATCATCC
>NZ_JXQM01000128.1 GCF_000832065.1 Nitrosospira sp. NpAV | reverse complement strand
CGATGTTGAACTGCCTCCCGTGGTAAAACCGGTTTCTGTATATCCGCTTGCACGCTATCTGCGTGCTTTTGATGTTTTTGTCGGGGCGACGGGTTATAACAGTTGTTGTGAAGTGGTGCAGTCGGGTATTCCGGCGTTGTTGGTGCCGAATGATAAGTTAGCGGATGACCAGGTGCGCCGTGCACAAATGGTGGCTGAGCTGATTCCGGCGGTGGTGTCTCCTTGTGAAACGGATGCGCAGCGTAGCGGGGCGGTTGCAAGTCTGCTGGGAAAACTGGCGGATATCCCTGCTGAGAAGCC
>NZ_JXQM01000127.1 GCF_000832065.1 Nitrosospira sp. NpAV | reverse complement strand
AAACGATATTTCCACGTTGAATCAATTGCAAATGTACCCTGCAAAACGCCGGTACTTGCAGAATGAAGAAAGTGGGGGAGGACAAACAAGGGATTTTTTGGGTGTGGGAGTACAGCAGGCCATCTGTCACCCATCGTCAATCAATGGATGGATATGAAAAATGAGCAGAAATTTACCTAATTCTCTTTATGGAAAGCTTGGGTGATGGATAATAAAAGTGGAG
>NZ_JXQM01000126.1 GCF_000832065.1 Nitrosospira sp. NpAV | reverse complement strand
ATCAGCGTATTTACAAAAAGGCTGGGCAGGAAGCGCAGACGTATAAACCAGCGGTTTACTCGGTATGCAAGGCGGGGTTGCTGGGACTCACAAAATTCCTGGCTGCCTATTACATGGATACAGCCATCCGCGTTAACCTGCTCACCCCCAGCGGGGTCTGGAACAAACATGACACTGAGTTTGCCGGCAACTACTCGGCCAGAACCATTCTGGGGCGTATGTCCGCGAAAGAGGAGTATCACGGCGCAATCATTTTTCTGGTTTCGGATGCCTCCAGTTATATGACGGGTGCCAACCTGGTCATCGATGGAGGATGGACAGCATTGTGAATATTTCTTTCGCCTGATCCGCGTAGATCAAGGCAGGCCGGTGCTTTTATCAGCTGCTCTGGTGCTTCAGTTTGTCCCAGCAGCGGGCAAAAGCTTCGAAAATGGCGGGATTGCTGGAAATGGCGGCAATTTCATGATTCAGCCAGAATGAAGGCCGGGATGTGATCGATATCGTTGTAATGACGGAGGAAAATAAGGCTTTCATAGTAAGAATGATGGTGGCTGCCGGCGCTGGCGCAGTTCAGCTTGCTGACCGGCTGGCGGGATTATATGACAAGTAAACAGGGATTGGAAACCGGATCGCGTTTTATGTCTGCCATGCTTAACCGTGTGCGGCACAAGCGATACAGTAAAGCCGCTCCCGGCAAATCGCAGATTCTGCCAAAACGACCAGAAGGCGCATGGCTTCCCTTCGTGATCTAACGTATCTGCCCTGGGGGAACGATATCAGGTGCGAGTGGTGACAGGTCTGTGAATACAAAATTATCCCGAAGGACGGTTTCTCCCGGAA
>NZ_JXQM01000125.1 GCF_000832065.1 Nitrosospira sp. NpAV | reverse complement strand
GTCTCGTGGGCTCGGCAACGGTGCTTTGCACTGACAAGACCGGCACACTTACAGAAAACCGTATGGCGCTTGCGCAAGTCTGGCTGCCGTCGGGCGAAGCCCTGACACTTAAACATGGTCAGCCCGTCTCCAAGGACTGCCGCAAGCTCATCGAAACAGCAGCGCTGGCCAGCGACCCTCATCCCTCCGATCCCATGGAGGTCGCACTTCACAACGCCCGTGGTACTTTCGCAGGTTCTGAATCCTCCAGCACGCTACCCATCCACACTTATGGACTGCGTCCTGATCTGCCGGCCATGTCAAATATATGGGATGACGACCAGGCGCTGACGATCTGCGCCAAAGGTGCGCCGGAAGCGATTATCAGCCTGTGCCGTCTGTCAGACGATGCAGCACAGAAAGTGCTGAAGGCTGTCGAAGACATGGCCACGCGCGGAATACGCGTGCTGGCAGTGGCAACCTCAACCGCGCCCGACCGCCAGTGGGCCGATTCACAACTGGACTATCACTATACGTTGGCTGGTCTGGTCGGACTGGCCGATCCGATACGTGCCAGTGTGCCAGACGCCATCACCGAATGCCGCCGGGCCGGAATTCGCGTCGTGATGATTACAGGCGACTACGCCACCACCGCTCGATCAATCGCCTCGCAAGCCGGCATCGAGGAAGGAGAAGTGCTGACAGGAAGCGACCTGGAAGCACTCGATGAC
>NZ_JXQM01000124.1 GCF_000832065.1 Nitrosospira sp. NpAV | reverse complement strand
CTTGAAGCTAATACTGCAGAATGGGTAAGGAAAAGACTCACATTAACATTGTGGTTATCGGCCACGTCGATTCTGGGAAATCAACCACCACTGGCCACCTGATTTACAAGCTTGGTGGTATTGACAAGCGTGTGATTGAAAGGTTTGGGAAGGAAGCTGCTGAGATGAACAAGAGGTCATTCAAGTATGCTTGGGTGCTTGACAAGTTGAAGGCTGAGCGTGAGCGTGGTATTACCATTGATATTGCCCG
>NZ_JXQM01000014.1 GCF_000832065.1 Nitrosospira sp. NpAV | reverse complement strand
CCTTGATGAGTATGGCGCCGTCTCGAAATTTACCTGTTTTTTTCCAGTGCTCCCAGCTCTCAGGGTCAATGTAAACGGTATGGAATTCTTGGAAATTGGCCTTTCCGTTATTCATATCATTTGGGGTGAGAGGCGTACCTACGTAAACCCATTCGCGAAATCCCGTAGGGCGTTCCAACACGTTATTTTTGATAGTGAAGTATTCTTTAGCAGAAACGCTGCCAGACGTTAAGGAAGATCCCAAGGCAGCCAGGATCAATAAACCGGTTAAATATTTGTCAATTCTCATTCAATTCTCCTATCGATTATAAGATTCGGTGGATTCACGTCTTTGCAGCTATTTCGGTGATCCTTCGTAAAGCAATTTACTGATTCTTGGTATTTCGCTTTTCTGAACTCCCTTCCAGTAATATTGCTGTTAGCAGTTTAATAGGCGTGAAATGTCTTTTAGTCCGAGAAATAGGTCCTAAAGTCCAAGATACAGCTCGGTGACTTTTCTATTTTGGTTACAATACGGGAGATTAAAAAGCGAAGGATGTACTATGATGCTTCTGCCAGCGCAAACCACTTCGCGCACCGGAATGCCAATTCCACCTCTATGTCATTGTGATAAATGATGCGTTTGAGCCGATATTGTTTTTGCAAGCATGGTCGCTGTGCGTAACCGGCCTTTAATGCGAATCTCCTCATCAGATCTCGATAGTCTGATGAACGCCTTGGACGTGAATTTCGTCACATTGACAGAATGTTTAGTTAGTTCAGGGTATCGCCTGGACATGGGCGGGATCAACGTGCCAGGCATCCATTACAACTTATCCGGAAAAGGGCGATTTATCGTCGGCAATGAGCCGCCAATCGATATCGTCCCACACACATTAATTATCGTTCCACTGATGTCGTCGTTTCGAATCGAAGTAGCCGGAAAGAATCCATCCCTCCCCCTCATTACTGTAGATGGTCGTGCGCAAGCAAAAGGACAAACGATTTCAGGTGGAACAATCAGGCGATTTGTTGCAGGCGACGAGGAATCGCCGGAGGTTCTGCTGATCTGTGGCGTCTTTCGCACTTCCTATGGCAGTGCAACAGATCTCTTCGCGAACCTAACGGGACCCATCGTCGAACAATTCGATTCAGCTGATATGTTGGATACGCGTTTGGAAATGGCGTTAAAAGAACTTATCGCGCAGGAGGTAGGCGCTAAGGCCATGAGCGCTGCTTTGATGAAGCAAGTTATCGTCGCGCTGTTGCGCCGATCACTGAGCTCACTTAATGTCTGGGTTGAACGATTCTCAATCTTGAGCGATTCAAAAATTACACGCGCTTTTGCAGACATGGCCGCACGCCCTGGTGCCAACCATACGTCCGACAGCTTGGCGCAAACCGCCTGCATGAGCCGGTCTGCATTCTTCGCCCGGTTTACTGAGCTAATCGGACGGTCCCCAATGGATATATTGAGAGACTTACGGCTACGTCAAGCCGCTCAACAGCTCACGGCAACAAAATTGACCATCGAGCAAATCGCAGGTAACAGCGGTTACGGGAGCCGGAGCAGTTTTGTGCGCGCATTTAGGAAGGCCTACGGTAACGGTCCTAATGAATACCGCGCGGAAGCGCAGAAGAAGAATCGGTCGGGCAGGGCAGAAGGAGCCGAAGCGAGCGAACTGCCCGACTCGTCAGCATCGTAGTTCTAAGGTTCGAGGCCCCTCCAGGATCTTCTGTAGAAGTGAAGACCGATTCGAGCTTTAAAGCACGCCAAGGACACCAGCGCGTCAATCGACACCGCGAACACGGCGATCTTCGCCGGAAACACGCCGTCCCAAAAATCAAACCTGAGAAACTAAATCAATGGAATCAGGGCTCGAATACATCTCAATCTTGCGCCAGCTTGAATTTAGCACGTTTGATTGCCAACGTGCCATAACAGGATGCCGGGGTGATCAATTGAGGGAAGAGGACTATCGATCTGCTTGAGGGTTACTGTCCGTGAGTTCCGCGCTGCCTGTACCATTGCTCCAGCATCATCAGAACCCAAACCATGGTGCCATGATAGCCTGCATGCTCGTCGAGGTGCTGCCCAAGTAGCTTGTCGATAAAATCGGCGCGTATAATATTCCTCGACTTGAGATCGCTTAAGCTATCTGCAGCCAGGGCCTGCAATGGTTTGTGATGCTGGAGCCACACCCCGAAAGGCAAGCCGAAACCATGTTTCTGCTTGGTGATGATCTCTTCCGGCAGAAACCCTCGCAACGCTTCCTTAAAAAAATAACGCAGCTTTGTGCCCTTGAGTTTTAGCTGAGGTTCAAGTCGCAAAGAAAAAGCAGTGATCTCGTCGCTAATGAGGGGGAAAGCCACATCCATTCCCGCCAATTCGCAAGTTTTTGCCACTTTAGGTAAATCATTATCGGCAAGCGTGAACTTGCGATCAAAGGCAAGCATGCGGTTTATCAGGCTGTTAGCATTGGTCTGATGATAGATTTCGTTCAAGAGGCTAGCGGGATAGCCTGCATTGACAGTAGCCAGGAACTCTTGGGTAAAGACTTCTCCATGACCATAACGCTCCAGAAGATTATAGGTTTCCGTACGCGCCGGCATCGCGATCGACGCCTGTTCTATATAGCTGCGGGCCTTTCGCACCAGAGGCAAGGCAGCTCCACCTGGCACACCAAAAACCAGCGGCTCCACCACTCCCTTGCGCAACGCTGAAGGCACTTGTTCATAAAGAGAAAAAAGATGTTGTTTGGCGTAGCGCACGTTGCCGCCGAATAACTCGTCTCCGCCATCGCCGCCCAGCATTCTGCTCAGGCCGTCCTCTTTAGCCATGCGCGCGCAATAGAAAGCAGGAATGGCGGAAGAATTACCGAAGGGTTGATCGAAAATCGCTGCAACCTGTGGAATAGCACTCACTATGTCATCAGGAGTAACATAGTATTCTTTATGCCGAGTGGAAAAATGCCTCGCCGCAATACGCGCATATTCCATTTCGTCATAACCGGAAGCATCGAAACCGATGGAGTAGGTGCGGGCCGCCTCACCGCTGACTTCTCCCAATATTCCGGCGATTGTCGAACTGTCGGTGCCCCCGCTGAGAAAAGCTCCGGCTTTCTCTTCTCCAATCGCCTCCCGCACGCTTGAGCGCAATACATCCAGAAAATCCTGCTTAAGTTCCTGAAAGGGACGTTTCTCGTTTTCCAGGAATCGCATTTCCCAGTATTTATGAGTCTCTGCCCGCCCCTTCCGGTAAATCAGATACTCGCCGGGCAGAAGACGCTTTTGTCCCTGATAAATCGTGTCGGGACCGGGCACCATGTGAAAATAAACATAGTTATATAGGCCCTGCGGGCAAATCTCGGATCTTGTTTGGGGATGTAAAATGATGGCATCCGCCGATGAGCCAAAAACCAGGCATTCACCCGAAATCTGGAAAGAAAGCGGATGAATCCCCATGCGGTCTATAGCGACAATGGCTTCGTTCTCTCTTTCATGCAGAATACAAAGGGAAAATGCCCCAGTCAGACTCTCAAAGACTTTTTCTCTTTTTTCTCGCCAATTGTCGGCCAGAGTTTTCACCATGCCCTCAGCGCGCGCAAGCTGGGCCAGACGGGGGTCGCTAAAGCCGGGACGTCCCCATATTGCTACGAGAAGCCCTTCTTTCTGATAAACCTGCGCGCCGTCGCCGGTTGCGGCGACTGCCAGGGCGCTGCTTCCCCCAGCCAGCACCCGCGCCTCGCTGCCATCAAAACGGGTAAGCGGCCCAGCCATTCGCTGAACAAGCTGCACGTTATCATTGAGGGTAGTGCCGTAGCCCATCCAACCACACAATCCGCTCAAAATAGCCCCCTCATTTTCCTCAACATTACCGTTCCATTATTTTTGATTAATGATGATTTGATGCCATATTTGCGGCTACGGCGTGCATTATCTTCCAGAAAGATAAACATTTTATGACTGACAGCCTAGCAGCCTAGACCAGTACTTCAACAGGTGCGGGATGGCTGAGGAATGCGGTAGGGCTTGCGGTCAGACCGTAAGCCCCTGATTGAAAGACAACCATCAGGTCTCCAATTTCGGCTCTGGACATCTCCATCTTATCCGCCAATAGATCCAGCGGCGTGCAGAGGGGACCCACCACCGAGACAATTTCACGTTCGTTACCGTACACCTTGTTGCCGACAACGACGGGGTAATTTTTGCGGATTACCTGGCCAAAATTACCCGAGGCGGCGAGGTGATGATGCAGGCCTCCGTCCGTCACCAGGAATACCTGTCCTCTAGACATCTTTCGTTCCAGCACACGGCATACATAAATACCTGCTTCCGCTACCAGATATCGTCCCAATTCGATTACTACGCGCGCCTCCGGAAGCTGCCGCTTTACCTCGGGTAGCAGACGCTGCAAGTTTTGGCCAACTGCTGCTATATCCAAAGCCTCGTCGCCTGGAAAATAAGGAATGCCAAAACCGCCTCCAATGTTCAGCAGGCGAACTGGGCTCGGCGCATGCTGGGCAAGAGAGATGCCGAGCTGAAAGGTCTTTTCATGAGACTCCTGAATGGCCGCTGCCTTCAAGTTTTGAGACCCGCTGAAGATATGAAATCCTTCGAAATCTAGTCCAAGCTCGCCGATTCGGGCGAGCATGGCCGGAACGCGCTCCGCATCCACCCCAAACTGCTTGGGTCCTCCACCCATTTTCATGCTGGAGGACTTAAGCTCGAAATCGGGATTGACGCGAATCGCTACCCTCGGACGGATCCCAAGATGAGTACCCAGACTGGCGATGCGCTCCATTTCCTGTTCGGATTCCATATTCAGGACAATGCCTGCGGCAATCGCACAAGTGAGTTCGTCCTGGCCTTTTCCCGGCCCGGCAAAACTAATCAGATGCGGTGGCATCGGCGTATCCAGCGCAACTCTCATCTCGCCTGCCGATGCCACGTCAATTCCATCCACCAGGCTGGCCATGTGTTGCACGAGTGCAGGCATGGGATTTGCCTTCATGGCGTAATGCAGGTGGATCTCCGCGGGAAGATGCTGGCGCAGGTAAGCAACCCGTCCGGCAATCTGCCGACGGTCATAAGCATAGAAAGGTGTTCTGCCGACCCGCTGCGCCAAACGTGTAAGAGACATGCCGCCAATCTGGAGACAGTTATCATGTATGGGAAACTGCGTCACGGAGGCATGTCTTGGGCGGTTATTACTCATGTGCCGCTTTCCATGAAGACATTCTGAAATTCCTGAGCAAGCAGTTTACGATCTATCTTGCCGTTGGGATTGCGCGGTAAATTACCTTCTCTGACTTCGATCCGGGTCGGCATCATAAAAGCGGGAAGATGAAGCTTGCAAGCAGCCAGCAACGCATCGGGGTCCAGTTTCGTATCTTTCCGCGATGTTACGATCAGAATAATTGCCTGACCCAGTACTGGATGAGGGATTCCAATGGCGGCAGCTTCTCCCACAAGTTCCGTGGCATAGATCACCTCTTCCACTTCGGTGGGGCTGACACGATAACCCGATGTTTTAATCATTTCATCGCGGCGGCCAATGAAATATAGGAAGCCTTCTTCATCCATCCGCACCGTATCCCCCGACCACACCGCCAATTCCGGAATAGTCAGCCCCGACTGACAGGTAGGAATAGGTTTAAAGCGCTCGGCGGTTTTTTCCCGGTCATTCCAATATCCCATGGAAACCAGGGCGCCACGATGTACCAACTCTCCCGGCTCACCAGCCGCACACAGCGAGCCATCTTCGCGTAGCACCAGCACTTCAGCATTGGGGATGGCCTTGCCAATGGAGTCAGGACGCCTATCCACTTCCTCCGGGGAAAGAAAGGTCGAACGGAACGCCTCGGTGAGGCCATACATCAGAAACACCTGGGTATTGGGAAATTTGCCGCGCAGCAAGTCTAAAGTTGCTCCCGGCATAGCGCCGCCGGAATTTGTAATGTAGCGCAATAAAATGTTCGCCGGCCAATTCAACTGAGCCAATTGAATCCACAGGGGAGGCACTGCGGCAAGACCCGTAATGCGCTCCTTTTCAATGGCTTCGATGATGTCTCGCGGCAACAAATAGTTCATCAGGACACTCGTCGCCCCAACATGAAAGGCCGTGGTGAGTTGACTCAGCCCATAGTCAAAACTTAAGGGCAGTACCGATAGAATACGGTCTTCGGGATGGTTGTTCAGATACTGAGCAACACTTGTCGCCCCTGCTACCAGATTGCGATGGGAAAGGACCACGCCTTTTGGCTTACCGGTACTACCGGAAGTATAAAGAATCGCAGCCATGTCACTATCGATACTATGATGTGCCTTGGCATGTTTACTGGCGGCGAGAGCTTCATCCCAGGATAGGACATTCAAGCCGGGAATGACCGGCGCAATCGCTGCCGGGCCGACCATCATCACGGTGTGCAGATCATGGCACTGCGATAGAACCGGGGCGAGCGATTTCAACCGGTCGGCTGAAGTGACCAGGATTCTTACGTTGCAGTCGCGAAGAATATAGACTACCTGTTCCGGCTTGAGAAGCGGGTTGACTGGCACGAAAACACCTCCAGCGGATGTGGCCCCAAAAAGTGCCGCGACCGTTTCCGTACGTTTCTCCAGATAAACCGCAACGCGTTCCCCTCGATCCAGTCCCAGAGCAAGCATTGCCTTCCCAGCCGAGTCAACCATCTTGGCCAGGGCGGCATAGCCCATGCGCTTGCCCTGATAAACCAGCGCTTCCTTGTCTGGAAAGTGATCTGCGGACTTGAAAATGAGCTTGTGAATAAGATCTGCCATCAAAAAACCTGCTTATCAAATAGGTTGCGAGATAAAGTGATCGAAGAAAATTGCTTACTTTAACCCATAGCGGTTCATTAGATCATAAATGGTGGGGCGGCTGACGCCTAATAATTCCGCCGCCTTGACCACACTGCCATCCACTCTCGCCAGCGCTTTCATCAAGGCATCGCATTCCGCCTTTTCCCGGATCTGACGAAGGTTAATGGGTTCCATCGGCGCGACCGACGTCTGCAACCCGAGATCCTCCGCGCTGATCATGGGGCCGTCGGCCATGATAACGGCCCGCTTGATGCAGTTCTCCATCTCTCGGACATTACCTGGCCACGGATGGCTTTCAATCGCGGCAAGCGCCTCTTGACTAAAATTCAGTGAGGGACGTTTTTCCTGGACCAGGAATTTATTCTTGAAGTGATGCGCCAACAACGCGGCGTCACCCGCTCGTTCACGTAGAGGAGGAATTGTAATGACGATTTCGCTCAGGCGATAATATAGATCCTCGCGAAAACGTCCTTCCTCTATTAATTTCTTCAGATTCTGGTGCGTTGCACATACAATCCGCACGTCCACCGGGATCTCCTTACGTCCGCCAACTCTTTCGATCACTCGCTCCTGCAAGAAACGAAGAAGCTTTGCCTGGAGCGGCATGGGCAAATCGCCTACCTCATCCAGAAAAAAAGTACCCTCGTTGGCGAGCTCGAT
Organism: Nitrosospira sp. NpAV; assembly: GCF_000832065.1. Taxonomy (GTDB): domain Bacteria; phylum Pseudomonadota; class Gammaproteobacteria; order Burkholderiales; family Nitrosomonadaceae; genus Nitrosospira. Next base: position 96,049 of record NZ_JXQM01000014.1, on the reverse strand, counting down.
CTTACCCAGCGTCTGCTTGGCTGCACCTGTATAAGCGCCTTTTTCATAGCCGAACAATTCACTTTCCAAGAGTGTTTCAGGAATCGCCGCGCAATTGATTGCCATGAAGCGCTTTCCCTGCCTGGCACTCGAGTGGTGCAGCGCTCTTGCCAAAATTTCCTTTCCCGTTCCACTCTCGCCCAGCAGGATTGCCGTGGCATCCGATGACGCCACTTTCTCCACGTTACGACATACCTTGATCATTCCAGGATCGCGGGTGATGATACCGGTTATGGGCAAATTTATCTGAGTTTGCAATAATCTTCGATTCTCCTGCTGCAATGCATATAGATAGAAAGCTCTTTCCACCACGAGGCCCAGCATCTCGGGATCGAAAGGTTTTTGATAAAAATCGTAAGCGCCTATCCCGATCGCTTTCAGAGCATTTCCATGATCCTGATTACCCGTAAGAACAATCACCTTGGTATCCGGCGCGAGCTCCAATATCTGTTTTAGCGTACCCAGCCCTTCAGAGGCCCCATCCGGGTCGGGGGGAAGACCCAAATCCATCGTGACGACCGCCGGCTCATATCGCCGAATCAGCGTCAGTGCGCTTTCACGATCGCCCGCCACCAGTACTTCATAGCTATCGAAGCTCCAGCGGAGCTGTTTCTGCAAGCCGGGATCGTCTTCGATCACCAGCAGACTCTTCTTATCCTGATTCACTTATGCCTCTCATTCGTTTCATTTTTCCGAACCCTCATGTACATGCACCCAAGCTTGCCACGATTCCAAGAGGACCCATCCGCGGAGAAGCCGCGGAATCCCACCGCTTTTCCAAATTGATCAGGCCATAGGGAAAGCTGGCTTTTTCTATTATCAGAAGCTATCTTTGTTATCAACTTAAGAACTAAAAGTTGGCTTTACGTAATGACTTGGGTAGCACGGTCGCTTTGATGAAGCGGCAGGATTACACGGAAAATAGTACCATCCGACTCACTGCTGACCACCTCAAGTTCTCCCCCCAGTTCAGATACATATTCCTTACTTTCAAATACCCCTATACCCATACCTGCTGACTTGGTTGTTTCGAAAGGCTTGAAGAGCTTTTCACGGATGAATTCTTCGCTCATGCCGTGTCCTGTGTCTTTTATTTCAATTATCGCGAAACCTTTTTCTCCTCTCAACCCAACCCGAACCTGGCCGTCTCGCGGAGTCGCCTCGATTGCATTCTGTATGAGATGACCTATGACGCGCTCGAGACGCGACGAGTTGGCATATACCGCAAGGCTGGAGTCCAGTACTTCAAGAACTGGCTTGGGCTCGGCAATGGATTTACTCTTTACCGCCTCTTGTAGTAATCCGTCAATGAACAGGGGTGCAGCTTTCTCCGAAGAGTCGTCACTACTTAATTTCTCTAGAAGGCGCTTCATTTTCTGAACGGACAAGTATACCGTTTCGATCATATCCTTTTGAAATTCAGGATTTCTTTTATGCTTCTCGGCATTGGAAAGCAAAAGCGATAACTGGGAAACCAGATTCTTCAGATCGTGTACGACAAAGGTTGACATACGATTAAAGGATTCGAATTGACGCGCCACCAGCAACGCATTGGCCGCTTCGTGTTGCGCAAGATAACTTGCCGCCTGGTTACCGGCAACCTTGAGCAGGTCACTCACTTCCCAGTTAAGTTTTACACTGCTTCTGGGCTCCGCCAGCACGACAAAGCCAAACAATTTCCGGTGCTGAATCAGCGGCACCACCAGCCATGCCTTGGGAATGGCTTGCAACCATTGAGGTAAAGTGATTCCCGAGTACTTTTCCGGATTGGTCGCATATTCCTCCAGCTCGATGACCCATTCCTTATACTCCAGAAACTTGCAGAATGAACTGTTAACGGGCTCCAGTCCGCTGGCCATGGGCATATTCCAATGGGTCACGGGCTCGCAATTGCCGGATTCCCGGCTGATCCACAGGCCGCCGCCAGGACTTTCCACCAGTTGGGCCAGGGCCTGGATTACACGTTCGCCCAGTGCATGTTCGCCCATCGAAAGCGTGCGCGTAAAATGCAGCCATTCTTCTCGATAGTCGTAGTTGTAGCTGAAAAAATGCTTGCTGATGGAAACCCTGAGCCAAGAGCGTATGGTACCGGAGAACAGCACCAGCAATAGCAAGACCACCGCGCCAAACAGGAAAGTGACCTGCATGACGGTGCCCCAGCTTCCGCCAAAAAAACGGAGGTAATAACCGGCTGCAGCCATGGTCAGTAAATACATGGCGGCACCAAACAGTGCAGCCGAATAGAATAGGATGCGGCGCGACACCGTAATACCCAACGACCATTGTGGATTTCGTGCAGCCGATACGGCAATAAGCGGAACAACCAAGGCGTTGACTATCCCGCGCGCCGCCCAAATCTCGGGGTTCACATGCTTGAGCAGCAATGCATCGCTGTACAAATAAAAATCATAGGCAAAAATCGCACCGATACCGAGACAGGCAAATTTTATTCCCCATCGCTGTTTTATCGGCGTATTTCTATAGAGCTGTTCCACCAGAATCATGCCAACGACTGCCATTGCCACGCTTCCAACGATGCTATTACTAAAATCCATGGTTTGATGGGACGATGGATTGAAGTCTCCATGAGCGTAGAACGCCACGCCAAGGCATGCCAGATAGAGTGCTGCGATAACCGCTAAAACCGGTCTAATCCTGGAGACTGAAGAGGACTCCACTTGGCGGAAAGGTCCAAGCAGCAATATCAGAAAAGCGGACCACCCTGCGTTTCTGAGGATCTCCACGACATCCGTCAGGAGTGAAAGGGAAGGGGGGCGACTTGCCTGATAAGCAAGGGTTGCCGCCCAAAGGGCGGAAAACACGCACGCGACCGGTAGTACGATTCCGTGTAACCGGCCCCGCCAGCGGGTTAACAGGAGCATGGCCAAAAGAAAATATGCCGCCGCCGACACTGAGTAACTGGCTGTCGCGATACTGGTCAGCATGGTCTATTGCCGCGCCCGAGAATCATCTCCCGCCCTTGCCGAGCACAACAACCTCGACGGTATCTATCAGGATTATGACGTCAAGGAACAAACTGTGGTTCTTCACATAATACAAATCATACTGAAGCTTTTCGATTGCATCTTCCAACGAGGCCCCATACCCATAGCGAACTTGGGCCCATCCTGTTATCCCCGGCTTGATGCTGTGCCTTACATTGTAATAAGGAACTTCCGTGCAGAGCTGGTTTACAAAATAGGGTCTTTCCGGACGAGGACCAACAAAACTCATTTCGCCATTCAAGACATTGAATATCTGAGGAAGCTCATCAATTCTCAGTTTCCGGATAATCCTGCCCACGCGGGTTGTTCGGGGATCGTCTGCCGCCGCCCATTGGGGTTTTCCGCTCTTCTCCGCGTCATTTCTCATACTGCGAAACTTTAGAACCATGAAAGTTCTCCCGCCTTTTCCGACTCTCTCCTGCCGGTAAAATACAGGTGCGCCGTCCTCAATAAGAATGCAGAGGGCGGTAACAAGCATGACAGGTAGCGTGATAAGCAGAAGAAGTCCGCTTGCGATCAGATCGAATGCACGCTTAATGCCCGATCTAAGAGGACTCTGATCGAACCCCCCACCAAAAACCAGCCAGCTTGGATAAAGGGAATTTACCCGGATTTGACCTTGTTCGCGCTCGAAAAAAGCGGCCGAATCCGTTACTTTAATTCCATTCAGCTTGCATTCCAGCAGATCCTGGATAGGAAAGCCGCCGCCACGCCGTTCCTGAATCGCGATAACGATTTCCCTTGCATTGTATCGATTAACCAAGGATATCAAGGGTTCCACCCTCGGTAAAACAGCGGAAGACGGCACGTGGAGCTCTTCATCCGACAATGGAACAAAACCGATGATTTTGAATCCCCTGTGGTGAGGATCTTTTTTAGTCTGGTCAACGAATTCCTTTGCCCTACTGCCTATGCCTAACACAATGGCCTTCGACTCCAGAATTCCCAGGCTCGACCACTTAAGAAAAGCCGCTCGCGTCAGAAGAATCCCTGACAAAGCAAGAAGCATCACCAGCCCTAATATCCCACGACCGGAATAAAGATCGGGCAGCAGATAAAAAATCAGGGTCATGATTCCGAATCCCAGCAGCATCGACGGCATGAGACGGAATAAGGTGTCTTTAATATCCGGCCGGGAATCCAGTTGATACATCCCCATTGCCGCCATACTCAAGATCATGACGGAAGTGAAAGTGCCCGCCACAAGAAACAGGGAGGAGAGGGAAAAAGGCAACGACTCGATTTGACTAACGAAACGAAGCCCCGTACCCAGATAAAAAGCAATCATCAGCACAAAAACCTCTGTACTGATAAGCAAGACTGTAGTTCTGGAAATGTAATGATTATAAATACGAAGCAATTTTGACCCTCCTGGCGCCTGTGGACGATAGGCACCGCTGCCGCATTCTGGTGTTCTTATTACCTAGCCGCGAAATAGTACCTGGCGCGTGACCCGCTAGCAGGCACAGGCATAAGGTTCAACTTTGCAGTGTAGGATACGCCAATCCGGGAATTTCTGAATCTTGCTGCACCTGCCCGTCATGCAAAAGAGTGGTTAATGCATACTCTGAATAAATCCGAGCGGATTTTTCCTTCAGAAACTGTTTAACCCAGACAATCCTGTTCGGCGGCTCGTGCATTTTTTAGAACTGCGCAACTATCCTATATGTGCACGATTCTGATCTGGGGATAACTTCCTTTAAGGAACAGCTGCCAGGATTAACCCTCTTTGCGTCAGACCATATTCGCATCATATCAATTTCACCGGCAAGAACAATTGGACTTTAGTACGCCAATCGAGAAATGGGTAAATTGAACCAGAATATGCCTCAGATATCCGTTGGACGGCTCTCTCCCAACCAGCAAAACTGTCTCGCAATCTGTCCGCCATCATCTCGCGCTCTAATGAATTCCGGGTTGAAGAATTTCTGCAATCCTTATTTCTTCACCGGCAGCACGACCATCCAGCAATGATGGGAATGAGTGACGCTAAAACAGGGCTTGTCGGAACGGCAAAGCAGCTTAAAAATTAGAGAAGCTCGGATATTTGAAGGCCGGACACGCGAATACGGACCGGAAAATGAAGGACCCGGTATTATATTAGTGTCCTAAACTCGCCGGATCCGGGGGTGGCATGGAACCCTTCACGATTAACGCCAGTTTCAGCCGATCAGCAACGTCCAGCTTACGAAAAACCTCCGTCAAATGGGCCTTCACCGTGCGCTCGGTAATGTCTAACCGCCGTGCAATTTGTTTGTTGGATTCGCCGTCTCCCACAAGCGTGGCGATTTCATATTCACGCCGCGTAAGATTTGCAAGCAAATCGCTGACAGCTTGCTTGATTTTGTTCTTCTCCTGCGTAATCATCACCAGTTCGTTCAGGAGATGCCAGCTGAGTGTTCGCCGAATCCACAATTCACCTTGCTGAACAGCTTCAACAACGCTTTTAAGCTGCTCCGGCTCAATATCAGCTCTGCAACAACCTCTTATACCCGTCCTGAATAACCCCCATTCGATCTCATCGGAAATGGCAGGGCTCAAAATAATTACCTTGGTGTCCGGATTCAATTTCATCAGACCTGAAATGCCATTCGGGCCATCCAGCTTAGGTAAATTATGATCAAGCAGGAGAACTTGCGGCTTTATCCGTACCAATTCACCCCTGACCGAATCGAGATTGGTTGAACAGAAAACAGGAGCAAGACCACGTACACCCTGCTCCCAGCGGAATAGGTCATCCTGAGATGGACTCGCAAGCAAGATCAAGTATGTCTCCCATCATCAATATTCATGATTAGTGCAATACCTTGTCCATCATTTTAGCAAGCATTTTGCGTGTCACCCAGATCTCGCCTTTATCCACCACACGCACAGCCTTTAAAAAATAGAATGGATCCGCTTCATGGTTCAAACAACCGCGCGCGCCATTAGCCAGTGCCTCTAAAATCTGCTCATCTTGCGCCGATTTATCGGTTAATAACACCACAAGTGTCTCGGGACATGCCCGCTGTAAAGCCCCTAACAAAGCAAAATCCCATTCGGTAGACTGATCGAAATTGATAAAAAGAATACGGGGTCTGAGCTGACTGATTCTTGCAACCACTTCTTCGATTGTTGTCATGTCCGCATCTGACTCAAGCTGATGGTCAATCGACGCATCACTTCCATCTGGCATAACATTTGTAAGTAACTTGATGCCTTGCCCGCCTCGCAGGGATTGTTCCAGTTTTGCACGTCTTCCCGGGTTTGTATCGGCGATCGCTACAGTAACTGTTTGCATGATTTCTCCTTCCCGCTCATTCATCATTATTAAAGGCAGTTAAGCCAGTTCCATTTTTTACCGCTGTTAACTTCCAAGCCATTTTCGTTCCAATCAATGAGGAAACGGCCTCTAACGCTTTCGACAATGATATCGTACCTTATACCTGAGATTTAATAGCCGGCGAATCAAAAGACTACACCGGTCAAATTAATTATAAAAGCTAAAAGCAACTTTTCGGATTCAAGCTCGGATTTTTCATTTATTGCTGTTTGCGCAGTAATAGGTCACGAATGTAGTTTCCGGGAATAGCATAGGTTATGCCACTGGGGTTGCTGAGCGCCGCTTCTTTTCTACCCTTTACGAATACCATGTTAACGACGCCGTATACAACCCCGGTTACGGGATCGTAAAGTGGACTCCCGCTGCTACCCGGATAGGCGGTGCCATCTAGCTGAAATACCACATAAGCAGTTTTTTGCAGCTGTCCAATCAATTTTGCATTGAGTTGCCTTGAGTTATGCGCGGGTAATACAATCGGCGTAATCGAGGAAACCATGGCCCGATGCGTGACTGGATAGAATCCCAGAATCATGCCAATTGGAAATCCTGTGAAAATCAGGGTCTGCCCTTCCCGAACCTTGCCGGCATCGCCAATCTCCATGGCCGGTAAAGCTGCACCGCTGATTCTCAGCAAAGCCAGATCATGCTCCTTATCGACCGTAACGATAGTCGCCTCTCTGAGTTCCGGCTCTTTTCCCTTGCCGGTAATTACCGTGTATGACTCCTTGTTTGCGATGTCCAGCACCTCAGGAACGACATGAGCACTGGTAATTACATGAAGACCATCGTCCAGCACAAAACCGGTGCCCAATATATTAACCGGTGGTGAGCGTGTCCTTTGAACGGTTCCTACCCCAACAATCGATGGCTTGATGTGTTCGATAGTCTTGACAACGTCAGCCGCCCGGAGTGGGGAAGCGAACGCTAGCCCAAAAATTGCAAAGCTTTTGATACAGTTGAAGATGAAGGACAGGAACGCGCGCGAGGCATTCATAGTCTTTTAATCCAAATTCGGTGCTTGACTACTTATTTTGCAATTTTGTGCGATGATCCACAAATATTTTTTACGCCACCTGATCTTCATCTTTTTGATAAGTTCGTTGCGGAACGGATTGCGCGGCTTTGCAACACATGGTTTGCATTACAATTCCAATGACCATCCATGTCTTTGCGCCTTGACTGCACTTCAAAACGATGCACTTCAATCCGTCCAACCGCTGAATCTAGGCATAAACCCACTCCTTTCGGAGTCTATTTTCTTGGATGCGAGACCAGGATTACTTGCAACCTTCCATCTTATAGATGAAATAACCATCCTTGTTAATTGCATCGGCAACATTATTGGGCGCGCTTTGGCTGTGGCAAAAACTACATTCCTTACTGGTCACCGTCGCATCGCCTTCACCGATTGAAGTCAGCCACTGCTTTGCATACTCGACCGCCTTTTTATCGTCCTTTACCGCTGTAAATACATCAAAATGCATGGTGTGACCGTCTTTTGCTTTGACATAAGTGTCATATACATGAATTTCCATAGCAATCCTTTGGTGGTTAGGGGAATTTGGGGGAAGAGTTAAGATATTCTCAAATAATCCGAATAGATTAACCCATAGACTATCACGGCGGCGAAAAAAGTGAAATGCGGACGCTTTCCAGTAAGGCGTCGCCGAATCCCGGCATGGCTGAGCGCCTAATAGTTCCAATTCATCATGTTTGTCACAAAACTGTTATAAAACCGCAATAAAACCGACATTTCTCTCCACTATTCTCGACGGTTCAGTTTCATAAACAACCGGAAAGAGAGTGATCAGATGAAATTATCCAAGCTTGCCGTAGCAATGGCTGCCATTTTAGGCGCGGGTGTGTCCTCCGGGGTCTATGCCATCGACTTGTATGTCGACACCAAAACTGAACAAATTTATGCAAAACCCGGGCCTGGGCGGGTCCACATGGGTTCTTTTGTGAGACAGGATGCGGCGGCGAAGGCATCAGACAAGGCGGCGGATAACACCGCGGATAAGACAACAGAAATCGCCGCGGACAAAACCAGCGCGGAGGAATTAACCGCGGTTCGCAGGGATATCGAATTGAAGGCCAAGATGATGGGGGCACGGCTTACCAGCGATCTTGCGTCGCTCGAAGAACGGGTCAAGGAAAACGAGAAAGTTCACATTGAGTTTCATGAGGGCGCTCCGCATTTTGCAAGTAAAGACGGTAATTTTACGTTTGCGATCAATGGCCGGATGCAAGCGGCTTCGCAATATAACTTCATCAATGATGTTTTACCCGCCACGGGCAGCAACCTGCCTAATGAATTGAATAGTGGCATGACGCTTCGTCGTGCCCGTTTGGGTGTTGAAGGCACTTTTTACAAGATCTGGGATTACAAATTCGAGTATGACTTCAGCCGGGGCAATGGTTCGGTGGAGTCCGGCATAACCGATGCTTTCGTGCGCCTGAATGTAAACAAGCCATTTTCGGTAAAAGTCGGCTCATTCAAGGAACCCTTCAGCCTGGAAGAGGCCGCCAGCAATCGCTTTCTCACGTTTATTGAGCGTCACATGTCGGTCAATTCGTTCGTTGACAATCCCAACACCTATAAAACCGGTATAGGCGCCAACTATGCGGTTCCGCGGTTCCAATTTGGAGTGGCTTTTCAGACCGAACCGGTTGGAGCCTGGTCCGCCGCATCCACCACCGTCAATGCCGCCGGTAACAATAGCCGCAACAATGGAGCAGGTGACTCCGGCTGGGAAGGTATCGGCCGGATAACGGGAAGACCGTGGATGGAGGATGAAACCAAATTTTTGCATGTGGGTATTTCGGCGGGGCACACCCGCGTTAATACGCAATATCAGGCGGATGGCACGATCAATGTAGGGCCCAATCAAACCGGCGGGGGTGGCGGAATGGCGTTTTTTGCCTTTCCCGGAACGAATGTGGATCGCACCAACGTGCTGAATACCGGCAACCTAAGCATCGGGAACAGAGGCGCGCCAGGCTCGCGCCGGATAGAGAGTTACGACCGCTTCGGTGCGGAGGGCTGGCTGGTTCACGGCCCCTTTTCGGCCCAGGCGGAGTATTTGCGAACCAATATAAATGGGCAGGGCTATGACGGCGAGCATTTTACCGGTTATTATGGTTTTCTCAGTTACTTTTTAACCGGCGAATCCAAAGCCTACCACGTCAGAAATGGCGCCGCGAATCGAATAAAGCCCAAACAGAATTTTCAATGGAGCGGTTCGGGCTGGGGAGCTTGGGAAATAGCCGGCGGTTATGATTATATTAATCTGAATAGCGGGGTAGTGAGAGGAGGAAAAATGGATATGGTCAGGTTTGGCTTGAACTGGTATCCCCACACGCATGTCAAAATCCAGAACAACATTACCTACGTCTTGAACGTGGATACAAGCGGATCTCCCATCGCTCGTACCGCCGGCTTCAATAACGCCGATTTGAGCTCCTTCCTGACACAGGTTCAAGTCGATTTTTAAGACAGCAGGACTGTCACGTCCAAAACGAGCCTAGCCTGAGGAGGTTTCCGACCGATACCCGGAAATCTCCTCAAAATCAAAGTAATCTCTATCTGAGCGAGAATTCCACGCGGCTACCGGATTTCTTGCCACCGGCTTCAGCCCCGACTTTGGGTTCAAGTAAAAATACCCGGTCACCGGGCACACCGCCCTGCTCGATCAGCCAATCGCGCGCGGCCACGGCACGACGCTCGGCAAGGTCCCGCATCTCGTTGTCGCCGGCATTGATGTTAGCCAGCATCAATTGCTCCATTTCCGGCACCGGCAGGCTTTTCGTAAGCCCCACTACATTTTTTGGTTTGGCAAATTTTTCTTCCTTGTAGGCAAGTGTCAGATATTTGGCATATTCCTCAGGTTTCAGCTCGATTTCCTCCAGCGGACCGCTCGTCTCACCTTTTTTTACATTTTCCGACAGTTTTTGGGCCTTGATCTTGCGCTCAAGTATCGTGCGTTTCAGCGCCTCGGGATCGTGTTCCGGATCGGTCCTGCCCGTAATTTCGAGCTTGAGTGCCGGCCGGTCTGTCAGTGCCTTGGATAATGTTTGGAGGCGTTTTTCTGCTTCAGGTGTAATTTGCGCCAGGCCGGATGAATAGTCTATCGCCGACATCTCTTCACCATCACCGAGGATTGAGCCAAGCAACGCAAAAGGAGCGGTGGCTGCCTTGGTAAGCAGGTTGAGGATAACCTTTACAATAAGTCCGCCAATACTGAATTGCGGATCGTTGATAGACCCGCTGATCGGCAGATGGACATCGATTTCACCATGTCTGTTCTTCAGCAACGCCAAAGCAAGGTTTATCGGGATCGACAGTGCGTCCGGACTTTCAACTTTCTCGCCCAGAGTCAGCTGGTCAAGAAAAACGTTGTTTTCGGCCCTCAGCTCACCTTTCTCGACATGATAATGAATATCGACCGATAACTTGCCCTTCTCGATAGCGTAACCGACATACTTGCCCGAATATGGGCTGAAAGTCGGCATATCGATACCCTTCGCCGTTGCAGCGATATCGAGATAGAGCTCGCTGCCTAGGGTATCGATCTTACCGGCAATTTTCAGCGGTGCTGTTTTGTCCACTGTTCCGCGAATGTCAATTTCTCCCGGCTTTTTTGGATCCAATGGCCCCACGCGCCCGGCGAGACCCGTTAAATTTGCTCGATAATTGGGTTTGATGAACTGATCGTTGAAAATAATATTCCCACCCTGCATCATTATGCGGCCGATATGAACAGGCGTGGGTTTGGCTGCCGGTGCCGGTGCCGGCAACGTGGAGGAAGGGGTGTTCTGGTCCGCGGTGGATGGAGCAGCCGATACAGTTTTGACAGGCGGACCACTTTTATCATCTTGCCCGACAACGTCCTTGAGATTGAGTTTGCCCTCCGAAGAAAGTATGACATAAGCAAAGAAATCGGCAATCGCGACGGAATTGATATTGACGCGCATGGGTTCATTGACGAACTCGATACCGTTAATGTCGAGACTTCGCCAGCGCATGAGATCCGTCGCGGTCACCTTGTCGAGTACGTTAAAGTTGGTAAATCGGGTGTCGCCGTTCAATGCCACTTTCAAGGGCGACCCGTCCATCTTGACCTTGCCCTGGAAAGATGCCGCCCCACGTGTGAGCAGGGCCTTCAGCCGGTCGCCGGCCCACCCCTGCAGCGCGACAAGGTCTATATCTTTGGCATCTACAGCGAGATCAATCGCTAACGGTGCCCAGGCCAGGGAGCCATTTGTTTCAAGGCTGCCCTTCTGATTTACCGAGGCTTTTAACGCCAGCTTCAGTGGCTTGGCGCCGGTGAGATCAATATCGTCCACCGTCAAATCCAGCGGATCAACCACCATTGGCGCGACTTTTGTCAACGTGCTGTCTTCAAAACGCAATGCCGAGGCCACCAGCTTCAGTGTTCCAAGCCGGGCCGCCCATGGCTTGCCGGGGGCTTCCACCTCGACAGGTGTCGCTACCGGTATAGCCTTCCCGGGAGCCGGCGCAAAAAGTTTTGCCAGATCGAGACGGCCATCGGTTTCCCGACGCATTGACGCTTTAAATCCGTCGAACGTGACCGTGCCAACCATAACGCTCTGCTGCGCGGAATCGATCGTGGCGTCTTCCACGCTTAGTTTCGGCAGGTTCAGTACCGCCTCTGAATCACTCTTGCGGATCATTGCGGCATCCGCCAGAACCAGTCCGGCAAGCGAGGGCTTCTGGCCATTCAGATTGATCTCGGTCAATTTGACGTCGAGCCGGTCGAATTTTGCGGCATAGGGTGCTTCCACCGCCTGATTTTCGATCTCGAATTTGCGCAGCGCCGCGTTGCCTGCCAGAACCATGCTTGGCGGTTCACCATCCACCTGGGAGAATGTCAGTAACAAATCACTGTCAAAGCGTCCGGAAAGCAAGCTGATGCCAACCGGAATCGGCGAATACTCGTCGATCCGGGTCAGATCGATATCGTTGAGCTTGAGTTCAAGTGTCGCTTCGCGATTCTTGGTAAAAGGACGCACCTTGCCGTCGAGAACAAGCGGCGCGCCATTGATACGGGCACTGAAATGCGGCTCAACCCAGGCTTTCTCATCACTCTCAAAATTAGCAACGAAGGGTATCCCCACGCGGATTTCTGAAATTTCCTGATGACTGTTCTTGAGCCGGTCGATGAATTCGAAACGACCCCCTTCAATGATGATGTTACTCACTGAAAACATCGATTTACCGCCTTCGTCGGGACGTTTCATGAAATCTTCTATCAAGTCCGTGATGTTGAAACGTTGCTCGCCTTCACGGACTATACGCACCGCCGGCCCTTTCACCGACAAGGCGCTGATCACCGGCGCCCGCCGGGCGATGGAGACGATGCTAAGGTTGGTATACAGTTCGTCGACGGACAGCAAGGCTTTGTCGGCGTCAACACCCTCCGCTTTTTCACCCACGCGGAAACCACGTACCGTCAGTTCCAGTGTATAAGGCTGAATATCGATTGACTGTACCGTCACGGGCCGCTGAACGGCCTCTGATAGCAGCGTTTCGAGTTTGGTCTTGGCGTAACCCGGAAGCCACAAATAACCAAGCAGCCCAAAGAGAATGACGATCGCGGCCAAGATACCGAGACCCGTTCTCAAACGTTTGCCGGAAGCGAAGCGACGGAAAAATGAAGTCATGATCGTACGATTTTCTTGTTGGAATGAGTGATTAGGCAGAGTGCAGGGATAGGAGCCTCAGCCTTTTTGTCTTTTCAACTTTACGCGCAGCGGGAGAATGGGTCAATGACCGCGAAAGGAATCGATGGAGGAGAAGGACTAGGACTTGAGATGACGTGGTGGAAGCAACCTAAAAGTAATCGCGACCAGAAGCGCGAATAGCACATAGACCGTTGTCAGCACCCACTCCGGAACATCGTAGAAGAGGATACGATGCAGCCACCGCTGAATGAAATTACCGCCGGTTTCCGCGCCGCGCAGCGAATCTTCCCATACGGTAAGCGGACACACCATTCCAATGAGGGATTCGCCAACGACAAATAGGATAGCCGCCAGATGCGCAAGCCGAAACCGGAGATTCCGCACAAAACCCCACCTCATCCACGCGCCGATCCAGATTAATGGCAGGCTGCCAACGACGAACAACACAAACACAAAATGAATGATAAGTATGATATCGGCGAGCGGCACGACGGCCCCCCTGATTTATCCGGATTAGCCTAAATCCGGCAGTAGCGAACTCACCAACGAAATGAAGCCCAAGTAACGAAAAATCTCTCTGGATCATACACCAAACTGAAAAATGAGTGACGAACCGCCGGATTCAGAATTATGGGCTTTGTATAAAACCTGCCAGAAACTCATTCGCGAAAATACCACACGCGTGTTTGCTCTTCCGCAACCCCATAAAAAAATAAAAGAATAAGCATATTCGATTAGGTTATTTCGATTTGCTCGCGCCTGCCGGTATAGTTCCCCGCAAATAAATAGGAACGAAACACGGTTTATGAAAATTCGCAACCTGGATCTGACACAAAATCCTATCAATCTGGAACATGAGCAACTTGGGCTTCCCCCGGTTGAGGAACCCATCTCTCATCCTGCGGGAACGCACCCGCTTCTCCGCACCGCGATGTGGTTCATCGTTCTGGTATTAATGGTGTTGATATTGTTTTTGACGGGCCGCTTTTTTCTTTCCAATAATTGGTTGGGTGGCTGGCAAATTATCGGCGAGACGCTCGGCGGGAGCGTCTTCTGGAGCGCGGTGACGGTGGGATTTCTTGCCCAGGTTGTGGATGGCGCCTTGGGCATGGCGTATGGCGTTACGGCGACCACATTTCTGCTGGCAACGGGTGCCAGTCCAGGGGCGGCGAGCGCCAGCGTTCACATTGCGGAGATATTCACAACCGGAGTTTCGGGCCTCGCTCACGCCAGATTCGGCAATGTGAATAAACAGCTGTTTATACGCTTGCTGGTACCGGGTATTTTGGGCGGAATATTAGGGGCTATTCTAGTGACCCAGATCGACGGTGCCATGTTCAAGCCATATATCTCCGCTTATCTATTAATATTGGGAATATACATCCTGAGCAAAGCATTTCGCCCGCTTAGTTTGCGTACGCGAGCCCCAAGGCATGTGGGAAAGCTCGCATTATTTGGCGGATTCGTCGACGCGGCTGGTGGAGGCGGCTGGGGACCTGTGGTAACTTCAACCTTGGTAAGTTCGGGTAACGATCCACGAACCACCATCGGCTCAGTCAATTTCGCTGAATTCTTTCTGACATTGACAAGTGCCGCAGTGTTTACGCTGTTAATGGAAACCGACACATGGCCTATCATCGTGGGCTTGGTATTCGGAGGTCTTTTTGCCGCACCATTCGCGGCGGTGCTGTGCAGGAAACTTCACGCACGGACATTATTAATACTGGTGGGTACGTTGATCATCATTACAAGTCTTTACAATCTTTCCCGGGCGATTGCGGTATAGGCAAGACAGCTAACCTTAAAAGGCAGTCAGAGCGGGGTGATAGCGAGGCTGCATTGCAGCTGACGGTAAACTGCGACCTTCACAACCGGTCCTTGATTAAGTTAGAATAAACGCCGTTGTTCACATCATTCCAGGATTGAATTTCAAATTTTTGTGGCAGAAGGCACTTCTTACTCATTGATACAAGTACTTTTAGTACGCAATGGCCATAAAACCATCTTCACAAAATTCCCACATCCACACAATGTTTTCTTGACATGTATTATGTTAGTTTTCTAGCGTGAACTCATTCTTGGTATTTTTAAGTTTATATACGTAGGCGCCGAAGGCAGCATTAGGCTATGAGGAAGTAACGGGGGTTAAATTTCCCGCTCTTTAATGAAATTTTTTGATATCAAATAATATAGAAGGGGAAAATCAGGTGCTGAATAAAATACGTATCTCAACAGCATTGGTGCTATCAAGCTTAGCACTTTCAGGTCCAGCCACTGCTCAACAGTTTGCCGATGATGTGCAGGATTTTGCAGTATGGGGCAACGTCACGGCTACAGGAAGTTTTAGCGCTCTCAACCCAAACAACCCTACCTTGGCAAAAGTCAAGTGGTGGGCGGAAGGACAGGGACGCTTTGCCGACGATGCATCGAAATTTTCCCAAGCTATCGTACGTCCTGGCGTAGGGTACCAGCTCACCGAAACTACCAGTGTGTGGGTAGGGTATGCTTGGACACCGACCACTACTCCCTATGTCAAGAATACATACGATGAGCACCGTGTCTGGCAACAAGTGATATGGAGTGATAAATTTTCATGGGGGAGACTTAGTGCCCGTGGTCGTCTGGAGGAACGTTTTGTCCCCGATCATATAGGAACATCGGCCAACCCAGGGGATCCATCGCCCTCAAATTCGACGATGGCCGCACGTTATCGCCAATTGGTAAAAGCATCGATCCCACTCTCATTTGCGCCAGGCTTCAGCTACGTAATCCAGAATGAAGCTTTCGTGAGCCTTAACGATACTGATTGGGTTCCGCGGAGAGGTTTCGATCAAAACCGGTTCTTTACGGGGCTTGGCTATTCCTTCACTAAGCAAATTACAGGTGAAGTGGGTTATATGAATCAATATATTATCCGAAGGGGAGCCAATTATATGGGACATATTTTGTCGGTTAACCTACTTATGAATTTTTGAACGTTGTTTTCAGCATAACCCTCAAAGAGAGAGGAAGTTTGTTCTTCCTCTCTCTTTGTACTTATTAAACTTATAACCCTAGCTTCGTCCACTTCCTCCGCGTAGAAATTGCGGTTCGTAGAATTCGCCTGTTGTGGAAAAATATTCCGGCAGGACTGGCATCTTAAATGGGTACACTTTTATGAATTCATATGTATCCACAGTTACTACTTCCATCAAAAAACACAGATAAAAGAACCCCAGTCACGCTGCGGGGGTGGGTTCTGTTGATGCTTCTGGTATCACCGAATCTGCCTGCCGGAAGCTTACCTGATCCAGATGGTTACGATCAGTGTCTTCAGGAATCCATGAAGGGAATAACCAGCGATCGCGCTGCCGCCATTGCCATGCGCGCTTGCCGCAAGGAATCGTCGGAGGATAAGGTCACCGAAGCCGACCTCCCCACCGGTGCTTTCAGTAAGCTGGTCACCCATGCCGGATTTGGTTACGGCACTTTTAGCGGCAGTATTTACAACGGCAATGGTGATTATACGGTCACCCAAGTCACCGTTCTTATCACACCCATGGAACCAGGAAAAGGAACCTTGGCATCTGTAGACGGCAAGGAATACAATATTGAATTAACCGTGCAACCGCTTAGCAAAGGCGCACTTTCGATGTTGATTCCGTCGGACAATACGCTGGAATATTCATGGAAGGTGGTAAAGGCACGCGGCTATAAAACCCGATAATTTTACAAAACAGCTATCTCTACAGCAGCGGCTTGATCATGGATTCAAGCTTGCTGTGACTGAGGCGGCCCAATTTAGTACCAATGATATTGCCGCTGCGATCGATAACGACGGTAAAAGGCAGCGCCCCCTGGCGGTTTCCTGCCGCCCCAGCCAGATTGATGGCGTTCATATCGCCCACCAGTACCGGATAATTGATGCCAATCTCCTTACTAAAAGCCGCCGCTCTTTCTTGCTGATCCACGGCAATACCGATAAACACCAATCCCTTACTGCTGAATTTTTCCTGGAGCTCAATGAACTCAGGAATTTCATCGCGGCACGGTTCACACCAGGTCGCCCAGAAGTTGATCACCATAACGTTGCCACGCCATTGTGAAATGGATTGATTCTTGCCCTGCAAATCGGGCAAGGTCGCCGCAAGTAACGCCTCGGCTCCCCCATTTCCAGCAGATTGAGGATCACTGGTTAGCTGGGCCCGCAACAATAAACCAGCCGTCACCGCCATTATTGCAATACCCATGTACATGATCATCTGCTGCGATTTCGTCATTTAACATAAATCCGATAGTTGTAGGGAATTCACTTTAGGGGTAAAAGCCAAGTGATACCAAAAGTCTTTTTAATCATAGCACTAAACGGGAAAAATGAACGCTCGACCCATGGACATGCCCTAGCGTTTCTTGCCATCGACCCGGATTATGCAGATATAAGGCTACCCGGGAAACACGCAAATACGCCTTGTAGAATTGACAAGAAAAACGGGATCCATCGACACTAAATCAATATGGCATCAAGTACCGAGAGAAACCTTTCTGCATCCTGATATCCAATGAGCCTGATGCGTGGAATTTCACGACCCTGACGATCGATAAACAGGATACCGGGAGGGCCAAATAGCTTGAAACGTTTCAGAAGTGCCGCATCATCAGGTGTACCGGCGGTAACATCAACCTGCAGCAATACAACGTCTTTCAGCCGGGACTGCACTTTCTCATCGGTAAATGTGAAGCGCTCCATTTCTTTGCAAGAAATGCACCAGTCTGCATAAAAGTCCAGCATCACATATTTGTCCCGCGCCTGGAGAATATGCTGTTCAAGTTCTGCTACCGACTTTACACGCTGAAATGGTAAATGCCCCGCTTGGACTATGCTCTTCTTGGTTCCACTCGCATCAACATTCGAAACATTCAGTTTTGAAAGTGGCTGCAAAATGTCACGGCTGCCGGATAAAACACCTATCAGCAGGGCAACACCCGTCAGGAGCGCGATCATGCCCAGGCCTTTCAGAAATTTCCGAACGCCGGAAGCATCAGGCCGCAGCGGGTCAACAGCATGCAAATAAATGGCTGAGACGATCAATAGTGCCGCCCACAATAACATATGTGCCACCGCCGGGATTACCGGGGATATCAGCCATATAGCTACTCCGAGCAGCAATACCCCAAAAAAATGTTTGACGGACTCCATCCAGGGCCCCGCTTTGGGCAAAAGCACACCGGCGGATGCGCCCAGCAATAATAGCGGCACGCCCATGCCCAAGGCCATGACGAATAACGCCGAGCCACCCAGCACCACGTCCCGGGTCTGGCTGATGTAAAGCAACGCGCCAGCCAGCGGGGCGGCAACACACGGTCCGACAATTAATGCGGACAGCGCCCCCATACCAAACACCCCTGTCAGTTGTCCCCCCTTTAAATGCCCGGCCTCCTCGGAGAGTTTGCTTTGAAGAAAAGTGGGTAATTGCAATTCGTAGAAACCAAACATGGAAAAAGCCAGTGTCACAAAAACCAGCGCAAATGTGCCCAGAACCCAGGCATTTTGCAAAGCCGCGGAAAGCATCGCACCGGAAAGTCCGGCTGCAACGCCTGCGGCGGCATAGGTAATTGCCATACCCATGACGTAGGCTAACGATAAAATGAATCCGCGGGTCTTGGTAATATGCTCACCCCGTTTGGCGATAATGCCCGATAGAATGGGAAACATCGGAAAGACGCAAGGCGTGAATGAGAGAAGCAGGCCGATGCCGAAGAAACCGGTCAGAATCAGCCAGAAGTTGCCGCTCTCGAACATTCGCTCTATTCTGAGAGACTCGGTCTCAATCGCGGGAGATGCCGGGGACGCAAACAACTCCGAGGCGGCGTCCGGTTTAGCGGCTGAAAAAGGTGCTGCCGCCACGGCATCATTGCTTACCGCGTTGGCGACGGCTCCCACCGCCGCTTTTGCCATCGGGAGCGTCAGTTCAATCACCTTATTGATAGGCGCATAGCAGACACCTATCGGTTCATTGCAGCCCTGATAAGTGGCGACAAGGGTCAATTTATTGGTTGAGGCCGCGCCCCGCTTCAACGAAATTACCGCTTCGAATGGCTTATGAAAAACCTCTACCTGGCCAAAAGTCAAATCGCTTTTTACCGCTCCCTGGGGGAGCGAGATTTTCTCGATCGATGTTTCAGTGTTTTGAGGCTTGAACGCGACCTTATCCCGATAAAGATAATAGTTTTTTGCCGGCTCGAATTGTGCCACCAGGGTATTCTCGTCGCGCACCTTGACCGTCAGTTTGAAGGCCTGGTCCGGGGGTAATAATTCCTGCTCATCTTGATCAAAACTCGCGCCGAGCTGCTTCAGCCCCGAAAGGAAGCCGGACGGCGTCCTCTCCTCAGCGAACCCGTTTATACTGGAAAAACAGAGTAATAGCAGGAAGTATCGGATCAGGTGCAAGGGTAACCTGGCGGTATTCATTTTTTATCTGAGACTAACGTTTCGTCGGCAATCCACTTCAAATAAGCAGGCAAACCATTGGTTATTGGGACAGCAATGATTTCGGGTAGTTCGTAAGGATGCATCGACTTTATCAACTGCTCCAGCTGGGCGTAATGCTGCGCGAGGGTTTTGATAAGAACCGGCACCTCGCTCACGGTTTCGTTTTCCCCCCGCCAGTGATATACGGAGGTGCAGCTTGCCATCACGTTAACGCAAGCTGCCAAGCGGTGCTCAATCAACCTTTGAGCCAGCGCCATGGCACTCTCTCTATCGGGCAAATTGGTAATAATGAGTATGGATTCCATCGCAGCAGCAGGAAATTTTACTCGCAAACACCATTAAATCATCCCTTCAGGGTCCAGAATTTTACCTTCTTTCCGCAGCAATTGCTGCGCTCCCCGCAATACCGCCGGCCACAGTGGGATAGCGCAGGTTTACATGCAACTCGTACTTTATGCGGGTATTTGTGAGTCGCCGCGATTCTCGCATGAACGACAACATGCCGGGGGATATGCTGCCTTCGGCCTGGGCACGGGCAATGCGCGGCGGTCTAGGCAAATCAAATTGATCCGCTATCAAATCAAAATACTCACCCATTTTCAAGTTGGAGTCGTCGCAGGCGTGATAAATTCTGCCCGGTCTCGCGTGGCGCAGGGCAGCAAAAATAATGCGGACAAGATCGTCGGCATGGATGTGATTGGTGTAACTGTCGTCTTCAGGCAATAGTGCCGGAGAAGCATCGCGCAGGCGATCAAGCGGGAGACGATCCGCTGCGTAAATACCAGGTACGCGCAAAATCGAGACATTGGCGTGATTGCGCAGACCCCAGTTTCGCACCTGTCTCTCCGCATCAACGCGACGCAACGCACGTTCCGTTTGCGGATTGATCAAGTGGGTTTCATCCACCCAGGCTCCTTTGCAATCTCCATATACGCCACTGGTGCTGATGTAAATAAGCCGTTGTGGTAACATTGCTCCCTTCATCTTTGGCCGCTTTGTCAATGCCGACAGGAGATTCGCGGTGCGGGTATCTCGTTCGCCATGATGGGGCGGTGGTGCCAGATGCAGTACCGCATGGGCCATTCCCGCAAGCTTCCCGAGGCTGTCGGGTTTGTCGAGATCTCCATATACCGGTCTAATGCCACGCAAATGCAAGGCGGTACGACTCTCCGGTCTCCGATAAAGGCCCAGCAGCCGATAATGGGCCTGTAGCGTCGGTGCCGCGCGCAAGGCGATGTTGCCGCAGCCAACAATTAAAAGGGTTCGTTTCATAATACTTACTTTATTTACCGGTAATTTTTATCTTTGTTGACTCACTCGTAATCGAATGTCGCACCAAATAACCATCCAGCCCAGTGGACACATTTTATCTGCTCAAGCCGGCGAAACGGTACTACAAGCCGCGCTACGCGAAGGATTTCCGCTTCCTTACGGTTGCCGTAACGGAGCCTGCGGCACTTGCAAGGGCAAAATCATACAGGGAAAGGTCGATTTCGGCAGCCATAACGAGGACACCCTAACGGAAATAGAGAAGCAGGCAGGTATGGCATTGTTTTGTTGCGCTCTGCCGTTGTCGGATCTGGTAATCGAGTGCCGCGAAATCGGGGCAATCAAGGATATTAAAGTCAAAACCCTGCCATGCCGCGTGCATAAACTGGAACGCGTCGCGCCCAACGTAATGGTTATCTCCCTCAAGCTTCCCACCAATGAACGATTGCAATTCCTCGCCGGGCAATACATCGATATTCTCATGAAAAATGGCAAGCGCCGGAGTTTTTCGCTGGCCAACGCGCCTCATGATGATGAATTGCTACAGCTTCATGTCCGCAACTACCTTGGCGGCACGTTCGCCGAGCATGTGTTCACGCACATGAAGGAACGGGATATCCTCCGTTTTGAAGGACCGCTCGGTACGTTTTTCCTGCGCGAAGATTCGGACAAACCGATTATATTCGTGGCTAGCAGCACTGGCTTCGCACCGGTTAAAAGCATCCTTGAACACGCCTTTTATGTGCGAAATCTGCGTGGCAGCGAGCGGCAAATGGTACTCTACTGGGGCAACCGCACAAAAGCCGATCTGTATATGGCGGATCTGGCGGGAAGCTGGCAGCAAGAACACGACAATTTTACTTTTATTCCGGTGCTATCGGAGGCGCTGCCGACGGATAACTGGAGCGGAAGAACCGGTTTGGTGCATCAAGCCGTGCTGCAAGACTTCGAGGATCTCGCCGGATATCAGGTATACGCCTGCGGAGCGCCGGCGATGGTTGAAGTCGCCCATAAAGATTTCACCAGACTGCGCGGCTTGCCGGAAGATGAATTTTTTTCGGATGCATTTACTGCCTCCACTGCTTCGACAGGCGCACCCGAATCCTAAACCTAAATCCCGCAACGTTTGGCGTAACGTCCTGACGTCGATAAACATGTCAGCATCTTGTGGCTGCTTCAGCGCGTCATGGTAGACGGCGCGATTAGCGTCGAAGTCGACAGGTAGGTCTTCACAACGAGTCGCGCGCCTCGAACAGTTCCGCGTGGACACTCCAGACCATGTGCTTGCGCCTGTCATTATAGGTAATCCACCTTAGGTCGCGCCGGTAAGCGTCGTCATGTGGACTTGGTCCACCTTCTACTACACTACCGATTTTGCCTATCGGATGGAATCCTAACCGTTGCGCCAATCTACGAAGCGACTCCTCTGCTGTACCCAACTCAGTGCCGTACGCGCCATAGCCCAGCCAGTTGCTACGGTCGACGAAGCGCTCGTCCTGATCGAAGGGGCTACTCAGTAGCAGGAGGCCGCCGTCGTGTATTCGATGTCGCAGTGTACGGAGGAACGCCTCCAAGTTTGGCACGCGTTCAATCACCGCCGAGCATACGATCCCGTCGAAGCGACGGAAGGGAAGACGTTGTTCGTCAGCGACCACGAAAACCACGTTGTTGCGAACGACGGAGGACACATCCACGACGATCTCCGGGCCTTCTACGTACTTTCCAGAAACCGTCGCCTCCCCCACGCGAAATGAGACGCGGCGATGCCGTTGTATCGCTTTGGCAACCCGAATATGAGTTTCGGAGGAATCAGCGCCTACGACAACTCGAGCCCGCCGCGCGAGTTCGTGGGAGAGTCTTCCTACCGAACACCCTAGGTCGAGCACTGTGGCACCGAGAGGGAGTTTAGTGAAGAGCATCTCGGCCATCGACCGATAGTACATATTGTTTGCTGAGCACGAATAGAAACCCGTGACGTCGTGCAGATCGAGATGGGTGCGCGCTGCCTTGTCGTCCGCGATCACATCGCGAAAGTGGGTCTGAATGTAGGCGCGCGCATAAGCCTCGGAGTCATATCGTCCTTTGCCAAAGTCATCCTTCCTTCCGGCCGAATGAGGTGGTCCAGAAAAGAATCCTATCCCATCCTCTACACAGAAGTTGCGTTCGCATCGTAAACAATGAAGAACCCCGGCCTCGAATGTTGAGGTCATTTCAGGAACCGCCTCAGTTTTACCGGCGTATGGCACAGCTTCGAGAGGGGGTAGGTTGTGAGCGTCATTTACACAGACGGGACAGACTAAGTCACCGCCTATGAGGTCCAAACGCATAGCGTTCTCCTGGTAAAAAAGACATGGCAATGACGTTGCTCCTCCCCGCGCGATGCACCTTCATCCAGCAGTCATAAGGTTCGGGATCTCTGAAAATCTTGAATCTGGTGGGCGCATCTCTCACGCGGGGTGTCGCAAGCTTTTCATATAGGCAATCGCCTGATCAAGCGCTCCTGGGATCTGTCCATCACTCGCATAGAAGAAATGCTTGGGCTCCTCAAGCATGAAAGTCCCACGAATCCCCATCGTTATGAAGGTGCTATCTCGCGGCACTAAGACGACGGCCTTACGAGCCAGGATGGGGTCCGCGCAAACGACCCCATATTCCATCGCAACCGACGAAGACCCTGGAGTCAACAGAACAACGATATGTTCAGCAATACGCATAAGTGCTTGCACGCGAAGAAACAGGTTCAAAATGTCACGTGCATGGGTCATGGAGGTCATGCATTCAAGTCCCCTCAGCCGCAACTGATGGCAAACCATAACGGTGCGTTCAAAGGGCAGAATTGGCTGTTCCCCCGCCAAGCGCTCCAAAGTTGCTGTAGGATTGTCGAAGAGACGAACTGCATAATCTGCCGGGAAGAATGCCCCCAATATAAGGACGCGAGGCCGGGGAGCAGTACGGATTCCGAATCGCCCTTGTAATGGGATTGGAGCGACGCGGGAAAATCGCTGACTATCAACACAATCACATAAATCGTACGTTTCCCCTTCAATAAAGGCTTCCAGACCGCCAGCGATCCGTCCGTTCTCAGAACAAGGTTTATTGAAAACCCAAGCTAGATACCTACTCGTGGTTTCTAGTCCGTACATATCGAGAACTGTCATGCTTTGATGAAGCAATGCCCTCCCACGGCTACCGTCGGTGTACAGACTTAATTCACGAGAGAAAAGCGGATAGGCAAATGTACGCTCACCGACCGGAACATGAAAGTAGTAGTTTGGCGACATGATGTTACGGAGAATCGAATCGGCCAACCCACCCTTTAACACAGGGTACTGACTCATAATACCTTCCGGGGAGCGGTGCTCGCGTACAGGTTGTGCTCAGCAATATAGGCAACGAGCTCAGGAGTCAGTAGCGGGGTCGGTATTCCGCGAGCAAGTTGATTTCGGATCTGCGTTGATGACGCGCCTCGAATTCGCGGAACAAACGATTGAACAGTGCACCGGGCTGGGGTGCTACAAACGATCGAATCTTCGTCGCGTAGGCAAACAATAAGTTGCCGGACCACTTCAAGTGAGTGCTCTGGGAACTGTGCGACATACCATTGTAGGGTACTTGCGCCTAATATGAGGTAAACATCATCACCTAGATGCGCTTCCTCAATGGTGCGGTGAATATCCCACAATTCGGCATTCTCAAACCGATCCTTATCTCTTGCTGAGAATTGGGTAAGAACACCAGGGCACGCTCCAAAAAGCAAATCAATCATTTTCTGACGATGAGCTAGATTGACCAAAACCTTATATTTGACAAGTCGGTCGGCTACAACATAGACCAAATCTAAGTCAAACTCCTGCATTGCATCCTGTACGAGGAATAAATGCGCAATGTGTGGTGGGTTGAAACTCCCAACAAATATGCCGATTCGCCATCCCCGAGTCTCGCGCGAAGTAATAGACATGTTTCACCCAAAGCATTTCAAGGGGATTCTGGACCAGCAGCGACCTTCCTGATATAAACCGACCGTGGATGCATCACACCGGCTAGGCCACTTTTCTGCTGTTTACGCTGCTCAGCGATATGAGCGCTCCAGCCCGCGATACGGGCACAGGCAAACGCCGTTACCAGGAGGTCCGACGGCACCCCGACTGAACGCAATACGAGTGCAGAGTAATACTCCACATTCGTCAGCCATGGGTGTTCAGGTTTGTGACGCCGAAGGAAACTGAGGATCCGCTGCTCAAGATCGTGTGCTTTGGCATGCATCTCGGGGTCCAGGACCTGAAGTATATCCTTGAATATCTCAGATCTTGGATCTATGGTCTCATACACAGGATGACCGAATCCCATGAGTCGTAAACCTTTTGCCAACTGATCACTGCACCACTTCTCGATATCCGCAGCGCATAGAGCTTCATCGATTTGGTTCAATACAAGGGGCGGCGCCCCGCCATGCAGCGGCCCCTGAAGTGCGCAAATTGCACCTATAACGGCAGGGTAGTAAGAAGCGCCTGTTGAGGCAATGACACGTGCATTCAAAGTAGAGGCATTCAGGGCATGCTCTGCCATCAAGACCATGTATGTATCCATAGCCTTTGCATGTTGCTCACTCGCTTTTTCACCGCTAAGCATATAGAGAAAATTTGCGGCATGACCAAGCTCCCGAACCGCTGGCAGAGGCTTTAGGCGCTGTCTGAGACGGTGGACCGCCGCTACAATCATAGGTAACGTCGCGACACACGATATCATGGTCTCCAATTCCGACTTCGCATCATCCCAGATCGCGCCTTCAGCGGCCAACACCGCCTTAACCACGTGAATCGGACGTGAATGGGATGGGAAACAATTTAAGACAGTCTGGCTGAGTTCAGAAAGACATCTACTGGCTACTAAACCGCGCCGGAAGTCCTCCCGCTCTCTGCCTCTTGACAGCGAACCGTGCAACAGTAGATAAAATATATCCTCAAACTCTGCATCTCGTGCCAACTCCTGAATATCGACGCCCCGAATACAAAGTCGCCCGGTCCTCCCATCGATTAGACTAAGCTCGGTCTGGGACGCGATCACCTTATCGAATTGCACTTTTGTTGCTCGCATAGATTTCTCCAAGGCATTGCGCGGATTCATCCGCACAGGGTATTGTCCCTTGGGTTTCCTAAATGTGCGTCTCGTACACCAAAAAAAGATTCCTGCCGCTGACGCGAGTCGTCCCTGTTTTTCTAGAGCAAGTGCTTAACAGCATCCTGCTCGCTAATCAGCTCGGCTAACGCTCTCTCAATTCGATCTTGGCTGAATTTGTCGAATTTCAACCCTTCGACGATGGCGTACTTTCCTTCGGTGCAGGTGACCGGGTATCCGAATACGACGTTCTTTGGAATGCCATATTCGCCCTGGCTGGGAACCCCCATCGTGACCCACCTACCTTGCGTGCCCATGACCCAATCGCGCATGTGGTCGATTACCGCGGTTGCCGCGCTAGCGGCGCTCGATTGTCCACGCGCTTCGATGATCGCCGCGCCCCGCTGGGCAACAGTAGGCAGGAATACATCCTTGCCCCAAGCATCGTCGTTTATCATACCCTTGACACTCGCGCCTTCAACGGAAGCAAACCGATAATCCGGGTACATAGTAGAACTATGATTGCCCCAGACAGCCAAATGCTCGATCAAGGAGACGGGCCTGCCCGTCCTAGCGGCGAGTTGACTGAGGGCACGGTTGTGATCCAGCCGCAGCATAGCGGTGAAGTTCTCCCGAGGGAGGCTCGGCGCGCTCCGCATCGCAATCCAAGCATTTGTATTCGCCGGATTTCCAACGACCAGCACTTTGACATCCCGACTCGCGACAGCGTCGAGCGCCTTACCTTGGGCAGTAAATATCGGCGCATTGGCGGCTAGAAGTTCGGTTCGTTCCATACCCAGACTGCGCGGCCGGGAACCCACTAGAAGTGCATACTCAGTGTCCTTGAAGGCGACCGTAGGGTCGCTATGGGCTTCCATTCCATAGAGCAAGGGAAAAGCGCAGTCTTCCAGCTCCATCATTACACCCTTTAGTGCTGCCTGCGCCTTCTCGTTCGGAAGTTCGAGCAATTGCAGTATGACCGGCTGATCTTTTCCTAACATCTCGCCACTGGCGATGCGATAAAGCAAAGCATAACTCACTTGACCGGCAGCACCGGTGACGGCAATCCGAACGGGTTTCATGCTCATTGCAGCTCCTAGTTGATACGGTAGAAATCGGGTAACCTAGTATAACGAGGCATTCTTATAGAAACTTTTAATATAGATTGACTATTGCGTCTCCACGCTAGCACAAAAATCAGGGTCCGGTAACTCCGCGTACCCGATGGATGGGATGATAATATCAAATTCCTCCTGGGTGAGATCGATCATGTATCGTGCATACTCGCCGCCATAACCTTCCTCGATTGATCACCTTGTCGATCTAGCACTCTGGCTGGTAGAGAATTTTGTGTCACTTGATTCTTGCCTCCTGGGTGAACCACCGTCCAACCACAGGATTTAGGTTGAATCTTTATCTCGCTCGTATCGATGCATTGGCAATATATACTCAGATACTCAGGCAACGTAATTCCGCTGAACTTATCCCAAACGCTCCAACCGCTTCAACGCGAGTTTCAGTCCTTTACCGTAATGATCCTTTGCCAGCTCGGGTCTGCCGATCTTCTCATTTAATTGTGCCAACACAAGATGGGCTGGATGGCTGGGTTCAACCGACAAGCTCGCCTCCAGATAATTCTGGGCTTTACCCCAAAGTTCGCAATGGATGCAAAGTTTGCCGAGAGCAAGCAGCAGAGACGCGTCGTTAGGATTAGACTTAAGCCATGTTTCGGCACGCTCAATTTGCCGGATTACATCAGTTCCCAAGCACTCGGCGTATAGTCCCGCCAATTCGGAATCCCACTGTCCATCCAGACTCTGCTCGATAATCTGATGAGCGGTTACACAGTCGCCTGTTGCAATGCATGCATGCGCCGCGGCCGCGGCCAATTTACTATCTTTCTTATCCACCGAAGATATCGTTTGCCAGTACTCTTTCAGGGCGCGCGGATTCAATATCCTGCTTTTGAGATTTTCCGCGTGGGCATTGCATCGCAATCGCTGTATCAGCGTCTTATCAAAGGCATTACGCTGCTCCAATTGCCGGAGAAGATCCAATACCGCATCCCAGTTTTTCGATCCCTGGTAGGCCTTCAATTCCAGCCGCAGTGCGGCAGTGTGCTGGCGCCCGCTTTTGGCACGCAGCGATTGCAGTATTTTCAGCGCTTCTCCCGAGCGACGTTCATCCAGCAGTAGTTCAGCCTGTGTCATAAGTCGCAGTACTATTTCTTTCGGCGCATTATTTTCCGCTGCGGCGATAAACTCATCGCGCTGAGAATACTTTCTTAATTCATGTGCGGAACGTGCTGCGATTAAGGCATTGATTGCATTAACCGTGGGCGGCTCTTGCGGATCCAGGGCCGCAGCGGATGCTTTCTCTGCTTTGGCGTAGCGGCCTTCAAAGAAGGCCTTAAGACCGTCCAGCATCATTTCTCGCGCTTTATCCCGGCGCCGGCGCAAGCGAAACTCGCCTACCTCCGTAGGCAGTCGCAGGGTAATGATCGCCAATCGCACAACAAAATAGGCAACAACAAATAGCACCACCAGCAGAACTGCCAGCAGATTAAGCGATAGTTCAACACGATAGGGCGGCGCCACCACCAGCACGTAACCACTGTTGTACCGGGTTGCGAGCGTTACCGCTACTGCCACCGCAAACAATGCCAATAGCCAAAGTACCCACTTCATCCGAAACCCGGCAGTGAACTCATCACGAAGGCGAAGGTCAAGTAACGCGAAAAATCCTTTTGGATCATCATGCTAACCTGATAAATAAGCAATCAACAGCCGCTTCAGGATCATCTATTTCCCCCGTTCGTGCGCAAGACGATAATTACGCACTGCGTCGAGACTCGCGGAAATACGGGGTAATTCGATGCCAATTTCACTGTCTTGCAATTGATGCAATACTTCCAGCATATTGATGACTGCTCCCGATTTGCTGTCGTAATACCGGGTGATCCAGTCAAGGGAGGTGTTGATATCGACCTTGAAGCTGGCCCCATCGCGTGCGAGCAGCGCATGCCGAGCGGATAATAAACGCAACTTTAAATTCTCGCGCAAAAAATACGCCTGGGAGGGAGACAGCAGCGCGGCATCCGGTTTATCCATGCGCTGGATACGCACCAACCGCTTTATGTCCTCCCACACCTCTCGCAGAGGCTTGAGCCATGCACTTTCCGCCGCTGGAGCCTGAGCCGGAGAAGAGTTGGGTTCCGACGGCCGGAACTCCATTGCCAATGGCAACGTATCGGCTGCGACTGCAAGGTTATCCAGACGCAGGCTGATTCCCACGGTATCAACATATGGCGCTGCTTTCAGGAGATCCATGTCTTTTGCCAGGATTTTACGTAAAGGGGATAACTGCGGGCGGTCAATACGTTGCAGGCGGGTATCGGCCTCTTGCATGGCAATCAGAGCAGCTTTCACATTACTTGCCAGTTGCAACTGTTGACTGGCGATAAGCAGCAATTGCTCCACCTCTTCCAGGGTCACTTCATCGCGGTTACGTGTAAGCTCCTGGTAGAGCGCCTCCAGGGCAAGTTGCTGACTCTGCGATTCGGCCAGTTTGGCTTCAAGCAGACTGAGCTTTGTTTCAGCACGGCGCCCCGCCTCCGTCGCCTCGGTTGCAAGATAGCGCGACTCTTTACCGGAGGTATTCGCTTCAGCCAGGCGTTTTGCCAACTCAAGCTGCAAACCCGCAATCTGGTCACGAGTGTCGTACCATTGCCACGCTACAATGAGGGTAAAAATCAGGATAAAAATCAAAACGGGATTGATGCGCTTTGGCAATATCTTAGGCATTCCCTTGCGCAATCCCCGTGGCTTATCGGTTTCGGTCTGTTGAACTTCCGCACTCATGATTTTCCTAAAGTGCAATCGCCGCCCCTGGCCTCTGGCTGGAAATATTCTAACAAGCCTTGCACCAAACCTTCATCTCCGGCAGCGGTACGAATCACTTGATCCAATCCAAGTTTTCTTGCGGTTTGTGCGATGCGCTCATGGGATACGAACAACGGCGTTTTCTTGAGCCATACCTGCCCCGGCTCGCCAACCATATCGAATAAATTACGCAGCCCTTCGCTACTTGTTATGGTAATTGCATTTATCTCGCCCCTTGCCCCGGCTCGCAGTAACGGAGCAGCATCGGTACCCGGCTTGACGCGGCGGTAGCATTCCGCATATTCAAGCGTGGCGCCTCGTGCCAACAGGCCATCCCCCAGCAACTCACGTCCGCCGTCTCCCCGAAAGATGACGATGCGTTTACCTTGGACTTGCCGCAATTCGGTCATTTCGAGTAATGCCTCGCTATCAAAACGCATGGCTGGCGCGATCACCTGATTGACGCCAAAATTTCCTAGCACCCTGGTGGTTCCCTGACCCACCGCCGCGACTTTCAAGGTTGGCGGCAATGACCGTTTTGTCTGGATCAGGCTCATCGCCTTATTGACCGCGTTGGGGCTGATAAAAATAGCCAAATCGAATTCATCGAGGCGCGCGACCAGATCCAGTAGCGGACGCTGATCTCCTATATCGAGGATTTCAAGCACCGGAAACAAAACCGGATTACCACCCGCCAAACAAATCCTGGCGGCAAGATCGTCCGCCTGGTGCGCCGGGCGCGTGACCAGGATATTGATCCCGGTCAGAGGCTTGTTCACGGATGGCTCACTGTTGCAACCATGGTTGATTCCAGCATCGCCAGAATTTCTGCCGCTCCTTGCTCCTTCAGATTCCGCGCGAGCTGTGCACCCATACCCATTCCTGTTTCAGGGTCACCGCTTATTTCATTACTTATCATGCGGGTCCCGTCGGGACTGGCGACAAACCCGCGCAGCCGCAATACTCCCGCGGTGATTTCCGCAAAACCACCCAGCGGTACCTGGCAACTCCCGCCCAGCGCCCGGCTCATGGCGCGTTCCGCCTCCACACACTGAGCGGTTTCAGGATGATGCAATGGCTGCATGAGCTTGATCAAATCCGCTCGATCGGCCCGGCATTCAATTCCCAATGCCCCTTGGCCCACCGCCGGTAAGCTAAGTTCAGGACTCAACAGTGCAGTAATGCGGTCAGCCAGTCCCAATCGCTTGAGTCCCGCCGCCGCCAAAATAATTGCCGCAAACTCTCCTTCATCCAGCTTGCGTAAACGGGTCTGCACGTTGCCACGCAGAGGCTTCACCTGTAAATGCGGAAAATGCGCGCGCAACTGGCTTTCGCGCCGGAGGCTGGAAGTCCCTACCACACTCCCCGCAGGAAGCTCGGAGAGATCTGCATACTGATTGGAAATAAAGGCATCACGCGGATCTTCGCGTTCGGCGATGGCAGCCAGCGCAAATCCTTCCGGCATATCCATCGGCACATCCTTCATCGAATGTACCGCGATATCAGCACGCCTGTCCTCCAGCGCTTGCTCCAGTTCCTTGATGAACAGGCCCTTGCCGCCAATCTTGGAAAGAGACATATCAAGTATCTGATCGCCGCGAGTAGTCATACCAAATATGTTGAACTCGGTTTGTGGGTATAATTTCGACAACCGCTCCCGGATGAAATTTGCCTGCCACAAGGCAAGAATACTTTCCCGTGTAGCGATAATGATTTTTGCAGGATTGGATGAATTGGGCATTATTATTACAGTCAGTAAAATTACGGGATCATTTCCAATGTTCATTTTAGCATGCCGGCCGCCAGCCTGGATCGAAGTGCGCAAGGCACCCGCTCACCTGTGCGTTGCATGGGAAGTCGTGTTATGAAATCTCTTGCCCCCCGGAATACGAGTGTGGATAGAAATCATACCGATGAAAAAAACAGGCCGGTAAAGGATGACCCCTTGCGGGAGGACATCCGTCTGTTGGGACGCATGCTGGGCGACACATTGCGTGAGCAGGAAGGCGAGCCTACTTTCGATCTGGTTGAGAATATCCGCCAAACCGCGATTCGTTTTCGCCGAGACCAGGATCCGGAAGCCCGGCATGAGCTGGATATGATACTCAATCAGCTGAGTAACAAGGCGACGGTAGCGGTGGTACGCGCCTTCAGCCATTTCTCGCAACTTTCCAATATTGCCGAAGACATGCATCACAATCGCCGCCGCCGTACCCATCTGCGGGCGGGGTCGCCGCCGCAGGCGGGCAGTGTGGCGCTGGCGCTGGATCGGGTCTTCTCCAGCGGAACCGATGGCAGGGCATTAGCCGGATTTTTCGCCAAAGCGTTGGTTTCACCGGTATTGACCGCTCATCCCACCGAGGTACAGCGCAGAAGCATACTGGACTGCCAGTTGACCATTGCGCATTTGCTGAATGAACGTGATCGCATGCAACTTACCCCTGACGAATTACGCAGCAACGAAGAGGGGTTGCGTTGCGCCATTCAGATATTATGGCAAACGCGCATGCTGCGTCCTGAACGTCTTTCGGTATATGACGAAATCAAGAATGGTCTAGCCTACTACCGGTATACTTTTCTGACCGAGGTACCGCGTCTTTACGCGGAAATCGAAGACTTGCTCGAACGCCGGATGGGCGTAGCCGCACCGCATATTCCGCCGTTTTTACGCATTGGCAGCTGGATAGGTAGCGACCGGGACGGGAATCCTTTCGTTACACATGACGTAATGCTGCACGCGGCCGAACGTCAATCGGCGCTGGCATTGGATTATTACATGGGCGAAGTGCATCAGATTGGCCGCCGGTTAAGCCTGACAGAGCGCCTGGTAGGTGTGGACGATGAGCTGGCAGCATTGTCCGAGGCATCGCCAGACCGCGCGCCCAGCCGGGTCGATGAGCCCTATCGGCGCGCATTAATTGGTATTTATGCGCGTCTTGCCGCTACCAGCCAGGAACTCGGTCATGTCATCAGGCAAAGGCGGCCCGTCGGTCCCGCCGCACCTTACGCGGAAAGCACGGATTTTGTGCATGATCTCGATATCGTCATTCACTCACTCAAGCAGCACAAATCGAATTTGTTGGCACGCGGGGAGTTGCGGCATCTGCGACGCGCCGCGGAAGTCTTCGGCTTTCACCTTGCACCGCTGGACATGCGCCAGCACAGCAATGTGCATGAGCAGGTTGTGGCGGAATTGTTCGAGTACGGGACACGTCGTAAAGGTTATTCCGAATTGGCCGAGGCGGAACGTATACAGTGGCTGCTGAGCGAGATCAGCAGCCCGCGTCCGCTTCGTTCGCCTTATCTGGATTATTCCGAACTTGTCCAGAGCGAATTATGCATTCTGCAGGTGGCAGCGGAAATTCAGCGGCGCTTCGGCCGGGCCGCACTGCCAAACTACATCATTTCCAAAACCGACGGCATTTCCGACATACTCGAGGTCGCCTTGCTGCTAAAGGAAGTGGGGCTATTGCAGGCCGGGGAAACGCCTTATCTTCACGTCAATATCATTCCATTGTTCGAGACCATCGCGGATTTGCGCAACTGCAGCCATGTCATGAACGATTTATTCTCGCTACCGTATTATCGCGAGCTCCTGGATTCGCGTGGCAATGTGCAGGAGGTCATGCTGGGTTATTCCGATAGCAACAAGGATGGCGGCTTCCTCGCCGCTAACTGGGAACTCTATAAAGCCGAAACCGAGCTAACCAAAGTATTCAGCAAGCATAAGATTGAATTGCGCCTGTTTCATGGGCGCGGCGGCACAGTCGGACGTGGGGGAGGTCCAAGCTATCAAGCGATACTTGCTCAGCCACCGGGCAGCGTTAATGCTCAGATACGCATTACTGAGCAGGGTGAAGTCATCGGTAGTAAATATGCCGACCCGGAAATTGGGCGGCGTAATCTGGAAACGCTGGTAGCCGCCACGGTCGAGGCCACGTTGTTAAGCCACGATCCCCTCGGTGAACGCGCCGCGGAATATTACCTGATTATGGAAATGCTGGCGCGCGACGCGTTCGCGGCTTACCGCAATCTGGTCTATGAAACCCCCGGCTTTAAGCGCTATTTTCAAGAATCCACGCCGATCAGGGAAATTGCTGGACTCAATATTGGCAGCCGCCCGCCATCCCGCAAGCAATCCGATCTTATAGAAGATCTACGCGCCATTCCCTGGGTATTCAGCTGGAGCGTCAATCGTGCAATGATTCCGGGCTGGTATGGCTTCGGCACGGCTGTGGAAGCTTTTGTCCAGCGCGAAGACCGGGGCGGAAAAGGACTGGAATTTCTACAGGAAATGCATCGCACTTGGCCCTTCATGCAAACACTGCTTTCCAACATGGATATGGTGCTGGCAAAAACAGATATGGGTATCGCCTCCCGTTATGCCGAGCTGGTAAGCGATATTGAGCTACGCGAAGAAATTTTCGGCCGCATCCAGGCGGAGTGGGATCGCAGCGTAAAATGGTTGTTTGCGGTAACGGGCCGCACAGAATTGCTGCAGGACAACCCTACCCTGGCTCGCAGTATTCGTAACCGCACCCCCTATATCGATCCGCTCAATCATTTGCAGGTTGAGCTGTTACGCCGTTACCGGTCGGGTGATGCCGCCGATACCGTAAAGCGCGCGATACAACTCACCATTAACGGTGTGGCTGCCGGGTTGAGAAACAGCGGATAACCCAATCAAGAAAAGCTATGTGGTCGCGCGCATCGGGTATGCGGCATTCTCAAGACAATCTAACAAGACTTCCGATACGGTCATGATAAAAAAACTTTACATTAAAACCTTCGGTTGCCAAATGAACGAGTATGACTCGGATAAGATGGCGGATGTGCTTCATGCTGCGCAGGGCATGGAGAAAACCAACAATCCCGCCGATGCCGACGTAATTCTGTTTAACACCTGTTCGGTACGGGAGAAAGCCCAGGAAAAAGTATTTCACGATCTGGGACGCATCAGACATTTGAAAAAATCCAATCCCAATCTGCTCATCGGCGTGGGGGGCTGCGTCGCCAGTCAGGAAGGCGCTGAAATTGTAAAGCGTGCGCCATACGTGGATCTGGTATTTGGCCCGCAAACCCTGCATCGGTTGCCGCAATTGATTTCGGCACGCCACGCTACCGGCCGTCCGCAGGTGGATATTTCCTTTCCTGAAATCGAAAAATTTGACCATTTGCCGCCCGCACGGTCTGAAGGCGCGACTGCGTTCGTTTCCATTATGGAAGGATGCAGCAAATATTGCAGCTTTTGCGTAGTGCCTTATACGCGGGGCGAGGAAATCTCGCGCCCTCTGGGCGATGTACTGGTGGAAATCGCGAGACTGGCAAATCAGGGAATCAAAGAAGTCACGCTGCTGGGCCAGAACGTGAACGCGTATCGAGGTGCAATAGAGCATACGGAAGAAAGTGAAATGGCGGACCTGGCGCTGTTGCTTGAATACATCAGTGAAATTCCCGGTATCGAACGCATTCGTTACACGACGTCCCATCCCAGAGAAGTCACTTCGCGGCTGATTGATGCCTATATAAAATTGCCAAAGCTGGTAAGTCATTTGCACCTGCCGGTTCAATCAGGCTCGGATCGGATACTGGGGGCAATGAAACGTGGCTATACCACGCTGGAGTACAAATCCATTATCCGCAGGCTCCGGGCTGCCCGTCCCGATATTTCACTTACATCAGATTTTATTATTGGCTTTCCCGGTGAAACAGAGGCCGATTTCGAAGAGACTATGAAGCTGATTGAAAGTGTGAACTTTGATGATTCCTTCAGCTTCGTTTATAGCCCCCGCCCCGGCACACCCGCCGCGGGACTATTCGACGATACGCCCTACGAAATCAAATTGGAGCGCCTGCGACGCTTGCAGGAGAAGATCGAGCAGCAGGCCCAGGCCATCAGCCAACGCATGATCGGTTCAATACAGCGCGTTCTGGTGGAAGGGGTATCCAAAAAGGATGCCAGCGAACTTTGCGGGCGTACCGACAACAACCGCATGGTGAATTTCCCCGGCGACCCGATACAAATCGGTCATTTCATGAATATCCGGATTACCGCCGCGCTATCCCATTCATTGCGCGGTAGAATCATGAATGACCAGCAGCCTGTCGGTATCTGATAAATCGAAGCGGAATATGGATCAGCCACATGCATTTGCAGCCGATTTCCTTTAAGTTCGGCGAACGGGCGAACATGAGGACATATTCCGGGATTCCTTGCCTTCGTTTCTTGCAAAGTGTGCGTGTCGCTGCGAGAATTAACCCCCTACCATGGTTTTACCGAGCCTTTGAAAGTCCAGCCCGTCGAAATTTCATTTTCTCCGATCGATAATCAGCGTCTTGCCAACCTGTGCGGGGCGCTTGACGAGAACCTCAAGCAAATCGAAACCGTGCTTGATGTCATCATTGCGCGGCGTGGAGAACATTTCCGTTTGCGTGGCAAATCGACTCAGACCTTGCTCGCCGCAGAAGCGCTGCGAAATTTTTACAATCAGGCGCAGCACCATCTAAGCATCGAGCAAATCCAACTGGGATTGATCGAGGTGACGAATCCCCATCATTCGGTAAAACACGCCGCCGCCGGCTCTCTGGCACAAGCACCGGCAGGACCGGTGCTGATAACCCAGCGCAGTGATTTGCGCGCCCGCACGCCGCGGCAGGTGCAGTATCTGCAACAAATCCAGAAGCATGACATCACCTTTGCCATTGGTCCGGCAGGCACCGGAAAAACTTATCTAGCCGTGGCGAGCGCGGTCGATGCGCTTGAACGCGGCGTGGTGGCGCGCATTGTTCTGGTGCGTCCCGCGGTGGAAGCCGGCGAACGCCTGGGATTTCTGCCGGGTGATCTGGTGCAAAAAGTAGACCCCTATTTGCGGCCTCTCTATGATGCGCTTTACGATCTGATGGGATTTGATAAAACCAGCAAACAGTTCGAGCGCAGCACTATCGAAATCGCGCCGCTCGCTTTCATGCGCGGACGCACGTTGAATCAGTCATTCATCATTCTTGACGAAGCGCAAAACACGACGCCCGAACAGATGAAAATGTTCCTGACTCGTATCGGTTTCGGCTCCAAGGCGGTAGTAACCGGTGACGTCACTCAGATCGACTTGGCCAAGCATCAGAAAAGCGGATTGGTGGAGGCAAAACAGGTTCTGGAAAAGGTGCGCGGTATCGCTTTCACGCATTTCGGCGCTGACGATGTGGTGAGGCATCCATTGGTACAAAGAATCGTCAACGCCTACGAAAAATATGAAAAGCAAAGCTAGCGTTTCCGGATTTCCTGGAGGGGCTACTCGGAAGGAAGCGAGGTTGAAATTGACAACGCAATATGCAACTCATGACAAGAACGTACCCCGCCGACCTCAATTCCGCAGATGGGCAAAGGCTGCGCTGATGCAAGATGCGGAAATTGTGCTACGCATTGTGGATGAACCCGAAGCCCGCAGCCTCAACCAGGATTTTCGCAGCAAGGACTACGCCACTAATGTGCTGACTTTCGTATACCGCGATGTGCAGCCCCTGTCAGGCGATATCGTGCTGTGCGCGCCGGTGATAGAGAGGGAGGCTAATCAGCAGGATAAAAGCCTGACGGCACATTACGCTCACCTCACCGTGCATGGTATTTTGCATCTACAGGGGTATGACCACGACAGTGACGCCAGCGCAACGATAATGGAAAAACTGGAAACCGATATTGTCACCAAGCTAGGGCATGACGATCCTTACAAGAATACTGGCGGGAAGACTGAAGAACTCTGATTCCGGATGAAATGGTTTCTTTTACCTATGTCGTCCTTAATTAACTGACTTCCTACTTACTATCCGACATATTAATATGGATGATCCTTCCAAACCTGGCTGGCTCGAACGCGTCAGCGCATTGGTCCTGCGCGAGCCTGGAGACCGCGAGCAACTCGTGGCATTACTGCATTCTGCGTATGAACGGAATCTGTTCGATTCCGATGCGCTGAACATGATCGAAGGGGTAATACAAGTATCGGAAATGCAGGCGCGCGATATCATGATTCCGCGTTCGCAAATGGATGTCATTGATATCGGTGAATCCCCGGACAAGTTTATTCCATTGATCATCGAGACTGCCCACTCGCGCTTTCCTGTCATCGAAAACGACAAAAACAACATAATCGGCATCTTGCTGGCAAAGGACCTACTGCGCTATTACGCCGGGGAGGAAGAGTTCAACGTGCGCGAGATGCTCCGGCCGGTGGTATTCATTCCGGAATCCAAACGCCTCAATGTGTTACTCAAGGATTTTCGCAGTAGCCGCAATCACTTGGCCATCGTAGTGGATGAATATGGCGGCGTGGCGGGGCTAATTACCATCGAGGATGTGTTGGAGCAGATCGTCGGCGACATTGAGGATGAACATGATTTTGACGAAATCGAAGATAACATCGTCCCAGACCCAGGCGGCGGTTACCGGGTCAAAGCCGTGACTGAAATTGCGGATTTTAACGAAAGACTTGGAACGGGGTTGAGTGACGTAGACTATGACACCATCGGCGGCCTGATACTGAATAAATTTGGCCGGCTCCCCAAACGGGGTGAGTCGGTCATCGTCGGTGCTCTCAGGTTCATCGTGCTGCGCGCTGATAGCCGCAGGTTGCATACGCTGCTGGTGGAAAGAAACGAAAGCGAGATCCCGGCACACGATCGAGAATATGGCTGACATTTAGGAATTCAGACTGTGAGTGATGCAGATCACTATCCGTCGCATGCAGACCACGAGACGCTATCCGAGCCACCGGTAGTAGAGGTAGTGATCGAAGTTCCGCGAGGCAGTTTCCTTAAACGTGGTTCCACGGGGAGTATTGATTTTATCTCGCCCCTGCCGTGTCCATTCAACTATGGCTCCGTCCCGAATTATGTAGGTCTTGAAGGCGATCTTCTCGACGCGTTGGTGCTCGGCCCGCGCCTGCCGTATGGCACACGGATACGAGTCAAAGCCTGGGGGGCCGTAACTTTGACAGACCGTGGCATGACCGATGACAAACTTATCTGTGGCGATCACTCACCCGACTTGCCGCAACGCCACCGCGTCATACAATTCTTCCATTTCTATGCAAAGTGCAAGGGGTTGTTGAATATCTGGCGAAGCCGGCCCGGACGCAATGCCTGCGAAGGATGGTGCGAAGCGGCGCAAGCGCTTGCGCGCGCTCGGCCGCGGGACGGCGCATGGCGGGGGCCACCGCTTGACTTTTGACGAAATCGCTTATCAACGAACAAATCATAACCAAGCAAAATAGAATTTTGCCAAGGCGTGTCAAGCGTGGCAGAATTGCGCCCCTGTTAATTATCCTATCATGCCTCTCCTTACTCTCGAAAAAGTCAGTCTCGCGTTCGGACATCACACACTGCTTGATCACGTGGATTTGCAGTTGGATTCCGGCGAGCGCATTGGCCTGATCGGCAGAAATGGCGGCGGGAAATCCAGCCTGCTGCGCATTTTGGCGGAAGAGAATAAACCGGACGACGGCAGGATCTGGCGCGCGCCAGCCTTGAGGCTGGCTTACGTGCCGCAGGAACCGGAGCTGGATTCGGCTCTCACGGTATTTCAGGAAGTATCCAAAGGACTAGGCGCAATCAGCCAAACGCTGCTGGAGTATCACGAGGTTTCCCATATGTTGAGCGACGGCACGGGGAATACCAGCGCGCTTCTTTCCCGCTTGCAGGATCTGCAAACTGAACTGGAAGCTCAGGATGGCTGGCGCATTCAGGGAAGGGTGGAAACCGCCATTGACAAGCTTAATCTTCCCACCGATGCGCTGATTGGACAGCTTTCAGGCGGACTCAGAAAACGTGTTGCGCTGGCCCGTGCGCTAGTGGTATCTCCCGAGGTACTGCTGTTGGATGAGCCGACGAATCATCTTGATTTTCTCTCTATCGAATGGCTGGAAGGGCTCCTTCGAGATTTTACCGGAAGCGTGCTATTTGTGACTCATGATCGCCGCTTTCTCAACAATGTGGCAACACGAATTATTGAGCTTGACCGGGGAAATTTGACGGTTTTCTCCGGTAACTTCGCTGCATATCAGCAGAAGAAAATGGAATTGCTGGAAATCGAAGCAACTCATAATCAAAAATTCGACAAGGTGCTGGCACAGGAAGAGGTTTGGATACGCAAGGGAATCCAAGCACGGCGCACCCGGAATGAAGGCAGGGTTCGGCGGCTGGAAACGTTGCGGCTGGAGCGGGCTGCCCGCCGTGAACGAGTGGGAACCGTTCGTCTCAACGTGGATGAGGGCGCAAGATCCGGACGGATGGTCGCGGAGCTGGAGCACGTCAGTAAAAGCTACGGTGATAAAACCATTATCGAAGACTTTTCCTGCCGTATCCTGCGCGGTGACCGCGTAGGATTGCTGGGACCCAATGGTGCGGGAAAATCCACCTTACTCAAGCTGATACTGGGTGAACTGCAGCCCGACACCGGCACCGTGCGGCAGGGGACAAAACTCGCGGTCGCCTATT
Source organism: Nitrosospira sp. NpAV (assembly GCF_000832065.1). Taxonomy (GTDB): domain Bacteria; phylum Pseudomonadota; class Gammaproteobacteria; order Burkholderiales; family Nitrosomonadaceae; genus Nitrosospira. Next base: position 55,756 of record NZ_JXQM01000014.1, on the reverse strand, counting down.
TCGATCAGATGCGCGAACAATTGAATGAAGAAGCAACGCTGATCGAAACGATCAGCCAAGGCTCCGATTTTATCGACATCGGCGGAGTAAGAAAGCATGTTATCAGTTACCTGGAGGATTTTTTGTTTGCACCCGCACGGACCCGCTCGCCAGTAAAATCTCTGTCCGGAGGAGAGCGCAATCGGCTATTGCTGGCACGCTTGTTCACCCGCCCAGCCAACGTGCTGGTTCTGGATGAACCGACGAACGATCTGGACATTGAAACGTTGGAACTGCTGGAAGCACTGCTGCAAAACTATTCCGGTACACTATTCCTGGTCAGTCATGATCGGGAATTTCTTGATAACGTGGTAACCCAGGTCATCGCGTTCGAAGGGGATGGCAGGCTGCGGGAGTATGTAGGGGGCTACGAAGACTGGGTCCGGACAAGAAACTCTTTAGAAACAGCTGTAAAACCACAGGCACCGCAACAGCAATCCTCGATTCCGATGGAGAAAATGCAGGAATCGGCCGTTCGCGTCAAATTGGGTTACAATGAAATGCGCGAACTTGATGGATTACCCTCCAAAATTGAGGCACTGGAGCGGGAGCAAGCTGATATTGCCCGCCAGTTATGCTCTCCGGCCATTTACCGTGATTGCCCGGATGAAGCCAGAGCCCTGCAAGGGCGTCTTGCTGTCATTGAAGCGGAACTCCTGAGCTACCTCGCTCGATGGGAGGAACTGGAAGCGAAACAGGCGACCCCAAGACAGAAGAAATAACGATAAGTTCCCATATATCCTGCTACTTTATTCGTTGACCAGGAATGACACATCGTTTAGAGTCGCTCTTTTTGAAAAGAGGGCACTCATAATGAAAAGACCAGCAATAGTGAATATACTTGCATGGGGTCTGCTCCTGGCATTCACCGGCGCCGCTCAAGCAGCCGGGGACGCGGTGGCGGGTAAGCAGAAAAATGCCATGTGTGTCGGTTGTCATGGTATAGAGGGATACCGGACATCCTATCCCACGGTTTATCAGGTCCCAAGACTGGGCGGCCAGCATGCCGAATACCTGGTCAAGGCTCTTCAGGCATATAAAACCGACGCCCGCAGTCATCCCAGCATGAAAGGTATTGCAGCCGCTCTTTCCGACCAGGACATGGAAGACCTAGCCGCTTATTACGCCGGTTCCGGAAAATAATTTATTCATTACGCAAGGAAGGTCTTATGAAAAATTTTATTATTGCCGCGGTAAGCGGTGCATTACTTCTGATTTCCGGTCAGGGGATAGCAGCCAATATTGAGGCTGGGAAGAAAAAAGCGGCTGAAGTTTGCGCTGCGTGTCACGGCCCTGACGGCAACAGCCCCGCTCCAGCTTTCCCCAAGATTGCCGGGCAGCATGCGAGCTATATCGAAAAATCCCTGAATGAATACAAGTCGGGTGCCCGCAAGGATCCCATCATGGCGGGTATGGCTGCGGCCTTGAGCAAAGAAGACATTGAAAATCTGGCAGCCTATTTTGCCAGCCAGTCTGGCCTGAAAACCAAATACTGATGAGGTAAGCGGCCAGGAAAGCTTTTTTCTGTCCGCTTGTCCAGCGTGTATGCGCAAGAGCACGTTTCGTCAAGTATAGATCAATTTTCCCATCGATCCAGGCATTCAAAGTAAACTGCGGCATCAAACGCTGATTGGCTGCGTTGCGCCTGCCAAATCATTTCCGCCAGGCACTCCATGACTTGATGCATAACGGTGTGTTCATCGCCGGCTTTTGTCAGCAAGCGGTCGAACCGATGGCGGATTCCCACAGGCTGGTCTATCGAAAGTTGTTCCCTGATGGCGATATGCATGCTCATGTGCAGAAAAGGATTGGTATCACCCGTTTCGGGTAAATAATCCATATCTTGATAACGTTCTATGTCGTCAAGCATGGCATGGTATTCCGGATGCAGCAAAATCACCTCCAGCGCCATGCCTTCCATCGCGGAAAGCATCTCCCGCTGCCGGTATTTGCGCCACGTGTCGAAGAAAAATTGGCGCGCTTGCTCTCTGGATGGATTAAACATTCAAAATAAATCCAAAACGAGGAATATTTTTCATCAAAGGTTTTTATCCTTGTATTCGCACAAATCGTTAATGATGCATATTGCGCATTTCGGTTTCCTCGCCACACATACATAGCGTCCATGCAAAATAAGCCAGTGATGGGCGTCGTGGCGAAATTCTTTCGGAATGCGCTTTAGGAGCTTCAGCTCCACTTCCAGTACGGTTTTCCCGGGCGCGATTTTAGTTCGATTGGCGACACGAAAAATATGGGTATCCACTGCCATAGTGGGTTCACCGAATGCGGTGTTTAGTATTACATTGGCGGTCTTGCGCCCCACGCCAGGTAATTTTTCCAGCTGCTCCCGAGTTTTCGGCACTTTACTGCCGTGATCTTCGATGAGCAGCGTGCAAGTCGCCAGGATATTCTTTGCCTTGGTTTTATAGAGCCCAATGCTCTTGATGGCATCCCGCAGACCGGCTTCACCCAGGGCGAGAATTTTCTCGGGTGTATTAGCCTTGGGAAACAGTTTCCGGGTTGCGAGATTCACGCTTTTGTCAGTCGCTTGGGCGGAGAGCACCACGGCTACAAGTAATTCGAACGGGGAGTTGTACTCCAACTCGGTGGTGGGATGAGGATTAGCTGCCTTGAAACGGGTAAAAATTTCATGGCGGATGGTTGAGTTCATGAGTTTTTGCGGGAAGAATTATCGATCCGTATTATTGTGCTCTGTTAGCCGGGGCCGGACAGCATTGGCACGTTCCAGGGCCGCCTGAACGGCGGCTTTCCTCGGATCGCCTGTCGAAAAATCGCTTACGGATTTCACTGCGCCGGTTTTTTGTGCAAGCCTTTCTTCCTGCTCCTGTTTTTCACGCTCAAGCCGTTGCAACCTGAACTGGTAACGCGCACGCGCGTGATCGGCTTTCTTTCTTTTTTCATCTTCGTGCGCTGCCAGGTCATCGAGTGGGGCATAAGATTCAGCCGCGGCGTTGCTGACTGATGGCTTGAGGGACACCATGCTGATGCAATCCATTGGGCATGGTGCAATACACAATTCGCAGCCGGTGCATTCCTGGGCAAGCACGGTGTGCATTTGCTTGGCCGCGCCCACAATGGCATCGACTGGACAGGCCAGGATACAAAGCGTGCAACCGATACAGGCTTGCTCATCGATAACCGCCACAGCCCTCGGTTTGGTCATGCCGTGCGCGGTATTTAGCGGTACGGGGCTCACTCCCAGCAACTCCGCCAGTTTACGTATGCCTTGCTCACCGCCGGGGGGACACTGGTTAATGCAGGCATGGCCTTCCGCGATGGCGGTCGCATAAGGTTCGCAACCGGGAAAGCCGCATTGACGGCACTGTGTTTGCGGCAGGATGGCATCGATTTTCGCTATGAGTGGATCTCTGCTCATCCTGAACCCGAGCATAAAAGATCTGGCGCAGGCGATGCGCAGAGCGCACGCGCCACTTCGTGTACCAGATGGGGACCGCGATAAATCAGGCCGCTATATATCTGCACCAGGCTTGCTCCCGCCTCTATCTTTTCCTTTGCGTCCGCCGCGCACATGATGCCGCCTGCGGCAATGATGGGTATTGTTCCCTGTAGGATATCGTGCAGGTGACGGATAACCGCCGTGGCACATTCTTTAAGGGGGGCGCCGCTTAATCCGCCCTTTTCGCTCGCATGAGGCAATGCTTCCACGCCGGCCCTGGAAAGTGTGGTATTAGTAGCGATAATCCCATCAATCTGATGTTTCATCAGCAGGGTGGCGATAGATACGATTTGCGGCGGCACCAGATCAGGAGCGATCTTTACCACCAGGGGAGTATATTTGGCATGCTCATCGGCGAGTTCTAATTGCTTCGATTTCAGCAGACCCAATAAATGATCCAGCTCCTCGGCATTTTGCAGCTGACGAAGATGGGGGGTGTTAGGGGAAGAAATATTGACAACAACGTAGCCGGCGTAGCGATAGACTTTACTTAGGCAAATCAGATAGTCATCTGCAGCGCGTTCCACCGGCGTATCGAAGTTCTTGCCAATGTTAATACCAAGTATACCGTGATAATTCGTCCGCCTGACATTTGCCACCAGATTCTCCACCCCATGGTTATTGAAGCCCATGCGGTTGATAATGGCGTTTGCCTGAGGGATGCGGAACAGGCGTGGTGGAGGATTTCCCGGCTGGGGACGGGGTGTAACGGTACCGATTTCGATAAAACCGAAGCCGAGCGATGCCAGGACCTCAAGGTGCTCGCCGTTCTTATCCATTCCGGCGGCCACCCCGACGGGATTGGGAAAATCGAGACCCATGACACTGCGCGACTCGCAAGGTATCGGGCCGCCGGTAAGCAAGCCAAGCCGGCGAACTTTCTCGATTGCATTGAATGTAAAGCGATGAGCCGTTTCGGGATCAAGACTGAATAGCAGCGGCCGGAGTAGTGAATAGAGCATGGAACCCATTTTAACCCGGAACTGTAGTGCGCCTGTTAAACGATTATTGCAAGATTGGTAACAACAATCATGAAACGGTGTCTATCCGAGGTTGGAACGGTATGGCGCCACGGGCGAATCTGAAAGATCTTGCATGGTGCATGTTGCCGCAAACCGCGGAATCTATCAGGAGCATCCGCTGGTTTCACCGATACGGTTATTTCTTTTCATGAATGGGATTTACGGATGTAAATCATGAGTAATTCGATTCGTTACCATCCGCATGTTTTAGGGGCGCTTTTATGAAACCGGCTTCTTTTTCTCTTGTTCTGAGTCTCGTGATACTTATCGGACACACTCATGCCGCTACGGAATGGGAGATGATCAATTCGGAAGTGGAATCATATTATCAGCAGGGGGACTATGTCCGCGCCACTTCTATGGCGAAGCAGGCGCTGCAAACAGCCGAACAGACCCGGGACGCCAATCATCCTGACGTGGCCACAAGTTTGAATAGCCTGGCAATGCTCTATACCGCACAAGGTCAATATACGCAAGCCGAGCCGCTTCTCAAGCGCGCACTGGCTATTTTTGAGAAGTCGATTGGCCCGGAAAGCCCTGAAGTTGCCGCAAGCCTGAATAATCTGGCGATGCTGTACAGAAACCAGGAGCAGTATGCGCAGGCCGAGCCGCTCTATAAGCGCGCATTGTCGATCGATGAAAAAACTTTCGGCCCGGATCATCCCAATGTTGCCATCACTTTGAACAACTTGGCTCAGCTATACCAAGCCCAGGAAAATTATGCTCAGGCCGAACCGCTTCTCAAGCGCGCGCTGGCAATTTTAGAAAAAGCGCTTGGACCAGATCATCCCAATGTTGCCATCAGCCTGAATAACTTGGCTCAGGTATACCAGGCTCAGGAACAATATGCGCAAGCCGAGCCGCTTTATAAACGTGCATTCGCCATTTCAAAAAAAGCGCTTGGACCGGATCACCCCAACGTGGCGCTAAGTCTGAATAACCTGGGAGGACTGTATAAAGATCAGGGAAAATTCCCGCATGCGGAGCCGCTTTTCAAGCGCGCATTGGCCATTTCCGAAAAAGCGCTTGGACCGGATCATCCCAATGTTGCCACGAGCCTTGAAAACCTGGCGCAGCTATATCGGGATATTGGCTATGCCAGCAAAGCAGCGCCCCTGGAGAAACGTGCGGCAGCCATACGGAAGATGCAGCGATAGAACTTGGTGTCAGATATGCGAGCATCATCAAGCATGAAAATGACCCAAGTTCTCTATAAGGGACTTCTGCTTTGTATGACGCTCAGCGGCTCCCAGCGCCCATCCGTCAGGCCTTGCAAAGGCCCGAAGCCGGCTTTGTAGGCCATTTTCCGGCTTTCCTTGATCCAGTAGCCAAGATAGAGATAGGGTAATCCTAGTGCACGGCACTGTTGCACTTGCCACAGAATGTTATAGGTGCCGAAACTCGCCCCCGGCACATCCGGATCGAAAAAAGTATAGACAGACGATATGCCATCGGGCAGTTTATCGACGATGCTGATCATGCGCAGCTGTCCGTTTTCGTGAAACTCGATCAGCCTGGAATTGACATTGCTCGGCAGCAGGAAATGGCGGTATTGTTCGCGGCTGTCACGATCCATGCCGCCGCCGTAATGGCGCTGCGTCTGATAGCGCAGATAGAGTGCGTAGTGGTCCGGATGATAATAGAGGTCATGCTGCGTTGCCACCAGGTGCTGGTGCTGTTTCCAGGCACGGCGGTGAGCCCGCCTGAGAATCAACTCGTCAACGACAATCCGCACGGGTACACAGGCGCGGCAGTTATCGCAGTAAGGACGATAGGTAAAGGCGCCACTACGGCGGAAGCCGGCTTTTACGAGTTCGCCATAGACGCCGGTATCGATCAGGTGACTGGGTGTCGCCACCTGGGACCGTGCCAATTTTTCCGGTAGATAACTGCACGGATATGACGCAGTAGTGTAAAACTGTAGTACCGATGAAGGTAGATCATTCAATTTGCTCATGATCGAAGCACCATTTTTCAACTCGCCCGGTGTAGTTTACCAATTCTTTTAATTTCTGACTAAATTCCTTCCGGGGAATTTCGCGCCCGCCGAGGGAGGCGAGATGAGCGGTTTTCATCTGGCAGTCGATCATTTGGAAGTCCCAGCGCTCCAGTTGCTTTACCAGATGCACGAATGCGATTTTGGACGCGTCCGAGACTCGGGAAAACATCGACTCGCCAAAAAATGCTTTCCCCTGGGCAACGCCGTATAGCCCCCCCATTAACTCACCACGTATCCAGATTTCGACGGAATGGGCCATTCCCATTTCATGCAACGCCGTGTAGGCTGAAATCACCTCCGCGTGGATCCAGGTCCCGGCTTGCGCTCCGCGCGGCTCGGCACAAGCCTGCATGACCTCGCTAAAAGCGCTATCGACACGAATTTCATAATAATTCTTCTTCATCGTTTTTCCCAGCGACCGGGAAATTTTAATCTCGGTGGGGAACAGCACCATGCGCGGATCCGGGCTCCACCATAGAATAGGTTCACCCTCATTAAACCAGGGAAAGATTCCATGGCGGTAAGCCTCGATCAGCCGCTGCGGCGAGAGATCGCCGCCGGCAGCAAGCAGTCCGTTGGGCTTGGCAAGTGCGGTGTTCAGCGGGGGAAACGGAGATTCAGGAGTGAGCCAGGGAATCATACGAAGTGATGAGTAGTATCAATTATTATCACGAATCTTCGATATTTTGCGGCATCATCCGTGATTTATAACGTGTTACGTCCGGCACATTCGCTGACTCAAATCCTGCCCGGCGTAATCGGCAAGAATCGCACACACCGCAAGCCAATCCTTCCTCATTTGCCTGATAACAGGACACCGTCAGGCTGTAATCCACGCCCAGCGAAATTCCCTGCCGAATAATCTCCGCCTTTGGCAAATCAATCAGCGGCGCATGAATGCTTAGCCTGGCACCTTCGATTGCGGTTTTAGTGGCCAAATTCGCCATTTCTTCAAAAGCCGCGAGGTATTCAGGCCGGCAATCCGGATAACCGGAATAGTCCACCCTATTGACGCCAACAAAAATATCGCAGCTCTTGAGTACGTCGGCCCAGGCCAAGGCAAGCGACAGCATGATGGTATTCCGGGCTGGAACGTAAGTAACGGGAATACCCGCCTTCGTTCCTTCAGTGGGTATAGCAATGGATTTATCGGTAAGCGCGGATCCACCGAACCCTTCCAAGTCGACTTTTACGGTTTTATGCTTACAAGCGCCAAGGAACCGCGCCAATGTTACCGCCGCCGCCAATTCCGATTCGTGGCGCTGCCCATAATCCACGCTTAAAGCGTAACATTCATACCCGCGGCTGCGGGCGATGGCCAGCGTGGTAGCGGAGTCCAATCCACCTGATAAAAGCACTACAGCCTTTATCATCCTAAATCCAGCAATGGGTTGCTCATTTGATAGATCAGTATTATAGAAAATAACGATTTTTCTGTACTTTTTGGCGCCCTACCAGATCATCCTAAGTAAGAATAGCCCTGAGAACTCAAGCTTGCGCAGTATGTCCGCCTGCTTTTCAGCGGCCCGGTCCCTCACCCCACAACAACTTGTGCAGTTGGATCTGTACTCGCACCGCCAGACGATCACGCAACACCCATGCCGCGAGAATCGCAGGATCCAGCTTGCCATAAACCGGCGAGAATAAAATGGGGCAAATGATATCTAGTTTACGCTCACGTATTGTTTCAATCGCCCATTGGTAATCCGCTTCATCGCATAATACAAATTTGATCTCATCGTGGCGGGTAAGATGGTCGAGATTGGACCACAGGTTTCTTCCTGCTTCCCCTGAACCAGGTGTTTTGATGTCCAGGATTCTGGAAACACGCGCATCCACTTTGGAGACATCCAGTGCACCACTGGTTTCGAGCGAGACCGAGTAACCCGCGTCGCACAATAGTCTGAGCAATGTGAGGCATTCTTTTTGCGCCAGGGGTTCGCCACCGGTGACCGTAACATAGCGAGGCGCATAGTTGGCCACCTCCACCAGAATGGCGGAAATTGACAGGCTTTTACCTCCGTAAAACGCATATCCAGTATCACAATAACCACAACGCAGAGGACATCCGGTAAGGCGTACGAATACCGTAGGCAACCCGGCGCGGCTAGTCTCTCCCTGCAGAGAAAAAAATATTTCGCTGATGCGCAAATTTACCGCATCAGCGGGTTGCGTGATTATGTGTTTCAACGGGAAGGGGGTGTGAACCATTTTAGAACGGGTTCGCCATCACCACGAAAGGGGATTCTGGTAGGCTACTTTCTATTGACAAGCCGCTGCTTGGCCTTTTGGGCCGCGTCACTCCCTGGATATTTGGCAACAAGATTTTCCAGGGTTTTCTTGGCAGCGGTTTTTTGATTCATTTCCTGCTGACTGCTGGCAATGTTGAGCATTGCATCGGGAGCCTTGGAACTATTGGGAAAAGCGGCGATCAGCTTTTCTTGAGTACTGATGGCGTTCTTGAAGTCACGCTTCGCATAATAAGAATTGCCGGTCCAGTAGTGAGCACTCGGCACAAGGCTGGAGCCCGGATAGTTCTTGATAAATTGCTTGAACTGGGAAATGGCGTCTTGATATTTGGCGTTCTTGAAATGACTGTAGGCAGCCTCGTACTCACGGCTCTCCGCGGTTTCCGTTGATGCAGCACTTGCCGCAGAAGGAATCACAACGGCGGCCCTGGCCGGAGCCTCCACACTCGGTTCCGGTGCGGTCTCGGACCGGGTAGCTGGCGGAGCAGGAGACTCTGAAGGCGGGGATTCCGAACTGGCTTCGTCTGGCTGCTCTAACCGCCTTAATCGGGTATCCAGATCAATGTAAAAATCCTTCTGCCGCTTCTGCGTCAGCTCGTTCTCATTGACCAGCACTTCTATCTGACCCTGCAGCTTGTTCAGATCGAGCCTGAGGGTGTCGATCTGGTTGTGGAGCTCCAGCAACGGTTGATCGTTGAGCGCTTCTTCGAGTTTGACAATGCGTGCTTCCAGTGTCCGCCCTTGATTGCGCAGATCTCCAATCAATGTCTGTTGCGCTGCAATCTGCTTGCGCGCTTCCTCGTCGTCGAATAGTCCGGCGTAACTGGAATTACAACCGATCAGTAACGATAACCAGAAAGCACGCAACCGCACCATTACTCGCCTTGATAGCGGATATCCGTGCGGCGGTTTTCGGCCCACGAGGATTCATCATGGCCCGTCGCCCGCGGCTTCTCTTCGCCCAGACTGACGGATTCGACCTGGGACTCCTTAGCGCCCGACAACGTCATGGCGTGCTTTACCGCATCGGCGCGGCGCTGACCCAGCGCAAGGTTGTACTCCCGGCTGCCACGTTCGTCGGCGTTACCTTGCAACAGCACTCTGGCATTTCCATTGTCGCGCAAGTATTGGGCGTGAGCCTGCACTAGAGATCGATATTCATCCTTCACGACATAGCTATCGAAGTCAAAGTAAACACTACGTTTGGAGAGGATATTATTGGGATCGGTAAGCGGGTTCAGGCTGGGAGCGGCTTCGCCGGTGGTAGCACCACTCCCCATCCCCGGCTGGGTGCCGATAGACTTGTCTTCCACCTCGGGGGTGGGTTGCGTAGTCTGGCTGGCGCATGCCGCCAGCAAACTGATCAACAATACGCCAAATATCTTTTTCATGTGCATTCCTTTATAGTTGACTAAATACGGCATTCCGAATTACTGCAGCCTTGGCAAAGGACCCCATGCCGGTTCTCTCACATCGCCAGCTTGCGTTGAAAGTTGCTGTCTTGTTCTGCCATCGCTTGATACCGCGGATAATATACCACGGCCCTTTACCTCAGTTGCATACAAAATGATCCTTCCGTTGGGAGCAAAACTGGGAGATTCATCGAATTTCGAATCAGTTAGCAGTTGCACCTGGCGGGTTGCCAGATCCTGTGTCGCGACATTGAATTTATCACCATTGCGATGAATGAAGGTAAAGCTTTTTCCATCCCGGCTATAATCGGGGCTGACGTTATAGCTCCCCTCGAAGGTAAGGCGCTCCGCCGTCCCCGATGGCCGTCCTGTTATTTGCATGCGATAGATCTGCGGACTGCCGCCCCGATCGGAAGTAAAAATGATTGATTGGCCGTCGGGCGAAAAACTGGGTTCAGTATCGATTCCGGAGCTCTGGGTGAATCTTTGCAAGCCGCTGCCATCAGCGTTAATCAAAAAAATCTGCGAACCACCCATCAAAGACAGCACCACCGCCAATCTCTTCCCATCCGGTGACCAGGCCGGTGCGCTGTTGCTCCCCCTAAAATTAGCTACCGCCTTGCGCGTCCGCGTTGCAAGAGTCTGCACATAAACTACCGGTTTCTTGTTCTCGAAGGAGACATAGGCCAGTTGCTTGCCATCCGGCGACCATACGGGTGAAATAATCGGCTCGGTGTATTCGATCACAGGTTGGGCATTAAACCCATCAGCATCCGCTACCTGCAACGAATATTTTTTGCCTTCTTTCACCACATAAGCAATACGGGTGCTGAATACTCCCGCGTCGCCGGTCAATTTTTCATAAATCAGATCCGCTATTCGATGCGCGGCGGCCCGCAGCTGTCCCGCGGGAACGGTTTCGGTATAGCTGGCCAATTGCACCTGTTTTGCAACGTCAAGCAAACGGACGCGCACAGCGACTTGTCCGCCGGGCAGGGCTGTGGTGCTGCCAATAACCAGCGCATTGGCGCCACGATTGATCCATTCCGAATAAACGACTTCGACCGGCTCGTGTGGCGCGAGACCGGCCGGATCGACCATTCTGAACAAACCACTGCGCTGCAAGTCGGCAGCCACGACCGGTGTGATGCCTTGACTGAGCTTTTCTTCCGCGGCGAAGGGAACGATAGCGATAGGAATCTGTGTCGCGCCCCCGCCGAAAATTTCGATGTCGAGCGCGGCATGGGCTGGCGTGCCAATCAACCACAGGAACAAGACAAGGACATACGGGAAAAATTCAGGTGAGCGAATCTGCATAGAAATAACTCTTAAGGAATTCGCGATAGTACCGGGGATTATACCTCAGTCATTCGCGATAATGTACCTTGAGACTCAAATTACGAAATTTCGGAAACAACGCGGGGTCGGGTGGCAAAGGGAGCGGCTTGGCCAGAAAAATGGCACGCTCTACCGCACTGTCGAAAGCGGCAAACCCGCTGCTTCTGCGCAACTTGACATCGAGAATATCACCGCCCGGCAGCAGTGTAACGTCGAATTCCGCAACCGGGTTGCCCGGCAAGTCGGGCGGCATAATAATATGGCCTTTGATTTTAGCCAATATCTTGGCTTTGTATTCCGCTATCTCGTTCCCCAGGCGGGACTGTGCCGCCGCCTGTGCCTGGCGCCGGTTATTGGCTTCCTGCTCCCGCTGAAGCTGTTCCACTTCGGCGGCTATCCTTGCTTGCTGTTCCTTCAATTCCTTTTCTTTCTGCGCCTTCAGTTCCTGCTCTTTTTGCTCTTTCTCCTTTTTTTCCTTTTGCTCTTTTTCTTTTTGCGCTTTCAGTTCCTTTTCTTTCAGTTCTTTTAGTTCTTTCTCGGATGGCTTCTTTTCCACAGGCTTGGGCTTCTCGATCTTTTCCTTGAGCGCGATATCCGGCTTGGGGGGCGGAGGCGGCGTTTGCGGCTCAGGCGGCAGCGGCTTTACTTCAGGCGGCGGCTGCACAGGCGCGGGCGCGGGGGGCGGCGGTGTTGCTTTGGTAATCGGCTGCTCCGGCTGAGGCAAATTACTCCATAAATCCACCATCATGACTTCGGGCGGATAAGTTTTCCAGTTGAGACCAAAAATCATGAACGCGAAGAAAATGATATGCACCAGTACCGCCAGCACGCCTGCCGGTACGCGCCCTGGCTCAACCTGCGAGGAACCTCGCAATGCCATCCCGCCGGTCAAGATTTTGGCCTGGCCAGCAGCCCCACCTTCTTTACCTGCTGCTGTTGCAGAATATCCATCACATTCGTCACTTCCTCGTAACGCACACTTTTGTCGGCGGCGATCACCACCGCCTGCTCAGCATTTTGCGCCTGCTTCCGCTTGATTGCCTCGACCAACTCAGTCCGGCTAACCTTTTGTTCGCCGCTGGAGGTGGCACGATCATGTAATCTCAGGCTGCCATCGGCCTTGATGACTACCTCCATCGGCGCAACCGGAGGCGTAAGCGATTTGCCGATCTGCGGCAATTCAATCTGACCGGGGCTGATAAGCGGCGCCGTAATCATGAATATCACCAGCAACACCAGCATTACGTCGATGTACGGCACGACGTTTATCTCATTCATCAGACGGCGTTTGGCACGGCGCTCACTCACGATATCGGTCCCCTGAAATCCTTATCCAGTTGCCTGCCGCTGCAATACATTGGACAACTCTTCCATGAAACTCTCAAAACGGGTCGCCAGCCGATCGATGTTGTTGGCATAGCGATTATAGGCGATGACCGCGGGAATCGCAGCGAACAACCCCATCGCGGTCGCTATCAATGCTTCCGCAATGCCTGGCGCGACATGAGCAATAGTGGCTTGGGTAACATTGGAGAGGCCCCGGAAGGAATTCATGATCCCCCAGACGGTACCGAACAGACCGACATAAGGACTTACCGACCCCACCGTCGCCAGAAAGGAAAGGTGCGATTCGAGGCTGTCCATCTCCCGCTGGTATGTGGCTCGCATGGCCCGCCGGGTGCCATCCATCACGGTACTGATATCCATCCCCGGCTGGCGCTTATGTTTGATGAATTCACGAAACCCCGCCTCAAAAATCCGTTCCATGCTGCCTGCGGTATGGCGCGAGCTCGCGGCGCTTTGATAGAGTGCGTTGAGATCAGGACCTTTCCAGAAAACATTCTCGAACTCGTCACTCTGCCTCATCGCTTGACGGATGACAAACAACTTGCGAAATATAAACCACCACGATAAAAATGATGTCACCAACAGTAACGCCATTACCAGTTGCACCGGCAAGCTGGCGCTGCCGATGAGGTGGAACATGGACATATCCTGTGTCACTGTTGCACTCATGAGAGTTTTCCAAGTTTATGACGTAGTGCCGGCGGCACACTCACCAGCTTTAATCTATCAGCACTCACACATACCGCGTGAACAGTGGCGCTGGCTAAAGTGGCCCCGCTACGCAGCACATGCTGGGTGAGTGTGATGCGGCTTCTGCCCAGTTTTTCGGGCTGCACGGCGACCTGTAGCAAATCGTCCAGCAATGCCGGTTTGTAATATTCGATATTGAGCGAACGTATCATGAAAATTACCTTGTGAGTCTGAATCAATGAATGAATATCAAATCCCAGTTCCCGCAGCCACTCGTAGCGGGCACGCTCCATGAAATCAAGATAAGTGGAATGATAAACCACTCCGCCTGCATCGGTGTCCTGATAATAGACCCGAACTGGCAGAGTGAAAGTATTCTTGTTCGGAATAAGCATCAAATCATCAGTTTTTGCTGTGGTTTTCATACTTTTAACCCGAATAATCCATTAGGCGGCTCTCTGAACCTTGAAGGGTGGCCATCGGTTTGCTTCGCCATCATTTCGCGTCCTATGGATTTTCTGAGTTTAAAAACGCGAAATCTGAATTAATAAACGCCGCTAAAAACGGAAAGTTGCTTGAATTGGGTAAGCGGGTTTACGCAGAGCCCGGTTACTCTGCCAATTACTCACATTCTCTCTTGCTATTGATTATCTTCCCACAATTCTCCGCTTAGCCCGTTCTTCGGCAGAGCCATGCCGAAATGCCGATAGGCGATAACCGTAGCCATGCGGCCGCGCGGCGTGCGCTTCATATAGCCCTGCTGGATCAGATAGGGCTCCAGCACATCCTCTATGGTACCGCGCTCTTCGCTGATGGCAGCGGCGAGATTATCCACGCCCACCGGCCCCCCACCGAATTTCTCCATGACAGCCAACAGCAGCTTTCTGTCCATCACGTCGAGGCCAAGGAGGTCCACATCCAGCATGATCAATGCCGCATCTGCCACCGGACGGGTAATGTAACCATCGGCTTTGACCTCGGCGAAATCGCGCACCCGCCGCAGCAGACGGTTGACGATGCGTGGCGTTCCGCGCGAGCGGCGCGCGATTTCCACCGCTCCATCGGAAGAGATTTCAACATTCAACAACCCCGCCGAGCGCATGACAATTTTGGTTAGCTCTTCCACCGAATAAAACTCCAGCCGCGAAATAATGCCAAAGCGGTCACGCAGTGGATTGGTGAGCATGCCCGCGCGCGTGGTGGCGCCCACTAAAGTGAACGGGGGTAAATCAAGCTTGACCGATCGCGCCGCGGGACCTTCACCGATCATGATATCAAGCTGATAATCCTCCAGCGCGGGATAAAGAATCTCTTCCACCACCGGGGAAAGGCGGTGGATTTCATCGATGAATAGTACGTCGTTGGGTTCGAGGTTGGTCAAAAGAGCTGCCAGATCGCCAGGACGCTCCAGTACCGGACCGGAAGTCTGGCGTAAACTTACGCCCATCTCTCTGGCAATAATATGAGCAAGCGTGGTCTTACCCAAACCGGGCGGGCCGAACAGCAGCACATGATCAAGCGCTTCCCGGCGCCGCCTTGCCGCTTCGATGAATATCTGCAACTGCCCGCGAATTTTTTCCTGACCAATGTATTCGTTCAGGTGCTTGGGACGCAGCGCCCGCTCCAGTTCTTCTTCCTGCAGAGAAGCGGAGGCGGAGGCGATTAACCGATCGGTTTCAATCATTCAAAAATGCGATTCACTTGATTGCACATGGCAGAGTAAGTCAAGTTACTTTTCTTTCGATAGACGCTTAAGCGCCTGCCGTATGCCCTCAGATACCGTAATATCAGCGGGTAATTGCCGGGTCGCCCAGTTGGCTTCCCGGTCATTATATCCCAGAGATAACAGCGCATTGAGCACGTCGCCGCCAGCCCTTGGCACGGACGTCCCTCCCCCTGCCGCAGTGATGCCCGCCATGCCGGCATCGAGCTTGTCGCGCAGTTCCAGCAGCAAACGTTCGGCAGTCTTTTTGCCGATACCGGGTATTTTGACCAGCCGCCCGCTGTCCTGAGCGACCACCGCTTGATGCAAGTCGGCAACGCTCAAGCCTGATAGCAACGCCAGTGCAGTTCTCGCCCCGACACCGGAAATTTTTACGAGTTGCCGAAAGGCTTGCCGCTCTGCTTCGGTGGCGAAACCAAAAAGCAAATGCACGTCTTCGCGCACCACAAGATGCGTATGCAGCGTGATTTGGACGCCGATGGCCGGCAAATTATAGAACGTGCTCATCGGTACATCGATTTCATACCCCACACCTTGCACGTCAACCAGCACCAGTGGCGGAAATTTTTCCAGCAACAAACCCGTTATTCTGCCAATCATCCTAAATCCGGCGGCTCATCAAAATGTGAAGGTCAAGTAGCATAAAGCATCTTGTACATCATAAAGCGCTAAACTGGAAAATGAGCGGTCAACCACCGGATTTAGGCTCATACGAGCCGCCCGCGTTTCATGCGATAGCCTGCTGTCGAAATCCCGCCCAGCCCCAGTCCGCCGTGGGCATGGCAGATTGCGCAGGCAAGTGCATCCGCCGCATCCGCGCTGGGGCTGCCGGCAAGCTGCAACAACCGCTTCACCATTTCCTGCACCTGTTCTTTCTTCGCATGACCTTTGCCTACCACCGCCTGCTTGATCTGCAGCGCGGTATATTCGGCAACAACGAGATTATTCAGCACCGCCGTGCAGATCGCGGCCCCGCGCGCCTGTCCGAGCATCAGCGTGGATTTTGGATTGACATTGACAAAAACCTGCTCCACCGCGACCTGATCGGGACGGTGCTGCGCGATAACTTCGTTAAGATGGTCCATGATGGACTTCAGACGCGACGGAAGTTCGCCGTCCAATGTCTTGATACAACCGCTGCCGACATAGGCCAACTTGTTGCCCATTTTATCGATGACCCCGAACCCAGTAATACGCAAGCCGGGATCTATGCCAAGAATACGGATAGGCTGGACTCCTTTTTCACCTGGCAGATAAGAATCTATTCATCAATTACCGCTGTCGTATAGACCTCCTGCACATCGTCGATACTTTCCAGCGCGTCCAGCAGTTTTTGCATTTTCACCGCCTCGTCGCCGGCCAGCATGGATTCGTTGGCGGGTTTCATGGTCACTTCGGCGAGTTCCGCCTTGAAACCGGCTTTCTCCAGCGCCGTCCTGACGCCGACGAATTCATAGGGTGCGGTAATGACTTCGATGCTGCCATCGCCGTTGCTGATCACATCTTCCGCACCCGCCTCCAACGCCGCTTCCATCAGCTTGTCTTCATCGGTCCCGGGAGCGTAAAGCAATTGTCCGCAATGCTTGAACATGAACGCAACCGAACCATCCGTGCCCAGGTTGCCGCCGTACTTGGTGAAAGCGTGACGCACATCCGCGACCGTACGCACGCGGTTGTCGGTCATGCAATCCACCAATACCGCCGCACCGGCAATACCGTAGCCTTCATAACGTATCTCTTCATAATTCACGCCCTCCAGATCGCCGCTGCCACGTTTGATCGCGCGCTCGACATTATCCTTGGGCATGTTTTGTTCGTAAGCCTTATCGACGGCCAGGCGCAACCGTGGATTGCTGTTGGGATCTCCTCCGCCGAGCCGCGCGGCGACGGTAATCTCCTTGATGAGCCGGGTGAAAATTTTTCCGCGCTTGGCGTCCTGCGCTGCTTTCTTATGCTTGATATTAGCCCACTTGCTATGACCCGCCATGATGCATCTGCCTTATCTGCCTTTATTGAGGTGTGCAATATTACCATCCCGTATGCCGGGGATAAAGCTTGGGGGAGATTGTTACCCGAAACAACACTGTACCGCGACGTAACTGGACGCTGGCGCTCATGCCGGCCATCGATAGGGCGCAATATCCAGCGGCTGGGGCTTGTTCAGAATCAAGTTGGATACAAGCCGCGCGCTACCTGGCGCCATGGTGACGCCGTACCGGTAGTGGCCGCTATTGAGATAAAGATTCGAAATGGCGGGATGACTATCGATAACCGGTAGATTATCTGGCGAACCCGGACGCAAACCCGCCCAGTGGCCGGCAAGCATTTCTTCGGTCAATGCAGGCACTAAAGCACAAGTCCTCGACAGCAACATTTCCCGGGCGCTGGCAGTGGTGTGTTTGTCGAAACCGGTGTCCTCCACCGTACTGCCGGCCAGGACGTACCCGTCTAGACGCGGTATCAGATAAAAATTATCAGGTGCCTGTAGGACCATTGCACCCAGCAAATCGGGCTGTGCCTTGAACAGCAGGATCTGTCCGCGCACCGGCCAGATATCGAGCTTTAACGCATGTTCGCGTAAAAGCTGCCGGCTCCATGCCCCGGCGGTAACGATAAAACTGGCTGCGGTATATTCCTCGCCACGGCGGGTACCGATCGACTGGACTCGCCCCTGAGCTATCTTCCAGCTTGTGATGTCGGCATGTTCAATAATGACGCCTCCATTCACCTCCACAGCTTGCACTAGCGCCTGTAGCAAACGAGGATTACGCACTTGGCAGATTTCAGGCAACCAAAGCGCCGGTTCGTCACGTGCAAGCACCGGCACGACTTGACGAGAGCGGACCCTTCTTATGGCTAAGTCATGCCGGGCGCACCAGGTTTCAGCTGCGCGATGGCGAGCATCCTGTTGCGCAGCCTTCTCGGGATCGCTGGAAGAGCCGGACAGCACCAGCATGCCGCTTGCATGAAACTCCGGATTGATGCCTGTTTCCGCCCGCAACGCTTGGATAAATCCGGGATACAGGCAGTTGCTCAATTGCGTCAATTGCGTTACCGGATCGGAGTAATCCCACGGCAATAGCGGAGAAAGGATGCCCCCGCCCGCCCAGGACGATTCCTGCCCGCAGCGATTGCGCTCCAGTATGGTTACACTCACTCCCTGCCGTAATAATTCGCGTGCCGTGGCCAGCCCGGCAATTCCCCCGCCTATAACAATCACGTCGCTCAAAAATTGACCCCTTGCATGCAACCAGTTTAATGCAAATTTCGTGGCGACACAGGATAAGCGCACAATCCCTGGAGAACATGATCCAAAAAACTTTGTATTGGAAGGGTGAGCCGGTATAATGCTCGTCCCTTGGGTATCATTGGGTCGTTAGCTCAGCCGGTAGAGCAGCGGACTTTTAATCCGTTGGTCGCCAGTTCGAATCTGGCACGGCCTACCAGATCAATCGCTTAGTTCAGTATACTGACCTGAGTGAGTGACTCTCCCCATGTCTCAAATGAAAATCTCCTTCTTACCGTAGGGTCACTCAGATAGCCCGATAATCGTGCAACGATTCATACCTTCAACGAACTTCGAGTCGCGCATTTAAACAAAGCGGACTTCAACTCTGACCATCTCGTTGTCGAAAAATTTTACACTTTGGTTCGCCACAAATGATGGATTCCGTACAACTCATTTAATATTAATGATATTTTATTTATGGCATGAAAAATGCTTATTAAACAGGCGAATAAGATGGGTTCATAGCGCTTTCTCTAATAGAGTCAGTTTTCCCTCAACGGAATAAAAAATGAGATTCATACCCAAGACTCTGCACCAAAAAATCACTTTCGCATTGAGTGCTTTGGTGCTGATCCCGCTGCCAGCCAGTGCTCTTCTGATTAATACCTCCCCGACAGGCTTTAGCAACTCCGCAAGCGCTTCCGATACCGAAGGTGGCAGCGCCAGCAACAACAACGGTGCCAGTCTCGGAACCAGTACCATCAGCCAGTTCAACTCGAATCAGGGCGTGCTGATGGGCACCACCCTGAATCTCACTTCGACGCGCACACAAAGCACCTGGGTTCGATCCACGGATGGCCCCAATACCGGCGCTAACACCAATGGGACCACGAATGGGACTGGCAGTAGCACCGCCAATATCTCGGGACCGGGTGTAAATGCTACTTTTTTACCGGCTATCAGTGGTAGCGATTCATGCACGGATAATCGTAGGGGGGCGTGTACCGGCAGTGCTACCACGAGTTCCGCCACCACCACCAACCTGAATCAGGCGGTATCATCCGCCAACCTTGATAACTATGTCGGCACCGGCGATGTAACGCTGGCACGCACAGCCCCGACACTGACGGCAACCCAGACCAGTGCCCAATTCACCGGCACGGAGACGACAGAGTACACGGTCACCTGGGCGGGCAATGTTGGTGCCACTTATGACTACTTGTTACATGCCGCGCCATCCTTCGACGATTCCTCAACGATGTTGACCCTGAACCTGGATTTCGGAACGTTCTTCGTGGGTGATGCTGCCACTCTTGGATTCAATCTCTTCAATCTGGCTGATGACAACCGGGTCGGCCTCGATCTCGACAGCATCTCCGGCAGCGGCGACATCGGCACGCTATTAACTGACCTAGGTAGCTTCGGCAGCTTGGGCCAGGGTTCAAGCCACGACTGGCTGGCCATGCTGGATACCTCCTCTGCTGGAGTTTTCAGCGCCAGCTACCTATTAAGCCTGTCGGACGCGGATGTCGGCGCGGCATCCAGCCGGGCTTCCTATAGCCTCACCCTGAACCTGACTGGCACTGTAAATAATATCCCGGATACGGCAGCGCAGGTCGGTGAGGTGCCCGAACCTGCCACGCTTGCACTTCTTGGCCTCGGCCTGGCGGGTCTGGGTTTGAGCCGCCGCAAGAAATCGTAAAACCAATTCACGCGTCAAAACAGACCCGCTTCGGCGGGTTTTTGTTTGCAGCGTACAGTTGTTGCGTTGGCATCCCGCACCCACCTTTGCAATCAGCTGAAAACAGCTCGCCAAGCTGATAAGCTCCGCATGTTATGATGTGCAATCGGCTCTAACGGCTCATTGTGTTGTAACTTATTGATAAACTTGATCCTTAGTTTATTGGCCACCAGTTGGAATTTGTGTCTGATAAAGACTTAGCGTGAAAATCTCCACCCTCCCTTTACGCGCCAAACCCTATATGGCCCCTACATGGTTGCGGGGAGGCCACGCGCAGACCATTTATCCTTACCTGCTGTCACGTCCGCGGGTTACTTACCGGCGCGAACGCTGGGAACTGGATGATGGCGACTTCATTGATATCGACTGGTTGGACAATCCTGCCGATGCGCCGCTGGTGGTGCTGTTTCATGGGCTTGAAGGAGATTCATGCAGTCATTACATTCTGAGTATGATGACCATGCTGCGGGATCTGGGCTGGCGCGGCGGAGTCGTGCATTTTCGTGGCTGCTCGGGTTCGCCCAATCGTCTGCCGCGTGCTTATCACGCCGGCGATTCAATAGAAATCAATTGGATACTGCGCAGGATAAGTGAACAAAACAAGCTGTCGAGTTCCGCGCCGCTTTATGTGGCCGGAGTGTCGCTGGGGGGAAATGCTTTTCTGAAATGGCTGGGTGAGCAAGGTCAGCACGCCCGACAGCTGATCGACAGCGCCGCGGCGGTTTCCGTACCGCTGGATCTGGCCGCTGCGGGAAGCGCCCTGGCATCCGGCTTCAACCTGCTTTATACCCGTCACTTTCTCGATACGTTGAAACGCAAGGCGCTGGAGAAATTTGGCCGCTTTCCCGGTCTGTTTGATGCGGGCGCGGTAGCCGCATGCACTACGTTATATCAATTCGACAACCTGGTGACCGCACCGCTGCATGGCTTTCGAGATGCCGAAGACTACTGGCACCAATCCAGTAGCAAGCCATGGCTCAAGCACATCCAGGTGCCTACGCTCGTCATCAATGCCTTCAACGATCCTTTCATGCCGGCATCCGCGTTGCCTGAACCCAATGAGGTTTCCCCCTTTGTCACGCTAGAGTTTCCCGAGGAGGGAGGCCACGCGGGATTTCTTAACGCACCTTTTCCGGGGAGGCTGACATGGCTGCCGGAAAGAATTATCAGCTTTTTCGTGGAACAGGGCGCTGAAGTCTACCGCAGTCCCCAAATGAATTTATCTGCGCTGAGAACTTCTTAACCGGTATGCGAGACTTTGGGAAAGAGTGGCGTAGTTGCTCATCCGCCCGGTTGAACAAAATTTTCATATGAAACAGAGAACCAGCAGAGCGTGCGTCAATTTATAAAACGGCCAGGTTAGGCATGCTCTGAAATGCATTGGGTGAAGCGACACCCACCGCCCCAGCGGGAATAAACGCATCCGTTCGCAATAATCCGGTGCCGGAAATGCCCCGCATAACATGCGTCTTACCATTGGAAGCGGATCTACTTTCCGGAACGCGGCCAAGAGGGAGTAAAAGTTTGGGTATGGGCAATTGGTGTAAAATCGAATGTCGATTTTCGATATTGCCTGAGTGTTGAGCCACCGGTCGATTCCATAAAAGTAAGCTCGACAGCGATCGATCCCTGAGACCAAACATTAATCCAGACCGCGACAATATGGTCACATCTCCCATCTTTGTCCACCTGCGCATGCATAGCGAGTATTCCGTCGTGGATGGCATCGTGCGCATCGACGATGCGGTGGCAAAAGCGGCGTCGGACAATATGCCCGCTCTAGCGCTGACGGATCTTTCCAATCTGTTCGGCATGGTGAAGTTTTACCAGGAGGCGCGTGCCAAAGGCATAAAACCGATCATCGGCTGCGATGTCTGGATAAGTAACGAAGATGATCCGAACAAACCCGCGCGTATTTTATTGTTGTGCCAATCCAACTCGGGCTACCTATTGTTGTGCCGCCTGCTGTCGCGCGCCTATCGTGAAAACCAGCGCCAGGGCCGGGCGGAAATCAGAAAATCCTGGTTTACCGAAGGTGGAAGCGGAACAGCTGGACTGATTGCCCTGTCCGGGGCGAACGTTGGTGATATTGGTCTGATGTTGATGCAAAATAATCCGGCTCAGGCGGAAACACTGGCGCGCGAGTGGTCAGATTTGTTCCCGGACCGTTTTTATATCGAAGTGCAGCGAATAGGACACGCCAATACCGAGACTCTCTTGCAGCGCTCGCTGGCGTTGGCGTCCACATTGCGCCTACCGGTGGTGGCAACACAATCGGTACAGTTTCTGAATCCTGACGATTACAAGGCGCATGAGGCGCGGGTATGTATCGCGGAAGGTTATGTACTGGGCGACCGCCGGCGCCCGAAGCATTGCACCGAAGAGCAGTATTTCAAGACCCAGGCGGAGATGGCAGCACTGTTCGCCGATATACCGGCTGCGCTCGCCAACACGGTAGAACTCGCCAAGCGCTGCAATCTCGCACTGGAATTGGGAGTCAACCGTCTCCCACTGTTTCCCACGCCCAACAACCAGAGTCTGGAACTGTATCTACGCGCTCAATCGGAAGTCGGCCTTGAAGAGCGCATGAAAGCCCTCTATCCCGATATCACCGAGCGCAATGCGCAAATGCCAAAATATCGCGCACGGCTGGATTTCGAGGCCTCCACCATTGTGCAGATGGGATTCGCCGGATATTTTCTGATCGTTGCCGATTTCATCAACTGGGCCAAGCACAATGGGGTGCCGGTGGGTCCCGGCCGGGGCTCCGGCGCGGGCTCGCTGGTGGCTTACTCCCTGGGTATCACCGACCTCGATCCGCTTCGCTACGATTTACTGTTTGAACGCTTCCTGAACCCGGAACGTGTTTCGATGCCTGATTTTGACATCGATTTTTGCCAGGACGGGCGTGAACATGTGATCGATTATGTCAAACAGAAGTATGGCGCCGAGAGTGTTTCGCAGATTGCAACATTTGGCACCATGGCGGCAAAAGCGGTGGTGCGCGATGTTGGGCGAGTACTGGATTTGCCTTACAACTTCGTCGATCAATTGGCAAAGCTGGTACCGTTTGACCTTGGTATGACCCTGAAAAAAGCGCGTGCCGAAGAACCGCAGCTGAATCAGCGCGCGCAAACCGAGGAAGAGGTACGCAATCTGCTGGAACTGGCCGAACGTCTCGAAGGGCTTACACGCAATGTTGGCATGCACGCCGGGGGGGTACTGATCGCATCGGGGAAGATTACTGATTTTTGCCCCGTCTACTGCACGGACCTGGGTGATTCGGTAATAAGCCAACTAGATAAAGATGATGTGGAAAAAATCGGTCTGGTGAAGTTCGACTTTCTGGGCCTGCGAACATTGACCATCCTGGACTGGACTGTCAGATACATCAGGCAGCGAAAACCGGAGGGCGGAATGTGTAAACCTGGACAGTCCGCCATTGGCGTAAGCCAGGCAGCTGCCGACCCGGCAAAGCCGAACCTGGCGGCCTTTTCTCTGGATAATCTCCCCATGGACGATCCGACCACCTACGCACTGCTGCGGCAAGGCAATGCCGTCGGAATTTTCCAGTTCGAATCCCGGGGCATGAAAGATCTGTTGCAGAAGGCAAAACCTGACTGTTTTGAAGACATCATCGCGCTGGTAGCATTGTATCGTCCAGGGCCGATGGCCCTGATTCCCGAATTTACCGAACGCAAGCATGGCAAGCGCGTGGAGTATCTTGATCCACGTTTGCAGCCCATACTCGAGCCCACTTATGGCGTAATGATCTACCAGGAGCAGGTCATGCAAATCGCTCAGGTGATAGGTGGCTATAGTCTCGGGAGTGCCGACCTGCTGCGGCGGGCAATGGGCAAGAAAAAAGTCGAAGAAATGGCCATGCAACGCGATATTTTCGTTGCCGGCGCCACCAGGAACGGCTTGACAGAACGCGACGCGACCGAGTTATTCAGCTTGATGGAGAAATTCGCGGGTTACGGCTTCAACAAGTCGCACGCGGCAGCTTATGCCCTGATTGCATTTCAGACCGCCTACCTCAAAGCGCATTATCCCGCTGAATTTTTGGCGGCCACGCTGTCCGCCGATATGGACGATACGGATAAGGTGCATGCTTTTTTTGAGGATGGCATTGCCAATGGGCTCGCCATCCTGCCACCCGACATCAATCTTTCCAGTCATCGTTTTGTTCCGGTAGATGGAAAAACCATACGCTATGGTCTGGGGGCGGTGAAAGGGACGGGGGAATCGGCGATTACCGCGATTATCAAGGCGCGTGATCAAGGTGGGCCCTACATTGATTTGTTCGATTTCTGCCGGCGGGTGGACAAACGCATTGTCAATCGCCGCGTGGTGGAATCGCTTATCCGCGCCGGCGCGTTTGATGCCGTCAATAGTCATCGGGCGGGCTTGCTGGCATCGGTCGGTATTGCACTTGAAGCCGCCGAGCAAGCCGGTCGTGCGATTAATCAGGTGAGTTTGTTTGGCGAGAGTGACGACTCCATGGAACAAACAAGTTTGATTAACGTTCCGCCGTGGGCGGAAAAAGAAAAATTGAAGAACGAAAAAATGGCACTCGGGTTCTATTTGAGCGGTCACCCCTTCAATGACTATGCGGAAGACCTGAAAGGTTTCGTACGCACACGACTGGACCGATTGAATCCCCAACGGGAGCCGCAACTTCTGGCGGGAATCATCTATGCCGTGCGCACGCAGATGACTCGCCGTGGCAAGATGGGAGTGATCGTACTGGACGACGGCGCCGCCCGGGTAGAGGTTGTTGTGTACAATGAACTATTCGAGTCTGTACGCAGCTGGCTAAAAGAAGATCAACTACTTTTGGTAGAGGCCAGGGTGAACCATAAAAGGGGTGACGACGAGAATAGTGATGAATTGCGTATCGCCGCCGATCAATTATATAGCCTCGACAGTGCCCGCTCACGCTACGCCAAACGCATGAAGCTGCACTGCAATGGATTAGCCGACGCAGTCAAGCTGAAAGAGCTGCTTGCACCCTATCGTGGCAGCATTAATGCCGGCAAAGTTGACAATAGCCAACGCGCCAATGCGTACTGTCCGGTGTCGGTGATTTATCGCAATGAAAAGGCGGTGTGTGAACTGGAGCTGGGTGATGCATGGCGCGTAAGCCTGCAAGACAATTTGCTGCAATCGCTGTCAGCGCACTTCAAGGTAGAGAATATCAAAGTGATTTACTGACGTTCTCGCACCATGTGCCTTTATTCTTGACCGAATAGTTCAGTAGCTCTACTATGCTCACGTTCGATATTTTTGCATCCTGGTAGAGAATATTGCCTGGGCTGCGGACCCATTTAAATTGGCCTATGAACCACCCCCTGGTTTGGTGCTTTATATAGAAATGATAGGTTGCGCTTCGCTTCATCTCTCCTGCTGAATATCATATGGAAGCATCATAAAAGGTAAAAAAATGGAACCCAATACGACCACCATTGCGTCGGGCTTACAGAAGGTAAGAACCCGTATCAGGGAGATTGCCAGCAAAACCGGCCGGCAACCCGAAGCGATTACACTTTTAGCTGCAAGTAAAACCAACCCTGCCGAGTGCCTGCGTGAGGCCTTTGCGGCTGGACAGACTATTTTCGGAGAGAATTATCTCCAGGAGGCGCTGGCTAAAATGCCGGCGCTCGCCGATTTGCCCATCGAGTGGCATTTCATCGGACCCATCCAGAGCAATAAAACAAAACGCATCGCGGAGAACTTCACCTGGGTGCATAGCATAGACCGGAAAAAAATTGCCGACCGCTTGTCGAAGGATAGACCCGAGTCGTTGCCGCCCCTTCAGGTATGCGTGCAGGTAAACGTGAGCGGAGAGGATAGCAAGAGCGGTGTGGCGCCCGAGGAAGCCGCCGATCTGGCAGCGTACGTAGTGGGATTGCCCCGCCTGAAACTACGAGGAGTGATGGCCATTCCCGAGCTTACTAAAGCGACAGCTTTGCAACGCAGCCAGTTCCGCATGTTGAAGGAAACTTACGATCGGCTCAAGCAGGCTGGCTATGACCTTGACACAATCTCGATGGGTATGTCGGAGGATCTGGATATCGCTATCGAAGAAGGCGCAACCATGGTTCGTATCGGTACAGCAATCTTCGGACCACGGCGCTATGCTATCCCGGAGGAGCTTGCTATCCTGCAGGGGAAACCTGAGTAACTCCCATTGTGAGTCACGTTGCGGTAAGCGTGCTCAGGGATTTCCCAGCGCAAGATACTTTTCGCGCAGCTGCGCTTCAGTTTCAACGATATCCGGATTTAGGACGATGCAGTCCACTGGACATACTTCCACGCATTGCGAAACTTCATGATGCCCCACGCATTCGGTACAGAGGTCAGAGGCTATTACATAGATTTCCTCCCCCTGCGAAATGGCATCGTTGGGACACTCGGGTTCGCATACGTCGCAGTTGATGCATTCATCGGTGATCATTAAAGCCATATCAACCTCGAATATTACGATTCAATTTTTATCCGTAGTTGCGCGGCGACCAAAGGATGCACAAATTTGTCCACGTTTCCGCCGAGCAATGCAATTTCTCGCACGATAGTGGCGGAAATGAACATATATTGTTCCGATGGCGTCATGAATACGGTTTCAATCCTCGGATTGATGCTGCGGTTCATCCCCGCCATTTGAAACTCATATTCAAAATCGGACACTGCGCGCAAACCGCGCAAAATTACTCTCGCGTTCTGCTGCTGCGAGAATTCCATCAAAAGACCTGAAAAAGCCATTACCTCGACATTGGGGCAATCGGCCAGCACCTCGCTTCCCATCTTCACTCGCTCATCCTGAGTAAAAAAAGGTTTCTTGCCGCTGCTTGTAGCCACAGCGACCACCACCCGGTCGAACAACCCCGATGCGCGCCGGACCAAATCCTCGTGCCCGCGCGTAATAGGGTCGAATGTGCCAGGGTATATCGCTTTATCCATTTTTCCCGAATTTCAGTAATTGATAATACACTTTACCCGCCCGTCCTTTGCGCCAAACCCGCCAGTCCTCGCCGGCCTCGAGGGAATTATCGTTTTCTACATAAACCAGCCCATCTTCCGTAAGATGCGAAGGAAGGCGGGGCAGCAGTTTGGGCAGTAGGCCCAGCCGATAGGGTGGATCAAGAAAAATCACGTCAAACCGCTGTCGGTCGGAATCCATGAATTTTAACGCATCCATCGCTACCAATTGGATTTGCGTTGCTCCCAGTTTTTGCGAGTTGGCATTCAGTGCCTTAAATACCCCGTGATCGAATTCCACCATGAATACCCGCTGCGCGCCTCGGGATGCGGCCTCAAAGCCCATCGCTCCACTGCCCGCAAACAAGTCAAGACAGGTCTTGCCGCTTAGATCCTGTCCCAGCCAGTTAAACACAGTCTCGCGTATTCGATCCGATGTCGGGCGCAGATCCGCACCGTCAGGAAAAGTAATGATGCGGCTGCGCCATTTGCCACCGATGATGCGGACTTTATGTCTCATACCAGGCAAAACGCGTGATAAGGAATTGGATACTACCTTCTATTTCTTTTCCAATGCTCCCACCACAACACCCACCATCCCTTCAGGTTTGATACGGCGCTGGAAAGCGTCCTTGATTTGAGCGACAGTCACATTTTCCACCGCTTTCAGGTAATCATCCAGATAAGTGAGCGGCAGATCGTAAAAACCAATCACGGCGAGATATCCGAGAATTTTCCTGTTACTGTCTATGCGTAATGGAAAACTGCCGATAATATTCTGCTTGGCTTCCGCAAGTTCTTTTTCTGTTGGCCCCCCCGACACGAAGTCCGCTAGAACTTTCCGCGTCAGTACCAGCGCCTCTTCCGACTGCTCTTTCCTGGTTTGCAAACTGATTTCGAACGGTCCCTTCTCTCTGAGTGGGGAGAAATGGCTATGAACGCTGTAAGCCAATCCGCGTTTCTGCCGGATCTCTTCCATCAGACGCGAGGTGAATCCCCCACCGCCCAATACATGATTGCCGACGAGTAGCGGAAAATAATCGGGATCATCGCGTCGCAGTCCCGGATAAGCAAGCTGAATATGGCTTTGTGTTGCGGGATGAGCGATTCTCTTTATCTCCGGGGCGGGTGCTGTCACCGCCGGCACAACATCCGCAGGTTTGCCTTGCGGCAGTTCATTCGTCAGCGATTCAGCAATGGCGGCCGCTTCTGCACGGCTTACGTCTCCCATGATGGACACGACCGCCCCCGCTGCGGAATAACGGGACCGGTAAAAATCCATCAGATCGTCGCGCCGCAATGCACCCACCGTCTCAATCTCGCCCGAACCTCGCAATCCGTAAGGATGGCTGCCGTAGAGCATCTTCATCAGTAAGCGATCAGCGATGAGGTCTGGTTTGGTATCGGCTTCTTTCAATCCGGCAATTATCCGCTGCTGCTCCCGCTCCAGGACGCTGACCACAAACTCAGGATGCTGTATGAGCCGGCCGAGTATATCGAGTGCTTGCTTCCGTTCCCGCGCGTTGCTCAATGTGCGCAGCGTAACGCCCGCTCGGTCTTGATCGAAATGAGCACCCAGTTGGGCGCCGACGTCCGCTATCGCTTTGGCAATCTGGTCTTCGGACAGCCCCCCTGCACCTAGACTCAGCAGATACAGCACGAGACCCGCACGGCCGGATTTATCCGGCGTGTCGGTACTGCTACCCGCGCTGAAATCCACGCTGACATCGAGTATCGGCAAATCACGGCTCTCGACAAAATATACCTGTGCACCCGAAGCCGCCTGCCAGTGCTGGATTGGCAGGGTGGCGGACGCCCATTGGGAACAGGCGCCCAGAAGCAGAATAAATATGCAACGTATCACTGGCATCAAAACCTCTCCGGATAATTCTGAATCACTTTTTAACCTCAATACTGATCGGCGTTATCTTGATCGAGTAATAATTTTTTGCGATAGCGGGAAACATCTTTTTCCAATTAACCACACAGGATCGGGACCAGACCCATGTCACTCAGTGACGCAGCCCGCTAGGCGCGGCAAAAGGAGCTTTCTGTTCCAGTGGCTGCGGGTCGAGCACCGCAACCGTCAGACTGTCATCCTTCAAATATTTTTTTGCCACCTCGCGCACTTGTTCGGCGGTAACAGCTTGCAGCTTTTTCAACATCGTCTCCACATCACGGTGGGACATTCCAATACTTTCCAGCTGGCCGATCTGCATCGCTTGATAAAACATCGAGTCGAGCTGAAAGACATGGCCAGCCACGACCTGAGCCTTGACTCGCGCAAGCTCCTCTTCAGTTACACCTTCGCGCACAAGTTTTTCCACTTCCGCACGTAAAGCGACTTCCAGATCGGCCACCGTTTTCCCTTCGCTGGGCGTACCATCGAGATAAAACATGCCGGGACCGCGTGCGGTGGAGTCGTAACCCGCGCCCGCCGAGTTGGCAATACGCTGCTCGCGCACCAATTCCTTATTGAGTCGTGCGGATTCGTTGCCATCCAGCACCCCCGCAAGCATTTCCAACGCAAAAGGCTCCCAATCCGTAGCGGGATTGCGCACTACCGGCGCATGATAGCCCATCGCGAGGTACGGCAAACGCGCGGGCGCTTTTACTGTAAGCCGCTTGATGCCAATTTGTAGTGGTTCTGTCTGCGGCTTGCGTTCATTCAACGGCAATAGCGGGCGCGACTGTATAGAACCGTAGTACTTTTGCGCCAGAACGAACACTTCTTTCGGGTCTACGTCACCCACTACCACCAGCACGGCGTTATTGGGCGCATACCAGCGGTCATACCATTCCTTGGCGTCTCGGAAATTCATATTTTCCAGATCATTCATCCAGCCTATGACTGGATGCCGGTATGGATGCGATTGAAAAGATGTGGCGGTCATCTTCTCATGCACCAGCGCGCGAGGCTGGTCATCGGTGCGCAAGCGCCGTTCTTCCATCACCACCTTGATTTCTTTGGCAAACTCAGCTTCTGTCAACACGAGATTGCGCATGCGGTCAGACTCCAGCTCCATGGCGAGCGGTAGTCTGGATTTCTGTAATTGCTGGAAATAAGCGGTGTAGTCACGGCTCGTGAATGCGTTTTCGCGCCCTCCCGCCGCCGCGATACGCCTGGAAAATTCACCGCCGGGGACTTTGCGGGTTCCTTTGAACATCATATGCTCCAATACATGAGCTACCCCTGTAGTCCCATTCAGCTCATCAATGCTGCCCGCCTTGTACCAGATCTGAGAAATGACTACGGGAGAACGATGATCTTCCTTGACGATCAACTTAAGCCCATTGGCGAGCATGAACTCATGCGTAGTGGCGGAGGCCGCCGAAGCAACCAGGAGCGCGAGTAGCGCCAGTATTTTCGCAACGGGCCGCGAAAGAGAAGGAGCGGCAACACAACAATAAACTGTCATTTTTTTAATAACCTAAATCAGGGTAAACTGAATAAAATTCCGGAATAATCCTAAATCCGGCAGTTCGACGGCGTGAAGTGTGCGGTTTTTGGGATGCGGAGCAAGGCGCAAAGACGCTGAATGACAATTCCATTCCCAGGCGTTGCGACCAACGCAAGCCCGTGCCGCAAAAAACTGTGCAATTCACGCCCGTGGCGGCCCTCATCCGGAAGGTGAGCATCCAAACAATACGGAATATTGTTATTGATCATAATATTGATCTATTAAATGAGCGACCAACCGCCGGATCTAGGATAATATCCTGCTCGCCAGTTTTCGCCCCGTATTTCGACACATGTAGACAGCCTAACAGAATGCCAAGTTTCTTCAAATCCAAAAATAGTGCAACGCCTGCCGGTGTACCAGCCGCAAACTGGACAACCCGGGTCCGGCAAGGCCTTTCCCGCACCCGGGACAATCTGGGCAAGCAGTTATCCGGGTTATTCGGTGGGGGCAAAATCGATGAAGCCCTGTATGAAGAACTGGAAACCATATTGCTGACAGCCGATACCGGCGTAAACGCGACGACTTGGCTGCTTGATGAGTTGCGCAGACAAGTCAAACGCGATGGCCTGACTGATGCGGCGCAACTCAAGGGTGCATTACAGCATGCACTTGTCAATCTGCTCGCACCGCTGGCGCAACCCCTTGATACGGACACGAACAAACCCTTTATTATTATGCTGACAGGCGTAAATGGGGCGGGTAAAACCACCTCGATCGGCAAACTCGCCCATCATTTCCAGTCAGAAGGAAAAACCGTGCTGCTCGCTGCCGGCGATACCTTCCGTGCCGCCGCGCGTGAACAACTCGTGGCCTGGGGCGAGCGTAATAACGTCGCCGTTATTGCGCAGGAGACCGCCGGCCAGCAAAGGGGGGATCCCGCGGCGGTGATATTCGATGCGGTGAGCGCTGCTAAAGCACGCGGTATTGATATTGTGTTGGCGGACACCGCTGGACGGCTCGCGACTCAACTGCATCTAATGGAAGAAATCAAAAAAGTGAAGCGCGTAATTGCCAAAGCGGAACCGGATGCACCTCATGAGATACTTTTGGTGTTGGACGCCAACACGGGACAAAATGCGGTCAATCAGGTGCAGGCCTTCGATGACGCGCTCGGTCTTACGGGTCTCATCATTACCAAGCTTGACGGCACCGCCAAAGGCGGGGTAATTGCCGCGATCGCCAGGCAACGGGAGAAGAAACAACCATTGCCAATACGCTTCATCGGCGTGGGCGAAGGCATGGATGATTTGAGACCGTTCGACGCAAATGAGTTTGTCGAGGCGCTATTTGACTGAGGACAAAGTGGTTCGATACGACGGAGTTCAATCCTCGGGAACCAGAGGCGCTCTTGACGGTAAAATGAACCCTTTGCGGTGAAGACTTCTCCATGATCAGCTTCAGTCAGGTCTGCAAGCGCTATCCCAACGGTTTCAACGCGCTCAAGAATATCGGCTTTACGCTCGAGGCAGGTGAGATGGCATTGATTACTGGCCATTCGGGTGCAGGAAAAAGTACGCTGCTGAGGCTCATTGCCGCCATAGAGCGGCCTACTTCCGGCAGTATTATTGTCAACGGCCAGAATGTCAGTACGCTCAATGGAGGCGCGATCCCGTTTCTGCGGCGAAATCTCGGACTGGTTTTTCAAGACCAAAAAATCCTGTTTGACCGCACGGTGTTCGACAATGTGCTGCTGCCTCTGCAAATCAGCGGATTCGATTCTCGAGCGGCAACTGGACGAGTGCGCGCCGCGCTCGACAAGGTAGGATTGCTGGACAGGGAAAAAGCGCGGCCCATTACGCTCTCCGGCGGTGAGCAGCAACGCCTTTGCATCGCCCGCGCGATCGTAAACCGCCCCTCCATACTGATCGCCGATGAACCCACCAGCAACCTAGATGCTGATTATGCGAAAGACATCATGATGATGTTCAAATCATTTCATCAAGTGGGCGTGACCGTGCTGATAGCGACCCATGATGTGGAATTGCTGCGTGGCACGCCGCTGCGTATCTTTGCGCTCAATCACGGCGAGCTGACGGTATGAACGTATGGCTGGCCCATCACTGGCACGCTTTCGTCCTGGCGCTTAAACGGCTGGCGGGCGCACCCATCGGGAATCTTCTCAGCATTATCGTGATCGGGATTGCCTTCAGCCTGCCTGCGGGAATCTACATGTTGCTGGAAAATCTTCAGGCATTCTCCGCACAGGTCTCGGGTACGCCGCAACTGAGCGTGTTCCTTGAGATGGGGGCCGACAGTGACGAGGTAGCGCAGATTGAAGGCCGCCTTAAAGAACATCCGCAGATAGCGAGCTTCGAGTTCATTCCCAGAGACAGCGCTCTAAGGCAGCTCACGCAGGATAACGGATTGGCAGATCTCGTGGATGGCCTTGAACGAAATCCGCTACCCGACGCTTTCGTGATCAATGCCAGCAACCTCTCGCCAGCGGCACTGGAGGAACTCCGGGCGGAGCTGCAAAAATGGCCCCGAATCGAACACGTGCAACTGGACTCGGCGTGGGCAAAGCGGTTGGATGCCCTGGTCAGTCTGGGTCGGTTGGCGGTACTGATGCTCGCCGCCCTGCTGAGTTTTGCGCTGGTAGCCGTGACATTCAACACCATACGCCTGCAGATTCTCACCAAGCGGGATGAAATAGAAGTGTCGAAGTTGATCGGCGCTACCAACGGTTTCATCCGCCGCCCTTTTCTGTACTTCGGCGCTATCCAGGGAATGGCCGGAGGGGTGGCGGCATGGCTGATCATTTCTCTTGGTATCCATCTGGTAGATGATGAACTGAGGAATTTGACGCGGCTCTACGTGGTGGATTTTCCTCTCTATCATCTTTCCCCGGAAGACAGCCTGACTCTGTTATTACTCTCGGCATGTCTAGGCTGGGTGGGGGCGTGGTTGTCGGTAGCAAACCATCTGTGGCAGATAGAACCAAGTTAATTCATGAGGTTAGGTATTAACCCCGGGAACTTTTCACCCAGTTGACTTTCTTATCAGGAAAGGTTACTTTTTGCAGAATCAAGGAGAATGTATGACTTTCGCTTTAACCATACCTACAGCGGGCGGCAGCATTGAAAGTTACATTCAGGCTGTTAATCGCTTTCGCATTCTTTCTCAGGAAGAAGAAATCCGTTTGGCACGATCCCTGAGAGATGAAGATAATATAGACGCGGCACGTCAATTGGTTTTATCGCACTTGCGCGTAGTGGTCGCCATTGCTCGCGGTTACAAAGGCTATGGTTTGCCCCAGGCGGATCTGATTCAAGAGGGCAATATCGGTCTTATGAAAGCGGTCAAGCGCTATGATCCGGAGCGCGGCGTACGGCTGGTGTCGTTTGCGGTACACTGGATCAAGGCGGAGATCCACGAATTCATATTGCGCAACTGGCGCCTGGTTAAAATCGCCACAACCAAGGCGCAACGCAAGTTGTTCTTTAACCTGCGCAGCATGAAGCCGGTTCTGGATACCATGAATCCCGAGGAAGTTAACGCCATGGCCAAGCAATTGGGCGTCAAGGCCGAGGAAGTGGTGGAAATGGAAACCCGTTTCAACGGGCGCGACATTTCGCTGGAACCGCTGTCTGAAGACGATGATGAGACATTCAGCCCCATCGCATATCTTACCGACGGTACAGAGCCGCCGCAATTGCTTGAAGCCGAACAAACCACGCGTTTGCGCGGAGAAGGGCTGGAGCAGGCGCTGGCAAACCTGGACGCACGTAGCCGGCACATCATCGAGGCGCGCTGGCTGCGGGAAAACGACGCCGCAACGCTGCATGATCTTGCCGAGGAGCTGGGTGTATCCGCGGAGCGGATTCGTCAGATTGAAGCCAAGGCAATGGAGAAAATGCGGGGGACGATGGTAGCGGTTGCATAAATAGTCAAGTAATCGGGAACGGGAAGTCGCATATCGCGCCCGATTATAGACGTCATAAAATCAACAGCGGCGAAATAAGCTCGCGACTCCTTTCCCTGTGACTGTAAAAGAAGTCTTCATTTTTAGCGTAGCGTTACTGCTGTCCGGTTGCGTTACACCGCAAGTCACGCAGCCCTCTGGGGATCCTGTGGATTTGAGGGGATTCCAGAAAATAGAGCTGATCGTAACGGACTCCGTTAACACTGCCTATTCCAAAAACGGCTTGCCCATGTTTGCAGGCCTGCTCAGAGGCAGGCTGCAATCCATAGGGTATGCGCTGGTCGATACGGCCCCCCAAATGATTCTTGAGGTGAGCGTACATGAATTTGATCCGGGAAACCGGCCTCTGCGTACACTGATCGGTTTCGGGGCGGGGCGGGCCGTCTTGAAGTACACCGCCCGTTTCAAGACCCCCATGGGTAAGCTGTTAGCGGAACTTGAGGGCGGCAAAGCCTACCATGGTCTGGAGTTGGTGGATAATCCCACGTTCAAGTCCGACGAAGCGACGCGCATGGGATTGATCGCATATTCAGTCAGTCAGATTGGAGAGTTTATCGAGAAGAACGGGACCCGGGAGTAGGAATAAAACGCTACCGACGAAGGTTGTTAATATGTCTACCCTTCTCGATCTTCATCGTCCGGACCTGGCAGAAAATTGACGCCATTTGACTATTCCTTATAGCCTTCAGGCTAATTGCTTTCCGCCCACTGTTCCGGGGTGAGGGTTTTCATGGACAGGGCATGAATCTCCTGTTTCATCCTGTCACCCAGTGCACGATAGACCAGTTGGTGTTGCTGCACCATGTTCTTTTCCCGGAATTCAGGACTGACGATGATTGCGCTGAAATGACGGCCGTCATCGCCCTCCACATGCACAAGTTCGCATGGCATGGACGCTTCAATGTGATTTTTTATGCTTTCCGCTGTGACCATTTTTTCTTCCTTTATATGAATGACGCTTCAATAAATGAGCGATGATGCGGTTCGAATAATGAGGCCTATATCGGCTTCAACTTTGGTGATCGGCCTGCACACGGTTTCAGATGCCCTTAATGGCGGATCTTGTACCCCGCCTTAAGCATCTGCAGTGTCAGCCATGATACCGCCAGAAAGCATGTCGCCACAATCCCAAGGCTGACATAAGGTGAAATGTCCGACACGCTAAAAAAACCATAGCGGAAACCATCGATCATATAAAAAAACGGATTCAGGTGCGACAATCCCTGCCAGAAGGGAGGCAATGAATGAATCGTATAAAACACGCCGGATAAAAACGTCAGGGGCAGAATGACAAAATTCTGAAAAGCGGCCAGCTGATCAAATTTTTCCGCCCAGATACCGGCAATAATACCGAGTGCCCCCAGCAATGCGCTGCCCATCAGGGCAAACACGAATACCCATAGAAACGAGCTCACCGGTATTTCGAAAAATCCGAGCGTTACCAGGTAAACTCCCGCTCCCACCGCCAGGCCGCGCGCAACCGATGCCAGCACATAAGCCAAAAATATTTCCTGGTAAGAAAGCGGCGATAACAGGACAAAGACGAAATTGCCTGAGATCTTCGATTGAATCAAGCTGGATGACGAATTGGCGAAAGCATTCTGCAGCATAGCCATCATCACCAGGCCCGGAACCAGAAAGGCAATGTATGTGACGCCCGGATACGCCTGCACGTGTTCCTCCAGCACATGGGAAAAAATCAGCAGATAGAGCAGCGTGGAAAGCATCGGTGCAAATAGGGTCTGTAACCCGACTTTCCAGAAACGCAGCAGCTCCTTGTGGAGCAAAGTAAAAAATCCGGTCATCGAGATACTGGCTGCGGATTTTTAGTATGACCCATGATCTTCACGAATACTTCTTCCAGATCGGGTTGCAACACCTGCATCTCCAGGACTTGCGCCTGTGCCATCCGCAGCGCTGCCATGACACTTTCGAGCTGGGCATATTCGCTGATCGCCAGGATATAATATCCATCCTCATAATTACTCATTAGGGGTTGTAGCGGTAAAGGCAGCGTATCGGGCGACAACCGCAATCGCACCGAGCATCCGGAAATGCTATTGATGAGATTTTTGATACTGTCGAGTGCGACGATATTCCCTTGCTTGAGCATTGCCACGCGGCTGCATAAAGCTTCCGCTTCCTCAAGGTAATGCGTAGTGAGCACAATAGTGTGGCCGTTGCGGTTCAACTGTTTGATAAAATGCCAAAGCGCCTGGCGCAATTCCACATCCACCCCGGCGGTGGGTTCGTCCAGAATGATTACCGGCGGCTTGTGCACCAATGCCTGAGCCACAAGCACGCGCCGCTTCATGCCACCGGACAGCGTGCGCATGTTGGCATCGGCTTTGTCGGCGAGATCCAGATGGTGGATTATCTCCTCTATCCAGGAACTATTATTCTTCAGGCCATAATAGCCCGATTGAATCGCAAGCGTTTCTCGAACAGTAAAGAACGGATCAAATACGAGTTCCTGCGGCACCACGCCCAGCATGCGCCGCGCTTCACGGTAATCGGCAACAGTATCGTAGCCCATTACCCTGGCGCTGCCGCTGCTGGCAAGAGTCAGGCCCGCAATGATGTTAATGAGCGTAGTCTTGCCCGCGCCGTTGGGACCCAGCAGCGCAAAAAATTCACCGGTGCCGATTTCAAGATCGACGCCGTCCAAAGCCTGCAATGCGCCGAAGCGTTTATGCATCTGCTTGACTTCGATTGCCAGCGTCATTGAAAGGAACCAGGATAAGGAATGTCAGGCATGTATAGCGGGCAAATAGATAGCGGGTTTTTAGTATTCACCCTGCGAATTACCCGTCGCTGGTCGAGGAAGTACCCGTTTTTGCACTTCCTCCAAGCCGTAACAATTTATGATTTACGCTTGCAAGATCAATTCGGAAACGCCGTATAGTTGAGTCAGACCCCGCAGGTTTTGCGGCATATTGGCGAAAGACATCCGGTGCCCACGACGGCCCGCCTCGCGCTGCCATTCCAACAACATGCTGACGGCTGACGAATCCACCTCGGTCACGTGCGTGAGATCGATTACCAGATCATCATGATTAAACAATGCAATGCCCCGCTCGACCACCGCAGCGACATTATTGAAAGTGACCGATCCATTGACGTTCAGTTTGCCGTCCTCGGATAGTGCTACCTCAGCCCTCATGCCAAATCCGGTGGTTGAATGTGAAAATCAACGATGTAAATCTCTTCTTGGATCACCCTGCCAAGCTGAAAAATGAGCTGGCAATGGACACGATCAGGATCATGGTTTATCGCGCATCAGCCTTTTTATCAGCCGCTATCAGAGAACGATTCTTATCCACCAGCGTTTTAAGCAGCTTATCCACTCCGCCATCACGAACCTGGTTATTGAAAGTGCTGCGGTAATTGGTTACCAGACTTACTCCTGCAACCGTCACATCGTAAACTTTCCAGCCGGCATTCGTTTTTTCCATGCTGTAATCGATAGGAACCGGCTGCTGACCTGAATCTTGCATCACTTTCGTCTTTACCGTGGTATCGGTGTCTTCCGCCGCGAGTTTGAGCGGTTCAACCTTGATGGTATGGTCACGATAATCGGTCAATGCATTGGAATAGGTACGGACCAGGAGAGTACGGAACTCCTTCACCAGCTGCTCCTGTTGCTCAGGCGTGGCCTTGGACCAATTCTTGCCCATCGCCAGCCGGGTCATCCGGTTGAAATTGAAATGGGGCAATATCTTGGCTTCCACCAAGTCGAGAATCTTGGCGTGGCTGCCTTGCAAGCTCTTGTCCTGCCTGACGATGGTAAGCACCTCCTGCGCGGTGTTATCCACCAGCTTATCGGGACTGGTGGCTTCCATTGCCCATGCGGGAAGCACAGGCAGCCACGCCGCCAGCAATACAAAGATACTCAGATATTTTTTCATGATTTCCTCGCTAGAATTTAGTTGAACCATAGATTTTAAACCGCATCGTAAGCCAAGACATGCCACGCCGTGAATATATGGCTATTTCTTGCCGTCATCATCGCTGTCGCTGTCTTCTGATGCCTTGTTCTCCGATGCTTTATCGAATAGGAATCGCCCGATCATTTCTTCCAGAACCATTGCGGAGTTGGTTTTCATGATTTTATCGCCATTCTTCAGTACTGTCTCATCGCCACCCGCCGCCAAGCCAATGTATTGCTCACCTAAAAGACCCGATGTAAGGATGCTGGCGAAAGTGTCTCTGGGAAATTGGTAGCGATTGTCTATGTTCATGGTCACCGCGGCATCGTAAGTCTCGGTGTTGAATCGAATATCTGTTATCCGCCCCACTACCACGCCGGCGCTTTTTACCGGCGCCCTGACCTTCAACCCACCGATATTCTCAAAATTTCCAATCAGTGTATAGCTCTCCGCTGCGCTGTAAGTGCCCAGATTTCCCACTTTCAAAGCCAAAATCAGCAACGCGCCGATTCCTGCCATGACAAATACCCCTACCCATAAATCCATTGTTGTCCGTTGCATCAGCTCATTCCCCTGAACATGACCGAGGTCAAAACAAAATCCAGTCCTAGAATCGCCAGCGAGGAAGTCACCACGGTGCGGGTGGTCGCGCCGGACACCCCCTCAGCCGTGGGCGATGCGTCATAACCCTCGAACACGGCGATTGCCGTCACTGCCACACCAAAAACACAGGTCTTGATGACGCCGTTGACGATGTCGTACCGGAAATCCACCGCGTTTTGCATTTGTGACCAGAATGAACCATCGTCCACGCCGATCAATACTACCGCTACCAGGTAACCGCCAAACACGCCGACCACGGAGAACATTGCCGCCAGAAACGGCATGGAAATCACACCCGCCCAGAATCGGGGGGCAACCACCCGCGCAATCGGATCCACCGCCATCATTTCCATCGCCGCCAATTGATCCGTGGCCTTCATTAGGCCGATTTCAGCGGTAATGGCGGAGCCAGCCCGGCTGGCAAACAATAGCGCCGCCACCACGGGCCCCAGTTCCCGGACAAGCGACAGCGCAACCATCGTGCCTACGGCGGATTCGGCACCGAATCTCTGTAACGTTTCGTAACCCTGTAAACCCAGCACCATACCGACAAACAATCCCGACACGATGATAATAATCAGCGACAATACGCCCGTAAAATAAAGCTCACGAATAACCAGGCCGAAGCGCCGAAAGCTGATGCCCGATTTAAGCAGCGTCAACAGGAAAAAGCGGCTGGCGTAGCCCAGTCGCCAAATGCTGTCTATCACGCGATGACCCACACCCCGTATGCCGATGACGATACGCCTAGGCAAAACCTTTCTCCAATTTCAGGTCGCTCGCGTAAGTCTCTGCGGGATAGTGGAATGACACAGGACCATCTTCTTCGCCATGCACGAACTGATGGACAAAGGGCGCAACCGATCCGCGCACTTCCGCGGGTGTACCATGTGCCGCGATCACTCCTTCCGAAATGAAATAAACATAGTCCACAATTTTCAGGGACTCCTGCACATCGTGTGTTACGACAATGGAGGTCATACCGAGTGCGTCCGTCAGACGGCGGATCAGGTTTCCGATGACCGTCAATGAAATGGGATCAAGCCCGGTAAACGGTTCATCATACATGATGAGTAGCGGGTCAAGCGCAATCGAACGGGCCAGCGCTACCCGCCGCGCCATGCCGCCCGAAAGTTGCGCGGGCATCAGATTGTGCACGCCGCGCAAACCCACTGCCTGCAGCTTCATCAGTACCAGATCGCGGATCATGGATTCCGGCAAATCGGTGTGTTCGCGCATCTGGAAAGCCACATTGTCAAACACCGACAAATCGGTAAACAGCGCGCCGAACTGGAATAGCATGCTCATTTTCCGGCGCATCTCGAAAAGCTCATCCCTTTTAAGCTCATGCACTACCTTGCCGGCAACTTTTACATAGCCGGAGGAGGGGCGGACCGCACCGCCGATAAGGCGCAACAGCGTGGTCTTGCCGCTGCCGCTGCCGCCCATGATGGCGATGACTTTACCGCGTGACATCGTCATGTTGACCCCTTTCAGGATGGAACGCTCTCCGTAGGAGAAGTTCAAGCCTTTGATTTCAACTAACGTCTCAGGGGTCATCTTGCTTGAAGGCGGCTTCTGGATTTGACAGGGATGTCAATTTTAATTCAAATACGCTGGCTGGGCAGCGAAATCGTACATCCCAATAACTCGCAGTATTGTTCTAGAAATGGTCTGGTAGCCGGTGCGATGATAGAAAGCTCGGCGCGAAAAAAGTAAAGGGCCTGCGCGGCCAGCACAACAAGCAGAAACAAACTCGCGATACCCCATATAGGAGAAGTCTTGCGCGACGGCGGCGCATCGAAGCCGTAATCATCCGCGTAGTTATCCGCATAATCGTCCCCGATGTAATGTTCCGTTGCGCCATTCCCCGGCGCACTGGCTGCATGCGGTACTTGTAGGGTCGGTTCTTCCCTAGCGGGCGGTTCCGGTTCTGGCGGTCCCGGTTCTGGCGCTTCCTGAACCGGACTTTCTGATGCAGCTTCGGGCTGTGCTGTTTCGCTTCCAGTGGCCCGGGATTCTTCCTGATCAGCTAAAGCGGCGATGATCGAATCACTTACAGAGGGAGAAGGAGCCCGCGGGCTTTCCGCTCTGTCTGGAGTTGCGTCATTGGATAACTCAACAGCTTCCGGTCCCTGCATTGTGGCCAACGTGGCAAAACCGTTGAATACATGCGCACAGCGTCCGCACCGTACCTCCCCGCCGTGTGCCTGTAACTGCAAAGGCGTCACACGGAAAGCAGTGGCGCAGTCGGGACAACGGGTTATAAGGGCCATGGCCCGCTCTTTCGCAAGAAGTTCAAGTTCATTTTCTGATCCCTGTCAGTAATGCCCAACCCTCCTGTACTCCGGCGATACGCATATTGAACCATCGCTGATAAACCTGCCTTACTTCCTCCGCCTGATCCACCAGTATGCCGGAAAGCACTATGCTTCCCCCCGGCCGGGCAGCACGCATCAATATCGGAGCCAGCATGATCAAAGGATTGGCAAGAATATTGGCGACAATCACATCCGCCCAGGCTTCACGTGCCGGATCTGTCCGAGCCCCAGAATGCGCCGTATGAAATTCCGTTTTTGTTTCGTCACATTGATTGAGCGCGGCATTTTCACGGCTGGCCGCAACCGCCTGCGCATCTATATCTACTCCCACTACGCGGTTTGCGCCGAGCTTCAAGGCGGCGATAGCAAGTATGCCGGAGCCGCAACCATAATCAAGGACATCTTCGCCCCCTTGCAGGTTTTCGTCAAGCCAGGCAAGGCACAGTTTAGTGGAGGGATGACTGCCTGTGCCAAAAGCCAGCCCGGGATCGAGTATCAGATTGATGGCATCGGGATCGGGCGCCTGATGCCAGGTGGGGACGACCCACAATCGTGACGATATTTGTATCGGACCGAATTGCGCTTGCGTCATCCGCACCCAATCCTGCTCTTCCACGTACGTCAGCCGGTAGGCGGGCGGGGCGGAAAGCTGAGCCGCCTGGGCCGCAGCCTGAACGATGGACGTTATGTCCGCATCCGCTGCGAATAA
Source organism: Nitrosospira sp. NpAV (assembly GCF_000832065.1). Classification (GTDB taxonomy): domain Bacteria; phylum Pseudomonadota; class Gammaproteobacteria; order Burkholderiales; family Nitrosomonadaceae; genus Nitrosospira. Next base: position 13,560 of record NZ_JXQM01000014.1, on the reverse strand, counting down.
AGCGGTAACTTCCGGCACGGACCAGATTTCCCCCGCCAGTTCGCCTGGCTCATCGAATAGCGGCTGCTCTCGCTCGGTGCCGGCAGCCGCATCGTGTATGTCCGTGGACAATGCACCGAGTTCAAGCATGGCATCGCTCAGGATCTCGGCATGCACATCATCGGTTTCCACGGTAAGAGAAATCCAGGGCATATATTGCCATACTTATTCAGGGAAACTCCCCTGCAATGCCGCTCACCTTGCTTAACCCGGCTTATTATAATTGGCCAGCTTTTGCTCAAGATAGTGGATGCTGGTGCCACCCGTCAGAAATGCAGCATCTGACAACAGGTCGAGATGCAATGGAATATTGGTGCTGATGCCTTCAACCACCATTTCCGACAGTGCAATGCGCATTCGGGCGATTGCCTGGTCACGGTTGTCGCCATAAGCAATCACCTTGGCGATCATCGAATCGTAGTAGGGTGGCACCAGGTAATTATGATAAATATGGGAGTCGACACGAATGCCGGGGCCGCCAGGCGCATGATACTGCGTGATACGGCCAGCGGATGGCGTAAGCTTATAAGGATCCTCGGCGTTGATGCGACACTCGATTGCGTGCCCTTTCCACGAAACATCTCGCTGGCGGATAGTCAATTTTTCCCCCGCGGCGACGCGAATTTGTGCTTTTACCAGATCTATTCCGGTAATTGCCTCGGTAACGGGGTGCTCCACTTGTAAACGCGTATTCATTTCGATGAAATAAAATTCGTTTTTCTCAAACAGGAACTCGAATGTTCCCAATCCACGATAACCGATACGGCGGCACGCATCGGCGCAGCGGCTACCCATCCTGTCACGTAGCCGGGGGGGAATGCCCAGGGCAGGCGCTTCTTCGAGGATTTTCTGGTGGCGACGCTGCATTGAGCACTCGCGTTCCCCCAAATGGATTGCATTGCGGTGTTCATCAACCAGCACCTGAAATTCGATATGCCGAGGATTTTCCAGAAATTTTTCTGCGTAGACCATAGGATTGCCGAATGCCGCCTGCGCCTCGTTGCGGGTTATTATGACCGCATTCGACAATGCGGCCTCGGTATGAACCACGCGCATCCCGCGCCCGCCGCCACCCGCTGATGCCTTGATAATGACGGGATAGCCAATTGCACGGATGATTCCCCGGATCTCATCGAGAGATTCCGGCAATGCGCCATTGGATCCCGGAACGCAGGGAACCCCCGCCTTTTTCATTGCATTCTTGGCGCTGACCTTATCGCCCATCATACGGATGGTTTCGGGGCGAGGACCAATGAAGACAAAACCACTGCTTTCCACTCGCTCGGCGAAGTCCGCATTTTCGGAGAGAAAGCCATAACCGGGATGAATAGCTTCCGCGTCGGTTACTTCAGCCGCGCTGATAATGGCAGGAACGTTGAGATAACTCTGAGCCGACGGCGCCGGTCCAATACACACGGACTCATCGGCAAGCTTCACATATTTTGCATTGGCATCCGCCTCGGAATGTACCGCCACTGTTTTAATGCCCATTTCACGGCAGGCGCGCTGGATACGCAGGGCAATCTCGCCGCGATTGGCTATTAGAATTTTTTCAAACATGGAATATCTCTATTGAACCACGAGGATGCCGACCATCTTTTCTATTCTCCGCCCTATAAAAACAGCACTCAAATCATTCGATCACGAATAAAGGCTCGCCGTACTCTACGGGTTGACCGTTTTCCACGAGAACCGCCTTGATCACCCCATCCTTGTCCGATTCAATTTCGTTGAGCAGCTTCATTGCTTCAATGATGCATAGCGTTTCGCCGGCCTTCACTGCCTGTCCCACTTCTACGAATGGATTCGCGCCAGGAGTCGACGTACGATAAAATGTTCCCACCATTGGAGATTTCACTACATGGCCTTCCGGCAATGGCTCAGCCGCCGCGGGCGGCAGGGTAGCTGCCACGGGCTCAACCGCGGCCGGAGTAGCCGCTTGCATGACCGGCGGCGCAGTTACATAAGTCTGCGTGGAGGATGCGGATTTGCTGATGCGAACTTTTTCTTCACCTTCTGTAATCTCCAGTTCGCCGATACCCGACTCCTCCACCAGTTCAATCAGTTTTTTAAGTTTTCGCAGATCCATAAAGACCTCCCGGAACAACGCCCGCTTGGGGCATCTCTAATTATCTAAATCCGCTATCATAATCAGCATAGGGCTCTACCGCTTGCAACATTCCATGTCGTAAATAACGCAGATAGCTTCTATCTTCCGTTAATTTCGCTCAATAAACATACAAAGCCCGTCAAACATTCGAGACATCTTGATTTTGAGAAGTGCACTAGCGGGGTGCCAGAGCATATTTCAAGGCCAGCTCATAACCTTTGGCGCCTAAACCGCTAATAACGCCAAGTGCCAGATCAGAAAAATACGACTCCTTGCGAAAGGATTCGCGGGCAAAGATATTGGAGAGATGAACTTCAATGAATGGCAGTCTTGTAGCGGCAAGCGCATCTCGCAAGGCGACGCTGGTATGGGTATATGCCGCCGGGTTAATAATGATAAAATCGGTGTCATCCTCCATGGCCCGCTGAATACGATTAATTAATTCGCTCTCGGCGTTACTTTGGAAAGTTGCCAAGCTTATTCCGGCCTCTTTAGCCAAATTCATTAAATTCTCGTTAATTTCTTCTAACGTCGTTGATCCGTAGACTTCGGGTTCGCGCCTGCCTAAAACATTCAGGTTAGGGCCGTGAAGGACTAAAATATTTTTTACTTGATATTCTTTGGTTTTCATTCAATAAGTGTGCCGCAACTGGTGAAAAATGTCCATATGTTAGGAGAGAATCGACGAAAATAGAAGAAAATATCTATACTTGAGCGTATCGATGAAAGGAATGTGCGAAAGTTGTGCACTAATGGGATTAAGGCTTCGCTGCATGCTGTCTCCCGCGACCTTTCCCATCTTCTCGATAAATCGGGGTGATAAGTCGGATCGTTATGAAAGGGTATGGGCTTCTTCCGGAGGCGCGTATGCGATACATCCGCAGGATTTGCGAACTTGCTGCACCTCTTTCGCCGGTTCCAGGCGTCGACCAATTTGCCCGCGGTTTCCCAAACCTCTATAATCGTAATTCGATTTTCTTCGAAGCTGTTGTAGCTCAGTTGGTAGAGCAACTGATTCGTAATCAGTAGGTCGGAGGTTCGACTCCTCTCAACAGCACCATGAAATCAACAACTTAGAAATTTATATTGAAATGACTGTGCAGAGATGTAGACAGAGTGTAGACGATAGCACATGAGTTGCTATCTAGTTGCGATACTCTGGGCTTGGAGTTCCCCAGCGGAAGTGGTACTTGGAGCCTCGTAAGCTACCGCAAACATCAGCTTATGGGTAGCAGTGGGTGGGCTCTTCGAAGGTAGTAAAAACCGCCTCTTATAATCCGGAGGTCGAGCGTTCGAGCCGCTCACGACCCACCGTTCTTTCAAGTACCTATCTCGACGTAACTTTTTATTATCTCAGCGTAGTAGACCGGTAGTAGTATGAAGGATAGCTTAAATCTGACCACATCGGCGGCGTCTGAGCAGTATTCAAATCGGAGCAATATGTATTTGCTACAACACAAACGTTATCGCTTTATAGAATTAGAATTCAGGCTAATTAGGACCGCTTAATTGATTAAGTCGCGGGCTTGAATGCTTTCCATGCTAACAAAAAACGGCCTAGAGATATTTTCTCTAGGCCGTTTTTATTTCTTACGATCTATCGACAAGGTTTCCGCATTGGATTCCGTTTGAGTAGACACGCTTGAGGTTGTAACCGAATTGATCATTGCGCTCCAATGATTTATTCCAGTATCTTATTGCACTGCTTTCACATTCACCAATAACAATGATAATCGAATTAGGACGAATTCAATTTAGCGAAAGCAGCTTATTTAAGCAGCTGCGATATGATCTTAAAGATGACTGGTTTCCTGATCCTCTGGGCTATGAAGATATGATTGATACAGGGCTCATCACGACGCGTATCAATGATAACTTTGAGTCGAATCACGGCGAATACGTGCCATCAGCGCGGCACATACTAAATGTTCCGAAACCCAACTTTACATTGCGCTATGCGCTAGAAACAGGCTTGGCAGATCGCGCGCTTTATCATGGTCTTGCCTCATTTCTTATCCCCTTCTTTGACAAGCTTATTCCTTGGAATGTTTTTAGTCATCGTTACAACTATCTTCGGCCAAATGAAAGATATATGTTTCGTAGAGCCATTCCAGCATGGCAGGATTTTGTCGGCACCGTTCGTAGTGACATGGGGGAGGACAAGATACTGCTTTCTACAGATATAGCTAATTACTTTGAAAATATTTCCCTACCCCGGTTAAAGAGCGCTTTTCTTGAGATGCTCCCCGAAGTTCAGGCAAATAGCGCCCAAAAAGCTGACATTAGGTCACACATCCAACTACTTTTTAGTTGCTTGCAGGCTTGGACTTATGAGCCCGATAGAGGTCTTCCGCAGAATCGAGACGCGTCGTCGTTCCTTGCAAATGTGTATATGCGACGTGTTGATTTAACAATGCTGCGCGCAGGCTTTGCGTACTTTCGATATATGGATGATATAAAGATCGTCTGCTCTAGCGTTTTTGAGGCGCGCAGTGCGCTAAAACAGCTCAGCGTTTGTCTTCGCGATATCGGCCTGTCTATCAACTCAAAGAAAACGGTAATAGCCCCTGGAACGGATAGCAAGCTGATAGCCGAGTGTCTTGATGATGGGTCCCCTGAAGTACAGCGAATTGATGAAATATGGAAGACGCGTTCCAGAAGCGCAATTTTAAGATCGATCCCCGATTTGAAGGCCTTATTTCAACAACTGATTACCGAAAATAAAACCGACTCGCGTGACTTCAGATATTGCATAAGGCGAATGGAATTCTTGGCGCTGTGTAATGATTTTTATGTCCCGCCAGAGCTTTATTCAGACGTGACACCACAGATAATAAAGGCAATTCCCGATCATCCTGCTTCTACAGATCAATTCGTTCGTTATCTTCTTGCAGTACCTACTGACCCTGAAAGCCTGGCATCAGTGGTCGAATATCTTCGTGATGGGGTAAGAGCCATCTACAGTTGGCAGAATTATCGACTGTGGAGCCTGCTGGCTCAGAAGGGATATAAGGACTCCAAGCACCTTCACTTTGCAAAAGATGTTCTGAAAGCTGAACCTGATGGGCCTGTGCGTGCGGGCGCAACAATATACATTGCAGCAACCGGCGGTCTTGATGACAAGATTGAGGTTGCTCAAAACTTCAGAACCTTAAAGTCATTCTTGGGGCAGAGAATCGCCCTAATCGCAATGCACGAATTGGCATTCAATCCGTACATAAAGGTCCATGTTAAAGAGTACGTGAGGGATGACTTGGTTGGGGTATATCGCAAGCTTAATAGCGAAAAAAAAGGCCGTTACTTCTTGCCTCCTGAAAGGATGTCAATCGCTAAGGTAGCCGACTTGGACCGTGACTATGAATAGTGTAAGTTTTTTAGCATACTTACCTGATCCGTTCGAAGTTTGGGGTCCTAAGTTGTTGATTTTCAATGAAGCGGGGGTTTATGCTGAATGCCTTATTGATGAAGTATCCGAACATGCTGGGGCATTGGTCACCTATGATACATGGTTGCTTATAGACGAACTGCGACGGGCACGAAAAGCACTTCCTCCTCAACTTATTGATCTCGGAGACGCAGTGCGCTTGCAATCCGGTCTTGCTAGAGATCAAGGAGGGGAGCGTAAATGGAATGTGTGGCGGGCACTGAAACCCTTTTTTGTAAGCGAAGCGGATAGAGAAGCAGTATACGCCCTAACACAGGCTCAACGGAGAGCGACGGATCATCAAGAATCTATTCGGTTGCTTAAAGTTATGTGCCAAGCTTTAAGAGGATTGTGGGAACAACTACTGCAAGATTTAAAGGTAAATGACGAGTATGAACGGTTTCTTAAGATAGAAATACCGGCGCAGCAAGTGTTTTGGTACAGGCAATATAAAGGAATTCGTGTAGACAAAGAACTCGCCGATCAACTGCTGGAAGCGGTGAAGAACGAAAAATACTCTGCATTCAAGGCCGTTGCCTCAGCTTTAGGGTTTAGCCCAGCAGGGCTGGGGTTCGCAAATGTCGGCGAGTTTCTGTCGAAGACAGATGCGCACCACCTGAGTGAATTCTCAGATATGGCCTCTCTTCAAGAATACTTCCGAATTGCTCAACATACTTCCGACTTTGCCCGCTCATTTTTACAGTACAACCGAGCATCGCAAGATTTATCCATCTTGAAACGAATCTGTGGGGGTGGTAATCGTATCCATCCGATATTTCATCCCTTTGGGACTGTTACAGGACGCGTCCTTGTATCGGAACCGCGGTTGCAAGGGCTACGTAAAAAATATCGCTCTATATTGGTAGCGGATGAGCACAAACAATTAAGATACCTTGATTATACGCAGTTCGAACCTGGGATACTTGCCTCCCTTGCAGAAGATGCAACCTTCATTGAACAATATAATACAACTGACTTGTACGTTTCTTTGAGCAAAGCGCTGTTCGGCAATGCGGATCAGAGGGATTTATGCAAGCGCATTTTTCTCGGATTTTGCTATGGTATGAAACGGGAAAATATAGCGAAATTGTTAGCGGGAGCAAATACAACGGGAGAGCAACTTACTAAGTACGAACTAGTAGTACAGCGGTTTTTTGATGAATTTCCTAAACTGGATGAGTATAAAAAGCGTCTCGAAACAGGTCTGTTACACGATGGCTATGTATCGAGTATTTTTGGGAACAGGCGCCGCCGTAGCATAAAAGCCAAAGGAAGCCTTAGTCACAAAGAGCGCCGGTGGGCTGTAAGCCAAATGGTGCAAGGCACTGCGTCTCTAATTTTCAAGGAGAGCGTTATCGGACTAGCAAGAGAGTTCGGAAATGACAGCATTCTGCTTCCTATGCACGATGCCGTTCTTGTGCAGTTTGATGAGTCGCCCGAGAGAATTAAGCGAGCAGAAGAAACTGCGATCTACATAATGGAACAAGCTTTCAGAAAGTGGATTGGAAATGTTAAGCCGAGGATACTTAATGCAAGTTTTTCTGAGTAACACCTGAAGTGTCGCAGTGTTGATCGAACTCGAATAACATGAACGCTTGCAATTTCAAATGCTAGGGACTTGCTTGATCACGAATACGCGCGATTAACTTTGAGTCAAAGTCTTTGAGCTTGAGATAAAGTGTACCTGCTGCTTCACTAGATTCGCAGGACACGACCCCATTTATTACTTCAAATTTCCAATATCCCGCATCAGAAATAGCATCCGACAAGATATTCCTTTCTTCTTCCGTTAGTACGGCGGAGAATGCAGAGAAATAGTGTTCCAGCTTTTTTTCAATTGAACCAAGGCGCTGCGCAATCTCATCGCATGCTTCGTACCAGTCCATATTAGGATGATTAAAGCCGGGATGTAGGGATCTAAAAACGGCGGAAAAGGAGGACGCTGCTTCAAATTCCTTTTGAAAAAGAAATTCAGATTTCTTAAGCCTGATCTTGTGGCTCTCCACTTCGTGGAGAAGTGCAGCTTTTGTACGCTCAAGATCATGTGCATTTGCGGCTCTCAATTTCTCTGCTATACGACTCGACCATACTTCGCCCAGCCAACGAGATAGCCCGAGCACGATCAAACCTCCGCCGCCCAAGGCACCTAACAAAGCCAGAACAAATTCCCAAATACTTGTATTCATAGTTTCTGACTCTAGCAACCAAGCTCGGCCGTGTAACTCCAGCAAGCATCTCCACCCGATTACTCCATCTGAACTAGGTAGGTGAGCGCAGTATAACAATAGCGTGGAAAATAAATCTAGATGAGCTTTCGCTATGCGTACAGTTATTGACAGTACTCCAAGGGGGCAGGACGAGTCTTATGTAATGAAATTATTACTGCGTTTTCATTCGCAGCCTCTTTAAGCTCAACCGGCCCTCTTTGCTTTCGGGCTCGGATTTATGGCTAATAACCCATTGGTGAATCCGGGTAGGAAATACTGTCTTTTCCCACGCTATTCCAATTACTTCTTCCCCTTTCGGTTCCCCGTAACGGTTAGGCTTGTCATTCCACTGCTTGGCGAGTGTTATTGGGAAATTCTTGCGTTTTGCTTGCGGCCCGCCCATCAGCATCACAAAACGATCCCATTCGCCTTTATCCGCCGTATCTCTCAATTCTTTCAACTCTCCCGTAACACCCATTTCACCCATGCGGCGCAGTTCGCGCCATAGCGTTACAGACGGTCCCCCAATCGGCTGAAACTGTCTGATGCCCCAAGTGCTGGCCCATACTCTTACCCGTTCAGCCGCACTGATAGGCTCTCCACCATCAATATCGCAATCCAGGCCAAAGCCATCGATGTTCTTGGAAATGTATTTCGCTATATAACTGGCAGCCGTGCCCTTTGATCGATCTATATGTTCTTCTTTGTAGCGGTGCTTGGCAGCACCTGCTTCATCTCCATCTTCGCGCATGGCGTAGTCTTGGATGACGCTACCGACTTGCTCAACGTGTTCTTTTGGCATGAAGAACAATAGGTGCCAATGTGGGGTATCGTCATGCTGGGGCTTAACAACGCGCATGCCGTAGTACGTTAAGTCCCTATCATCAAGCCTGGAGCGTATCCGACTCCATATCTTGTTCAAATAAGTTTGTGCTTCCCTTGGTGTGGCAACTTGGTGGTATATTTCTCTGAATCGGTAGAATTCGTAGAAAAATGTGCGGACTAGAAGGTAGTACCTCGTTTTCGGCGATCCCCTGAGAAAGGCGTAATTGGTTGGAAGCTCCCGCATGTCTGTCAACACGGCATTGATATTTTCAATGATTTCATTTGTTTCAGAGACCCAGTAGAAAAAGAAAAGAGCAACATCAAGGCCTTTGTCTACCGCTCCTAGATCAATTAATCCGCTCTCAATTGGCAGGCCGTCTCGCTCTATAGCAGCCATTATTAGCGGCATGGCTCGCTTGAGGCTTCCAAGATGCTCGGTGGGATAGGAGATTTCTTCAACTTCCTTAATAAAATCGCGGGCCATATGCTATTTGAACCTAACGCTTCTAAGAATATGATCGGTAATTTTTTGCATAGGCTCTCTTAGCCGCTCCACATCGTTAACAATATAGCCCACAGTGACATCATTACTCATTTTGTGATTCACCAGGCGCTTTAATGCATAAGCGGAGATATCTATGCTTTCAGCGATGGTTATATAGCTGCGGCGCAGATCGTGCAGCGTAAATGGTACAACAGACGCTTCAATCACTTTCTTCACTTGACTGCGAGGCTCGATCAAATACCCGGCCTTTCCATTCCCGGCAAAAACGTACTCTGAATCGGCATTAGCCCTTCTACTTTCCAACAAGCCGTAAACAAAGTCCGTGAGCGGCAATGTGAGCGGGTCTCTATTCTTGGTATCCCGGATTGTAAACGAGCGTCCATGTAGATCGATATCCGACCATTTCAAGGTTGCCGCTTCTTGACGACGGAGTCCGGTAAATAGTAGGAAGAGAAGATAATCGGCAACGAGCGCAGACTGTCGTGACGTTTTGTCATTCTTGAGTGCCATTACTCCTTCATACCAAGGCTTAAGCTGATGAGATTTGATAACGGTCTGCCGGCGCTCTACCCGATACCATGCGCGAGTCTGTGTAAGTCGCACAACAGGGTTTTCTCGCACGATGGCATTGCCACTGCTATCTTCATATTGCGCAATAGAGAAATTGAATAATGCCCTTAAAAAGCGCATAGCCAAGTTAGCGTAAGCCTCCCCGTTTTCCGCACCAATCTTGGCATGACGTTTGGCAATCATCTCCTTGCTAATATCCATCAGAGCTTTATTTTGCCAATCGGGAAAAGCCACTTTCATCAGTCGCTGATAGTCGTAAAGCGTGCGCGGCTTGAGGCTCTTCCTTGCAATTAGGAAATCATCGAAGGCTTTTTGTAGTGTTGTGGCTTGCAGTTCCTTTTGCTTCTTTTCCGACTGTCAATTCCGGATACCGGCCAAGAGTAAGTCGCTTTACTTTGCCATCGATACGTTTTTCCAAAATGAAGGACTTTGCGCCAGAGGTAGTAATCCGGACCGCAAAACCCTTAAGTTTGGAATCGCGGGTAAAGGCTTGCCCTGCTTTGGGAGCAATCAACCTATCGACAACAGATTTTGTTATCCTGACGGGCAGTGCTGAAACTAGTGTAGACATGTTCTAACTTCCTTCTTTAATGTAGACACAGTGTAGACAGGATGTGTCAAACTGGGACCGGAAGTTTAAAACAATATCAACGAGAAAAACAGGTGAAAACATGGGTTTTAGTACTTTCTCCGAGATATTCAAATAATCTCTAACAGCATGAAATAGAATTCGTAATCAGTAGGTCGGAGGTTCGACTCCTCTCAACAGCACCAACAAGTTCTTTCGTTTACCATTGGACCCGGTCTGGGAACAGGTGTTGCGACGAGGAATCGGAAACATCCATATTTCATCTGCTACCGGAGTCAGAGTGGGCTAGGGAGCAACGTCTCCCAAGCATGGACTATTTATCCTATTGGACCATCAGGGTGAGTACGGAGCGAGGAAGGATTACTGTTTATTACGATGGCGCCTGTCCGAGTTGTATCAAGGACAGGCGGAATTATGAGCATCTCGCGGGTGGAGATGGTGAGGATGTGGTCTGGGTCGATATTACCGGCAGAGACGACGAGTTGCGTGCATGCGGCATCGACCCTCACAAGGCGTTGACGGAGCTGCACGTCAGGGATGAAAGTCTGAAAGTTTTTTCGGAGCTGGACGCCTATATTGTCCTCATGAACAAGGTGCCGGTATTGAAGCCGCTGGCTTGGATTATCGGATTACCCGTCATTCGGCCGTTACTGAGCCATTTTTATCATTGGCAGGTTAATCGGAGGCTTCGACGCGATAAACGGTTATAAAATCGCAAGGGCTTGAAACGCCCACACCCGCATGTTGCGGTGTGGAATGCGCCAATGCCCTGAACCGGATAAACTCAACCACAAAAATACACGGCAGAATTACTTTTTGGATTTCTGCACGTGGGTAACGTCAAGCGATAGCATTATCCAGAGGGATTTTCCTTGCGTTGCGTCGCCGCCGCCGAGAGCCGCCGCTCCCGCCAGAAGCACATCGCTATCATATCAAGACAATGGGTCAAGAAACTGAGGGTATGTGAAGCCGCCGACTCGAGGATGGTATGCATTTTCGGGCTCCTTTTAAGTCGCTGGCTGTACTAGCCAACCGGTTAAAGAATACCAGGGAAGAATCAAGCTATCCTGCGATACTAACGTTCTTGCCTGAGATGGGGTTTACACCATGATTGCATCTTACGGATTTTGCGGACATTATCCATTGGACTGAGGTACTACCTATTTGTTCATTGTTTATGCCATAGTGCCCGGTGAAATACGTGGATGACCTAATAAAATTATCGAACTGGCTGCATTCATGCCTCTAGAAGACAAATCATCGCATCTCACGGCGGGTGTAAGCCGCCGTGAGGTTTGGTCATGGGCCATGTTCGACTTTGCCAATTCAGGCTACACAACCGTGGTCATCACCGCGATTTTCAATGCCTATTTTGTTGCGGCGGTAACAGGTAACCAGGAATGGGGAACATTTGCCTGGACGGCGGCCCTAGCGGTTTCGTATGCGTTGATAATGCTGACGGGGCCGGCGTTGGGCGCCTACGCGGACGCGTATGCCGCAAAAAAACGTTTGCTTCTCCTCACGACCATCGGCTGTGTCGTGTTTACCGCGATGCTTTCGCTGGTCGGACCGGGGGATTTGTGGCTGGCGGTGGGACTCATCATCCTTACCAATTTTTTCTTCGGTTGCGGCGAGAATTTGATCGCCGCATTTCTACCCGAGCTCGCGCAAGGCGAAGCGCTGGGAAAGGTGTCCGGCTGGGGATGGAGTCTCGGCTATATCGGCGGGCTGGTGAGCCTGGGTTGTTCGCTTGCGTATGTGACCTGGGCGCAGGGGCAGGGAATGCAAGCAGCGCAATTTGTACCCATCACCATGCTGATAACCGCTGGTTTATTTGCGGTCTCCAGCCTCCCTACCTTTCTTTATTTGAAGGAAAGGGCGCAGCCTCAGGCACATCTTGACGGCCGCAATGTGGTGCGTGAAGCGTTTGCCCGGCTAGGCCAAACATTCAGCCATGTGCGGAATTACCGTGATTTGGTAAGATTTCTCGCCTGCCTCGTCTTTTATCAGGCGGGAATCCAGACCGTCATCACGCTGGCGGCGATATACGCTCAACAGGTGATGGGTTTTAGCACGAGCGATACCATGCTTCTGGTTCTGGTAGTCAATATCACCGCCGCCGCGGGTGCCTTTGCATTCGGTAGCCTGCAAGACCGGATGGGTCATATTCCCACCATTGCATTGACCCTCATCGGCTGGATTATCATGGTGCTGGTGGCATGGATGGCGGATAGCCGCACCATGTTCTGGCTGGCCGCCAACATTGCAGGCCTATGTCTTGGCGCTTCCCAATCAGCGGGAAGGGCGCTGGTAGGATACTTCAGTCCCGGCTCCCGCCGCGCGGAGTTTTTCGGACTATGGGGGCTCGCGGTTAAGCTGTCGTCGATATTAGGCCCGGTGACATATGGGCTGGTGAGTTGGATTTCGCGGGGGGATCATCGCCTTGCGATGCTGATTACCGGTATCTACTTTATTATTGGATTGATAATACTCATGGGCGTGGACGTGCAGCGGGGACGGGGGGCGGCGCTCCTAGACGACACCATTCCGGAAAGATAACCCTTTCTTTCGATTGTGTGTCGGCGCCCCCGTCGATTCTATCCCTTCCAGGCCAATGATGCCTTTTCAATGATCGTGATGATGGTGCCCGCCGTGCTCACCCGCTGATTCGTTCTCGGCTCCGGTTTTTTTCGCAGGTTTCGTGGATTTTGTCTTCGGCTTTGGTTTGAGCGGCGTGAAGCGGGTAGACTGCGCCTCCTGGTCCGGCAGTTTGACGAATACGATAACCACCGTTTCCGGGGTGACGGAAAAATCTCCGGAACCCTTGAGTGTATTGTCCCCTCCTGGCTCCAATTTGATCGAAGCTTTTGGCTTCGCCTTGCCGACTTGAAAAGCTGCTTTGCCTACGCCGCCTTCGGTATTGATTTTAATATCCGCATGATCCGTAACATAGAGCACGATTTCGTTTTCTTTGGTGACAAGCTCCAGGTGATAGGGTCCCGCCATGCGCATCTGGCCGCCATGCGGAGCAGTGATGGAATCGAAATATTCTTCAGTATGCGCGCCCGCGGGTAATGACACGGCCAGCGTAGCTCCAATCAAAACGGTGGCCATCGATTTATTCATTTTTGACTCTCCTTAACTAACAGTTGATCTACTTTTGAAACCTTATTGCCGCTGAATCTTTTTGGGACGCCTCAATGCACATGATCGCCGGGCGGGGGGAGGATTTCCTTTTCGCGGTTGAGCTGGGCGATCTGCTGCATGAGCATGCCGGTATTGTCCCAGCCG
>NZ_JXQM01000123.1 GCF_000832065.1 Nitrosospira sp. NpAV | reverse complement strand
TGCTTCACTCGGCCGGAAATGAAAGTCGAACGTGTCAGCTATGACGTGATGACTCCTTCTGCCGCACACGCTGTGTTTGAAGCCATTCTGTGGAAACCTGCCATTCAGTGGCATATCACCAAAATAGAAGTGCTAAATCCGATTAAATGGATCAATCTGCGGCGCAATGAAGTCGGGGCGGTTATATCAACGCGCAATGTACAGACTGCTATGAACAGTGGTAGCGGCGACCTTGGCCTGCACATTGAGAATGAACGCCAGCAACGTGCTGGGTTATTCCTGCGCGATGTTGCTTATCGTATTCATGCACACTTCGAAATGCGCGATGCCTCACGGCACAAGCATCACTATCCGCATCTGGTGAAACATTCCATCAATGATGCGGAAGAACGGCAAGCGGCTGGCATAGTCAATACCGCGGCAAAATTTCTCGCCATGTTCGAACGTCGCGCTGCCAAAGGACAATGCGTAAACCAGCCTTATCTGGGTTGTCGCGAATTTTCTGCCAGCTTCAGGCTGATCGAGGATATTT
>NZ_JXQM01000122.1 GCF_000832065.1 Nitrosospira sp. NpAV | reverse complement strand
AGCCTCGTCCTGCTGGATGTTTCAGTCGACCAGATCATGAGCAACCTGAAAAAACGCCATGCAGAGTTGCAGGGAAAGAAGCAGAACGATTGGCTGGCGTGGCTGCCGGAAGAGGAACTTCTGGAAAAGATCAGAGAGGGCAAAGAGCGAAAGCAACGCTGGACAAAGATAGCCCAAGCATTGGGCGTAGCCACGCTTGAGCTGGACGCCAGCGAGGAATTAAGTGTTAGCGAACGCAAGGTGCTTGACTTCCT
>NZ_JXQM01000121.1 GCF_000832065.1 Nitrosospira sp. NpAV | reverse complement strand
TGCCAGGTGTGCAGCTCGGTGCCTAATGATGCCGCAAGCTCCTCGGCGAGCAGGGTCTTGCCGGTGCCCGGCTCGCCCTTGATCAGCAGCGGGCGCTCCAGGGTCACGGCGGCGTTGATCGCCTGCTTGAGGGCCTCGGTGGCCACGTAGGTGGAAGTGGAATCAAACGCCATGGGTGATGCCTCGGCAGATCGCAGATGGGGAACGTCAAACGAGTGTACGGAAGGGGGCAGGAGGCGAGAAATCCTGCCGGCGCATCA
>NZ_JXQM01000120.1 GCF_000832065.1 Nitrosospira sp. NpAV | reverse complement strand
CAGCAACGTTAAAAAATGCACTTTATGACAGTTATATTCGTGCCATTCGCTGGTCTTCTAATCGCATTGGCAATTGCGGTGTTATTGGCTTTGTCACCAATGCCGGTTTTATTGAAGCCAATGCAGCAGATGGATTGCGCCAGTGTTTGGCTGAGGAATTCAGTAATTTATATATTTTTCACTTGCGTGGTAATGCAAGAACTTCTGGAGAACGTCGGCGTAAAGAAAAGGATAATGTATTTGGACAAGGTACTCGTACACCGATTGCCATCTCTATTCTGGTCAAGAACTCCGAATCTAAGAAGCAAGGCCGTATCTATTTCTATGATATTGGTGACTATCTGACGCGTGAACAGAAGCTGAAAACTATTGTTGACTTTGGGAGCATCGAAGGTATTACCAAGCAGAAAGGTTGGCAGGAAATTGAGCCCGATCAGTTTGGTGATTGGTTGAATCAGCGCGATCCAAATTTTGATACTTACATCAGCTTGGGTAACAAAAAGGATAAAACAGCGCAAGTGATTTTTGAGAATTACTCAAACGGCGTAAAGACAAATCGAGATGCATGGGTATATAACGCATCTCTTGGTGATCTTAGCAATACTACGGAAGGAATGGTTGCTTACTATAATAAATCAGTAGAAGCATACAAAAATCTTTGCCAATCGGTCGTAAAAGAAAACTGGCTGAATGTTGATA
>NZ_JXQM01000119.1 GCF_000832065.1 Nitrosospira sp. NpAV | reverse complement strand
TTCGTTTCCAATGTGGATGGAACGGATTTTGTAGAGGCAGTACACGGATTGAGGCCGGATGAAACCTTATTCATTATAGCTTCCAAAACGTTTACCACACTCGAAACCATGACTAATGCGCACACTGCGCGTCATTGGCTGCAAACCGCTGCAGGACGTGACAGGAAAGCCATCACACCCCACTTTGTAGCGCTCTCGACCAATGAGAAAGCTGTCAATGATTTTGGTATCCCCTCCAAACAGATGTTTGGTTTCCAGGAATGGGTAGGTGGGCGTTATTCCATGGATTCTGCTATTGGCTTATCCATTATGATTGCCATCGGGCCGGAAGCTTTCTGCGAAATGCTTGCTGGTTTTCACGCCATGGACGAACATTTTCGCAGTGCACCACTTGAACAGAATCTGCCTGTCATCATGGGGCTTCTGAACGTATGGTATGCGGACTTCTTTGATGCGGGTACCGTCGCAGTATTACCTTATGCACATTCTCTCAAGCGGTTTCCTGCCTATCTACAGCAGCTCACCATGGA
>NZ_JXQM01000118.1 GCF_000832065.1 Nitrosospira sp. NpAV | reverse complement strand
GGACGCGGGCGACCGTCGTGCACCGCTGGCGCTGTGTTACGCACAGAACGCGGATGACGCAGCCGAGTTCGAAAAGCAGATGCGCCGCAAGACGCACTACGTGATTCAGCCCGCTTACCTGTGGAGCAGCATCGCCGAAATGGCGCGCACGCAAAACGGCGAGATGCTGCACACGTTGCAAAAAGGCTTTGATTACATCGAGAACGAATCTTTTGCCAGCACCTTTGGCGGCTTGTTCTCTGAAATCAATCTGAACTCAGAAAAGCTGGGAAAAGACTACACCGCGCGCAATGCCACGCTTTGCACCGTGATTAAGGCGATTGCCGATGGGCTGGAGAAATTCTCTACCGACAAGGATACGCTGGGCGATGCCTATGAATACCTGATCGGCCAGTTTGCAGCAGGCAGTGGCAAGAAGGCCGGTGAGTTTTATACGCCGCAGCAGATTTCCAGCATCCTCTCGGGCATCGTCACGCTGGACAGTCAGGAGCCAGCCACCGGTAAACGCAAGCATCTGGAAAGTGTGTTCGACTTCGCCTGCGGTTCAGGCTCCTTGCTGCTCAATGTGCGCCACCGGATGGGCCCGCACGGCATCGGCAAG
>NZ_JXQM01000117.1 GCF_000832065.1 Nitrosospira sp. NpAV | reverse complement strand
TTTTTTTTTTCAAGCCGAAGACGGCATACGAGGTTCTCGTTGGTCTCGTGGGCTCGGGTGCTTCACACCTGATCAGTGGCCATTCACAGGCGCACCACGAGCTGGAACAGGCGTTGGCTGAATTTGTTGGGTTGCCGCGTGCATTGCTGTTTTCCACCGGCTATATGGCTAATCTGGCAGCAGTGACGGCACTGGTGGGACGAGGTGATGCCATTTTTGCGGATCGTCTCAATCACGCTTCACTCAATGATGCCGCTTTGCTGTCACGCGCCTGTTTCATTCGTTATTCCCATCTGGATCTTGTGGCGCTGGAAAAACAGCTGGCAGTAACTGAAGCACGGCGCAAACTGGTGATTTCGGATGCGGTATTCAGTATGGATGGGGATTGTGCACCGGTCGCAGCCTTGCTGGATTTATGCCGGCGTTTCGATGCCTGGTTGCTGCTGGACGATGCCCATGGCTTTGGTGTGCTGGGCGCTGAAGGGCGGGGCAGTCTGTCTTTTTTGGAAGCCGCAGAACGTAATATGCCCAACCTGATTTACATGGGCACGCTGGGCAAGGCGGCTGGTGTATCCGGTGCGTTTGTGGCGGCGCAAATGCCTGTCATTGAAACACTGATTCAACAGGGTCGCACCTACGGCTACACTACGGCAGCTGCGCCATTGTTGTCACATGTATTGCTTACCAGTTTGCAATTGATTCAGCAAGAAACCTGGCGGCGTGATCAATTAATC
>NZ_JXQM01000116.1 GCF_000832065.1 Nitrosospira sp. NpAV | reverse complement strand
GAAGTTTGCATGAAGCCTGACATGTCTGACCGTGCATTGTAATAATACAAACAGTAGGTGTATATGAACAGCCCGGTAGACCCACCACAAAGGAAGGACCTCCACCACCACTCATGGTCTTCAGCAGCAAGTTGAAAATAAGTCATAGCCACGGTGACAAAAGCAGAAACAATCAAGAGAAGGATAAAAACAATAAACAGGATGCTGTCTATGGTGTAGATCCTATGTCCCCACACACTGGCAAATATGTAGTAAAGTTC
>NZ_JXQM01000115.1 GCF_000832065.1 Nitrosospira sp. NpAV | reverse complement strand
CTTCAAAGTAACAGTTCCAAGTGGCTTTGCTCCCAGGAAAGTGTAACGGTTTGCCTTCGTGTTTGCAAATGGCGGCGTAAACGCAAAGACTGCCAATGAGGTTCATTAAACTGTAAGGCGAAAACCCGAATATGACTGCGGGTCGATGCACCGACCACGTTAATCCTCTTTTTTCTCGATTTCTTCAAAGAGGATGTCTTCTTGATGGTAGTATAAATT
>NZ_JXQM01000013.1 GCF_000832065.1 Nitrosospira sp. NpAV | reverse complement strand
CCTCAAGCCCCAAAAGAAAGATGAGGACGACGAGGAGGATGAAGACGAGGGGTGAGTCAGTCTGACAGCATTCCGGTTTAATGGGTAAGATTCTCAGTCCAGATGGCGGACGCATAGTCTCGGGTACCAACATTATTATCCATCTTATGCGGACTCAGCGGATTCCGCTTTGATGGACAGGGGATGTATTCGATCACGGGGTCACAATATCCAGCCGACCCCCGTCAATAAATACGGCGAACCCATGCCGTCATGCCGCTGGCCGAAAGTTGTTGCAAGATTAATCAAAGAATTGGCAGATAATCCGGATTACCGGAGCAACTGATTCGTCGGACACACTGAATGCTTGGTAGCAATCAGGTGGCGATTATAACAATTCGCGATTTTGTCACAAACGGGTCTCTAGTAACTCCTTGATTTGTATCTAATTAGTTAATTCCTAGGCGGGTTTTTGCAGATCGACATCTTTTATATGTCACGAGACTGTAACATGCCCATCGTAATATTTAGCCTCCTTAAAAAACCCTTCTCTTTCTAAGGCATTTGTTTGTGACTGTGCAGCCCCCCACCGATACCAATTCACCTGGGAAACTTGGGTATAGTTACAGTCGCCATGTAGGTGAGCGTTTTATCGAGGCCACGCTATTCCTGATGGCATTTGTTTCAGTTGCGATCACGCTCGCCATCGTAGTGATGCTGGTGAAAGAGTCGGTTGTATTCTTCGAACACGTTTCGCTCTGGGATTTTCTCACTGATACCCAGTGGACCCCTCTGTTTGACGATGCGCACTACGGCATACTTCCGTTGATTTCCGGGACTGTCGTGAGCTCTGCGGTGGCCCTGTCGGTAGCGATTCCCATGGGGACTATCACCGCCATATATCTTTCCGAATTTGCACCTTTTGCCGTACGTGAAGTCGCCAAGCCGTTTCTTGAGTTGTTAGGCGGGGTGCCTACGGTGGTTTACGGTTATTTTGCGTTATTGTTCGTCACGCCCCTGCTGCAGAAAATTTTTCCTCAGCTACCCGGCTTCAGTCTCCTTTCCGCCGGACTGGTGATGGGTATCATGATTATTCCTTATGTCAGCTCCATGGCGGAAGACGCCATGCGGGCGGTGCCAATGCACCTGCGCGAGGGCTCTTATGCAATGGGAGCCACGCGACTTCAGACCGCTATCCGGGTAGTGATGCCCGCCGCTTTTTCCGGCATTGCCGCCGCTTATATTCTCGGTATCTCCCGTGCGGTGGGTGAGACCATGGTCGTAGCCGTGGCTGCCGGCATGCAGCCAAATCTGACGTGGAATCCAATGGAGCCTGCGGCTACAATTACCGCTTATATCGTACAGGTAAGCCTGGGTGATCTGCCTCATGGCAGCATTGGCTACCAGACCATTTTTGCCGCCGGACTTACGTTGCTGCTATTAACGCTTATATTCAATATTATTGGTCACATGCTGCGCAAGCGTTATCGCGAGATTTACTGAGCCTTATGCGAAATTACGCATTAGTTACACCCCGCTGATTTCTTCTCGGATCCAGTTGATGAGAGATGAAAAAAACCTAAATGAGATTCGTGCCATCATCGCACGCCATAAACTTTGGGATCTCATTTTTGTGATTATCGGGGTATTTGTGCTGATGATTGCGGTGCTGACATTCATGGCATTATTCTCCCACATGCTTATCGACGGCATGCCCCGCTTGTCATGGGATTTTTTTAGTTCCTTTCCCTCGCGCCGTGCGGGTTCGGCGGGCATATTGTCCGCCTGGGTGGGGACTACGCTGGTCATGATCGTGACGGCGGTGGCGGCCGTGCCGATGGGTATTGGAGCAGGTATTTATCTGGAAGAGTACGCATCGAAAAATCTCATTACCGAGATCATTGAAATCAATGTGACCAACCTTGCTGGCGTGCCGTCCATCATCTATGGACTGCTGGCATTGAGCCTGTTTGTGCACCAACTGGGATTTGGCCAGAGTATTTTGTCGGCGGGCCTAGCATTGGCATTGTTGATCCTGCCGGTAGTAATTGTTGCAACCCGTGAGGCTATACGTTCGATTCCCGTGGCTATTCGCGAGGGTGCGTATGCACTGGGTGCAACCAAGTGGCAAACAGTTTCCGATCATCTTCTTCCTTATTCCGCAGCCGGTATTCTAACAGGCGTCATTATCGGTCTTGCGCGCGCGATTGGAGAGACAGCGCCCATCATTACCATTGGCGCGCTGACTTTCATCGCTTTTTTGCCGCCATCTCCATTTAAGACGGAGTTTCCCTTTTTGTCTTTAGAGTGGCTGATGGCGCCATTCACGGTGATGCCGATCCAAATGTTCAACTGGGTGTCGCGGCCGGAAGAAGAATTTCAAGCCAATGCGGCGGCGGCGGGACTGGTTCTGGTGGTGATGACGCTCACCATGAATGCGCTAGCCATCTATTTACGCTATCGCATGCGAAAGAATATCAAATGGTAGAGAATTCCCCGCGAGACAATCCTGTTGCGGATGTCACATCGATTTCATGCAAATCCGAAGTCAGAGATTTAAGTTTTTATTATGGCGCATTTAATGCGCTTAAAAACATTAACATGAGATTGCATGAAAAACAGGTCACCGCACTGATCGGTCCGTCCGGCTGTGGTAAATCCACCTTTCTTCGCTGCTTCAATCGCATGCATGACCTTTATCCGGGGAATCGTTACGTCGGCGAGATTATTCTGCATCCGGACAATGTCAATATTCTTTCCCGTAATGTGGATCCGATCGAAGTGCGAATGCGTGTGAGCATGGTATTTCAAAAACCCAATCCATTCCCAAAATCCATCTATGAGAATGTCGCTTATGGTCTGCGGGTGCGGGGGGTAAGGCAGCGCGCGGTGCTGGATGAGAAAGTGGAACAGGCATTGCGCGACGCGGCATTATGGGATGAAGTGAAAGATCGCTTGAACCAGCTTGCTTATAATCTTTCCGGTGGCCAGCAGCAGCGTTTATGCATTGCCCGGGCTCTTGCCACCGATCCCGAAATCCTTTTATTCGATGAACCGACTTCGGCACTCGATCCTATCGCCACCGCCAGTATTGAAGAGCTTATCGCCGACCTGAAAGACAAGGTTACCATTCTCATCGTTACCCACAACATGCAGCAGGCGGCGCGCGTATCCGACTACACCGCCTATATGTACCTGGGCGAGGTTATCGAGTTTGATGTTACCGATACCATTTTCATCAAACCGAAGAACAAACAGACGGAAGATTACATTACCGGCCGTTTTGGTTAAGGAGTCCACGGACAAGTTCCGAGTTCAGAGATTTCTCTGGATGAGTAACCTTGATTAAACCTAAATCCGGCGGTTAGGTTGAATTTTCCTCGATAAGAAATACAAAACACGAAAGATATTTTTTATACTATTTTTGCTGCATTCATAAACGGCTTACGGTCTTCGTTCCTGCAAATCAAGGGGGGTCGCCGTCCCTCATCCCGGCATTCCATTCTCATCCATGTTTTTTTAGTATTTCAGAACTTTTCTTCCAAGCGATATCCCCTGCCTGCTGATTGACCCGGTACCCATTCACAGGTAACATTCGCAGCTTTCAAGGAAAAAGGCAGCGATGATGGCTATGCGTTCGAAGCTGGTTGCAGGCAACTGGAAAATGCATGGCGGAATGGTACAGAATCAGGCCTTGTTGAGCGCAATCGTCATGGGCACGGCAGCGCTGCGTAAAGCCGATTTCGCGGTATGTGCGCCTTATCCTTATCTCTCGCAGACACAGACATTGCTGCGGGACACTCCTATCCGGTGGGGTGCCCAGAATGTAAGTCAGTATGACAAAGGCGCCTATACGGGTGAGGTGTCGGCAGCTATGCTGGTGGATTTCGGCTGTCGTTACGTGATTGCCGGGCATTCGGAACGACGTGCATTGTATGGTGAAGATAGCCATACGGTGGCGCTTAAGTTCAAAGCGGCGCAGGCGGCCGGTTTGATTCCTATCCTATGTGTCGGTGAAACACTGGATCAGCGTGAGGCAGCCATTACGGAGCAAGTGGTGGCGGAACAACTGGATGCGATCATTGAATCGGCGGGCATCAATGCGCTGGTTCAATCGGTACTGGCCTATGAGCCGGTGTGGGCGATCGGAACCGGTAAAACCGCCACACCCGGCCAGGCCCAGGACGTGCATGCCTTCATTCGCGATAGAGTCGCCGCTCACAATCCCGAAGTGGCTGCAGGGCTCAAGATACTTTATGGCGGCAGTGTCAAGGCAAGCAATGCCGAGGAGCTATTCGCCATGCCAGACATTGACGGAGGATTGATTGGCGGTGCCTCGCTCGTTGCCGATGAATTCATTGCGATCTGCCGGGCGGCAAATAATTAATCATTTTGGAGTAGCCGTTGGAAACACTCATTTGGGTAGTACATGTGCTGTCGGCCATTAGTGTAATTGTTCTGGTTTTGCTGCAACATGGTAAAGGTGCCGATATGGGGGCCGCTTTTGGCAGCGGTTCGTCCGGAAGTTTGTTCGGCGCCAGCGGTTCGGCAAATTTTCTGAGCAGGACGACAGGGGCGCTGGCCGCGGTATTTTTTATTACCAGTCTCGGGCTTACCTATCTTTCCAGCCACAAGACAGATGGGGGAGGGGTTATGGATAAAGCAGTACCGGTCCAGCCGGCCAAGCCGATAGAAGCGGCTCCGGCGGCTCCTGCCGAGGAAGAGGCTTCCAGGGCTACGGAAATACCAAAATAACTTTTCTGATGGGTTAATTGAACAATTAATTAAAGCCGCGTTCTAATGTAATTACGCTTTAGACTGGAACTCAAGTTAATTCGCCGACGTGGTGAAATTGGTAGACACGCCGTCTTGAGGGGGCGGTGGCGAAAGCTGTGCGAGTTCGAGTCTCGCCGTCGGCACCAATTACAGGGCTGAGAATCAGGTAAGTAGATGCGTATAGCATAAATGATAACCTGGTCTCTAGTCCTTTATTTTTGATAATACCGATGCTCGAAAATTATTTTCCCATTCTCCTGTTCATTCTGATCGGTCTTGCCGTAGGTGTGGTGCCCATGGCGCTTGGCTGGTTATTTGCTCCCAATCGCCCCGATAGCGAGAAGCTTTCGCCGTATGAGTGCGGTTTCGAGGCATTCGAAGATGCGCGCATGAAGTTTGACGTACGCTATTACCTGGTTGCCATCTTGTTCATTCTGTTCGATCTGGAAATCGCCTTCCTGTTTCCATGGGCGGTGGTGTTGAATGAGATCGGCATGTTTGGCTTTGTCGCCATGATGATTTTTCTGGGCATCCTGGTCGTTGGCTTTATTTACGAGTGGACCAAAGGTGCGCTGGAATGGGATTAATGTTATGAGCACTAATGGTGTAATGGAAAAAGGTTTTGTTACCACGGGTCTGGATAACGTCATCAACTGGGGGCGAACCGGATCCATGTGGCCGATGACTTTTGGTCTTGCCTGCTGTGCGGTGGAAATGATGCAGGCCGGCGCGTCCCGCTATGACCTTGACCGTTTTGGCATCGTCTTCCGGCCCAGCCCGCGTCAATCGGATGTGATGATTGTAGCCGGTACGTTGTGCAATAAAATGGCGCCCGCCCTGCGCAAGGTTTACGATCAGATGGCGGAACCGCGTTGGGTAATTTCCATGGGCTCTTGCGCCAATGGTGGCGGTTACTATCATTATTCCTATTCCGTTGTGCGGGGTTGCGACCGAATCGTGCCGGTTGATATCTATGTCCCCGGCTGTCCGCCGACGGCGGAAGCATTGCTCTACGGTATTATCCAGCTCCAGAACAAGATCCATCGCACCAATACCATCGCCCGCTGAGTTAACTATGTCTTCCGCCCGCCTGGAAACGCTCGCCCTTTGCCTCCAAAATGTGTTGACCGACAAACTTGTCAGCACCAATGAGCGATTGGGCGAACTAACAATCAGGGTATCTCCCGTGGACATGCTGTGGTCAATGGAGATCCTGCGCGATCATCCTGACCTGGGTTTTGAAATGCTTGCCGATTTATGCGGCGTGGATTATTCAACCTATGGTTCCGAATCCCTCTCCGGGGATGGCAGGGAAGGAAAACGCTTCGCTGCCGTGTATCATCTGCTTTCAATCAGCCATAATTGCAGGTTACGGGTCAAGGTGTTCGCCGATGATGATGAGCTTCCGGTTCTGAATTCAGTGATTGGCATATGGCCATCCGCCAACTGGTTCGAACGCGAGGCATTTGACCTTTACGGCATCGTCTTTACGGGCCACCCCGATTTACGCCGCATTCTGACAGACTATGGGTTTATCGGTAATCCGTTCCGCAAGGATTTTCCATTAAGCGGCAATGTCGAGATGCGTTACGATCCCGATCAGCAGCGGGTCATTTACCAGCCGGTCAGCATTGAGCCGCGCCAGATCACACCACGCGTGATCCGCGAAGAGCATTACGGGGAAAGCGAATGAGGTTTTCACGGCAAGGACTTATTCAGCATGGCTGAGATACGCAACTACACCATGAACTTCGGTCCGCAGCATCCGGCGGCGCATGGCGTGTTGCGCCTGGTGCTAGAACTGGATGGCGAGGTCATTCAACGTGCCGACCCGCACATCGGTCTGCTGCATCGCGCGACCGAGAAACTGGCCGAATACAAAACCTATATTCAATCGGTGCCATACATGGATCGGCTGGACTACGTATCCATGATGTCCAATGAGCATGCCTATGTAATGGCCATTGAGAAGCTGCTTCAACTTGAAGTACCTTTGCGTGCGCAATATATCCGCGTGATGTTTGATGAGATCACGCGCATACTCAATCATCTATTGTGGTTGGGCGCGCACGCGCTCGACGTGGGTGCAATGACCGTATTCCTCTACGCTTTCCGCGATCGCGAGGACCTGATGGATTGTTACGAGGCGGTATCGGGTGCTCGCATGCATGCCGCTTATTATCGTCCTGGCGGTGTCTATCGGGATTTGCCGGATTCAATGCCGCAATATCGGGCGTCGAAAATCCACAACGAAAAAAGCATCCGGATTCTCAATGAAAATCGCAGCGGATCGATGCTGGATTTCATCGAAGACTTTACCAATCGATTTCCTGTCTACGTAGATGAATATGAAACCCTGCTTACTGACAACCGTATCTGGAAACAGCGGCTGGTGGGCATCGGTGTAGTTTCGCCCGAACGCGCCAAGGCGCTGGGCTTCACCGGTCCGATGCTGCGCGGCTCGGGAGTAGAGTGGGATTTGCGGAAAAAGCAGCCATACGAAGTTTATGACCGGATGGACTTCGACATACCGGTAGGTGTCAATGGTGATTGCTATGATCGTTATCTGGTGCGTATAGAAGAGTTCCGTCAATCCAACCGGATCATCAAGCAATGTGTCGAGTGGCTGCGCAAGAATCCGGGCCCGGTCATCACCGACAATCATAAGATTGCGCCACCGCCGCGCGTTGATATGAAACAGAACATGGAAGAATTGATTCATCATTTCAAGCTTTTTACCGAGGGTATTCATGTGCCGCCGGGCGAGGCTTATGCGGCGGTCGAGCATCCCAAGGGCGAATTCGGCATTTATCTCGTATCGGATGGCGCCAATATGCCTTACCGCCTCAAAATTCGCGCGCCGGGCTTCCCCCATTTAGCGGCGCTGGATGAGATGTCGCGAGGGCACATGATCGCCGATGTGGTGGCCATCATCGGCACACAGGACATTGTGTTTGGTGAAATAGATAGATAATTCATAGACCGTTGCACTGACAGTGAAGCTGCCAAATTGACATGTTAAGCCCTGAGTCCATAAAAAAAATTGACCATGAGCTCACCAAATATCCCACCGATCAGAAGCAGTCGGCGGTAATGTCGGCGCTCGCCATCGCGCAGGATGAGAAAGGATGGCTGGCTAATGAAACCATGGATTTCATTGCCCACTATCTCGGCATGCCGCCGATAGCCGTATATGAGGTGGCGACGTTCTACAATATGTACAACCTTCAGCCATTGGGCAAACATAAGCTCACCGTCTGTACGAACCTTCCCTGCGCACTTTCCGGGGCCAACGATGCGGTGACCCATATCAAACAGAAACTGGGCATCGGTTTCAATCAAACCACCGCCGACGGTAAATTTACATTAAAGGAAGGCGAGTGCATGGGGGCATGCGGCGACGCACCCGTGCTCCTAGTGAATAACAAACGCATGTGCAGCTTCATGTCCAACGACAGTATCGATCAATTGCTGGAGGAATTGAACAAATGACCCAGCTTACGCAAGTATTGCTGGCGGGACTGAATCCATCCGATCCCGAGAACTGGCGGCTTAAAAGTTACGAGCAGCGCGACGGGTATGCCGCACTGAGAAAAATTCTGGATGAGAAAATTCCACCTGAAAAAGTCATCGAGGAAGTAAAAAAATCCGCACTGCGCGGACGCGGCGGCGCGGGTTTCCCGACCGGGCTGAAATGGAGTTTCATGCCCAAGCAGTACGAGGGTGATAAGTATCTGGTGTGCAATTCCGACGAAGGCGAGCCAGGCACCTTCAAAGACCGCGATATCATGCGTCACAACCCTCACATCCTGATAGAAGGCATGATCATCGGCGCCTATGCAATGGGTATCAAGGCGGGTTATAACTATGTTCATGGCGAAATCTGGGATACCTACGAGCGCATGGAGGAGGCGGTGGACGAGGCGCGTGCCGCGGGATATCTGGGGAACAACATCCTCGGTTCCGATTTCAGTTTCCAGTTATACAATCATCATGGTTACGGCGCCTATATTTGTGGCGAGGAAACCGCGCTGCTCGAATCGCTGGAAGGTAAAAAGGGCCAGCCACGTTTTAAGCCTCCTTTTCCGGCGAGCTTCGGCCTCTACGGTAAACCCACCACCATTAACAATACCGAAACATTTGCTTCGGTGCCCTGGATCATTCGTAACGGCGGGGAGAAGTTTCTGCAACTGGGAAAACCCAACAACGGCGGCACCAAACTTTTCTCGGTGTCGGGCCATGTCAACAAGCCCGGTAACTACGAGATCCCCTTGGGGACGCCGTTCGCAACGCTGCTGGAAATGGCGGGCGGCATGCGCGGCGGCCGAAAACTGAAGGGATGCATTCCCGGCGGTTCATCCATGCCGGTGTTGCCCGGTGACATCATGATGCAGACCGACATGGACTATGACTCCATCGCCAAGGCCGGTTCCATGCTGGGGTCCGGCGCGGTCATCATCATGGACGACACCACCTGCATGGTGAAAGCGCTGGAGCGGTTGTCATACTTTTATTTTGAGGAATCCTGCGGTCAATGCACGCCCTGTCGTGAAGGCACCGGCTGGCTCTATCGCGTGGTGCATCGAATAGAGACCGGGACGGGCCGGATGGAAGATCTCGATCTGCTCAACAATGTTGCCGACAATATTCAGGGGCGTACCATTTGCGCGCTGGGCGACGCGGCAGCCATGCCGGTACGGGCCATGATTCAGCATTTTCGGGATGAGTTTGCCTACCATATCGAGCACAAAAGATGCATGGTATAAGCGCATGAGCATGAATAAAGTGAATCGTTTTCTTTCTTGGCAGCGTCTGCCCGTAATGAATCCGAGAGTAAATTCCTAATGATCAATTTCGAAATCGACGGGAAACAGGTGTCCGTGCCCAAGAATGGTACCGTCATGGATGGCGCCAATCAGCTGGGTATCTATATTCCGCATTTCTGCTATCACAAGAAGCTGTCCATCGCGGCCAATTGCCGCATGTGTCTGGTGCAAGTGGAGAAAGCACCCAAGCCTTTGCCCGCGTGCGCCACTCCCGCCATGGAGGGCATGAAGGTCTTTACTCACTCCGGACAGGCAGTAACTGCGCAGAAAGGTGTGATGGAATTTCTGCTTATCAATCATCCGCTGGATTGTCCCATTTGCGACCAGGGCGGTGAATGCCAGTTGCAGGACCTTGCGGTGGGTTATGGAGCGAGTGCGTCGCGTTATACCGAAGCCAAGCGGGTAGTGCCGAACAAGAACCTGGGTCCGCTGATCTCCACTGACATGACTCGCTGTATCCATTGCACCCGTTGCGTACGCTTTGGCCAGGAGATAGCCGGCATTATGGAATTAGGTATGGCGGGCCGCGGTGAACATGCGGAAATCCTGTCATTTGTCGGCAGTACGGTCGACTCGGAATTATCCGGTAATATGATCGATCTTTGTCCAGTCGGTGCGCTGGTCAGCAAGCCTTTCCGCTATTCGGCCCGCACCTGGGAATTGTCCCGCAGGAAGTCGGTGAGTCCGCATTGCGGTCTCGGTTCCAATCTCGTGGTTCAGGTAAAGCAGAATCGTGTCATGCGCGTCTTGCCGCGCGAGAATGAGGAAGTCAACGAGTGCTGGCTGTCGGATAAGGATCGTTTTTCCTACGAGGGATTAAACTCGGACGAGCGACTGAGCACACCGATGATAAAGCGCAATGGCGAGTGGCAGGAATGCGACTGGCAAGCCGCTCTGGAATTCGTTGCGAACGGATTGCGAGCCGTAAAGGAGAAACACGGCGCCTCGAGTATCGGTGCGTTGGCTTCTCCCCATAGTACGCTGGAAGAACTTTATCTGATACAAAAACTCATGCGGCGATTGGGTAGCGGAAATGTAGATCATCGCTTGCGCCAATCCGATTTCCGCGCGGATCAACAATTGCAAGGTGCGCCGTGGCTGGGAATGAGCGTCGCCGGTATTTCCGGTCTGAAGTCGGCGCTGGTTATCGGTAGCACACTGCGCAAGGATCATCCTCTCATTGCACAGCGTCTGCGCCAGGCGGTAAAGCAGGGCGCTCAACTAAATCTCATCAATCCTGTGGATGATGATCTGCTGACCAAGGTGGCTAATCGTGCCATCGTCGCACCTGCTTCAATGGCGGCGATGCTCGCGCAGGTCTTGAAAGCCGCCGCCGAACTGAAGAAGATGGAGATTCCCGATGGAGCGAAAGCAGCGGCGGATTCCATCAGTGTGACGGATGCCGCGCG
This sequence comes from Nitrosospira sp. NpAV, assembly GCF_000832065.1. Taxonomy (GTDB): domain Bacteria; phylum Pseudomonadota; class Gammaproteobacteria; order Burkholderiales; family Nitrosomonadaceae; genus Nitrosospira. Next base: position 184,436 of record NZ_JXQM01000013.1, on the reverse strand, counting down.
GGCGATGGCCGCCAGCCTCATTGACAATAAGCCTGCCGCAATTTTTCTTGGCAACATGGCGCAGCATCATCCGCAATATGCGGATCTTCACGGGCTGGCCCAGCATATCGCGTACGTTGTCGAGGCGCAGTTCGGTGTACTGGGTGAAGCTGCCAATAGTGTCGGTGCCTATATTGCCGGAGCAATTCCCGACCGTGGCGACTTAAGCGTGACCGGCGGAGATTCCTGTCAGCCGGGAGCGGGAAACATGGACGCTTCGCAAATGCTCGGGATGAGCGTGGCTGCGCAGGCATTGCAGCCGTGCCAGGCTTATATGCTGATGAACCTGGAACCGGAACTGGATAGTTATAATCCGCGTCAGACCATGAAAGCACTGAAGGCAGCGGAGTTGGTAGTGGTGATGAGTGCGTACAAAAGCCGTGCCATTCTTGAGGACGATTACGCTGACGTGTTATTGCCGATTGCGCCATTCACCGAGACATCCGGCACTTTCATCAATACCGAGGGCCGTGTGCAAAGTTTCAACGGTGTGGTCGCCCCTCTCGGCGATACGCGCCCGGCATGGAAAGTGCTGCGAGTATTGGGCAGTATGCTGGAGCTTGATGGCTTTGACTACGATACGCCGGAGAAGGTGCGTGCGGAAATTCTTTCGGCAAACAGCGATGTCAGCGCCCGCCTGAACAATAACCTGAAAAATTTCGCCATCGGTGATATCGGGCGGATGAATGAGCCGAGGAGCGGCGGAATTCAGCGCATCGGTGAAGTCCCGATCTATCAGACCGACCCCATTGTGCGTCGTGCCGATTCGCTGCAGCGTACGCGGGATGCCGCCCCGCCGCTGGCATGGATGCCAGGTGATTTAATGGGTGCGCTCGGCATAAATTCGGGTGATAACGTAAGATTGAAGCAGGGGGAGGGCGAAGTGCAACTGCCGGCGGCACAGGATGATAGGCTGCCTTCCAATAGCGTGCGGGTAGCTTGCGCGCACCCCCTGACCGCGGCATTGGGTGAAATGTTCGGGGAAATAGTGGTGGAAAGATTGTGATGCAAGAAATCAGAGTTATTTGAATGGAATACGCGCAACAATTATTCGGGGACTTCTTTGGTCCTGAGTGGGGTCCCGCTCTTTTTGTTCTGACCAAGAACGCGCTGCTGATCGTCGCCATCATATTACCGTTGATGCTCGCTGTGGCGTATCTTACATTTGCCGAACGCAAGATCATTGCCTTCATGCAGCTGCGTGTCGGACCCAATCGGGTGACTTTCTTCGGTATTCCCTGGCTGGGCGGCTGGGGGCAGCCCATCGCGGATGCGGTGAAGGCCGTGATGAAAGAAATCATCATTCCCAGTGGCGCGAATAAATTCCTGTTTGTGCTGGCTCCAGTCCTGACATTCGCACCGGCTCTGGCAGCGTGGGCGGTAGTGCCGTTCTCTCCCGAGGTCGTGTTGGCTGATATCAATGCGGGCCTGCTTTATATTCTGGCCATGACTTCCATGGGGGTCTATGGGGTTATCATTGCGGGTTGGGCCTCCAATTCCAAGTATGCCTTCCTCGGCGCGATGCGGTCCGCCGCGCAGGTGGTTTCTTACGAACTGGCGATGGGTTTTGCGCTGGTATGCGTGCTGATGATGTCGCAGAGCCTGAATCTGAGTGATATCGTCAAGGGCCAGCAGGGCGGTAGTTTCATCAACTGGTATCTCATTCCCCTGTTCCCCATGTTTCTGGTGTACTTCATTTCCGGTGTGGCGGAAACTAATCGTGCCCCCTTTGATGTGGCCGAGGGTGAATCGGAAATTGTCGCCGGGTTCCATGTTGAATATTCCGGCATGGCGTTCACGGTATTCTTTCTGGCGGAATATTCCAATATGATCCTGGTGGCAACGCTTGCCAGCATCATCTTTCTGGGAGGATGGCTCCCGCCAGTCGATATCGCCCCGTTTACCATGATTCCCGGATTTATCTGGCTGGTGTTGAAAATAGCATTTTTATTGTTTTGTTTTCTCTGGTTCCGCGCCACTTTCCCACGCTATCGCTATGATCAGATCATGCGCCTTGGCTGGAAGGTGTTCATTCCGATCACGCTCGTCTGGATACTGTTGCTGGGTTTGATAATGCAATTTCCACCGTCTCTTCGGAACGCCTTTCCACTTAACCTGTGGTTCCACTGAGACAGGAGAAAAACCATGAACCGCATCAAGGATTTTTTCCGTACTTTCCTGTTGTTTGAATTGGTCAAGGGGATGATGTTGACCGGTCGATACATGTTTGCGCGTAAAATTACCGTGCACTTTCCCGAAGAGAAAACACCGCAGTCCCCCCGCTTTCGCGGTCTCCATGCACTACGCCGCTATCCCAATGGAGAAGAACGCTGCATCGCCTGCAAGCTATGCGAAGCGGTGTGCCCGGCACTGGCGATCACTATTGAATCCGAGCAGCGCGATGATGGAACCCGCCGCACCACACGATATGACATCGACTTGACTAAATGCATATTTTGCGGTTTCTGCGAGGAATCCTGTCCGGTGGATTCCATTGTCGAGACCCGGATCCTCGAGTATCACGGCGAGAAACGTGGGGACCTGATTTATACCAAGCAAATGTTGCTGGCCGTGGGAGACCGGTATGAAGAGCAGATAGCAAAAGACAGGGCGGCGGATGCTGGCTACCGATGAATCTTGCTGCTAATTAAACATGAGTTTTCAGGATATCACTTTTTATTTTTTTGCGACCGTGCTGGTGTTATCCGCATTGGGTGTCATCACGGCCCGTAATCCGGTGCATTCGGCATTGTTGCTGGTGCTGGCTTTTTTCACTTCAGCTGGACTATGGCTGCTGCTGGAAGCAGAGTTTCTCGCGATTACCCTGGTCCTGGTATATGTCGGGGCGGTGATGGTGCTGTTCCTGTTTGTGGTCATGATGCTCGATATCAATCTCGATCGTCTGCGCGAGGGATTCTGGAAATGGTTTCCATTTGGCGCGTTCCTGGCGCTGGTGATGGCGGCTCAGATGGCGATGGTCCTGATGGGCGAGCAGTTTGGCGCCGATGAAATGCCCGCGCCGCCCGTACGTGCCGCCGATTACAGCAATACCAAGGAATTGGGCCGTTTGATTTATACCGAATATGTTTATGCATTTGAGTTGGCGGCGGTGCTTTTGCTGGTGGCGATAGTGGCCGCCATCGCCCTGACCTTGCGCCGCCGCACAGGTGTCAAGAGTCTTGATGTTGCGAAACAGGTGGCGGTGAAGCGTGAAGACCGCGTGCGGATGGTTTCGATGCCATCCGAAAAGAAAGAATAAAGGCGAAAGAAGAGAAAAAAGCGGTTGCATGGCACTGTTTTGATGTTGTCCTGAAAAAGGGGTCGTTAGCTTGGTTTCGTTATCCCATTACCTTGTCCTCGGTGCGATTCTGTTCGCCATCAGTATTGTCGGAATTTTTCTCAACAGGAAAAATGTAATCATCCTGCTGATGGCAATCGAACTGATGCTGCTGGCGGTAAACATGAATTTCGTCGCATTCTCGCACTATCTGCAAGATGTGTCGGGACAGATTTTCGTGTTCTTCATTCTTACCGTGGCCGCGGCGGAATCCGCTATTGGATTGGCGATACTGGTGGTTCTGTTTCGTAATCTGCGTACTATCAATGTGGATGATCTGGATAAACTCAAGGGGTGATTATACGGCCCGGATCAGGGCTGGAATCAGAGACCGGTTGTTCTAAAAACAAGAAGACGAATTTCAATGACTGAGATGCAAAAACTTTATCTATTGATTCCGCTGGCTCCGCTGGCGGGGGCGCTTATCGCGGGACTGTTTGGCCGGGTGATCGGCCCGGCCTGGAGTCATCGCACCACCATTGTGTTGATGATCGTATGCGTGATTGCGTCTATTGCCGTTTTCATGGATGTGTTGAAAGGAAATATTTATAACGGCAGCGTTTATACCTGGATGATTTCTGGTGACACCCGTTTCGAGGTTGGATTTCTGATCGATCGGCTCTCGGCCATGATGATGGTTGTGGTGAGCGGCGTGTCGTTAATGGTGCATATCTACACCATCGGTTATATGCACGGAGACCCTGGCTACCAGCGTTTTTTCAGCTATATCTCACTCTTTACGTTCTCGATGCTGATGCTGGTGATGTCCAATAATTTCCTCCAGCTCTTTTTTGGCTGGGAGGCGGTAGGACTGGTTTCTTATCTCCTTATTGGTTTCTGGTATACCCGTCCTACCGCGATTTATGCCAACTTGAAAGCTTTTCTGGTCAATCGTGTCGGTGATTTCGGTTTTCTCCTCGGTATCGGTCTGGTGCTGACATATTTCGGCACGCTGGATTACACGGCGGTATTTGCCCAAGCGCCCCAGCTCGTTACGCAAACAATTGAAATCATTCCCGGCTCGCCGTGGGCACTATTGTCAGTCGTCTGTATTTTGCTGTTTGTCGGCGCGATGGGTAAATCAGCACAGTTTCCGTTACATGTATGGCTGCCCGATTCGATGGAAGGCCCTACGCCCATTTCCGCACTGATTCATGCCGCGACGATGGTAACCGCGGGTATTTTCATGGTGGCGCGCATGTCGCCATTATTTGAATTAACCGAGACCGCGCTATCGTTCGTATTGGTGGTTGGTGGCATCACCACGCTATTCATGGCCCTGATAGCGATTGTGCAGAACGATATCAAGCGGGTGGTGGCCTATTCGACCCTGTCGCAACTGGGTTACATGACTGTGGCATTGGGTGCATCAGCATACTCGGCGGGGGTTTTTCATCTCATGACCCACGCCTTCTTCAAGGCGGTGCTATTTCTGGGCGCGGGCTCAGTAATCATCGCCATGCATCATGAGCAGGATATGCGGAAAATGGGTGGACTCAAGAAATACATGCCCATTACGTACTGGACGATGTTTATCGCCGCGCTAGCGAGCGCCGGCGTGCCCGGTTTTTCCGGATTCTTTTCCAAGGATGCCATCATTGAAGCCGTGCATTTTGCCAACATACCCGGTGCCGGTTTTGCCTATTTCTGCGCGGTAACCACTGTATTTGTCACCGCGTTCTATACTTTCCGTCTCGTCTTCATGACCTTTCATGGCAAGCCGCGCATGGATCATCACACAGAAGAGCATCTCCATGAATCACCCTGGGTGGTGACGTTGCCACTGGTCGTTCTGGCAATACCCAGTATCGGGGCGGGCTGGTTGATCGGACCGATGTTGTTTGGAGACTATTTCGGCAGCGCCATACAAATCATGCCTGAGCATGAGGCCATCACAAGAATGTCGGCGGAATTTCATGGCATATGGGGAATGATGACCCATGCTGTCACCACCTTGCCGTTCTGGTTTTCGGTTGGCGGTATTTTCACCGCCTGGTATCTGTATAGAGTGAATACCGATTTGCCGGGAAAAATAAGCCAGGCCGCCGGACCGCTCTATACGCTGCTGGATCGTAAATATTTTATTGACGAATTCTATTCCTGGCTGTTCGCCGGGGGTGCGCGCTCGCTGGGCGGAGGGTTGTGGAAATTCGGCGATGTAAAAATCATTGACGGATTTTTGGTCAACGGCACGGCACGAGTGGTGGCCGGAACCGCCATGCTGATACGCCACTTTCAGTCGGGCTATATCTATCATTATGCGTTCACCATGATTGTTGGCGTGTTTATACTGATGAGTTTTTGGTTGTACGGATCCTAAAAAACAATAAGAAATAAATTATCAGGGCTTAGGCCCGGCATTTCGCTACGCGCTAATGAATAAAGAAACGGAATAGACATGTTGTTTGGCCTTCCCCTGTTAAGTCTAGTCATCTGGCTGCCCATTTTTGCCGGCATTGGCGTGCTCGCCACGGGTGGCGATCGTAATGCCCAACTGGCAAGATGGCTTGCACTGGTTGGATCGATAGCCGGCTTGTTGGTGGCGATTCCGCTCTATACCCAGTTTGACCCGTTAATGAACGCCATGCAGTTCGTGGAACACAACGCCTGGATTGAGCGCTTCAACATCCATTATCATCTCGGCGTCGATGGCATCGCCATGCCGCTGATCTTGCTGAATTGCTTTACCACACCGCTGGTGGTAATCGCAGGGTGGGAGGTGATAAGCAAACGAGTGTCTCAATACATGGGCGCGTTTCTTATCATGTCAGGCATCGTCAATGGCGTGTTCTCGTCACTCGACGCGATTCTGTTTTACATCTTCTGGGAAGCTTCGCTGATCCCGATGTTTCTCATCATTGGCGTTTGGGGCGGTCCCAACCGCGTGTATGCAGCGATCAAGTTCTTTCTTTACACGCTATTGGGCTCCCTGTTGATGCTAGTGGCATTCATTTACCTCTACCAGGTTTCAGGCGGCAGCTTCTCGATACTGGATTATCATAAGCTGCCGCTGCCGCTGACCCCGCAGATCCTGATATTTGTCGCCTTCCTGCTGGCGTTTGCAGTGAAGGTGCCGATGTGGCCGGTACATACCTGGCTGCCGGATGCGCACGTGGAGGCGCCAACCGGCGGGTCGGTGGTGCTGGCGGCAATATTGCTGAAGCTGGGCGGTTATGGCTTTTTGCGTTTTTCCCTGCCGATCGTGCCGGATGCAAGCCAGCATCTTTCGACCATGATGATCGTATTATCATTGATAGCGGTGGTCTATATCGGACTCGTCGCCCTGGTACAGGCGGACATGAAAAAGCTCATTGCTTATTCGTCGGTATCGCACATGGGATTTGTTACGCTCGGCTTCTTTCTGTTTAATGCCTATGGACTCGAAGGCGCGATGGTGCAGATGATTTCGCATGGCTTTATTTCGGGTGCCATGTTTCTATGCGTGGGAGTGCTCTACGACCGCCTGCATTCACGCCAGATTGCCGACTATGGCGGGGTTGCCAACAAAATGCCGGTATTTGCCGCGTTCTTCATGCTATTCGCCATGGCTAACGCGGGATTACCCGGAACCAGCGGTTTTGTCGGCGAATTCATTGTCATCATGGCCGCCATCAAGGTGAATTTCTGGTATGGATTCCTCGCCGCCACCACACTTATCACCGGTGCGGCCTATACGCTCTGGATGTACAAACGGGTGGTATTTGGCGCGGTTGCGAGTCCCGGTGTGGAAGCGCTGAGGGATATCAACGGACGCGAGATCCTGATCCTGACGGTACTGGCGGTGGCGGTACTGGGAATGGGCCTTTATCCGTCGCCATTCACAGAAGTCATGCATACCACGGTGGACGATCTGCTGGCGCATGTCGCCCGCAGCAAGTTGTAATGCAAATGAAACGAGCCTTGCCTGTTTGAGGATATTAAATGAATTTTATGCAGCCTGATTTCGCCCCCGCCTACCCGGAGATATTTCTTCTGGTCATGGTATGCGTGGTGTTACTGGCCGATATCGCATGGGGTGAGAAAAAGCCCTATGTTGCTTATTTGCTGTCGCAAATTACGCTGCTCGGCTGTGCGCTGATCACTTTTGGCACTTCCGTGCCCGGCGTCGTTTCTACGTTTTCGGGCATGTTCGTGGACGACGCCATGGCCGACATACTGAAGATGCTGGTATATATCACTGTATCCACGGTGCTGGTATATTCACGCGCCTATATTTCGATACGCGGCATGCTCAGCGGCGAGTTCTTCAGTCTGGCGCTATTTGCCACGCTGGGCATGATGGTGATGATTTCCGCCAGTCATTTCCTGACGCTCTACCTGGGACTGGAACTCCTGTCGTTATCGCAATACGCCATGGTGGCATTGCGACGCGATTCGGCGGCGGCAACCGAGGCGGCCATAAAGTTTTTCGTCCTCGGCGCGCTGGCTTCCGGTTTCCTGCTGTATGGCATGTCCATGATTTACGGGGCGACGGGTTCGCTTAACATTGCTCGCGTAACGGAAGTGATACAGGGAGGCGCGCTTAATCATGCGGTGCTGGTGGTGGGTCTTGTATTCATCGTCGCCGGTATCAGTTTCAAGTTGAGCGCGGCGCCGTTCCACATGTGGGCACCAGATGTTTATCAGGGAGCGCCCACGGCCGTCGTACTGTTTATCGGCGCGGCGCCGAAACTGGCGGCGTTCGGTTTTGTGATGCGCCTGCTGGTGGAAGGCATGGGAGCAATGGTGGCGGATTGGCAGGGGATGCTGGTCATTCTGGCGGTGATGTCCATGATGATCGGTAATCTCGCCGCTATTGCGCAGACTAATATCAAACGCATGCTGGCATATTCCACCATCTCGCACATGGGTTTCATGCTGCTGGGCTTTATCGCCGCCGATGAGAACGGCTACAGTTCATCCATGTTCTACATTGTGGTCTACATATTGATGACCCTGGGCACATTTGGCATGATCATGCTGCTGTCGCGTGAGGGGTTCGAAGCCGACAAACTCGACGATTTCAAGGGGCTCAATCGGCGCAACCCGTGGTACGCGTTTATTACGCTGCTGTTGATGTTCTCGATGGCCGGCATTCCGCCTACGGTGGGGATTTATGCCAAGCTGTCGGTGCTGCAGGCGGTGTTGAGTGCCGGCTACATATGGTTGGCGGTGGTGGCAGTGCTATTCTCGCTGATCGGGGCATTTTATTACCTGCGTATCGTTAAACTGATGTATTTCGATGAGCCCGAAACCGATGCGCCTCTCCTGCCGGAGAGTGACGTTAAGCTATTGATAAGCGCGAATGGCCTGGCGATATTGGCATTCGGCCTTTTTCCCCAGGCGCTGATGGCATTGTGCGCCTACGCTATTCAGCAATCCATATAGCTATAGCAAACAAAAGCTGGGTATGGGAAATGACCGATTCAAGTCAAGTACTCAAGAGAAATTGAAGAGACGGTTGGAGCCTGCGGCCAAAGGTGTCGATAGACGGTCGGAACAATTCAATATCAATCGAGTCTGACCCCATTGATTGATCATTGATCGTTGATTCTCCGGTTTCCCGATAACGTTTTGATTCTCTCGTCTGCGTGGGTTTCGGTTAGAGTGTATCACCCCGGCAGAAGAGCTTGCACGTCAATCGTCATTCCTGCTTTGACCAATTCGTTTGCTAGCTTTGGCTTCCACGCACCCGGTTCGTCAAGCTCAAGAAATAGAACACCGTGAAAGTCAGAGGGAATCTCGATTCCTGGCTTGAACAACGCGCAAACTTTACTTCGTCCCAAACGACCGGTGAAATAGCCGAGTTCCAAAACAACATTTTGCCTTGCACGAGAGAACAGTTTGTCTTGCGTCTTAACGCTCGCACCAACATCATCTGGCGTCATTAGAACAATAGCAAACCCCACATCGGAATATGCTTCAAACTTTTCGATAATGGTCCGCCCTTCATTTGCCTGCTCATGAAGAATGATCGGGTCGAGTCCTAAGCGCTCGACAAATCTTGCCGTTGACTCCTTAGTACCTGTGTCATGTCCATGCACGAGAAATACACGATTGGTAGATATGGGAGTTTGGCGACTGCCAGCTGCATTCGAGTGTTCTATCTTCGCCTGCTGCAGGCCGGATGCTTCAATGCGCAGGGCCATACCTTCGAGATGACCAATTTGACTATCGCGATAGCCAGGCCAAAATACACTCAAATCATCCCCAGCTAATTCCTTGAACGCGGCAGCAGCTTGGCTGTCGATCGCCGCTGCTAATAGGGCTGTAACTCGGCTTAACCATCTGTAATACGACTGGTAACTGTTTACTTTGTGACCAGCAGAAATAAGTTCATCAATTTTTTGAGCAAACGTATTCATTTCGTGGGGTTATGAGCTCTGCAACATTTGAAATAACGGATCGTCAAACACGAAGCTTTCTGACGGTTCGTTGATCGATGGGTTATGCATAGACTTTCTCCACTGTCTGTTTGTAGTCCGACTCGTACGACTCAAAATGATGAACAGTTGAGGCTCTCATCATCAACATGGATCGGAACACTAGCAGCTCTAACGGCTCCAATCAAGAAAAATGAGGGAGAGTTAATTTACTTGCGAGAATATTTGGCAACAATTGGTAACAACGTCGCCTTTTATCCCAACTGGCCTGCGGCTAAGCCTCAAAAACTTACTAGATCTGACAGTCCGATTTGGCCCAACTAAGTCATACAGTATTTATCGACTTACTACCCGTAGAGGTCAAAGCAGCCAGGGTTTGACCGAGTGCTTCGAGCATGTTGGGCAACCGGTCGAGATGCACGGTGTCATGTGTGACGTCGCCGATACATTCAAGGAAGAAGAGTCGCGACAACTTTACCGTAGATTACGTTTGCGTCAATGACGCCTTGAGCATTTGTAACGATTCAGGAGGGGATGCTGCGCTTCTGACCTATTGACCGGCTGGTTTATTCCTTTTCCTCAGACCTCCAACGCTATCGCCGTCCACATAGAACCATTGTCCGGCCTCGCGTACGAAGCGGCTGATTTCATGCAAACGATGCGCGCGGCCCCCTACCTTATAGCGCGCGACAAACTCCACCATGGCGTGATCCGGCTCTGGCTGTTCATGGCGCTTCACTTCCAGTCCCAGCCATTTGCGGGTCGGGTTGCTTCCCAGGTCAAGTGATGCCGGACGTGTAGTGTGATGCCAGGTTGCCAGTAGGTAATCTTCCCGCCCGAGGGTGTACGCGGTGTAGCGCGAACGCATCAATGCGTCCGCAGTGGGCGCGGTTTCGACGCCATCCAGATAGCGGCCGCAGCAGCCGGCGTATCTTTCGGTGCCGCCGCGGGTTTCCGGCAGTTTCGCCATTAACGCAGCACCGCCGCAGGGGCAAGGCATCATTTTCGTATCCGTATAAACCTCAGAAAACGATTAACTATTTTTCGTTATATTTTTTCCAGTAGCCGTTCCGTGCACCGTGGTAATAACCGTTACGCCTGCCACAGCGGCGGTTCGTCCATCAGTGCGATCTGTTCGCGCAATTCAAGGATGCGATCCTGCCAATAGCGCTGGGTGTTGAACCACGGGAACGCCTGCTTGAAGGCAGGATCGTTCCAGCGCTGCGCGAGCCACGCCGCGTAATGGATCAGGCGCAGGGTGCGCAGCGCCTCGACCAGATGCAATTCGCGTTCGTCGAAGTCGCAGAAGTCCTCATATCCGGCCAGCACATCAGTTAATTGTCGTACCTTGTCGGCGTGTTCACCCGACAACAGCATCCATAAGTCCTGTATCGCCGGCCCCATGCGGCTGTCGTCAAAATCCACGAAGTGCGGGCCCTCGTCCGTCCACAGCACGTTGCCCGCATGGCAGTCGCCGTGCAGGCGCAATGCGCGTACTCCGCCCGCCCGTGCAAAGCAGTGGCGTACGCCGTCCAGCGCCTGATTCACCACGCTGCGATAGGCCGCATCGAGATCAGCCGGAATAAATTCATGCGCGAGCAAATAATCGCGCGGCTGCTCACCGAAGCTCGCAATATCCAGCGTGGGGCGTTCGCGAAACGGTTTGAGTGCGCCGATAGCATGGATACGTCCCATGAAGCGTCCCATCCATTCCAGCGTGTTGCGGTCTTCCAGCTCGGGCGCGCGGCCGCCGTGTTTTGGAAATACGGCGAAGCGAAATCCCCCGAAACTCTGCAGCGTTATTCCATTCAGCATCAACGGTGGCACGACAGGTATTTCGCGCTCAGCCAGTTCCCATACAAAGGCGTGTTCTTCGAGTATGGCGGCATCCGTCCAGCGTTCGGGACGATAGAATTTCGCCACCAGTGGCGCATCTTCTTCCATGCCGATCTGGTAGACGCGATTCTCATAGCTGTTGAGTGCCAGCATGCAGCCATTGCTGCGGAAGCCCATGCTTTCCAGCGCGTTCAACACGCAATCGGGCGAGAGCGTGGAGAAATCCTGTGGAGGCGGGCTATTTGCTGGTGTTAACACTAAATGCTCAAAACGATGCCACTTTGGTTTTTCGTCTGCGCTAGGATTTCTTGTAGCTGATGCGATAGATGACTCCCGCATAATCGTCGGATACCAGCAATGCTCCGTCGGGCATCACCAGCACATCTACCGGTCTTCCCCATACATTTTCCTTTTCCAGCCAACCTTCGGCGAACACTTCCTGCTTGACTACTTTGTTGTTCTTTATCTGCACGAACTGAAGCCGGTAGCCGACCTTATTGCGGCGATTCCAAGAGCCGTGCTCGGCAATAATAATATTGTTGCGATACTCTGGCGGGAACATGTTGCCAGTATAGAAACGCATCCCCAGGGGAGCAACATGCGCGTCGAATTTGGCCACGGGGGCGGTGAGCTTGCCGCAATCGCGCTTTGCGCCGTATTTGGGGTCAAGGATATCGCCCGCGTGGCAATAGGGATAGCCGAAGTGCAACCCTTTTCTGGGTGCGCGGTTAAGCTCATCGGGCGGCAGATTGTCACCCATCCAGTCGCGCCCATTATCCGTGAACCAGAGTTCCTTCGTTTCGGGGTGCCAATCAAACCCCACCGTGTTTCTCACGCCATATGCATAGACCTCATGATCGGTACCGTCCGGCTTGAGGCGCGCGATCAATGCGAAACGCTCCGGATCGGGTTCGCAGATATTGCAGGGCGCTCCTACCGGGGCATATAGCAGACCATCCGGGCCAAAAGCAATGAATTTTCCTCCGTGGTGTTTTTCAGTGGGAAAACTATCGGTGATGACTATTGGTTTTCCCGGCTGGTCGAGTTTTTCTTCGATTCCGTCAAAGCGCAGAATGCGCTCGACTGCGGAGACATAGAGCGCGCCATCCCGGAACGCCACTCCCAGCGGCGAATTAAGTCCGCTGGCAAGGGTTCTGACTTGACGTGTCCCGCCATTGTCCGTGATAGCGTAAACATTTCCCGCATCCTTGGAACCGGCAAATACCGTGCCGTTCTTTCCCAGCGTCAGTCCGCGCGCATTGGGGACTTCCGCCCACACATCAATGGAAAATCCGGCCGGCAGTTTGATCTTATCCAGTGGCAACGCACGATTCTGGTATTCTGCGGCGGCAGGGAAGATACAGCAAAACAGGCAAAGCATGATAGAACGGGTGAATATTTTTATAGCGAACATATCTGGAACTCCGGGTTATTTTTGTTTTCCATAAATTCAACGTGGATCCATCAGGCGGCTCTCCGAGCCTACGCGGGCGCTGGCGATCAGTTTGCGGCCATTTCCGCTGCTTGCCCGGTGTCCATGGACCAGGCCATGGACGTCTCCCAATCGTCAAAACTGTCTCGCAACCTGCCTCGCCATCATTTCGCGTCCTAATGGATCATCTGGATAAAAGTAAGAAAATTGCGTTCTGGAGCGCTTTTTGGGCGATTTTTAAGCAGGACAACTTGAAAACCGCCAATCCGCCCTCATTGTCTTATTGCATTTTTTTAGGAGGAAACCCATGCAAGCCACAGCTACCAAAGAACATCTAAGTTTTCAGACTGAAGTTAAACAGTTGCTCAATCTGATGATTCATTCCTTGTATAGTAACAAGGAAATTTTTTTACGCGAACTGATTTCCAATGCTTCGGATGCCGCCGACAAGCTGCGCTTCGAGGGATTAACCGATGGAGCGCTGTATGAATCGGATTCGGATCTGAAGATTCGCGTGGGCTACGATGCCGCGGCCCGCACCATCACTATCGCCGATAATGGTATTGGCATGTCCCGGCAAGAAGTCATCGATCATATCGGTACCATCGCCAAGTCGGGTACCCGAGAATTCTTCAGTTCTTTAACCGGCGATCAGGCCAAGGATGCGCATTTGATCGGCCAGTTCGGCGTCGGCTTTTATTCTGCGTTCATCGTCGCGGACAAAGTCACGCTCACCACCCGCCGCGCCGGTTTGACCGCTGAACACGGTGTCCGCTGGGAGTCTGGCGGTGAGGGGGATTATACGCTCGAGACGGTGGAGAAAACAGATCGCGGCACGCAAGTCATTCTGCATTTGCGCGAAGGTGAAGATGACTTGCTCAGCGGCTGGCGGCTGCGCACCATCATTCGCAAGTATTCCGACCATATCACGCTGCCCATCTTGATGAAAAAAGAGGAGTGGTCCCAAGAAAAGAACGAAAACACGATTACTGATGAAGACGAGACGGTCAATCAGGCGAGCGCACTCTGGGCACGCGCCAAAAGCGACATCACGCCGGAGCAGTACGAAGAGTTCTATAAGCATGTGGCGCATGATTTCGAGCCGCCGCTGGCTTATCTTCACGCCAGGGTGGAAGGTAAACAGGAATATACCCAGCTGCTCTACATTCCGTCGCGTGCTCCCTTTGATTTGTTCGATCGTGAGCCGCGTCACGGCATCAAGCTTTATGTGCGGCGGGTATTCATCATGGATGATGCGAAACAGCTGCTGCCGAATTATTTGCGGTTCGTGCGCGGCGTGATTGATTCCAATGACTTGCCGCTGAATGTTTCGCGCGAAATATTGCAGGAATCAAAAGATATCGAGGCCATACGGGCCGGTGCGGTGAAAAAGGTATTGGGGCTGCTCGAAGATCTGACGCAAAGCGAGCAGGAAGATGAAAAAGCCAAGTTCAAAACTTTCTGGAAGGAATTCGGCCAAGTCCTCAAAGAGGGCGTGGCGGAAGACTACACCAATCGAGAACGCATTGCCAAGCTGTTGCGCTTTGTTTCCACCCATGCCGATACAGATGAACAAACGGTGTCGTTCAGCGACTATATCGCGCGGATGAAGGAAGGGCAGGAGAAAATTTATTATGTCACCGCCGATAGCCTCAAGGCGGCCAGAACCAGTCCGCACCTGGAAGTTTTCCGCAAGAAAGGCATAGAAGTTTTACTGCTGTCCGAACGCGTGGATGAATGGCTGGTTGCCAATCTGACGGAGTTCGAGGGTAAGCCGCTGCAATCCGTGGCCAAGGGCAGTCTCGATCTTGGAAAACTGGAAGACGAAGAAGAGAAGAAAGAGCAGGAGAAAGAAGCGGGTGACTACAAGGAACTTACCGAGAAAATAAAGAGTACGCTCGGCGAGCAGGTAAAGGATGTGCGTGTTACGTTGCGCCTGACCGAATCCCCCGCTTGCCTCGTGGCAGATAGCCACGATATGAGTGGAAATCTGGAACGGTTGCTAAAATCCGCGGGGCAGAAAGTAAATCCCACCAAACCAATCCTGGAGATTAATCCTTATCATCCCATGGTACAGCGCCTAAAGTCAGAACAGGCACATTTCGACGACTGGAGTCATATCCTGTTCGACCAGGCATTGCTGGCTGAAGGCGGTCAGCTTGAAGATCCAGCTGGTTTTGTTAAAAGGATCAATGAGTTGCTTTTTCTCACGACTTCAGACGGAAGATAGGCGTGAGGGTGGAGAAAAACCCGCCGCCAACGGCTCTCAGCGATGGGTGGAGCAAGCGCAGCTCATCACCGGGTTATTCACCCCCCTTGCCAAACCGCCACCAGATCATGTCTTGATGTATCTATGTTTTGATATGTTATGCGGTTTTGATGGGTTGCGCTTGGCTCCACCCATCCCCACAGGCGTCTAATTGCGAATGGTTCATGGGCATATTTCTATTAAAACGCAGATAATCGATTAAGCGGTTTTCCAAGCTTCTACAAGTGCTGGCGATCAGTGTGGCCGCTTGTTCCCCATAGACCCCAGCCATAGCCTCCCCGAACCGGTAAAACCGTCTCGCAACCTGCCTACCATCATCTCGTGTCCTTCCTGATGGATGATCTGGATTGAAATCATCCTCTTATTGAACGAGTAGCACGGGCGACGGCTTCCCCCGAAGGGCGCAATTGGGTGTCCAGGTTGGCGAACAGTTCCCGGTGGGCGGTGTCGTTGATGGCCACCACTGCGGGATGCGTGAGTCGGCGTTCCATCGAAATGGCATAGAATTGCTCGGTGACTTCGTTTGTATGACCGAGAATGGTCACGCCATGTTCCCGCCGCACTTCTTCGGCGATCACCGAGGGTGCCATGAAAACACCGGTGCCGGCTTGCCCGAAAGCCTGCATCAGTGCGCTGTCGTCAAACTCGCCCACGATATGCGGCCGAATCTGGTGGGCCTCGAACCAGCGCATCAGTGGTATTCGCACCGCGGCTTCCTTGCCGGGAATGAGTAACGGGGCAACATTCAGGATTTGCGGCCATTGATCCGTGAATTGCGCTGCCAGCCGCGGCTCGGCAAAAAAAGTGATCCCGCAATCCCCAAGTTTGTGGCTGTAACCCTTCACATTTGTACCGGCGGGCATGGGCCGGTCGGCAAGCACCAGATCGATACGCTGAATTGCCAGTTCCACCAGCAAACGCACCAGCTTGTCTTCCCGGCAGACGATCCGCACCGGTTCGTCGAGGCATATTGCCGGCGTCAGTAGCCTATAGGCGATAGATTTGGGTACCGCATCATCGACGCCTACGCGAAGTTGAATGGAGCGGCTTTCAGGACGGCTACGCAGCGCTTCTTCCAGCTCGTTTCCGATCTGGAAGACCTCGTCGGCATAGGAAAGCGCGAGCCGGCCGGTTTCGGTGAGTTCAAGACGCCGTCCCACACGCAAAAACAGCGCCACCCCCAGTGTTTCCTCCAGGAGCCCAATCTGACCGCTCAAGGTCTGAGGCGTGAGATGCAGCCGCTCGCTCGCCCGGACCATGCTGCCTGCCTTGGCAACAGCCCAGAAATAATGTAACTGTTTGTAATTAAGCATGGCATGTACAATACAATGTGTGATAATAGTTCGTAAATATCGATTATATTATCAGCTAGATACTACTTTTATTGATGCAAATTTTATTCTAGACTGGGTTAAAATTAATGGCCATGTTTGTCTTTAGTTGACGTTTTTTATGTTGAATAGTGCCTGGTCATCTGTTTGAATATCAGTGCTCTTACTTGCAGCGATTGAAGCGAGTTTCATCTCTTTCAGAAATATAAAAAAGGTAGTAGATGCAAATATCACCCCGCTTTCGCATCTTGCTGAGCCTGGTTCTCATCTCGCCGTTCACCGCTGTTTCAGCTCAAGACTCGCCCACTTTTGGACCTGCGCCCGCGACTTCCCTATCGGATAGCCTGCCGCCTCCCGCACTACCTTTGATTACTGAGCCATCTGTCGTAACACCGGCTGTTCCGGCGCCCCCGGCACCTTC
Source organism: Nitrosospira sp. NpAV (assembly GCF_000832065.1). GTDB lineage: Bacteria > Pseudomonadota > Gammaproteobacteria > Burkholderiales > Nitrosomonadaceae > Nitrosospira. The sequence continues at coordinate 167,409 of NZ_JXQM01000013.1, read as the reverse complement.
TTCAGTCCGGACACCTTCCACCCCGCCGCCCGTTGGCGGGAGTAGTTTCGATAAGATACCTCCTTTCACTTTACCCTCCGCTGCCGCTTCCGCCCCCATGCCACCCGGGGCGCTTTCGATCGAAGCCTTGCAGCGAGTGGGGTTGGAGGCCAACGGGCTGGTGCGCGCGGCACGATCCCAGGTGGACGCTGCCGAGGCGGGCGTCATCGGCGCCGCAGCCTACCCCAACCCGGAAGTAGCGCTCTCGGGCGGGCCGCAACATCCACGCATCGCGGCGGCTAATCCGGCCACGAATCATCGCGTTGCCACAGTTTCCCAGAGGATCGAGAATCCCTATGTGCGCAGCGCGCGCATTGGCGCGGCGGAGTCGGGTGTGGACGCGAGCCGCGCCAGCTATCATCAGGTACGCGCGGACTTGGCAGCGCAATTGCGGGTGCGTGCCTATGAACTGCTGCTGCGCCAGGAAATCGCCCGCATGGAGGGAGGCATCTTCGATCTGATGCAGGAAGTGCGGCGCCGCATCAACGTGGCCGTGGGTGTGGGCGAAACCGCGCGCTTCGAGCTGGTCCGGGCCGACGCCGAGGTGCTGAACGCGGCCAGCCGCAAAGAGGCGGCGGAGCTAGGCGCGCTGCGCGCGCGCGTTGCGCTCATGCAATTCACCGCGGGCGCCCTGAAGCCGGATTTCGTGATAAACGCATCCCTGTTCGATCCAATAAACCTGCCTCCATTGGAAGAGTTGCGCGAGGAAGTGCCCGCTGTCAATCCGGATGTACGGCGTCTGGAAGCGGAGCAGAACCGCGCGCTCCAGCGAATCGATCTGGAGCGCGCCTCGGTTTTACCATCGGTACAGATTTTGCTCAGCAATTTTCAGGAAGCCCAGTACACGTCGAATACAGCCGGGTTTAACGTAACCGTTCCGATATTCTACCGCCGCCGCGGAGAGATCGACGCGGCCGTGGCGGATTCGGCGCGGGCGCGGGAAACCCTGGAATTCCGCCGTTACGAAATCGGCCAGTTATTCGAATCCGCCTGGCAGGCCTTGCAGATTGCGCGTCGCAGGGTGGAGATGTTCGAAGGCGGCATCATCAAGGAAGCCGAGAACGCGTTGCAGATCGCCCAGGCGGCGTATCGCTTTGGCGAGCGCCCCTTGATCGATGTGCTCGACACCCAACGTATTCTACGGGGGATTCTTATGGACTCGCTGCAGGCACGCTTTGATCTACAGGCCGCCGCCGCCGAAATTGACCGGTTACGGGCTTATTATCCCAGGGAGCAAGGTGCCGAATGAAAAAAATAATGCGCATTACCGGTGCTGTCGTCATTGTTGTGCTGCTTAACGCTGGATGCAGTAGCAACGAGGAAACTGCGTCTCCCCAAAAAGCGGTCAAGCAAGAACAGGAGGATGTAAACAGTATCACGATCAGGCCAGAAATGGTGCCACGCATAAAGATCGGTCAACCCACCATGGTCGATCTCGCCGATAAATTGCAGGTTCCAAGCCAGGTCGAAGTGGACGAAGAGAGGCTGGTGCGCATCGGGTCCTATGTGACGGGGCGTATTACCGATTTATACGTCATGCTGGGTGATAGCGTTAACGCCGGACAGCCATTGGCGCGTATTACCAGCCCAGAACTGACCCAGGCGCAACTGGCGTTTTTGCGTGCATTTTCACGGACTGTACTGACCGAAAAAGCGGCCCAGCGTGCCCAACACTTACTGGCCGCTGACGTGATCGCTATCGCAGAGGTGGAACGGCGCGAATCGGAGCTGGAAGTTGCCCGCGCCGAACTGGAGGCGGCGAAGGATCAACTGCGCCTGCTGGGAGTGGATAGCACTGTAGTGGCAGAACTGGCAAAGCGGGGCCATATCCTGCCTTCCGTTACCATCAATGCGTCGAGAAGCGGCATCATTATCGCGCGGAGCGTCATCATCGGTCAGGTGGTGCAGCCGGCCGACCAGTTGTTCGGGGTAGCCGATCTTTCCTCGGTCTGGGTGGTGGGCGATGTGCCGGAGCAGATCGCACGTAATGTGCAAGTCGGTCAGCATGTGGAAATTCATGTTCCGGCTTTGGGTGACGTAAGCCTTGATGGTCTTATCATATTCGTTGCCGATACGGTGAATCCGCTGACCCGTACCGTGATGGTGCGCACCATGGTGGAGAATCCCCAGCGCAAGCTCAAGCCCGACATGCTGGCCACCATGCACATTACCGACAATGCACATAAAAGCCTGGTAGTGCCGGAAACCGCGGTAGTACGCGAGGCCAACCGCGACTATGTATTCCTGGCTCAGGGCAATAATCGGTTCCTTCGAATACCTGTCGAATTGGGTCACGAGGTTGCTGACATGTATCCCGTGTTGAACGGAGTTACGATCGATCAGAAGATCGTGGTGGATGGCGCCTTTCATCTGGACAACGAGCGCAAGCTCGCCGAACTGGAGTAGCCATGCTTGCCTCCATCGTGCGCGTCATGCTCAGGCAACGCCTTGTCGTGGTAGTGGTGGCGCTTGCGCTGTGTGCCGGAGGCATTTTTGCCGCGAAGAATCTCTCGGTCGATGCTTTTCCAGATGTGACCAATATCCAGGTGCAGGTTGCCACGGTAGCGATCGGGCGCAGTCCGGAGGAGATCGAACGGCTGGTTACGGTGCCGGTGGAAATCGCCATGACCGGCCTGCCGGGGCTGGTGGAGATGCGCTCCCTGAACAAGAGCGGATTGTCGCTTATCACCCTGGTGTTTACCGACAAGACCGACGTTTTCTTTGCGCGCCAACTGGTGATGGAACGGCTGATTGAGGTATCGCCCCGGCTGATACCGGGTATCACGCCAGTGCTTGGACCGGTATCCACCGGTTTGGGCGAGGTGTATCAATACACGATCGATCATCCCGACGACGGCCAGCGCGCATTAACCGTCGAGGAGCTGACTGAACGGCGCACAATCCAGGACTGGGTGGTGCGACCGCTGCTGCGTTCGGTCCAGGGTGTGGCGGAGATCAATTCCATCGGGGGCCATGTCAAGGAATACCAGGTGCTGGTCGACCCGAACCGGCTGCGTCACTATGACCTGACCTTGGCGGCGGTCGACCGGGCCATTGCCAGCAACAATGCGAATTCCAGCGGCAACATACTGCCCTTGCATGCGGAGCAATACCTGATCCGTGGCGTCGGCCTGATCCGCACGCTGGATGATATCCGCAATATCGTGCTCAAAGAACTGGATGGTGTACCGATATACGTGCGCGACGTCGCCCAGGTACAGTTCGGCGGGGAGGTCCGCCTGGGAGCCAGCATCAAGGACGGTTATACCGAGTCGGTCACCGGCATCGTGATGATGTTGCGCGGCGGCAATGCCAAGGAAATAGTCGGACGGGTAAAGGAAAAGGTTGCCGAGATCAACGAGCGCAATCTGTTGCCGGGCGGACTCCAGATCGTCCCTTTCTATGATCGGACCGTCATGGTGGATGCCGCGCTGGCATCGGTATACCGCGTATTGATCGAAGCGCTGGTCTTCGTCATTTTGGTAATGGTTATCTGCCTGGGTAACCTGCGCGTAAGCCTGGTTGTGTGCGCGACACTTATCATCACGCCGCTGGTCACGTTCATGATAATGAACTACCTGGGCATTCCAGCCAACCTGATGTCGCTGGGAGGGCTGACGATCGCCATCGGACTGATGGTCGACCCCACCGTAGTGGTGGTGGAAAATATCTTTTTGCGCCTAAGCCACGCCACCGGTGACGAGCCGAAAAGCGAAACAATTGCCAAGGCGGCAGCCGAGGTGGGCGCACCCGTCATTTACGGCATCATCATCATTGTTCTCGTGTTCTTACCGCTGATGTCGCTGCAGGGCATGGAAGGCAAGATGTTCAGCCCGCTTGCCGTCACTATTTCCATTGCACTGCTGGTAGCGCTGGTTGTTTCGGTGCTGTTGTCGCCTGTGCTATGCGACTATGCCCTGAAGGGAGGGGGCGAGGAAGACACTAAAATTGTGGCCATCCTCAAGTCTCTTTACTTACGCCTGCTTTATTTGGCGCTGAGGAATCCGAAGGCCACGGCGATGGTGTCGGTGGGTTCTTTGTTACTGGCGGTCGGCCTGTATCCGTTTCTGGGAAAATCCTTCATTCCCATCATGCGGGAAGGTGCGGTGACGCCCGTGATCATCCGCGTACCCTCGATCTCCCTGGAAGAAGCGATCAAACTGGAAACGGAAGCGATGAAGCTGATCGCCAAGATACCCGGAGTCGTGTCCGTGGTATCCAAGCTGGGCCGGGGCGAATCACCCGCCGACCCGGCGTCGCAGAATGAATCCGATCCCATTGCTTCTCTGGATCTCGACGGATCGGACAGGACCCAGCAGGAGATCGAAGAAGATATCCGCAAGGCGCTGACGGTGCTGCCCGGCGTGAATATCGCACTATCGCAGCCGATCGCGCAGCGGGTGGATGAGATGGTAACAGGGGTGCGCTCACAGGTCGCGGTCAAGATTTTCGGTGACGATCTGGAAGAGTTGCGCAAATTGTCCGAGCAGGTGGCGCGCATCGTCAAGTCGACGCGTGGTGCGCGCGATCTTCGCATTGAACGCTTGTCGGGCCAGCAGGAATTGACCATCGACATCGACCGCCGCGCCATTGCCCGTCACGGTCTCAATGTTGCCGATGTGAATGAGTTGATTGCGACGGCGATTGGCGGCAAGGCGGTTACCCAAGTGTTCGAGGGCGAGCGGCGCTTTACGCTTCTGCTGCGTTTTCCCGAGCAATTCCGTGACGATGTCGAGGCGATCCGCGACCTCTTGCTGCGCCCTCCCGGCAACGCCGGGCCCGAGGGTCTAATGGCTCGCGGCGGCGTACTGGTGCCGCTGAGCGCGGTGGCAGACATCCGGGTCATCGACGGCCCGGCGATCGTTTCGCGCGAGTACGCCAAACGCCGCGTGGTGGTCGGTGCCAACGTACATGATCGCGATCTTGGCGGTTTCGTTGCCGAATTACAGGAGCGTACCGCGAAGGAAGTCAAACTGCCCTCCGGTTATTATTTTGTCTGGGGCGGGCAATTCGAGAATATGGAGCGCGCCATGGCAACGCTCGCGGTGATCGTGCCGATTACTTTCGCCGCAATTTTCTTCCTGTTGTTCATGCTGTTTAATTCCGTCAAGCTAGCTTTGCTTATCTTTACGGCTTTGCCGTTTGCTTCCGTCGGCGGTGTTATCGGGCTGTTCATCACTGGCGAATATCTGTCGGTACCGGCATCGGTGGGTTTCATCGCGGTGTGGGGCGTAGCCATATTGAACGGCGTGGTGTTGATTTCCTTTATCAAGGAGCTGCGCGAGCAGGGGCTAAGTGTGGCTGACGCGGTGAAAACCAGTTGCGAGGCGCGCTTCCGACCCGTGCTGATAACCGCGGCAGCTACGATCCTTGGCCTGGCGCCATTTCTGATTGCCACAGGCCTCGGCTCCGAGGTGCAGAAGCCGCTAGCCATCGTGGTGATCTGCGGGCTGATTACCGCGACTGTCATGACGAAGGTGGTGGTGCCGATGCTGTATCGATATTTTGATCCAATGCCTGATGTCGCTGACAAGGGTACTGCTCAGCCACTCGCCGGTGCACCTGACCAGGACATCGCCAAAGAGACCAGCCATCGCCCCGGTTTACTCGCCAGAATACGTGCGAGATTCACTAGGAGTTCACAAACTCCCGGCGCGTGATTTGTTTGTGATCGAGAATTTTTTGCGCCCGTGATCTCTGGCATAATCCTGAATCCGTGCTGAATTGGCGGATTCAGAATAATATGCTCAAAAATTCATAGGGAAGAATCGTGTCCTTGTCTCCATCCTCCGCAAAAGACAAAGCCAAAATCCTGGCTGAAGCGTTGCCGTATATTCAGCGCTTTCACGGTAAAACGATAATCATCAAATATGGCGGCAACGCCATGGTCGAGGAAAATCTCAAGCGGGGTTTTGCCCGCGATGTCGTGCTGCTGAAACTGGTGGGGATGAATCCCGTGATCGTTCATGGCGGCGGACCCCAGATCAACGATATGTTGAAGCGAGTCGGCAAGCAGGGCGAATTTATCCAGGGAATGCGCGTCACCGACCCTGAAACAATGGACTTGGTTGAAATGGTGCTGGGAGGACTGGTCAATAAGGACATTGTCAATCTCATTAACCGCCATGGCGGTCATGCAGTGGGCTTGACCGGCAAGGATGGTGGCTTCATTCGTGCAAAAAAGATGCTCATGCAGGATAAAGAGAAGGCTGGTGAGTGGATCGATATCGGACAGGTCGGAGAGATTGAAAGCATCGATCCGGCCCTGATTGCGCTACTCGAGACACGCGATTTCATTCCGGTGATTGCGCCTATCGGTGTGGGGCAAAATGGCGAGTCTTATAATATCAATGCTGATCTGGTCGCAGGCAGACTGGCCAGCGTTCTGGATGCCGAGAAATTGATACTCCTTACCAACACGCCCGGCGTGCTGGATAAGCATGGGAACTTATTGACCGGATTGACCGCACAGAGAGTGGATGAGCTCTTTGCGGATGGAACCATCTCGGGTGGCATGATGCCAAAAATCGGCTCAGCGCTGGATGCGGTGAAAAGCGGAGTCAAATCCTGTCACATCATCGATGGACGGGTCGAACACGGACTGTTGCTGGAAGTGCTGACCGATGAGGGTGTGGGAACGCTGATAAAAGCGAGCTAAGGGTAGCTGTGGTCCGTACCGGTTCTTGGGCCCGCTTTTCCTGGAGCGCTTACATACGGCGCGCTTCATTTATTGCGCCGTATGAGAATCCCATCAATACCAGTCAACGCCTGATTATCACACATGGAATCCAAAAGCCGATGCCGCGTCCCGCAGTCAGCGTCTGGGTTATGCAGAATTCATAAATTGAATGTGTTATAGAATCGAGGTTTCATGCCTGCTAAATCCGGTGAAAGAAAAGATCAGATCCTGCGAGTCCTCGCGCAAATGCTGGAGGAGCCCCGTCCGGTGAAAATCACCACAGCGGCGTTGGCGATCAAGCTGGATGTTTCCGAGGCGGCGTTATACCGGCATTTTGCCAGCAAGGCACAAATGTTCGAGGGGTTGATCGAGTTCATTGAAGCTACCCTGTTCAGCCTCATCAACAGGCTGACGGCGGAAGAGAAAAGCCCTATCCGGCAAATCGATGGAATATTATCCCTATTGCTTGGTTTTGCGCAGAAAAATCCAGGTATGACGCGAGTGTTAACGGGCGACGCGCTGATAAACGAGAATGACCGCTTGCAGCTACGCATCAATCAATTGCATGACCGGCTTGAAGCCACATTGAAACAGGCACTGCGTTTCGCCGTTAGTGAAGGAGAGATTGCGGGCAATGCGGATATCTCCGCCCAAGCGAATCTGCTGATATGTTATGTAGCGGGGCGCTGGCACCAGTTCTCAAAAAGCGGGTTCAAGCGCGACCCGATGGAATATTGGGAGGTGCAGCGTAGGGAACTATTGTCAAATATAGTAGCTCGGATGTGATGTCGAAGATCCATTCTCCCCACTCTGTCGGATCACGTCGAACTATCACTGGCTTCCTAGCAGCCTGTCGAACTTAAATAAAATCGGCTGCAAAAGCATTTGGCTGGCCTATATCTATTTTTTCGGATGGTGGGTCTTCAGAATCGTCGCAATCTGCCTCACTCAGTCACTTCGTAGCTTAGATTCTTTAAGTCCGGCAGGTTGACAGCCGTTCATCGGTGCCGCAGACCTTGCAAGACGGGTCCTTATTCAGTTTGATGGAGCGCCATTCCATCGATAGGCCATCGAGCAATAGCAAGCGGCTCTTCAGGGTTTGTCCAATATTGAGCAGGATTTTCAGCGTTTCGGCTGCCTGTACACAACCGATAATACCCACCAGGGGGGCAAATACTCCCATCACTGCGCAACGCATATCTTCATTTTCCCCACTTTCGGGAAATAGGCAGTGGTAGCACGGACTATCTGCCTGACGCAAATCGAATACCGTTACTTGTCCATCAAAACGCGTAATCGCGCCTGATACGAGGGGTTTTTGGCGAAGGGCACAGGCCCGATTGATGGCATGGCGGGTATGAAAATTGTCGCTCGCATCCACTACCACATCGGCGTCCATGATCAGTTGCAGCAGCCCCCGCTCATCCATGCGCTCGTTCAGTGCAATGACATTGACTTCCGGGTTGATGCCCGCAAGTGTTTTTTTGACAGAGTCTGTCTTGGGTGTGCCGACGCGATCCATGCTGTGCGCGATTTGCCGCTGCAGATTGGTCAGATCAACCTTGTCGCTATCGCAAATAGTGAGTTTACCGATTCCGCTCGCGGCAAGATATAACGCGACAGGTGAACCCAACCCCCCCGCGCCGACCATAAGTACGTGCGACCGGATTAAAGCTTCCTGCCCCGATATGCCAATTTGCGGCAAAAGAATGTGGCGGCTGTAGCGCAGCAGCTGGTCGTCGTTCATTGTTCACATGCGACTAAGGGATCTCTGAGCAGGCGCGACAGCGGCTTCTTGGAGGGAGTGCGCGATAATCAACTGGCGAGAGGATTGATGGGGTTCTCACACGGCACAATACGCTTCGTTTATTGTGCCCTATATCTTATTTTGGTGGCCCGTCATAACAATAAAGGTGGGGCAAGTATGAATCCCCCATCATATTTGCGCCAGCCGGACCGCGTGCAAGCCGTATTGGCAATAAGAAGAGCGCATCAATAAGCGAAGCGTTGCGCCGCATGTGAATCTTCATAATCGAGCCGATCCCGAGGACTTCCGCATGCCCCCAATCTCAAAGATCGGCTTCGATCAATGATTTAGTTCACAGTTTTGGCGGAATCAGGGTTCTTATTCGATACCGCCGCGCCGCCTTTGAAATAGTTCATTGCCTGGGTCAACAATAAGTCGCCGCTGGAACCAAATTCCGCGGGCGGCTCGCTCTTCTTGTTTTTGTCTTCACCGTTCGTTGGTTTGGTTGCCTTGACAGCGGGTTTCGGTTCTACTTTCGCCGCCTCGGTTTCGGGTTTGACTTCTTTCGACTTGCCGTTGGATAAATGTCTATCCAGATCGGCTTCGCGTAAGCGTTCGGTTTCATCTTTCGCCGATTCATCAAGAATATCCGGCGTGATGCCTTTAGCTTGGATGGATTGTCCATTAGGCGTGTAGTAGCGCGCCGTGGTGAGCTTGATAGCGGTATTGTTGCCTAGCGGCAGTATGGTTTGCACCGATCCTTTACCAAAAGTCTGCGTACCCATGACTACGGAACGTTTATGATCCTGTAAAGCGCCCGCTACAATTTCAGAAGCGGAGGCGGAGCCCCCATTTACGAGAGTAATCATTGGCACTGTCTTGATCGCAGGCGGCAATCGCTTCAGATAGTCGCTCTTTGTATCACGCAGATAGAACTCGGGACTGGCTTTCAACTTCATCTTGGCGTCATCGGTACGGCCATCCGTATAAACTACCAATGAATTGGACGGCAGAAAGGCGGCGGAAACCGCAACCGCGCCGTTCAACAAACCTCCGGGATCGTTGCGCAGATCCAGCACCAACCCCTTCATCGGCACCGTGCTTTCCTTGAATAATTTATCTATGGCCTTAACGAGGTTTTCGCCAGTCTGCTCCTGGAACTGAGTAATACGTATGTATCCATATCCCGGCTCGATTATCTTCGACTTGACGCTTTGGATCTTGATGACGGCGCGTATCAAAGGGAATACCAGCGGTTTGGTCTCGCCCTTGCGTAACACCGTGAGGGTAATAGGGGTATTGGGTTTGCCACGCATGCGTTTGATCGCGTCGGTGAGAGACAGGCCCTTGACCGCGGTTTCATCAAGCTTGATGATGAGATCGCCAGGCTTGATGCCGGCACGAAATGCGGGCGTATCTTCGATCGGGGAGATAACTTTGACAAATCCGTCTTCCATGCTGACTTCAATGCCTAATCCGCCAAATTCACCCTGAGTGCCAATTTGCAATTCCTTGAAGGCATCCGTATCCAGATAGGCGGAATGAGGATCAAGGCCGGTCAGCATGCCATTGATGGCTTCAGTGATGAGCTTTTTGTCTTCAACCGGCTCAACATAGTCGCTTTTAATGCGGCCAAACACTTCGGTGAATGCGCGCAGCTCCTCAACGGGAAGCGGACGCAGGACTTCCGTGGTTTCCTTGTCGGCGACAGCTGAAAAATTGAGGCTTAGCATTATACCGGCGACCGCGCCGAAAATAATCAAGCCGAATTGCCGCATCTTGTTACCCATTAAACATTCTCCACATGTGTCAGTTTTGTTGCGTCGTTCATTTTATTCTTACCCAGTTCAAAGGGTCAAACGGTTTGCCCTGATGACGTAGTTCAAAGTATAAACCCGAATCGGGGTTGCCGCCGCTGTTTCCCACTGTCGCGATAGTATCACCACCGCGGATGGTATCGCCTACCTGTTTATGGATGATTTCATTGTTGCCGTAGAGACTCATATAGCTTCCCCCATGATCTACAATCATAAGATTGCCGAATCCTCTCAGCCAGTCGGCAAATACCACGCGCCCGCCCGCAATGGCTTTTACCTCCGTGCCATGGGCCGAACGTATGAATAATCCCTTCCAGGTCACCCCGCCATCAGCACGTGGACTACCGAAACGATTGGCAAGTTCCCCGCGTACCGGTAAACTCAGGCGGCCTTTCAATGCCGCAAACGGATTTCCATCCGTCGATGCGTCCGGTAGCCTGTCATTACTCAGGGATCCGGCACGGGGCTCGGTACGTTTTTTGCGCGCGAGCATTTTGGCAATTTTTTCCACCAGACGGGTGAGGCGCTCTTCATCGCGCTTGAGTTTACTGATTTCGCGCCGTTGCTGATCAGCCTGCATGGAAATTCGGGATAGCAGGTTTTTGTGTTCGATTTTTTTCTCTTCAAGTTGTTTCTTGTATTCGGTTTGCCTGGCTTGAATGGTGGCGATTTCCTGACTCTTCTCGCGGCTTTCCCGTGTGAACGCATCAAGTTGTTGAAAATTTGAGCGCAGGATATTGATATCATCCAGTCGGGCGCGGGAGAGATAGCCGTAATAATGCAGATTGCGTGCAACCTGGTTGGGATCCTGCTGATTGAATAAAAGACTCAGATACTCTTTCTCCCCGCCGCCTCCAATATATTGCCTATAGAGCAATTGGCTCAGCCGTGACTGCTGCGCTTGGATATTGCTGGTGACTTGCCTGGATTGCGCTTGCAGCTGGCTGAGCCTGTCATTGGCTTTGTCCCGCGCACGGGTAAGTGCAAACAATTTTTGGTTGGCAGCGCTGATTGCCTGTTCCGATTCGCGCAGTGCGTCCGCTGCTTCTGATTTCGACTCCTCCGTGTCGGCGAGCTCCTTCTGTAACGTTTCGATTCGACCGCGCAACTGCTTCAGGTCGTCGTTATAAACCTTGGGAGCGGCATGAAGCGGATACGACAGGATCAGTACGCAAGCCGGGAGCAGCCTGCCGGTCCTACACAGCCATGAACCGATGCCATCAAAAGCGGAATTTTCAAACTTGTCCAGATATTCGTTGCCGAAAGTAGTCATCCCTCCGCTAAGATGATACGGAAGAGGACGATTGAACTACGAAGAACCATCGGTATGTAGGTATGAGCACGAAATGGATAAGAGGCAAGCTCACGAGCGTGATGATATTTTTCCCTGATTCGCCACGACCTGTAGAGCTTGTTCGATTTCCGCCCGGTCACCGAGATAATAATTCCGGAGAGGTTTCAGATTATCATCAAGTTCATACACCAGCGGAACCCCGGTGGGGATATTAAGTTCCAGAACGTCCTGATCGGAAAGATTGTCAAGGTACTTGACGAGTGCGCGTAGTGAGTTGCCATGGGCTGTAATAAGCACGCGTTGTCCAGATTGGACCTGTGGAGCGATGGTTTCGTTCCAGTAGGGCAGGAATCTTGTTACGGTGTCTCGCAGGCATTCGGTTAATGGGATATCCTGGCTGGCCAACTCCCGGTAGCGAGGATCGAATCCTGGATAGCGCTCATCCTCCGGCTTCAGTGCGGGGGGGCGGATGCCATAGCTGCGCCGCCAGATTTGTACCTGCTCTTCACCGTATTTGAGAGCTGTCTCGGTTTTGTTCAGGCCCTGCAGCGCCCCATAGTGCCGCTCATTCAAGCGCCATGACAGATTAATGGGAATCCACATTTGATCCATTTCATCCAGTGCAATCCATAACGTGCGTATGGCGCGTTTCAATACAGAGGTATAGGCAACATCGAATGCAAAACCGTTTTCGCGCAATAGCCGACCGGAATTTCTGGCTTCTTCCAGACCCTTGGGCGACAAATCTACATCCGTCCAGCCGGTAAAACGATTCTCCTTGTTCCACGTGCTTTCTCCATGACGCAGGAGAATGAGGTTTTTCATATTGCTCTTTATAAAAAGGACGAGATTTTCCACAAATCGATTTGAAATACCAGAGCATTTTATTATATTTTGGCCGTGGCCGCAGCATGCAAGAAATACGTGAATTTTTCCAAGTGTTTACATATAAATATAAATAATCCGACACCGCTTTTCCTTCGATCCTGGTGCTTTGATGAAACTGCCTGAATCCAACGAACACAGTTTGATGGACATGGTGTCAGGGTTATATTTTGATCAATATCGCCATGATTGCTTTGCGAGAGGTTGTTAACCGGCATGCGAGAACCCCATCGTATTCCCATCTCTGATAAAATTGTCCGGCCGAGAAAATTAAGGAGTACGAAGTGACATTCTTGCAAAATAATATTGCCCTGGTTGTAGCCGCCCTGATGAGTGGCGGCATGTTGTTATGGCCGTTGCTGCGGCGTTCAGGCAATGAGATAGACACGCTGGTAGCGGTTCAGCTCATCAATTACAAGGATGCGCTGGTTTTGGATGTGCGTGAGGGGAGTGAATACAGTGCAGGCCATGTACCGAACTCCAAACATATCCCCGCTGACAAGCTGGAGGAACGCCTGCACGAGCTGGAAAAATTCAAGAGTAAGCCTGTCATATTGATACACCGCAGTGGCGTTAATGCAACGGGTAAAGCCGGCTCGATTTTGCGCAAAAAGGAGTTTGCGCATGTGCATAACCTTCAGGGAGGCATTGACGCATGGCGCCAGGCGAATTTGCCGATAGTGAAGAAATGACCGAGGGCAACATGACGAAAGTGATTATGTATGCTTCCGGGTATTGCCCTTATTGCATAAGAGCGGAAAGCATGCTGCGTGCCAGAGGCGTGACAGAAATCGAAAAGATTCGTATTGATCTGGATCCCGCCAGTCGGGCTCAGATGATAGAAAAAACCGGGCGTCGCACCGTTCCCCAAATCTACATCGGCGACACGCATGTAGGCGGTTATGACGATTTGGCGCAGCTCGATCGCAGCGATGGCCTGATGAAGCTTCTGGCGGTGTGATTGCCGGACAACTCGACCTTGATCGACCTTAGAATGATTTTCATCTCCGCAGTGCAGGTTTTTGTACCATAACATCCTATTTTTGACTACTCCACATGGAACCCAACATGAGCGACCAGCAGCCGGTTTTCGGTATTGAAAAAATCTATGTCAAGGACTTGTCCCTGGAGATTCCAAATGCACCAAGAATTTTTCTTGAGCGCGAGACGCCGGAGGTGAACATACAGCTGCATACCAAGGCAGAGCGCATCGACGAAGGTATGTATGAAGTGTTGTTGACGGTAACAGTCACGGCGAAGGTCAAAGAGAAGACCATGTTTCTGGTGGAAGTGCGCCAGGCGGGCATTTTTCAGATTCGTAATGTTCCGGAGGCTGAAATGGATCCTGTATTGGGGATTGCGTGCCCCAATATTCTTTTTCCCTACCTGCGCGAAGCCGTTTCCGATATTGTTACCCGCGCCGGATTTCACGCGGTAATTTTAAGCCCGGTAAATTTCGAGGCGCTTTACCACCAGGGGAAGCAGCAAGCCGAGATGAATGCCGCGGCGGCGGAAAAACTGGAAGAAGAGAAGAAAACAACACACTGAAAATGAAATATGTCTACGACATATTCGCCGCGAGATTGCTCCTACGGTGCCGGTCCCTGGGGTTGTTGATCGGCATACTATTGTGTCCGGCGCATGCCATTGCGGCGTTTGAGTTTTTTTCGATAGCCGAAAATGCTACGGTTATGTATGACGCGCCCTCGCTCAAGGCCGATAAGTTATATGTGGCAAGCCGCCATCTGCCGGTAGAGGCGGTGGTGAAAGTCGAAGGCTGGGTCAAAGTGCGCGATAGCGGGGGCGGGCTTGCCTGGGTGGAAGAAAAGGCATTAAGTGAAAAACGCTATGTCATTGTTACGGCACTGCAGGCAGAGATTTATCATGCCGCGGATGCAGGTTCTGCGCTAGTGTTTCAGGCTCAGCAAAACGTGGTGATGGAGCAGCTGGAGCCCGCTGTGAATGGTTGGGTCAAGGTGCGTCACCGCGAGGGGCAAATTGGTTACGTTAAAACACAACAAGTCTGGGGTTCATGAGAGTAGCCGTTCTCGGCGCGGGTGCGTGGGGTACCGCCCTGGCCATCAGTCTCGGCGCCAACACTCGTTCGAGCCATCAGGTGACGTTGTGGACACGTGATCCCGCGCATCTTGCCGAGCTTGTTTCCCAGCGTGTAAACCGGCGCTATTTCCCTGACTTTCCATTACCCGATTCCCTGCGGCTAACGTCCGTTCTCGATGTTGCCGTTGAGGCTGCCGATCTTATCCTCATTGTGGTTCCGGTTGCCGGATTGCGCGAGACATTGCGTGGAATTATTGCTTGCGGAAAAGCCGTGCCGGTGGTGTGGGGCTGCAAGGGATTCGAGGCGGGATCGGCGACGCTGCCTCACCAGGTGGTACGGGAAGAATACGGCGAAATGGTGCCCTGTGGTGTATTATCGGGGCCGAGTTTTGCCCGGGAAGTCGCCCAAGGGCTTCCCACTGCTTTGACCCTCGCATCGCACGATGAAGAATTTTCCCGAAGCATCGCGGCACAGCTGCACACTGCCCGGCTGCGAGTTTATTCGAGCAGAGATGTTGCCGGAGTGGAAACTGGCGGGGCGGTGAAGAACGTCATATCGATTGCCGCTGGCATCTCCGACGGGATGGGTTTCGGTCACAACGCCCGTGCAGCCCTGATTACAAGAGGCCTGGCGGAAATTACAAGATTGGGGCTAAGACTCGGTGGCTGCATGGAAACGTTCATGGGGCTGGCCGGAGCGGGAGACCTGATACTTACTTGTACCGGGGATCTATCACGCAACCGGCGGGTAGGTTTGCTTTTGGCGGCAGGCCGTTCGTTGCCGGACATTCTGCGGGAACTGGGACATACCGCTGAAGGCGTTCATACGGCGCGCGAGGTATTGCGGCTAAGTCAGGCACTGAAGATTGAAATGCCGATTACACAGGCTGTATGCGGCATACTCCACGATGGAGTATCGCCGGGGGAGGCGGTGGAAGCGCTACTTAACCGGGAGCCGAAGACAGAAACTTATTGAGCCGAGGTATCTATCTCCCGCAAAGGTTTTATGTGCCTTTCCCGAAGCTCATTTGCCGCCACGCTTCATAGACCACCACCGCGACGGTATTCGATAAATTGAGGCTACGGCTGCCGGATACCATCGGCACGCGGATACGACGTTGTTCAGGAAAACTCTCCAGTATCTCAGCTGTCAATCCACGGCTTTCCGAACCAAAAAGAAATGCGTCTCCACTGGCATAAGCATTCAGGTCATAGCGTTGCTTACCTTTGGTTGAAACGGCAAAAAGACGATGACCTTGCAATTGTTTCGCACAGTCCGTCCAGTTTTCATGAACCG
Organism: Nitrosospira sp. NpAV; assembly: GCF_000832065.1. Lineage (GTDB taxonomy): Bacteria > Pseudomonadota > Gammaproteobacteria > Burkholderiales > Nitrosomonadaceae > Nitrosospira. The sequence goes on along the minus strand of NZ_JXQM01000013.1, from coordinate 151,593 downwards.
TCATGCTGGTGAACTCGTGATAATCCAGTCCCGCGCGTAGCAACTGTTTGTCTTCCAGGATAAAACCAAGCGGCTTGACGAGGTGGAGCCTCGCGCCGGTATTGGCACATAGCCGTATGATGTTACCAGTGTTGGGCGGGATTTCAGGCTGGAACAGAATGATGTCGAGCATAAGCTTATCAATGGGTCAGATTTTTGTCTGGATCCGGAAGTGGCCGAGTATTTCCGATCAGGGATAAAGGTGTCACGATTGGTGAGGCAGTGCACGAGATAACGTCCTGGCGGCTACCCACCCACTCACGTGCTTGGCGCCATGTTTGCGTAGCACCTTTGCCAGTTCATTCAGGGTTGCGCCGGTGGTCATCACGTCATCCAGCATGGCGATGCGCTTACCGCAAAGATCAACTTCGCACGTGAATGCCCCCCGTATATTCTTTTCCCGTTCTTTCCATGGCAGCTCAGCCTGTGAAGCGGTGTCCTTGATACGTTGGCAGATATCCGGCAACAGTGGAATACCGCATTGTTTTGCTACCCTCCGGCCAATTTCCAGTGCCTGGTTAAAACCTCTTTCACGCAATCTAACGGTATGCAATGGCATGGGTACGATAAAGTCCGGTAGCGAGTCCTTGTTAATTCGTGCCAATAGCAAATTGGCCAATACGAGCGCCATGGGGAGATTTGCCTGATATTTGAGTGAATGTACCAGCGCATCCACTGGAAAGGCGTAGCTCAGGGCGGCTATGGTGCAATCGAATGCGGGCGGATTTGCAAGACATGAGCCACAGATACCCGATCCCGTCACAGGTAGCGCACACACCCTGCAGTGATGAAATGGCAGATGAGGCAGACTATCGTGGCATGATGCGCACAAATCCCCATTGCTGGGAATACCGCAAAGCAGGCAGTGTTGCCCGAATAGAGTCTGTATAATATTTAATCTATCGTTCAAGAATAGAGATAAAGAAATTGACAACAATAGTGGAATCCATGATTATTCATGTTCCACACTGTGATTGACCCGAGTTATCGCGCTCATTCTAGCGCAGACCGGTCAGTCCATTCTTCACCAGAACAATAGTAATATAAGGATATGGTATGAGTCAGCTTATCTCCGATATGCCGGTCAATTCCGGCGTAATCGCTGCTGCAACGCAAAAACAGCCGGATGCATCTGCCAATCTGGCGGAGGCTGTTTCCGGATCAGCGCGATGGTCCGTCTCCCAAATCGAGGGAGTGCTGGACATGCCGTTCAATGATCTGCTTCATCGCGCGCAACAGGTCCATCGCCAGCATCACGATGCCAATACGGTACAGCTGTCAACATTGATTTCGGTCAAGACCGGCGGGTGCCCTGAAGATTGTGGTTATTGTCCCCAGGCGGCGCGTTATCATACCGGCATCGAAAATCAGGACATGTTGCCGCTTGATGAAGTGCTTGCAACAGCGGCAGCCGCAAAGGCGCAAGGTGCATCACGTTTTTGCATGGGAGCAGCATGGCGCGGGCCCAAGCAGCGGGATATCGAAAAGATGGCGGAAATGGTGAGTGCCGTCAAGGCGCTGGGGCTCGAGACCTGCGCCACCTTGGGGATGTTGAAGCCGGGTCAGGCGGAGCAGCTCAAGCAGGCAGGACTTGACTACTACAATCATAACCTCGATACGGCCCCGGAATTTTACGGCGAGATCATTACCACCCGCAATTACCAGGATCGGCTGAATACATTGGAGAAGGTCCGAGGGGCGGGCATACATGTGTGTTGCGGCGGTATCGTTGGCATGGGTGAATCGCGCCATGCCCGTGCTGGCCTGATCGCACAACTCGCAAATCTTGATCCGTATCCGGAATCCGTTCCCATTAATCATCTAGTGCAAGTTGAAGGTACACCGCTGCATGGCACGGCGGCGCTCGATCCACTGGAATTTGTGCGCACTGTTGCGGCGGCACGCATTACCATGCCCAAGGCGATGGTCAGATTATCAGCGGGTAGACAGGAAATGTCGGATGCAGTGCAGGCACTGTGTTTTCTCGCGGGTGCCAATTCGATTTTCTATGGCGATAAATTGCTTACTACGGGCAATCCGGAAGCGGAGCGAGACAAGGCGTTATTTGACAAACTGGGACTTCGTTCGATGTAGGTGAGAGGCGCGCGGCCTGCCCCATCTGCTTAACTTTTTTACGTGCCTTAACCGGTCAACCGGAAATGCTCAACGATTTCGCTGAACAACGCAAACAATTACGCGAACAGCTACGCGCGCGGGAAAGCAAGGATCTGTATCGTCGTCGCCTCACTCTGGAGAGTCCCCAGCAAACACATGTCTTAATGGCCGGACGCGAGTATCTCGCATTCTGCAGTAACGACTATCTCGGCCTTGCCAATCACCCCCAGTTGATCGAGGCGGTTTGCGAAGGCGCCAGACAATATGGGGTGGGAGCAGGGGCTTCGCACCTCATCACCGGACATTCTTCAGTCCACCACGCACTGGAGGAGGCGCTGGCCCATTTTACCGGGTTCCCGCGGACATTGTTATTTTCCACGGGATACATGGCCAATGCCGGCGTGATTACCGCGCTGCTGGATCGCCGCGATACGATATTCGCCGACAAGCTCAATCATGCCTCGCTTAATGATGCCGCGTTGATTTCACGCGCAAGGTTTGTCCGCTATTCCCATCTCGATCTGGCTTCGCTGGAGCGGCAACTCGCAGTATGTCAGACCAGGCGAAAATTGGTGATGACCGATGCGGTATTCAGCATGGATGGCGATATCGCGCCCGTTACCCAGTTGTTGGCATTGTGCGAGAAATACGATGCGTGGTTGATGCTCGACGATGCCCACGGTTTTGGTGTACTCGGTTCAAAGGGGCGGGGAACGGTTTCTCATTTCGATACCAGTTCGCCGCGCATCATTTACATGGCTACGCTTGGCAAGGCAGCGGGCGTATTCGGCGCTTTCATCGCGGCGCAACCGGAAGTCATTGAAACCCTGATTCAGCATGCACGCAGCTATGTTTACACTACCGCGACCCCGCCGCTGCTCTCCCATACTTTGCTGAAAAGCCTGGTATTAATAGAAGAGGAAGAATGGCGGCGCGAGAGGCTGACGCAACTTGTTGCATGTTTGAAAAGAGAGGTCCAATCGCTGCGCTGGCGGCTGTTGCCATCCATCACGCCTATTCAACCTTTAATCATAGGGGAGAATGATAAGGCGTTGGAGATAAGTGAGGCATTGCGCGCGCAAGGCATCCTGGTTCCGGCGATCCGTCCGCCAACGGTTCCGCAAGGTGCGGCACGGTTGCGGATTTCGTTATCCGCTTCTCACACGATGGACGATGTAGCCGAACTCGGGTCGGCGCTTCGAGAGATGGATAGGTCAGCCGTTGCACCTGCATATTGAATCCATCGGCGCCGGTCCGAATCTTGTCATGCTGCACGGTTGGGCCATGCACAGCGGGATCTGGGATGGTGTACGCGAACGGTTGGCCCAGCATTTTCGTTTGCATTTAGTAGACTTGCCGGGACACGGATTTAGTCCGGCTTGCGAGCCGGGTACGCTGGAACGCGTGGTTGAGATGATTTCAGACACTTTGCCTGGCAGTTGTATGGTTTGCGGATGGTCATTAGGCGGACAGGTTGCGGTTGAACTTGCGTTGCGGGAACCGGTGCGGGTAAAAAAGCTTGCCTTGATCTCAACGACGCCCTGCTTTGTCAAGCGCAAAGACTGGCAATGGGGAATGGATAGGGCGACTTTGCAACTGTTCATGCGGAATCTGAAGCGGGACTACGCAACGACGCTGAGCCGGTTTCTCACCTTGCAGGTGAGCGGCAGTGCCGATGCCACGGCTGTGCTGTCACAGTTGCGCGAAAGCTTTTTTCGCCGTGATCAGCCGGACGAGGCTGGGTTGCAAACCGGGTTGCAGATTCTGCTCACGAGCGATCTGCGTGGAAAATTAAGAAATATTACTCAGCCGACGATATTACTGCATGGCGAGAATGATGTGATTACCGGCCCCGGGGCAGCGAGATGGATGAGTCAGCAACTACAAAATTCAAGGCTGGTCATGTTGCCCCATTGCGGCCATGCGCCATTTCTGTCTTATCCTGATCAATTTGTGGCCAGTATGGTTCGGATCGAGGTTTAAATGAATTACGACCATATCATCGATAAACGTCAGGTGCGCAGTTCTTTTGGGCGGGCTGCGTCGAGTTATGATCGAACGGCAATCCTGCAACGTGAAGTGTGCGACCGGATGCTGTCGCGGCTTGATTATATTAAGTATACGCCCGATGTAATTGTCGATGCCGGCAGCGGCACGGGTTATGGTTCACGTAAATTACTCACGCGCTACCCTGCCGCGAGGATACTGGCGATCGATATTGCAGCGGCTATGCATTTCCAGGCGCGCCCATCCATTCCCTGGTGGAAGCAGCTGCTGCCGGTTCGCGAGAATCAGACCAGCTATGTATGCGGTGACATGGAGCAAATGCCGTTGAAAGACATGTGTGCCGGCCTGGTATGGTCGAATCTGGCACTGCAATGGTGCAACGACCTAAAACAGACTCTTGCCGGCATTCACCGCATACTCCAAACCAGTGGTCTGTTCATGTTCAGCACCTTCGGGCCGGATACTCTGAAGGAATTGCGGCAGGCTTTCCGTGGTGATAGTTACAGCCACGTCAATCGCTTTACCGACATGCACGACATTGGCGATATGCTGGTGCATAACGGCTTCGCTACGCCTGTCATGGATATGGAATACATCACGCTGACCTATGATGACGTAACCAGCGTAATGCGGGACCTTAAAGCTATCGGTGCGCATAATGTCACCCAGGGAAGGCGCCGGGGCTTAACCGGGAAAACCGCATGGCAAAAAGCCATAAACCATTATGAGGCGCTACGAATGGAAGGAAAGCTGCCGGCAACTTTTGAAGTCGTTTACGGCCACGCCTGGAAGCCGCAGCCGCGAACGCCCATCGTCACACCCGAACTCAGGCGGCAGCTGGGCCTCGTCTAACGAAATGATTTCTACGTCCATGTTTATAAAATCAGATTTCCGGCAAGTTCATTTGCCTACCGGGTAAAATGACAAAGGGTTATTTCATCACCGGCACCGGCACGGGTGTAGGGAAGACCCTGGTCAGCGGCGCCTTACTGCATGCTTTTGGCGCGCGCGGAAGGACTACCGTGGGTATGAAGCCGGTGGTGGCGGGATGCGACAACGGCCAATACATGGACGTTGAATTACTTCTGGCGGCAAGCACTATTACCGCCCCGCGCGAGCAAGTCAATCCGTATGCGCTGGTTCCGCCGATTGCACCGCATATCGCGGCGAGACAGTCGGGCATCGTTATCGACATAGCGACCATTAACAGGGCCTGTCTCGAATTGCAAAAAATTGCCGACCTGGTAATTGTTGAAGGTACCGGTGGTTTTCTCGTTCCGCTTAACGAGTATCAGGACGGTGCCGACATGGCGAGGATTCTGAATCTTCCCGTAATACTGGTGGTGGGAATGCAATTGGGGTGTCTTAACCACGCGCTGCTGACCGCTCAGGTGGTGCGAGGAACAGGGCTGCCGCTCGCCGGATGGGTGGCGAACCGTATCGATCCACAAATGGCCGCATTCGATGAGAATTTGCTTGCGTTGGAGCAGAGACTGAATTGTCCGTTGGTGGGAGTATTACCATTCGAGCAAAATGCCGACGCAAAGACATTGTCGAGGCTGTTGGACATTGCGGTGCTGGAGCAGGATCAGCCGCACGAACACTGATATCCCACATGAGGACGCTTCTAAACCAGATCCATGCGGGCACGCCCACGTGTCATTTTTATCGCATCTTGTCAGATCATCACACCTTGCTGCGCAGGAATGCTTATCGGATATTCACCGGATTGGAATATGAGCGTACCTACAAATAAACTGAGAAGCGTGACGAAGATGCTGGCAAAGAATGCCGTCCAGAACCCTGAAATTTTGAATCCTGGCACAAGTGACGATACCAGAAGCATCATGAGTGCATTAATCACCAGCAAAAAAAATCCGAATGTGATGAGCGTTAGTGGGATCGTTAAGACGATAACCATGGGTCTGATTACCGCATTAGCGAAACCCAATAGCAGCGCCGAAACGAACAAGGATTTTTTGCTGGTAAATGAGATGCCGTGGAATATAAAGCCAGCAAGCCACAGGGACAAGGCGGTTATGCCCCAATGCGCCATGAATTCCATAATGTTGTGCAGCATGCTTGGCCTTGGTTTTCCTTGGAAACATTATTGTAAATATACTTTCATATAATATATCGTGCTAATTATCGATAAATTTTACAATAGATGTTCCCGGCTTCCGATAAATAAGCTCCCTATACACGCGGGAAGTCGCGGAACTAATTTTCCGTAGAATGCGTTGTCGGCAAAATCAGGATCGCCATGAAGCGTTAAAGAAGATGGGAGATCGCTGGTTTTATCTGGGACGGCGCGTATTGGATTTCACCAAAACTCTTGTGGGACGCCGCTTTGCTGATTTTTTCTTGCGCGGATACGAAAGGGGAAAATCAGCTATTGGCGTCCCGCCTTCCTTGATTTTAGGCACCCCATCTTGCACAATCGCAGTCGTGTTCCTCCCGCAATAGCTCAAGGATTTGTTCTGGGATTCTCCGGATACCCCATTTTCTGATTGCTGGCACGAATCATGCTTATTGAATATAGGCAACCCGGGCGTATAGTCGCCGCCGGTATTTTCCGTCATGAACGTGGTTTTTAAACAGGGCTATTGGTTTGAGAGTCTCACAAATAATGACTGCTCCGCGCCAGCGTGTTGTATAGGTAAATGGAAAAAATACAAGCATGAGTGACCTCACGCATAGCAAGGAAGCGAACCGGCGGCTATCGCAGCTCGCACATTATGATGCGCTCACCAGTCTGCCCAACCGGGCCCTGTTTTATATTTCCCTCCGGAAGATTATCAAACAAGCCGAAGTCAATCAGCGGACTATTTCGGTTCTATTTCTTGATATCGATAACTTCAAGAGTATTAATGACACGCTGGGACGTCCCCTTGGCGATGAGTTGCTGCGCCAATTCAGCCTGCGCCTGTTGGAGTGTTTGCGTATCAGGGACATGATTGCCCGTCTGGGAGGGGATAAGTTCGGGTGCATTCTCGTCACTCCTGACGGTTCAGGAGATGCCGGAATCGTTGCAAGCAAGATCAGAGAAGCGTTACGTCGCCCTTTGGAGCTGCCGGGCCACCAAGTGACCGTGACCGCGAGCATCGGGATCAGTGTGTATCCGTCGGATTCGCTTGATGCGGATACGCTGATTAGAAACGGCGACATAGCCATGTACCGGTCTAAAAACGCAGGCAGAGACACGTATCGCTTCTTCACGGCAGAAATGAATACACGCGCAATCGAGAGACTGGATCAGGAAAATGCTTTGCGGTATGCGCTCGATCGTAACGAATTCGTGTTGTACTATCAGCCGAAAATGAACCTCTCCAAGGGGAGGATCACGGGCGTGGAAGCACTGATGAGATGGAATCGCCCTGGACATGGGTTCGTCGAACCTCTGGAATTCATATCCGCCCTTGAACAAACCGGGTTGATCAACCGGGTGGGAGCATGGGTTATCCATAGTGCATGCAAACAGATCGCTGAATGGCGCCGTTCTGGAATAGGAGAAATTCCCGTATCGGTCAATGTGTCCGGAAGGCAATTTTCGCAAGGACACCTGAATCGAGATGTTATTCGAGCCACCCAGGAGAATGGTGTCGAGCCGGAATTGCTCGAATTCGAGCTTCAGACGGAACGAGCTCTCCGGGAGAACAGCATCGATTCCGATTTACTGGAATTGGAGTTGACGGAAAGCTCGCTGATGACGCATGCAAAAAATACGATCGGCATACTGCGGAGACTGAAAACGCTTGGTATCCGGATTTCGATCGATGATTTCGGGACCGGCTATTCGAGCCTCGCCTACCTGAAGCGTTTTCCTGTCGATGTGCTGAAAATTGACCGGTCCTTTATTGTGGACGTCACTACAAATCCCGCCGATGCCGCAATTGCGACGGCAATCATCGGTATGGCGCATAGTCTCGATGTTAAGGTGGTAGCCGAAGGCGTGGAAACTGTCGAGCAGTTCGAGTTCCTGCGCAAACGGGACTGCGACGAAATTCAGGGTTACTATCTGGCGCAACCGCTGCCTGCAACCGAGATATCCAAATTAATTCTGGAAGGTAACCAGCTCCTCAAGCCCGCAATTTCATAAGAACCTGTAAGGCCGCAGCCTACCCAAGCCTGGTCACAGGGGCGAGCAGTAGTCTTCTTATGATTGCAATCAAATGTTGAAGGTAATTGGCGGTGCTTGACGCGGTGATGGTAAAATTTCCGATATGCCTTCACACGCCGATAGAATGCCTCTCCCATCATTTATCTCTCTCGTCACGGCATGCGCTTTGCCTGTTTAGGAAGCGGTTCGCAGGGAAACGGTCTCGTGGTCGAGGTGAAGGGTACCCGATTGCTGCTCGATTGCGGCTTTACCCTGAAAGAAACGACTGCTCGCCTTTCGAGACTCGGTCTCAGTCCTGCGATGATCGATGGAATCATCGTTACTCACGAGCATGACGACCATATTGGCGGCGTGGCGCGGTTTGCACGCAAATTCAATATCCCGGTGTGGTTGACTTACGGCACGCTGCGCGGCGCGGCGAAGACACTTTCTTTGTTGCCGATGATAAACATAAACATCATAGACGGCTATCGACGTTTCTCCATTGGAGATATCGAGGTGGAACCTTATCCCGTTCCGCATGATGCTCAGGAGCCCGCGCAATTTGTATTCGGTAATGGTGCATCGCGATTAGGCGTGCTGACTGATACCGGATGCTCCACCCCTCATATCGAAGCTGTACTAAGCCATTGTCACGCGCTGGTGCTGGAATGTAATCATGATGCCCGAATGCTCGCGAATAGCGATTACCCGCAAAGTCTCAAACAACGCGTTGGTGGTCGTTTCGGGCATCTTGAAAACACCGCTTCCGCAAGACTCCTGGCCAATCTCGATTGCACCCGTCTGCAACATATCATTGCTGCTCATTTGAGTCAGAAAAATAACACCCCACTGCTCGTGCAGACCATATTGAGCGATGCCTTGAACTGTGAAATAGACTGGATCGGAGTGGCTGACCAGAGTGAGGGTTTTGGCTGGCGCCAGTTGATATAATTCCTCAACCCGCGTGAAGGATAGCTGAATTGGCTTCGTTTATCCTAATTCCATTTTGAGTATTCCGGGAAATAAAAAAAGCCGCTCCGAGAATAACTGGGGCGGCTTCTTTTAATGGCGTGATTCGGATTATTTCAGCGCATCCAATGTGCTTTTTTTCGCATCAGCTGCAGCGTCCTTTACGGCATCCGCTCCTGCGCTCGCCTTTTCGCTCGCCGCATCCTTGGCATCTGCCGCTTTCTCCTTGGTAGCGTCAACTGTTTCCGCAATTTTATCCTTGGCGGAGTCGTATGTCTCTGCCGCCTTATCCTTGGCCGAATCGTATGCCTCTACTACTTTATCCTTGGCATCATCGACGGTGGAAGAGGCGCTGCTCGTATCATCCTTAGAGGTTGTGCCACCGGTACTGGAAGCCGATGTGCTGGGCTGAGAGGTAATTTTTTCGAAGTTCGCCTTTTCCTGTTCGGGAAGCGCCTGATTCGGCTTGCCGCAGGCGGTCATTGTCAGCGCCGCCAAGGTAGCAGCGAGAAGCGTAAGTCTCATTGTTTGATTCCTCTCAAGTTAGTCAAAAAACGTGCAGTATATAACGAAGATGCCTAATTCTTCAAGGCTGAGCTGGATATGCAATACGCTTGATTGCCGCGCTCACAAAAGGAAATTCAATGATGCATGAATCTATTTATTTGTGCACAATAAAAAAGCCACCACTAAGGGTGACTTTTTATTGTGCTCTGCTACTTTTAATGACCGGCCGGAATGGCGCTTTGCCCCGGTTTTATCGGATTGCCATTGCCATCGAGCGCGTGTCCAGGAAGGACAGCCTGTCCCGAATATTCGTCCTCGCCATCAGCAGCGGCGTGCTCTTCCTTCGGAGTACCGGCGGCGGCACGCTCTTGATCCATCGTTGTGCCTTCTTCCGTTCTGGTTCCATATGTGGTTGAATTTTCGGGTAGTGCTTGTTTGGGTCTATCACATGCTGTCAGTGTCAGAGCCACCAAAGCAGCGGCAAGGAGTGAAAGTTTCATTATCTGGCTTCCTTAAATAAAATATTAAATAGGTTGTAACGGACCATAGTATATAACAAAAATACCCAGACTACTCGAATTTGAAACAGCTGTTTTATTGTATCCGTTTACGTGGTTTCTTATTTCGAGCGATAAAAAGCCATTCCGAAGAAATAGCTTTTTATTAACCATTACTTGCTCGGTTCTTGTTTCTTAACACCGGCATCAGCACCCCCGGCTGTATCAGCCGCCGGTTTATCCAGTTCATCAAAATTCGGAGCTGATTCACGTTCAATTGAGGCGGAGGGCGGAGGCTTGTCCATAGGATGTTTTTTACCATCACAGGCAGCCAGTGTTAACGCCGCCAAGATGACAGCGAGGAACGAATATTTCATTGTTCAATTATCCTATAGTTCATTACAGGGAGCCACAGTATAACAAAAGCTTCGTAGTCATTCAAACCCGAAACCGCGAGCTGATGTGATTTCCTTCTCTGCAAGTGGTTCAACAAAAAAAGCCGCCCCGGGGGACGGCTTTTTTCAACGCTGGCTTGTTCTTATTAGGATATCGGCCCATTATTTCGGGGGTTCGTTTTTCTGTGCCTCCGCTGCTGCAGCAGCAGCTTCAGCCTTTTGGGCGGCTTCAATGTCCGCATCACTTACCTGTCCTTCACGTTTTTCCCAGAGGCTCGGGGGATATTGTCCCGGCTTCCCTTCTCCGGGCTCTTTCTGTCTTAGTTGGTCACATCCGGTTAATATGAGTACCAAGGCGGCAGCGAGGAGCGAGTACTTCATTTTTTTAATCTCCTTTATATGGTTTATAACGAGTCACGGGTAATTATCAAAGCATTCGGCCATTCAAATCTGAAAAGACCACTATCTTAATAGCAGAATTAAGATATGTTGTCCAGTTTTTATGGTCCGTCCCAAAGCCATAGGTGATAGTGGTAATGGCCGAGGGGCAAGGCTTTCGGTAAATCGTCAAAGCAGTTTTCGAGCATTTTTTTACCTCATGGCCCCAATGCGGAGTATTGCCGGTTGTGTCGCCAACCGCCGGAGCGAAGTGAACACAAATCGATAACAAATTATGCGCCAATCCCGGCGGGTTGGCCTGCTATTTCAATATAACCATAGAGATACCATTGATAGCACAGTGCAAGAGCCTCGTCATTAAGATGCTTCGCTGTCGACAATATAAGGCGATCAGCGAGCATTTTCAACGACCGGCGGGCAATAGCACCGCCTGTGTATGCGTCCCCATTCAGAAAAATAGTTTTCTTTCCATACAGCATACGACTTTTCAGATCCAGTTGTAATCCATTTTCTTTAATTTGATGGATAAATTTTTTCTCGGTTAGAGGATCTGGTGGCGGCACAAAAAAAATGTGAGGCTTGGGCTCGGTGAGATAAGCGCCGATGAAATGTTCTACATCTGCGCGGGTCCATTTGATTTTCTCGAGCGCCGCACCGGCCTGATCCAACATGGCCGCACTGATACGCCCCGGATTGGCCTGTAAAGCAATGCCGGGGTCGCCATACATGCCTTTGATTTCGACATGATCCTGCAGGTAAACGAGAAATTGGGTAGCAAGTTCCTGATAGCTGGGTGCGCGAAAGCCAATCGAGTAGGTCATGCAATTATCTTGCGCCACGCCATTATGAGCATAGCCGGGGGGCAGATACAACATATCACCCGGTTCCAGCACCCATTCCTGTTCCGCTCTGAACTCACGCAGGATTTTTATGGATGCACCCTCAACTAATTGTTTGTCCCGCTGGGCGGATATCTGCCAAACCCTGCGCCCCATTCCTTGCAACAAGAAAACATCGTATGAATCAAAATGAGGGCCGACCCCGCCCTCGCTGGGCGCATAGCTGACCATCAGGTCATCGAGGCGTGAATGGGGGATAAAATTGAATTTAAGCAGCAGGTCGCGGGCTGCGGGAAGAAAGTGATTGACATCCTGTACCAGCAGTGCCCATTGTGTCTTGGGCAAACGTGAAAAAGAACGAAGTGTGAAAGGACCGTGCCTGACCTGCCACTTGCCATTCTTCTGTGCAATTAGCCGCGATTGCGCGTCTTCTCGGCAGGCGAGATCCATGAGGTCGCCGGGAGTCAGCAATCCCTGAAAGCCCGGCACGGCGCCACGCACCAACAAGGGTTTTTTCTGCCAGTAATCGCGTAGAAAATTTCTTGGCGATAGACCGCCCAGGAGTCCGATTTTCATCTGCCTCGCATGAACATTTTGTCGAGATCGGCAAGACTGATTTCAAACCACGTTGGCCGGCCGTGATTGCATTGGCCGGAGCGTGCGGTGGTTTCCATTTCACGTAACAGCGCATTCATTTCCGGAATGGTCAGTATACGGTTGGCGCGAATCGCGCCATGGCAGGCCATGGTCGAGAGAAGTTCGTTACGCTTGCTGGTCAATGCCTGACTGGCGCCAAATTCACGGATCTCGCGTAATACCTCATGCGCCAATTTCACCACGTCGGCATCCTTGAGCGCGGCCGGCACCGCTCTCACCACCAGCATGGTGGGGGAAAACACCGAGATTTCAAATCCAAGTTCACACAAAACGGCGCTGCTTTCCTCAACTGTGGCGATATCCAGGCTGTCCGCCGGGAATGTTGAAGGAATCAGCAGGGATTGCATCGAGAGTTTGTGGTTGTCGAGTCCTAATTTGAGTTTTTCGTATAATATGCGCTCATGTGCGGCATGCATATCCACGATCAATAAGCCGCGCTCATTCTGCGACAGAATATAAATGCCGAGGAGTTGCCCCAAAGCAAACCCCAGTGGCGGAATGTTCTGTTTTTCGTCAACCGTCACGGCTGATGTCGAATTGCCGGGCGATTCCGGACGGGTACCAAACAAGGTCTGATAAAACGCTTGTGACTGGGCCGCCGTGCCTGGAAGCACAGGCGATGCTAGCGGTATGGCACGCTGTGAATAGGTGGAAAATGGGGTAATCAGCGTTTGGCTCCCGTTCGGTTCTTGATTCCGCACTGCGGATATGGCGGCTGCGGGTACCGATTGCGGCGATGACAGTGCTTTGTTGAGCGCATGAAAAATGAACTGATGCAGGGCGCGTGCGTCGCGGAATTTAACTTCGGTTTTGGTAGGATGCACATTCACATCCACGCCATCGGTATGCATCTCCAGGAACAGCGAAAAAGCCGGATGCCGATCCGAATGAAGGATATCGCGATAGGCTTCGCGTAGCGCATGAGCAATCAGCTTGTCGCGTACGAACCGTCCATTGACAAAAAAATACTGGTTATCGCGGGATGATCGTGAATAGTGAGGCAACGCTGCTGCCCCCCACAGCCGTAAATCCGCCGCTTGTTCCTCGATGAATACCGAGGTTTGGGCGAATTCATCTCCCAGTATTGCCGAAATGCGAAGCCGTGCCTCCGCCGGACGCAAATGCTTGCGTATGGTTCCATTGTGTTGCAGCGTAAAGGCGATGTCAGCGCGCGACAATGCAATCCGCTTGAATACTTCTTCACAATGGGCATATTCGGTGGCCTCGGTCTTTAAAAATTTACGCCGTGCCGGGGTATTGAAATAGAGGTCATGCATTTCCACCGTGGTGCCCGAGGCAAGGGCCGCAGGCTCAGGCGACGAGAGATAACCGCCTTTTGTTTGTATCCGCCAGGCATGTTTCTCCCCCACCCCACGGCTTGCCAATGTCAGGCGCGAAACCGCCGCGATGCTCGCCAGCGCTTCACCGCGGAAGCCCAGGCTTGCCACCCTTTGCAAATCCTCCAGCGCATTGATCTTGCTGGTTGCATGGCGGGTGAGCGCAAGCGGCAGATCATCCCGGGAAATTCCGGTTCCATCGTCCGCGATGCGAATCAGCTTGATTCCGCCCTGGAGAAGCTGCACCGTTATTTCCGTAGCGCCCGCATCCACGCTATTCTCCAGCAGTTCCTTGAGTGCCGAGGCTGGGCGTCCTATGACTTCTCCGGCAGAGATCTGGCTGATAAGCAGGTCGGGAAGAAGCTTGATCGCGTTCATTGCCAAAATGGAATTAAAATGAACCACATTATACCGTCCCGTGTTCTCGCATGTTATGTGCAAGACTGTCCCGAGAACCTCTGCGCTATTTTCATGAATGTTGTTTCATCGCGGCCTTAATTGCCTCCTGGTCAAGGTGGGGAGCAAAAGTTTCTATAAAATCATAAATATATCCCCTAAGATAGCTATTGCGGCTAATGCCGATGCGAGTAGTGCTCGGCTCGAATAAGTGGCTCGCATTAATTGATCGAAGATGCTTGTCACGCTTTGGCTCAAATGCCATTTGCGCCAGGATACCGACGCCTAATCCCAATTCCACGTATGTCTTGATTACATCCGCGTCAATGGCGGTAAGCACCACGTTGGGAATCAGACCTTTTGCGTCGAACGCCTGATTGATCTTCGATCGGCCGGTGAAAGCAAAATCATAGGTAATGATCGGATACTGGGCGATAGCTTCCAGCGTCAATCGCTCAAGTTTAAGCAGGGGATGCCTCGGCGTGACGATGATGCAACGATTCCACTGGTAGCAGGGCAGCATTACCAGCTCCTCGAACAACTCGATCGCCTCGGTGGCGATGGCGATGTCCGCTTCTCCCGATGTAACCAGTTCCGCTATCTGGGTCGGATTTCCCTGGCGCAAAATTAATTTCACCTTTGGGTAACGTGCGGTAAAATGTTTGATTGCCGAGGGTAGCGCATATCGTGCCTGAGTATGGGTTGTGGCGATAGTAAGAGAGCCGGTGGCTTCATTCGCGAATTCCTGGCCGACCTGTTTCAGATTTTTTGCGTCTCGCAGCATTCTTTCCGCAATTTCCAGGATGGCTTGTCCCGGCGGCGTCACTTTAATCACACGCTTGCCGTTGCGCACGAAGATATCCACCTCAAGTTCGTTTTCCAGGAGACGAATTTGTTTGCTGATTCCCGGTTGCGAGGTATGCAGGATTTCCGCAGCCTTGGACAAATTCAGATTCTGATTGGCAACTTCACATAAATAACGCAATTGTTGCAATTTCATGATCTTCCCCCTCTAAATAACATTAGGTTATAATAATCTAACATAATATTCTTTCGTGATATATATACCCGTTGCTATTATGGTGTTTTCGAGGCACCATATCGGGTTATTTAGCCGGTAGACGGCGCGTGGGCTTGGCGGACATGATAAAGCCGGGTTACGTTTGAGTAAGAAATGTTGAATTCTTGCCACTAGCGTCAGGATGCTACGGCCATAAATTGTGGAGGCTTCAGATGAGTCACTTGAATTACCTTGCCAACGATGAGGAAATAAATTCGTTCGATCAGGCGCTGCAGGACTATCAAGGCCTGCGCATGGACGTCGATCGTTTTACCGCCGCCCGTCTGCAAATGGGGATATATGGGCAGCGGCAGGAAGGTGTCAATATGGTGCGCATCAAGCTTCCTGGCGGGCGCGTGAACGGGCCGCAATTGAGCGTGATCGCCGATATGCTGGAGAAATATGCGCGTCACGATGTCGTGCATATCACCACGCGTCAGGACATCCAGATGCATTACGTACCGCTGGAGCATACGCCGGCGGTACTGCGCCACTTGGCCACAGCCGGATTGACGACGCGCGAGGCCTGTGGCAATACGATACGCAATGTCACCGCCTGCCCGCTGTCGGGTGTATGTCCCCGCCAGCATGTCGACGTCACGAAGCACCTCGACGGGGCGGTCCAGCATTTCTTGCGCAACCCGCTCACCCAGCAAATGCCGCGCAAATTCAAGATCAGTTTCTCGGCTTGTGAATCCGATTGCGCCCAAGGCATGATGCACGACATGGGAATCGTCGCGGTGCGCAACGGTGACCGCTTCGGTTTCAAGGTTCTGGCCGGAGGAGGTCTTGGACATAAGCCGCACGAGGCCATCGTTGTTGAGGAATTCGTTGAAGAAAAGGATTTGCTGCTCGTGATGGAGGCTGTTATTTCATTGCACAATCGCTATTCCGATCGTATTAAGCGTGCCAAGGCGCGGATCAAGTTTCTGGTCGACAAATTCGGCCCCGAGGGCTTTATCGAGAAATATCGCGAAGAATTGGCCCGCACTAAAACGGCGCTGGCAACTCAGGATTATCCAACGGGTGAATGGAGCGGCGGCGCTGACAGTGAAGTTCCCGGTATTGGCGCGCCGCGTCATGTGTTCGCGCAAAAGCAGCCTGGCTATTACGTATTTCCGATCAGTGTGCCGATGGGCAATTTAAACGTGGTGCAACTGCGCGGCCTTGCCCGTATTGCCGAGACTCATGGATTGCATGAAATTCGTGCAACACAGGATCAGAACATGTTTCTGCCGAATGTGCCGGAAACCAAAATCGAATCACTGCGGGCCGATCTGGCTGCGCTGGGTCTGGGCGAGCCCCAGGCGGGTGATGATGTGGTGGCGTGTCCCGGGACTTCAACTTGCCGTCTGGGAATAACTTCAAGCACGATAGTCGGGCCTAAACTGAGCGGTGGCAAGCATGATCTGAAAATCCGTGTTTCAGGATGTCATAACGGTTGCGCTCAGCCCGAGACCGGCGATATCGGCATTTATGGTGAAGGCAAGCGCATGCATGGCAAGCTTGTGCCGCATTATCAGATGTATTTCGGCGGCAATGGGATGGCGCGCGGTGCACTGGCGATCAAAGGCCCATCAATCCCCACGGCACGTATCGAGATGGCGGTGGAGCGGGTGAAATCGGCTTATGCGTCCAATCGTGAAGCGGATGAAACGTTTTTTTCCTGGACGCGGCGTGTGGGCAAAGTCTATTTCACCGAGTTGCTCGCGGATCTGGGAGAAGTCAAGCCGGAAGAATTGGAATCGGTCTTGCGCGATCATGGCAAGGATGGTGATTTCAAGGTATTGCAATTGGGCGGTGGTGAATGCGCAGGAGTGAGTCAGGTAAAAATCGGTTCCAGTTTTTTTGAAGCGGCTCATGAGCGGAATTACCGGGATGCGCTGAAGTTCCAGCGAAAATTCGAAGACTCGGTCAAGTGTGCCGAGGAGATCGCCCGTTTGATCGGCCAGGGGATAACGGAATTGCTCAGTGGCCAGAGGCACGACGATTTGGTCACACAGGCGGAGGAGTTGCGCCGCGTATTGCCTACCAAGCCGCGTTTATCCAGGCAGTTGGCTAAATTCGCGGAGGATTTCGCAAGCCCGGTCGAAGAATTGAATGATGTTCGACTGACGGAGTGGTTTTCCGACCTGGATGCGTGGACTATGGAGGCAGCGGAATTCTGCCTCGGTTTCGACCGCCAGCTTGATCTGACGGGTGCGCTGCCGCTAAAGGCTTCAGCCAAATCATTCCAGCCGACACAATCGTCGGTCACATTGTAATAAACCTTGATGCCTGTTATTGAATCGGTCATGAGCTTGGATCAAAAGATTGCCAACGTGCGGACACTGTTGGGTACGGTGCAGGCGGATTATGCCCCGGCCGTTTTCGCCAACAGTTTCGGTGCCGAGGATATGGTGTTGACGGATATCATTGCCCGATATTATCCCGGCATTGAAATGTTTACGCTGGATACCGGCCGCTTGCCGGAAGAGACCTATAGCCTGATGAAAGAGGTGACGGAACGCTACGGTATTCGTGTTCCCGTCTATTTTCCCGAGGCCGCTGCCGTGGAAGCATTTGTAGCGCAGAATGGCCCCAACGCGTTCTATGACAGTGTGGAGTTACGTAAAACGTGCTGCCATATTCGCAAGGTGGAACCGCTGAAACGTGCTTTGCGTGGAAAGCGCGCATGGATCACCGGTCTGCGTCGCGATCAGGCGCCGACTAGAAAGGATTTGACGGAAACGGAATTTGATGCTGACAATGGTTTGCAAAAAATCAGCCCGCTGCTGGATTGGAGTCTAGCCGACGTGTGGGCTTATCTCAAACAGTTCGATGTTCCCTATAATGCGCTGCACGACAAGGGATACGCAAGCATCGGCTGCGCACCCTGTACGCGTGCCATTACTCCCGGAGAAGATGTCCGGGCCGGACGCTGGTGGTGGGAAAATCCCGAAATCAAGGAATGTGGTTTACATCCGGACAAGCGGCATAAAAATACGGTGATTTCCCGTTTGCCGGCGGACTTGTCCGTTCCGGGCCAATCTCAGGGCGACAAGAAAAAACGTGTCCAGGCTCTGATAAAGTCCCATGGTTCTTGAAACTATCAGGATTGAGCGATGGATCCCTTATTGAGAAATGTTCAGGAATTTATTACTTCCGTTCCGAGTTCCGTGATGAAAAATGAACCGGCAGCCTCTAAACGGCGTATTGCAAGGCAGTTGGGCCATCTGGATGCGTTGGAAAGTGAAGCCATCCATATCTTGCGGGAAGTAGCGGCGGAATGCACCAATCCGGCACTATTGTTTTCCGGCGGCAAGGATTCCATTGTGCTGCTGCGGCTGGCGGAAAAGGCCTTTCGTCCAGGGCGTTTTCCATTTCCACTGCTGCATATCGACACCGGCCATAATTTTCCGGAAGTGATCGAATTTCGTGATCGCCGGGCCCAACAATTGGGTGAGCGGTTGATCGTGCGCAGCATGGAAGATTCCATCCTGCAGGGGAGAGTGGTGCTTCGTTCTGAAAATCAGAGCCGTAACGCATTTCAGTCGGTAACACTGCTGGATGCCATCGCCGAATTTCGTTTCGATGCCTGTATTGGCGGCGCGCGCCGCGATGAGGAGAAAGCGAGGGCCAAGGAACGTATATTTTCCTTCCGCGACGAATTCGGTCAATGGGATCCGAAGAGTCAGCGGCCCGAACTGTGGGATATCTACAATACCCGTGTACATCCGGGAGAGAATATCCGTGTATTTCCGATCAGCAACTGGACCGAGCTTGATGTCTGGGAATACATTGCCCGCGAGGAACTGGAAGTGCCGCATATTTATTTCGCCCACATGCGCGATGTAATCAGACGCGGGAGCGGTCTTTTGCCGGTCTCCCACCTGGTGCAACCCCAGGAGGGGGAACAAGCGGAAAATATCATGGTGCGCTTTCGCACGGTGGGAGATATGAGCTGTACCTGTCCGGTGGAGTCCACGGCGCGCGATATAGGCGAAATCATCGCCGAAACCGCGACCACCCGGATCACCGAGCGCGGCGCCACCCGCATGGATGATCAGACTTCGGATGCATCCATGGAACTGCGTAAAAAAGAAGGGTATTTCTGAGGCAGTCCCTCACAAATAAATCGGCGTCAGGCGATAAGGGTGCGCTGCTTTTCCTTGCTTTCTTACAGGGTGTACGGGTTACCCCGGAATTTTGAATTTATCAAACGTTAATCCAAATACAAAGAACAGGGAAATTCCAGGTGAAAAAATTTCCAGAAGGGCGGTAAATGTCAGCAATTGAAAATATTTCATTTGATCACGCCGAGTTGTTGCGTTTCATTACCGCAGGCAGTGTGGATGACGGGAAGAGTACGTTGATCGGGCGCTTGCTGCATGATTCGAAATCCATCTTTGAAGACCAACTGAGCGCCATCACCCACACGACTCGCAGGCGCGGCATGGAGGGTATCGATTTGTCGCTGCTCACCGATGGTTTGCAAGCGGAGCGTGAGCAAGGCATTACCATCGACGTGGCCTATCGTTATTTTGCCACACCCAAACGCAAGTTTATTATCGCCGACACTCCCGGTCACGAGCAATACACCCGTAACATGGTGACGGGGGCTTCCACCGCCAATCTGGCCATTATCCTGATTGACGCGCGCAAAGGGGTGCTCACCCAGTCGCGCCGGCATGCCTATCTGGCCAGTCTGGTAGGGATCCCTCATCTGGTGGTGGCGGTCAACAAGATGGACCTGGTGGATTACTCCCGTGAGGTATTCGAGCGGATCTGCGAGGATTTCGCCACGTTTGCCGGTGGGCTCAGGCTGAATAATATCGCATACATTCCGATGTCCGCCCTCAATGGGGATATGGTGGTGGAGCGCGGGGAGAAACTTGGCTGGTATAAAGGCATGGCATTGATGGATTTGCTGGAGAGTGTTCCCATCGACCATGACATCAATCTCGAGGATTTCCGGTTTCCGGTGCAGTTGGTGTGTCGTCCGCAAACCGAGGAAATGCATGATTTCCGGGGATACATGGGGCGAGTCGAATCAGGTTTCATCAGCGTCGGAGATGCGGTGAAGGTGCTTCCTTCGGGCCTGGCTTCACGTATCAAGGAAATCGTGACTTATGATGGGACTATCAATCGCGCGGTTGCGCCCCAGTCGATTACGCTGACCATTGAAGACCATCTGGATATTTCCCGTGGCGATATGCTGGTAAAAACCGAGGGAGATATTCCCCGGGTGACAAAAGAATTTGAGGCGATGCTGTGCTGGTTGTCTGAACAGAGCCTCGACCCGCGGAGAAAATATCTCGTCAAGCAGACGACACGCGTCGTGAAGGCGCTGGTGACACGCATAGATTATCGCGTGGATATCAATACACTCAATCATGAAGCGGTGGAAACCCTGAAAATGAATGACATCGGGCGAGTTGCGCTGAAAATGCACCAGCCCCTGGTATGCGATCAGTATCAGCGCAACCATGCCACCGGCAGTTTTATTGTTATCGACGAGGTGAATAACAATACTGTTGCCGCAGGCATGATTTGTCCGGTAAAGGATTGATCATTTTGATTTCGGCATTAAGGCTGTTCAGGTTGTGAAGCAACACGGCAGCTAGGGCGGACAACGCGGAGGGAGGACGGCGTTGCCGCTTTTATATTTTTTGGCGAGGGAAAAACATACATTGGATAGGGGTATAAAACTTTATTCACGGACGCGTTCTAATAAGAAATAGCGATTACATTTTTGCTGTCTCTTTTTTGATTCATCTTCATACTATCGATGACCTTATTATGACAAGTTTACAATCGGCGCTTCACTCTGAACCGGCAACGGCCGCTTTTCCCGTACTGGGATTCGACATGGCTTTTGCTGATCTGTATCGCCGCGATGGCCTGGTAAGACTGGATCAGGCATTTCTCGATTTTCTGCATGAAGGCGAAGCCGGACTGCGCGTTCGCCTGGATCTTGCCCGCGCCAATCCCGACAGTTTGGATCGCAAAGACGAAGCAGCCCTGCTGATCGAGGTTGCGCCGTGGATGGAGGATTTCATTGCCAGGCTGTTCGGCATTGAAAAAGAGGTCAGTGCGCTTGCGGCCCGCCATCATCAGCTGGCCCCGCTTTATGCCTGCAAAAGACAGTTCGTGCAGCGCCGGGCGATGAACAAGGTGAGCGAAGCAGAAGCGACCGCAGTGGACGGAATCGCACTGGAGGAAAAGCTGGCTGCTGAATTCGCGGAACCCTTCTCCGAACTGATTTTTGCAACCAAAGTCACAGAATGGCTGTTGGATGAGAACGCGAATGAAGAGCGGCTTAAGGCGGCTTTGCTCTATGCGGCGTGGTCGCTGAAAACAGCGGCTGGGCGGGAACGTAATCAGCATGGCATATTGTTCAAGGCCCCCGCCAAACTTGATTATATGCACCTCTTGTCAACGGATGCAGACACCGCCGCAGGCTATACCGTTCACCGCCTGCATCATATACGCCGTCGGGAAGGTTTTGCGCTCACCGATTCCGGCACCGATCTGGTGGGCGCCCTGGATGAGGCGAATTACTGTATTTGGTGTCACGAGCAAGGCAAGGATTCGTGTTCAAAAGGATTAAAGGAGAAGCCAAAGGCGCCGGGAGAATTACCTTCTTTCAAAAAAAGCCAGTTGGGTGTCCTGCTTGCCGGATGTCCGCTGGAGGAACGCATTTCCGAATTCCACAAACTCAAGACTCAAGGGCTTGCTGTCAGCGGCTTGGCAATGATCGTAGTGGATAACCCCATGTGCGCGGGTACCGGTCACCGTATATGCAATGATTGCATGAAGTCCTGCATTTACCAGAAACAGGAGCCGGTTGATATTCCGCAGGCAGAAACCCGCACACTCAAGGATGTGCTTGAATTACCGTGGGGTTTTGAAATCTATGGCCTGCTTACCCGTTGGAATCCACTTAACCTGCGCCGGCCGGTGCCGAAGGCGCCAACCGGCCGGAAGGTGCTGGTAGTGGGCATGGGACCCGCCGGGTATACCCTGGCGCACCATCTGATGAACGATGGCCATACCGTGGTTGGCATCGACGGTCTCAAGATAGAGCCTTTGGACCCAGAACTTTCAGGGGTGAACAGTCAGGGTGAACATGTTTCATTCAATCCCATCCGTAATGCCGGCGAACTCGAAGAGAATCTGGATGAGCGCATGCCCGGAGGTTTTGGGGGTGTTGCCGAATATGGAATTACCGTGCGCTGGAACAAAAACTTTCTGAAGCTGATCCGGTTGCTTTTGGAGCGGCGTGAAGAGTTTGCACTTTTTGGCGGTGTCCGCTTCGGCGGAACGCTGACCGCCGATGACGCTCTGGCCATGGGATTCGATCACGTGGCGTTGGCGGCGGGGGCCGGACGCCCCACGGTGCTCGATATGCCCAATGGGCTGGCGCGCGGCGTTCGCGCCGCTTCCGATTTTCTGATGGCGCTGCAGTTATCCGGTGCGGCGCAGACTAATTCCGTTGCCAACATGCAGTTGCGGTTGCCTGTGGTAGTGATCGGTGGAGGCCTGACCGCCATCGACACGGCGACCGAAGCGCTGGCTTATTATCCCGTACAGGTGGAAAAATTTCTTCGCCGCTATGAGATCCTTACAGCCGTGCAGGGTGAAGCGGCGATCCGTGGCGCATGGGATGAGGAAGAGCGGGAAATAGCCGAGGAGTTTCTCGATCACGCCCGTGCCATCCGCGCAGAGCGCAAGATGGCAGAAAAGGAGGAACGGGCACCGCGTGTACTGGAATTGCTTCAATCATGGGGTGGCGCCACCATCGCTTACCGGAAACGGCTTATCGACAGCCCGTCCTACACGCTCAATCACGAAGAGGTCGAGAAGGCCCTGGAGGAGGGCATCTGGTTTGCCGAAGGCCTTACGCCTGTGCGAGTGGAAGCCGACAAGTGGGAACATGCGAAGTCCGTGAAGTTCTCGGTACAGATCCTCGATGAAACGGGTTCATGGCAAAAAACCGGGGAAGCTGAATTACCAGCCCGCGCCGTCCTGGTTGCGGCGGGAACCCAGCCGAACACGGTACTCGCAAGGGAAGATGAAAAGAATTTCAAACTGAACGGACGTTATTTTGCGGCTTGTGATGAAAACGGCGACCCGGTGAGCCCCCCCCGGGGAAACCCCAAGCCGGATACCTCGATGGTATTGCTTAGCCGTTGCGGCGACGGACGTTTCATCAGCTTTTTCGGTGACCTGCATCCATCTTATTCGGGTAATGTGGTGAAGGCCATGTCCAGCGCAAAACAGGGTTATCCGGTGGTAAGCCGGATGCTCGGACGCGTCGAGCCGGCATCGGCAAAGCCCACCAGCGTGTTTTTTGCCGAAATAAACGGGCGATTACGCGCCACCGTGCATAAGGTCGAGCGGTTGACCCCCAATATCATTGAAGTAGTCGTACATGCGCCCATGGCGGTGGAGCGTTTTCACCCTGGCCAATTCTACCGTTTCCAGAATTTTGCCACGCTCGCTACCACCGTCGGTGATACGAAACTGGCGATGGAGGGCATTGCCCTGACGGGAGCCTCGGTCGACGTGCCTCGCGGATTGGTATCGCTGATTGCCCTGGAAATGGGCGGATCGGCGGACTTGTGTGCCAAACTCAATCCTGGCGACCCGGTGGTGCTGATGGGCCCCACCGGTACCCCCACGGAGATCTTGCCGGAGGAAACCGTCGTACTGGTAGGTGGCGGACTGGGTAATGCGGTTTTGTTCTCCATTGGTGCGGCAGCCCGCGCCGCGGGATCGAAAATCTTATATTTTGCCGGTTACAAGAAACTGATCGATCGCTATAAGGTAGCGGAAATCGAGGCGGCGGCGGACGTAGTGGTATGGTGTTGCGATGAAGCGCCAGGTTTCATGCCCTCCCGGCCGGATGATCTTAGCTATGTTGGCAATATCGTGGCGGCGATGGCCGCCTATGGCAGCGGTGCGTTGGGTCCGCAGAAAATTCCGTTGTCGGATGCCGACCGTATCATCGCCATTGGTTCCGATCGAATGATGGCGGCGGTAGGTGCCGCGCGGCATAATAAACTTCAGCCCTATTTGAAAACGGATCATTATGCGATCGGCTCCATCAATTCACCGATGCAGTGCATGATGAAAGAAATCTGCGCCCAGTGCCTGCAACCGCACAAAGATCCGGAGACAGGCGAAATTACCTACGTATTTTCATGCTTCAACCAGGATCAACCGCTTGATCAGGTTGATTTCGGCGGACTGGCGTCGCGCTTACGCCAGAACAGCGTCCAGGAGAAGCTTACCACCCGGTGGATTAGCCATTGCTTAAAGGAAACGAACCAGGTCGGGACTTGAGATTACCGGGAATCCCTGCCAGAAATGGGCCATTTTCGTGAATCCGGACAATTCATCGCGCCCAGGTTCATTTATAATCCGGCTTTCGCGATTAAAGGAAGGCGATATTGGCTAATTTTTGCAGGTTTAGTGGAAAAAAATAGAAAATGTCCAAAAATAAGGGAGATTATCCATGCACATAGGCATACCGGCGGAGATTCGCGGGGGTGAAACCCGCGTTGCGGCCACGCCGGAAACGGTGAAGAAATTTACCGCCAAGGGCTTTCATGTTGTTCTGGTCCAGTCCGGTGCGGGAGCCGGCGCGAGCATACCCGATGAGGAATACCAGGCAGCCGGGGCGACCATTGTAGCCGGCGCGGCGGAGCTTTATAGTCAATCGCAAATCGTCCTCAAGGTGCGCGGGCCGGAATCCGGCGAGCTGTCGATGATGCGCAAGGATGCTGTGTTGCTGGGTTTGCTTTCTCCGCACCAGGCGGAAGGTATCGAAGCGCTCGCCCGTCATGGCCTGACCGCATTCGCCATGGAGAAACTGCCGCGTATTTCCCGCGCTCAGAGCATGGATGTGCTGTCGTCGCAGGCCAATATTGCCGGTTACAAAGCGGTGCTGATGGCAGCCAATGTCTATCAGAAATTCTTCCCCATGCTGATGACTGCGGCAGGTACGGTAAAGGCGGCACGGGTGCTGGTTCTGGGCGCCGGAGTGGCCGGCTTGCAAGCCATTGCCACAGCCAAGAGGCTGGGGGCGGTGATCGAAGCGTTCGATGTGCGCCCGGCGGCAAAAGAACAGGTAGAGAGTCTCGGCGCCAAATTTGTCGAAGTTCCGCTGAGCGAAGAAGAAAAAGCGCAGGCGGAAACGGCCGGCGGATATGCCCGTGAAATGTCGGATGATTATAAGCGCCGTCAGGGCGAACTGGTGCATCAGCGCGCGGCAGCAGCCGATATCATTATCACCACGGCATTGATTCCCGGGCGTCCGGCTCCCGTTTTGATCAAGGAGGAAACCGTCAGCGCTATGAAACCCGGCTCGGTGATCGTCGATATGGCGGTGGAAGCGGGCGGTAACTGCCCCTTGTCGGAACTGGACAAAATCGTAGTTAAGCACGGCGTGCATCTCGTCGGTATCGCCAACCTGCCCGGTCTGGTGGCGACGGATTCCAGTGCGCTGTATGCACGTAATCTGATGAATTTTCTTAATCTGATGCTGGATGCGAAGAGCGGGGAATTCAAGGTGAACCGCGAGGATGAAATCATTTCCGGGACACTGGTCTGTGCGGATGGGGAAGTAACCGGTAAAACTTGAAAAGCTGCCGGCGGAAAGTGAGGGGCCATCCGGTTCTGCATATTTCGCCTTCCCCTGCCATCACTCAACACTCGGAATATTTAACGGATTGAAGGAGCAATCATGATCGGCGAAGTTGACCCAACCATCATTAACCTGACCGTGTTTGTACTCGCGGTGTTTGTAGGCTACCACGTGGTATGGAACGTGACCCCGGCGTTGCACACGCCGCTGATGTCAGTGACCAATGCGATTTCCGGCATTATCCTGGTCGGCGCAATGCTCGCTGCCGGTCCGGCGGAAACAGACTGGGGCGTATGGCTGGGAGCCGTAGCGGTGACACTGGCCGCGATCAATGTATTCGGTGGATTTCTTGTTACCCAGCGGATGCTGGAAATGTTCAGAAAAAAAGATAAAAAAGGAAGCTAGTAAATGTCCGCAAATTCGGTCGCATTCGCGTATCTGATCGCATCGGTTTTTTTTATTCTGGCGCTAAAAGGCCTGAGCTCGCCGCTAACCGCCCGTCGCGGTAATCTGTTCGGCATGGTGGGGATGGCGATTGCTGTTATCACCACGCTTACGATTACCAAGAACTGGGCGCTGATACTTGCATGTATCGCGCTGGGAGGTACCATCGGCGCGGCTGTCGCACGACGCGTCCAGATGACGGCAATGCCGGAACTGGTTGCCTTCATGCATTCGCTGGTAGGTTTGGCGGCAGTGTTTATCGCTATCGCCGCAGTCAATAATCCAGCCTCATTCGGCCTGCCCGCGATATTGCCCATGGGCAGTAAACTGGAGCTTTTTCTTGGCACCTTTATCGGTGCCATGACCTGGTCGGGCTCGGTTATCGCGTTCCTGAAGCTGTCCGGCCGCATGAGCGGCGCACCCATTACCTTTGGCGGCCAGCATATGGTCAACCTTATTCTGGCAATCGTGATGGTAGGTTTTGGCTTGTGGTTTTTCTTTAGCGAGACTACCAACTGGACAGCCTTTGCCACCATGACCGCGATCGCCTTTGTACTCGGTTTTCTCATTATCGTCCCCATCGGAGGTGCGGATATGCCCGTGGTGATTTCCATGCTTAACTCGTATTCCGGCTGGGCTGCGGCGGGAATCGGGTTCTCGCTCGGCAATCCCATGCTTATTATTGCCGGATCGCTGGTGGGAAGTTCCGGGGCAATTCTGTCTTACATCATGTGCAAGGCCATGAACCGGCCATTTCTTTCCGTCATACTGGGTGGCTTTGGCAGCGAGGGTGGGGCGGTGGCCGCAGCGGGCGATGGGACACAGAAAACCCATCGCAGCGGTAGTGCCGACGATGCCGCATTCTTGATGGGTAACGCCGACAGCGTTATCATCGTGCCCGGTTATGGTCTGGCAGTGGCGCGGGCGCAGCATTCGGTCAAGGAACTGGCCGAGAAACTGCACGAGAAAGGTGTCAACGTGCGTTTTGCGATACATCCGGTGGCGGGACGCATGCCAGGGCACATGAACGTATTATTGGCGGAAGCGGAAATACCCTATGAGCAAGTGCTGGAGATGGATGAGATCAACAGCGATTTTTCCAACACCGATGTGGTACTGGTACTGGGTGCGAACGATGTGGTGAATCCTGCGGCGAATGTTCCCGGGAGCCCGATATACGGCATGCCCATTCTGGATGCTCACAAGGCGCGTACCGTGATGGTGGTCAAGCGCAGTATGGCGGCCGGTTATGCCGGTCTCGACAATGATCTGTTCTACATGGACAAAACCATGATGGTGTTCGGCGATGCCAAGAAGGTTGTTGAAGACATGGTCAAGGCGCTGTAGCCATATATAAACGCTTCACCTCAATACGTGTTCATTGGGAGTCGCAGCCTTGGCCACATCGCCTTTGTGAAGGACTGATCAACCTATCCTCACCTGACTGCTCGCTCGATTCGTGAGAATGCATTCCGCGCGTCGCGGCGAGCGGCCACTCCCGCTTAAGTTTGTTCTCATGCCGGAATGGAATGACCATTCCGCGTCGTTGAGCCTGTCCTGCCTCCAGAAACTGCTCACTTCACCTTGCCGCACTACCGGATTCAGGGTTATTTTTTACAGCGACCCTGGGATCGGGTTGTATACTTAATAAGAAAGAATGGATCTATCGAGAGTTCCTTGATGCCCGCCGGTAAAGTGTTTTTATTGCCGTATAGAATTATCTGGCGAGACAAGATTATCTGTAAAATTCTTTGTATCGAATTCATCTTTGCGGAAGAATAAGTTCAATTTTATTCAGTCAGGAACAAAAGCATGCTGATCGGATTGCCCAAGGAAACCAAGGATCACGAAAACCGGGTTGGACTGACACCGAGTACAGTCAAAACCTTGACGCGGCATGGACACCGGGTGGTGGTACAGAGCGGAGCGGGGGAGGGGAGTTTCATTTCAGATGCGGAATACCAGTCCGCCGGGGCCATGATCGTTTCCCGCGCCGAAGACGCCTGGGGAGCGGAAATGGTGATAAAGGTCAAGGAGCCCACCGCGGCGGAATATCCCTATCTGCATCGAGACATGATTTTGTTTACCTATCTTCACCTGGCCTCGGATAAGCCTTTGACCATCGCGCTGCTGGAACATGGTGTGACAGGCATCGCCTACGAAACGGTTCAGACGGAAGGAGGTCAAC
The DNA here is from genome assembly GCF_000832065.1 of Nitrosospira sp. NpAV. Classification (GTDB taxonomy): domain Bacteria; phylum Pseudomonadota; class Gammaproteobacteria; order Burkholderiales; family Nitrosomonadaceae; genus Nitrosospira. The sequence goes on along the minus strand of NZ_JXQM01000013.1, from coordinate 123,009 downwards.
TGCCGCTGTTAACGCCCATGAGTGAAGTCGCGGGACGTATGGCCGCTCAAATTGGAGCGACATATCTGCAAAAGACATATGGTGGCCGGGGCATATTGATGGGCGGCGTACCGGGTGTGGCGCCGGCTAACGTTGCAATCCTGGGAGCGGGTATCGTCGGTACCAATGCCGCTCGCGCCGCTATCGGGTCCGGCGCCCAGGTCACCGTGCTCGATATCAATCATGATCGCCTGAAGTACCTGGATGACATTTATCAAGGGCAACTGCAAACGCGCATCAGTGATGAGTATAATATTGAAGAGATGGTCTACAATGCCGATCTGGTGATCGGTGCCGTTCTGATTCCCGGTGGACGGGCGCCTTGGCTGGTGACAGCCGGAATGTTGCCGAATATGCGAAAAGGTTCCGTAATCGTGGATGTGGCGGTTGATCAAGGAGGGTGCGTCGAAACCACCCGGCCTACCACTCATAGCAATCCAACCTACGAACTCGACGGCGTGGTGCATTATTGTGTCGCCAACATGCCCAGCGCGGTCCCGCGCACCAGCACCTTCGCCCTGAATGCTCAAACGGCTTTTTATGCATTGCGTCTGGCGGATGAAGGATTGGATGCCATACGAAAAAATCTGGCGTTACAATACGGTCTTAATACGTACCGGGGGTCGGTCACCTATCCTGCGGTCGCAAAGGAATTTGGCCTGAGCTATCTTGATCCATTGCAAGCATTGGAGCATACCTTGAGCGGTTCAACTACCAGGAGCCAAGCAACATGAAATTAGCATACCCAGTATTCCTCGGCATATTGCTCGCTACGAATCAGTCTGTTTCAGCTAATATCGATATTCATTTTGATTATCGTTACGACAGTTCAGGTTTTTTTACCGGCGCTAACAGTTCGCGTCAGAATTTATTGAATGCGGCCGCTTCAACATTCGAGAGCCGTTTTCAGGATGATCTGACCGCGATTACGTCATCGGGATCGAATAGTTTTGATGTCAGGTTCTTTCAGCCGGATAACGATAATGAGGTTAGCATTTCCAATTACAGTATCGCCGCGAATCAGATCGTGGTGTTTGCCGGTGCCCATAATTTGGGTGACACATTAGCGGTGGGCGGTCCGGGGGGATTCTCCAGCAAAGGTTCCACTGATTTCGTCAATAATGCATCCAGCAGAGGTCAATCCGGAGCCCTCACACCCAGCGAGACCGATTTTGGGCCATGGGGTGGAGCGATCTCCTTTAACAGTACCTCCAATTGGTATTTTGATTCTGATACCACTACAAACGAATCTTTTTCCGGCGTCGATCTTTATTCAGTAGCCGTACATGAGCTGGCGCATGTGCTCGGTTTTGGCGGGGCCGATTCCTTTGACAGACTGATCTCCAACGGCTCATTTACGGGTCCCGCCGTTAACGCCCTGCTGGGTTACAATCCGCCCCTGGCGGGTGATAGTCACTGGGCAAACGGACTTAGCTATCTTGGCCAGGAGGCTGCGATGGATCCCTCTATCGCCTCCGGGCAACGCAAATATTTTACAGAGCTTGATAATGCCGCTATGAAAGACATCGGCTGGCAAGTTTCGTCCGTGCCCGAAGCGGAAACCTGGGCCATGATGCTGGCCGGTTTGGGATTGCTTGGCTGGCGTTTCCGCGCATCTCGGCATAGAGGCTGAGTGCCGGGGAGAAGTATCCGCCCCCTATGCCAGTCAAATTTGGTGGTCGATGTTCATATTTTAAATTTGGCACTATGATCTACAAAGGTTTCTTTCGTCACTAATTATATTCATTCAATATTCTATTTTTCATCTTGGCGGACGCGGAACCCGAACCAAATTTGCGTTCTCATGCCATCCTGGAGTTCCGCGCCGCGATCCATGCCCAAATCATCGGTGCGGTGATTAACCCTGTCTAAACGGCACGATAAATGCCCCATAGCGTTACTCTGATCACCACCATTGCCGTCAGTTTCGGTCTTGCTTTACTTATGGGGCTTATTGCCAATCGCCTGAAATTGCCGGTACTGGTGGGCTATCTGGTTGCGGGGGTAATCCTCGGTTCCAATACGCCAGGCTTTGTGGCCGATATGGAGCTGTCGGGCCAACTGGCGGAAATCGGTGTCATTCTGCTGATGTTCGGCGTGGGGCTGCACTTCTCCCTGGACGACCTGCTGGCAGTTCGGCGGATAGCACTGCCTGGTGCGATCGTGCAGATTGTGGTGGCAACCGCTCTTGGTGCGACGGTTGCGGTCGCTTGGGGCTGGGACTTGGGTGCGGCGATTGTGTTTGGTGTGGCGCTTTCCACGGCGAGTACGGTCGTACTCCTACGGGCGCTGGAACAGCGTGGCGTGCTCAAATCCGTCAATGGATCGATTGCTGTGGGCTGGCTGGTGGTTGAGGATTTGGCAATGGTTATGGTGCTTGTTCTTTTGCCGCCGCTGGCTGGTTGGCTGGGTACCTCTGCCGACGGCCCGGTGACGGGCCCCAGCTCGGACCTGCTGGTAACGCTCCTCCTCACTTTCGGCAAGGTGGCAATCTTCATCGCGCTCATGCTTATTGTGGGAAAACGGGTTTTTCCCTGGCTGCTTTGGCATGTCGCGAGCACCAACTCGACCGAGCTATTCATTTTGAGCGTGATTGCGGTGGCGATCGGCATCGCCTACGGTTCGGCGATGCTCTTCGGTGTTTCCTTTGCGCTCGGCGCTTTTTTCGCCGGAATGGTTATGAGAGAATCCGATTTGAGTCATCGGGCCGCCCAGGACTCCCTGCCGCTCCGGGATGCCTTTTCGGTACTGTTTTTTGTCTCCGTCGGAATGCTGTTCGACCCGAACGTCCTCATCGATCAGCCGCTGCTTGTTGTCGCCACGCTTGCGATTATTATCATCGGCAAATCGCTGGCTGCCTTTCTGCTGGTACTTGCTTTTCGCTACCCGCTCAATACGGCATTAACCGTGTCGGCCAGTCTTGCCCAGATTGGCGAATTCTCGTTTATCCTTGCAGCGCTCGGTGTTTCCCTCGGACTTCTGCCGATCGAGGCCCAGAGTCTTATACTCGCGGGGGCTTTTATCTCGATCACGCTCAATCCCCTGGTATTCCAGGTAATCGAACCGGCACAGGAATGGATACGCTCCCGTTCCAAGCTTGCCCGCGTTCTGGAGCGTTCCGACGATCCTCTGGCGGAGCTGCCGATGACGGTTGCCTCAAGCTACGTGACCAACCATGTGGTGCTGGTGGGTTATGGTCGGGTCGGCCGGCATATTGGCGAAGCGCTGATCGAACAGGGGGTGGCGCTCGTTGTGGCGGATCAGAATCGCGAGATGGTCGAAGGGTTACGCAGGCATGGAATCCATGCCGTGGCGGGCGATGCCGCTGAACCGGCTGTGCTTATACAAGCGCATATCGCGCGGGCCAAAATGCTGGTGATCGCAGTTCCCGATGCGCTCCGTGCTCGCCGGATGATAGAAACCGCACGGATGCTCAATCCACCGGTCGAGATCATTGTGCGTACACATAATGAAGAAGAGGCGGCCCTCCTGCGAAAAGAAAGCGGGGGTACGGTACTTCTGGGCGAGCATGAGCTTGCGCTCAGCATGACTCGCCATGTCCTAGTAAAATTCAGCAAACAAGGAATCCATACCACAGGGATCAAAGCAGAGCATGGGTGAAGGCGGGCAGAGTTGCCCTGGTCAAGAAGGCGCCCTGTTCGAGATTCCACGGCGTCGTTTTTTTTGCCCGTCCCCATAGTGGCATATCCATATAAAGAACATATCGCCCGGTTTTTGATTCTTGTGGAGTATTTTAGTCACGAACTTGTAAGTTTTGCTAAAGTAGCGTTATATAGGGTCGGCCATACTCATCAGCCGGCTGTTTTAACGTTGACTCAGTGAGATGCGGGTTCTTACAGGCAGCCCTTCCTTCGGAGCTCGCGATGCGGATCGGGGGCGACGGGGCTGCAGGATGGAGACAGGAGGAAATTGCATGAGTAGCAGGATTACCATTTATCACAAGCCCACCTGCAGTAAATGCCGGGCGACGCTTACACTCCTCAAGGATAGCGGGCAAGAGTTCGATGCCGTCAATTACTATGAGATCCCTCTAACCGCCGCGGCACTGCGCGAACTGATCGATAAACTGGGTGTGCCGGTACGCGACGTACTGCGTAGCGACGAACCGCTCGCGCGTAGCCTGAAGCTGGCTGAGCGGCAGTTGCCGGATGACGAATTAATAAAGATTATGGTGGAGAATCCGGATCTGATTCAGCGGCCGATTGTCGTGCGTGGCGATGAGGCCGTGTTATGCCGGCCACCGGAGAACGTGACCAAATTGTTGTAATGTGGTTGAATGAAGCCGTACCTCGACAAGCCCGGCGGCAGGCAGGGCGGTGGGGTCGTAACAGTACCTGACAGGAAAGGCGGGAGGATATGAAGATGAAGTCAATCGATATGTTGCGGCTGATCAGCCCGCTTGTCCTCGCATCGCTGCTGGGAATATCCACCACCGCAGCGCATGCGCAATGTAGCGGATGCCTGTGTCCGGGTAATCCATGTAAATTATGTGCATTACCACCTACAAAAGATATTTCTCCCGCCGGAGATGAAGTGGCGGCGTGCGTCAAAATCCGGGAGAAAGTACCACCGGTTTCAAAAAATACAGAGCCAAACGAGCATTATGCCAGTCTGAACAATTCGATGCGGGAGTGCGTAAAAAACGGCGGTGATGTTATTGTCAATTCGCGAAGGAACAAGGAATTTCCTTCCAAGCATTATTGCAAGCCCTACATTGCTTCAACGCCATAGACTTACCCGCTCCAAATCTGGATGAACGCCGCGACACGAAGTTCTGTGCCAATAAGACTATTCAGATTTTCTGAATTATCGGCATAATCTAGAGATAATCGCATATGGTCCTAAATCCGGTATTAGGGGAATGATGTGCACAGTTTTGTGGCACATGGCTGCATTTGCAACGTCATGGAATATAACAAGCCATTTCACATCGTTGCGCCTTGCCCCGCAGCCAAAATATCGCACACTTCATCCCGCCCGCTCGTCGGATTTAGAATGGATTCAGGTATCGGCCTTGGCAAGTCGCCAATCAAAGGATAAAAATGGTTGTTGATGGAGATACCGTAAAGCAGGAGGGTGGTATTGGCGCTACTTCCATTTCACGGATGCGGCGCAAGAAGCCAAAATCCTTCCTGAAATTGATTCTGTTCGGATTTGCGCTGGTGGGCTTGCCGCTTATCATCGCTCTCGTCAATAGCGCATTCTCCATTGACCGGTTGGCGGATCAAAGCCGCAGGGCCGTATACCAGGCGGCGCAAATTGCGCACGGCAGCCGTGTCCTGGCGGATGAAATTGCAGCCATGGAACGTGCTGTGCGGCAAACACACATCCTTGGCGATACGTCCCTGCTCGAAAATTACTTCAGGGCACATGAGAAGTTCGAAAGCGCCTCAGCCAATCTTTTTGAGCTTTCCCTGCATACTGAACAAAAACAATTGCTGGAGCAAATGCAACTATTGGAGATATCTATTTTCGGTAACGTATCGGCCAGAGAAAAGTCACCGGAAGAGCTGCGCGATCTGGTTGGCAAATTCGTGCCCCTGCGGGATTCGGCGCGAACCTTTTCGGCGGTCGGTTATGCGTTGATTGAACGTGAGGTAGGCGAAATGCAGGATATGGCGGGGGATGCCCGCTTTACCGTCGGATGGCAGCTGCTTGCCTTGATTCCGTTCGCGATTCTCCTCGCATTCATCTTTTCACTGCGGATTGCGCATCCAATACGCCAGATTGACGAAGCGATTCGTACCATGGGGGAAGGTGCGCTGTTTAAAGCGATAAGAGTGGACGGTCCTCAGGATTTAAGGTATCTCGGCGAACGCCTGGACTGGTTGCGCCGTCGGTTGCTGAAACTGGAAGAGCAGAAAACCCGGTTTCTACAGCACGTTTCTCACGAACTCAAGACACCGCTCACCGCCATGCGCGAAGGTGCCGACCTGCTTGCGGAAGGCGTGGTGGGAGAATTGACCGAAGAACAGCAGCGTATCGCGAATATCCTGTACAGCAACAGCGTACAATTACAGCGGCGTATCGAGGATTTGCTGAGCTACAGCGCGCTCCAGACGGAGAAAGCCGCACTGGTGAAACGTCAGGCGAATCTGGCGAAAATTCTGGATACCGTATTACAAGATCAGAACCTTATCACCATGAGTAAGGGCTTGAAAATCGAGGTCTCCTGCCCGGAGTTGATAATTGACTGTGATAAACAAAAAATTAAAGTTATTGTGGATAATCTGTTATCGAACGCAATTAAGTTCTCTCCTCCTGGCGGGTGCATAAAAATCTGGACAAGCAAGGTAGACGAGACGGTGCAATTCGATATCCTGGATGCCGGCGCCGGTGTTGACGAGGCGGATCGCGAAAAGGTATTCGAGCCTTTCTATCAGGGGCGGCAGGTACTCGACAGTCATATAAAGGGAACGGGACTGGGGTTATCCATCGCGCGCGAATACGCGCTCGCGCACGGAGGGAATATAGAGCTGATGCAACCGGTTGTTAATGTCAATGGCGCCCATTTTCGTCTTACCCTGCCGATCCGTGACCCGGAAGGAACCTTATGAGTAACGCATACCAGAAATTCCGGATTCTACCGGTGGTGATACTGACGTTGCTAACCGCCTGTACCGCCATCCCTGAAAATCAGCAACCTGGGGGGCTATTGCTGTCCGACTTGATCGTAATCGGTCAAATGGAAGATCTGATGCAATATTACGATTCCTTGCGCAAGCAGCCGCCGGCGGAACTCGCTCGCGTGTACGATAAGGTAAAGCAAAATTTTGTACAGAATAAAAGTGAGGCAAACCGGGCGAGATTGATATTACTTCTCATTCTGCCCAACACTCCCTTCCGCGACGTGAATTCAGCGCTTTATCTGCTCAACGAATGGCCACGCGATGTGAAACCCGTGACGGGCTTGCAAAGTTTCAGAAATTTACTGGCGACGCTGCTTGCGGAACAGCAGCGGCTAAGTAATAGCGTGGATGAGTCAGCGCTAAAATTAAACGAGTTATCGATAAAATTGAAAGAAGAGCAAAAACGGGTGGAAACGCTGCAAAATCAGATTGAAGCGATTAAAAGCATGGAAAAAAATCTTATTCTCAGAGGCCTATGATCCTAAATCCGGTCGTTGATCGCTTATTTATTAGGTTAGCGTTATGATTAATAACAACGGCTTATACTATTTGAGCCGCACCTTTTGGGTGAGGCCGCTACGGGGTAGATTGCACGGTTTTTACGGCGCATGGCAGCGTTGCAACGCCTTGGAACGGAGGTGCTCCGGAGCGTCGCACGAGGGGGCCCCGCGAAGCGGGGATCGGGCTGCGAGGGGGGACGCCGGACCGCGTTCCGAGGCACCCACATCCCGCCACGGGGACACCCCTTCCTGCGGAGGGCACTGCTCCGCCCCGCGGGCCGCGCCATTCCGCGCCGCTGCCGTTGCCCTGCATTTCAGAAACCGCACATTCTGCTCCGTCCAACTGCCGGATTTAGGATAATAAATTGAATAAAAATACTTCCGATTCCAAGCCAAGAATCCTCATCGTCGATGACGATACCGATCTCCTGGAACTCCTCACGATCCGGCTTACAGCCGCTGGCTACAAAACGGAAGCCGTGCCAAGCGCGGAGGCGGCCCTCAATTATCTGGATGTGTCGCGCCCGCAGCTCGTCATCAGCGATATGCAGATGAGCGGGATGGATGGAATGGCACTATTCGAACAAATTCACCGTACGCTACCCACATTGCCAGTGATAATTCTGACAGCACATGGCACTATTCCCGATGCGGTCGCGGCTGTTCAGCGAGGTGTATTCGGTTATCTCGCCAAACCTTTTGACAGTAAGACGCTGCTGGCCAATATCAGCCAGGCTCTCAGGTATGTCCCCGGCGCGGCGGGACAAAACGATATGTCAAAGGCATCCTGGTCCAAAGGTATCATTACGCAAAGCGCGGTGATGGAGGATCTCCTCACCAAGGCGGGACTGGTGGCGGAAGGGGATGCAAGTGTGCTAATTTATGGCGAGAGCGGTGTCGGCAAGGAATTGTTCGCTCACGCCATACATGAAGCCTCCAAACGTCGCCATTACCCATTTGTGGCGATAAATTGCGCGGCAATTCCGGAACAACTATTGGAATCCGAATTGTTCGGACATGTCAAGGGGGCATTCACAGGGGCGGTAAGGGATCACAAAGGCTTGTTGCAATTAGCGGAAAGGGGAACGCTGTTCCTGGATGAAATCGGGGACATGCCACTGTTGCTTCAGGTTAAATTATTGCGTGTTCTCCAGGAAAGGCAAGTGCGCCCGGTTGGATCCATGCAGACCATCCCTGTGGATGTCCGTATCATTTCCGCAACTCACCGTGATCTCAAGGCCGAAATCGCTAACGGCAGTTTTCGAGAAGATCTTTACTACAGATTGGATGTCGTAGCGTTAACCATCCCTGTCTTGTCCCAGCGGCGTGAGGATATTCCTTTGCTGGTGAATCATTTTCTTGGCATATTTTCAGCGAAATACGATAAAAGTATTAATGGGTTTTCTCCCGAGGCAATGGAAATGCTGGTTAGTGCCTCATGGCCTGGTAATGTGAGGCAGCTTATGAATGTTGTGGAGCAGTGCGTGGCCTTGAGTACCGCCCCCTTGATTTCGCCGGTATTGGTATACGATGCCATGCACAAGGAGGAGGAGCAACTCGTATCTTTCGAGGACGCGCGCAAGAGTTTCGAGAGAGATTATCTGGTTCGCGTGCTGAAAATCACGGGCGGCAATGTGACTCAGGCTGCGCGCCTCGCCAAACGCAATCGCACTGAATTCTACAAACTTCTTCAAAGATATCAGCTCGACCCCTCCGTTTTCAAACAGCCGCAGGGTTGATTCAAACTTGACCCTCGATGGGATTACGCTCGTCCTCAACAAACTTCTCGCCCTTCTTTACAATAAAGCCAAGCTCCGTCCACCATCGGACCATATCGCCGTAGTCTTGTATGCCCCGCGAGAATGACTGAATTTCTCCTGATGCGGTAACGACGTCGACAGGGCGCTGGGCGGGCCACCATAGTTCGCCGCAAGCGAGAAAGTCGGCCTGCCACGGCAACGCCATGCGCTCGGTCAGGAAACCGGGTGGGAGGGTGTGCTTGATTCGAAATGATCCTTCGTAAGTTGCAGCTTGAGCGATAACGTATGTCACTTCAATACCTGGAAAGAACGGTGCGCCAATGCAGCCTTCCAGCGACGCTCGCGTCAGGGCATCGGGTCTTTGTTCCAGCGGCAACTCATCAAGCGGAACGGGTACCGGTTCAGCCGTCCAGTCGGGATCAAAATTGCCCTGCGACCATTTTTCCATCATGGCGTATTGATATTCCGTCAGTGCGGTGTACTCGCCTTGCTCGGGGTTGTCAGGATCGAGGCCGCTATTCACTTTTGGCATGGCCGGCGGCAGTTGTGGCGGAGGCGTATTGGGATCGACGTGCGTATTAGGTTTCATCAGCCATCGGAAGACTGTTTCACGTGCGGATTTTCCGTTTTCGGTCTTGTCCGCCAATTTGCTTAGTCTTGCCACATTCAGAAAATTGCCGGTTGTGCCATGGTGACGATTTTTCTGCTCCACCACCCAATGCAGCATTACCGTTCGCTTCAGGATGGGATAGATATCGCGTGTGAATGACGGTACGTTTACTATGAGACGCGGCGAGAAATTCCTCGCCGCGACATTGAGTGCCTGGTCGTACCAGGTCGTGACATTTTCAATGCCCGGTGCATATGATGGCGGAGCTACGACAGCCCACGCACCCCCTTCCGCCGTGACGGGCGCTTCATTATTGACTTCCACCACGGCGCTTACCGGGCCATCGGAAACGCCGTCATACCAGCCATCATTGTTCGCGAAACTGTCCAGGCCCCGGCCGATGGGCGAGCCTGATTTACCGGGTCCGCCAACAACGATGAGGCGTCCTTTTTCGTCGGTCAGTAGCCGTCCCAGCGTAACTTTTTCGCTCCCCTCGATGTTGCCATTTCTTATGAAGTTAATTTCTCCACTGAGCGGCAAGGCAGTTTTGTTTTTTCCGGATATTGACTTTAATGAAGCATCCACGACTAGTCCGGCACGATCGTAATCAGCGTTCCGCAAGGAAGAAGACGGACCTCCCGGGGGGAAATTCCCTCCCGCCGCTTTGCGATTGACGAGATGAACGCTCCAAGTAATTTTTGTCTTGTTATCCGGTATAACCTCGTTGTCCAGCGTTTCCTTACCAAACTCATCCCGGGTGAATTTATAGACTCTGAAGCGGACACCTTGTGGTTTTATTTTTCCCGATGAACTATCACGATAGGGTCCGTCTGGAACGATACCCGGAGATTCCGGACCCAGGAAATAGCCGGTCTCGCTGTTTCCTATCCGGGCGACTCCTATTGCCGGGTAAATCCGGTAAATTGTTTTCATTTTTTACCTGCTCCCTATAAAAGTTGAGAAAGAAATCGGTATCGTTTTTACATAATAGTACGAGGGAATGACAATTTCCGTAATTTTTCCATACTGGGCAATCAATCGGGCGACGTAGCGCCGATCCCGCAATAGGAAACATGCAGCTATGTTCGGAATCGCACGGAAATCGCCCGAAGCTTCCATCAAAGTTATTTCGTTTGGTAAAACGCAGCCCGCTGGTGCCCGTTTCGATACTCTGTCCGGCCTGTTGCATAAAATTGGAAGTCCTATGCCCGTCCGACCGCTACACCGTCTTCCCGAGCCTACGGCTTTACGCATACCGGCGGGTGGCGTGGTGTTGAGTGCGGATTTGGCCGTGCCTGCGGGCGCGCAAGGCATTATTGCATTCGCCCATGGGAGCGGCAGCAGTCGGCATAGCACCCGGAACCGTTATGTCGCGGAAACGCTGAACGGATATGGGTTTGCAACACTCCTTGCCGATCTCCTGACGGAGGAGGAAGAGACCATCGATTTGCGGACACGGCATCTGCGCTTCGATATTCCAATGCTGGCGGACAGGTTGGTTGATGTTGCGGCATGGCTGCAAAGCCAAGCTCAGACGAACCGTTTCAAGATCGGCTGGTTTGGTGCCAGTACCGGTGCCGGCGCCGCTTTGATTGCGGCGGCGCGACGTCCACAAAATATCATGGCTGTCGTTTCACGTGGTGGCAGGCCGGATCTTGCCGCGGATTATCTGGCGAAAGTCACAGTGCCTGTGCTGCTTATCGTGGGGGGAAACGATTTCCAGGTTCTGGACCTCAATAAATGGGCGTTAGCACGGCTCAATGCCCAGTCAAGACTGGAAATTGTGCCAAACGCCACGCATCTGTTCGAAGAGCCCGGTACGCTTGAAGCAGCCGCACTCCTAGCGGCCCAGTGGTTTCGCGATCATTTGAATTAGCAGGGGACCTATCCAATGGCGGCCACTTTTCACCGTTTCGCAAACAGAACGGAAGCGGGGAAGTTCCTAGCGGATGCATTATCCGGTTATGCCGGCAGAAACGATATTTTCATTCTCGCACTGCCGCGGGGCGGCGTCCCGGTGGCTTATGAAGTGGCAAAAGCCCTGTCTGCACCACTCGATCTGTGGCTAGTCCGCAAGCTTGGTGTGCCGGGACAAGAAGAACTGGCGCTGGGTGCGCTGGCGGGAGAAAATATCCGTGTTCTCAATCAGGATATTATCGATCTTCTGAATATTGATCAGACCGTTATTGATGGCATCATCGCCAGGGAGCGGGCAGAGCTGGAAAGACGAAACGCGCTCTACCGCCAGGGGAAGCCGCCGCCCGATTTAGAGGGAAAAACCATCATTATCGTCGACGATGGCCTTGCCACAGGCGCGACCATGCGGGTTGCGATTGCGTCCCTTCGCCATTCGGGCGCTGCACGTATCATTGTGGCTGTTCCGGTTGGCGCGGTCTCCACCTGCGGCAAAATCGAGAAAGAAGCGGATGAGCTTATATGCCTGCACATGCCAGAGCCTTTTTATGGTGTCGGACAATGGTACGGCGATTTTTCCCAGACCTCGGATAATGAAGTGCTGGCTCTTTTGAACCATGCCGCCAAAAACCCCGGCAGAACCCTATAGTCCCCAGAGCCATAAGTTATCCGCTGGCACCGGTTTTTTCCCGGAATAAGTGGAGGAGGATGGTATGTCTGATTTCAATCCGGATCATAAGTTGATGGTTGCGCTGGAAAGGCAAGCTCAGTCCCTGCTAGGTATCGATAGTGATTACGACGCGATAATACAGGCCGTCCAGGGGGATGCTTCAGGAAGCACCGAGGGAAAAATATTCGTCCTCATCGGTGAAGCCACTCATGGCACGGCGGAGTTTTACCGGATTCGCGCTGAAATTACCCGGCGTCTCATCATGGAGGAAGGTTTTGACGCCATTGCCGTTGAAGCCGATTGGCCGGATGCTTACCGGGTTAACCGCTATGTGTTGGGCCAGTCGGATGATATGGACGCAGACGCGGCTTTGTCGGACTTTGAACGGTTTCCCACCTGGATGTGGCGTAACATCGAAATTCAGGCGTTTGTCGAGTGGCTGCATCATTTCAACGAAGAGAACAGAGGTCTTAAGGGCGGAGAAGGCCGGAAAGCGCAAGTGGGACAGCCGCGGCCCACGGAATACCCCGGTTTCTACGGTCTTGACTTGTATAGCATGACAACCTCCATGGAGGCAGTGCTGGGGTACCTGGACAAGATCGACCCAAAAGAAGCGGAAGCCGCACGGGGACGCTATGCGTGCTTTGGCCAGTTTATCAATGATCCTCAGGCATATGGCTATGCCATTGCCTCTGGTAGATGGGATTCATGCGAGCAGGAAGTCATCACCCAACTTATACGACTCCAACAAAAAGCGCGTGTCTATATGGAAAGGGACGGTATTTTTGCCGGAAATGAATATTTTTCGGCGCAGCAAAATGCCGAATTGGTAAAGAATGCCGAGGAATATTATCGCGCTCTGTTCAGAGGCCGGCCCAACACCTGGAATCTGAGAGACCGGCATATGTTCGAAACGCTGGAGAAGCTTGCTGCGCACCTCGGCGCCCGACTGGGACGGAAGGCGAGAATCGTTGTTTGGGCCCATAATTCTCATTTGGGTAATGCAGCGGCAACCCAGATGGGACGTCGCGGCGAGATTAACATCGGCCAACTGGTCAATGATAAATACGCGAACAAAGCGCTTCGTATCGGTTTTTCGACCAGCCGCGGTACGGTGACGGCAGCGTCGGACTGGGATGGACCAGCGGAAACCAAGGCGATCCGTGAGCCGTTGCCCGGCAGCTATGAAGAAGTTTTCTCACGGCTCGAAAAGAAGCGTTTCTACATTGACCTGAGAGGCAAAAACGAAGCAATTGGCATGCTGGCGGACGAAAGACTACAGCGGGCTATCGGCGTCATTTATCGACCCGAAACCGAGCGCATGAGTCATTATTTCCATACATCCCTGCCACGGCAATTTGATTTCATGATCCATATCGACGAAACGCAAGCACTGGAACCATTGCCCTCATTCGTTCATCCAAGGCCAGGGGAAATGGATGAAACTTATCCTTCGGGGTTCTAGCCCGGGATAGGTCCTCCGGAAGTCATCATATGCGGCATGAATGATGCCATTGGGTGGATAACGTTAAATCCCTGCATGCCTACTGGAGTGCTGGCGGTCAGTTTGCGACTATTTCGCCGCATGCGCGGCGACTTTCCCCAATCGCCAAAACAGTCGGCTCATCATCTGCGATCCGGTGAAATATCCGGGCTCGGCGGTTCCGGGCACTACTTGGGACGGCATGGCGATCCGAGGTGGTGTGCAAACAACGAGTTGTGGCGAGATTGGCATGCATCAGCCATTCCCAGACAAGGTGGCGGTTGTGCCCAGATCCCTTCAGAAATTTCTAAGGGTTTCCCTTAGCATAAAACCAGGGTTTCCCCAATATACTCATGCTGTTGACTCGGTTAGGATACAGTCACTTTCATTTTATTTGGGTACAATTATCATGAAAACGGAATTCGGAAAATTTCTTGCCGCGTTATCAATGGTGGGACTCATGGCCGCGGTAAGCCCATCCGCAATGGCAACCGAAAACCCTGCTATCCTTGCGGCGGCGCAGAAGGCTGTAACCAGCCATGATCACATCGCGGTAGCGAAATCCCTTGAGGCCGAAGCCAAGCAGATGCAGGCAAAAGTACAGGAACAAAAAGAGTTGCTTGAACAGTATGAGAACAAGAGCTATCTCTACGGAAGACAAGCACAGGACCTGCAATCTCATACCGGTGCTTTAGTACGCCAGTATGAGCAAATCATGAATGACGACATAAAAGAAGCCGCTGCCCATCGGCAAATAGCATCAAAGCTCGACGAAAACCATGCTGCATCCGATACTCAAACGCTTAGCGCAGCGAGTGGATTGCATCAAAGCAGCACCATGCTGCAATAGTATTATTCCTCTATCCGGTAAAAACGGGGCAAAGCCGGGTTAGCTACGCTAATCCGGCTTTGCTCTTTCATGCTGAATTTTTCCCATCTCCTCGAAATGCCTGCTGGCAGGTTAATTCCGTCGCAGCTCGTCGTTTTTATTGTCTGGGGGGCAACTTTTCCGCGTAACTGGCGGAGTTCAAACGATCTTTCATAGGGTCAATCCCTTGTTCCCTCGCTTCTGTTTATCGTCATCGAATCCATGCAAATCGAACGGCAACACCTGTTCAATGGGTCGCCCTGATTCACCACTGTGCTCCAGGTGGCGCGGCACTCCGTCCATCCGGTGAAGATATCGAATAAGAGTTAGATTCGAGACGAAATCACGGCCGAAATCGACGCACCGTGCCGCCGTATCGGTCCCACGAAGCCGGGATACTGGACAGCGTTCGATATCCCACCTTATTGCCCGAATCGGGATCAGTACTGCCATAGTGCTCGCATATTACCTCAAAGTCGTCCTTCCCCATGTTTGCTCATGTCGATACTCCTTTGGTTGGTTATCGACAATTTGAGATATCGTATGCTCATGATGCATTCCTCCCGATCATTGTTATTCGAATAAATCTTATTCGAATAAATCATCCAAGCTTTACTTTTCCATTTTTTTTGCTACAAAAAGAGTGCGATATATCCATAGGATAGGACAGAAGTATGGACGCCGTGATGGGAGGAAAAAATGAAAAGACTGGCCTATGCTCTCCTGATTGGAGCGTTCGTGCTCAACAACACGTCCGTCTTCGCCGAAGACCTTGCGGATCCTGCCGAACGTGCCGTGAATATCACTCTCACCAATGATGGACGAGGTCTCGATAACGCCGCCTTGCGATCAGTTCGCAAGTTGGTGGGGCAGGCAATTGCTGCCGGCGCCATCGATACATTCGCTGTTTATAGCCCAAGGGCGGATGGACCCATTCCGATCGAAGGCGGTTTATTCGCATGCGCGGAGGCCGGTTTCAACGCAACACCAAAAAAGTTTAATGCCTTTGTCAAGCAGCTGCGTTCAGTTCATCCCAAGGCAGGTACATTCCTTGATGTGGAGTTTACTGCGCAATGCAAGCCCGTCGGTTCGGGTGGTTCCGGCGGGCAATCGCTGACTTGTGGCGGAATAGCTGGAGAAATCTGTCCTGACGCGCAACAATACTGCGATTTCGGTATCGGTCGATGCAAGATGCCGGACGCGCAAGGCACATGCAAGACCAAGCCTACGATTTGCACAAGGGAATTCAGACCCGTATGCGGTTGTGATGGCAAGACGTACGGGAACGCATGCACAGCGGCTGGCGCCGGCATATCCGTTGAGTACGAGGGTGAATGCAAGAAGACCGGGCCGCAAGCCTGTGGTGGCATTGCGGGAATCCAATGTACCGGCGGTGGAACTTGCGTGGACGACCCCGCTGATGATTGCGACCCCAAGCAGGGTGGGGCGGATTGCCCGGGAATTTGCAAAGCCAAGTAGATCATTCCTAATGTTAGGAAGCGCACAGAAAACCACCAGGGATCATTGATAATTAGTAAGCTCTGCCATTAAATTAAACTAAGCAGTCAAACGACGATAAGCTATCTGGATAAACCTTCAACTCATTAAAGGTCATATTTTGTCAAGCAAACCATTAAGTCCTCCCGGTACGAAAAGCAAGAAAAGAAAGAAACATGGAAGCGAATTTGTTGAACAACCAGCAAAATTCATGTCAATCGAGTCAACGGCAGCGAAAGCCCGTGGAGCAGTCAAACGCAAGGCAGGAGAACGGAGAAATAACTATCAGACGATTTCCACTGCCCTTTATTATCGAACTGAGCGGCGTGGCGGCCAGGAAGTGGATGTCATGCCTGGCGTAGATGAGGCATCGTATGACGGTGGGGACTAGTCTTCTTGGTAATCAAAATTGGTCAGAAGGCGACGTTGAAGAAATTTTACTAATTGCAAAGGAGAATTATCATGGCGAATATCATGCGGCATTCCCCTCTTTTCGGCGAAATGACGCGTCCCGATCCATTTTACAATGTTGAAGACTGGTTCAAAAATTTTGGGATGCGTCCATTTTCCGCGGAAATGGAAAATGCTCCCACAATCAAGATGGATCTGACCGAAAACGATACGGCTTATACCGTACGCGCGGAAATGCCGGGAGTAAAGAAAGAGAATGTCAAAGTGCAAATAGATGGCAAACAGGTTTCCATCAGCGCCGAGACCAAGGAGGAAAAAGAGGAAAAGGAAGGGGAAAGAGTCATTTGCCGCGAATGCCGTCAGGGGTCGGTTTACCGGAGTTTTACTCTAGGCAGCGAGGTGGATGAAACCAAAGCTGAGGCCAAGTATGAGAATGGTACTTTGGAACTAGTACTCCCGAAGAAGGGTGGAAAAACCGCCAAGAGGATTGAGGTTAAATAAAGCGGATTTCATTGCGGGATGACAAACGGCGGCTATGCATTGATGGAGTGAATCGAGTCTCGCGGTTTGATTCGGGCATTCACTTTCTTGCCTTGAAAATGAAGCCGCGCCTCCCGGTGACTTCGGCTATGGCGGCAGGATAATCGGCGGTCGGTTGGAATATATACTTTTTCTTCATCATAGGAGTCGCACCATGAGCACAGAAGGCAAATTACCCGGCTTCCAGCGAGTTTCCCGGGATGATGGCCTCTTTCAGGAGCATGTGCACGATACCTATAAAGCAAGGCGCAAGCTGCCGGAGCCTACCGTTTGCCCCCAGTGTGGGGCAGTATTTCATGAAGGACGCTGGCAATGGGGCAAAGCCACCACCGATGCCCATCAGGAAACCTGTCCCGCCTGCCATCGCATGCACGATCATTTTCCCGCCGGATTTCTAACCTTGCAAGGGGCGTTCTTTCTCGCTCATCGCGAGGAAGTCATGCATCTTGTGCACAATGTGGAAAAACGTGAGCGGGCCGATCATCCGCTCAAGCGGATCATGGCAATTGAAGAAGAAGAGGATGCAACCCTATTGACGACGACGGATATTCATCTTGCCCGTGGCATTGGCGAAGCGCTACATCACGCTTATCAGGGTGATCTGGAGTTTCACTACAATCCGCAAGAGTATCTGTTGCGCGTAAGCTGGGCACGCTAAACAGGAGTTACAGCCTGACGAGATCGAAGTCCGCGATATTTTCCGTCGGACCTATCGGAACAGGGCGTCATGCATTTGCCATATAGTATGAAATATTTAATGAATTGGAGGGCATCATGCCTGCCGGTGAAATATGTAACCGTGATGTTGTTATCCTGAAACGTGACGATACCATTCTGGAAGCTGCCAAGCTCATGCGGCAGCATCATGTCGGCGATGTGCTGGTTGTCGAAGAGCGCGGTGACGTCCGGGTTCCGGTCGGGATTGTTACCGACCGCGATCTCGTGGTGGAAATCATGGCGCCGGATCTCGATCAGAAAGTTATCACCGTGGGCGATATCATGATGCGGGAATTGGTCACGGTGAAAGAAAACGTAGGGGTTTTCGAGGCAATTCAATACATGCGCAGCAAGACGGTAAGGCGATTGCCGGTCGTGGATGAAAACGGTGGACTGGTAGGTATTCTGACGCTCGATGACTTGTTGGAGCTATTGTCGGAAGAATTGCTCGCCATTGCCAAGCTGGTGAAATATCAACGCCAGAAAGAAACGAGACATCGTCAATAATAGCCCCTTGAAAAGGAGTATATCATGCTGCTGACTGGCAGATTGCCGAAACTGGGTGGCGAGAAGGGAAGGACTGTTCCCATATCGTAGCAAATGGAAACCGGATCTCATTTCATCGGGTGGAGGTACATTGGTGTTGTTGCCGCCTCGCTCGGAATCGCCTTGGTCTGTATCGTGGCGGGAGCGGCTGAAACGGAACCGTCCGTAAGCAAGAAGGAGAAAACTATTATGTCCATGACCATTACTTCATCATCTTTTCCCCACCAGGGAGTCATTCCCGTTCGCCATACTTGCGAGGGCCATGATACTTCCCCCGAACTTTTCTGGAATGACGTACCCGAGGGTACGAAGAGCCTGGTTTTAATCATGGATGATCCGGATGCGCCTGATCCGGCTGCGCCTAAAAGAACCTGGGTGCATTGGGTGTTATATAACATCCCGGTCAATTCCGGTGGTTTGCCCGAGGCCGTTGCGGCAAGAGATCTCCCACCAGGAACCCTGGAGGGGCTTAATGACTGGCAGCGTACCGGCTACGGCGGACCTTGCCCTCCGATAGGCAGCCATCGCTATTTTCATAAACTCTACGCTTTGGATACCGTACTGCCGGACTTGAATCAGCCCACCAAAGTAAAGCTGGAGCAAGCAATGCAAGGGCATATTCTTGCCCATTCCGAACTGATCGGGTTATACCAGAAGCATTAACTGCTCATTTGGCATCTCAAGCACGTCCAAAAGTGGCGGTAACATCACGGTACGGTCGTAAGTCCGGTTGTAATCCCGACTATGCCAATAACATGCTTCATGGACAACCTGTGGAGCGCTCGGACGTGATGCGCAGAAATTTCCCCTCTTTCCCACATTCCCCACCCGGCTAAATACTTCAGGTAGTTGCAGGCCGCCCCGCGGCCCATGGGAGACATCCATAGTCCGTCCCCTGTCAGCCGCACTTTTTTGCGGCATGTTTCGATACGATGACAGCAAATAAAGTGGTATCCAAGACTAATATTGATCAGTCATGTTTCAGGCAGGAGGGTTGAGATGCAAAAGTATGTCGAGAAATTTCACACTTGACGGTGGTTCAGTCGATAACTATTTGACTGATCTGTTTGGAATGATTCTTGCTTTCAATATTTTGTAACTTTAGATTTAATTCCGTGTAGTAAACATGGGTATTAATTCTCAAGCAGGGATGTGCAAGTGAAACGCGCCAAATGTAACCGGTAATATCAAAAACCTGAGGAAATGGAATTCATGATGATTCAGAAGTGTGCGGGGGTATTGTGCCTGATATTGCTGGCTGGCTGTGGTTCCCTACCACTGCCGGATAGAATGGCGCATACAACCCATGCGGTACGTGTAAACGGCGCGCAGGGTCCGCTTCCTCCCCAGAAAAGTGAGGCAATCCTGGCAGGACTGAAGAACGGGAGCCCAAAAACGAACATCTTTGACAGGCATCTTGCGCAAGTCGAGGAACTGATGGGAAGCCCGTTGGTGACGGGCAATAAGGTAACGTTGCTGCTTGATGGCCCTGCTACCTACAAATCGATGTTTTCCGCGATACAGGGAGCGAAGAATCACATCAACATGGAAACCTACAGTATCGAGGATGATGAGATTGGTCGTCGTTTCGTGGATGCATTGATTGAAAGGCAAAAGAAGGGTGTACAGGTGAATTTTATATACGATAGCGTTGGATCGGGTAATACGCCTAAAGAATTCTTCAAGTCAATGATGGACAGCGGCATCAACGTACTGGAATTCAACCCCATTAATCCATTGGCGCCTCGCAAGAAATGGGAGGTGGGACGCGATCATCGCAAGCTGCTCGTGGTTGACGGCCAGATTGCCTTTGTGGGCGGCGTCAATATTAGCAGCGTGTATTCCAGCGGATCCTTCACTCGATCAAAACCGCGTACACCGGATACCCCACCGTGGCGTGATACCCATCTACGTATTGAAGGGCCGGTTGTCAGCGATTTTCAGAAATTATTTCTCTCAACGTGGGAAAAGCAAAAGGGTGAATCACCGGTGTCGAAATCCTTTTTTCCGAAGATGGGCAGTAGAGGCAATGAAGTGGTGCGTGCCATTGGCAGTTCGCCCGATGAATCTTACAACACCATTTATGTCACGCTGCTATCAGCGATTAACAGCGCCGAGACCCATGCATATATTACAACCGCATATTTTGTGCCTAACCCGCAATTGCTTGCTGCATTGAAGGGCGCTGCCCAGCGCAATGTCGACGTGCGCTTGATGCTACCCGACAAAACGGATTCGAATCTGGTTTATTATGCTTCGCATTCCTACTACGATGAACTGCTGAGTGCTGGCGTGAAGATCTATGAGCGGGAGGATGCGCTGCTCCATGCGAAGACCGCGCTTATAGACGGCATTTGGTCTACCATAGGCTCGACCAACCTTGATTGGCTCAGTTTTCAACACAATCAGGAAATCAATGCTGTGATTCTCGGACAAGATTTTGGTGAGCAAATGAAAGCGATGTTCGAGAAAGATATTGAATCTTCCACGCTTGTCACCCTTGAAAAGTGGCGCGAGCGTTCCATTGGTATGCGCCTCAAAGAGCTTGGCGCACGCCTGTGGGCCCGATGGATCTGATATCGGACAAGCTATGCGTTATTTGTCCATTTCCATTGCCCGGTTATATTTTCCTTCTCGGGCCAAACCGTTTAACTGGCAACGCCTGAAAAATATCTCTTGTGCCGCGGCGACATTGCTTTCCTTTCCCTTCCAGGTGGCGAGAACCGGTGCCTGAAGTGCGCGCCCATAGGAAAAACTGAGCTGCCAGGGATACGATCCCATGGCATTCATGGCGTTCAGGTGATCGGTGGCATCCTCCGCGCTTTGGCCGCCGGATAGGAACACGATCCCGGGAACCGCGGCCGAAACGTAGCGCTTGAGGCAATGAACCGTAGCTTCGGCGACATGCCGCACGCTGGCCGGATGTGTGCACTTCATCCCGTCAATCACCATATTCGGCTTGAGCAGAATACCTTCAAGTATCACACGGTGGGCACTAAGCTCCGCGAACAAGTTCTCTAGCATTTGCGACGTGACCACTTCGCAGCGATCAATATCCTGAATGCCATCCATGAGTACTTCGGGTTCGACGATGGGCACGATATCCGCCTCCTGACAGAGGGCGGCATAGCGCGCCAGCGCGTGGGCATTTGCATGCATGGCGTATGCCGAAGGAATATCGTGCCCGTCAATCTGGATAACGCCTCGCCATTTCGCAAATTTCGCACCCAATTGTTTATACTCCGCGAGCCGTTCACGCAAGCCGTCCAGACCCTCGGTGATTGTGTCACCAGGGTACAGTGCCAGCGCTTTTGCGCCTTTGTCCACCTTGATGCCGGGAATGATCCCCCGGCTTGACAGCAGTTCGGCGAAAGGAACGCCATCGCGGGAACGTTGGCGCAGTGTTTCGTCAAAGAGAATAACGCCACTGATATAGCGCTCGATACCATCGGTGGTAAAAAGCAGTTCACGGTATCGCCGGCGGTTTTCCTCGGTCGCTTCAAGCTTGATCGAGTCAAAACGTTTCTTGATCGTGGGGTTGCTTTCATCCGCTGCAAGAATACCCTTTTGTTGCGCGACGATGGCACCTGCTACTGACTTGAGTTTATCAACGTCCATTTAGCGATTCTCCGAAAAAGGTGAATTCATTTCTTTGAGAAAATGAGAAGGTGCGCTGGGGTGCATGTCCGTCTATCTCCATTATTGAATGGAGGGGGCTCCGAAAATGCCCATATACCAGAAGCCGATCAAAGCACCGATGATACCCGCAATCACAATGTAATAAGGCCACATCGGTTTCTTATCCTCAAATGGGTCGGTCAGGGAGCGACGGGCGCCTTGGGGCAAATACGCGAGCTTGGTCAATGATGTGCCGAATGGAATATTGATGCGCGCGCGGGCGTTGATGGCCCAACCGTTCGCATCCAGCACCGGGCCGAGGTTGCGTTTCTTCAACTTGAACCAGGCTACAATCATTGCCGGTCCCGAAATCAGCAACATCAGCCCGAATATGGCCAAAGGTATTTGCCAGAATTTCAGTCCCAGTATCCCGCTGACCAGTGAAGCAAGAATGCCGCCGATCGCGCCGATTGCCAACCCTATCGCGGCAAAAATCCCCGCGAACTTGCCTACATCGAAGGGAGGCTTGGGCGGTGGAGGGGGCGTGCCAGCTACTACGGGTGTACCGGTTTCCATCGCCGCTTTGATCAGTTTCTCATCCGCCGCCGCAGCCCTCGATGAGGCCAATTTTTGCAATTGCGCGCTAATGAACTTGCTCAGTTTTTTATAGGGGGACCAGAATGCCTGCCGAATGCTGATCGGATGGTCGAGGATGCGCACGATGGTCGCATCCCAATCCTGGCCTTTCCGGTCATAGAAAATGCCATTCCGTCCAACCATGAGAAAATCAGAATCGCCGGCGGTAAATGCGGCGGCAATACTCATTTTTTCCGCGCCACCATTGCGTACACAATCGCAATATGCCAGATACAGCCCGCTCATATTGGCGAACTCCGCGTGCTTGCTTATATCCTCAACCCTAACGCATAGATCGCAACTGCGCCCGTCCAGGTACAGTGTACCCAGTTGAAATATCGCTTTGTCCCTTCCGGTATAGAAGCTGCGAAATGATACGAAATTATTTACCAGATTGAATAAATCGCGGTTATAACGCAATAATTTTTCCACCGAGCGAATTGCTTTTACTTCGGTTTCCACCGCCTTGTCCCGGCTGATCAGATTATCGATTGCTTGCTTATGCCCACTGCCGAAAATCTCACGCAAACGCTCTCCTCCCAACTCCTCCGCACAACAGGCAGGTTTGGATGTTTGCCATGCGTCAAATGCTGAAAACTTGGTGCAAAGTGCTACCCACTCCGCGGCGAAAAGGCTATCTTTATTGCCAAACAATGGCACGATGGCTTGCTCACGTAGTGCATCCACCTGTGTCTGCCAGGCGGGATTTATACCGGAGATTAATGGCAGGGGTTTATCGGGTTCCACCGTTGCCAGTGGAAAATTCGCTATATCAGTATTTTGCGCCGATAACGTTTGTGCAGCGATATTCTGATAATCCTCTGCGGAACGGCTCAATGGCACTGCTGCGCGCGCATCATAAGCGGCCAGCTGGCAACGCGTGAAGTAGTCGCTGACCTTGTTTCTGATGGCATGAAAAGCGTCGGCAGCCGCTTGCGTCTTCTCCCCTAGAAACCGGATATCTGCATCGCTGTCTCCACTGGCTTGCCAATCCGAATAAGCAGCAACTTCGGTAAAAAAAGTATCAGTTATTTCCTGGTTGATACCCGCATTCCCGCTTAAATCGGGAACAGAGCCGCGATACTTGATGATGTCTTCGACGGTCTTACGCAATTCCGCATCCGCAATCTGGCCGGAATGAATCACGCCATCGCCATTGAATTCAAGGCCCGCCACAAACTTCTCGATGTCAGCCATGTCAGCAAGCGAAATCTCTGTCGCATCGGCTTTATTCAGACATTTGAGAATGTACTGAGCTGAGATGAGCACCTGCTGTCCTTCTTCACTGCCATCATCGATATCGGCCAGGGCCACGGAATCCGAACCTTTGACCAGCAGGTCTGGATTCTTCAGTAAACCACCTGCCCATGCGATAGCCGAAAGCACTTCATTTGCATGCACATGCGCATCCGTATCATGGTCAATCAAGTCGAGTGTTCTATTGTCGAACTCTATGCCGCGTGTAGGACAACTCAGTGCCACCCATAGCTTCTGATCCAGCTCTTTCAAAGCTAGTAGATCCGCGCCGCTGTCAATTTGTACCTGATCGAAACCACCTGCCCGGAAAAAATGCCATGTGTGCGAGGAAGCCATGATCTGTCCTTATAATGGATGATTGATGGGGGGATATGAAACTGTAGAGTATGAGAAAGTTATAAGTCTAGTATGTCAGTTTATCAAGGTAAAATTCAGACCGATGATACTTGAAGCAAGGAGGCATCACTTTACACCGGGTCCGGTAAGGCCATCAAAGCCCAGTTTTATCAATGCCTTTTGCTCCGCCTCACTTTGCACGGCAACGGCGATGACAATGATGCCAATGCTGTGGGCCAAGCTGCATAAGCCTTTCAAGAACTTCTGATTATTCTTTTTCTGATTGATGCCGCGCACGAAGCTGGCGTCGATCTTGAGATAGTCAAGACCGAGATCCGTGAGTTTCTGGAATTCGCCGAAATGGTGACCGAAGTGTTCTATGCCGATACGGCAGCCGAGTTCCTTGAAAGTATGGCAGAAATCACGAAAAGCTTCGAACTCCCGGAATGCGCCGTATTCCGGCACTTCGAGCCAAAGCCGGCGACATAATTGGGGGTACTGGCGCAGTAAATGCGCGAGCTGGTTGCGGAAACCCCAATCGGTAATCGTTTCAATGGAGAGGCCAACCGCGATTTCGCCGGCTTGGGACCGCAAGGCATGACGGATGGCATTCAGATCAACCGGGCCGGTGAGATTGAGGCGAGCGGCGATGGCGATGAAATCGCTCGCGGCCAGCCAGTCTCCATCACGCTGGGCCTGGAGACGGATAACGGCTTCTTGATGCAGTTGTGCTCCGGCTGGATCAACCACAGGCTGAAGCATCAGCTTGAAGCGATCCTCATTCAGTGCATCGCTGAAGATATGTCGCCAGTCGCTGATATTGGCGGAAGACAAAAGAGAATTGCTTGCTTGCCCGGCGATGACATGCCAGGCATTGATTCCTTTCCTCTCTGCGGTGGCTAGCGCATTGTCGGCACTGGCGAGAATTTCATCCGGCTTATCGCCATGCTGATAATGGATAGCGCCGATATGGCAGAAGTCGGCGGTTTCACTATCGGCTTGTGGCAGCAGTGCAGTCAGTTCCATGGTCAACTGATTTGCGAATTTGCCCGCATCATCGATATTCGGAATGACGAGTACAAAATCCGATCCGTTCAGACGGGCGGCCAGGCGATCCGGCGCTTCGCTGGCCACGTTTGCCATGAGCGTGCCTATCTGACAAAGCAGATTGTTGGTCCCGGTATGACCAAGTTTTCGGTTGATCTCCGCTAGATCATTGAGACGTATGATGAGAAGAATACCGCTTTGTATATCTCCTGAAGCGGTCTCCCCGGTATTCAATGCATCAGGGAGATGGTTCATGAAGTAGTCTCGATTGGCGAGGCCGGTAACGGGATCATGATGGATCTGCTTATGCAAGGCTTCCAGCTGCGAAGTCTCCTCGATAAACCTGTTATGCAGGCGTCTTACCAGATCATTGATGGCTCGGGCGATGCTACGCAGTTCCGGAATGCGGGGTTCGGATATGGTGAGGAAGCGCCGCTCCGTAATAGCCTCGGCCTGGCCGACCATCGCGGCCAATGGCCGCTTGATGCTATGCAGTATCAGCATACCGATGAGTCCGCTGAGGGCACCTGCTATCAGAAACCAGACTATCAGTGTTTCAGTCTGCTCCCAAAGCGCCTGCTGGGCGAGGTGAGGGTGACTGACCACCTTGACGACGCCAAACTGCATCCAGTTATCCGAGATTTGGGCACGGCCTGCTTCGGCATGAATGGGGAAGAGATCGATAAACCATTCGGGAGCGGCATCGCTTACCCGATTCTGCACCCGTTCGGCGACAACCTTGCCATCGGGAGAGATAATCGAGATAGTCTCATACTGGCCGCTATCGAAAAGTGCCGTAATCTGCAGCCCGATCGTAATCGGATCCTTGCTCAGCTGAGATATGGAAAGAGCGAGGGAATTGGCACTATCGATGTTTTTCCGATGAAGCTGCTGCTCAAGATAGCTTCGCGTGCTTTGCATGCTTACCGCAAAGCTGCCTATGAAACTTGTCAAGGTGACCAGTATAACGGCCAGCCAGAGTTGTCGAAAAAGAGACATTGGACGCCTGATTTTTTTATTTCTTTAAGTTAAAGCGGGTACTGTCTCAATAAGCTGAGTAACATGAGGCAAAGGTTATCACGGAGTGGGCAGCGGTTTCAATTTCGAGCCGCAGCTACTTTCCTGGAACGGGAGGCTTTTAATTACATATGCGTACCGCTTTCATTTCCCATCCCGATTGCCTGCTGCATGATATGGGGCCCCATCACCCCGAACGCCCGGCGCGGCTCAAGGCTATCGAGGAAGAGTTGACCGCTTCCGGTCTGATGGATCGGCTGGAGCGTCACGTTGCGCCATTGGCGACTCTCGAACAGCTGAGGCGCGTGCACACGCCGGAATATATTGCTTCACTGGTTGCCAAAACGCCTTCCACCGGGATCGCATATCTCGATCCGGATACGACGATGAATCCGCACAGTCTGGCGGCGGCTTATCGTGCCGCGGGGGCGGTGATTCTGGCGGCTGATCTGGTGATCGGCGGGCATGCCGCAAACGCTTTTTGCAGTATTCGTCCACCGGGTCACCATGCGGAACGTGACAGGGCGATGGGTTTCTGCCTCATTAACAATATTGCGGTGGGTGTCGCTCATGCGATTCAGGCGCATGCTTTGGACCGCGTCGCGATAGTGGATTTCGATGTGCACCATGGTAACGGTACCGAGGACATTTTCCGAGATGATCCGCGCGTCATGATGGTATCCACTTTCCAGCATCCTTTTTACCCTTATAGCGGTATTGCGGGACGCTCCGCGCGCATGGTCAATATTCCGCTGACCGCCGGTGGCAACGGCAATACATTCCGCGCGGCGGTAAGTGAATTCTGGCTGCCGGCGCTCAAAAAATTCAAACCGCAGATGTTGTTTATTTCCGCCGGCTTCGATGCGCATCAGGACGACGATCTCGCTTCGTTGAATCTGCTGGAGGCTGATTACGCGTGGGTAACGGAACGAATCAAGGAGATTGCGCGGGCTTATGCCAACAATTGGATCGTATCAGCGCTAGAGGGGGGATATGCGTTACCCGCCTTGGGACGAAGCGTGGTCGCTCATTTGAAGGTTTTGAGCGAGCCCTGACCAGGGATCGCTACCCTGAAGAGCCTCGGCAAAGATATTTCCTTTAGGATTGTTTCTTACAGTGACCATTGGTCTATGATAAGAGTAGCATTGAGATTATCCGGCTATCTGGATGACGGTTGTTTTCATAAGGGGAAGATCAAGTTTGGCGACCCGCTATAAAACGCACGTTTTTCTTATTCTCTTGCCTATCCTGCTGGGCGCCGGCGTTTGGATGTGGAGGCAGCACTCGGCTGCGGAGCTGAGCATCAGGGTCGGGGTGCTGCATTCTCTCTCGGGTATCATGGCACCGAGTGAGAAACCCTTGGTGGATGCCCTCCAGCTGGCCATTGAAGAGGCCAATGCGGCGGGGGGTGTCAATGGCCGAAAGATCGAGGCCGTAGTCGTCGATTGCCGCTCCGATCCAGTTTATTGCGCCGAGCAGGCGGAGCGCCTGATTACCAAGGAGCAGGTGCAGGCGTTGTTTGGTTGCTGGACATCGGACTGTCGCAAAGCGGTGAAAACGGTCGTGGAAAAGCACCATCACCTGCTCTTTTACGCGCTGCAGTATGAGGGAATGGAGCAGTCGCACGAAGACATGAGACAGTCGCCCAATATCCTCTACGGCGGCGCCGTGCCCAATCAGGTGGTCATGCCGGCGGTGCATTGGGCGCTGAGTAATCTCGGCAAGGCGGGTAAACGCGATAAACGCGGCAAGCGAATCTATCTTGCGGGATCGGATTATGTCTTTTCCCGTGTGGTGCACCTCCTCATCAAGGACTTGCTGGCCGCGCATGGCGCGGAAGTGGTTGGAGAGCGATATCTCTCCTTGAACCAGCCCGATATGGAAGATCTAGCGGCGGATATCCTCGGTCAGCGGCCAGATATGGTATTGACCACCATCAGTGACATCCACAATGCCGCGTTCTTCCGGGCGATCGCCAAGAGCGGAATCAGTCCGGATGAAATCCCCGTATTATCGTTCAGTGTCACCGAGGTGGGACTGACGGCTCAGGATTTTAAGACGATGACCGGTCATTACGCCGCGCGAGGTTATTTTCAAAGTATTTCATCTCCGAAGAATCAAGCGTTCGTGAACCGATTCCGTGACCGCTTCGGTCGGCATGCGGTAATAGACGGGCCGATGGAGGCCTCTTATGTCAATATGCAAATATGGATCAACTCCGCACGGGAGGCGGGTTCGGGCGATGTGGTGCAGGTACAACGCACAATTTTGCGCCAGAGCTTGCCTGTTCCCGCAGGAGTGGTGGCAGTCGATCCCATCACCCATCATATCTGGAGGATGGCGCGCGTCGGTAGAGCTCGCGACGATGGCCAGTTCGAGATTGTCTGGGAGTCGGGGCGGCCGCTCGAGCCGGCGCCATTTCCCACCTATCGGTCGCGCGAAGAGTGGGATCGATTGCTTGAAGCCGTTCCCGGGTGGAAACCATGAGGTTCACTTCACTTACGCAGCGCTTCGCGGTGTGGTTCGTGGGTGTCTCGTTGCTGCCTATCCTGATAATCGGTTACAGCCTGTTGCGCACTTTCGAAATAGAGATGCAGAAAACGGCCATCCAGC
Source organism: Nitrosospira sp. NpAV (assembly GCF_000832065.1). Taxonomy (GTDB): domain Bacteria; phylum Pseudomonadota; class Gammaproteobacteria; order Burkholderiales; family Nitrosomonadaceae; genus Nitrosospira. Next base: position 94,280 of record NZ_JXQM01000013.1, on the reverse strand, counting down.
AAGTTTCCGCCATCGCCGATATGAAGGCGGAGCAGATCGACAGCTATTTGCGTGAACGTCTTCTCGATGCCAGGGTTATTCAGACAGATAGCGCTATACGCACAGCCATGCGCGAATTTGCCCGGGTATATAGCCAGAGCGGGGTGAAATCCTGGGCCTATCGTCAGCTGGATGCCCAATATCGCGAGCAATTCAAACGTTTTGTCGAGGAAGCTGATTACTATGATTTGTTTCTGATTTCACCCTCGGGTGAAATAGTCTATACCGATGCTCATGAATCGGATTTCGCTACCAGCCTGATTACCGGTCCCTATCGGAACAGCGGCCTGGGTGTCGTGACTCGCGAAGCGCTGGATACCCTTCAAAACGGCGTCTCGGACTTCGAACATTATGCGCCTTCGCGCAACAGGATCGCGGCTTTCATGGCATTTCCCATCGTGGTTGAGGGGAAGCTTGAAGGTGTGCTGGCATTGCAGATCTACAGTGAACGCGTGTTCCAGGTGGTGCAGGACAATGTGGGGCTGGGGGCGAGCGGCGAAACCGTGCTGACCCGGTTTCTGAACGAGCGCACCGCGCTGGTGATGGCTCCATTGAAACATGAGCCTGATGCGGCACTGGAGCTCAAGATACCCCTCCGTAACGCGCCGTTTGCGGTGGTTACCCAAAGTGGCTTGCATGGCGAGCGTGGAGGCGGCCTGAAAATGGATTACCGCAGCAAGGAGGTAGTCGCGGCGTGGCGGTATTTGCCTCGCATGAACTGGGGCATCGAGGTCAAGATGGATGCGGACGAGGTATTCGCTTTCCTGGAACGCGTGCGCACGCTTAGTTTGCTGATTCTCGGTCTGACACTCGTTGCCGCCATCCTGGGTGCAATTTTATTTAGCCGGCGTGTCGTCACGACCTTGAAGAACCTCAGCCACAGCGCTCAGCACATCGCCGCAGGCAATCTGCAGCAGCGCGTACCGGTGGTGGGGTGGGACGAGATCGGGCAACTGGCCAGCACCTTCAATACCATGACGGAACGTCTGAATGCCAGCAACCGGGAGAGGGAAGGCGCTGAAAATAACCTGCGGCAGCTCAATCAGGAGCTGGAAAATAGAGTTGCGGTGCGCACCGCCGATCTGGAGCGCGCCAACGCAGCCCTGATCAGCAAGGAGGAAGAAACGCGCTCCATCGTCGAGCACATGGTGGATTGCATCATCACCATCGATGATAAAAGCATCATCCGCTCAGTCAATCCCGTCATCGAAAAACTCTTTGGTTACACCCGCGATGAAGTGATCGGCCAGAATATTTCCCTGCTCATGCCCGAACCCCATCGTAGTGGCCACGATGGCTATATCGAGAGGTATTTCCGGACCGGGCGGGGCCGCTGCGAATTCGACCATATTCTTACACTTGAAGTCGAGGGATTGCATAACATCGGCATGGGCCGTGAAGTCGTGGGACGGCACAAGAATGGAGAGCCTGTTGATGTATATGTTGCGGTCAGCGAATATTTCGTGGGAGGGAAGCGTTATTTCACCGGTGTTCTGCGAGACATCCACGAGCGCAAGCAGGTGGAGCAGGCTTTGCGCGGCAGCGAGCAGCGTCTTCGAGCCATCGTGGACAACCTGGGTGCCCTCGTCGGTGAAACGACACCAGCCGGAGTTTTCGTGGAGATCAACCGCACCGCTCTGGAGCTGGGCGGCCTGCGGAGCCAGGACGTCGTTGGCAAGCGGCTGGATGAGACATGGTGGTTCTCTTATAACCCGGAAGTGCAGAGACAACTCCGCGAGGATATTGAACGCGCTCAGGGGGGCGAGATAGTGCGTCGCGATGTCGAGGTGCGTATTGCCAATGGTAGTCTTATGACGATCGATTTCATGCTTGCGCCGGTCCGCGACGCCGAAGGTCGGGTGGTCAAGCTGATACCTTCAGGCGTTGATATCAGTGAAAGAGTCCTTATCATGAAGGACCTGGAGCAGGCCCGGCTGGATGCCGAACAAGCCAACCAGGCAAAATCGATTTTTCTTGCAGCCATGAGCCATGAAATACGCACGCCCATGAACGGCGTGATTGGCATGGCGGATGTGTTGCAGCAAACCAGCCTCAGCGGCTACCAGATGGAGATGGTCGATCTGATCCGTGAATCGGCCTTTGCCTTGCTGGAAATCATTGATGATATTCTTGATTTTTCCAAGATCGAGGCGGGCAGGCTGGAAATCGAAGAAGCACCGATGTCGGTGGTGAATGTGGTGGAGAAGGCTTGCAACATGCTCGAAAGCCTGGCCGCAAGAAAAGGAGTGGAGCTCACTTTATTTCTTGATCCCGCGATTCCTGACGAAGTTCTTGGAGATGCCCTGCGGTTGCGTCAGGTGCTGGTCAACCTCGCCAATAACGCCATCAAATTTTCCAGCGGGCAGCAGGAGCCAGGGCGGGTGTCGGTACGTGCGCTGCTGGCCGGGCACAGCCTGGATCAGGTAAAAGTAGAGTTCCAGATCTGCGATAATGGCATTGGCATGAGCGAAGAGACTCAGGGGCGGCTCTTTACCTCGTTCACTCAGGGGGATGCCTCCACTACGCGCCGGTTTGGCGGTACCGGCTTGGGGCTGGCGATCTCCCATCATCTGGTGCAGTTGATGGGTGGCGATATCTCGGTACAAAGTGCGTTGGGCAAGGGTTCCACGTTCACCGTGCGTTTATCCTTCGTGCCACTGCCAGCCAAACCCATCACCGCCAAAGTTGTGGATCTGACCGGCATTTCCTGCCTGGTGCTGGGCGACGAGAAGGGACTGAGCGACGATCTGGCTGTATATCTGAGACACAGCGGTGCAGCCGTTGAACGCGTGCTGGATCTGGCGGCAGCCCGGGAACGAATCGGTACACTGCCCCCCGGTTTATGGTTGCTTATCATCGATGCGGGGCACGATACGCCACCGGTCGAAGAATTGCGCACTGCCTGCCATTCCCGGCCCGATCTCGATCCGCATTTCGTCGTCCTGGAACATGGGCATCATCAGCCTGATATTGAGCCCCGCTTTGTCGTAATCAGGCGCGGCCGGCGCCGTCATGAGCGCTCCGAGGCGGTGGATACCGTCACGCTGGATGGGGACGTCATGCATCGCGACGCTTTCCTTCGTGCGGTGGCTATCGCGGCAGGGCGGGTCCAGGAGGAAGCGGAAGCACAGCCGGCGGACAAGGTAGAGGCAGTGGTTGCACCATCGCGCGAGAAGGCCATGCGTGAAGGGACGCTGATTCTGGTGGCTGAGGACAACGAGATCAACCAGAAAGTGATCCGCCAGCAGCTCTCGCTGCTCGGCTATGCGGCGGACATTGCCGGCGATGGCCGGGAAGCGCTGAAACGCTGGGAGAGCGGCAACTACGCGGTGCTGCTTACCGATCTGCATATGCCGGAAATGGACGGCTATCAGTTGACCGCGACCATTCGCCGCACTGAACGGGACAAAACTCGAATTCCCATCATCGCATTCACTGCCAATGCTCTCAAGGGAGAAGCCGAGCATTGCCGCTCTGTTGGCATGGATGATTACCTGAGCAAGCCGGTGCAGCTTGCCCACTTGAAAGCGGTATTGCATAAATGGCTGCCGCTTCCAAAATCAGTTACCCCGGCGCCTGCGGTGGCCGCCGTCCCTGTCACGCCAGCGATCGCGGAAAGATCAATGGATGTGAGTGTTCTCGAAGCGCTTGTGGGGAACGATCCGTCGATAATCGACGAATTCCTGCGGGACTTTCGTGCCAGTTCAGCCCGAATAGCGGCGGATTTGCGTGCGGCTTTACAGGCGGGAGAAGCGACCACGGCCGGCGCGGTGGCCCATAAACTCAAGTCATCGGCTCGTTCGGTCGGCGCACTGATACTAGGCGATCTCTGTGCCGAGATGGAAAAGGCGGGGAAGGCGGGAGACATTGAGACTGTGAAAGCGCTAATGCCCCGCTTCGAGTCGGAATTGGCTGTCGTGAATAGGTATATTGATTCGTCACACCCAACCTCTGAATGAACCTTCGGGATACTCCCATTCGGGTTGCTGGTAAAATCGGATGTTCACCGTGTTGCGCTCCTTGGCATCTCAGTCGAGCCAAGGCCGGTGCTGTGCCATGTGGAGAAAGTACGCGGTTGTTTTTCCGTATAACGATCGGAAGGGAAAGAATACCATGGTCGAAAGATCCGCAGTCAAGATTCTAGTGCTTGACGATGAATCCTTTATGCTCAAGCTGTTGAACCGTATTCTGTCAAATCTGGGATTTACTTCGGTCACACTTTGCGATAGCGGACGAGTTGCCCTGGATCGGATAGGCGATTTGGATTCGCAGCCAAACCTGATTTTGCTGGATCTCAACATGCCGGAAATGGATGGCATAGAGTTCGTGCGGCATCTGGTCGGCCGGCACTATACCGGCAGTCTCATTCTGGTGAGCGGCGACGACGAACGCATATTGCAGACCGCGGAAAAACTGGTGCAGGCGCATAAAATCCAGATACTTGGGCACCTGCATAAGCCCGTCAAGCCGGAGACGTTATCCGCACTGCTGGAGAAGTGGACACCTCCGTCCACCGGTGGACCCGGAATAACGAAGAAAGCCTATGGCGCGGACGAGTTGCGGACCGCTATCGACAATGGAGAGCTTGTCAATTACTACCAGCCCAAAGTGGCGGTAGCGAATGGAGAAGTGGTAGGCGTGGAAACACTGGTTCGGTGGCGTCATCCCGTCGACGGCATCGTATTCCCCGATCAATTCATCGGAGTGGCCGAAGCCTTTGGGCTGATTGACGATCTGACGCAAATGGTATTCGCCAGCGCGGTGACACAGGCCAAAGCCTGGCAACAAGCGGGACTGACATTGCGGGTGGCGGTCAACGTATCGATGGACAATCTGGCATCGCTGAGTTTTTTGAATTTCGTTACCGAGCTTACGGCCAAAACCGGTGTGGCGCCGCAGGATATGGTCCTGGAAGTGACGGAGAGCCGGTTGATGCTGGATACGCGAGCTCCACTTGAGATACTGACTCGATTGCGTTTAAAGCGTTTCCGGCTCTCAATCGATGATTTCGGCACTGGACACTCATCTTTGGCCCAGTTGCGCGATATTCCGTTCGATGAACTCAAGATCGATCAGGGTTTTGTGCACCGCGCCTGGGCCGACGAGACGTTGCGGGCAATGTATGATGCCAGCCTATCTCTGGCGAGACAGCTCGGCATGGAGGTCGTGGCCGAAGGTGTCGAGGACCGGAATGATTGGGACCTTCTATACCGCACGGGATGCGATCTCGCTCAAGGGACTTTTATGTCACGGCCCATGCTGGCTGCGGATCTGCCCGCCTGGATCGAGAGCTGGCGGGCGCGGGTACGCGACGAACTGTCCGTCCCCGCAGTCCAGGAATAAACCGGCACACCGAGAGCCGGCGGACACCAAGGAAGGATGAGCTTATTCAGAGATGAGCAGCGCTGCCGCCACACGCCTTCCTTCCGCTGTCAGTATGTTGTAAGTACGGCAGACCGCATTGGTATCCATGACTTCCACGCCGACTTTTGATGCAATCAGCTTTTTTGTGAGGGAGGTGTGAGGAAAGCGCAGGGTTGCCCCCGTCCCGAATAACACCATTTCAGGCTGCAATGGGAGCAGAAGCTCGAAGTGCTCTGCTGTAAGCTGCTCAAAGGTTGCAGCCCCCCAGTTTTCAATGATGCGGTCGGGTAAAAGAATCAGATTGCGCTCGTAGCGTGTCTGATTGACCAAGACATATCCGGCCCCATAACCGGTGAACATGTTTTGTTCGGAAAATCCCGAAAGATGCAGTTTCAAGCAAGGCTCCATTTGCGACAGATTCGCGTGTCGGGTAACATTACATGTTTTTCGCGTTGCAATAAAGCGGAAAAAACCGGCGATGCTGCGGGTTTTTTCAAGTTCCACCGAATTGGCTGCGTAACATACTGGATAAAATGCAGAAACCCCGACGCTGAAACCTTGTCATAGCGACGATTTTTCCCGGCGCATGATCGGATCATTTCGCAGACCGTTTTGCGGATCAACCCTCTCAATTCATGCAACCTATACTGAAATCCAGCAAACTGGCGAATGTATGTTATGACATACGCGGGCCGGTGCTTGACCACGCCAAGCAAATGGAGGAGGAAGGGCATCACATAATCAAGCTCAATATCGGCAATCCGGCATTATTTGGTTTTGATGCGCCCGCGGAAATTCTGCAGGATGTCATCTACAATTTGTCCGCCGCTTCCGGCTATTGCGACTCCAAAGGTTTGTTCGCTGCGCGCAAGGCGATTATGCACTATACGCAGGAGAAGCAAATTCGTGACGTGCGGATGGAGGACATCTACATCGGCAATGGTGTTTCCGAATTGATCGTGATGGCCATGCAGGCATTGCTGAATAGCGGCGATGAAGTGCTGATTCCGTCGCCAGATTATCCGCTATGGACCGCTGCGGTCGTGCTTGCAGGAGGCACAGCGCGGCACTATGTGTGCGATGAGCAATCCGGCTGGTTGCCTAACCTGGACGATATTCGCGCCAAGATTACCTCGAATACCCGCGCCATTGTCATCATTAATCCCAACAATCCTACCGGCGCGCTTTATCCGGACGATTTATTGCATGAAATCATCGAGATTGCCCGCCAGCATCACCTTATCATCTATGCGGACGAAATTTACGATAAAGTGCTGTACGATGATGCGACGCATACTTCGATTGCTTCCTTGGCGGATGATGTGCTGTTCATCACCTTGAATGGGTTATCCAAGAACTATCGGGCAGCTGGATTTCGTTCCGGTTGGGCAGTGGTTTCAGGAAAAAAACAGTTTGCCCGTGATTATATTGCGGGACTGACCATGCTGGCCTCGATGCGGCTGTGCGCAAATGTACCCTCGCAGTTCGGAATTCAGACCGCGCTCGGCGGCTATCAGAGCATTAATGATCTGGTCATGCCCACCGGGCGGCTTATGCGCCAGCGCGATCTCGCCTGGAAATTGCTGACGGATATTCCCGGCGTTACCTGTTTCAAGCCGAAGGCCGCGATGTATTTATTTCCGCGTCTGGATCCAGAAATGTACCCAATTGAAAACGATCAGCAGTTTGTGCTGGATCTGTTGATTGAAGAGAAGGTCCTGCTGGTCCAGGGTAGTGGTTTCAATTGGCCATATCCGGATCACTTTCGCGTGGTATTTTTACCGAATAGTGACGATCTTAGCGAGGCGATAGGCCGCATCGCGAATTTTCTTGGGCGATATCGCAAGCGTGCCGGACGTGAGTGAATCTAAAAATAAACCGCAGGAAAGTGCAAGATTTCCCGCCGCATATCCGCTTATCAACTCATCCGTTAATTTAATTCATCCATTATGAAACCCATCAATGTAGGCCTGTTAGGTATCGGCACCGTCGGCGGTGGCACCTTTACGGTACTCAAACGTAATCAGGAAGAAATTACCCGCCGTGCCGGGCGAGGCATCGTCATCAGGATGATTGCCGATCGCGATGTGGAAAAAGCACGCAGGATGGTGAGTGACGATGTCATAATCACAGCCGATGCGAACGAAGTCGTGACAAACCCCGACATTGACATCGTGGTTGAGCTGATTGGTGGTTATACCGTTGCGAAGGAGTTGACGCTGAAGGCTATCGAGAATGGCAAGCATGTCATTACCGCCAATAAGGCATTGCTCGCTTCGCATGGTACGGAAATTTTTGCTGCCGCGCAGAAAAAGGGCGTGATGGTTGCGTTCGAGGCGGCGGTGGCGGGCGGCATCCCCATCATCAAGGCATTGCGTGAGGGATTGACCGCTAACCGCATTGAATGGATTGCCGGAATCATTAATGGCACAAGTAATTTCATCCTGTCCGAAATGCGCGATAAAGGGCTGACGTTCGATACCGTGCTGAAACAGGCGCAAAAACTGGGGTATGCCGAAGCCGATCCAACTTTTGACGTCGAAGGGATCGATGCCGCACACAAGCTAACCATCATGGCCGCCATCTCCTTTGGAATTCCCATGCAGTTCAACAAAGTTTATACCGAAGGCATCACAAAATTAACCCGTGAGGATATCCGGTATGCTGAAGAACTGGGCTACCGTATCAAGCTGCTGGGTATTACGCGGCGTACGGCCAAGGGTATAGAGTTGCGTGTCCATCCCACGCTGATACCCGCGCGGCGGTTGATTGCCAATGTGGAAGGGGTGATGAACGCCATTGTGGTAAAAGGCGATGCGGTGGGCGCTACTTTATATTATGGCGCGGGGGCGGGTGCCGAACCTACCGCCAGTTCGGTAGTGGCGGATCTTGTGGATGTAACCCGCATGCATACCTCCGATCCGAAGCACCGTGTTCCCCACCTCGCTTTTCAGCCCGACCTGCTGTCGGACACACCCATCCTGGCAATGGAGGACGTGGAAACTTCATATTATCTGCGGTTGCGAGTAATGGATAAACCGGGGGCGCTGGCCGATATCACCCGCGTCCTTGCCGATCTGGGCATTTCCATTGACGCAATGGTGCAGAAGGAGCCCAGCGAGGGAGAAGATCAGGTGGATATCATCATGCTTACCCATTTGGCAGTTGAAAAAAATATAAATGCTGCGATTGCCAAAATCCAGAAACTTCCGTTGATGACCGGTAAAGTCACACGCATCCGGCTTGAAGAACTGAATAGTAAATAATATACGGCGCTTTCGGCATTCGCTTCCAGGCGGGCGCGAACAAGGAATGTCAGCGCGGAAAAACATTCTCTGTTCTTTTCTTTTGTGGTGAAAAAAATGCATTACATTTCGACCCGCGGCGGCATGCCGCCAAAAAAGTTTTCCAAAATTCTCCTGGCCGGCCTGGCTCCCGACGGAGGGTTGGCGATGCCCGAAACATATCCGGCAATCAGCCCGGGCGGATTGGACAAGTTGCGCGGCCTGAGTTATCAGGAGCTTGCGTTTGAAATCATTTCCCGTTTTGCGGATGATATCCCCGCTGCCGATTTGCGCAGCATAATCGCGGATACTTACACTGCCGGATTATTCCAGAGCAAGGAAATTGCCCCACTTAAAACGCTGGAGCCAGGGTTGCACATTCTGGGATTGTCCAATGGGCCTACGCTGGCATTCAAGGATATCGCCATGCAATTGCTGGGTAATCTGTTCGAATATGCGCTGGCTAAAACAGGCGACGATCTCAATATCCTCGGGGCCACCTCCGGCGATACCGGGCCCAGCGCAGAATATGCCATGCGCGGCAAGCGCGGCATTCGTGTGTTCATGCTGTCGCCCCAAGGGAAAATGAGTCATTTCCAGACCGCGCAAATGTTTTCCCTGCAAGATCCGAATATTTTCAATATCGCCATTCGCGGCGTATTCGACGACTGTCAGGATATTGTCAAGGCGGTCAGCAATGATTATGCGTTCAAGCAGAAATACCATATCGGTACGGTCAACTCGATAAACTGGGCGCGCATCCTGGCGCAGACCGTCTATTATTTCAAGGGCTATTTTGCCGCCACCCGTTCCAACACCGAGCAGGTGTCGTTTGCAGTGCCGTCCGGTAATTTTGGCAATATTTGTGCGGGCCACGTGGCGCGTATGATGGGATTGCCGATCAAAAAATTGATACTTGCCACGAATGAAAATGAAGTGCTGGATGAATTTTTCCAGACCGGTTGCTACCGTCCACGGGCCACGGCGGAAACGGTGCATACCAGCAGCCCGTCGATGGATATTTCCAAGGCATCCAACTTCGAGCGTTTCATTTTTGACCTGACCGGGCGAGACACGGCCAAGGTGAAAGAACTGTGGCGGTTGGTGGATAAGGGGGGCGCCTTCGATATCGCCGGTACGCCGTTATGGGAAAAGGTAAAGGACTTTGGCTTCGTGTCAGGAACCAGCAACCATGCGGCGCGTATCGCCACGATACGCAATATCCGGGACCGATACGGCGTACTGGTGGATCCGCATACCGCGGACGGTTTGAAAGTGGGGTTGGAGCATCGCGAAGACGGGGTACCTCTAATTTGCCTGGAAACCGCGTTGCCGGTTAAATTTTCCGAGAGCATTGTCGAGGCCATTGGGCATGAACCGGGGCGTCCGGCCGGATATGAGAATCTCGAAAGCCTGCCGCAGCGGTATGTGGTGATGAATGCCGATGCGGATGCAGTCAAGGCATTTATGGTTGAGCAGACTTCAGGAATCTCCTAATAAATCCGTTGTCGGCATAAACCAGCTCTAAATTCGGCAGTTGGAGGGGGGCGTGCGATTGTGATGTGCAGGCAGGCACAATGTCGTGGAACACTCTACGCAACATTTTGAATCTTCCCCTTGCTGGTTCTTGTGGGCTTAGCCAGGAAGGGGGCTTAGTCAGAAAGTTTTTTAGGTTTCTTTATACGCGCTGTTTTTTGGCGGCAGCAAGGAAATCATCCAATATGGGTCCAGAGTCAAGGAGTTCGCTGGCGCCGGCGTGAAACTCGGGATGCCACTGAAATGCGACGACATAGGATTCCCCGCGCATGCGTATGGCTTCGATAATACCATCGCTGTCCGATACCGCCTCAACCAGCGAGTCCCGTCCCAGCCGCTTGATTGCCTGATGGTGAATGCTGTTGACAAGGTGGATATCCGTGCCCTCATACAGTTTCGCCAGTGTGGAATTCTCTTCAATATGAATAGCATGCCGGTGCTGGTCGTAGAGCACAGGGTCCACATGCAAAATGGCATTGGGGCGTTCAGTGGCGATATCCTGATAGAGATTTCCACCCAGCGCGACATTGATAAGCTGCAGCCCGCGGCATATACCCAGCACGGGTTTACGCTGTACGACACATTCCCAAAATAACTCTATTTCGTAGAGATCGCGCACCCGATCACCTGACCATTCTGGCCGCGATGGGGTTTCTCCATAAGAAATGGGGCTGACATCCGCACCGCCTTGCATCACCAGGCCATCTATTTCCTTTACATAATCGCTCACACGCACACTGGAACGTTCCACGCCCCCCGACTCGATGGCAGGCAGCATGAAAACCAGCGCTCCACGACGCATGATCCAGTGGGCGACAGTCTGTTCAAGGTACTGTAGAGTTTTATTGCGAAAACCTAGTTCCGCGGGCGGATGATGCAGGATACGTGGCGACAGGCCGATACGTAGCGGGCGTGTCATGTGAGGTGGCTATGGATCCTCAGTTGCTCATCCACAAATCGGCTTGCAGCTGCATGACGTCGCCGAGATTGTGTTCACGCGCGTAAGTCTGGCGCAACCAGCTTGTGCCGTTGCCCGCGATAAGTATTTCGCGAATGCGTTCCATGGCTTCCACCGCTCGTAATTCCGAAGCGTGGCCGGCGATGCGTGTCAGCATGTCGGCTATATCATCGCGAATGCTGCGTTGCTCATGGGTGCGCGGATCGATAAAAATTCCTTCAAGCCCAAAACGGCAGGCCTGAAAACGGTTGAACGTGTAAACCAGATAATCGTCCTCTTCCGGGGCGATGCGCTGCTCCACCATGATATAGCGCGCCATTGCCTGAATATAACAGGCAATGGCAGCGGCGATTTCAACGGTGAGCGGGGTATCGCATACTCTTACTTCAATAGTGCCGAACTCCGGTTTCGGACGAATATCCCAGTAAAAATCTTTCATTGATTCGACCACGCCGGTCGTGGTCATTTTACCGAAGAACTGCTCGAAATCATCCCAGCGCAGCACGAAGGGCGCGCGGCCGCTCAATGGAAAGGAAAACACCGAATTGAGACGTGCGGAGGCAAAGCCCGTGTCATGGCCCTGCACGAACGGAGAACTGGCCGATAGCGCAATAAAGTGGGGAATATAGCGCGAGAGCATGTGCATGAGATGGAGCGCCTCATCCGGGCCGGTGCACCCGATATGGACATGCTGGCCGAATATGGTGAATTGCTTGGCCAGATAACCGTAGAGTTCGGACAGATGATGAAAGCGAGGTGCATCAAAAATCTTCTGTTCGCTCCAGTGCTGGAATGGGTGGGTGCCGCCGCCGGCCACCGCTACATTGAGAAAGCGTCCCGCATCGGATACCACGTTACGCAATGAACGCAACTCTTCGACCAGCGCACCATATTCCTGCTGCACTGAAGTATTGATTTCGATCATGCTGCGGGTCATTTCCGGTTTGACGTCTCCGGGATGCGGATATCTTTCAATCCGCCGCAGCATATCGGGGGCCGAGGAAACCAGATTGTAGTCATTACAACTGAGCAACTGAAGTTCCAACTCAACGCCGATGCTTAAGGGCCGGGAAGGTGCAAAGGACATCAGGCTCATGTTTGCTTCTCCGGTGTTTCACCCGCTGACCTGAGCGCCTTTTGCACCAGAATGGGCCCCGACAACTCGAGTATGACGATGCAACTCATTAGCACCAGCCCCATTCCTGAGCCAAAGGCGGGAAACATGGCACTGGTATCCAGCGTCAGCAGAAGTGCAACACTGGACATGGGTGCAAGTGCAATACCCAAAGCCATGGTTTGACGCAGGCCAATACCACTGTAATGTCCCAGTATGAGCACGGACAACAACTTTGCGGCTGAGCGTACGATAATGAGCAGCAAGACGAGCAGCAGACCCGAGCGCAGGCCCCCGAGGTCAGCCGCCAGGCCATTGGCAATGAACATCAGTACCACCAGGACGGCGCCAGCGGAGCCAAAATGGGGCGGAAAAGTTCGTGGACGCTGGCGTTGGTAGCGTGTGATCAGACCGGCTGCGAGCAACACAAGGATAGGGCTGAGCTTGAGTGTCGACGCCATGATAGTCGCGAATGCGATCATGCCAAACAAGATAAAGGAAAAAGTTTCCTCATGTTGGCCCACATAATGATGGATTCGTTCAAACGTGACACCGAATAGCCAGGCCAGCAGGGCCGATCCACTGATGAGATAAAGTGGGGGCAGCACGGAGTGAACAAAGCCCGTGCCGGTTTCGCCATGCATGAAAGCAACGGCCAGCTTATGAAAGATAACGGCATAGATACAATTGAGCGCCGTCATGAGCAGAAGCCGGTCAGTCACCTGACCTTGAGCGCGCGATTCGGTCACGGTTCGCACCACGATGGCGGGTGAAGTGGCAATCGCAATGGTGGCGGCCACCGCGGCAGTGATGCCAGGAATATCGAACCACGACAGCAGTAAGAATACAGCAAAAAAAGTGGCGACCGCTTCCAGCAGACTGGTGGCGGCAATCCACGGGTTGGCTTTAAGCCAGCGCAAATTTACCTTGCTTCCCAGCTCGAACAGCAGAATGCCGAGCGCAAGATCAACTACCAGACGCCATTCGACCTCCGGTAGCTGCGGGATCAGACCCAGTCCGCCGGGGCCCAGCAATAGGCCAATTCCTATATAGCCTACAATACGCGGCAATTTCGCGTAGCGTACCAGTGCTTCGCCCACAAGTACTGCGACCACCAGCGAAAGCGCAAGCCAGAGCGCTGGACTGACAGATAACGGCCAGAGTGGAAGATAACTGGACCAGGTCATGGGAGAGTACGGAAGAACAGCAGCAAGGTGCCTGTTCCAATAATGTCGAACGTTATTTTCAGATGCATCCGGCCTCCTTTGGGATAATGCGGATGTTCGGTCTGTACCCTGAGAACTTTACGGAATCTCCAGATTAGACCCCAGCTTTTATTAATCCGGTGAGGCTGATTGGTGAGGTATTGACTCGATATCGAATGAGATGCTGGGATTATAAACCATGAACGGGAAGAGGGATAACCCTGCGGCGATTTGGAGTAAGCAGCAGGGCGATGGTGGAGTTTCCCTCTCATCGGTATCGCAGTGTACCAGACTGCAGCCCTGCTTAAACAGTCGATAGAAGAAACAGTCTATTTTATTGTCCTGCAAGACCAGTGGAAAATCGCATCGATAAATCCACTGCATTGATATCCTTTGTAAGGCTGCCGATCGAAATTCGATCCATCCCCGTTTCTGCTACAGCCCGAACGTTTTCCAGCGTGATCCCTCCCGACGCTTCCAGTATCGCTTTTCTACTAGCCAATTGTGCGTTCAATGCGACCGCCTTGCGCAATTCGTCGAGATCAAAATTATCCAGGAGAATCATTCTTGCCCCGGCAGCGAGAGCGTTGCGCAAGTCATCCAGCGTTTCCACTTCAATCTGAATAAATAGTCCTGGGGGGGCTATTCTTTCCGCTTCACGCAGGGCTCGCTCGATGCTGCCTGCCGCGATAATATGATTTTCCTTGATGAGTATGCCGTCATATAAACCCAAACGGTGATTCGTGCCGCCGCCGCATCTGACCGCATATTTTTGTGCCAGCCGCAATCCGGGCAAGGTCTTGCGAGTGTCCACGATTTTTGCTCCGGTTCCGGACACCGCTTCCATGTAATATCGCGTTTGTGTTGCGACCGCGGACAGCAATTGCAGAAAATTCAGCGCAGGACGCTCGGCCGTGAGTAGTATGCGAGCATTCCCAGTTATCTGACACAGTTCTTGTCCGGCGTTAATTGCTACGCCGTCTTGTGCCGACCAGCACAATTCGATTTCCGGAGCCAGGTGCCGGAAACATGCTTCGAACCATTTTGTCCCGCACAATATCGCGTTTTCACGGCTGATAACGCTGGCAGTGGCAATTTCCCCGGCAGGAATCAGAAGCGCCGTGAGATCGCCCGTGCCGATGTCTTCGATCAGCGCCTGGTTGACGTTGTTTTTGATTTCTGTTTCCAGATCCATGAAATTATCCTGAAACCTTCTTATTATGGTTGCGGGAATGGAGTATTTTAGCGGAAGCAATGGGGGAGAGTTCATGTCTGAGATACTAAAGATAGTTTCCTACAGTTTTGGCACGATTCTTGGCTTGATCCTGATCGGGATTATCGTATTCTGGTTTATTTGGGATGTAACCCAGAAGAAGCATTCCATCCTGCGTAACTATCCGGTCATCGGGCATCTGCGATTCCTCTTCGAGAAACAAGGAGAATATTTCCGCCAGTACTTCTTTTCCGGAGACCGGGATGAAATGCCTTTTAATCGCGCTACCCGGACGTGGGTATACAAGAATGCAAAGAACGAGGGCGGTATCGTCGGTTTCGGTTCCACCAACGATCTGCGCGAGCCTGGCTCGATCATTTTCGTCAACGTCGCTTTTCCGGTACTGGAGCGTGAACGGCTGCCGACCCCATCACTCACAATCGGGGATGCCTATTGCGAGCATCCTTTCCATGCGAAATCCATAATCAATATCAGCGGTATGAGCTATGGCGCGATCTCGGCACCCGCGGTGCGCGCGCTGTCGCTCGGTGCGGCGGAGGCCGGATGCTGGCTGAATACAGGGGAGGGCGGACTCGCGCCTTATCATCTGGAAGGGGGGTGCGACATCGTTATGCAAATCGGTACTGCCAAGTATGGAATTCGTAATCACGACGGCAGTTTCTCGCCGGCACGGGCGAAGGAACTCGCGAGGGTAGTCAAGGCATTTGAAATAAAACTTTCCCAGGGCGCAAAACCCGGCAAGGGCGGGATGCTGCTGGGCGTCAAGGTAACCGATGAAATCGCTACTATCCGGGGTATTCCCGCCCACCATGATTCAATTAGCCCCAATCGTCATATCGATATCAGTAACGTGGATGAGCTACTCGACAAGATTGCCTACATTCGCGAACTCACTGGGCGTCCCGTAGGCGTAAAGGCCGCCATTGGCGGTTGGCACTTTATCAATGAATTATGTGATGCGGTAAATCGCCGGGGTCTCGAGTATGCTCCGGATTTTCTTTCCATCGATGGTGGCGAAGGCGGCAGTGGCGCCGCGCCCCAGACCCTGTTCGATCACATGAGCCTGCCCATTGCCGAAGCATTACCGCGAGTGGTGGATGCGTTGCTGCAATCGGGCTTGAGAAACCGCGTACGTGTGATCGCGGCCGGCAAGCTGGTGACTGCGGCGCGGGCGGCGTGGGCGTTATGCGCAGGTGCGGATTTCATCAATAACGCCCGCGGCTTCATGTTCTCATTGGGCTGCATCCAGGCGATGCGCTGCCATACCAATACCTGCCCTACCGGTGTTACCACCCATAACAGGCGTTTGCAGCGCGGCCTCGTCGTGGCGGAGAAATACCTGCGTGTCGCCAATTACGCCAGAAACATGAATAAGGAAATCGATATGATCGCCTACTCCTGTGGCTTGCATCATGCCCGCCAATTGAAGCGGGAGCATGTACGTATCGTGGAAACCGCAGGTAAAAGTGTGGCACTCAACATTTTGTATCCTTATCCGGAAGAACCTCAGCATTGAACCGGGAAAAAGCAGGGATTGCTCCACTGTACTATCTTGAAATTGTGGTCAGATCCCACATATAGCTGTCATCCATAATTCACCGGGGAAATCTCATGCGTTTCGACAAGTTGACCACCAAATTCCAGCAGGCGCTGGCTGATGCGCAGAGCATCGCTGTAGGCCAGGATAATCCTTATATTGAACCCCAACATCTGTTGCTTGCGCTCTTGCAGCAGGAGGATGGCGCTACGACTTCGCTCTTGCAACGGGCCGGCACAAATGTTCCACCCCTGCGTGAGGCATTGAAGAAGACCATAGAACGCTTACCCAAGGTGGAGGGAACTGGCGGAGAAATCAATGCTTCACGCGAGCTTGGCAATCTGCTCAATGTTGCCGACAAGGAGGCGCAAAAACGGAGTGATCAGTTCGTCGCATCAGAAATGTTTTTGCTGGCTGTGTGTCAGGACAAAGGTGAAACGGGCAATCTATTGAGACAGCACGGCGCCAATCGGGCGGCGCTGGAACAAGCTATCAGCGCAGTGAGGGGAGGCGAGAACGTAGGCAGCGCGGAAGCCGAGGGCAGCCGTGAGGCCTTGAAAAAATACACCCTTGATCTTACCGAGCGCGCACGCATGGGTAAGCTCGATCCAGTGATCGGGCGTGATGATGAAATCCGCCGCACCATTCAGGTATTGCAGCGGCGCACCAAGAATAATCCGGTTCTGATTGGGGAGCCGGGCGTGGGCAAGACTGCCATTGTTGAGGGCCTGGCGCAGCGCATTATCAATGGTGAAGTGCCGGAAACTTTGAAGGACAAGCGGGTGCTTTCGCTCGATATGGCTGCATTATTGGCTGGAGCTAAGTACCGTGGCGAATTTGAGGAACGCTTGAAATCTGTTTTGAAGGAGATTGCGCAGGCTGGAGGCAGCGTTATTGTGTTTATTGATGAGCTTCATACCATGGTGGGCGCAGGCAAGGCGGAAGGCGCCATCGATGCGGGAAATATGCTCAAGCCCGCGCTGGCCCGTGGCGAGTTGCATTGCGTAGGCGCCACCACCCTGGACGAATATCGTAAATACGTCGAAAAGGATGCCGCACTGGAACGGCGCTTCCAGAAAGTGCTGGTGGATGAACCTACAGTGGAAGCAACTATCGCCATCTTGCGCGGATTGCAGGAAAAATATGAGGTGCATCATGGGGTCGATATCACTGATCCGGCCATCGTTGCCGCTGCTGAATTGTCTCATCGTTATATCACCGACCGTTTCCTGCCGGATAAGGCCATTGATTTAATCGATGAGGCGGCGGCGCGTATTCGCATGGAAATCGATTCCAAGCCGGAGGCGATGGACAGACTCGATCGCCGGCTTATCCAGCTCAAGATCGAACGCGAGGCGATCCGGAAGGAAAAAGACGAGGCCTCACAGAGGCGTTTGAGTTTACTGGAAGACGAGATAACGAAACTGGAGCGTGAGGTTGCCGATCTGGAAGAAGTCTGGAAGGCTGAGAAATCGCAAGTGCAAGGTTCTCAGCACATTAAAGAGGAGATGGAGAAGGTCAAGCTGGAAATAGAGGCGGCCACCCGTAAAGGCGACTGGCAGAAAGTTTCGGAACTCCAATACGGGCGTATTCCGCAGCTGGAGGCTCAATTGCAGTCGCAACTCAACAACCAGGAGCGCCAGGGCGAAACGCCTGGGCAAAGCGGCGCGGAAAACAAGCCGAAGTTGCTTCGCACTCAGGTGGGTGCGGAAGAAATCGCCGAAGTGGTTTCGCGCGCGACGGGTATTCCTGTTTCCAAAATGATGCAGGGTGAGCGTGAAAAACTTCTGCACATGGAGCAGAAATTGCACGACAGAGTGGTCGGACAGGATGAAGCGGTCCGCCTGGTGTCCGATGCCATCCGCCGCTCACGCGCTGGACTTTCCGATCCCGACCGGCCTTATGGTTCATTTTTGTTTCTTGGACCCACCGGTGTGGGTAAAACGGAGTTGTGCAAGGCGCTGGCTGGTTTTCTATTTGATGCCGAGGATCATCTCATCCGCATCGACATGTCGGAATTCATGGAAAAGCATTCGGTTGCCCGATTGATCGGAGCGCCCCCCGGGTATGTGGGTTATGAGGAAGGAGGCTATCTCACCGAAGCGGTGCGCAGAAAACCTTATTCCGTGATTCTACTGGATGAGGTCGAAAAGGCGCATCCCGATGTATTCAACGTTTTGCTGCAGGTGCTCGATGATGGACGCATGACCGACGGTCAAGGCCGCACGGTGGATTTCAAGAATACGGTTGTCGTCATGACTTCCAATCTCGGTTCGCAAATGATCCAGCAAATGGCGGGCGATGATTACCAAGTCATCAAGCTTGCGGTGATGGGTGAGGTGAAGGCTTATTTTCGTCCCGAGTTCATCAATCGCATCGATGAGGTGGTGGTATTTCACGCGCTGGACGAGAAGCATATTCAATCCATTGCGCGAATACAGTTGCAATATCTGGAGGCGCGATTGACAAAACTCCAGATGACTTTGAATGTGACCGATGCTGCTCTGGGAGAGCTCGCTCAAGCGGGTTTCGACCCGATTTTTGGGGCGCGGCCGTTGAAGCGCGCAATTCAGGCGCAAATCGAAAATCCATTGGCGAAAGAGATACTTGAAGGCCGCTTTGGTGCCAAGGACACTATCACTGTGGATTGCAGAAACGGTTCAATGGTTTTTTCGAAGACATGATTCGCTGAGAATCCCGGCATTACCCGATGCGCAGCGCGATATCGCGAATATTCTTGGGAGTTGCAAGATTCAGGTAAAATACCGTTTTTTTGCCGGATAGATGTCATGCGTAGTGTGGTAATGAAAGGCAGTCTGGTCGCTATTGTGACACCCATGCACGAAGATGGCGGGCTGGATCTGGAGCATTTTCGCACCCTGATTGATTATCACGTAGGGGAGGGAACCGACGGCATCGTGGTGGTGGGTACGACGGGCGAGTCTCCAACAGTCGATTTTGACGAACATCGACTGCTCATTAGCACCGCGGTAGAGCGCGCTGCCGGGCGCGTGCCGGTGATTGCCGGCACGGGTGCGAATTCCACGCGGGAAGCTATTGATCTGTCAGTCTACGCAAAAGATGCCGGCGCGGATGCGAGCTTATCTGTAGTTCCTTATTATAATAAACCGACCCAGGAAGGTTTATATCAGCACTTCCGGGCAGTGGCGGAAGCGGTGGATATTCCGCAGATTCTGTACAATGTGCCTGGCAGGACGGTGGCGGATCTGGCCAATGATACGGTGCTGCGGCTTGCCGAGATTCCCAATATTATCGGCATCAAGGATGCAACCGGTGATATGGGGCGTGGCTTCGATCTATTATGCAGGGCTCCGCGGGATTTTTTTGTTTATAGCGGAGACGATGCAAGTGCCTTGGCACTGCTGTTATTGGGCAGCCACGGCGTGATTTCAGTCACCGCCAATGTCGCGCCAAGACTGATGCATGAAATATGTATTGCGGCGTTCGCGGGGGATCTTGCCGCGGCTCGTGCCGCCAACGCCAAGCTGTTGAGGCTGCACCAGGATTTGTTCATTGAGGCCAACCCGATCCCGGTAAAGTGGGCAGTCGCCCAAATGGGGTTGATAGGCTCTGGTCTGCGTCTGCCTTTGACGCCATTGTCGGATCAATATCATCCAATTGTCCGGGAAGCGATGGATCAGGCTGGGGTAGCCATATAGATGGGTGGGCGGAATTTGCGATCCAGAGGAGTTGAGTGCTACACATAAGATGGAGGATAGCGGCTGCGCTATGCCTGGTGGCAATGATGGCAGGCTGCCATATGCTGCCGGAAGCAAAAAAAATCAATTACAAGTCGGCAGGTAAACTTCCACCATTGGAAGTGCCGCCTGATTTGACTGCGCCCGGTACGGATGAACGTTATGTTGTGCCCGATATCAATCCGTCGGGAAGCGCAACCTTTTCCGCGTATAACAAAGAGCGTAAAAACAAGCATCCTGCCAGTGGCGGGGAAACTTCTGTTTTACCCACCGCTCCGGATGAGGGCGTTGTGCGCATGGAACGTTCGGGGACCCAGCGCTGGCTGGTGGTGAAGGGTGAACCGGAGGCGATATGGCCGGTCGTAAAGGAGTTTTGGCATGAATTGGGTTTTATCATCAAGGTGGAAATGCCCCAAGCTGGCGTGATGGAAACTGACTGGGCGGAAAATCGCGCCAAGATCCCAGAAGATCTTATTCGTAATGCCCTTTCCAAAATCCTGGATACCTTATATTCGACCGCCGAGCGTGATAAATTCCGGACTCGCCTAGAGCGGGGGGAAGGGGGTACCACCGAAATTTACATTAGCCATCGTGGCATGGACGAAGTGATGGAGGGCAATGTCCGCACGGTATGGCAGCCTCGTCCCCCCGATCCGGAGCTGGAAGCCGAGATGCTCGCCCGCTTGATGATGCGCTTTGGCGTTGAGGAAGAGCGTGCCAGAACAGTATTGGCCAATTCCGGCACCGCCCAGGAGCGTGCACGTATTGACCGTGAAAAGGGAGGAATACTTACCCTGAACGAGCCGTTCGACCGCTCCTGGCGCCGCGTTGGATTAGCGCTGGACCGCATCGGCTTTACCGTCGAAGATCGTGATCGTTCCCAAGGTATTTATTTCGTGCGCTATATCAATCCTGATGTGGATAATCGTGCTGCTGGCGGCGGTTTGCTTTCGAAACTTTTCTTCTGGCGCGACGATGCAACCGACAAGCCGGATCAATACCGCATCCAACTTAGCGCGGCGGAAGCAGGCAGCGAAGTCAAGGTGCTTAACAAGGATGGCGAACCGGAGAAATCCGATATTGCGGGCCGGATACTGAATCTGCTGTATGAGCAGTTGAAGTGACCGAGAGCAAATTTCATTGCGTGCCGCATGGTCTGCCAACAGGCATGGATATTTTTCGCGAAAGCGTTTACTCCCAAAATCCGACATGAGTCTACACGGCAACATGGTCCGCATCCCAAGAACCACGCGTCGCAGCCTCATGTCCAACCCACCCGATATAGGATGAAAGCCCTTTTTTTTCTTCGTCATTATAATGACATTGATCATGTTACCCCGGTGATCTACAAGTGGGTCAACTCGGGTCACACCTGCGATATCGTGCTAATAGGCAACTCGCGGTTCCGTAATGACTACCGCATTGAATTTCTGCGCAAGCTCAACGGCGTGCGTATGGCCTATATCAGTGACCTGTTGCCGCCAATTGAATTTGCCCGCTGGTTTTTGCAAACGCTGATACTGATCCGAAGTTTGCGTCGCCCTTTCATAGGCCCGATCATGGCGGCCATAGCGAAGTCATACGATGCCAGACGGCGGGCACCGGTGTGGCACAGCACCGCCCAACGGCTGCTGGCCCGCAGCTTCGGGGACGCGCATGAGGGCGTGGTGGTATTTGACTGGATCGAAAGAAACTCCTCCATCTGCGTGGAATGGGTAGGGGTCATGCTATCGACGGCCCGCGCCATGGGGCTTGGCACCGTATCGCTGCCGCATGGAGACAGCCCGCATGCAAGCCAGTTGATCCGGCGGCGTGAGTTGCGCCTGGAGCCCGACACCACCTTTGCCAATGCAGGGATATTCGATAAAGTGGTGGTTCCGAATGAACTCTGCTCCGTGCGTTTTCGGCCCTTCATGGACAACCAGAAGCTTGCCGTGCTGGGGTCGCCGCGCTACTGTGACGAATGGCTCGCCAAGCTGGCCACGCTGATGCCGCCTTCGCCGCTGACGCGCTCCGGCAGCCGGCTCAAAGTCGTCCTCTTTCTGAGGAAGAGCAACTTTTCCACCTTCTGGGAAGAAGTGGGTGAAGTGGTGCGCGTTGTTGCCGGCTTTCCGGGGGTGGAGCTGATCATCAAGCCGCATACCCGTGGTGGCTGGCAGCAATCCCTGACCAGGGATGCCTCGCTGCGGCGCCTGCCGAACGTGAGCGTGGCTGGAGACATTCATTCCATCCATCTCATGAACTGGGCGGACGTGATCATTGACCTGGCCACCTCGGTGGTATTTGAAGCGGTCAAGGCGAAGAAGCCGGTACTGGCGGGCGATTATCTGCATGCGGGCCGCTCCGCCCTGGCGGAATATCTGCCCGAGACGGAACTGCGCTGCCGGGATGACGTTTATCGGCAGATTGAAGGATTCCTGACTCACGGCTGTGATAATTTTTATATTGAAGCGCACCACCAGCGTTTCGTGAAGGAAATGATCAATGTGGGGGATGCGGACGTACTTTCCCGCTACGTAGCGTTGCTGGAGGAGCAAGGACGGGCTCGGACCAGCCAAGGCCAGCCTTATCCGGACGAACGCGCTGTGAATCTCGCTTTTGGATGATTTTGCTGATGCGGCCGGAGGCCCGTTGCTCCGCAATGAGCAGGGGTGTAATGGCTCTTGGAGCAAGATTCAAGAGAGGAAATCTGCTAATAAACTGCCGAAGAGATGATGAATACACAGCTATCGCTGTCTATTGCCTTAGCTACTTACAACGGTGAACGTTACATCGCAGAGCAACTCGACAGTATCGTGCGCCAGACCCGGTTGCCAGAGGAGCTGGTGATATCCGATGATGCCTCGGTTGATTCGACAAAAGCTATCGTACTGGATTTTACCAGGCGTGCGCCCTTTCCCGTAAGGTTGCTGACGAACAGGGAGCGTCTTGGCTCGACGCGTAATTTCGAAGTTGCCATGCGTGCCTGCAGCGGCGACATCATTTTTCTTTGTGATCAGGACGACGTCTGGTATCCGAATAAAATGGCTCTTATTGAAGAGCGCTTCACGACTGATTCTGGGGTGAGCGTGGTATTTACCGATGCCGATGTGGTCGACCAAGATTTGCATCCATTGGGACTGCATCTATGGGAAGCAGTGCGGTTCCGCCGGCCAGAGCAGGCTCAGGTCGATGCCGGTGACGCATTCTCGGTACTGCTCAAACGTTACATGGTAACCGGCGCGACGATGGCTTTTCGCTCCCGTTATCGGGATCTCCTGCTGCCTATCCCTGACATATGGGTGCATGATGCCTGGATCGCAATGCTGATGGGTGCCACATCGCAGCTGTCCGCACTACCAACGCCGCTGATCGCCTATCGTCAACACGGCGCAAATCAGATTGGCATACCGCGCCGTGGCAGGAGACGCGGCATGACCTGTGCCGCCATTCATGGCCTGCAGGCTCTCCGCTTTGAAGAAGCGCTGAAGCGCTTGCGGGAATTTGGCGACCGCTTTCCCGATAGTGGACATAATATTCGCCGTCTTGAAGAAACACTCAATTTTTTGCGTGCGGTCGCCGCGCTGCCTGACGCGCGCTGGCGCCGGCTACCTGGTGCGCTGCGCGAGCTGGTCGCACTGCGCTATCATCGCTATGCCAAAGGATTCAGGAGTTTTCGCCAGGATTTGCTGCGTTAATGCGTCTCGTCTTGTAGAAGCTTATGAGGATATCCACCTATTGGCGTCTTAAAACGATGATCAGAGATTTAAAATATCTGTCCGTTTTATCGTTTGATTTTCTCATAAAAAATGAAACGCCCAGGCAGCCCCGGCTTGAGTACTCCGGGAAGGGAAGCCTGAAGCCGGATTATGCTAAACCTGTATGTTTCTTTTGCAGCTACGATAAGGAAAGCACGGTCAGGAGAAATGTGTTTCACTACCTGAATGAGCTTGTTCAGGCGGGATTCAATGTCGTATTCATTAGCTCAAGCGATACTATTTCGGATGCGGATCTGAAGAAGCTGTCGAAATTTTGTGTAAGGATAATAATCCGGGAGAATAAGGGGCACGATTTTTATGGATGGAAAACAGGGCTCCGGGAATACCCCCAATATCGTGCGCACAGTGCCCTTCTTTTAGCCAATGACAGCGTTCTGGGACCGCTTTTCAGCATTAGAGATATAATCGCGAAATTGGAAGATAAAGATGCCGATATCGTTGGAATGACGGATTGCCTTCGCTTCCATCCGCATCTGCAATCGTATTTTCTTTATTGTAAAAAATCTGTGGTTGCCTCTGAGGAATTCGCCGGTTTTTTCGAGCGGGTTGAGGTCTTAGAATTTAAGATGGCAATAATAAGGAGATATGAAGTCGGCTTTTCCCGATTGCTCAGTCACCGATTCAAACTCTCGGCTCTCTATAATCTGGAAGACATCCTGGATCGAGTGCAGTATCTTGAAAGGCCGAAGAACCAGGTAGATACGACTTTTCATTTATGGAAGCCCCTTATTACCGAGTTTCAATTTCCGTTTCTCAAAAAAAGTATCTTGACGAGGAGAGGCATAAGCATTGAAGAAGTTGCGGCTGCGCTTGCGGATAGCAACTCTAGTTATACTGCCGATATTCTATCGGACTGTATTGTCTCGCCTATATCGCATTAACAGGGTGGGATTCGGCGCTTGCCGGCCCTGCTGACAGGGCAATCACAAAGCGGTATCCGGTTCTTTGGAGAAATGACTCCTCGTGCAAATGAATCATCAGCATAATCAGCCGTGTATAAAAGAATCGCTTTAGCTGCTATCGACTGAAAAGATTTGGGTTACACCTAAACCCCGCAGTCGACCGCCTATTCTTCAATTTAGTGTTATGATCCAAAAAGATTTTGTGCCTCACTTTACCTTCATCTTTATGTTGAGTTTGCTACGGAGCGGATTGCACGGTTTTTACAGCACATGGCTGCGTTGTTCGCAACGCCCTGGAATGGGGCCACTCCGGAGCGTGGCACAGAGGCCCCGCGAAACGGGAATCGGGCAGCGTAGGGAATGCCGCGACCACGCTTTCCTACCACGGGAGGCCCGCACCCTGCTTCGGGGTCACCCTTTCCTGCGAAAGGCGCTGCTCCCCCTTGCACGGTCGCACTATTCCGCGTCGTTGCGGCTTGCCTTGCACCGAAAAACCGCTTATTCCATCCCGTCCAACTGCCGGATTTAGGTTAGAAGGAATAAACCAATTCTCCGGGCATTCATTCGCCTTTCCACTAGCAAATCTACGGTTGCCAACATGAGCTCATTCTTCATGAACATTTTATCAGGATTTTTCGCGGCACTTTATGGTGTGAAAGGCGGCTACACACAAGTAAACGTCAGAGGTCAATCCATACGTATCGCGGTGGATAACATGCGGACACTTCAACGAGCAAAAACATATTCCATCAAGGAGCCGGATACGCTGGATTGGCTGGACAGCTTCGAACCCAATTCGGTTTTTTTTGATTTGGGCGCGAATATCGGTCAATACTCATTATACCCCGCCAAGAAGTTTGGGGATGCTATCCAGGTATATGCCTTTGAGCCCCAGTGCATCAATTATTATCTGCTCAACAAGAACGTATATTTAAATAAACTTGAGAAGAATATTACCGCATATGGCGTCGCCATATCAGGGGTTAGCGGGTTTTCCAAATTGTATATTCCGAGATTTATTGCCGGCGGAAACCGTTCGCAGTTTGGGAAAGAAGATCTGAAGACCATGAAACGACCGGCTAGCCATATCCAGGGCATGCTCGGTGTAACGCTGGATGATTTATGCGGTAAATGGGGATTGCCCTGTCCCAACTACATCAAGATAGATGTCGACGGCATCGAGATTCCTATTATAAAAGGCGCGGAAAATACTCTCAAGAATCCGGATGTCAGGTCGGTGATCATTGAACTGGGGACCAGTGAAGAGCAGGAGGAGGCGGTAAAGCTGTTGGAACAGGCGGGCTTCAAAGTGAAGTTCAAAACTACCAAAAATTGGGGTGAAACCTGCTTTATATTCGAAAGAGCTTAACTCGAATGTTCCATAAATTGAGCTGACATCACGTGCTGTACGAACAATAAGTTCGACTGATAGTCCAGAGCGTTATTAGCAGCGACCATCAGCGACGGACATCCTATTCCGGCTATCATAAGAATCCTGCTTATCCGGATCAGCAGGGATTTTTCCATTATTCAGGTTGGGTTCTCATGAATACTCGGCCATGGAAAATCCGGCCTTTCTTCTCTCTATTCAGCCAACATTCCACGTTAGAAAAGACCAGCCTCTATATGACTTTCCGAGTGTGTCAGTAGCGCTTCACGGAGATTTATTAACGCCTACCTAGTTGATGGAACGCGCTTACGCATTACTTTCGGTTTTACGCACGCCGCGGAAATTAAGGGCGGCCAGTGCAACTTGAAGACCAAGAACGGCGAAGGCTTGCGCGTGCCATCCCCAGATTACCCATAAGACGTTGCTAAGGAGGGAAAGCAAGAATCCGGCATGGCGCTTACCCTTGGACTGAGATGTCAGCAGCCAGACCGACAGTATGTTAACCACCATGGCGGGCCATTGTAAGAGGGAAAAATAATCCATATCAATTTACCTTTCTCATGGAAATCTGTTTGTTATTCAAGATGACGTGCAAAACTTCGCGGTCGGCTAATTTTTTTTATAAATGACACAATGACTTGCTGAGTAGTCGGAATAATCTCCCGCCGACAGTTGATCGCCGGATTGATGCCCATAATAAAGGGTCCGTGTGCAATCGCACATACAATAAACAGAATGTGGGGAAAAATATGTCCGGGTCCACATCGATGGGCGGGTAGATTTTGCACGTTTCACTATCCAGTCCCATTCCAGAATGGGGGACAGTGTAGCTTTGCATTATTCTGAATCCGGCGGTTGACTGCTCGTTTGTCAGTTCAGAGACTATGATTCGTACTCATTCGACATGGAATTACATTTACGTGGCGTGTGCCTGGCCCCGCGCCCATAAAATCTCTCCCTTCATCCCGTCCAACTACTTGAATCAGGATTATTTTTTAATGGCGTAACTCATGGCTGCCTCAAGTAATCGAATCTTATGGAAAGGCGCTATCAGCTTCGGGCTGGTGCATATACCCGTGGCGCTTCATTCCGCAACGTCGGAAGAAGGGCTTGATTTTGATTGGCTGGACAAGCGCAGCATGGATCCGGTGGGTTATAAGCGCATTAATAAAAAAACCGGCAAAGAGGTGGGCAGGGAAAACATCGTCAAGGGAATTGAGTATGAAGAGGGTCAATATGTCATTCTGAGTCAGGAAGAGATATCGGCCGCTTACCCAAAGGCCACACAAACAATTGAGATCGAAACATTTGTCTCTCATACGGATGTCCCATTTCTGTACCTGGAGCGGCCCTATTTTGTCGTACCGATCAATAAGGGCGCAAAAGTCTATGCGCTTTTACGTGAAGCGCTTCGCAAGACTCAACGTATTGGCATTGCCCGGGTGGTCATCCAAACCAAACAGCATCTGGCTGCGCTCATACCATCAGGTCCGGTGCTGGTGTTGAATTTGCTGCGCTGGGGTAATGAAATTCGCGGGTGGGAAAATTTGGATCTTCCCGCTGAAGGGATGAAAGCATCCGCTATTACAGAAAAAGAATTGAAAATGGCCGAACAATTGGTAAACGATATGAGCTCGACATGGAATCCCGAAGAATATCGGGATTCCTTCAAGGATGAGATCATGAAGCTTGTGCACCAAAAGGCGGAAACGGGTGACATCCAGTCCGTGATTCAGCCTGAACAGGTGGAAACCTCCAGTGGCGGGGCGCAGATTCTCGACCTTACCGAACTGCTCCAACGCAGTTTGAAGAAAGGCGGAGGCAAAGACGATAATCACGCCGCAACGTCGGTCAGAAAGCCTGCGAAGGCAGATACGCGCAACGTATCAAGCCGAACCGGCGGGGCACCCAAGCGCCGCGCGATGTGATATGGCACCGCGGGATTCGCTCAAAATCTATCGGGAAAAACGTAATTTTTCCGTAACGCCCGAACCGGACGAAATGGCTAAAAATGCCGAGGAGGACGAAGCGGCGTTGTCGTTTGTCGTGCAGAAACATTGGGCAAGCCGGCTGCATTATGATTTTAGACTGGAGCTCGATGGAACAATGAAAAGTTGGGCCATTCCCAAGGGACCCAGCTTCGATTCGAACGATAAACGAATGGCAATCCACGTTGAGGATCATCCCATTTCATACAATCGCTTCGAGGGCCAGATTCCGGCCGGACAGTATGGCGCGGGCAAGGTTATTATTTGGGACAAGGGAACCTGGGTTCCTCTTCAGGACCCCCGCAAGGGTTATCGCGACGGCAAGCTAAAGTTTGAATTGCGCGGGCAAAAACTGAGGGGCCAATGGGCGCTGGTTCGCATGAAAAATACGGAAGAGAGAAAACAGGAACCGTGGCTGCTTATCAAAGAGAAGGATGAATATGTTCGTCCATCAAACGAGTATAGTGTTGTGGATGAGTTGCCCGATAGTGTAGCGGGACTTGAATCCCATCATCCGAAAAGAAAAACCCCCAAGCCCGCGGCCAGTGCAAGGAGAAAACAAAAAAAAACCCCAGAATTTCCCGAGAAAGCCCTTGAAGCCGCTCTCCCTCCTATCCTGGACCCGCAGCTTGCCACGCTTGTGGATAGCCTTCCCGCTCATCCGGCCGATTGGGTATATGAAATCAAGTTTGACGGTTACCGGCTACTCTGCAGGATTGAAGGTGGGAACATCCAGTTATTCACGCGCAACGGTAACGATTGGTCTCATAAGCTGCCTGACCTGGTAGAAGCATTAGGCAAAATGGGTCTGAAATCGGGGTGGCTGGATGGGGAGATCGTGGTGCACGGCGAAAACGGTATTCCTGACTTTCAGGCGTTGCAGAACGCTTTCGATAGTTCCCGCACGCAGGGTATCGTCTACTATCTGTTCGATATCCTTTTTTATGATGGATACGATTTGAGAAATGCCCCCGTCACGGAGCGCCGTGCATTTCTGAAAACATTCTTTGAAAAATCGCCGCCGGACCCGGTGCGCTTCAGTGAAACCTTTGATGCTCCAGCCGGAGATATCGTTGCATCGGCATGCCGCATGGGATTGGAAGGTGTCATCGGTAAACGCAAAACCTCGACATATATCTCCCGACGTTCCTCCGACTGGATAAAACTTAAGTGTAGTCAACGGCAGGAATTTGTGATCGGAGGCTATACCCATCCACAAGGCTCCCGCATTGGATTAGGTTCGCTTTTGCTCGGCGTTTACGATGACAAGAAACTCCGATATGCCGGCAATGTGGGTACAGGCTTCAGCGATAAGACGCTTCACGAACTTAAGGCGAAGTTAAAAAAAATCGAGTCAACACGCAGTCCTTTCAATGAAGCAACCGATATCGATCGGAAGGCGCATTGGGTTATGCCGACGCTGGTAGCGGAGGTCTCGTTCGGCGAATGGACGCGGGATGGCCGTATACGTCACTCGGTTTTTCATGGTTTGCGTACCGATAAGAAAGCGATGGCCATTATGCGCGAAAAGCCGGTTCATCCAACTACCGAAAAACCCACGATTATGACTTCAATTCCAGCCTCCCTGCGAGTCACTCATCCCGAACGCATAATCGATCCATCCACTGGATTCACCAAGATGGAACTCATCCGCTACTATTCGCTAGTCGCCCCTTTAATGCTGGAGCATCTTAAAGGAAGACCGGTATCACTGGTGCGTGCGCCGGACGGTATTACGGGTCAGTTATTCTTTCAGAAACATTGGGAGAAAGAGCATCTGTCGGGGGTCAATCAGCTCGATGCAGCGCTGGATCCGGGGCATGAGCCATTGCTTGAAATTTCAACGGCTGAAGGCCTGCTGTCAGCCGCTCAAATGAACGTAATCGAATTTCATACCTGGAATGCCACAAAGAATGTCATCGGCAAACCCGATCGGATAACATTCGATCTCGATCCCGGTGAAGGGGTGACGTGGAAGCTTATCCAGGAATCAGTTCAGCTTGTCCGCATATTTCTCAACGAGCTGGGATTGAAGTCGTTCCTCAAAACCAGCGGGGGAAAGGGCTTACATGTTGTCGTTCCAATCAAGAGGCTGCGCGATTGGGATACGGTGAAAGATTTCTCTCAGGCGATCGTTCAGCATCTTGCCAAGACAATCCCGCAGCGTTTCGTCTCAAAAAGCGGATCGCGTAACCGGGTTGGAAAGATCTTTATCGATTATTTACGCAACGGTTTTGGTGCAACCACCGTATCCGCCTGGTCAGTTCGTGCACGCGAGGGTTTAGGCGTATCCGTGCCCGTGACATGGGAAGAACTGGAGCGGCTTACGAGCCCCACTCCCTGGTCGGCTTCCAATATTCATGAGCGCCTCGACAAAGGCAACGAGCCTTGGGCAGACTATGGCGCCACCCAGCAGTCCATACTGCCAGCGATGAAAGCATTAGGATTCAAACCTGGCAAGGGCACATCCAGCCGAGACGAGTGACATCCCATGCCAGTTTTATTTGGATTGCTCTTTCTCACGTAAATGAGCGGACGCTCTTTCCACAGCTTCAACAGCTTGCTGGGTATGTCCTTCTTTAGCTTCCTCAATAGCTTCTTCGATTTCCTCGAAGGCCTCCTTATCGTGTTCCGACTTCTGATGCTCGCCATATATGGGCTTCTGAAGATGGGTGTAAGGATGATCTTTATTCTGCTCGATCAACTCCTTTCTGGCTTCTTCGCTGTGACTAAGGACACCTTTCGTGCTACCCTCTTTTCCACTTTTAATAGCTTCTTCCAAATGTTCCTTGGCTTTCTTGCCATGGTCTTCTTCCGCATGAACCAGCGCGACACCTGCAGTAAGGAGCAGTAGACCCATTGTCATGCCATACGCCGAAGCTTTTGCTGAGTTAGTCATGATGAATTGATTGGATACAGATAAATATTAGACCTTCGATTCCCTGGGCTGTTTCAATTTCATGAGGCGCATGCCGCCCAAGTGATCGGCAGACAATATTTAAATCGGTGCGTCAACGTAAATTCACAGAGTATAAGGCAGTTCAAGGCTTGATCCCGGTAACGATAGAGTAATGCCCGAAAGCGGGGTAGGCCTGTATGTCGTCAAATCCCGCAGCCTTCAACATATCCGATAACTCGAGGCCCGAGTATGACGTCCCTTCCGTCCATCCCATCATGAGCATGCTATACGCCGCAGGAGCGAAAGGGCCGGTCTTCTCGTCATTATAGAGTACGTCATGGATGATTATACGTCCGCCGGTTTGCAGACTCTTGAAACTTTTCTCGGTGAGGAACTGATCCCTCTCCGCCGGCCAGTCATGGTAGATGTTGGAATAAAAATGGAGATCGGCTTCAGGAAACGGATCATTCCACATGTCGGCAACGTGGGTTCTAATGCGGTCTTGCAAGTCATGCCGGGCAATGAATTCCTGAGCTACCTCGCATATCGGGCCCAAATCCAGAACCAGCGCTTGTAAATCCGGTAATCTCAATGCGGCGCCGATCGAGTGCGCGCCCGATCCCCCGCCGATGTCGAGCATCATATGATGATTGTCAAGTTTCAGGGTGCTGGGCCATGCAGCCGCCAATGTCATGCTGATACTATGCATTCCACGGGTGAATCTCCGCGCGAGCTCGGCCTGCTCTTCATGAGACTTGTAAATATCACCGCCTCCATAGACCTGAGGCGAGTTTGTGAGTACTGCCTGTTCCAGGCTCGCATAGGAAAATACCTGTGCATTATCGATCATCATATCCCAGAAGAAACCGAAATAGCTGGGACTCTTTTCGAGGAGGTAATCTTCCGAGCGTGCGGTAAGGGAATAACGGCCATTTTGCAGGGAAAGAAAACCCAATGCTGTGGCCGCTGTCAGAATTGCTTCGGCCGGGCGTCGCTGCAGGCTCAGCATCTCGCAAATATCTGTAAGTGTCCGCGCGCCATCCGCGAGTAACGGAAAGACTTTCAACCGGTGGGCTATCAATAATGCCGGGTAACCATAAACCGCGAACGCTACGTCCCATAAGGCACGGTCATCGGATCGAGGTCCTTGAATGTTCACAGGCGATTGTGGAGTCATAGAAGTCCTCTTTTACCATGATTGATTAATTTTGTAGGCAAATGGCTGTTTAATATCACCGATTCTGTCCTTGTTCAGGACTGAAATCAAGGTCTTGGCAGCAACGAGGACAGAAATCGGCGGGTATCGGCCTCTTGCTGCAACTTGAACTTCGAGATCATTTCTCTATTCCGGTTTACGTCATACTGAATGCCAAGATAATAAATAAGCCTTCCCTCGCCATCGAAAAGCGGAGTGAGCGACAGATGATTGAAAAAAAGCTCTCCATTCTTTCGATAGTTGCGAATCGTGACTTCGACAGGCAGGTGATTTTTGATGGCCTGCTGCATGGTGAGACGTGCTTCCTGTTCCCGATCCTTTCCCTGGAGAAAGCGGCAGTTGCGCCCGAGAATCTCCTCCTGGGAATATCCAGTCATAACCGCGAATTGTCTGTTCGCATAGACGATGGGCATATCTTCCTGATCAGGGTCCACCAGCGTGATGCCATTTATGGAGCTGTCCAAGATCTGCGACAAGATTTGCGGGATCAATCCGGGGTCTTTTTCAACTACAAAGGCCATTTTTTTCTCCTGGATATTTAGTGAGAGGAAGGATTGGGTGAAGCCGTTACATGTTTGCCGGTTTCCGTTAACTGTTTCAGATTTCTCACCGTGCGTTCGGCGCCTTCCTGAACCACTACGCGGATCAACTTCTCGAAGGGACGCATGAACATCTGGATCTCGCTCAATTCAAAAGTGAATATCAACTCAGCCGATTTGCCGGAATTAATCTCCCGCAACTCGTAGGTACAACGAAAAGGATCTGAAACGCCGACAAAGCCCAAACGTTTATTCCGCTCATAAACGTTTATGGTAAATTTCGTTTCTGTGCGGCGTCCCTGATCAATACGCACCTGTCTTGCTATCGTACCCAGTTTCAAGGGACCATCGGTGATTCGTTCAAGTTCGATGACCTCGGGAGACCATTTTGGATAATTTTCAAAGAATTCGTCGCCCAGATACCTGAATATCTCGTCGGGAGGACGTTCGATTAAAGTCCTCGCCTTGGCTATCACAGGTTCCTTGGCGCCTAAATTGAACATGCTTCATGCTCCTGCTTGCTAGCCTGCGGGCTGAGGATCGGACTTCAATTTAGATAAAATATGAGTGTTGCCGGTTATGCCTGATTTATCGCCGCGAGCGAAACAGCAGCGAGTCATCAATATCTTTTGGATAAAGCATAGCTTATCTTAGCCTGCCGGGCTTGGCTATTTGTCCGAACTTGTGGCACAACGAGCAACGCGGGCGGCATCCATGATGCCGGCCATTAACGCAAGACTTGCGGCTTTGCCATAATTCCTTATCGTTTTCCTTAACCATTCACGACATTTCCGCCATTCGGATGCAATACCTGTCCCGACATGTATGAGCTATCCCGAGAAGCCAGGAAAACATAGCAGGGAGCCACTTCGTCCGGCTGTCCAGGTCTTTTCATGGGGACATTTTTGCCGAAATCGGCAACTTTCCCGGGAGAAAAAGTGGAGGGTATCAGTGGTGTCCATATCGGGCCGGGGGCGACAGCATTTACATTTATTTTCCGGTCGCTTAGCTGGAGCGACAATGATCGGGTAAAGGCGACGATGGCCCCCTTCGTCGCCGAGTAGTCCAGCAGATGCGGGCTTCCCTTATATGCGGTTACCGAGGTTGTATTGATGATACGTGCACCCTTCTTTAAATGGGGAAGTGCCGCCTTTACCATGTAAAACATTGAAAATATATTTGTACGGAAGGTTTTCTCGAGTTGCGCGCTATCGATCTCCGCAATACTTTCGCGAACGTGTTGCTCAGCGGCATTGTTAACAACAATTTCGATATGCCCAAAAATTGCAACCGCCTTCGCCACAATTTCAAAGCAAAAGTTTTCCTGTCCGACATCACCACTCATTAAAATACATTGTCTGCCGCATTGTTCAATTTCTTTTTTTGTCTTATTTGCATCTCCATGCTCATTCAGGTAGGTAACGACGATATCCGCACCTTCTTTCGCAAAAGCGATCGCCACGGCGCGGCCGATGCCGCTATCACCCCCGGTAACGATTGCAACCTTGGAGGTCAGTTTGTCGCTGCCCTTGTAATCTTCAACGGTAGAATCCGGTGGGGGCGTCATTTCGGTTTCCAATCCTGGCTGCCGGGCCTGATGTTGTTTAGGGACCTCCTTTTCTTTTTTCTTTCGTTCCGCCATGGCTACCTCGCTAATGAAGATTCATACACTGCTATTCCCGCCACAGGTGTACTTCGGCCGGGCATGTAGACGTTATCTTGTTCCGTGTTCAGGCGTGAACATCGTTTTAATGAGAGAGATCACGACTTCTTTGAATCCCTGCCGGAGCCGGATTTCTTCCCGCCGCCGGATATTTTGTTCTCCGTTGCCCAAGCTCGCCGCTCCGCTTCTTTTTGGGGAACGCCACGTTTCTCATATCCTTCTTCAATATGTTCCGCCTGCCGTTTTTGTTTGTCCGTATAGGATGATTTGTCGCCTCTTGGCATGATTCAGCCTCCTGTATATGAAATTCCCGATCAGTCCGATCAATCCGGATAATCCATCAGGCGGCGCTTCGAGCCTGCCCAGGTGCTGCCGATCAGCTTACGGCCATCACCTCCCGTCCTGAGGGATTATCCGGGCTCAAGTATTCGCGCGCCGCTTCCATGATGGTGGCAAAGCCGCTTATCATCAATCTCCATCAATTGCCGTTATTATTCCGTGCGCTGGCACACATATCAGTGAACTGCGGTCATTCGCCGCTTGCCGAGACGTCCATGGACCCAGCAAGATTTATCCTCATGGCAAAATCGTCTCGCAACCTGTCTTCCCCTCACCCTGCGTCATGACGGATTGCTGGTTTTATTTCTTCTTTTCGGTTTGAGGATTTTCCTTCTGAGCAGGAAGCGGCTTTTTCACCGAGGCGATCAATGACCTGCAATTGTGATCCTCACCCGGGCCGGTTTCGATCAATGGAATCAATGACGCAAGGGGCGTGGCGAAAATACCCAGCAGTACTGCCGCGCCGACGCGTATAGCCAGCATTTTGTCCGGATAAATGACGGGTTCCTTGAAGGTGCCGGAAATATGGACAGGCGTACGCAGACTCACGATACTGAAGTCCTTAGGCTCGGGGGATATCTTCATTTTTATCGTTTCGTCGGCGAGACTTATCTGGCCTTCCCCCAGGATATTGGTATCTGTGGTGTCGATGACGAAGGCCTCACTCTTCATCATGCCCTTTTTTATATCGAAATCGGCAACGGCACATCGCACTTTCACATTTTTATCACCGGTAACCAGGAATCTGAGGATTTCAGCTCCGTCCAGTCCTATGATTTCCAGCATCATATTGCTGATCTGGCCTCCGGACATGATCAATCCGAAGCGCCCATCCGCCGACCCCAGAAGCGCGCCCACGGATTTTCCCTGGCTTTTTATGCGTGCCCTGCCACCGATCAGGCCCGAGCTGTCATGCGTGAGTTCGCTCTTGGGAAACAATTTCGGCAACTCCAGTTTTTTGAAATCGACCTGAGCTTCCCCTGCAGGGAGATCGCCGCGGGCATTTATCGTGACATCGGCATTGATGCTGCCTCCCGCCACAACGAAATCCGTATCAAGCGCCATCAGACCATTTTCGATGCGGGTGTGGCTGACCAGTTGTTTTACTGGCAGGTCCTTGTTACGAATGGATTGGCCGGTGAACTTAATGTCAGCATCCATTGCGCGCAGTCGATCCACCCTGAATTCCTGGTCGGGTAGGAGGCGGTCGCGCTGGGCCGCTATCGAAGCTTTCTTCTTCTCTTTTTTCGCAGGACTGTCTTGCGGTTGAGGACCTTTTCTCGCTCCGATAAATCCTCTCAGATCTTCCAGGTCGAGGCTCTGAGATACGACATCCCCGCGCAGCATCGGACGTTCGCCTCCGGTATCAAAAAGAATGTCTCCGCCCAGATCGCTCGTGCCGACATCTCCAGTGAATCCTTTTAGAGACCACTCGGTTTTTTGATGCTGAAGTCTGCCTGAAACTCGGTATGGGGGTGAGGGGAAAACCACAATTCCTGTTATCGGATAAAGTGCTGATAGATCGTCGCCGCGCACTTCCAATTTCAAATCCATTGCTGACAATGTTTGAAGTCCGGTAATCGTGCCGTCAAACGCGGCATGCGTGGTTCCGATCTGGACGTTCCCCTTGATGGGATAGGCGCGGTTCTTGTCCATGAGTGACATCACTTCTCCCCCATGGATTTGGGAGCTAAATTTCAAACTTGTGAATTTGCCCTCGGCCAGTATATTGATGGGTGTTTCCCGCGCATCTGCTGAGGTCGAATCAGTCGCTATCCTTGCGGTTACGTCGGTCTCGGTCTTCGGATCGCGAAAGATGAGCGTACCTTGATCAATGGTGAGCCTGCCGATTTTTGGTAATTCCGCTTCTTTCTCCTCTTTCTGCAGAACCCAGTTGCGCTTTCCCTCCAAACTTTTTTCCAGGAGGATTTCTGGCCGCGATATCGATAATTCCGGCAGAACAATCTCCCCCCAGAGCAGTTTCCACGGGTTGATGCGGAATGAGAGTCTCTCAGTAGCGAGCATTGGCTGCCCGGTACCCCAATCGGCATTGGCAAGCGAGAGTCCTTCAACGCTGATTTTCGGGTTGAGGGACAAATTGACGTCGAGGTTGCCCCTGATTATGAATTCGCGACCGGTTTTATGAGTGACTTGCCGTTCCACATAGGGTTTCAAGATGTTCCAGTCGAACAGCGCAACCGCTATCACAACGATCGTGAATATCGCGGCGAGGGTAATCAATATTTTTCTGGAACGAGCTCTCATTGCGCGTGGAATTCATGATTCAAAGAATGCCGCAGAAGTCATTTGACATAAATACAGCGTTGACCCTCTCCAGCGAATTTACTGGTGAATTCTAGTTCTTCCGGCATATGCGGTCGGTACGTCAGCGCACATTCCTTTTTTGATTGCAAATTTTATGAAGCGCGCGTCGCATGCTTCGTTATTATTGATGCGTCATTAAGGAAGGGGCGCCGGGGCCGGAGGCCGGATGGAGCAATTCAGTGACGATGTGCCGCGGGAGCTGAAGGGAGAGAAGAGTAGAATCGTGACTTACCTGGATATTTCAACAGGCCGGTCCAAAAATTGCCGTATAACCGTGAATGATGACATTGAGCAATAGCGCTAATATTTCCGCACATCCCAGAATAGTCGATCAAATTCTTTTTTTACCACATGGTAGCATTCACAAACATGTGTTTCCAGCCCGCTCCGGTCAAGTACCATGATATGGCCCCGGCGGTAGCGAATCAGTCCAGCGCTTTGCAATTTGCCGGCTGCCTCCGTGATTCCTTCACGCCGCACACCGAGCATGCTGGCAATCAATTCCTGCGTCATGGTCAATTCCCGGCAGTCCAAACGATCTAGCGTCAACAATAACCACCGGCACAATTGCTGCTCGATCGTGTGATGACGGTTACATACCGCGGTCTGGGAGATCTGCGTCATCAGCGCCTGGGTATAACGCAGCAGCAGCCGCTGGATGGGCCTCGCATGGTTGAATTCCTCCAACATTAACGCAGCTTTCATCCTGTAGCCGTAACCTGCGGTTTGCACGGTCGCCCAACTGGGTGTGGTTTCGCCGCCCATGAAAAGTGAAACGCCGAGCATGCCCTCGTTGCCCACTCCGGCGATCTCGGAAGATGACCCATTTTCCAGGATGTAATGAAGGGAGACGATAGCCGAAGTTGGAAAATAGACATAATGAAGACGTCCGCCGGATTCACACAGAACATCGCCCAGCGGCATATGAACCAGTTCCAGATGAGATGCCAAACGTGCCAGTTCTGCCGCCGGCAGTGCAGCAAGGAGTTGATTCTGGTCAGAGTGAGATTGACGGGAGCTGGGCATTCTCTAGCTTACGGAACACTGTCAAAATTAAGTGCGGCCCGGAAAAGGGAATCAAGGGATTCGGCATATGCCGAATTCTTATTTTGCCGCCGGATCGCTTCCCCTACGAATCATGATAGCACTTCCCCGCCATACTATCTCCTATCGAGCATCCATTTTGTGCGATAGCGTACATACTATGGATGAGCTAACCCCTATCATCATTTACGTATCGTGCAGAGGCTGTGTAGGGACGCCGTTATCGTTGTAATGGGTAGTTCGAGTGAAAACAACAGAAATACGATCTTGGCAGATTCCTATAACAGATGCATGTAACAAACCCGTTTCCAACCATTCGGAGTTCAATATGATACAAGTTAACAGAATTTATACTCTATTTGCCGCCATTTTATTCATGTCTATGGTGGGTTGCGCGTCAACGTCGAAGACGGAAGGTACGGGAGAATATATTGACGATAGCGCAATCACGACAAAGGTGAAAGCGGCGATTTTCAACGAACCTACATTAAAGTCCACAGAGATCAATGTCGAAACCTTCAAAGGCGTCGTTCAATTGAGTGGCTTCGTTTCCAGCCAAGCTGATATCTCCAAGGCGGTGGAGGTCGCCAAAGGTGTCGCGGGTGTGAAATCGGTGAAAAATGCAATGCAGTTGAAATAAATATCATGGGAGGTTACGCGGTAACCTCTCTTCCGGGGATTTACCGCCTGCAAGCGAGGCTTCGGCATTTCAGAACAGTATTTTCATTTCTTGTCTGATTTATCCGCTCCGCGGTCAATAGGCACCGCATACACCGGGAGGAATTTACATAATCCCGGAATCAAAACAAGACCCGGCATGATGAAACGCCCATAGCCATTGCGGAAGGCTTGTACTTCGATCCCCTTAACACATGGATCGTGGCAACCTGGAGAAATGCAATTGAACCTAGATCCGGTAGTTGGACAGGGTGAAGTGCCCGGTTATTGGGGTATGGGACAAGACGCAACGATGCGGAATGGTTGTTCCACGGTCCCTGTGTTGACGTTTCCCGGGCCAATGAAATCATTATTGAAGGTTACGCTTCATCCAGTCCGCTCGCTTCGATTCCTCAAATCCGGCAGATTGCTAGGGACATGACCGTCTCCCAGCTTTTATTTCCGTTCATGGCGCGGTTTCGCAAAATCGGAAACCCAAGTGTTCCGCTAAGCGAGGAATTACCTCTGCGGGCCGAGCTATTCAGCGCCGACCAGATGGAGCTGTATGGGGGGATTCTTGCGGCTTCTCACGAATTATCATCAGCGCGTGGCACCGACCAACTGCTGGCGCGTCTGGATGAGAACGAAAATACGCTTCTCAACATCTGTAATGTATTGACCGAAGCGGTCACTGCTGACAAGCCGCTTACACCGGCAGGCGAATGGCTTTTCGACAATTTTTATTTGATAGAAGAGCAAATTCTCACCGCCAAACGTCATCTTCCCAAAAGTTATAGCCGTGAATTGCCTCTCGTCGCGCGTGGGCAATCCGCCAACCTTCCGCGTGTATATGACATCGCTTTACAGGCGATCTCGCATGGCGATGGCAGAGTGGATACGGAGAGCCTGAGGCGCTTTGTCATGGCATACCAGGCTGTCGCCAATCTGCAATTAGGGGAGCTATGGGCGATACCCATCATGCTGCGGCTGGCACTGATTGAGAACCTGCGCCGCGTCGGGGTCCACGTGGCGGCCGGCAGGGTTGACCGGAACGTCGCGGATGCCTGGGCTGATGAGATTACGAAGATCGCTGAAAAAGATCCCAAGAGTCTGGTTCTCGTCATTGCGGATATGGCGCGATCGGATCCACCAATGACTACGCCGTTCATTTCTGAACTGGCGCGCCGGCTGCAAGGCCAGGGTCCCGCGCTGGCGCTCCCGCTGAACTGGATTGAACAGCGGCTTGCCGAGTCGAATCAAACAATTGAGCAAATGGTGCATATGGGAAATCAGCAGCAGGCGGCTGATCAGGTTTCCATTTCCAACAGCATTAATAGTTTGCGCATGCTAGGCGCTATCGATTGGCGCGAGTTTGTCGAGACTATCAGCGTTGTCGAGCAGACCTTGCGAGAAGATCCGGAGGGTGTCTATAGCGGGATGGATTTTGCTACCCGCGATCGCTATCGGCATGCCGTGGAGCGCTTGGCCAAGGTAAGTCCCGTTTCGGAAGTCGAAGTGGCGCGCCATGCGCTCCGGTTGGCGCGCAACAGCGCCACCAAAAATGACGGGGCCGCCAGGGCGCATGTTGGCTTCTACCTGATAGACAAAGGCCTGCCCGACCTCGAACAGGCGGCACAGGTACGCTTGTCCATCCCCGAAAAATTATCGCGCGCCGCCCGCCGGTATCCGCTTCTCTTTTATGTTGGCGGGATTGCTCTGATAACGGCGGGTATGACGGGCGGTCTTTTGCTCGAAGCGTATGCCGGCGGCATAAATGGGTGGTTGCTGGGAATGGTGGGGGTATTATCGCTATTTGCAGTGAGCCAATTGGCCGTAGCAATAGTAAATTGGATAACTCAACTGCTGGTGGCGCCACACTCGCTGCCACGTATGGATTTTTCGGGGGAAATCCCTGCGGCATTTCGTACCCTGGTAGTGGTTCCAACCATGCTGACGAAAGCCTCCGACATCCCGAATCTCGTGGAGGCGCTCGAGGTCAGATTTCTGGCCAACCGCGATGATAATCTTTTCTTCGGTTTATTGACTGATTTTCACGATGCGGACCGGGAAACGCTGCCCGAAGATGTTTCTTTATTGCAGCTTGCGCGCGCAAGTATCGAAGATTTGAATAATAAGTATTCCAACTGGGCCAGGGATGAAATGGGGGCTCCGAACGAGACGGCAGACTTGGCGGCAAGGGGGACTAACGGCCCGTTTTTTTTGTTTCATCGCCCACGCCGATGGAATCCGCTAGAACGGCTCTGGATGGGTCATGAGCGCAAACGCGGCAAACTTGCGGATTTGAATGCCTTGCTGCGTGGCGCAGGAAGCGACGCATTCTCGGTAGTCATCGGCAACACAGCTGTGTTACCCGAAGTGAAATATGTTATCACGCTCGACACCGACACCCAATTGCCCCGGGAGGCGGCTCATCAGTTTGTCGGCTCAATGGCTCACCCACTGAATCGCGCGCGGCTCGACACCAACGGCGCGGAGGGAGCCGCTGGCAGGCTGGTGACCGAAGGCTATGGAATTCTGCAACCGCGTGTCGCGGTGAGCCTGTCGAGTACAAACCGGTCGCAATACGCATGGCTTTTTGGTGGCGAAGCCGGTATAGATCCGTATACGCGTATTGTCTCGGACGTTTACCAGGATTTATTCTATGAAGGTTCGTTCGTGGGTAAGGGTATTTATGACGTTGATGCGTTCGAACAAGCGCTTTGCAACCGCCTTCCCGAGAACCGGATACTAAGTCACGATCTTCTTGAAGGCTGTTATGCCCGCTCGGGTTTGCTGAGTGATGCCCTGTTGTATGAGGGTTTTCCTTCACGTTACAGCGCAGACGTA
The DNA here is from genome assembly GCF_000832065.1 of Nitrosospira sp. NpAV. Lineage (GTDB taxonomy): Bacteria > Pseudomonadota > Gammaproteobacteria > Burkholderiales > Nitrosomonadaceae > Nitrosospira. Next base: position 52,723 of record NZ_JXQM01000013.1, on the reverse strand, counting down.
AGCCGCCGCCACCGATGGATCCGGGGAGACTGGCAACTTGCTACCTGGCTATTATGGCGCGTCCCGGGAATGGACTCGGGCCGTCATCCGAATCCGCTATCGGCGTTGTCCCGATGGAAATTGATGGATAACCTGCGGCGCAGCCTGGTTCCGGCGGCCTTGACACTGCTTCTCCTGCTGGGATGGATAGCTCTCCCTCATGCGTGGTTCTGGACTTTGGTGGTCATAGGCGTGCTGGCTATCCCTGCGATGATAACCGTTATTTCCGATCTGCTGCATAAGCCTCCCGGTATGTCGCTGCGGCAGCATGTTACCGCCACCGCGCGTGCGGCGGGGCGGCATTTCGGGCAGATATTGTTTGTACTGGCCTGCCTTCCCCATGAGGCCTATTTCAGCCTCGACGCAATTGTACGGACTCATGTAAGACTTTTGATCACGCGCCGCCGGCTTCTGGAATGGAACCCATCCCGTGAGGTCGAGCGTGAATCCGATCCGGCGATCGTTGATAAGGGGCGTACTGGTCTCGGTGCATACTTTCAATCGATGTGGATGGCGCCTGCAACCGCCGCGGCCGGAGTAATCGGAATCGTGATGACAGAACCATTTGCCTTGATCGTCGCGTTGCCGGTGTTATTGCTATGGGCGGGCTCTCCCGCGATTGCCTGGTGGATAAGCCGGCCGTTCCCCCCGCGAAGCACTGAATTGACCCTAGGTCAAAACCACTTTTTGCGTCAGGCAGCCCGCCGCACATGGTTCTTCTTCGAAACCTTCGTCGGCCCAAAGGATCATTGGTTGCCGCCGGATAATTTCCAGGAGCATCCGGTTGCGACGATCGCGCATCGTACATCGCCGACCAATATGGGTCTGGCACTCCTCGCCAATATTGCCGCACATGACTTCGGTTACATCGGCATAGGACAACTCATCGACCGGACGGCGAATACGCTCCAATCGATGGAAACGCTGGAACGGCACGCGGGTCATTTTTACAACTGGTACGATACGGAAACACGGGCGCCTTTGACGCGCTATATCTCCACGGTGGATAGCGGCAACCTCGCGGGCCATCTGCTCACACTACGCGCGGGGCTACTGGAAGCTGCAGATGCCCCCATCATCGGCGAACAGATATTCCTGGGATTGGACGATACGCTGCGGATCCTGGAGAAAACCGCTGGCGCTCCCGCAAGTTCGCTGACGCAATTCAAGCAGGCGCTGATGGCTGCAAGCGGCGTTCGCCCACTCACCATCGCGGGTGCGAGAGTCGAGCTTGACCAGTTGGCTGCCTGCTCCAGGGCGGTGGTCCACGAGATTGCCGAAGAGCAGTCTGCTGCGGGTACTGACGAAGCTCATGAATGGGCAAGGGTTTTAAATAGACAATGCGAGGATGTGCTTGCGGAATTAGCCAGCCTTACGTCGCAGTTCGTGTGGCCCGCTGCTCATGGCAGCAAACATGAGGCGGCGCGTACGGCGGAAATTCCCTCGCTGAGATTTCTTGCCACGCAAGGAAATGAGCGCGCGCGCCACCAGTTGGACATGCTCGAGCACCTTGTGCTTTTAACGGGCGAAATGGCGCAGATGGAATACGGTTTCCTATTCAATCATGCGCAACGGCAACTTGCCATTGGGTACAATGCGGGGGAACGCCGGCTCGATGCAAGTTATTATGATTTACTTGCTTCGGAGGCTCGATTGTGCAATTTCGTCGCAATCGCGCAGGGGGAGCTGCCTCAGGAAAGCTGGTTCGCTCTGGGCAGGATGCTTACATCCGCCGGGGGAGAATCCGCGTTGTTGTCGTGGAGTGGTTCGATGTTCGAATATCTCATGCCGTTACTGGTCATGCCGACATTCGACAACACGCTGCTCGATCAAACCTGCAAGGCGGCGGTGGACCGGCAAATTGCATATGGCGACGAGCGCGGGGTGCCCTGGGGCATCTCGGAATCGGGCTACAATGCCGTCGACGTTCAATTCAACTATCAATACCGCGCATTCGGTGTTCCGGGCCTGGGGCTCAAACGGGGTCTGGCTGATGATCTGGTCATTGCCCCCTATGCCTCCATGCTGGCCCTGATGATTGATCCCGAAGCCGCATGCCGTAACCTTCAGCAGCTTGCCGCCGAAGATCTTCTCGGAAAATTCGGTTTTTATGAAGCAGTCGACTACACGCCATCACGACTGCGACATGGTGAAACACGCGCCGTGATACGCTCGTTCATGGCTCATCACCAAGGCATGAGCCTGCTTTCTCTGGCATACGCATTGCTGGATCGCCCCATGCAACGGCGGTTCGAATCCGAGGCATCGTTCCAGGCAACGATGCTGCTTTTACAGGAGAGGATTCCGAAGGTGACGGCTTTCCGTTCCCAGGCCCCTGAACTGCCGGATATTCGGGCAGCCAAGGAGCTTCCGGACATGCCGATGCGCATACTTTCGAATGCCAGCACGCCCATTCCCGAAGTGCAGCTTCTGTCAAACGGCCGGTATCACGTCATGGTCACCAACAGCGGCGGTGGAAGCAGCCGCTGGAGGGATCTTGCTGTCACCCGCTGGCGGGAAGACAGCACCTGCGACAACTGGGGCAGTTTCTGCTACCTGCGCGATATGGCGAGCGGGGAGTTCTGGTCGAATACGCACCAGCCCACATTGAAGGAAGCCAAGCGCTATGGTGTTCTCTTTTCTGAAGGGCGGGTCGAGTTCCGCCGCCGCGATCTCGATTTCGACACTTATACCGAGATTACGGTATCCCCGGAAGATGATATCGAATTGCGCCGGGTTCGTATCACCAATCGGGCTTGGACGCATCGGACCATTGAGGTTACTTCCTATGCCGAAGTGGTGCTTTCGACGCCGGCAGCCGACGCGCAAGCGCCGGCATTTGGCAACCTTTTCGTGCAGACGGAAATACTGCCCGAGCGGTATGCAATCCTCTGCAGCCGGCGTCCACGCTCCCAGAGTGATCCAATACCCTGGATGTTTCATCTGATGACGGTACATGGCATCGGTAGCGAAGCGATTTCCTATGAGACGGATCGGATGGCATTCATTGGGCGCGGAAATAATGTATCCAATCCGCAAGCGATGAGCAAGGCGGGGCCGCTCTCCGGCAGCGCCGGCTCGGTTTTGGATCCGATCGTGGCAATCCGGCGGCGCGTAACCATCAAACCGGGCGAGTCCATGACGATTGATATCGTTACCGGAGCAGCCGATTCTCGTCACGCCGTCATGAATCTAGTGGACAAGTACCAGGATCCGCGTCTGTCTGATCGTGTTTTCGACCTCGCATGGACCCATAGTCTGGTTGTATTACGGCAGCTCAACGCGACCGAGACTGACGCCCAATTGTTTGGCCGCTTGGCAGGCTCGGTGCTCTATGCCAATGCTTATCTGCGCGCCGACGGCGCCGTGTTGAGCAAGAATCAGCGTAACCAGTCAGGATTATGGGGGTATGCCATTTCGGGCGATCTGCCGATTGTGCTGCTGCAGATCAGTGATCCAGCCAACATCGACCTGGTGCGGCAGTTGGTGCAAGCGCATGCCTACTGGCGTTTGAAAGGGCTGACTGTCGATTTGATAATCTGGAACGAGGATCATTCGAGCTATCGGCAACTTCTGCATGATCACATCATGGGATTGGTCGCCGGCAGTACCGAAGCCCACGTGCTCGATCGGCCGGGGGGCATTTTTATCCGCCGTGCCGAGCAGATTGCCGTCGAGGACCGTATTCTGCTGCAAACTGTTGCACGCGTGATTATCCTTGATAGTAAAGGCAATTTGCCGGAGCAGATAGCACGCCGGATTCCCGGAGAGCTTACGATACCGCCGATGAAGTGGGAGCCGGAGCGTCAGTCCGAGGTGGCGCAAAGCGTTAAGCTGCCTCAGCGTCATTTACTCTTTGACAATGGGTTTGGAGGATTCACCGCCGATGGACGCGAATATATCATAACGACCGGACGGGAGCAGACGACCCCAGTCCCCTGGTCAAATATTCTAGCAAATTCGCAATTCGGGACCGTTATCTCCGAAAGCGGCCAAGGCTATACCTGGGGAGAGAACGCTCATGAATTCCGCTTGACGCCATGGAGCAATGATCCCGTTTGTGATCCCGGCGGGGAAGTCTATTATTTGCGCGACGAAGAAAGCGGCTATTTCTGGTCACCAGCGCCATTACCCAGGCCCGGAGCGGCGCCCTATGTTACCCGGCACGGATTCGGTTACAGCGTTTTTGAGCATACCGAGAACGGTATTGTTTCCGAGCTCTGGGTTTATGTGGCACTCGACGCCTCGGTTAAATTCGCTGTATTGAAGGTTCGGAATGAATCCGGGCGATCGCGCAAGCTTTCCGCGACAGGATACGTCGAATGGGTATTGGGCGATTTACCGGAGAAAAGCAGGATGCACGTCATTACAGAGATCGATTCCGTCAGCAATGTCTTGCTCGCACGCAATCCCTACAGCAACGAGTTCTCGGCGCGAGTGGCTTTTTTTGACGCCGATGACACGGTACGCAGCGTGACCGGTGATCGAACTGAATTCATCGGCCGCAATGGCGGATTCAGAAGCCCGGCGGCAATGATAACCGCGAACGCGCTTTCCGGCCGCGTGGGACCGGCGCTTGACCCCTGTGGCGCTATCCGCGTTCCATTCGAGCTGCTGGATGGTCAATCGCGGGAGATCGTCTTTCGTCTGGGTGCCGGATCTGATACGGGGGATGCCATCAGGCTTGCGCAGCGCTTCCGTGGTGCAGGCAAAGCACAGGAAGTTCTGGGAAGCGTGCATCGGTACTGGGGACATGCGCTGGGTGCAATACAGGTGGAAACACCTGACCCGTCGGTCAATGTAATGATCAATGGCTGGTTGGTATATCAGGTTCTCGCCTGCCGTTTATGGGGGCGTAGCGGTTATTATCAATCCGGAGGGGCTTTCGGATTCCGGGATCAGTTGCAGGACGTCATGTCGCTTGTTCACACTGAGCCCACGCTTGTTCGCGAACATCTGCTCCGGTCGGCGGCACGTCAGTTTATTGAAGGCGATGTTCAGCACTGGTGGCATCCGCCGGGAGGCCGCGGCGTGCGGACCCGTTGTTCGGATGATTATCTCTGGCTACCCCTGGCGGCATGCCGTTATATCGCCGCTACCGGCGATATCCATGTGCTGGAGGAATCGGTACCCTTTCTTGAGGGACGGCAGGTGGGTGCCGATGAGGAGTCGTATTATGATTTACCGGTCCGTTCCGAACAGGTTGCGAATCTGTATGAACATTGCATGCGCGCCATTGTGCACGGCTTGCGATTCGGCGAGCATGGCCTTCCGCTGATGGGCAGCGGTGATTGGAACGATGGCATGAACCTGGTCGGATTCCATGGGCGCGGCGAGAGCGTCTGGTTGGCTTTCTTCCTGTATGACGTACTCATGCAATTTTCCAGCCTCGCCCAGCGGCATGGCGATACGGTTTTTGCCGCACGTTGCAAGAAGGAAGCCAATCTGCTGCGCAAGAATATCGAAAGGCACGGCTGGGATGGCGAATGGTATCTCCGCGCCTTTTTCGACGATGGTTCCCCGTTGGGCTCGTCCAGCAATCCCGAATGCCGGATCGACTCAATTGCACAGAGCTGGTCGGTATTGACCGGCGCTGGCGCCGACGAGCGCCAACGTCAGGCAATGGCGGCGGTGGATCAGCATCTGGTCCGGCGTGACGCCGGCCTAATTCAGCTTCTCGATCCGCCCTTCGATCAATCCGCTTTGAATCCGGGTTATATCAAAGGTTATGTTCCGGGCGTGCGCGAGAATGGCGGTCAATACACGCATGCAGCCGTCTGGACAACGATGGCTTTCGCCGGATTGGGGGATCACAAGCGCGCGTGGGAATTGCTGGCAATGATCAACCCCGTCAACCATGCGCTGACACCGGAGGCGGCGGCAATCTATAAAACCGAACCCTATGTTGTTTCAGCCGACGTTTATGCCGTATCTCCCCACACTGGACGTGGCGGATGGTCTTGGTATACCGGTTCAGCCGGCTGGTTGTATCGTCTGATGCTGGAAACGCTGCTGGGCCTTACTCTGGAGGAGGACAAGCTATATTTCAAACCCTGCCTGCCTGCGGATTGGGAGACATTTACGCTGATCTATCGGTATCGGGAAACAGTCTATCGCATTACCGTTTTTCAGATCACCGGCGAGGAGGGGAAAGAAAGTCTCACCATTGATGGGGTGGGGCAAGACAATCTTATTATCTCCCTGGCCGATGACCGGTTACAGCATTCTGTCCAAGTCCGCCTGCTAGGCCGCCCGCTGGGGTGAGCGCAAGTTGACGCCCGAAGGTGTGGTCCATTTCGAGGGGCGTAGCGCTTGCGTGACCAAGGTATCGATGTGAGTAGAGGAGGGATTGCCGGCCATGGAAATAGGGGTCCGGGGGGCCGGATGCGGATGCGCAGGGTGCATTGCGGTTTGCGCAATTCTTGCGGTCAGGCTTTGCGTATAACGCTGTAGCAAATAACGCAGCGGGCTGCCAAGCTCGAACTCTCTTCTCAGATTGGCCGCCTTAAGCCTGTAGCCATAACCACTGCTTTGCACCACTGCCCGGTTTGGCGTCGTTTTTCTTCCCATAAGCATGGCAATGCCGAATAAACCTTCGTTACCGATAACGGCAATCTTTTCCGACTCTCCGTCATCCGTTGTTGCAAGGAGTGAAATAATACTGGTGGTGGGGAAGTAGACAAGGTCAATTTCACTGCCATCCTCGTAGACAGCCCATCCCTGCGGCAGGGAAACAAGTTCAAGACATGATTTCAGGCGCTCGTATACTTCTTCGGGGAGAGCAGCCAAAAAAAGGTTTTGCTTCGGGGTATGCAGATATGACATTGGCTCCTCGCTGTTTTTTAGCTCCAACCGGTTCCTGGATGATTGACATGGGGATGACTTTGAGGTTTGGAGGCTACACTGAAATTCAGGTGCCGTATGTGCGGTTCCAGACAGACCGGATTTGCGGAAACAAAGACAGTATGAGAGTCTTGAGTTGATTCCGGTCTTTCCTGGTTGCAGGGCGTAGACCCGTGATGGGGCGTTGGTTGGATGATGCCCGGAATGCTATACTGTTTTTTTATATGGAGGATGTGATGGGTAAATATACCGCCAGAGAAAGCAAGGAAAAGCTAATTGAGGATTTTCATTCGGTGATTAACGATACCGAGGAATTGATGAAATCCGTTAGCGGCGAAAGCGGAGGCAAGGCGCAAGTCTTGCGCGATAAAATCGAACAAAACCTGACGCATGCCAAGGAATATCTACAGGATTTTGAGGATTCCGTTGTCGATAAATCAAGGATCGCGGCACGGATAACCGATGAATATGTCCATGAAAATGCGTGGCGGACCGTTGGACTGGCAATCGGATTGGGTGTCCTGATTGGTCTGTTGATCAAAAACCGTGATTGATTGATTCTTCGGTTCGAATGTGCTTACGGCGCAAGGTTTCGAGGGTAAACAAAGTGCCGCAGCGGATGTCAGCTTGACCTTATTTTCATGAAGCAAAAATTGTTGTCAGCGAAGTCGGGTTTTCATCACCAAATCGACCTGGGAGACTGATCATGAACATACGAGGATTTTTTGCTGCGTTTTTTGCCTTGCTGCTGACCGGAGGTCACGTCGGGGCGGCACCTTTCAGCGGTTTGTATTCATTCGGCGATAGTCTCTCGGATGTGGGAAGCAATCCATCCGCCGTAATGAGCCTTTATAAAACATTAGCGAATAATTGCGATCCTACTCATCCCTGCGCTCCCTTTGGCGACTATTTTGAGGGGCGCATCTCCAATGGGCCCGTCGCCACGGAATATCTTGCGGATTCTCTCTTTCCGGGAGCAGTAAGTACCTCGAATTTTCACAGCTATGCCGTAGCCGGCGCCACATCAGGCATTGGAAACTTCGGAGACGGAGGCAGCGCGACCAAAGAGGGAGATTTGATTCCAATTCCCGTACCGGGCGCGTTTCCGTTGCCGGGCATGAAGGGGGAAGTGGAACAATACATGAAGGATATCGGAAGCACCGGCGGGCAGGCAGACCCCAACGCATTGTTTTTCGTATGGGGTGGAGCGAACGACTACCTGACGCACGATTCTCCCGTTCTGGCCGCCCAAAATATTGCGGGATATGTAAGCGAGCTGGCGGGCGCCGGTGCACGACATTTTCTTGTTCCGAATCTTGGGGATTTCAGCGCTACGCCCTCGGGCAGCACCCTGGGAGAAGCCGAGAAGTCGAATGCCCAGATGTTTTCCACTGTGTTCAATAACGAGCTTGCAAGCCAACTGGGAAGCGTTAGCGCACAATTCCCGGATGCCAACATATTTCAATTTGATACTTATACTTTCTTGAATGGCGTTATCGCAAATCCCTCCGCTTATGGGCTGACCGATGTGCAAAATGCATGCCTGACATCCGACCCCTGTGCCAATCCCGACAGTTTTCTGTTCTGGGATGATTTCCATCCCACTACCCATGGGCATGCCATCCTTGCCTCCGCTTTTGCCGCTGCCGTGCCGGAGCCCGAAATGATGGCCATGTTTGTTGCCGGCCTGTTGGTGATAAGCATTGCAGGCAGAAGACGAAAGCTTGAGCATGCGGCATAAGGGTGAGAGGGCCCACGCCTGAAACTTTGGTACACCGCGGCCGTGTAGTTTCTTTCACATGCAATCGTGGTTTCCGTTTCGTGCTGCCGCGATTTTTACCGGGAACGTCCTATGCTGGTAACATTCAAATGCGACGCCTATGCCGACATCACCCTGTTTGGCGATATTGCACTGCGGCTGCTGAAGATGATGGGGCACAGCGGGACAGTGCCCGGCGCGATACTGGCCGAGGATATCCCGACCACACTCGATCGCCTGAAGCGTGCGATCGAAACAGAAAAATGGTCGGCTCCCGCCCCGCCGGAACCGGCCCGAGATGCACAAAGCGAGGGTGAGGACGATGAAGATGTGGCCCTTGAATACCGGGCTTTACCTTTAATTGAACTGCTTTCCGCGGCGGCAAAAAAAAATTGCAATGTAATGTGGCAAAAAACGTAGGCTTGTAGCCAGCTGCCTTATCCTATGTGGGACAACGAACAGAGTATTTCCTGGAAGAGCGCAAAATATCCATGGGTATCTATTCTTGTCCTCCCCTGAAGGATACCCCTGGTCCGGTAGCGATTAATCTCGTGCCGGACTTTTTCTTTTGTCTCCATTTTTGCGCTTTATAGGCAGCTATGCCTGGGTGGGGCTTTCGCCGAATCAACGACGCGAGGGAACAGGGCCAATCAGGCCATCCGGAACAAATACCGTTTTAATGCCATGATCTGGCGTTTTCTCCGTCCAGGCCATAACGAAACCTGCCCCATGCGCCGCCAGTTGCGGCACGCCAGTATCCCGCCCGCCGCTGATTTCCTTAACACGCTGGATCGGGCCCGATGAGCCATCGGTATGCAATTTGCGTAGCGCCAGGCCAGCTTTGCGGGCACCCGCGTCTGTGGCGGCGATCCAGGAAACGACCACCGTGCGATCATCGCTCCATGCGACACCCACACGTCCGAATGGATCTGCCTTATCCACCTCAACGGGCTGGCCAAAACTCTGTCCGCCATCCGTAGAGAATGCGGCGCGTATGCGCGGATGATCGTTCGCAGCGGTAAACCAGACCGCCACGACTTGCATTCCCCGTGCCGCCAGCATGGGGCCATTGACCGGGCATCCGGCAATTTCCCAGCCGTCTCCATGCAGAGGTACAGGTTTTGTCCATTTTCCATGGTGCAAACGGGCTACCCGATGATCGCGGATCTCGTTATCGGTGCGGCCGCGCCAAGCGGCCACCGGGCCCGCCTGTGTCACCGCCACAGCCGGCCAACAGCAGGTGCAGGTACTATCGTCAATCACCTGCTCCTTATCCATGCCACCATCACGATGAATGCGCGTATAGCGCAAGGCGAAATTACCGGATTTTCCCTTATGCCCGCCACGATCTTGCTTCACAACACGATCACGTCCGTCCAGCCAGATAATACCGGCATCGCCATGCACCGGAAAGATGACGGCAAAACCGTGTTCGGCGGCAGCTCCATCGCGATGCGGTAATTTGGGAGCGCTCCAGGTTACGCCAGAATCATTGGAAATGGATGTTGCGATATCGTACTCGTAAGTACGGCCGCCTTTTTGTTTGACCAGCCAATGCGCCACCCAGAATGATTTGTCGATGGCTACGACAGATGGGAAATCGCTCCAATTGATAAACCAGTCTCCGCCACGCGCGACCTCGCCCTGGCGTATCCATTTTCCATCGCGCAACAAGCCGTATTTGAGAATATGATCCTTGCCAGCAGGCTCCACCCAGCTCATCAATATCTCGCCATCGGGGAGTGACGCGAGACGAGGAAACTGCGCGTCGGCCGTGGCGGGGTTTTCAATGATCCGCATTTTGGCAGCGGATGGCTGTGCTGCTCCGCATGGGAGGGTTGCTATTGAAAGCCCGATCAGAGCGGCTGTGATATGCAGGCTGTAGCTCAAGGATTGTGATCTAGCCAAAGTAAGTAAGCGCAAGCTGACCAGGAAAGTGTAAGGGGGAAAAATCTGTTTGGGAATGTGGCATATTGCCGCGCGACAATTTGTCGCACCCGCCGGCTAAGTGCAGCCTTTCAAATCAGGATATTAAAAGGATACGCATCGTCCAGTCGACGCGTATCCGGACTTTCAGTTTATAACCTGGCCCACCACCCTCAGCCGGTGGTATCGAGTTCTCCGGGGAATGAACGAACCCGTAACGTGGGAAATGGAACGAGAGAATGGAATGGTGCAGGTGCTTCGCGGTATCTAGAGATTCCCGCTTGATCTACGCCGGCGCACCATGGCACTCATCAGCCCCAAGCCGGCCAGCAGCATGGCGTAGGTTTCCGGTTCGGGCACCACGCCGGCCACCAGAGTGCCGGTAACGCCATATTTACTCATGAGATTTGGGTTGGAGGCATCCTGAGACAGATAATCCGCGCCGCCCAGAAACACCGAGTAATCACCGGGCGCCAGGTTCATGAACGTCTGCGATACCATGCCATCCGCCGTGCCATCCGAGCCAAAACCTGTACCGTCGTAGGCATGGCCGATATATTTGAAAAAGCTCAGGGCGGCGGGTATGCCATTGGTGGTATCCGGGTCGTTGCCGATTTTCCAATCGTTCAATGCCCGGAATGAACCCTCCGTATAATCGGGCCGGTTCGCCTTGGATATATCTGAAGAATCATAATCCGCCCCCATCGGGGCAACATGCGCAAGTCCCTGAAAGAGTGAGAAACCGGGTATCAGTCCGAGTTGCGAAGTGGAAACGTTGCCACTATGGTCGGTGACCTGGGAGGTTGTCTGCCGGAATGAAAGCGTCACGTCGGTGGGGTTGAGCAAGGTAAACCGGTAGGCGAGCGTTTTATGAGCATCGCCGTAATCGGCATCTGTTCCGTCGATCCAGCCGTAATTGCCGGTCACCGCCTGGCCCGACCGGGTGGACATGGCGTAAGTATCGTCAAAGGTGCCGAAATTGCGGCCGGTATAGCCGATGTGAGCCATTGCGGGCAGGGAAGTCATACCTGCCACGAAAAGTGCGTATTTGAGTGATTTTTTCATACGGAGCCTCTTGATTAATATTGTTGGACAACTAACTGGATAATGGAAATGCAAACAGCACATCGGTCAGGCTGGTCAGCCAGACCAATACGACTGAGTATTCATTATCCATATCAACAAATCAATGTGGCATATTGTCACATGCGGCGGTTTGTCACATGCGACGCATTGTCACAGGTGACAATTGACGCAGGCCTAGGATTGGCGAGCCTGTGCCTCATGGATCTATTGAAAGTATCGCGGCTCTCATAGGAAAGGTTATGACGGAAGGGTTGCGACGAGGAAACGGAGATAAGGATGTAAGAGAAATACAATCAGGATTGATGGTGAAGGCGGCGGCATGAAATAATATGATTGCATAAGATCTCAGCGAGATCCTGAAGGATTATTTCACGATTACTTATATGACATGAGTCGAGAAGGAGGGATGGGCATGGATGAGATAAAGCGGTTGTCGATGAACCTAAGCTTGCAGGAGACAAACAGCGGCGATTTTCGCTATCGTCCTATGAGCCTGCTAATTGCTGAGATCAGTTCCCGCGGCTCCACCGGTTTGGTGAGATGTCCTTGATAACCCGCGTTTATCGCACTGATCTTGTCTTCCGGACGAGCGAATGCCGTGAGTGCGATAGCGGGCGTCTCGCCGCCATCCTCGCGGGAAAGTTTTCTCACGTCCCGGATCAACTGATACCCATTCTTCTCGGGCATGCCAATATCGCTGATGATCACATCGGGCTTGTCGATTTGTAAAAGAAGCATGAGTCCCTGTGACGCGGTCGCGGCGGTGGTCACACTGGCTTGATAGTGAGTGAGTATTCGCTTGATAAGCTCACGTGCGTCGAGTTCGTCGTCAATCACTAGCACCTTTACTCCGGAGAGCACGGAATTATCGCCTTCGAAGGAATCCCGTGTCAGGGGCGATGGCTCGTTTCTCCGCTTATCACTCGTTGCCAGCGGCAGGTTTATGATAAATGACGACCCCTTACCCGTGCCGGCGCTTTCCGCCCGGACCGTTCCACCATGAAGTTCCACCAGCTGCTTCACGATGGCAAGGCCCAGACCGAGACCGCCATACTGTCGAGTCAGCGAGGCGTCAGCTTGCCGGAAGCGATCGAAAACATAGGGCATGAAATCAGGTGAAATGCCGAGACCAGAGTCTGTGATCCTGATCTCGAGATAAGAGCCTATCTGCTCCACCATAACTTCTATCTTCCCTCCCTTGGGCGTAAATTTTATTGCATTGGACAGGAGATTCCAAAAAATCTGCTGCAGCCGGTTGGAATCGCCCGAGACGGGGCCGGTGCGCCGGTCGATTTCTTTTTGCAGGCTGATTCCCTTGGCCTGTACTGTTGGACTCACCGATTCGACCGCCGCCTCGACCAGCGCGGACACATCCAATTGCTGCATGTCGAGTCTTACCTTTCCGGAAATAATGCTGCTCATTTCGAGAAGATCCTCAATGAGCTTGTTCTGTGCGCGAGCGTTTCGTTCAATTGTCTCCAGGCCCCGATGAACGTCCTCTCCCTTCATGTTTCCGTTCAAAATAAGTTGGGACCATCCCAGAATCGCGTTCAGCGGTGTTCTAAGTTCATGAGAGAGCGTTGCCAGAAATTCATCCTTAAGCTGACTGGCCCGCTCGGCTTCATTCCTGGCCAGCCGTTCATTCTCAAGTAATTGCCTCTTCTCCGCGTCCGCCAGGATCAAGGCTTCGCCAAGCGCCGCCACTTCATTGCTTGCGCTTTGGCCATAACGGCTGGGACGAGTGCCGCGCGTGATACCGGCCACCTGGCGGCCGAGCTCGGCCAGAGGCTGCAATATCCCGAGACGGGTATAAAAAATGATACCTGCAGTAGCAAGCAGCGTAATAAAAATAAGCACCATTTCAAACATGATTTGGCGCTCAAGCCGGGCGGAACCGACGTTTGATTCGGCCAGCATGCGTTCATTGAATGAATCCAGGAATTTCTGGATCGGTATCATAATGGCAGCCTTCTTGGCGACATATCGCTCACCAAACAATAAATCCATGGCGAATTCCCGGTCGGGCGCACGGCGTACCGTGAAATTACCTTGCCCGTCATCATAAAGGCCTTTCATGGCCGCGAATGCCCGCTTTTCAAGAAGAACCAGATTGTCCGAATTCTCCTTGGATTCTTTCAACAGGGTAAATTCCTGGTCGCTGAAACCCTCCCGATGCATGAGTTCGAGCAATGGGATCTTTTCACCCTCCTCGGCAACGGGTATTTCGTCCGCCACCAGCAGGTGCGAATAGGGAGCGGAATAATTCAGAGGCCGCGCCCGTCTGCCCTCGCGGATATCAAGTATCTGGAAAAAAAACTGCTCATACTTAGGATCTTCGGTCACCACGTAATAGCGCGCCATGTTGGTGAGATCTTCAGAGCTTTGGAGGAGTTCATCGGCAAGCAGAAAGGCGCGGAACCGATGCCGTTCACTGCTGTAAATCTCTTGCTGGATGCTCAGCGAGTGAAATACCAGCGCCCCTATTCCGGTAAGTAGCAACGCGAGGGCGACATTGGAAAACTTGGTAAAGCTTTTTATATTCACCGGGGTTTACTCCGTTCGCTAGTCTCACCAACGCTGTCGCAGCCAAAATTCTATACTTGGCGGTGCCTGGATTGCCATTTATTTTCTGAATCCAGATTTCCGCCCCTCCAGGACTGGGGGCATTTCGGGCTGTGAGCTACCGTACCATGATTCATCGTAATCGTTTGAGCACGCGAGAATTTCCAGTTAGCAGAATTTCCAGTATGCACTTGCGGGGCGACGCAAGGTAAAACGGGTTACTCAATTTCTTCATTTTTATGCAACGCCCGTGAAATAAACAAATGCTAAATTTTATTTCTGGTAATTACTCTGGAGGAAATGAAAATGAGTTTATATCACTCCCGTTTTATTTTTGCGCTCCTTGTAATTCTACTTAGTTTAGGAGTGGCCGCAGCCGCTTTGCATACCATTTCTTATAACCATAAATCTGATCCCGCATGGGAAATGTATGAGGATCTCAATGAGGCATTCGCCAGACACTGGAAAGCGCGATCCGGTGTAACCGTTACGATCAAACAGGCCCATAGTGAATCGGGTGTGCCGGTACGCGCCGTTATGGATGGGCTTGGCGTTGTCACACTCGCTTTATCGTATGATGCCGAGGCACTCAAAAAGAATACCCGCTTCACGTTGCCGGATTGGCAAGGATCCTCACCGAACAGCTCGCCCTATACTTCGACCGTTGTGTTTCTGGTACGCAAGGGCAACCCCAAGCAGCTAAAAGACTGGGATGATCTCATACGGCCGGGTGTCGAGGTGATCACGTCCAATCCAAAAACTTCAAGCGACGCGCGCTGGAATTATCTCGCGGCTTGGGGATACGCGCTCCAGCAACCTGGCGGGAGCGCAGCGAATGCACTTGAATTTGTCGGGAAATTGTTTGCCAATGTCAAAACCCTGGATTCCGGCACCCGCAATGCGATGACAAATTTTGTCGAGCATGGCACCGGCGATGTTCTGCTGACATGGGAAAACGAAGCCCACCGGGTTCTCAGAGGCCACAATGGCGACAAGTTTGAGATAGTCACCCCGACCATGTCAATCCTGGCCGAACCCTCCCTCAGTATCGTGGACAACATGGTGGCGGGTGGTGAGCGCGAAGTAGCCAAGGCTTATGTTGAGTATCTCCATACCGCCAAGGCGCAGGATATCGCAGGCAAACATTACTACCGCCCACGTGATGAGAAAATAGCCGCAAAATACGCGATGCAATTTCCATCCGTGGATCTGTTCACCATTGATGAAGTTTTTGGTGGCTGGAGATTGGCGGAACTTACGCACTTTGCCAATGGCGGCGTTTTTGATCAGATACAAGCCAAATAACGCGACCTGAGCCACGCGTCATCGGCGGGACTGGTAATAAGACATGGCTTGACCCGGCCAATAGCCGGGCGATCTAGAATCATCCTCACTTCCCTTTCAAGTCTTTAGTCGCGCCACTCCCGTCGATCATCCTTTTTACTTCCCGCCGTTTGCTCTAATTGAGCAGCCAAAACTTCATTTGGCATTTTTCCCGATTATGTGTGTCACCGCACGGATCAGTTGGCATCTAAAAGGGATGATTGCAACCGTTGAGCAGAGTATGCCTGTAGCAGCCTGCCGGGAGTTTCAATTCAATCATGGAGAAAAAGCATGTATACCCAAAATAGATTACTCGTTGTCGCCATCACGCTTGTCAGCGCGCTATCCATTGCCGGTTGCGGAAAAAGCGGTGAGAAGGCGGCTGCCCCCGCAGGGCCTGAACCCGCGGCTAAAACCACGGTAGGAACGGAAATTGATGACGGCACCATCACTACCAAGGTGAAAGCCGCGCTGCTTGCCGATGAAGGTGTCAAGGGCCTTGATATCAAGGTCGAGACGCGCAAGGGCGAGGTTCAACTTAGCGGTTTTGTGGATAACCAGACCCAGATTGATCGCGCCATTGCAGTCGCCAAAGGTGTCCAGGGTGTTAAAAACGTGGATAACAAGATGGACTTAAAAACTTCCGCGACGACGATAGGCGACAAAATAGATGATGCTGTCATTACCACTAAAGTGAAGGCTGCGTTGCTTACCGATGAGGGTATCAAGAGTTTGGATATCGCTGCGGTTACGCGCGACGGCGAGGTTCAGCTTAGCGGTTTTGTGAACAATCAGACTCAGATCGACCAGGCGACGACGATTGCGCGCGGGGTTGAGGGCGTGAAGAATGTTATTAATGAACTGGAGATCAAGAAGTAAGAAAAAACACTCAATCAGCCGGAAATGCGCATCAAGCTAATGGAATGTAGAAATAGAGTTGCTACACCTTAATTATCCAATTAAACCATATGGAAGGAGTGAAAAATGAACTGGGATCAAGTTGAAGGTAACTGGAAACAATTCAAGGGTAAAGTCAAGGAACAGTGGGGCAAGCTGACCGACGATCATCTCGATGTGATTGCGGGAAAACGGGATCAGCTCTCGGGGAAGATTCAGGAATCGTACGGGATTACAAAGGAGGAGGCGGAAAAGCAGATTTCCACCTGGGAAAAAAACCAGAAGGACGTATATCCTCCTAAATAAGGAATAGAATCCGGCAGCGCTCTCCAGGCAAATTACTCTTGAATGGCGATAGTTCTTATATCTGGGCGAATGGGGATATTCATAACCAGGTTAAAACATGAAAGGAGAATATCATGCTCTATACCGTTGCTGTCGTTCTGATCATTTTATGGCTGCTGGGGCTGGTGAGTTCTTATACCATGGGTGGCTTTATCCACGTTCTGCTGGTAATCGCCATCGTGGTTGTGTTACTTAGAGTCATTAGTGGCCGCAGGCCTCTGTAGGGGATCGGGGATTCTGGTTTCCAGCACGCTCGCCGCCGGGCGGGCGTGGAGAGGAAACCTTCCCTCCGTACCCAAGAAATCTCACTCTTCATCCCGCCGAACTACCGGTACACTATCCGCTGGCGAGTACCCGTTTTCTTCTCATTATTTCGTTGGATATTTCCTGAAATTGCTTTTGCGCTTCGTTCTCGATGAAATGGGGTCCTATAAACCGCAGAATCCAGACATCAGGAATAATCTCTGCGCGGTAGACGATACGCGTGTGATTCCCCTCCGGCAATAGTTGCGTTGTTTCTTCCATTTTACGCATGCTGCCGCTGATCATGCGTTCGTGGATCTTCCTGAAAGGGGTCAAATTAATCTTTCGCACTGATTCAAGCGAAATCGTTAGAAAGGCATATTTTTCCACTGCATATTGGGCGACATGCACATCGTTGCCCGATCTTCCGACAACTTTACTGGACTGGACGCTGGAAATAAAATTGGGTATGTTATCGAAGTCTGTCAGCACTGCCCAGGCCAGCTGGGGCTCGACCGGAACAGTAAAAGTTGCGTTTATGATGATTTGCTCACCATCATTTTCAACTTTAACCCTAATGTCGGTATCGTGCCGCTGGGCAATCTGGGGGACCGGATTCACCCCTGATGACGCGTTTAATTTCTCTGCCTGTTTTTCCCCTTCGGCCAGCACCGGCTCGCCGAGAAACAGGAGCGGCAGAAGAGCGACGGATATGGCATTTATCTTCATCGAATAGGATTATAGAACTGGTTTCGTAAGATTAAAACCAATATCCTTTATCGAAGTTGCTGAAAAACTTCGATTGATGCAAATTTACTCCCACTCAATGGTTGCGGGTGGCTTGCCGGAGATATCGTACACCACGCGATTGATGCCGCGAACCTCATTCACAATGCGATTGGAAATCCTAGCCAGCAGGGCATAGGGGAGCTCCACCCAGTGGGCAGTCATAAAGTCTTCCGTTTTTACCGCTCTCAATGCCACCACGTAATCGTAGGTGCGTCCATCGCCCATTACGCCCACGGACTTTACCGGCAGGAAGACGGCAAAGGCTTGCGATGCTTTTTCATACCAGCCGGAAGTACGTAATTCTTCGATAAAAATCGCATCGGCATGCCGCAGCAACTCGGCGTATTCGTACTTGACTTCCCCCAGAATGCGAACACCTAGGCCAGGGCCGGGAAAGGGGTGGCGATACACCATATCGTGCGGCAGGCCCAGCGCGAGGCCAAGTTCACGCACCTCATCCTTGAACAGTTCACGCAGGGGTTCCAGCAACTTCAAATGCAGTGTGTCGGGTAGACCGCCTACATTATGATGGGATTTGATGGTATGGGCTTTCTTTGTTTTACCGCCGGCGGATTCAATCACATCCGGATAAATCGTTCCCTGGGCAAGCCAACGGGCATTGGCGATCCGGGCGGCTTCGCGCTGAAATACTTCTACAAACTCCCGGCCGATGATACGGCGCTTTTGTTCGGGATCGGCAATGCCTTGCAGGTGGCCGAGAAAGTCTTCGCCGGCGTCGACGTGGATGACTTTTACACCCAGGTTCCTGCTAAACGTATCCATTACCTGCCGGGCCTCGTTTAACCGCAACAGGCCATTATCCACAAATACGCAAGTAAGCTGTTTTCCGATTGCACGATGAATAAGTGCCGCTGCGACCGATGAATCAACACCCCCAGACAAACCCAGAATGACTTCATCCATGCCCACTTCAGAGCGAATTCTGCCGATCGCCTCCTCCATGAAATCGGGCATGTTCCAGTCATAACCGACTCCGCAAATCTCATGTGCGAACCGCTCGATAATGGCTTTACCTTGCAGGGTATGGGTGACCTCGGGGTGGAATTGCATGCCATAAAACTTGCGAACCTCATCGGCTATGGCCGCATTCGGCGTGGCGGCATTGCTGGTCATCACCTTGAAACCGGGAGGAAGCGCCGTTACCTTGTCGCCATGGCTCATCCATACATCCAGAACTGGCTCGCCTTCCGCATCGGTACGATCGTGAATATCACGCATCAGCGCGGTTTGACCTCCCGCCCGCACCTCAGCATAGCCAAACTCCCGTACTTTCGAGGTTTCGACCGCGCCGCCCAGCTGCGCCGCCATCGCCTGCATACCGTAGCAAATTCCCAGTACTGGAATATCTAGCTCGAAAACAATTTGCGGGGCGCGCGGCGTTTCGTCCTCCGCAACGGAATCGGGGCCGCCGGAAAGAATGATGCCTCGCGGTGCAAAGTCATGGATGAATTGCGAACTGACGTCGCATGGATGAACTTCGCAATAGACATTGGTTTCCCGGACGCGGCGGGCAATCAACTGGGTATATTGGGAACCGAAGTCCAGGATGAGTATCTTTTGATGCATGGGGCGCGTCAGAAATCCTTAAATCGCAGTTTCAAACAGGCAAAACCACGGGGAAATGTCAAAAATGACTAGATTAGCGTCAGGCAAGGGGCGAGGAGGCGCATAGTATTCATATGCCACGATGAGCAACGCGGCATTGCGGCAATCTGGTCACTTTTTAACTATTCCACGTGATAATTGGGTGCCTCCTTGGTAATCTGGACGTTATGAACGTGCGATTCGCGGATACCGGCGGAGGTGATCTCGATGAACTCGGCTTTGGCATGCATGTCATCAATGGTCGCACAGCCGAGATAGCCCATGCCCGAGCGTATCCCGCCGATGAGCTGGTGGATCACGGCGATTACGCTGCCTTTGAAAGGTACGCGCCCTTCCACGCCCTCGGGCACCAGTTTCTCCGCATCCTTTTCGGCCTGCTGGAAATAGCGATCGCTTGAACCTTGCTGCATGGCGGAAAGCGAGCCCATGCCGCGATAGGTTTTATAGGAGCGTCCCTGAAAAAGCTCGATTTCCCCGGGTGATTCCTCTGTACCTGCGAACAATCCACCCAACATTACAGAGCTGGCGCCGGCTGCGATTGCCTTGGCGACATCCCCGGAATAACGGATACCTCCATCCGCAATCAAGGGCACACCGGTATTGCTCAATGCGTCCGATACATTCTTGATCGCGGTGATTTGCGGCACGCCCACACCGGCGACAATGCGCGTGGTGCAAATCGAGCCAGGGCCTATTCCGACTTTGACACCGTCGGCACCGTGGTCGACCAGCGCCCTGGCCGCGGCGGCGGTGGCGATATTGCCGCCAATGACCTGAATTTGAGGAAAGCGTTTCTTTACCCACTGTACCCGCTCAAGCACGCTCTGGGAATGACCGTGAGCCGTATCCACCACAATCACGTCCACTCCTGCCTCGGCCAGGGCCTCCGCGCGTTCCTCGCTGCCTTCGCCGACACCAATCGCGGCTCCGACGCGCAAACGACCCAGGTCATCCTTGCAGGCATTGGGATGCTCCGAGGTTTTGACAATGTCCTTGACGGTGATTAATCCGCATAATTCGAAATCGCTATTCACCACCAATACTCTTTCCAGCCGGTATTTATGCAACAATGCCATGGCTTCTTCGCGCGTGGTGCCTTCCTTCACCGTCACCAGCCGCTCTTTCAGCGTCATGATATTCTTGATGGGCTGATCCAGGTTGGTTTCGAAGCGCAGATCCCGGTTGGTGACGATACCCACGACTTTCGAGCCTTCCACCACCGGCAAACCGGATATCTTGTACTTATGAATGAGACTGAGCACCTCACGCACCGTCATGTCCGGGGGAATGGTGATGGGTTCCTTGACCACACCGCTTTCGAAGCGTTTGACTTTGGCGACATGCGCCGCCTGGTATTCTGCCGGCATATTCTTGTGGACGATGCCGATGCCGCCTTCCTGCGCTAGGGCAATGGCAAGCCGCGAGTCGGTTACGGTATCCATGGCGGCGGAAACCAGCGGGATATTGAGAGAAATTGCGCGAGTGAGCCGAGTGGCTAAATTAACATTGCGTGGCAGAACCACGGAGTGGGCGGGAAGCAGCAAAACATCGTCAAAGGTCAGGGCTTTTTCAACCAATCGCATGATATTGATCCTTCACAAAGCGGCATTATAGCGAAACACGGAGGTTACGGGGACCCTGATCTTGATGGTTCGTGATCCTGGTGTAGAAGAATCTCCCCATAACCGTGAAAATCGAAGAGTAGGGAAAACCTATTTAAATGGCGGCGTCGATCCGGAAAATGAGTAATCAACCGCCGGATTTAGAGTTATCGAAAGTCATGAGAGAGGGGTGCACCGGAATCGGATAGCTGCATTGTCTGCCCGCCATTTACAGGCGCCCGCTCTTGGATGTATCCATGCCCACCATTCTATTTTTCTTCATTGCCTTGAAATCTTCCGTGCGTTTTCTGCGAGCCTCTCTAGGATCGACGGCCAATGGCCGGTAGATTTCCACACGATCGCGATCACGCAGGATCGCATCGGCTTTGACCAGTTTGCCAAATACGCCCAGCTTGTTTTGCGAGAGGTCAATTTCCGGACATAGGCTGATGATTCCGGAAAGCGCCACTGCTTGCCGCGCAGTGGCGCCAGCCGGCAAACTCAACCGCCGCATAAGCTGATTGTCGGGCAATGCATAAACGACTTCGATCTCTATTGCGCATTCAGGAATGTCCATAGACCGCTTCCGCCCGTGCGATAAATGCTTCCACGAAACTGTTGGCGATAATGAAAAACACCGGCCCTACCAGCTTCTCCAGAAATATGTGCGAGAAGGTGTAGTGTAGGCGGAACTCTATCTTGCAGGCATCTTCCGCCAGAGGGATGAAACGCCAATGGCCATCCAGGTTCTGGAAAGGTCCGTCCAGCAGGGTGATGTTGATCAATTCCGGGGGATACCGGGTATTCTCGGTAGTGAAGCTGTGCTTGATATGATGATAGTTGATCATGACGGTCGCGTGGGTAACGGTTTCGTTCTGATGGCGAACGGATGAACCGCCGCACCACGGCAGAAAATCGGGATACGCTTCGACTGCGTCAACCAGCGCAAACATCTGGCTCGCGGAATAGCCGACCAGAACTGATTTCTCTATATCAGCCATGGAATAAACCTGAATCCGGCATTTGACTGCTCATTTCACACTCATTTATCATCCCGGCGCTATGATCCACCGAGACCCCATTGAAAGCTGTTAAAATACACGAAACCCGCGTGGAACTCACCCTTTTTCTTGCCACATGAGTATCGTTCAGAATAAGAAAGCTTTTCACGATTATTTCATCGAGGAGAAATATGAAACCGGCGTGGTTTTTGAAGGTTGGGAGGTCAAAGCAATCCGCGCGGGACGGGTGCAGATAAAGGAAGCGTACGTCATAATCCGCAACAGTGAATTGTTTCTTATTGGCTGCCATATCAGTCCTTTACCGACGGCATCCACCCATATCCACCCGGACCCGGTCCGTACCCGCAAATTGTTGCTGCACGCGGATGAAATCAAACGGCTCATTGGTAAGGCCGAGCGCGCTGGCTATACTCTGGTGCCGCTGGATATGCACTACAAGGCCGGGAAAATCAAGCTTGAAATAGGGCTGGCCAAAGGCAAGAAACAGCATGACAAACGCGAATCCGAGAAGCAGAAAGAGTGGATGCGTGACAAGCAACGCCTGATGCGCGCGAAATAACCGCCCGCATGCCGCATTCGATCTGTTTCCAGTCAGCCATGAATCATTAACTTCCGCCTATCGCAAATTTCTATTTTATCATGCAAAAACCCATTGCCATCTGGTTGTTGAGCTGCTGCGCGCTGGTATTTGCCATGGTGGTTGTCGGCGGTGTAACGCGGCTTACCCACTCAGGGCTTTCCATCGTCGAGTGGCAACCCATCGTCGGCACGATTCCTCCCCTCAGTCAAAGCGATTGGGAAGTGCTTTTCGAGAAATACCATCAGACACCTCAATACCAAAAAGTCAATCTCGGCATGAGCCTGGAGGAATTCAAGGGCATTTTCTGGTGGGAGTATTTTCACCGGCTGCTTGGACGCGTTATCGGATTGGCCTTCTTCATTCCATTTGTATATTTTCTCGCCCGGAAAGGAATTGACCGGCCATTGGGCCTCAAGCTGACAGGAATTTTCGTGCTGGGTGGATTGCAGGGCGCGATGGGATGGTATATGGTAAAAAGCGGTCTGGTTGATAATCCACATGTCAGTCAATATCGGCTGACAGCCCATCTGGGGCTTGCATTCATTATTTATGCCGCGATGTTCCGGGTGGCGCTAGGGTTGCTTTCTCCTGCCGACATATCGCATGGGAACATAAAGTTGCGAGGTTTGCGCCGCTTCTCCCTGGGACTTACCACACTTATTTTCGTCATGGTTCTATCGGGAGGGTTCGTGGCGGGTATCCATGCGGGGCTGGCCTATAACACCTTTCCATTAATGAACGGCCACATCATTCCACCCGAGATATTCATGCTGGAGCCATGGTATCGCAATTTTTTCGATAACATGGCGACGGTACAATTCGATCATCGCCTGATCGCATGGACATTGGCGATTCTGGTACCCATTTTCTGGTTTAAATCCAAAAATCTGCCGCTTCCCGGTTCGGCCCATCTTGCCTGCAATCTGCTATTGATCATGCTGATGGTGCAGATAAGTCTCGGCATTGCCACTTTGCTGCTGGTTGTTCCGCTACCGCTGGCGGCAGCCCACCAGGCTGGCGCGCTGCTGCTGTTTACCGCCGCCCTTTGGGTCAATCACCAGCTTCGCTAGTTAAAAATGACGAGATAGCCGCCATGCGGCGTTGCTCGTCGTTGCATAGGAAAACTATGCGCCTCCTCGTGCCTTGCCTGGCGCCAATCTCGTCATTTTTAAGGGTTTGCTGGACCGCCATGTGGCGTTGCTCGTCGTTGCATAGGAAAACTATGCGCCTCCTCGCGCCTTGCCTGGCGCCAATCTCGTCATTTTTAAGGGTTTGCTGGACGCCATGTGGCGTTGCTCGTCGTTGCATAGGAAAACTATGCGCCTCCTCGCGCCTCGCCTGGCGCCAATCTCGTCATTTTTAAGGGTTTGCTGGACGCCATGTGGCGTTGCTCGTCGTTGCATAGGAAAACTATGCGCCTCCTCGCGCCTTGCCTGGCGCCAATCTCGTCATTTTTAAGGGTTTGCTGGACCGCCATGTGGCGTTGCTCGTCGTTGCATAGGAAAACTATGCGCCTCCTCGCGCCTTGCCTGGCACCAATCTCGTCATTTTTAAGGGTTCGCTGGACAGCCATGCACGTTGCTCGTCATTGCATAGGAAAACTATACGCCTCCTCGCGCTTTGCCTGGCGCCAATCTCGTCATTTTTAAGGGTTTGCTGGACCGCCATGCGGCGTTGCTCGTCGTTGCATAGGAAAACTATGCGCCTCCTCGCGCCTTGCCTGGCACCAATCTCGTCATTTTTAAGGGTTCGCTGAACAGCCATGCACGTTGCTCGTCATTGCATAGGAAAACTATACGCCTTGGCCATCTCAGGCGGAGGGCCGCCTCCGCAGCCTCCCGATCCGAAGGCGCATGAGTTGACACGACTGCGCACGTTTTTATCTTTGCTTCAATTTTTCCACGAACCACCGGCCCGCCGGCCCGGGCGGCGTATCCTTGCGGTGAATCGCGTACATGGAAAGCCAGGTGCCGGTAACAGAATACGGCTCCAGTTCGATACGAACCAGGGTTCCGCGCGACAGATCGTCCTCGACCATTGGCAGGGGCATATTGCCCCAACCCAAACCCGCCCGTAAAAATGCGTGTTTCGCGCCCAAGTCTGCGAGCCGCCAGGTTTGTGACGCAAGAACGCCGAAAGTGCGCCCGTCCGTCAGAGTGGAACGATCGGTAAGAACAAGCTGCATGTGATTGGCCGCATCGGTTCGGGCAACGGCACCCGCTTGTTTCGCCAATGGGTGAGACGGCGCCGCAACCGTCACCATTTGCACACTCAATAGATAATCGGAAGCGCAGTCTGCCGGCACCTCGGGAACCTGGCCGGTTATCCCGATGCGGCAGCGTCCATCCAGAACGGGCTGCATCACCGCGCCAAGCGCCTCGACATATAGATGCAGCGGCATCGCGGGGAAAGCTTCGTGAAATTCGCCCACCGCCGCGGTCAATGCTGCAATGGGATACATCACATCGACAGCGACGGCCAATTCCGGTTCCAACCCCTCTTCCAGGGTTCGCGCCTTTGCCTTGAATGCGTCCATGCTACTGATGACGACGCGCGCATTCGTGAGCAATGCCTTCCCTGCCTCTGTCAGTTTAGGATAGCGGCCGCTTCGATCAAACAAAGTAAACCCTACTTGCAGTTCCAGATTGGCCAGCGTT
Organism: Nitrosospira sp. NpAV; assembly: GCF_000832065.1. Classification (GTDB taxonomy): domain Bacteria; phylum Pseudomonadota; class Gammaproteobacteria; order Burkholderiales; family Nitrosomonadaceae; genus Nitrosospira. Next base: position 27,425 of record NZ_JXQM01000013.1, on the reverse strand, counting down.
TGGCTTACGACCGACTGCGCCCGGCGCAATTTGCGACCGGCAGCCGAAAAACTTCCCTCATCCGCGGCAGCTATGAATGTGCGCAGCTGATCTAAGGACATCGCATCGAGCATCTATCTCTCCTAACGATATGTTGTATCTAAATATATAGTCTTCACAGATATTAATCCAGTATTTAACATGTCACTTCAGAAATACGGAAACACACTCAAGCAATCCAGATACGTGCTCTCGAGATCGAAACACGCATGCTAGAAGGACATAAATCAAGTGGAGAAAAAAATGAATGCAATCGTTGAAGGCACACTCTTTTTCAATAGGAATACCCTTTCCGAGCGGCGTGTGCGTGATCGCACCCAGGGCAGCAACCATGGGGGCTTGACTCGTCTCGTCAGCCCATCCGATCTCGGTAATCTGATCAAGCCTTTTGTGTTTCTCGACTACTTTGACGTGGCGCCAGGTGGACCCCCGATGAACATGCATCCGCATTCTGGCATCGCGACCGTGACTCTGCCGCTGTCAGGAAAGACCGGGTATTACGATAGCACCGGCAAGCAGGGAATACTGTCCGCGGGCGGCGTCGAATGGATGAATGCTGGCGGCGGGGTATGGCATGGCGGTGGCATTGCCGGGGGCGAACGCTTGAAGGGTTATCAACTATGGGTGGCATTGCCCCCGGAAGACGAAAACGGATCAGCGTATAGCCGGTACCTTTCTCCGGAGCAAGTGCCGTCGAGCGGCCCGGCGCGCGTCATTCTCGGCCGGTACGGCCAGGCGGAGAGCCCGATCAGGACTCGCATGCCGATGAATTATCTGCACGTACGCCTGAAGGATGGCGAACGCTGGCACTACCAGCCGCCAGCCGGTCACATCGTCGCCTGGGTTGCTACGCACCGGGGAAAACTACGCACCGCGGACTGGACGCTGCAAAACGAGATTGCTGTATTTGAAGAGTCAAGCCAAGCCATCGATTTCGGCGCGAATGGAGATACCGAATTTATCCTTGGCTCTTCCATCGGGCATCCCCACGAATTGGCCCTGGGTTACTACTCCGTGCACACGAGTTCTGAGGCGCTCGAACGTGGCGAGGCTGAAATCAGAAGGATCGGCCGGCAGATTCAATCTGAGAACCTACTCAATCGAAAACGCCACATTCGGGTTCCTGAGTATTCCGCCTGAAGCCGCCACGTCGTCATATCCGGATCCCTCAATTAATTACTCTTACTTAAGGAGTTGCCATGAACAGCAATGAAAAAGCACTTCCCGCCCTTCCAATGGTCGGTCGCCTGATGATGGCGGCAATCTTCCTGATAAGCGGCTTCGGTAAAGCCGCCGCTCCGCAAATGACCATAGGCTATATCGCGTCGATCGGCTTGCCTTTTCCGGCACTGGTGCTGGCGATCGCCATAGGCGTGGAAATCATTGGCGGCCTCATGCTCGCATTGGGCTACAGGACACGCATTGCCGCACTGGCTTTGGCTACCTTTACCGTGGCCGCGGGTGCATTGTTTCATAACGCCATCGGCGACCAGACCCAATTCATCATGCTGTTGAAGAATATCGCGATAACGGGTGGGCTGCTCCAAGTAGCGGCCTTTGGCGCCGGCGCATTCAGCATTGATACGCGTCGCGGTTACGGCCTGGAAAATATGAAAACCCATTTCCGGCCACAGCCATGAACGGTCTTGGCAGGGAAGAATCCGTGCACCCCAATACGACTTTCAGGGTGCAATGATAATTAAGCGGACGGTAATTGTGGTGGGGTATTGGGGTGGATTATCATCCGGCGCAATGTGCGTTGCTTATTAACGTTCCACGCATTATTGCACCCGATGTTTTGGTATGGATAACTTCTCGGGAATTACGCGGTAGCCCGGGTCAGGGTAACGTCTGATCGATTACCACATCAATCCCCTTGGCACCTACCCTGACGGGTTGGCTCAAGCCTTGCAGATCGCCACTTTGCGGCATGGGAGATCCGGATTTTGAGATTCTGGCACCTACCACCACTTCATCGGGAAAGCTGGATAGCTGCACGCCGGATCTGGCCATCGAGTCGTTCAGCGAGAAAGTCGCTGGCAAGTCCTTGACCTGCAGGCGCAGCGTCGCCAGCGGCGCCCTCGGACCCGCCTTGGCGCGCGCAAAAACATACAAGCTGTCATTGGGAGACGCCTTACCGGCCATGGCGGGGCTCAATGTTACTTTTCCGGAAAGCGTGCCGTCACCCGACGCAGCGGCGCCCGCGGCGGCGGCCTGTCCCGGCTTGTTCCCGGCGGGCGGAGGATTTTGACCTCCCGGCGCCTGCTCCTGTGCCCTTGCCAGTGTGCTGCCTTTTCCTGCAGCCAATGATTTTGCTTCGGCAATACTGTTGCTTACAGACTGTGCCAACTCGGACTCCGGCGGGACGAGTGCCAGTAATTGTTCCCAGTATACGGCCGCCTGGCTGAATCTTTTTTGCTCAAATTCGGCCGTGCCCGCCAATGCCAGCGCCTTGGGATTCTTGGGGTCGAGACGCAACGCCTTATTGATCAGTTCCAGAGGTTGCCCCATCAGGCTTCCATTGTTCGTCATCGCAACAATATCGGCATAATCGGTCAGGAGTTCCGCGTTTTCCGGGACCATGGCCATCACTTTCTCATAGGCAACCTTGGCGTCGGGAAAGCGCTGCATGATTGCATAGGTTCGTCCCAGCATGATCCAGCCTTCCACATCATCCGGCTGTTCCTTGAGGCGTGCGGTCAGGTTCTCCAGTACCGTCGAAAAATTCTGATGACCTCCTTCGTCCGTCATTCCCCCCATGGGCATTTGCTCGGCAGCGGGCTGCGGGGTAAGCGCCCGCGTATTGCCCAGCCAGAGATACAGTGAAACCGCCAGCAGCGGTATTGCCAGTACCACCAGTGCAATGGTCGCGACATTACGGTTGCCGCCGGCCATCAGCGTAGCTGTTGTCATGGATTCTCCGTCGGGAATGTCTTCCAGCATCCGCTGTTGCAGTTCCCGCTTGCTTTGCTCGTATTGCTCGCGTGTCAGAGTATCGCTGCGCAAATCGTTATCGAGTTCGGCCAGCTGATCACGATAGATACTGATATTGGTGGAGTTGCGTGCCGTGCCGGTTTGATGATTTTTCTTTCTCAGCAGCGTAGGAAGCACGAACAGCAGAGCACCGACAATAAAAATGCCGGCTACAACCCAAAATGATGTCATGCGTTGTTACCCTTGCCTTCCTTTAGCAAGGCTTCAGCCTGCTCGCGCTGGTGCTCGGATAGCACCGGGTCTTCAATCTGCCTGCGGCGGCGTTTGAGATAAACCACCAGGAGTACCGCCCCTATTGCCAGAAAAATGAACGGGCCAAACCACAAGAATAGTGTTGTGGATTTAACCGGTGGGCGATAAAGCACGAAATCGCCATACCGGGCGACCAGAAAATCGATAATTTCCTTGTCGCTCTTGTTTGCTCTCATTTGCTCACGGATTTCACGTCGCAGGTCGTTGGCAAAATCCGCCCGTGAACCCGCCAGCGATTCGTTCTGACATACGAGGCAGCGCAGATCTTCAGATAGATGAATCATGCGCCGCTCAATCTCCGGATCCTCCGCCACCGGCGCGGCTTCTTTGGCCCAACTCGAAGGAAGTGCGAGCACCAAGACGAGCAGCAGGAAAATTCTACTTGCCTTGAGAAGTTCGCCCCGCCTTCCGGCGCGGGTTTGGCGGCAGCCCAGGTCCAGCGGACCGGATAGAAACATCAGACTCATCCCTGTAATTCCCTTACCAGTGGCAGAATTTTTGTCTCCAGTGCCTCTACCGTTACCGGGCCAATCTGTTTGTATCGAATAACCCCATTCTTGTCGATCACATAGGTTTCCGGAACGCCATAGACACCATAGTCAATACCCGTTCGCCCTTCCGGGTCGCGGATACTGACCGTATAAGGATCACCGAATTGCCTTAGCCACTGCAAAGCCAGGTCGCGCTCATCCTTGTAGTTCAGGCCGTAGACGGGCACTATCCCTGATTTGGCCAATTCAACCAGCAACGGGTGTTCCTCGCGGCATGAAACACACCATGAGGCCCAAACATTCAAGAGCCATACCTTGCCAAGATTGTCCTTGGATGTAAGCGTCTTTTCCGATTCATGCAATTGCTCCAGCTGGAATTCGGGAGCGGGCTTTCCGATCAACGGCGAAGGCACCTGACGCGGATTGAGGCCCAGACCAATCAGCAGAAAAGCGACCAGTACGATAAATGCTACCAGTGGCAGCAGGAAACGCATCATGCCTTCCTGCCTCCCGGAATCAGAGGCCCAGCCGGCGCTCTTCTGCCGACCGGGAGTTTCTTGCCGGCAACTTTCCTGTCGTCGATCTCTTCACGTTGCTTGCGTATTGCCAGGCGATACCGCCGGTCGGTGACCGCCAACGCGCCTCCGAATGCCATCAGCAAACATCCGAACCAGATCCAATCCACAAATGGCTTATGGTAAACCCGCACCACCCACGCTCCATTTTCCAGCGGTTCACCCAAGGCAACGTAGAGGTCGCGCAATATACCCGTGTCTATCGCGGCCTCGGTCATGGCCATACCCGATGCGGCGTAAACCCGTTTTTCCGGTTCCATGCTGCGAACTTTTTCGCCGTTACGCAATACGTCTATGTCACCCATATCGGACATGTAATTGGGACCTGCCACTTTTTTTGAGCCGTTGAAACGGAACGTGTAGCCGCCGACTTCGACCGTATCGCCGATTTCCATGCGCACGTCTTTTTCGGTTTCATAACCCCCGACCACCGTTACGCCGATAATGAATACCGCTATGCCCAGATGCGCGAAATGCATGCCGTAATAACTGCGCGATTGCGCGGCAAGCTTCGCGAACAGACCTTGCTTGCCGCTGTTTTGCATGCGCTGAAGCAGGCTCACCACTATGCTGGCAATGACCCAGAAAGCCAGCAGTAAACCGAAACTCACCCATGGTTTCCATTCACCCATGACAAACGGCATCAACAGCGCGGTGACGACACTCACGCCAAACGCCCAGCGCAGACGTACCGCCAGCTCAGGCAGGCTTGCCTGCTTCCAGCGCGCAAGCGGACCCACCCCAATCAGGAAAACTGCCGGCGCCATCAGTGGCACGAATACCGCTTCGAAGTAGGGCGGCCCAACCGATATCTTGCCGAGTTCAAGCGCGTCCATCAGCAACGGATAAAGGGTACCCAGAAGAATGCTGCCCGCCGCCACCATCATCAACAGGTTATTGCCAAGCAGCAACGATTCTCTCGATAGCAGCTCAAATTTCCCGCCCAGGCCAATCTTGGGCGCCCGCCAAGCGAATAACAGCAAGGAGGCTCCGATGACAACAACCAGGAATGCCAGGATGAAAATACCGCGCTTGGGGTCGGTTGCAAAGGCATGAACGGATGTCAACACGCCCGAGCGAACCAGGAATGTACCGAGCAGACTCAAGGAAAATGCGCATATTGCCAGCAGCACGGTCCAGCTCTTGAAGCTGCCGCGTTTTTCGGTTACCGCCAGTGAGTGAACCAGCGCGGTTCCTACCAGCCATGGCATGAAGGAGGCATTTTCCACCGGGTCCCAGAACCACCAGCCGCCCCAGCCGAGCTCATAATAGGCCCACCAGCTGCCCAGCATGATGCCGATGGTGAGGAACAGCCATGCGACGGTGGTCCATGGGCGGGACCAGCGCGCCCAGGTTGCATCCATCTGACCGCTCAGCAGCGCAGAAATGGCGAAAGCGAATGCGACGGAGAATCCCACATAGCCCATATAGAGCATGGGCGGATGAAATACCATGCCGGGATCCTGCAGCAGGGGATTAAGATCACTGCCCTCCGGGGCGCCGGGCAGCAGGCGGTCGAAGGGATTGGAAGTAAGGAGCAGGAATAGCAGAAAACCCACGCTGACCAGTCCCATCACACCCAGCACCCGCGCCACCATTTCATTCGGCAGGCGACGGCTGAATACGCTGACGGCAACCGACCAAGCCGACAGCATGAAAACCCACAGCAGCAATGAGCCTTCGTGCGAGCCCCAGGTCGCGGCGAAACGATACTCCAGCGGCAGCTTGGAATTGGAGTTCTGGGCGACGTTCATTACCGAGAAATCGTTGTTGACGAACGAGTAGGCCAGGCAAAAGAATGCGATGGCGATAAACACAAACTGGCCCTGAACCACGGGCCGGGCCAGCGCAATCCATGAGGGAATGCCGCGGGCCGCACCAATAACAGGCAGGGTACCTTGTATCAGCGCCAGCAGCAGCGCGAGGATCAGAGCGAAATTACCGAGTTCTGGGATCATGGTGAGTTATGGATTATAAGTTGGAGAATCGGACTTATGGCCATGGTCGGCCTGTTTGCATCAGGGAGAAAATTTTATCGCCTCGCGAGCTGGCGGTTATTGCACCAGCACCGTTTTTCGTGCCTTATCTGCTTGTTCCAGGGCGCTTGCCGCTTCCGGCGGCATGTAGTTTTCATCGTGCTTGGCAAGTACCTCGTCCGCGCGGAAAACGCCGTTTTCAGCCAGTTTTCCCTGGGCGACAACACCTTTGCCTTCTTTGAACAGGTCGGGAAGAATACCTGTATAGACTACCGGAATCACTTTCGCGGTGTCGGTCACGACGAAATTCACCGTCACGCCATCGGCCTGACGCCTGACGCTGCCTTCTTCGACCAGGCCGCCGATGCGAAAGCTCCTGCCCACAGGAGCTTCGTTGGCCGCCACCTGGGTGGGGCTGAAGAAAAATACCAGATTGCTTTGAAACGCATTCAATACCAGTATGGAAGCAACACCCAGCGCAGTCACGCCGGACGCGATTATTGCCAATTTTTTATGACGCGGTTTCATTTGTTTTCTCTTGTTTAGTTGACTGATGAATCAGACTGAGATGCCGGAGCAAAGTTCGCTTGCGGTTAAAAACAAGAATAATCTCTCCAACTATGCAAATAAGCGCCACCAGATAGGACCCCCACACGTAGAATCCATATCCGCCCATATCCAGAAAATCCGACACGCTGGCCCAGTTCACCGCGCGGCCCCTTGCAACTCACCTACCCACACGGTGTGACGTTCACGTTCCAGGATAACGGCCCGCGTGCGTATCAGCACGACGGCAATCGCGTACATCCAGCATGCGAGCGACATGATCAGCATGCCGGTCAGCATGGTGGTGGCCATTTTGGGAGATTGAGTAATGCTTACGGAGGCACCCTGATGCAGGGTATTCCACCATTTTACCGAGAAATAAATGATGGGTATATTCACCACGCCCACCAGAGCAATCATCGCCCCGGCTTTGTCGGCGCGACGCGGATCGTCGATTGCCGCCTGCAGTGACATGAAGCCGATGTAAAGGAATAACAGAATCAGTTCCGAAGTGAGCCGCGCATCCCATACCCACCATGTTCCCCACATGGGCTTGCCCCACAGCGCACCGGTCCACAATGCCAGAAAGGTGAACATTGCCCCGGTCGGCGCAATGGCCGTGGCGATCATGGAAGAAAGCCGCGTATTGAAGGCAAGGCCAATGCCGGACCACATCGCCATCACCACATAAAGGAACATGGACATCCAGGCGGCGGGAACATGGATGAAAATGATGCGATAAGCCTCACCCTGTTGAAAATCGGTGGGGGCCACAAAGAAGCCGATATAAAGCCCTGCCGCGCATAATAATATTGCGGCAATGGAAAACAGCGGGATCATTTTACCGGCAAGAAAATAGAAACTTGCCGGAGAAGAATATTTGAACCAGTTTATCGCCATGTTAAAAAATACTAATTCCGTATCCTAGGTTTTGCGCTTCAGGTGCGTAACTCGCAATTTTAAACTAAAAACCTCGAATTCAGAATTGGTTTCTTTAGGAACTCCCTGAATAAGTCCTTGCGGGTCTCCGCGGGTGCCGGCAACCCGATGTGATGAGTATTTCCCGAGAGTCCTTTACTCCATTGAAATTCTTAGCGACAGAGCCGCCGTCCATGGCGCCAATACCAGGGATGCCAGCAGGAAGGCCCCCAGCAGCGACATATGCGCGCCAGCTCCCAAGCCGGCGGTGCTTGCCTCTACCGCGCCCGCGCCAAAAATCAATACAGGAATATAGAGTGGCAATACCAGCAGCGAAACCAGTACGCCGCCGCCACGCAATCCCAAGGTGAGCGCCGCGCCGATTGCGCCAATCAGGCTTAGCACCGGCGTTCCCAGCAGCAGCGAGGCGGTCAGCACCAGCAGCGCGTCTCCGGGCAGGTCATACTGGATACCCAGCACGGGCGCCATCAGCACCAGCGGCACACCCGTTACCAGCCAGTGGGCCAAGGCCTTGCCCAGTACCAGGAGAGGGAGCGACTGGGGCGAGAGCAGCATCTGTTCCAGCGTGCCATCCAGATGGTCGCTGGCAAACATCCGTCCCAGCGATAACATCGAGGCCAGCAGCGCGGCCACCCATACCACACCCGGCGCCATGATCCGGAGCATGGCCATCTCCGGCCCCACGCCGAGGGGGAAGAGGCTCACGACGATGACGAAAAAAAACAGCGTGGTCAGGACATCCGACCGCCGCCGCATCGCAAGCAGAAGGTCACGCTGTATTATCCAAAGAAACATATCAGGCGAGCTGCAAGCGCTGGGTTGTAAGGGCGGCTATCTCGATCTCCTGGTGGGTTGTCATCACGATCATGCCACCGTGTTCCAGATGCTGTTCCATCAGGCCTTGCATCAGCTTCACGGCGGTGGTGTCGAGCGCCGTCAAGGGTTCATCCAGTATCCATAACACGGTCCCGCATACCAACAGGCGCGCCAGCGTGACCCTGCGCCGCTGTCCTTGCGACAATACCTTGGCCGGCAATAATTCGCGCCCCCCCAGCCCCATGTGCTGCAACGCGTCATGGGCTTTACGCTCATCGATTTCGACACCTCCCAGCGCACTGGAAATGCGCAGGTTCTCAATGGCGGTCAGATCGTCCTTGACGCCACCCAAATGCCCGAGATAGCTCATTGCCCCGTAATAATCACTCCCCAGAGTGCGAATTTCAGTGCCATTCCAACGGATTTCGCCATGGGCGGGCGCCGCCAGCCCGCACAGCATGCGCAGAAGACTGGTTTTGCCACTGCCATTGGGCCCCTGAACCTGCATCAATCCGCCTGCTTCGAGCGAGAAATTGACGTCACGGAATAATCGGCGGTCGCCGCGCACACATTCCAGTTGGTTTCCTTCCAGCGTTGGCATTTGTCGAAGGCAAAAAAAGCGGGATTATAGCGTATTGGGAAGCAGTGAGGCGCAGGGTGCAATAAACGTGGCAAGGGATGGGCGCCATACGCGCAGCATATCGTATTGCGCCGCATGTCTGGCAATATCATCCCATGGATGATGAAGGCGTGACGTTGTCATATCCGGCGCGCCGCTTCTCCCGGCGAATCCATGTGCGGGGTGAGCGAGTCGTCACCTTGCCGTTGCGGCAGATTGACAATGCGCAGGTATGTGCCGCCCGGATGCCGATATGACGATAATCAGGCAGGGGAAATATATATTGGGAATCGGTGTGCAGCGCAATGGGCTGCGCTTATTGGCGTCTATATTTTACGTGCTTTGTTTGCACGCTGACTCGGCGCGCCGCCTGATTTCATCCGGGGAGACATCTTCCTTGTGAGTTGCGATGAACCAGATATGCCCAAAGGGGTCTTGCAGCGTACCCATCCGGTCACCATAAAATTGATCTTGCACGGGCCTGACGACCTTGGCGCCCGCGTCAACGGCCCGGGCAAAAAGCGCGTCAACATTTTCCACGTACAGATGCAGACCCACAGATGTGCCGCCGGATGATTGCGGGTTCCGGAATGCACCTTCCGTACCGCAATCGTCAGCCATCATGATGCGGGAATCGCCAATTTTGATTTCGGTGTGCCCGATCTTGCCGTCAGGCAAAGCGACTTTGAGTAATTCCGTTGCGCCAAATGCCCGCTTGTAAAACTCAATAGCCTCAGCCGCACCCTTGATCAGCAGATACGGGGTCACGGCGTGGTAATCATCGGGGATGGGTTTGGTGGTCATATCTGTGTTCCTTTTGAGTGAAGTTGGACAAAATTGTCCTGATCTGAATAAGATGCTTTCTCGATACCCTACCTGTTTCTTAACCTTGCCAGATGCTTATCAGGCGCTTCCTCCCATTAGCCGCTGGATAAGACAGGTGGACGCATATCCGGTCCACAGCGTTTTTTGTCATGTTTGGGTAATCTTTCGTTCCAGCGCGGGGCGATCCCAATTCGCCAGCGTAGCGGCAGCATCGTAAGTGGTCTGGAGAAAGAGGAGGAGCACTTGCCGCGGGTTTTCGGCTGTTCGTACCGCTTCGTACGGAAGAATAAAGAAACCGAGCTTGTCATGGAAATAGGCCGCCTCTGGTTGAACGGGATATTTATCGAAACCGGCGGGAGAGGGGTAAGCATAAGCATAGAAAGCGGCCTCTCCTAAGCCCATTCCGGGCCAAAATCCCGCGCTCGATACTTCATGCGAATACGCGTCTTGGGTTACCCGGACAGCGACATTGGGTGCGCCTCCAGGATGCTTCGGCGCGGTTCGCCCGGAAAACCGGGTGACAGCCAGATCAATTCCTCCCCAGAAGAAATGCACCGGGCTCACCTTGCCTATGAAGCGGGCGCGGAAATCCTTAAAGATACAATCGGCATGCACGAGCGCATGCCAGAAACGGGAAACGATCTCAGCATCGTAGCTCGCATGCTGATGATCCTGCTCGAACGGGATTGCGACTTCCACTTCAACCGGCCGGGCGAGGATCTTGATCTCGATCCCCAGTTCGCCGAGTGCTCGCATGGTTTTGCGGTAGAAGCTGGCGACCGACATAGGCTCAAGAGCGAACGACTGATCGGTTCCCGAGGACGTGGTGATCCGCAGCATGTGGGTGATAAAATCGAAGTCGATTGCAAACGTGAGCATTCCGTAAGGAATGGGCGAGGTAGTAAGGCCGCGCGTGGTAACATAAAATGTGGATCCCCAGCAGTGGTTGATGTCTGGTGAAAGCGACAACCGGATTTTGCCGATGACCTGTATCCACATATGGAGAGTGGTGCAGGTGTCCTGCCAATCCTCCAGCGGAGGCAGCTTGGGCCAATCGCTGCGAGCGTCGACTGCATAATGGGCTGCCATAGTCATTCTCTCCTGTGTCGGCAAGCGCAGCACGGTGGTCTTTGCGTAGTGAGGGTATCGCGTGTACGGCGTTACCTCACCTGGATTCGCTCGCGTGGATCTAGGGAATCCCCGAGCAAGTGGTGGTCACGTTGCTGGAAAATCGGCACCTATTCAGTGATTTTGGATCCTAGAAAGGTCATTTAGGATTTCGCCTCCTTAAATGGTATAACCACTCATATCATTTCTAGGTCGAATTGTTATAAATAGCAAGGCACTTAATTAAATCGGGCAGGATCGACACACCAGCCACGGGTACAAAACCAGTAATGAGCATTTCGTCACGATCGATAAATGAATACATCCCAACCGTCGGATATTGACTTCATGCGTTCGGCCCTCGAGCTTGCGGAACAGGCACAAAATGCGGGCGAGGTGCCGGTGGGTGCCGTGGTGGTGAAGAATGGGACGATTATCGGACGGGGTTACAACCGTCCGATCACGACAGCCGACCCGACTGCCCATGCGGAGGTAATGGCGATGCGCGATGCGGCACAGCATCTGGGTAATTACCGATTGGCGGAGTGTACCCTTTACGTGACGCTGGAACCTTGCGCCATGTGCGTGGGAGCGATTTTTCATGCGCGTATTGCACGGCTGGTGTATGGTGCGCCAGACCCCAAAACGGGCGCATGCGGCAGCGTGATCGATCTGCCGAAAGAGGGCCGGCTTAATCATCATATGCAGGTAATTGGCAATGTGCTGGCGGAGGAGGGGGGTGGTAGGTTAAAACAGTTCTTTGCGGGACGGCGCAAAGTGACAGCGAATGGCGGTGAAACGGGATAAGGATGAGAATCGTAATCAATGTTCCGCCTCAGGAACTGGATTTATATGACGATAACGAGAATGTTATACGGCACTACCGTATTTCCTCCGCGAGAAACGGGGTAGGGCAGATAAACGGTAGCTTCCGCACGCCACTGGGAAAACACATCGTTCGCGCCAAAATCGGCGCGGATCAACCGGTCAATACGGTATTCGTGAGACGGCGGCCCACCGGTGAAATTTACACGCCGGAACTGGGCGCCAGCTTTCCTGGCCGTGACTGGATTTTAACGCGTATTCTGTGGCTTTCCGGCTGCGAGCCCGGCTTCAATCGCCTGGGGGCGGTGGATACCATGCGCCGTTATATCTACATCCATGGCAGCCCGGATAGCGTGGAAATGGGCAAGCCTGGTTCCATCGGCTGCATTCGCATGCGCAACCAGGATTTGCTGGAATTGTTCGATCTGGTGAGCCCGGGAACCGCAGTGGATATCAAGGCTGATACCGCTGATGCCTTTATGGCTGCCGCTGATCTTGAGTGAGAGATAAAGGGAGCGCCGGTCGATAAGGACGATCGCGAGCCAAAGAATAAAGCCCACGTAACCCGGTATTTTGATGGGTTACGCTACATTTTCCATCCTATCCAACCTGACGAGCCAGCGGTCTGCGGCCCTATATGCCGCATTGCGCCCATACCTGGCCACCGCCACTACCACAAAACTGCAACGAACCTTTCGTCAATGTACTTTCTGTCATAAATGACGGGTATAAAGGATGAGGTTAAGTGATGAATGGGCGTCATCGGAGGATTCTTTGTGAGGGAGAAAACCCGCTTTACTATGCCGGTTAATTTGTTCGGGCAGGCCTTTTCGGGTATCATTAGCAGCCATGACAAAGTATGTATTTGTGACCGGTGGCGTGGTGTCTTCTCTCGGGAAAGGCATCGCGGGCGCCTCCCTGGCAGCTGTCCTCGAAACCCGTGGCATCAAGGTTACCTTGCTTAAGCTGGATCCCTATATCAACGTGGATCCCGGCACCATGAGTCCATTCCAGCACGGTGAAGTGTTTGTCACTGAGGATGGAGCGGAAACCGATCTCGACCTGGGACACTATGAGCGCTTTATCAGCGCCAGGATGAGCCGACGCAACAATTTCACGACCGGCCAGATTTATGAAAGCGTGATCAAGAAGGAGCGGCGCGGCGACTACCTGGGCGGTACCGTGCAGGTTATTCCGCACATCACCGACGAAATCAAGCGGCATATCCGGGCAGGCGCGGGCGATGCCCAGGTTGCTATCGTCGAGATTGGCGGCACGGTTGGCGACATCGAATCCCTGCCCTTCCTTGAAGCCATTCGGCAGATGGCGGTGCAACTTCCGCGCGAGGACACCTGTTTTATTCATCTCACCTTGCTTCCCTATATCACTTCGGCAGGAGAACTCAAAACCAAGCCGACCCAGCATTCGGTGAAGGAATTGCGCGAGATCGGCATCCAGCCGGATGTATTGCTGTGCCGTGCCGACCGTGAATTACCGGCGGATGAACGCCGGAAAATTGCATTGTTCACCAATGTGCGGGAAGAAGCCGTGATTTCAGCGGTGGACGCGGACAGCATCTACAAAATTCCTACGTTGCTGCACGAGCAGATGCTGGATGAAATTGTTTGCCACAAGCTGAGTCTTCTGGCAAAAGCGGCCGATTTGAGCGTCTGGAAGAAGCTGGTGCATGCGCTGGAACATCCTGAGCGCACGATAGAAATCGCCCTGGTGGGAAAATATGTGGATTTGACCGAGTCGTATAAATCCCTATCGGAAGCGTTGATTCATGCCGGAATTCATACCCGCAGCAAAATCAAGATCCACTACACGGATTCGGAAAATATCGAGAAACGGGGAATTGATTGTCTCGCCGGCATGGATGCGATACTGGTTCCCGGTGGATTCGGCAAGCGCGGGGTAGAGGGCAAGATCATGGCCATCCGCCACGCGCGTGAAAATCGTATTCCTTATCTCGGCATCTGCCTGGGCATGCAGCTGGCGGTGATCGAATACGCCCGCAACAAGGCCGGCATGGAAGGTGCGCACAGCACCGAATTTAATCCCGATACACCTTATCCCGTGATTGCCCTCACCACCGAATGGCATACGCGTGAGGGTCAGAGGGAAGTCCGCGACGCCCAATCGGATCTTGGCGGCAGCATGCGGCTGGGCGGGCAGGAATGCCTGCTGAAAGACGGATCGCTGGTACGGAAAATTTATGGGGCGGACAAAATCATAGAACGGCATCGCCATCGTTATGAAGTCAACAATGAGTATATTCCCCGGCTGGAGCAGGCAGGGTTGCACATAAGCGCCGTGTCGGCGGGAGAAGGCTTATGCGAAATGGTCGAGTTGCCGCAAACTGAGCATCCCTGGTTTGTCGCCTGCCAATTCCACCCTGAATTTACCTCCACGCCCAAATCGGGCCATCCATTGTTCACGGCATTTATCAAAGCAGCCATTGATTTCGCGGAAAAGCCTGCTGCATCCGAGGCAGTGGTTTCCGGCAAAATAAAAAATATCGCTTAAGCGCGAGCGAGCTGTGAAAGAAGCCAATGATGGGTTGCGCTTCGCTCCCCCCATCCTATAGAAACCTAATAAAATTTAAACAAATGACCCAGGGAAAAATAGCATGAGTGCAATTGTAGATGTCATCGCGCGCGAAATTCTTGATTCGCGCGGCAACCCCACCGTTGAAGCGGATGTATTGCTCGAATCCGGTGTACTGGGACGGGCAGCCGTTCCCTCTGGTGCGTCCGTCGGGACCAGGGAGGCGGTCGAATTGCGCGACGGGGATGCGCAGCGCTATTTCGGCAAGGGTGTATTGAAGGCGGTGGAGAACGTCAATACCGAGATTGCCGAAGCCATCATGGGGCTGGATGCCATGGAACAGACTTTTATCGATCGGACGCTGAACGATCTCGACGGCAGCGGCAACAAATCAAGACTCGGCGCCAATGCGGTTCTTGCGGTTTCGCTGGCAGTGGCAAAAGCGGCAGCGGAGGAATCCGGTTTACCTTTATACCGCTATCTGGGTGGCGCAGGATCGATGTCCATGCCCGTACCCATGATGAATATCATCAATGGCGGGGCTCATGCCAATAACAGGCTCGACATGCAGGAGTTCGTGATTATTCCGCTGGGGGCGCAAAGTTTTCGCGAGGCGTTGCGTTGCGGTGCCGAAATATTTCATACATTGAAGGGTCTGCTGGACGGCAGGGGGATTAATACGGCGGTGGGCGACGAAGGCGGATTCGCCCCGAGTCTGGATAATAACGAGGCGGCGTTGCAGCTGATCGTGGAAGCCATCGAGCAGGCGGGTTATTTGCCGGGCCCGGATGTGGCCATCGGACTGGATTGCGCCAGCTCGGAATTCTTCCGTGATGGGAAATACCATCTGGTATCGGACGGATTGAGTCTGAACTCCGAGCAATTTGTCGATTATCTCACCTCCTGGGTCGACAAGTATCCCATCATCAGCATCGAGGATGGCATGAGCGAGCACGACTGGGACGGCTGGAAGCTGCTCACTAGCCGGCTTGGAAAATCGGTGCAGCTGGTGGGGGATGACATCTTCGTGACCAACAGCGGCATCCTGAAGGAAGGCATCGCGCAAGGCATAGCGAATTCCATCCTTATCAAGGTCAACCAGATCGGTACGCTTACGGAAACGTTTGCCGCCATAGAAACTGCCAAGCGCGCGGGCTATACGTCGGTGATTTCGCACCGTTCCGGTGAAACCGAAGATACCACCATCGCCGATATTGCCGTTGCCACCAACGCGCTGCAAATCAAGACCGGCTCGCTGTCCCGCTCTGACCGTCTGGCCAAATACAACCAGTTGCTACGCATCGAGGAAGATCTGGGCGACGCCGCGAACTACCCTGGACGAGGCGCATACTATCAGTTGAGATAAGGATAACCGCGTAATCTCGATATGCCGTGCCAAGCTTTCTGGTCGGCTCGTTTTTACGGCCCGCTGTCAACCGGATGAGCTGGCAACGCCGGCAGGAATTGCCTGTATAAATGACGATTGGTAGAGATATCCCGGTGAAAGTGCTGAGTCTTATACTCGTTGTTCTGATTGCCCTGCTGCAATATCCGCTATGGCTGGGCAAGGGGAGCTGGCTGAAAGTATGGGAATTCGATCAGCAGGTGTTGGCGCAGCATGAAATCAACCAGAAATTGCAAACCCGCAACGCCACGCTGGACGCGGAAGTGCGCGATCTCAAGCAGGGTTCCGACGCCATTGAGGAGCGTGCCCGCAGCGAACTGGGAATGATCAAGAAGGATGAGATCTTTTTCCATCTGCTGGAAGATAACAAAAGAAATACCTCACGAGTGGAATCCGGTGAGGCAAGCCCGTGAGGCGATAACAAGCAAAATAAGGCGATTTTTGCGTGAGCAAGCAGAACAAACGTCATCTCGACTGTAGCCAGTGCCAATGGCGGTCAGCGCAAGTCCTGATCGGTCTGGACTAGGTTCCCAGCCCAGACCGATGACGAAACCCGGTTCATCTTTCCTTCTTTTCTTGACCCGCTATTGGCCTTAAATCGTCAAAATCCACCCTCATCCGGTCGCGTTTCGTTTTCGATTCTTCAGGTCCGTCAGACTGCCAGCATGGAAGAGTCATCGTATTCTTGCTATTCTTGCTTTACAGGTGATCCGCACTATATTCTTTCTGCCAGGAAAACCGGGATAGTCGGAGCTTCGCCAATGATAGTAATCGGATAGCGGGACAAAGCCATGCATTTGCTTCTAATAGTGGGTATCGTTCTTGCCATCGGTGTCGTGGGGTTCGCTCTGCAGAACAACGTACCAGTGACGGTGTCCATGGCCTTATGGAGTTTCGATGGTTCTCTGGCCCTGGTACTGCTGCTCGCAATGGGCCTGGGGGTGCTCATTGCCGGGCTGTTTTCATCGCCCAGCATGATAAAAGGCCGGTGGACGCGCTTACGGCTTCGGAGCCGGGTTTCGCGTCTGGAACAAGACAAGATAGCGCTGGAGCGGCGTATTGCCGAACTGGAAGTTGAGCTTGAGAAGCTGTCGCCAACACCTGTTCACGAGGAGCCGGAACGTTTTCCCGGATTAAAGTCTTTATTTCTAAGTGGCCCCGGGAAACCTAAAGAATAAACGAATTATCCTAAATCCGTTAGGGCGGGGTGGCGCGCAATTGTAGGGACGGCGTGAGTGCAATGGACCGCTTTTGTGTTGTCAGCATGGTGCGGGCAAGAATGCATGGTGACGAAAGTCATTTCAAACCGGCGGCGGGCTCTGTAGCGTCACCAGTTCAAGCAGCACGGATACAGTATCATCGGCAAGCCAAATCTGCCCTTCCTGAATGGTGCAATTCAAGCGCATGCTGCGCTGCGCCTGCTTTGCGATGGCGCGGCTCGCTTCCAGTGGCAGATTGATCACGGTCAAGTTCCCGATCTGCTCAAGTTTGCCGCGGCATTGGTTCCACCACGTGCCGGCGATACGGCCGCCGTAGGTGTAAATGAATACCTGCCTGGCGCGGCCGCAGGCTTTGCGGACCAGTTTTTCATCCGGGAGACCCACATCTATCCAGACTTCGATGGCGCCCGTCAAATCCTTTTGCCAGAGATCGGGCTCATCACATGTGCTCAGACCGTTGCCAAACGACAGTGCTTCATGAGCGTGGAGCGCGAAGGCCAGTAACCTCACCATCATGCGTTCATCGGTTTCCGACGGATGGCGGGCGAGCGTGAGCGCATGATCCCGATAATAGTTGCGATCCAGGTCCGCAATTTGCAGATCGGCCTTAAAAATGGTTGCTCCAAGAGCCATATGCGTATGCGTCGTGGTGTGGAGTTGATGGGGAACTTTTATCCTGCCTGGAGCGCGGGGGAATCGCGAGCTGGCCCATTGATAATAATGTAGGGAATCCCTGACAGGAAATTCATTTATCCCTACATTATGTTTCAACACTCCCTGACAGACGTTTCCGTTATCCGTGTGTTACTTTTTGACCGGCTTACAAGTCATGTATCGGAACTCTCAAGGGGAAGGTCGCAATAGATGCGCGAACAAATCCTGATAAATAAAAGAAATTATTATACAAACAAAAAAACTTGGAGTAGGTAAACATGGAACGTCTCACTATATCGCTTAATGATCAACTCGCGGAGCAGTTTGATGTGGTAATGCATAAACGCGGTTATTTCAATCGTTCGGAAGCCGTACGTGACCTGATACGTGATCTGCTTGATACCGTTCGTTCAGAAGAACATGTCGAGGGTCATTGTATCGCCACGCTCAGCTACATATACAGTCATCACGAAAGTGAGCTGGCCAGTTCGCTTACCGCGGCGCAACATGATCATCATGACCTTACGCTATCGAGTATGCATGTGCACATGGATCATGACAATTGCCTGGAAGTAACCGTTCTGAGCGGGACTATCAAGAATGTAAAAGACTTTGCCAATCATATTATCGCTACACGCGGAGTACGGCATGGCAGGCTGCATCTTTTACCGGTTGAGATCGAACAAGAGCAGTATTCTCCTGATTCAGTACGGCATGTTCATAGCGCTGCTCTTGCGTGATTAACGAAATCAGGCATTATGGGTAGTGCTCAATCGAACCTGTGTAACCGGCTAGTCCAGCAATTTGTGCTCGGCCACATAGCGGATCAATCGGGCATTGTCTGCATGGTCATTTTTTCCGGGATATGGGCACGATAAGTACTCACGGTTTTAGAGCTTAATGCCAGTTTTTGCGAAATTTCGATTAAAGATACGCCGAGGGCGATAAGCTTGAGGACATTGAACTCCCGATCAGAAAGCGTGGAACGGGGCAGAATTGCCGAGGTTGGACCGAGATCGAACAGCAGTTTCTCTGCCAATTCCGGGTCTATGTATCGCCTCCCCTTCGCCAGGCGCCGGATTATGGATATCAGCAGATCGGTGAAGCTGTTTTTGGTGAGATAGGCGGATGGCGTATTCATCCTCGTGATACGTGCTTAACATCAGTAGTTGATGCTTCGCTTTACCGCTCGTTATCCGTTTTAGCACCTCCAGGCTGTTCATGCCCTGGCATGTTGACATCCAGCAATGCCATATCCCATCCACCCTGGCGCATTTTTTCCAGGGCATCGAGTTCACCTGTCGCTTCGCCAGCGACTACGATATCGGCCGTTTCGCCAAGAATCCGTTTCAGCCCATCATTCCATTAGTTGCAGTCTTCGGGAACTAGATCTAGACAAGGTATGGATTCATGCGATGACATCCATTACTCTGGGAGGCTTGATTACACACTTTTAACGCAACGCACTAATTTTCTCACTATTTCTCATGATTGAGATCGTTCGCGTTGCCCTGCGGCGACCGTATACATTTGTTGTACTAGCGCTTCTGCTCCTGATCATCGGTCCGCTTGCAACGCTTCGCACGCCCACCGATATCTTCCCGGATATTCGCATTCCGGTGATTGCGGTTGTCTGGCAGTATACCGGGCTGCCGCCGGATGAAATGGCGGGACGAATTACGACCCTGTTCCAGCGCTCGTTGACAACGACCGTCAACGACATCGAGCACATCGAAGCGAACTCGTACGCCGGTTCCGGCATCATCAAGGTTTTTTTTCAGCCGGGCGTAGATATAGCGGTTGCGAACGCGCAAGTCACGGCAATTTCGCAGACCGTTGTAAGGCAAATGCCGATGGGTACGATGCCCCCGCTGATTCTCAACTATAACGCGTCGACGGTGCCAATTCTTCAGCTGGCACTTTCCGGCAAGGGCCTGTCCGAGCAAGTACTGGCTGATCTCGCACTCAACTCGGTCCGCACGCCGTTGATTACCGTGGCCGGTGCAGCGATTCCTTTTCCGTACGGCGGAAAAACGCGCCAGATACAGATCGATCTCGATCCGCCAGCACTGCAGGCGCGTGGATTGACTGCGCAGGATGTCGGCAACGCACTTGCCGCACAGAATCTGATCACGCCCATTGGCACGCAGAAGATAGACGCATTTGAATACACACTGCAATTGAACAGTGCGGCATCCGTAATCCAGGACCTCGGTGACCTGCCGATCAAGGTTATTAACGGCTCAACGATTTATATCCGCGATGTAGCACAGGTACGCGATGGCAATGCGCCGCAGACCAACATCGTGCATGTTGACGGTACACGCTCCGTAGTGATGACGGTACTGAAGAATGGCATGACTTCAACGCTTGCCATCGTCGCTGGTATCCGGTCGAAGCTGGCCGAGATCAAGCCGGCTTTGCCGGCCAATCTCCAGGTTGTACCCATCAACGACCAGTCTTTGTTCGTGCGCGCAGCAATCAAGGGTGTCGCCTTGGAAGGCGCCATCGCCGCGGTACTGACAAGTATCATGATATTGTTATTTCTCGGCAGTTGGCGCTCTACGGTTATTGTTGCGGTGTCGATTCCACTGTCGATCCTCGGTGCGATCATCTGCTTGGCGGCGCTCGGCGAAACCCTTAACATCATGACTCTTGGGGGGCTTGCGCTAGCCGTTGGCATTCTCGTCGATGATGCCACAGTGACCATTGAGAGCATCAACTTGCATTTGGAAGAGGGCAAGGATGTCGAGACTGCCATTATGGACGGTGCCACGCAAATCGCGACCCCGGCGTTCGTCTCGCTGCTGTGCATTTGCATCGTTTTCATCCCGATGTTCTTCCTGGAAGGTGTTGCGCGTTTCCTTTTTGTACCCATGGCAGTGGCAGTGATGTTATCGATAGCATGGTCATTCCTCCTTTCGCGTACCCTGGTGCCGACCATGGCGAAATATCTGCTTCATCCGCATGCGCCCCACGACGAACAGGAACAACCGCTGCGCAATTCGCTGGTGCGTTTTCAGCGTCGCTTCGAAGCACGTTTCGAGCATGGGCGTGCCCGCTACCGCGAATATCTCACCCTCGCCCTGGCACACCGCCGCATATTCGTGATCTGTTTTCTCGCTTTCGTGCTCGCCTCATTTTTACTGCTACCATTTCTCGGCCGCAACTTTTTCCCAGCGGTCGATAGCGGCCAGATCCTAATGCACGCGCGTACCCAGGTCGGGACACGGGTGGAAGAAACAGCGAACCAGTTCGCCGAGATCCAGAAAGCCATTCGTAAAATCATTCCACCTCACGAAATTGAAGTAATAGTCGACAATATCGGTCTACCGCCCAGCAGCATCAACCTGACCTATAACAATACAGGAGTAATGGGTACGCAGGATGGCGACATTCAGATCGCGCTGAAGCAGGGCCACCAGCCCACTGACGGCTATGTGCGCAAGCTTCGTGAAGAGCTTCCGCGCCAGTTTGCCGGAGTCACGTTTTCTTTCCCGCCGGCCGATATCGTCAGCCAAATCCTGAATTTCGGTTCGCCAGCGCCAATCGAGCTGCAGATTCGCGGCAATGATCTGGATGCAAGTTTTGATTACGCCAACATGCTGCTGCCGAAAATACGCGCGATCACCGGCATCGCCGATGTGCGTATCCAGCAGTCGCGCAGAAAACCAGTCTTTGATGTCGATGTCGACCGTACGCGCGCGCAACAGGTCGGCATTACCATGCGCGACATTGCCACCAGCCTGGTGGCCAGCCTTGCCGGCAGCAGCCAGGTAGCCCCGACCTTCTGGTTGAATCCGCGAAATGGCGTGCAATATCCGATCGTAATACAGGCGCCGCAATACCGCCTTGATACACTCGCCGCGCTTGCCAATCTGCCCGTCGGCGGCAGCGATGGCAATTCTCAGGTGCTCGGCGCCCTCGCCGACTTCACACGTACCAGCGGCAATGCGTTGATCAGCCAGTACGACATCCAGCCAATGGTGCAAATCCATGCAACGACGCAAGGACGTGATCTCGGTGCAGTGGCGGTCGAACTGCGCCGCGTTCTCGCCGATACAGCAAGTAAAGTGCCGAAAGGGTCGACCGTTTCTTTGCTCGGCCAGGTACGCACAATGGAGAGCGCATTTTCGGGCCTGTTGTTCGGCCTGCTTGGAGCCATTGTGCTTATTTACCTATTGATTGTAGTGAACTTCCAATCGTGGGCCGATCCCTTCGTTATTATCACCGCATTGCCGGCAGCGCTTGCCGGCATCGTCTGGATGTTGTTCGTGACGCACACGCCGATCTCGGTGCCGGCATTAACCGGCGCGATCATGTGCATGGGGGTGGCAACCGCGAATAGCGTGCTTATGATCAGCTTTGCGCGCGAACGTCTTGACGCGCTCGGCGACGCGACTGCTGCCGCGCTCGATGCCGCATTCGTGCGTTCGCGGCCGGTTTTGATGACAGCCCTGGCGATGATCATCGGTATGGTGCCGATGGCACTGGGCCTGGGTGAGGGCGGCGAGCAGAATGCACCGCTCGGCCGCGCGGTTATCGGCGGCCTGGTTTTCGCAACGGTCGCTACACTGATCTTCGTCCCCGTCGTTTTCAGTATCGTGCACGACAGGCCCGGCAAGAAGTGCGCCCCGGGCCCCGTTGCCGGAGAAACACATGCCGCCTGATACCTCGGTTCCTGATGTGGTGCTGCGCAAATTGCGCCTCGCAGGTATTGTTGCTGCGGTCATCGTTATCATCATCGTCATTGCCGGTCTTTTCCAGCGAGCCTCAAGCAACGAGCAGCTGCGGAATTGGACCGACGAGCAGGCAATACCGTCCGTTGCTATTCTCAAACCTGGCGTGCAGGGCGATATGCCCACTCTTGATCTGCCCGGCCGACTGGAACCCTATTCGCGCGCATCGCTATATGCTCGTGTCAGCGGCTATCTGAAAAGCTGGAAAGTCGATATTGGCGCTCCGGTCAAGGCGGGTCAATTGCTCGCCGAAATCGAGACTCCGGATCTTGACCAGCAATTGATGCAGGGGAAGGCCGATCTTGCCAGCGCGCAGGCGAACGCGTCGCTCGCTGAAATCACCGCAAAACGCTGGCAGCTGCTGGTGAGTTCGAATTATGTGTCGAAACAGGCGGCCGATGAGAAAATGGGCGACTTCATGACCAAGAAAGCATTGGCAGACTCTGCTCGGGCGAATCTCGACCGTTTGCAAGCACAGAAAAATTTTACCCGCATCGTTGCACCATTCGATGGCCTCGTCACCGCGCGGGGAACTGATATCGGCGCGCTGATCAATGTCGGCAACGGCGTGGGGCAGGAACTTTTTGAAGTATCGAAGACGAACACGTTGCGCGTCTACGTAAATGTGCCGCAGATCTACGTGCCAAGTATCCCACCTGGGACTAAGGCAAGAATCACGGTACCGGAACACCCAGGCAAGATTTATTCTGCTGCCGTTGCCTCATCGGCGCAGGCGATCAATATCGCGTCGGGCGCAACATTGATGCAGATTCTGGTCGATAACGCGAACGGAGAGCTGCTGCCAGGTGCATTTGCCAACGTAAGTTTCGATCTGCCTCACAATGTTGTTGTGCTAAGCGTGCCGGCGAGTGCACTGATGTTCGACAAGTCAGGTCTCCGCGTTGCTACGGTAGGCCCCGGCAACAAGGTTATGCTTAAGACGGTCACGATTATGCGCGATCTGGGCAAGGTCATCGAATTGAGATCGGGACTTGTCCCCGATGATCGTGTTATCGAAAATCCGCCGGATGGTATTGCTGAGGGTGATCTCGTGCGCATCGCCGACATCGCGAAAAAGGCCGGTGACGCGGAGAGTGTGTCCGGCAGTAGCAAGGGCGTCTACTGAGATGTAGGAACCCATACATAAACTAGTCAAGAATGATCAATACTGGGTTGACATGAACTGGCTATTCCAGCAATTTGTGCTCGGCCACATAGCGGATTAATTGGGCATTGTTCTGCATGTTCATTTTTTCCAGGATGCGGGCACGATAAGTGCTCACGGTTTTAGAGCTTAATGCCAGTTTTTGCGAAATTTCGATTAAAGATACGCCGAGGGCGATAAGCTTGAGGACGTTAAACTCCCGATCGGAAAGGGTGGAATGGGGCAGAATCGCTGAAGTTGGACCGAGATCGAACAGCAGTTTCTCCGCCAGTTTCGGGTCTATGTATCGTCCTCCCTTCGCCAGGCGCCGGATTACGGATATCAGCAGATCGGTGGGGCTGTTCTTGGTAAGATAGGCGGATGCGCCTGCGCGTATCGTCCTGATAGCGTATTCATCCTCATGATACGTGCTTAGCATCAGTATTTGATGCTTGGCATCATCGCTCATTATTCGCTTCAGCACTTCCAGTCCATTCATGCCCGGCATGTTGACATCCAGCAATGCCACATCCCATCCACCCTGGCGCATTTTTTCCAGGGCATCGAGCCCATCGGTCGCTTCGCCGACAACTACGATATCGGCCGTTTCGCCAAGAATCCGTTTCAGCCCATCCCGGAAGAGCCTATGGTCATCAGCCAGAAAAACATTGATTATCATGCTCATGCCTCATCAAAACCGGTTGATATTCGAGGACCTTATCGACTTGTCAATGCCCGAATAAGAATGTACCAAAATAACAGGATCCGGAGTTACCAGCCAAGTTAATAAAAAGTGGGGCCGGGCCTCCAATTTTACTCATATAATGGGCCACCGATCCGGTTGCTTCGCCCCGGACATATCCATTCATTCAACAACAGCAAATTCGATGTCGTCAGCGTGTCGCCGTGTCCGTGGCAACAGCGGAACATCGCGAATAAGATTTCTGTGGGTCAATCGCGTAAATGGCGCCTAGTCGGTTTGATGCGGATTAACGGTTCTTGCGGCAAGTCATGAGATCCTTTCGTTTTGTTTTATGGGTATATGCAGGCTAACCAAGGTTCCTTGCCGGGGTGTGCTGGTGATATCAATGCCGCCTCCCAGCACTGCTGCCCGTTCGCGCATTCCAAGCAGGCCAAATGATTTTTTCCTAGAGGCATCCGTGGAATCAAATCCCTTGCCATCGTCGCGTACTTCAACAATGAGATCGTTCGCATTGCGCGACAGGGTGATTTCGACATGGGTTGCTTCGGCATGCCGTGCCACATTGGTCAGGGATTCCTGCACAATCCGAAATATCGCTACCGTCTGATCCTCATCCAGATCAACCGGAGCTTGCGTCAAATGCAACCTGCAGCTTATGCCGCTATGTTTCCTGAATTCATCTGTCAATTTCTTGAGGGCCGATATGATTCCCAGACCCAGTGAAGCCGGACGCAGATGCTCGGCGACACCGCGCACACTCTGAGTGGCTTTATCCACCAGTTCCGACATATTGCGCCTGATGATTTCCACCTTTTCTTTTTTGCTGTTTTCCACGCCTTTCAGCAATGAGAGTTCCAGATGCAGTGCCGCCAGGAGTTGGCCCAGTTCATCATGAATCTCGCGGGCGATGTATTTACGGTCCTCTTCCCGCATCCGTTCCACATGCGCTGCGAATTCACGTATCGCCGCATCGCGTACCCGCAACTCACGCTCTACGAGAATACGTGCTTCCGCCTGCTTGCGTTCCAGCCACTTCCCCAGATCGTCGCCGATGACATCGATCAGGTTCTGCTCCTCAGGCAGCAGGAAGGGCTGCTCTTCGCTATAAGATACCTCCATCCGACCATGAGGCTGACCATAGACCATGATCTGCTTGCATAATCCGCGCGCATGCTCTTTATCATATTGACCGGAAACAAATTGCTTGCCGTCGATTTCAATCATGATGGTGGAGATATGCGGGAATTGCATGGCCGCGATCAGGTTTACAAAAATAGTCCTGCAAACCTCTTCCAGCGACCCGGATTCCATCCCGCGGCGGATCGCGTAGAAACAGTTGATTTCCTTCAGCCGCTCGCGTAGCGACCCCTCGACCTGCTTGAGCTTGATGATTTCATGTTCAATGGCTTCCGCCATGGTATTGAAGCCAGCGCCGAGCTCGGCGATTTCATTGTGGGTGGAAATATCGCAGCGGGTAGAATAGCTGCCCTGGGCGATGCTGCTCGCCTGGCGGCTGAGATAATCGAGCGGGCGGAGGATATTGCGGCGCATATAGACAGTAGCCACCGCCACGACAAACAGCGCAGTACAAAGCACTGCCAGTATCAGCAGGATTTGCTGCTGGAATTTGGACTGCAGGTCGCTCAAGGTGGTTTGAGTGCGGTTATCCAGCTCGCGCATGAATTGGCTGATGGGGGCCATGATTCTGGCTTTTTCCGCTTTATAGCGTTCGCCAAACAATAAGCTGATGGCGAAGCCCCGATCCGGTGCGCGCGATACGGTAAAATTTCCGTGCCCGTCGTCGTATAGTCCTTTAATGGCCGCGAAGGCCTGTTTTTCCAGACTAACCAGATTGTCGGAATTCTTCTGTGCTTGTTGCAGCAGATCCAGTTCACGCTTACTGAAACCTTCGCGGCGCATCAAATCCATCAAGGAGATAGCCTTGCCCAGCGCGGTGGGGACGGGAAGGTCGGTTACGTTCCAATAGGTAATCGGATAATCCCGGGGGCGTGGCCGCTTGCCATTACGGATGTCGAGAATCTCGAAAAAAAAGCGTTCGTAGACCGGATCGCCAGTAGTGGCATAGCTGCGAGCCATCTTGGTGAGGTCTTCGGAGCTCTGGAACAGTTCATTTGCAAGCTGCAGGGATCTGTGTTTCTGGCGTTCGGCCGCGGTGATGTCATCCAGCGTGCCGAGCACCTGGGAGGAGAGCAGGATCAGCAGGCTGAGCACCAGTACGATGAAGATAAGACAAAAATTGGTAAAAAGGCCGATCCTCATGTTTTCCCTGTATCTTAATAAATCAGGTCATTGTCTTGCCCGTGGCCCTATTCTGCTTGCAGCCGCGTGCTGTCCATTCTTCCGCGGCTTTTGTTCCGGCCGGTACTTGAGTAAAAATGTATCAAATAGCGGGTCAAAAGTGTACTTGCCAAGTTAAAGGGGCCGGGATTCTGGTTAGAATCGGATTGAGGTGCACACCAGTAAAGCGTACTCTATTTCGAGTCTGCAAGGCGCATGGGATGGGCTCGGCAATGATGTTGTATCAGCGATAGAAATCCCAAAACTTGGGGGCTCCTTGGTTAACGAGTTTAAGCGGGTTCGGCAGTGGGAGGCGGAGAAGGGCTCGTCCAAAAGGAAGTATGCAGTGTCAAGAGCGCGGTAGTGTCAGGCTTCAACGCCTCCACGATGGCTCCAGTTTGATCCGAATTACGATTCGTCACAAAAATAAAGAGAATCTTCCTACACAGAATTTATAGTTTGTGGGTATTTTTTATGACTAATAGTAAAAAACCCTTCATCATTATACCAATCCAATTACTAAACATAAAAAGGAGATTCCGAGAGATGGAAAATCTTGAAAAGGGGGGGGGTAAAATGGTCAGCTATAAATTAGCATCGGCTGAGGATTCTTCGCAAAAGAGCGACGTCTGGAAGCAAAGGAATAATTTTTTCGCCCAAGCAGCATGGGTGACAGCATTGATAGCCGGTTTTCTGTCATTATCTTCG
>NZ_JXQM01000114.1 GCF_000832065.1 Nitrosospira sp. NpAV | reverse complement strand
CGTTACTTGGGCGCGTAATCGATGCTATGGGCCGTCCACGTGATACCTTAGGACCGATTGATGCGATAGCTGAGCATCCCATTGAAGCGGAAGCGCCGAGTATTCTAAATCGCACCCAGATTTTCAGACCCTTAGCCACGGGATTAAAGGCTATTGATGCGGCGATCCCAGTGGGTTTAGGCCAGCGTGAATTGATTATTGGCGATCGCCAGACTGGTAAAACTTCTATCGCTATCGACACTATGCTGAATCAGGCACGTTCGGATGTGCTTTGTATTTACTGCGCAGTGGGGCAACGCGGTGATGCTGTCGCACGGGTGATTCGTGCGCTCAAAGACGGCGAAATACTGCAGCGCTGCATTGTGATGAGTGCCGGTGATGAAGAAGCTCCAGGGCTGTCCTATATTGCGCCCTATGCGGCTATGACTATGGCGGAATATTTCTCGGCACAGGGCCAAGATGTATTGGTGATCTTTGATGATATGACTCATCATGCGCGCTCTTATCGCGAATTATCGTTATTGCTGCGTCGACCACCAGGACGTGAAGCCTTTCCTGGGGATATTTTCTATGTGCATGCGCGCCTTTTAGAGCGCGCTGGACAATTTGGCGCCGACATCGGTGGCGGATCGATTACCACTTTGCCCGTGGTAGAAACGCAGGCCGGAAACCTCTCGGCTTATATTCCTACTAACCTCATTTCGATTACTGATGGGCAGATTTATTTATCGCCACAGTTAGTACGTAAAAACCAATTCCCCGCAGTAGATTTAGACCTGTCCGTGTCACGGGTTGGTAGTAAAGCGCAGAACCGTACCTTGCGTGG
>NZ_JXQM01000113.1 GCF_000832065.1 Nitrosospira sp. NpAV | reverse complement strand
CGGATTTCATCCTTGAGATGTACTGATCAAGTGATGTCAATTTACCATCCGACTTGGTGCTCTCAAATCGAAGGAGTTTTGCCAAGCGATTTCTATTGGTTGCATCCTCAATGATGCCGAGTTTAATGGATTTTCCAAATTCATTCCAGAACTTGGTGTATTGTCCCTTTTTCTCATCATCATCACCAGATGTTTCCACTTCTTTCTCATCTTTG
>NZ_JXQM01000112.1 GCF_000832065.1 Nitrosospira sp. NpAV | reverse complement strand
CGTTGGTGTGTTGTGTCAGCTGCATCTCCGTTGGGAGGGCTAAGTCCATTGTTGTTTCCAGTGAAGCTAACATTAGCAATGAAACCAGTACCGAATCGTGACTTCAACCTGATCGAGGTTCCAAGGCAGCTGAGTCTACCTTTTACCATGATTCCTATACGGTCACTTAAAACATCAGCTTCTTCCATAGAGTGTGTTGTCAGGACAATGGCACGACCTCTCTTTGCACTTTCTATTATGTCCCATACATGCCTTCTG
>NZ_JXQM01000111.1 GCF_000832065.1 Nitrosospira sp. NpAV | reverse complement strand
TTTCAAGTAGTTGTTTGCTAGCTGTTTCAGCTGCTTGGGTGCTTAAGTCCCTTTCAATTGTTCTGATTTGCAACTCTTCTAACTGAGATGAGAGCTCAAGCTTGAGGGCTGAATTTTCCTTCTTCAAAGCTTCAATCTTATGCAAAAGATCGGGACTGAAGGGAGGAGGGGGCTCAGACTTAACAGATTCGGCTTTATTTTGGAGCTCAAGCAACTGGCTTTCG
>NZ_JXQM01000110.1 GCF_000832065.1 Nitrosospira sp. NpAV | reverse complement strand
CCGTTATCCAGCAACGTGTAGTAGAACGGCTTGATCCCCAGCCGGTCACGTGCCATAAACAATGTTTGCCGGTTGCGATCCCACACACCAAAGGCAAACATGCCGCTGAAGTGCTCGACACAACGCTCACCCCATTCTTCCCAAGCGTGCACGATCACTTCTGTATCGCAGTGGGTGCGAAATTGGTGACCCAGCGCTGTCAGCTCTTTGACCAGTTTCCGGAAATTATAGATTTCACCATTGAATACAACGACTACGCTGCCATCTTCATTAAACAAAGGTTGCTGACCACTGGATACATCCATGATCGACAGGCGGCGATGGCCCAGGCCTATACCAGGCTCAATATATATTTCCCCTTCATCCGGGCCACGATGTGTCAGAGTCTCATTCATACAATGAAGCAGATTACGATTAATCTCACTTCCGCCGCGCGTATCAAATAC
>NZ_JXQM01000109.1 GCF_000832065.1 Nitrosospira sp. NpAV | reverse complement strand
GGAGCTTGGCGCGGTGATCCAGGTGAACCGCCGGCACACCGAGGCGGTGCTGGCCCAGTTCGCCGCCGCCGGCATCGAGACCTGCGGCGTCATCGCCCGGCCGCGTTACGACGACCAGGTGCGGGTGACCCTCTTCGAGGAGCCGCTGCTGGAGACCACCCGGCTGCTGGCCGAGCGCACCTGGGCCGAGACCAGCTACCGCCTGCAGGCGCTGCGCGACAACGCCGACTGCGCCAAGAGCGAGTTCGATGGCCTGCT
>NZ_JXQM01000108.1 GCF_000832065.1 Nitrosospira sp. NpAV | reverse complement strand
TCTGCTTGGTGTGGCAAGCTATACCGCCCTGCTGCTCAGTGGCGCAGATGAAAGCAGCAATATCAGCAATCTCATCCACCCGCTGGTTGGTTTCGCCTTTGGCGGTTCGCTGATTTCGATTTTCGCACGGCTGGGGGGTGGCATTTTCACCAAAGGTGCCGACGTCGGTGCCGACCTGGTGGGTAAAGTTGAAGCTGGAATTCCTGAGGACGATCCACGCAATCCTGCAGTCATTGCAGACAACGTAGGCGATAACGTGGGAGATTGTGCCGGAATGGCAGCTGATCTGTTTGAAACCTACGCGGTCACCATCATTGCGACCATGCTGCTGGGCGCGCTACTGTTTCAGACCGAAACAGGCAATGCAGTGGTTTATCCGCTTGCACTGGGCGCAGCATCCATCATTGCATCAATCATCGGCTGCTATTTTGTCAAGATGCGTGAAGGCGGCAAAATCATGAACGCCCTGTATCGCGGACTGGCCGTTGCCGGTGGCATCGCTTTCTTCGCCTATCTGCCCATTACCGTATGGTTT
>NZ_JXQM01000107.1 GCF_000832065.1 Nitrosospira sp. NpAV | reverse complement strand
CCTAATCATTATTTTTTTGAAATCTCAAGGTGCATACATGTTTTTTCTTCCAAATAGTCAAGGTGCATGCATGTTTTCAATTAGTCAAAGTGCATTCATGTTTTTTTTTCCAATTAGTCAAGGTGCATACATGTTTTTTTAGTTAACACTTTTTTTTTATCAACCTACCAATATATTTATAAACACAAATTAAAAAACATAAATCATTATAAAAAGAAAAAGAAGATTGATATAAT
>NZ_JXQM01000106.1 GCF_000832065.1 Nitrosospira sp. NpAV | reverse complement strand
CACGAACCGGATGGCAGCAAGATGCACGAACCGGAACCTTCGATTTCGCACAAAGCCCAGCCCCATCCCGCTGCCTGCCAAAATCAGCGGGAGACTGCCGATGACAAACAGTACGAACAGAAAATGAATGACAAGTACGATATCGGCCATTTGCTGAATACTTTTGCGAAATTACCCATCCAAAAACAACAATACAATAAACGTATTCTACTGGGTTATTTCTGGATATTTGTGCCTGCCGGTATAGTTATTGCGCTTATATGTCGCATCCCGTCTGTTTCCGGCTCATCTTCAGCGCTGTACCAGAATGAATTGAACGTACTGACCGGACACCCTTTACCCGAAAGGCAAGTTGCTTCTCCTTGCCAGGATTTCTATTCTGCCTTTAATCAAAATCAGATATTTTTGCGATTATTCAGCAGTATTTCTGCCTCGCCATCCGATTTATGTATAATAAATTTTAGAAAAAAGGGCGTTTATTTTTCCTGTACGCGGTTAGTGTTAGTAAAACGATGCCTCCGATAAATG
>NZ_JXQM01000105.1 GCF_000832065.1 Nitrosospira sp. NpAV | reverse complement strand
TTGAATGTCGGATTTTGCCAGAATGTTTTTATCCCCTGGAATGTGCGACGGGTATTTGCCCAGTCTAGTGTTGGTATCAACCGCTGCGATCCGTATAGCAGTTCCTGGCGCCCTACTCGCAGATAGACCGGATCATCCATGAATTGCCCCAGTTTGACATCTGCAAACAGATTGAGCATATCAGTATGATTCTTGTCGATAGCAAGCGGCGGCAAATCCAGCCCCAGTGCGCGCGCATCCAGCATCTCGGCAAACAACCGGAAGCGATCCTGATACCAAAGATCAGCATGAAGCCGTGTTCGTAACAAATGATAATTATTGTTGGCTTTTGCTGGATTCAGGCGGCTGTCAGTTTCATGCATGTAGCGATACCAGAAGCTGCCACCGAAAGACAGTAGCCAGTCATCACTCAGATGAATACGTTTAACTGGATCAAAAAAATCCTTTTCATGATCTGGTTGTTCAAGATAGCGGAAATCAAAATCAAATGCCGGAGTTGTTGTCAGCGCTGCAGGTGGGTGAGGGTCAAACTGTGGTTTATCCTGTCTGTTGCCATCAAACCAGTCCAGTAATGAAAAATAGCCGGGGCCTGCTGGAGGCTTGCCAAAAATTCCAGAGCGAGGTGGTGGTGTTACCGGAGGGGCTTTAGACCAGTCAATCTGATGATTTTCAGTAACGGAACGCTCGCTGGCAAACACCGGGCTGCTCCCGTTTATACAAATGAGGCAGGTGATGGTTACCTGCAGACCAGCTCTGATTGTATCTGATAGTTTATCTATAAA
>NZ_JXQM01000011.1 GCF_000832065.1 Nitrosospira sp. NpAV | reverse complement strand
AAGGACTCTGACCATCTGTCCAATAGTGATTTTTAATAAAGGGGATAGGGGAAATTAAATGGTGGTGACACTAGGCAGAAAAGCAAAAGATATTGTTACAGCTTTATCTACAATCGGTTTATTAGCTTCATGCGCGCCAATGGCAACATACGAAACCGGGGAGGGTCCCACGGGGCTGGCAGGCATTCAGAACGCTACAACCCCAAGCGAACATAAGACCTTGGCAAAGTACCATGAGGATAAGGCCGACGATCTATGGATAAAGGCAAAAGAACAAAAGCAGCTGCTTGAGCATTATGAGGAAAAAAGCTATCTCTATGGTAAACGTGCGCAGGACTTGCAAGCACATACCTGGGCGTTAATAAGAAACTATGAGCGAGCCGCGATGGCCAGTATCAAGGAAGCCGCCACACACCGGCAAGTTGCTTCCGAACTTGAAAAGGATAATGTTATTAATAAAATTCTGCCGAAATTAAACTTGTAGGAACTCGCCCCAACAGATTTATCCCAATATCCGGGGTTCTGATCATTTGCCCCATAAGTAAGGAAAGGGACTCTGAACATCCGTCCATAGCAAGGTAACAAGGACTCTGAACATCCGTCCGCAGCAAGGTGACAAGGACTCTGACCATCCGTCCAGTGTAGGACTCTGACCATCCGTCCAGTAGTGATTTTTAATCAATGGAATAGGAGAAATCAAAATGGCAACGATACTAGGCACAAAAGACATCGTTACGATTTTATCCCTGTTTGGCTTGTTGGCCGCATGCGCGCTAATGACTGCCAACGTAAAGGGAGAAAATATCGCTGGCCAGGCAGCCATTCAGGGCGCCATGGCCTCAAGCGAAAGCCAGCATACGATCCTGGCAAAATCCCATGAAGATAAGGCCAAGGCGCTATGGGTAAAAGCACAGGAACAAAAACAGCTACTTGAGCACTATGAGGAAAAAAGCTACCTCTATGGTAAACGCGCTCAAGACCTGCAATCAAGCACGTGGGCGTTAATACGCAATTATGAGGGAGCTGCGATGGCCAATATGAAGGAAGCCGTCGCTCACCGGCGAATTGCTTCCGAACTTGAGAAAAATAGTGGCCTCGCATCACGCCCACAAAAGATAGAAGGCTTCAATAGTGAAATTTAACCGGATGAATATGTCATTGGTATAGATACTTTACACAAAATTGGGGTTTTACCCATAAAAAGGGAAGAAGTTTCGAAAAGATTTCAAAATACGTCCAGCACAGCCGGATAGTTGAATGACAAGGTAAGAATGAGTAAAGCCCCAATTGCTATAGATTTCAAGGCAAGCTACAGCTCAACATATCTTGAGCTTAGGGAATTCAGCGAGGTGGCCGCATGCAGTCAAGTAATTTCGTGTCACGACTGCGGATTATTGCAGGAAAGGTGCCAAATTCGGCAAGCGTTGCAGGTTAAATCAAGAGAGGGGTATAGGAAATGGAATTCAGCAACCCGCAACGCAGCCTGAAAGGATCTTATGAACCTGCACGGCGATTTCTTCAGAGCTTAAGTTCAGACACTTGTTACCTTAATCGCCCGGAGTTCGTGGAGATAATCTTTGGACTTCTCTCTTTTGTTCCAAGGATTAGTCAATCACAAATGCCTATCGCGGAAAAGTATATAACCGCTCCCGGACATCGGGGCGATCTTCGCGTCCGCATCCAGCCCGTTAGCATGGTATGTCTTCATGTCGGCCAATCAAATACCGGCTGCCTCAAGTATCCAACAGGTACTACTGTTTATCGCAATATCCGTTCGATTCGCTCTTTTGTCCAATTGGCCATCATCTCCAATCCCATAGCCACTTGTGCAAATCCATGGTTTTTATCGCACGCCTTCCTCAAAGATCTTTCGCGTTAGCGTTCTACTCATTTCTTAAAGTTATAGGGGGGAATTGAAATGCAAAACCAAATAATAAAAATTCAGTTCTTGGCAGGTACGCTGCTTGTCCTGCTTACTCTGAATTTAAGCAATGTCTATGCCAATAGCGGCAACTCCTTTTTTAATAAGGGTAACGCCTCTGCTAATAACTTATTGACGCTATTTAAAGACAGCGGCATAACAGTCGGCGGGTGGTTCCAAGCTGGAGCGACTTATAACGCGAATAACCCGGGCAATGGATTTAATGGTCCCGTCAGTTTCGCTGATCGTGCCGATCGATTTCAATTGAATCAATTCAATATATTTTTGGAGCGCCCCGTGGTTGCAGAGGGCGATACCTGGGATTTTGGGGGCCGCATCGATTTCATGTTCGGTACGGATGCTATTTATTACCAGGCAGCCGGTATTCCCCCTTTCGATGTAAACAGCGGCGAACCTAATAATAGAGGTAGTTGGGACCTTAATATTTGCTGTAAATCGACTCGCACCTATGGCATAGCGCTTCCCCAGGCTTATTTGGAATTCTATGCACCGGTTGGAAAGGGCCTCAACATCAAAGCCGGCCATTTCTTTTCGCCAACCGGTTACGAAATCGGCCCAGCCCCTGACGTTTTCTTTTACACACATGCATATTCTTTAGATAATGGTCACCCGTTCACTCATATGGGTTTATTATTTGACTATAAGCTGACTAAGAGTTGGTCTTTAGTTGCGGGACCGCTTACCGGCAGCGGTACCGGTGGCTGGGATGCAAATTTGACTAGAACCGCACTCACTAACTGGAATGGCATAGCGGGTATTACGTGGGTCGGTGAGGACAAGAGAAACTCATTTAATATCTACGGTACTTTTGGTGATGTTTCCGCAAGAAGTCAGGAACCCTGGACTCTGATCAGCTCGGTCTTACAATATCGGGTTACCAATAAAACTCACCTTGTGGTGCATTACGTACACGGCTTCGTGGGAGGAGCGCTGATGAACGGTCAGCAAAAGGATGTGCAATGGATAGGCGTTAATACACATCTGTATTATGACCTCCTGGAGGACCTCAGTATAGGCATCCGCGGCGAGTGGTTCCGCGATAGGGACGGTTTCCGTGTTCTCTCGCCACTTCGGGTAGCCTTTGCCACCAATAATCAAGGCGTAAGTTATGCGGGCAATTTCCCAATTACTTCCGCACCCGCCGATTATTACGAAACGACCATAGGCTTGAACTGGAAACCCGCGAAAAGATTGAAACTGGATAATTGGAAAGCAATGCGAAGTTTCAATATACGTCCCAATATTCGCTATGACAGGGTAGTTGGCCTTGATCAGCCATATCGGCCTTTTGATAACAAGAAGGACCAGTGGCTGTTCTCGCTCGATTTCATGGCATCGTTTTGAACTGATAGGGCAGAAGATGCCCTATCAATTATTTCCGGCGCGTGGTGCCTGCCCGCCCTGAATCGCATAATGATATCCCAATGCCATTTGGCGATGAGTAGCCGCCTGTTTCATATTTGAGCGCGCAGTTTGCTCATATTTACGTATCAGCGCCGTGGTCTGCGATTTCAAATTATGAGATTGCCAGCCATACAGCTGTTCGTTCTCATACTGTTCAAGCAATTTCTTTTGTTCGCTAATCTTTGCTTCCATTTCCCTGGCGGTGTCTTCATGATGCTTCGCCAAGGCATTATGGTCACTGCGAGTTTTAGCGTTCTTGGCGGCATTTACATTCCGGATAGCTTCATGGGAAGTCATCGAAGCGCACGAGGCTAACAAACCCATTGCAATCATGGCGATGAAAAATCTTCCTGCGTTCATGGATTCTCCGGAGTTCTTCTTGCGTGCGACGTGACAAAAGTTGGATTTAATTTTCATAATTATGTTCATTTAGTAATACTTTGTCAACTTTTGCTCACAATAACTTCACATAAAAATGACTATTCATACTGGGCACATCCGCCAAAAATCATGCTCTCATATCAGGAAACTCGAATCCATCTGAAATTCCATAACTACTGATCAGGGAAGCATGCCCTTTAATTGAATTTCTTCATTTCACCGCTACGAATGGCGCAATTGCTCCATCCTCCCTCTACTATCGATGGGAAAGACGACTTCCCTCACATCTGACCGCGCAGGCTGCTCGGGTTCCCCAGCCTGCGCGAATATCAGTTATTTTCCACGCGGGGCGCTTCTCCAAAAGCAGAGTCACCCTGCAAACCCCCATGGCTCGCGTAATTGCCTTTAGGTTTCAGCTCCATTTGGCGATGAAAAGCAGCTTCTTTCATATTTGATCGTGCAGCTTGCTCATACTTGCGTATCAAAGCCAAGGTGCTCGATCTCAAATTGTGAGATTGCCAGCCATACAAATGCCCTTTCTCATATTGCTCAAGCAATTCTTTTTGTTCATTCGCTTTTGTCTGCATTTCGCGGGCAACATCTTCAAAATGCTTTGCCAAGACATGATGTTCGCCCTGGGCTGTAGCGTTCCGAATAGCTGCCTGCCCGGACAGGTTTTCTCCCCTTACGCTTGTACTCATCAGCGCGCATGCAGCCAATAAGCCGAGCAAGGATAAAACCGCAAAAATTTCTTTTGTTTTTTTGCCTAGTGTCGTTGCCATTTTGATTTCTCCTATTCCATTGATTAAAAATCACTACTGGACGGATGGTCAGAGTCCTTGCCACCGGACGAATGGTCAGAGTCCTTACACTGGACAAATGGTCAGAGTCCTTACTACCCTACTATGGACGGGATATTCAGAGTCCTTGCTATCTGTTACGGACGTGGTATTCAGAGTCCTTACTATCTGCTACGGACGGGATATTCAGAGTCCTCGCTATCTGCTACGGGACGAATGCTCAGAGTCTTTATACCTACAGC
Source organism: Nitrosospira sp. NpAV (assembly GCF_000832065.1). Lineage (GTDB taxonomy): Bacteria > Pseudomonadota > Gammaproteobacteria > Burkholderiales > Nitrosomonadaceae > Nitrosospira. The sequence goes on along the minus strand of NZ_JXQM01000011.1, from coordinate 17,681 downwards.
AATCTAGGTAAACGAATAATGCCAGGCCAGGAATCATTTGTCAAGACTCTAATAACAATTATTTCACAGAAAAATGACAATTCATATTCCCGGTATTGACAAGAAAATTACATTTATACCTAATGGACTATTTCCACCAGCCTTGGGAACACCACTTCCTTCCACCTGAAATTCAGGCAGTCACCACGTCAACGACTTCTTGATTTATGGCCACCATGAATTGCTTAATTGTGCTCCTGAAGTCCCAAGGCCATTTGATGATGAGAAAAGGCTTCATCCATATTTGATCGCATGGCTTGCTCATATTTGCGTATCAAAGCCACGGTACGCGATTTCAAATTGTGGGATTGCCAACCATACAAACGTATTTTCTCATACTGCTCCAGCAGTTCCTTTTGTTCCTCTACTTTCACCTGCATCTGCGCGGCGGCATTTTCATAATGCCTTGCAATGGCTTCATGCTCGCTCCGCATGGCAGCATTCTGGATGGACGCGCGAATTTCCGGAGTGTCGACATGATGAGCCGCCGTCACCATCGGGCTTGCCGAAATCAAGATGCCCATCATGGATAACGCTGCAAAAACATTCCCTAATTTTGTTTTCATGATAGTAATGAACTCAAATAGAATGAAGGTAGCTTCATCCTAACTCAGTCAATACGACGAGTATATTGGGGAAACCCTGGTTTTATGCTAAGGGAAGTTCTTAGAGAAACGCCACCAAACGAATTTTCGTGTGCAACCGACGATGTCGGCGAACCGGCGTTAAGTTCGATTTTTGGTTAAATGCGAATTTTCTCTTCATTTCCCCCCCGGTATAACTTGTTCCATCCAGGATGTTGGTTTGCCAACACTCCAAGCGTTCACATGGTTGTCAGAACGAATAAATGGGCGATTACCATTTACTTAAAAGATCTGAATAACCGGTGGTCACGCAACCTAGTGAGGATACCAATTACGTATAACCCCCAGGGAACTTCGCGGGGACGAGTATAGTAAGAAACGAAGAGAAAGTGCAGCGGGCTGGGTTCAACAGAATTTTGAGACTGGGCAACTGAGAGAAAATAGCAGACAGCAGACTTGGGGACCTGTTGCACAGATTAAGCGGGGCAAGCACACGCCGACTCTATGTGCCCAGGGCTCACATTTGAGGGATTCCGGGAGAAGCACGCGAAACATGATCACTTTCACGACATTCTTCGCCAGCACGCTGTTTCATAATAATCGAGCAGCCAGAAGACCTGGTGAGCTTTGCTGGCAACCAACATCGTGAGCGGATGATGAAAAGGCTCCACCAATTGCACGGATTAATGAAGGTTTTTCCGTGACTCTTTAGCGAAGCTGCCTGTTCACCGCATCAATAAACTTTTTTGAATCAGTTACGTTGCCAAAAACACCGCCTTCCATCTTGACTGATTTTATGGCGGCTTCGTAGTTGCCTCGGTCGGTAGCGCCGGTACTATCCTTGAGCAGTATGCACCAATAACCGTAATCATTAGCTTCACGCATAATGGTATGCACACAAACATCCGTCGTAACACCTGTAATGATAATATGCGTGATGCTTAGGTTCTTTAAATACATGTGCAAAGTGCTGCTGCCAAAAGCACCTTTACCCGCTTTGTCCAGAACATATTCACCTGCGATGGGATAAACATCCGGATGAATATCCCAGTTCTTCTGACCTCGAACCAGCAACCTGCCCAAACCGCCTTCCGGAATCTCACCGATACCGGTACCGTTGCCGATAATCTTACTGCGCAATACCTTGTTGAAGGGTGCATCGGAGAGATCCGGTTCATGTCCTTCACGGGTATGTATGACCTTTATATCGGTTCCGCGTATTGCTTCGAGACAACTCCTGACAGGCATGAGAGCTGACGCAGTGAGGAACAAATCATAACCCATTGCGTCGACATACCCATGTTTGCCGCAAAAATCTACTTGCATATCGACCGAAAGAAATGCAGTACGTGCGCTGTCCATTTCAATCCATGCAATGTCCCCAAATCGGGGACAGTCCTCGATTTCAAGTTTTAAAATTGTGCCGATCGGCTCCCCATATTGCCAGGTTGGAAATTCGAATGTTTTAGTCTCCTTAAAACGCTCAGCGGCAATTTCCGCCTTTGCCAACAGGCGATCACGAGCTAAGCTATAGAAATCTTCATATTTTCGTAAATTATCAGATTCAAGTCGTCCCTTCACTGATTTCACTGATTTCCGTACGTCGCCACCCATTTTCAAGCCCCTTCAATAAAACCAGACTGCTTAAAAAAGCATCAGTTTGTTCAGCGGAATTGCTCAACTGCTCGCAGATCCCGAATCCTTCCCCCTAGCATGCCAATCTAGCTTTGAATAATGAGCAACATCTGGCCTGCGGACACATGCCCCCCTTCCTTGCAGAACAACCGACGTACGATTCCACTGACGGGCGCTTCCACCGCAAATTCCATCTTCATTGATTCGACTATCACCACCGGACTCCCCGCTTCGACGTGCTGCCCCTCCTTGACCAGCAGTTTCCATACCGTGCCGGTCACATGCGCACTGACAGCTTGCGCGCCATCCGGTAAATCTAGTTCGCTCTGCGTGTCTGCCTTGCCAAGCGTGGTTTCGCTCACATATTCCGCCTTGCCCTCAGCCGCCCAGCGGTCGCGTTCAGCTTCAAATGCGGCCTGCTGTTTGGCTTTAAACCTGCTGATCGACACCGCTTTTTTTTGCAGAAAAACATTGTACTGTTTCAAGCTGAACGTGGTTTCTTCTACCCGCAGCTTGAAGTGCCCGGTAATAAAATCCTTGCGTAGCTTGAGCAGCTCGCTTTCACTTACAGGATAAAACCGGATTTGATCGAAGAAGCGTAGCAACCAGGGCTTGCCATCCTTAAAATCAGCTGTCTGGCGGTAGCGATTCCACATCTGTACGGTGCGTCCGACAAATTGATAGCCGCCTGGGCCTTCCATCCCATATACGCATAAATAAGCGCCGCCTATACCCACGGCGTTCTCGGGCGTCCAGGTGCGTGCCGGATTGTACTTCGTGGTAACCAGTCGATGTCGGGGGTCCAGGGGTGTCGCCACCGGTGCGCCCAGATATACATCTCCAAGCCCCATCACTAGATAACTCGCCTCGAACAGGATGTGCTGTACCTCCTCGATGCTGTTTAGCCCATTGATCCGGCGAATGAACTCAATGTTGCTTGGGCACCATGGCGCATCGCTGCGCACTGACTGCATGTATTTCTCGATGGCCAATCGTGTTGCCCCGTCGGCCCATGACAGTGGCAGATGCACGATACGGGTCGGTACCTCCATATCCTCAATAGCTGGCAACTTTCTTTCCGCGGCGATCAGACGCTTCAGGAGTTTGTCGCGCGACAGCACACGCGAATCAAAATGGATTTGCAATGAGCGGATACCCGGCGTCAAATCCAGGATGCCTTTGAAGCGGCCTGCATCAAGATTACCTTGAACCCATTCCATCAGTGCATGCGCGCGAAAACGCAAATTGAGATCGAGTTCCGGCGGCCCATATTCAACCAGCAGATTTTTGTCGCCGGATTGACGATACACCACCTGCACCTGCCGGGCACTTTGCGGAATGTGGTGAAGGATGGGACTATCCCCTGTGCCGTTTCTTGCTTTGCGCACGAGGGGGATCGCTCTCGGCACTCGAAGATGCCGGATCGTCGCGTCTTGCAATTTCTCCAGCGCGAGCGCTGGCTCCGCCGACATACGGCAAAAGCGGACGCTATCGCCCGGCTTGAGCTGTCCCATTTTCCATAATTCCGCACGGACAATAGTCACGGGACAAACAAAGCCACCCAAACTGGGACCATCCGGACCCAATATCACCGGCATGTCGCCGGTGAAATCCACCGTGCCGATAGCATAGGCATTGTCATGGATATTGGATGGATGCAGGCCCGCCTCGCCGCCATCGCTACGGGCCCAATGCGGCTTTGGGCCGATCAGACGTACGCCGCTACGGCTCGAATTGTAGTGTACTTGCCAGTCGGTAGCGAAAAAAATCCGAATATCCTCATCGGTGAAAAAATCGGGCGCACCGTGCGGTCCGTACAGCACGCCAATTTCCCATTTATTGGTGTAATGGGGTATTAGTTCATCCGGCAGCACGCGGCGGATACGGCTATTTGCTGCAACTACATGAAGCACATCACCTGTGAGCAGCGTGCGCCCGGCATGCCCGCCGAACTGTCCGAGCGTGAAGGTGGATTTACTGCCGAGATAATCCGGCACCTGAATACCGCCTTGTACCGCCAGATAAGCACGGCAGCCATGATCCCTGAGCTTTCCGAACTGTACCAGCGCGCCCGCTTTGATTGAATGCGCTCGCCACTGCGCCAGGGGTTCACCATCCAGACGTACTTCCATGGGTGCCCCGCACACCGCGATTACGCTGTCGCAGTTGAATCGCAGCGTCGGTCCGGCAAGGGTGATTTCGAGCCCGGCCTTATCTTCAGTATTGCTGACCAGACGATTGGCCAGGCGGAATGCCAGGCCATCCATCGGACCGGAGGGTGGAACGCCGATACTCCAGTAGCCTGTCCGCCCGGGATAATCCTGCACGGTGGTTTGTACGCCGGGGTTGAGGACATCGATAGTATGTGTAATATAGTGAAAGCCATTCAGAAAGCTCGTCGTATACCGGCCACCGTGAAATGCGGTGCCCTGGAGAATCTGTTCAAGATAGCCTACATTGGTTTCGATGCCATGCAGAGCGGTAACATCCAGCGCAGCGAGCAGCTTGGCGATTGCCTGCTTGCGATCCGCCGCATGCACAATAATTTTTGCCAGCATCGGATCATAGAAAGGAGACACCTCGACGCCGCGCTCCACCCAGGTTTCGACACGCGCCCCGGATGAAGGCGGAAACTCGGCCTCGGTGAGCGTGCCGCAGGACGGTTGAAAATCCCGCGCCGGATTCTCGGCATATATGCGCACCTGAATGGAAGCTCCCTGCGGCTTGATGTCAAACAAACCCAGGGGCGGCAGATCTCCGGCGGCTTGCCGCACCATCCATTCCACCAGGTCGATGCCGGTCACCTCTTCGGTCACGCCGTGTTCGACCTGCAGCCGCGTATTCACCTCGAGAAAATAGAATTCGCCGCTGGACGAATCGAAAATGTATTCCACGGTACCGGCGGATTGATAATTGACCGCCTTGCCCAGGCGTACGGCGGCATCGAGCAGCGCTTGACGCAAGCGAGGCGTAAGGCCGGGTGCGGGTGTTTCTTCGATTACCTTCTGGTTGCGCCGCTGCATCGAGCAATCGCGCTCACCCAGCGCGATCACCTCTCCCTTGCCATCGCCAAAAATCTGCACCTCGATGTGGCGCGCATTCTCGACATATTTTTCCAGAAATAGACCTGCGTCCTTAAAGTTGTTCTGCGCCAGATGCTTCACCGATTCGTAAGCGCCGCTTAACTCATTCTTGTTCCAGCACAAACGCATACCGATGCCACCGCCTCCCGCGGTGCTTTTCAGCATTACCGGATAACCGATGGCCGCCGCCTGATGAAGCGCATCTTCCACATTCTCCAGCAAATCGGTGCCTGGCAGCAACGGCATGCGGTTCTGCAAGGCCAGTTCCCGCGCCGTGTGCTTCAGGCCAAAAGAACGCATCTGCTGGGGAGTAGGACCAATGAAGCAAATACCATGGGCGGCGCATTGTTCGGCAAAATCCGCTTTTTCGCTCAGAAAACCATACCCGGGATGAATGGCCTTCGCACCCGTATGCCGCGCGACTTCCAGGATCTTGTCGGTGCGCAGATAACTTTCCGCGGCAACACCGCTGCCGATGCAATATGCCTCGTCGGCCTCCAACACATGCCGGGACAACGCATCGGCATCCGTATAGACCGCCACACTTTTCACACCCATGCGGCGAAGCGTGCGAATAACACGGCAGGCAATGGCGCCGCGATTGGCAATCAGTACTTTCTCAAACATGATCTCTTCCCTAATTCCTGCTGGCCGTCGGCCTATACGCCGGCAGTCTCGCTAAACATGCCAAAGGCATGCAACAACGCTCAACTGATTAGCGTCTCGCCTACATCGTTCCGGTACTAATGAGGAGGAAATAACCTTTTGCCATAGAACTCACGCTTTTATGTAAAGTTGATCTTTCGTCTGGTTTGGATATGAGAATTATTTTTTGTCGCTACAGCTTCCAGGTATGGCCATAAATTACTTCGAACGTTGCCGGTAATTTTCCTTTTATGCGTAGCATCTCGTAGTGATTTATCGCTTTTTGCCATGCGGTTTTTCCAGTTAAGCCGCGTCGCCTGCCCTGAGTGACATTATGCGCACCGATGGCTTTAAGATCCCGCATCACGCTGGTTACGTCGTCATAGGTCAACGTGATATATTCCATATCCATCACAGGCGTGACAAAGCCATTATGCACCAACATGTCGCCAATGTCGTGCATATCTATAAAGCGATTGACGTGGCTATAACCATCAATTCCATGGAATGACTGGCGCAACTCCTTCAAGGTGCCTGGGCCAAAAGTGCTGAATATGAACAAGCCAGCGGGTTGAAGTATCCGATGCACTTCGGCGAATGTCTGCTTAATGTCATTACACCATTGCAGCGCCAGATTGGACCAGACCAATCCCACGCATGAATCCTTGAGCGGCATCTGCTCAATGTCGCCAATCACATAATCAGCCTGACTCCCACGCGCTATTAATAGTTGTTTCCACCATAAAGCCGCGATGCGTGCTTGAAAATGCATAGCCGGCGCAATATCGATCGCCAACACCTTGGCATTGGAATAGCGCGTGGCCAGTTTACGTGTCCCATAGCCCGTGCCACTGCCGGCATCGAGTATGACATCGGGTGTATGTTTAATGCAATCGAGGCGTGATAGCATCCGGTCGCACACTTCACGTTGCAGGAATGCAGCGCGGTCGTAACCCGCCGCAGCTCGCCCAAAGGCGTTGCGCACCTGCCGCTTGTCGATGGTATGGTCGTAGTTCATGCGGTTAACGAAACCCATAAAAGAAACCTGACCAGATTGACCACAATCCGATTGGAATAAATCGAAAATAGGCCATGACTGTATGAGGCGGCATGATCAATCCGCATCTGCAATTGTTGCGTTCCGTCTGATCGCTGCCTGCCGCTTTCAACCAAGGATGATGGCAAGACCAAGATAATCGCTACTGCAAAATATCGGGCATACCCGCATCCATCTATGGAAACATGTGTTTGCTGGAGAACTTTCCAGGGTTATATGGCGGCGGTATAACTTCTCGTCTTCGCCACGTGGTTCTTCGCGTAGTTATTCAGTAAGATCATCGGACATTCCTGCCGCGCCGTCCGGTCGGGCTATACGCGGTTCGCTACTCGTCGGGCGTGCAGGAAGATAAGGCAAGTTAACATGCGCCTCGCTTATATCGGGTGCAGTCCCAGTTTATCCAGCAACGCCTTATCTCGCTCAGCTTCCGGATTGCCAGTCGTAAGCAACTTCTCGCCGTAGAAAATTGAATTGGCGCCTGCGATAAAACATAATGCCTGCACCGCATCCGACATTTCCTGCCTACCCGCCGACAACCTTACCATTGCCTTAGGCATGGTAATCCGTGCTGCTGCGATCGTACGTACAAATTCCAGCGGATCGAGCGCCACTGTGCCATTCAATGGCGTACCTTCGACTTGGACCAGATGGTTTATTGGAACGGATTCAGGATAAGGATCGAGATTCGCCAATTGGGCGATTAAGCCGGCACGGGCATGGCGTGATTCACCCATGCCCACGATACCGCCACAACATACATTAATACCCGCGCCCCGTACCTTCTTCAGCGTATTCAGCCGATCCTCATAGCCGCGCGTGGTGATGATCTCCCCATAATATTCCGGGGCGGTATCGAGATTGTGATTGTAATAGTCGAGCCCCGCTTCCTTGAGTTGTTCCGCCTGACCAGGCTTCAACATCCCCAGGGTGGCACAAGTTTCAAGGCCCAGCGCTTTTACGGCACTCACCATCTCCGTCATCTTCTCGATATCCCGCTGCTTCGGCCCGCGCCATGCCGCTCCCATGCAAAAACGTGAAGCACCTTGCGCCTTTGCCGCCGCCGCCGTGGCGACCACCTCATCAAGTGACAGCATGTCCTGATTCTCGACATTGGTGTGATAACGTGCCGCCTGAGGACAGTACCCGCAATCCTCGGGACATCCTCCTGTCTTGACTGAAACCAATGTGGATAGCTGCACGGCGTTGGAATCGTGATGCTGACGATGAACCAATTGCGCATGATGAATTAGATCGCTGAATGGCAGATCCAGCAATGCCTCGATTCGTGAGACATCCCAGCACGGCGATTCCATAGTCATGCCTGGGAGATAGTCGGCCACGCCGTCCAAACTTTTTTCCATCGGATTGACACTATCGGAATGGGCAGTCGCATTCGAAATAAGCTGATTCATATCGTGTCCTTTATCGCTGTTTTTTAATAAATAGTTTAGTGAAGCATCCACTCGGACAGCACCCGCACTCAACCCTCTTTAATCACCAGGATAACTTGCCTGGCAGACACAGGACCACCCACCTTGCAGAACAATTGCTGTACCGTGCCACTGACCGGCACATCCACCGTAAACTCCATTTTCATCGATTCCACCACCACTGCCGGGGTTCCAGCAGTGACTTTCTGCCCCTCCTTGACCAGGAGCTTCCATACCGTGCCGGTAACGTGTGTACTAATGGCGCGCGTACCGGCGGGCAAATCTATTTCGCTAGGCGGAACGATTGCGTCGTCATGCTTGATTTCGCTGGATGTATAATTTGCCTGACCCCCTGCATTCCAGCGTTCACGCTCAGCGACATATGCCGCTTTTTGCTTGGTTTTAAAGGCATCGATTGCCGTGGCGTTCTCTTTCAGAAAGTTATTGTATTGTTTCAAACTGAAATTACTTTCTTCAATACGCAGACTGAACTTCCCGCTGATGAAATCCTTGCGCAGTTCAATCAACTCGTTCTCCGTTACAGGATAGAAGCGCACCTGATCGAAGAACCGTAGCAACCAGGGTTTGCCATCCTTGAAATCCTTCGTCTGGATATGGCTATTCCACATCTGCACGGTACGCCCCACCAGCTGATACCCCCCGGGACTTTCCATACCGTATACGCACATATAAGCACCGCCGATGCCCACCGCGTTCTCGGGTGTCCAAGTACGCGCCGGATTATATTTAGTGGTAACCAGGCGATGCCGTGGATCCAGTGGTGCTCCAAGCGGCGCGCCCAGATATACATCACCCAATCCCATTATCAGGTAGCTCGCCTCGAATATAATGCGTTTTACCTCTTCAATGCTTTCTAACCCATTGATGCGACGAATGAACTCGATATTGTCTGGATTCCAAGGCGCATCTTTGCGCACCGATTGCATATATTTCTTCATGGCCAACTGCACTGACGGATCATTCCATGACAGCGGCAGATGCACGATACGCGTGGGCACCTCCATATCTTCAATGGCGGGCAACTCTTTTTCTGCGGAAATAAGAATTTCCAGCAGCTTGTCGCGTGGCAGCAATTTCGAATCGAAATGGATATGCAACGAGCGGATACCCGGGGTCAGATCCACAATGCCTTTCAGGCGGCCTGCATCAATAGCTTGCTGAAGCCATCCCATCAAAGCATGTATGCGGAAGCGCAGATTGAAGTCCAGCACCAGTGGGCCATACTCAACCAACATGTTCTTGTCACCGCCTTGCCGATATAGCACCCGTGTCTGCTGCGCGCTCTCAGGAATGGTATGAAGGATGGGGCTACCGATTTCTTTTACCGCCGCGACCGGCGGTGCTTCCGATAAACGGAAATCTCGAATTAATGCATCCTGTGATAGCTCGAGTGCTTTAGCGCTGTCAGCCGATATCTGGCGAAAGCGCACGCTGTCGCCGGGCCTGAGTTGTCCCATCTTCCAAAGCTCGGCGTGAGCCAAGGTCGCCAAGCAGACAAAACCACCCAGACTGGGGCCATCCGGCCCGAGTATAACCGGCAGATCGCCAGTAAAATCCACGGCACCAATCGAATAGGCTACGTCATGGATGTTGGACGGATGCAGTCCAGCCTCGCCGCCATCGGTGCGCGCCCATTTTGGTTTGGGACCGAGCAGGCGCACCCCTGTACGGTCGGAATTGTGGTGTACCTTCCAGTCAGAAGCAAAAAAATTGCTGACATCTTCATCTGTGAAAAAATCCGGTGCCCCATGGGGACCGTACAGCACATCGATTTCCCAATTATTGGTGTACTTTGGAATCAGTTCTTGCGGGAGCTTGCGAGGAACATGATTGCCAGCCGCCCTGATAGGCAGCGCGTCGCCGGGGCGCAAGATACGTCCCGCATGACCACCGAACTGGCCGAGCATGAAAGTGGATTTACTGCCAAGGTAGTCCGGCACCTCAAAACCGCCGTGAACCGCCAGATAGGCGCGACAGCCATAATTCACAATATCGCCGAACTTCAGCAGCGCACCGGCTTTGACCTTATGGGATTCCCACTGCGCCAATGGCTTGCCATCCAGACTCACCTGGATGGGCGCGCCAGTCACCGCAATGATGCTGTCGCAATTGATGCGCAAGGTTGGACCACTAAAAGTGATCTCAATCGCCGCTTGCCCTTCCAAATTATCGACCAGGCGATTGGCTAAACGGAACGCCAGACTATCCATCGGTCCGGATGGTGGCACACCGATGTTCCAGTACCCCAGCCGGCCAGGATAATCCTGTATCGTGGTCTGTATGCTAGGAGGATCGAGCACATCGATAGTATGTGCAACATTTATATTCGTATCCGGCACTTTCTCAAACATGTTTTTCCCCTTTCTTGGCAGAGTCTCCTGCCGGGTTGAGGCAGATTATCCTGCCAAATTATTTAAATGTCATCTATGGCCACATTGCTTCGCATACCATCCAGATTAATCCCAAACCAATAGTTGGATAGGAGTAGGATTGTAGGCATTGCATGGATTGTTCAATTGCGGACAGTTGGAAATAAGCACCACAACATCCATCTCGGCTTTCATCTCAACATACTTGCCGGGTGCGGAAACACCATCCGCAAAATCCAGTCCACCCTCTTCCGATACGGGGACATTCATAAAGAAATTGATGTTGCTGGGAATATCGCGCTTGCTCATGCCGAGACTCTCGCAAACAGGATCATGCGCTAGCGCATGAAGAAAACTGTCGCGACAGCTGTGCATTGGATATTTGTCGAGCGTGTAGCGCACGGTATTGCTCTCCGCTGCGCAAGCACCTCCCACGGTGTCATGCCGTCCGCATGTATCGGCAACGATGGTCAGCATGATATTGCCGAAATTGGAATAGAGTTTACTGCCTGTGGTCAGGTATAACTGATTCTGGCGACGGATCGTATCGGTTGAGCTGTAGCGTTCCATTGCATCGCTGGCGTTATAGAAGAGAGTATCTACCGCCTGATTACCCTCCAGGTCGACAATACGGAATACCTGGCCTTTTTTTACTACTTTGACCCATGGGTCGCCCGCCGCGCAAATTTCATCCACCACGGCTAGATTAGGGTTTAATTTGCTTTCAACAAGATTTTGCGCACTCATGCTGCACCTCCACGGGCATATAAACGTTGGGTATTTTCTAGACCGCGCGCATTCTCTGCGATGCGCGTACATTCCTTCGGTCCCCAGCGGAAATCGCCGGAACCCGTGGACGTCGCAAAAGCGGTCAAACTGATCTCCCCGGGACGATAAGTTTCCGCCGGATCGAGAGGATGGGGGGCGGCGGAGAGCACTACCAGCGTATCCATCTCGAAACTCAAATCCACATAGTCGCCTGCCTTGCCGCTACCGGCATGAAATTCCAGTTCCCCGGATGAATTAGCAGTTACCTTGCTGAAGAAATTAATATTGGATACCACGTCGCGCATACCCAATCCCCACTTTCCCAGTTCAATCAGCATGCCGTCGAGTCCGCTACGGAACATGTCGTTGCGAAGCTCCTGGTACCGTCCGACACCATATTTCTGGCGTATCAAGTCGGCGTCGCTCAGGCCGCATACGGTGTCATGCCAGCCAGAGGTATCTTCGCTGATACAACAGAAAATGCGTCCCATATCGGAATGGCAGGCGTGGCCTTTGGTTAGGCGGAATGTATGCTGCGTCTTGAGCGTATCCGCCATGTTGTAGCGTTCCAGTTTTTCTTCCATATTGTAAAAGAGCACTGCAGCATTGGCATTACCTGCCACATTCACCAGACGCAGGGTCGTTCCCCGGCGCACGATGCCAGACCAGTGGCAACCGCCAGGGATTCTTTCTTTCCATAAATATGCGTTGGGTTGGTTCATATTCTTCTCCTTCATAATAAATTGTTCATCAATCATTCGGCATCTGATGCATAACAAGCCGTTCTCTTGCTTTACACCTGCTGCGCCGCTTTTTGGGTTTCATTTTTTGTGCTGCGGCGCTTATTACTAATCAGTATATGCAATGTAGTTATACCCAGGATGCTGCCCAATACCAGGGGGACCGCCCAGAGCTGCCACCAGGGAGCTCCGGCTGCCACTACATATTCGCGAGGCCATGCGATGTTGATAAGTTCGAACACGGCCCAAAAGAAGGCTACTGTATTTATCGCCAGTCCCAAGCCACCCAACTTCAATGCACCCAGTGCAGGATTCCACCGGCCTGTAAGACGGGCGTATAACCCAACGCCGGTTGTCATGGAGAACATCGCATAGAGTCCTCCCGTGCCGAAAGCAATGATGGTGGCGACCGCTCCGTCATTTAACCCGAAAAGCAACCCGAGACCGGACAGCGATATGGTCGTAAGAATGGCGTTCCGTGGGATTTTATGTCTTGTCACACGACAGAGCGGAGCTGGCATATTCCCCTCACGCGCCATTGAAAATACGATGCGGGAAACGTAATTAACCACCGAAGATCCACAGGAAAGGAAAGCAATCATCACAATGGCTAAAAATGGCTTCGCGGCCCAAGCTCCGATGGTGCTGGTAATAATGGGCGAGATGGGATCAGAAGTCGCGCTGGCTTCCACCAGGATGTCATGATCAATGGATAGCATGAGCGAGGAAGAATTGAAGAGGACCACGCTTCCCACAGCGCACAGGGAAAGGAAGATCGCACGCGGGATCATTCTCTCGGGGTTATGAGCTTCTTCAGCAATGGTGGAGCAGGCGTCAAAACCGATGAATGCCCAGCCCGCGATCGCTACTGCAGCCAGAAAAGCGGCAAGGTCGGTGGGGGCCAATCCTGTACCCAGATGCTGAAACAATTCGGAAACCGGATGGATCCGGAAGAAGAAAAATAAAACCAGCGCCACGCATATCGATCCAATCACTTCCGCGCAGACGCCCAGTAAATTGATTACCTTGAAGATACTCTGATCGACGAGGTTGACCATCGTACAGATCAGCAGGAACACGGCGCCCGATATCACCGCGGTTACGCCCTGCGCGTTACCTCCGACAAAAACAGCGGAAAGCCACATGCCGCCTGTATAGGCAGTCGTAGTCAGCATCGCGATCGTGGAGCTAACGTAAATGACTCCGGCGTACTGACCTGTTCGCGGTCCTATAAGCTGCCGCGCCCACTTGTAAGCACCGCCTGCGATGGGGAATTGTGAGGAAAGCTCCGCATAAACCGTGGCCACCATCATTTGCATTACCAGACATAGCGCCAGGGCGGAAATCCAACCGCCCCCGGTCACCAAGTTTTGAACACCAAAAATGGCGTAGAGGCCTACGACTGGGGATACGACAGAAAAACCAAGCGTAAAGCAATTCCATACGCTCAAGGTGCGCTTGAGTGTTTGGGGCTTAGTCAGTGCGCTATCAGAAGTAAAATTATTCTGATCTTGGTTTATTGGCATGATGTTCCTCCCAAGACACAGGTCGAGACATGAGTCTGTCGGCAACTCATACCTATTTTCAAGGCGGCAAAAGCGGTCCGAGAGACTATAAGTAGTCTTTCGAGCTTATCAATGAGCACAACAAGAAGGAAAAATCCAGAAAGGAAGTGCATGACGAAGTCTCCATTAATCAGTGGGCCAAGTCCAAGAGTCAATGTATATATACATGATCTCCCGGGCTTTTATCCCTCCGTGGAGCCTCGTCACGACGAAGCCGGAAACTCTCGGACCAGACATTTCCTCTTAATCTTGAGAAAATCGGAACCCTAGTTTCACTTTACATCAGTTGCTCTGCCGTATGCTTTCAGGCAAACGGCCTACTACTTTACATACCTGCATGGACGGAGAAAATCACCGCATGCCACAATCCCCTACTACAAACAGGCCTGTCAGAAATAATTGTACACACCTAATCAAAAAAAGCAATACTAAATTATATTTTTCAGACGTAAACAACGAATAGAAGGAATTGCAAACGAAGGAATTGCAAACAACACATGCTAATTGAATACAGTCGTTTGTAGCAATTCGATATTCGTGGTTATTCTAGAATGAATCAAGCGCCCGCAAAGTTCCCGCAGCCAGCAAATCCATTTCCTGCTGATCGATGATATACGGAGGCATGAAATAGACCGTATTTCCCAGCGGGCGTAGCACCAATTCCTGCGCAAGTGCCGCCTGGAAAAATTTCCCGGCAAAAGCAGGGTCATCGGTCTCCACTTCGAATGCCCAGATCATGCCGCAGTTTCGGAAGTTTCTGACTTTGGGGTGGGAAGCGATCGGCCGTACTGCATGATTGAGATAGCTCGCCTTAACGCGGTTAGCCTCAATGATGCTGTCTTGCTCAAAAATATCCAGTGTAGCCAGCGCGGCGCGGCAGGCGAGCGCATTACCCGCATGCGTATGGGAGTGCAGGAAACCATGCGTGGTCTCGTCGTGATAAAACGCCTGGTATATCGAATCCGTGGTCATCACTACGGATAAGGGGAGATAGCCGCCACTCAAGCCTTTTGCCAGGCATAAAAAATCCGGCGTGATATCGGCCTGCTCGCAGGCAAACAGGGTGCCGGTTCTGCCAAAACCGACCGCGATTTCATCGGCAATCAGATGTACCCGGTACTTATCGCATATCTGTCTCGCCAGCTTCAGATAATCGGGATGATACATGCCCATGCCCGCCGCACCTTGCACAAGCGGCTCGACAATGAGCGCCGCGGTTTTGGCATGGTGTTGCGCGAGATGCGCTTCCAACGCGGCTGCGGCCCGTTGCGTGTAATCTTCGACGGACTCCCCCGCCGCTGCGTAACGCCAGTCCGGGGTAAGAACATGTGCACTGTGACGCAATAGTGGCGCGTAAGTATCCCTGAACAATGCCACATCGGTAACAGACAGCGTACCCAGTGTTTCACCGTGATAGCCATTTTGCAGACTGACAAAATCATTTTTTTCCGGATGACCGCTGTTGTGCCAGTAGTGAAAACTCATCTTCAAGGCGATTTCTGTCGCGGATGCGCCATCGCTGCTGTAGAAGCAATGGCCGAGCTTGCCCGATACCAGCCTGCTCAAACGCTCCGATAATTCGACCACCGGCTCATGCGTAAAACCCGCAAGCATGACATGCTCCAGTCTATCCAGCTGTTCGTGGATGGCGGCATTGATGCGCGGATTGGTGTGACCAAACAGGTTGACCCACCAGGAACCAATGGCATCGAGATAGCGTTCGCCATCGAAGCCATAAAGCCATACGCCTTTCCCACGGGCGATGGGAACGAGTGGCAGCACCTCGTGCTGTTTCATCTGGGTACAGGGGTGCCACACAGTCCTTAAACTACGCTCCCGAAGGGGAACTGACGACAACGGAATCTCGGAATCGATACCAGACATAGGATATTTACCAGTGATCATAGGAATTTAACATTGTTGAATACTTGAGAGACTTAAATAATGCATATGGGTTTTCACCGACAACGAGGGAACTCCTGATTTTGTTAAATGATTACTTATCAATATTATCATGAGTCTTTTTACGCGCCACGACAACGCCATCACGTGTCGGATTGATAAAAGCATCAAATTCAGGATCATTAAAAATAAGCTGGTTATGCTCAAGAATTGCTTCAGTCCAGCCGGGTACAATATCAACATATTTCTCCACCGCCACACGTCCATGCCAGAGCACGTTATCAGCAATGTAAAGACCACCTGGACGAATGCGGTCTTTAGCTATTTGCCAGACTTCAGGATAATCACCTTTGTCGACGTCGTTGTAACAGATATCGAATGGTCCCTCGGTTTGCGCAAATATTTCCTGAGCAAGTCCCGCACGAAAATCCACCCTCTCCGACAAATCTGCGGAACGGAGATATTGCTCTGCTTTCTCCTTGTTGAGAGGGTCCCCATCAGTACAGATTACCTGCCCATTCGCACCCACCGCTTTGGCAAACCAATAAGCGGAATAACCGTAGCCGCTGCCAAATTCGAATATACGTCTAGCATTGACTGTCTTGGCCAACGTTTCGAGAAACACGCCCACTAAACGGCCGACGATAGGAAAATTGTTTTCCTTCGCTATCGCTTCCATTTCTGTCAGAACCGGATGATCTGTTTGTCCTGCGAGGCTACGCATATAGGCTTCGATTGCCGGATCGACCGGAATCAATACGGTGGGATTTACAATAGTGGGGGACTGCATGGTGGCCATAATCTCCTCCTCAAAAAAACCGGATAGTTGCATTCGACTGTACGCCCATCACGGGAACGGGTCAATGTGAGCGGGATGATCCAGATATATACTCAGGGGCATACTCAAACATCGAGATCGAATCAAACCCATGGCGATGCCATGGTAATATTGGCGCTGTTTGGTGTAAAATTACACTTCTTTCTTTCGGATCGGGTTAGCCACATTTTTTACCCCGGTCTATACTGATCAAAACTGCCCCAGCGGGATTCCGGGTGCTTTAGTCGGTGCAATACCGATTGAGTGGACAGCAGAAAAACCACAGTGCTCTAAATGCCTCTAGCCTTCGCTCGTCCCAGCGTCAGCTTGTGATATGGCTCCCGGAAACTGTCTGAATTTAACTGAAACTTGAAACGAGGATGAAAAATGAGTAGCAGACCGCAAATTGTACTGACGTCCCAAGATCTGGACCGGCTTGAAGCATTGCTTGAATCGCTTCCGGAAAATGCATTTCCCGGCAAGGCGGCATTGCGAGCCGAACTCGACCGCGCTGAAATTGTCGAGTCCGAGCAAATACCCCCATCAGTGGTAACCATGAATTCAACCGTCCGCTTCAGCATTGATTCCTCGGGTGAAGATTTCTGCCTGACCTTGGTCTATCCAAAAGATGTGGATGGTACCGGAGATAAAATTTCCATTCTCGCCCCCGTGGGCAGTGCCCTTCTTGGGCTTTCCACCGGCGATGAAATAGAGTGGCCCCGCCCAGGCGGAGGTACGATAAAGGTACGGATTGTGGAAATCGTCTCCCAACCGGAGCGTGAAGGAAAATTCTACCGTTAGAATGGTATGCGAGAAGAACAAGTATCAGTATCTTCTTGGAAATAAACGGAACAATGATTTGTAGACAACCTTGAGCGGAGCGCAGCCGGGTTAATCCGGCTGCGGTGCAGTAGTGGGTAAAATTGTCGCAAACAGATAATCCCCACTGTTCAAAAGTGGGCATGATTCTGCTATAGTTGCGGGCATTTTTCACCCGGATCCACAGGAACCTCCGCCATGAATTTT
>NZ_JXQM01000104.1 GCF_000832065.1 Nitrosospira sp. NpAV | reverse complement strand
GGCCAGCACTATCTCCAGCCGTCCCGAATCAATGTCATCGTGTACGTCCAGCCAGGATTTGTAGGCCAGTCCCTCCCCCGCTACCGCCAAGCGTCGCACGATGTCGGCATCGTTGCTGAAAAGTGGACCGGTGACTTGCACTGTCTGATCACCTACCTGCCAGCGGTCATGCGCACGCCCATTGAGCGAATACAGCAGACAGTGATGCTGGGCTAGATCGGTGGGCTTTTGAGGTCTGCCGTTACGTTCTAGATAATCGGGAGCGCCCACCAGAACACGGCGGTTCCAGGGAGCTAGCGGCAGTGCCACCCAGCTCGCATCGTCAAACAC
>NZ_JXQM01000103.1 GCF_000832065.1 Nitrosospira sp. NpAV | reverse complement strand
GATCCGGTTTTTGCAACAACGCGGACTCATGCTTGACCGCCTGAGCAAAAGGCAACTTGTCAAAAGCCGGATATAACGGATGCAAATCGCTCATGTAGGGCATCGGCACACGCAGTGCTCTACTTAGTGCGACTATCAGTTCATCCGGAGTACCTTGCCAGGTTTCTTCCAGCACCTTGATCAGCGACGTACCATGGATGACAGCCTGCTCCCGTGCCTGGCGAAGTTGGGCTGCATCAATTACCGGTTGGTCCAGCAGGGCGACCTGCGTCTGCGTCAATTGATACTCCCGGCCAGCTCAAAAATTGGCAGATACATGAGAATGATGATACCGCCGATGACAGTTCCGATTACTGCCATCAACAGCGGCTCGATCAGTTTGGTGGTCCACTCAACCCAGCGCCCGATTTCTTCATCGTGAAAATTGCCGATACGCTCCATCATGTCGCCCATCATGCCGGTA
>NZ_JXQM01000102.1 GCF_000832065.1 Nitrosospira sp. NpAV | reverse complement strand
GGAAGAAATCAACTATCTCGAAAACCCGGTTGTCGTTACCGCTAGCCGTACTGATCAAGCCGCGGAAGATACACTTGCCTCAGTTACCGTCATTACACGAACTGATATTGAGCGTCAGCAGGCACGTTCCGTGCAAGATCTGCTGCACGGTATCGCAGGTATCAATGTCGCCAATACCGGTGGCCCTGGAAAATTGACCACACTTTTTCTGCGAGGTACAGAATCCGACCACGTACTGGTTCTGGTTGATGGCATCAGAATGGGCTCTGCCACCTCCGGTTTTAGTGAAATCCAGAACTACCCGGTAGAGTTGATTGATCGTATTGAGATCGTCCGGGGACCACGTTCCAGCTTATACGGCCCGGAAGCGGTAGGTGGCGTCATCCAGATCTTCACACGTAAAGGCGGAAAAAAGGGATTAAAACCCACCCTCAGTTTTGGGGGGGGCAGCTATGGAACCATCAATGGCTCAGCTACTCTCTCCGGTAGCAGCGAACACGCGTGGTTTAATCTCGGCATCATCGGATCAGACAGCAATTGCTTTAATGCCTGCAAATGTTCTTTTAGTGCGGGATGCTTCACCGTTGAACCGGACTAGGATGGCTACCGTAATATCTCCGGCTCGGCCCGTGCCGGCTACCACTTCGACAGCGGATTGGATGTCGAAGCCAGTTTTTTACACACTGATGGACATTACGAATACGACGGCGGCTTTATCAACC
>NZ_JXQM01000101.1 GCF_000832065.1 Nitrosospira sp. NpAV | reverse complement strand
GTTCAGACGTTTGCTCTTCCGCTCTTGCAATGTCATTAGTAGAGGAAGCAACTGGGACAACTGGTTCTTCAGGCTTCTGTTCGTAGAGATTTTCACTGGGCCTATTAGTAAGCTTTCTGGCACCAAGCCCCCCGGTCTTCCCGGTAACCTTTCGGGCACCAAGATGCTTCTTGACAGCGCTGGTAACAACGGTATGGGAAGCTTTTGGGGCAGCAGAAACTTCGGGTTTTTC
>NZ_JXQM01000100.1 GCF_000832065.1 Nitrosospira sp. NpAV | reverse complement strand
GGATGAGGTCCTGGGTTCTTAGCTATTCAGGATATCAATGCTTCTGGATGATTTGGAAGTTGGAATTGTTTGGGTTACCTATTTATTTGCTTATGCTGTTTGAGAGAGGGGAAATACCAAATGTAATTGTTACCTCACAACTCTTAGGAAAAGCAAATGCCTAGACCACTAAATCGACAGAAGTCATTCTTAGTTTTTTATTGATCGGG
>NZ_JXQM01000099.1 GCF_000832065.1 Nitrosospira sp. NpAV | reverse complement strand
TTACTGGCAGGAGCGTGCGGTGAAAGTCGGCAAGAAGAATGTGGAAGCCAATACCTTGCTGATTCCTTTGAACCATGAGCATAGTTTTTATGGGCAGATGGCCAGAGAAGAACTGGGTGAGATGCTCAGTGTCCCGGCGATTGAATACCAGGTCAGTGCTCAGGAAATTCAGCTCATGGAACAGAATCCGGGTATTCGCCGGGCCATGGCATTGTATCGGCTGAATCAGCGAGTGGAGGCAAATCGCGAATGGATCTGGACGGTGCAGCATTTCAGCGATGCACAACTGCTGGCAGCTGCCAAAGTGGCTCAGCGTTACGGTATTTATGACCGTGCAATCAATACTGCAATCAAAACGGTGACTCATCATGATTTCAACTTGCGCTATCTGGCACCCTATCGTGAACAGATGCGTCCTGTTGTGCAACAGCAGCAGCTGGATGAATCATTTGTATATGGGTTGATTCGACAGGAAAGCCGTTTTATCGCGGATATCAAGTCCAGCGCCGGAGCAGCCGGACTGATGCAGCTGATGCCGGCAACTGCCAAATGGGT
>NZ_JXQM01000098.1 GCF_000832065.1 Nitrosospira sp. NpAV | reverse complement strand
AATTCCTGCTATTCCTTTAGTGAAACGATAACTGCTGTATGGATGGTCAGAGTCCTTGGTGTAAACCGGCGTTGCGCCGATGGACAGGTATTCAGAGTCCTGCTGCTGGACGGATGGTCAGAGTCCTAAGACGACATGAGGAGGGTAATGCAGCCGGGAATGGCGTATCAACCCTCAGTTGCAATTATTTCACAAAAAAATGATAAAT
>NZ_JXQM01000097.1 GCF_000832065.1 Nitrosospira sp. NpAV | reverse complement strand
ATCGAATCGAGTGCGACGTTATGTCACATTCCAAATCCTGTTTTTATTCTGTATAACTTCCCCGCATTAAGTATACAGCTAGCTGTACATCGCCGATATCCATTATGAATGTCAGTCACGACATTGTGCTCAATTTTATCGCCAACATCACGACGAAAGCGGATCTTAAAATCCAGACCGACTCGACCGAGGTGAGTACCCAGCCGGAATCAAAATGATCAAAATGATCAGGAGAAAAAAGAATGGAAGAATCCTCTATCACCCTACTGTGGGTTCTCTTAGGAACGGCTCTAAGCAATCCGCTGTTTGGGGCTGAAGAAAACCGCGTAGTGAAAGAGGAGCAGGATGTGAGGGAAACGTCTGCTTTAGAACAAGGGCGGGCGCATCTGGCGCAGGGCATAAAGATGAGATCCGATTCCATAATGCAAGGACAGGAGACTGCAGATGGTTCCGAGGGAAAGGATGCTGGGCAGGTAGCTCGTGATGTAGAAGTGGCAGTACCCACTGGGTATGTCACGCAGTTGCCGGCGATGACAGTCACTGGCGCCCCTGCTTATCCCGAATCGAGTGGCTACACTACTAACCGCGCTAACAGCC
>NZ_JXQM01000096.1 GCF_000832065.1 Nitrosospira sp. NpAV | reverse complement strand
CGCGATCAGTGAAATGACGAAGGTAGGCGGGAAAGAATCCAGCAAAAAAGCATCCGTCAAGATGATGCAACAATATCTGAATGAGGCACCTTTTCAAACCCTACAGGAAATATTCAGGAAAGCTGGAATAGCTTTCACAAAGAAAGCTGCAAGAAAGGCTATTCCATTTGGTGTTGGCGTAGTCATTGGTTTTTCTGCCAACAAAGGGTTGACCTGGTATGTCGGGACAAAGGCAAGGGATTTTTTCTCGGTGACCGACTCGGTTGTCTGATAATTTATCTGGTTGACGCTATTGACAGACAATCAAACCGTTTTTCACTGTTGAGCGTCTTGCCACAGCAGCGCATATCAGCGAAGAACACGGCGGTAAGGTGTAGAGGGCCATGATCGAGGACGGGTTTGCAGGTGCTTGTACGTGGCCGAATGCAGTTTTTAGGATAAAATATCGTTAATTCCATTGGTAATTCTGATCATGCAGTTGTCTGAATTTACTCAGATACGCTGCGTAACCAGCAAATCCTGCTTATGCATTCTTCAAAAGATTTTGACATCATCGTTGTGGGCGGCGGACATGCCGGGACGGAAGCTGCTCTGGCAGCGGCTCGGACGGGCCGGAAAACATTGCTCTTGACGCAAAATCTGGATACGTTGGGGCAAATGT
>NZ_JXQM01000095.1 GCF_000832065.1 Nitrosospira sp. NpAV | reverse complement strand
TGTATTCATAGGCGCAAAAAGTGGTGCGTGGTTAGAAAGTAAAGCAGAACTGTTCGGGGGTATAGTACTTATCCTCATAGGGTTCAAAATATTAGCATTTTGAAATTCAGCCACGAACCCAGATACATAACAAAGCAATGCCATGCGAACATAATGACCAATCAGCATGCTGTTACTCTGCAGATTAAAGTGAAACCTCGGTCCAGAGCCTCATCCCTGGTGCAAGCTTCGGATGGTTCGTGGGTAGCTCAATTGAAAGCGCCGCCAGTAGACGGCCAAGCCAATGCAGAACTCATCGCTCTTGTGGCGAAGCATTTTCAATGCCGCAAGTCTGCGGTTTTCATCAAGTCCGGAACGTCTGGCCGCACCAAACTGGTAAAAGTCGAGCGATGAGACCTAACAACGCGTTCCAGGGGGTACCTCATGCCAGCGCACAGTGCTTCCCATGAAGTCTGCTCGCTCCTTTCGAGCGCGGATTACCTCAGGAATAATCCACCAATCCCAAGCGTTGAAGATTTCCTTGACCAGGTCATACAGCTTCCTTCAGAAAGGGAAGACGGCGGAACTGATTCAGTTGTAAAGAAAAAAGGTGAACTGCCTGCCTAACGAGCAGTTAGAGCCGATCGTTTACGTTCCGGCTCAACTCCATGTTGGGCATCCAGGAGACTGATATGGAATACAT
>NZ_JXQM01000010.1 GCF_000832065.1 Nitrosospira sp. NpAV | reverse complement strand
CCTCAACCTCAAGCTGACGACGGGCGCCTATGGTGCGTCGTTTTTCATGCTGACCGGTTTTCACGGCTTCCATGTGACACTGGGCTCCATCATGCTGCTGGTGATATGGTTTCGGGTCATGGCGGGCCACTTCACGCCCGAGAATCACTTTGGCTTTGAAGGGGTCGCCTGGTACTGGCACTTTGTGGACGTGGTCTGGCTGGGACTGTTTATCTTTGTTTATTGGCTCGTGTGAGGAATGATGGAATTTCATGTCCGGAATTTGTTCTAATAATTACAGCGCTTGCGCGATATTTCCGCAATGATCCTGTCCCGTACAACTCAATATGCTATTCAGGCACTTATTTACATGGCCACGCAACCCCCCGGTGTAGCGGTATTGAATCGTACCATTGCCGACCACCTCAATTCGCCCTCCACCTATCTTGCCAAGATTCTGCAGGAATTGTGCAAGGGTAATCTGTTGTATTCTTTTCGTGGCAAGCAAGGCGGCTTCTGCCTGCGGGAAAATAGCGATAAAATCAATCTGATGCAAATCGTCAGACTTACCGAGGGGCCGGAGTTCACGGAAGGCTGCGTGCTGGGACTCAAGGTTTGCAGCGACAAGACCGCCTGCCCAATGCATACCAAATGGTGGCCGATCAAGCAGGAAATCGTGAAGCTGTTGCAAAACCAGACGCTGGAAATGCTTGCCGCGATGGTGGCGAGCGGTGAGTACCAATTGACGGATTTCCCCGGGGCGGTTCTGGGAGACCTGAAGCTCCCCACATAGATTGAGATTCCTAATTTATTGCCAATAGGTCCTCATATGCCAGAGCGTGCGCTAAAAATGCTACCCGTCACCACAGAACCGGCAGGCGTGCCGATCGATTGCAGAAATTGCGGTGCTTACCAGTTATGCATGTCCTTGTGGCTGAAGACCGGTGATTCATCGTTACTCGAGCGTGTGGTCAAAAAGAAGCAGGTGTTTAAACGTGGTGAAGTCCTGTATCACATGGGACAATCCCTCGAGTATATCTACGTCATTCGCGGGGGATCGGTTAAAACCTGCATCAGTAATGAAGATGGGCAAGTTCAGGTGATGGGTTTTCATGTAGCGGGAGAATTGCTGGGCCTGAACGCCATCGGGAATCGGCAACATAACTGCGAGGCCCGGGCAACAGGGGTCACTTCCGTCTGCGAAGTTTCAGTCGATCGTTTCGAGGAATTGGCCAGGGAAGACCCTGCCATCCAGTACGAAATCTTCAAGATCATGAGCGCGGAAATCCGCCACGGCCAGGAATTGCTGCTGCTGCTTGGCAAACACAATGCCGATGAGCGTCTTGCCGCTTTCTTACTCAACCTGTCGCAGCAATTCGCGCAGCGCCATTGTTCAGCTATCGAATTTAACCTGAGCATGTCCCGCAGTGATATTGGCGATTACCTGGGAATCGCGGAGGAGACGGTGTGCCGGGTATTTACCCGGTTTCAGGATGAGGGACTCATCAGTTGCGAATGCAGGCATATCCGGCTCAATGACCTGAAGCGCTTGCGGCAGATCGCCAGCCGGTTAACGCCAAGCTCGCAGAGCGCGGTTATCACGCCTCTTCAAGCCTGATCCACAAATTTTCACAAGAACCTATTCCTGCCTTCCAGGGGATTTCTTTCATTCTGTGACGATACTCGTTGGTTTCCCCTCTCTGCGATATGCGCCCGGCAGCTAGAGTTCCCACTCGGGTTAGAGCCAAGTAAGCCAAATAAGCGAAGAAAGCGCACGGGCTGTCTGGATTTGTCCAGGGGAATCCTGAGCAGGCATTTCCGTGTCGCAGCTTTGCCCACCATGTTTTGCGGGTGGGCCGCCTTGTAAGTTTCCGTTGCACTGTAGCAAGGGAAATCAACCCCGTATATTCCCGCCATCCCTCCTTATCTTCCGTGGTTCCTGCACCCCCAGTCCACTTTCCACAGGATAGCGCCGCAATCGGCAATGTGGAAACCTTAAGGGCTCCTTAGCCCTGAACCGGTCAAGCTCTGTCTCCCTCGTTAAAAGGCAATGTTGACCGGTAAACCTTTCCCCCCAAAAGACCAAATAGAAGATGACGTCCGTCAGGTTTTTATTTCCTGGGGCGCCATATCATTAGCTATCGGATATATGAATCCGATTATCTTTAATTCTTAAATCCGTAATTTTTCGTCGTAATGCAATTTGAATAAACCAGAGCCCATGATTTTCCCATCCGGGTTTTCGTTCGCCACCGCTGGCAGCGGCCCATCTCATCGAGATTGGCGAGGATTGGTTCTGGTGGCACCCGAATGTCCGGCACATCATGAAAAAACCTGCAATTTGCCGTCTTGTCTGGAGTTTTCCGCCGCCGCTACGGCTGAATCAGTGACCGAAAGAATTCGATATAACCATGGAGAAAAATTGGATGAAACATTTCTTTGACAAGACGCGGCTGATCGTCAATGTTGCGGCCGCTTCGCTTGCCATTGTCATGGTAATGGCTGTTCCGCAGGCTTCGGCTCAGGATGCAAGAACCGAGGCCCTGGAACGTTCACTCAAGCAACTGGAAGCCAGTATGCAAGCTATCCGGAGTGAACTGAACCAGCTGAAATCCGAGTCCGCCCGGGATACGCAGAAGCTTATGGAAATGGAAGAAAGGTCGGTTTCGATGGAGAAACGGCAAGTTCTGGAAGCGCAGAACGTTACGAAAATCGAAGAGGTGGCCGCATCGGTAGGAAAACGGCCAGACAGCAAATCGCATATGCTGTTTTTTCGCGGTGGTTTTGCACACAGCAATGAGCTCCGTAACGGCGTATCCATACAAAGTGGCGGTCTTGGCGGTGCCGGAGGGCAGGCGGATAGAGATGCATGGTATATCGGAGCGGGTTTTGACTTTAACCTGACAAACGATGCCTGGGGTTTGATGCCCAAAACGAGTGTCATGTCTGAGGTGATGTTCGAATACAAGGAATATGGTTCCAAGGTACGAGGCAACGCGCTGCCCGTTTCAGGAGCTGGCGTAAATGTCAGTCAGTTTACGCTGACGGCCGCGCCGAAAATCAAATTTCTGGAGGGCTCCAGATTCAGACCCTGGATTATCCCCGCAGGCCTGGGTATTCATGTGATCAGCCCTCCATCCGAGTCCATTACGGTATTGGTCCCCGGGGTCATGTTTGGTGCCGGCGCCGATTACAGAATCTGGAAAGATTTGTTTGTGGGCGTTGATGCCCGTTATCACCTGACCAGTGGCAGAAATGACGGCATCAAAATCGATGGCGTGACTGCCGGTGGTTACCTTGGAGTCGGCTTCTAAAGCTATCGATTCTGGAACGCGGACAAAAATGAAGACAGAACCTGGCAACCTGCCGAAAAGCCACGCTATGCAAGCCGCATTCCTTCGTCGGAGCGTAAGCCAGGAACGATGCTGGCGCGAAGGTGAGCCATGCGGGTCTTGCTCCAATGCTCTTCGGCACCGGTCTTGGATGAAGATTGAGCCGTCAGGTATGTTTATGATTCGACAAGAGTTTCCGTTACATGCCGTTTATTTCTAACATGAGGAGAACCCATGAAAAAACCGCTTATTGCCATTGTCACATTGCTGACGTTTACCGGTACCGTTTGCGCAGCCGTCAACATCAATACCGCTACTCAAGCCGAGCTTCAGACTCTCAAAGGCATCACCGCCACCAAAGCTAAGGCGATCATCGACTACCGTTCAAAGGCGGGCGCATTCAAGTCGACGGATGATCTCCAAAAGGTTGAAGGCGTTAACAGCCATACCGTGGATATGCAACAGCTCCGCAAGGATATTACGCTTACCGGCCCCACTGTGCTCAGAAACGAAGCCAGGCCTGCAAGCAAATAAGAGAAGGTTGAACCAGAAGAAAAATCAACTGCAAAGGCGGACGGGAGTACGGATTTTTGGCCCAATTCCCGCTTTTTGCGACAAAAATCCCGGATTACCCGGGGTTTTTGTTTGTATCCGGTAATCCGATTGAAACAGTAGACGAGTATAAAGGTTATCCTGCCGCTATCCGCATGTCGGAAGGAGTCTGGATGAACCGATTGATTCATATATCGACCCCCCATTTTTTTTGAACTAACCGGGCATCCATGCGTTCGTACATGATACGGACAAACTTCCCGGCTACCTGATATAATCCTGCCCTTTTGCCTTTCCGACCAAGGATTTCCGCATGCCAAGATCCATTCGCAATATCGCCATCATCGCCCACGTCGATCACGGCAAGACCACATTGGTGGATAAACTGCTGCATCAGGCGGGTTCTTTCGCCGCGCACCAGCACATTGCCGAGCGAGTGATGGATTCCAGCGATATTGAGCGCGAGCGCGGCATCACCATACTTGCCAAGAACTGTGCGGTGGACTACGAAGGCGTGCATATCAATATTGTGGACACCCCCGGCCATGCCGATTTTGGCGGCGAGGTGGAGCGCGTGCTATCGATGGTGGATGGGGTACTGCTGCTGGTGGATGCGGTCGAGGGTCCCATGCCGCAAACTCGTTTCGTCACCAAAAAGGCACTGGCGCTCGGATTGCGCCCCATTGTAGTGGTCAACAAGATCGACCGTCCCGGTGCGCGTCCGGATTGGGTGGTGAATCACACCTTCGATTTGTTCGACAAACTGGGTGCTAATGAAGAGCAACTGGATTTCCCGGTGATCTATGCCTCGGCACTCAACGGTTACGCCATGATGGATTTGAAACAAGCCACTACCGATATGCGCCCGCTGTTTGACACCATACTCAGGTACGTTCCGGCGCCCATCGGCAATCCGGAGGAACCGCTGCAGCTGCAGATCAGTGCGCTGGATTATTCCAGTTTTGTCGGGCGTATCGGTATTGGCCGCATCGGCCGGGGCCGCCTCAAGCCTGGACAGGACGTGATGGTACTGGCGGGAAGTAGTGCGCCGAAGAAAGCCAGGGTCAACCAGGTGTTGGGCTTCCGTGGCATCGAACGCGTGCAGATGGACGAGGCGCTGGCGGGCGACATTGTTTTGATCAATGGCGTCGAGGAACTGGGTATCGGTACGACTTTGGCTGATATTGATCAGCCCGAAGCATTGCCGATGTCCACGGTAGACGAGCCCACGCTGACAATGAATTTTCAAGTGAATACATCACCTTTTGCCGGAAAAGAAGGAAAATTCGTTACCAGCCGGCAATTGCGCGAGCGCCTCGAGAAGGAATTGCTTACCAACGTTGCGATGAAGCTGGAGGATACCAGTGATACCGATTCATTTCTGGTTTCCGGGCGGGGTGAACTGCATCTTACCATCTTGCTCGAAAGCATGCGGCGCGAAGGCTATGAGCTGGCGGTGTCCCGTCCGCATGTGGTGATTCGCGAAATAGATGGCGTCAAATGCGAGCCATTCGAAATGCTCACGGTCGATGTCGAAGAGGCGCATCAAGGCGCGGTTATGGAGGCGCTGGGCGCGCGCCGCGGCGATTTGCAGGACATGGTTTCGGATGAGCGTGGGCGAGTGCGGCTGGATTACCGTATTCCTGCGCGCGGCCTGATCGGTTTTCAATCCGACTTCATGACCATGACACGGGGCACAGGCCTCATGAGTCATGTATTCGATGAATATGCGCCCATGCGGCCGGAAATCGCCGCGCGCCGCAATGGCGTACTGATCTCGGCGGAACAGGGCGAGGCTGTCGCCTACGCACTATGGAAATTGCAGGAACGCGGACGCATGTTTGTCAGCCCCGGCGATCGCTTGTATGAAGGCATGGTGATCGGCATCCATAGCCGCGATAATGATCTGGTCGTCAATCCCATCAAGGGAAAGCAGCTCACCAATATACGCGCCTCGGGAACCGACGAGGCCGTGACCCTGACCCCGCCCATTCAACTCACGCTGGAATCCGCGATCGAATTCATCGCTGACGATGAATTGGTGGAGATTACGCCAAAAACCATTCGTGTCCGCAAGCGTTTTCTGCAGGAACACGAACGCAAGAAAGCTTCGCGGGCTGCGGCATAATTTCACGAAGCAGACGGCTTTCTGGGCGGAGTGGATTGGGGGTCAGACCTGAATCCGCTCCTCGGTATCCACGGGTTCCCGCTTGCAAGGCAATAGCGCGGCTATAGTTTCTTCCGCCGGTCGAGCTGGGCGGGTGGAGAAAGCGTCCCACTATGAACGAAAAAACGCTCTGGTATATCGCTGACCCCATGTGTTCCTGGTGCTGGGGTTTCTCGCCTGTGATCGAGGCGATACGTCGCGAGTATGGAGCCCCTCTGAAAGTGGAGTTATTGCTGGGAGGGTTGCGGCCGGGTACGAAAGACCCGATGCCTTCCACGCAACGCGAGGAAATATTGCGGCATTGGCACGCGGTGCAACGTCGGACGGGTCAGCCATTCAAGTTCGAGGGGGCAATGCCGACAGGATTCATCTACAATACCGAGCCCGCCAGCCGCGGTGTCGTCGCGGCATCCATCATTGATTCCCATACGGTCTTTCCATTTTTCAAGGCGGTACAATCCGCCTTTTATGTGGAACAGCAGGATGTAACCACTGCTGTTGTGCTGACGCGATTAGCTGCAGATGTGGGATTGAATGCAGGCTATTTTTCGCGGGTATTCGAATCTGATACTGCAAAGCACCAAACTCTTGACCATTTTCAAAAAGTGCGTCAATGGGGTGTGCACGGTTTCCCTACCACGATTATGCAGGATGCAACGAGCTATAGTGTACTTACCAACGGCTATTGTCCGTTTGAAGAATTGCGTCCGAAGCTCGACGAATGGTTGAAGAGATAGTGCCTCTATTTCAGACCGATCTGGCCAGCAAGACTTATTTCCTGTGATGTTGTAACCATACCCGCCGCTATCGGATCAACGCGGTAATATTTTTCGACAACCATTATTTGTAAACATGGGTAAGAAGATAACGTCGACCGAGTCAAAGTTCTAATTAATATATATTTTAATTCAAGTATTTGGGCTATACGTCCACTCCGCTCGCGTATCTGCCGAACCAAAAAAAGTTATCTTCGCGAGATTTTTATTGCATTTTCCTACTCATGAAGAATGCTCGTTCCTGGCATGATAATTGCTTTATTCCCTGTATCCAATGATTTTTCCCGAGTTCTGCGACGTGAGTTCAGTGGTGCTATAACGGGTAACTATCTGACCCGCCCGCAGTTCGGTGATATTGATAAGAGGGATATAAATAATATGAATATTTTGTCGAAATCTGTTATGGCGGCTTTAGCATTAGCGGGAACGGTTTCCACCGCAACCGCCTCGGGTATCATTACCGGTATCACGGCAAGCGGGCCGGGCTTGGAGTCATTTGCTGTTATCAGCAATTCCATTAATCCCAATACGCTGGATTTTTCCAATGCCTTTTCCAGTACTGCCCCGATTACGCTGACGTTTACGATAGCGCACGGTACGGGCAATGGGGGTGCCTATGATGTGACGGGATTGATCATCAACCATACCTCCTCGCCGTTTACTAATTTTTATTGGAGTATTACTGAGCCAGCCGATGCCAAGGGCAATGGTGTGGTGTTTACCAACTTCAAATCATCCACACTTGGGAGTTTTCTGCTTGATTCGCCTTCTGTGACTCAACCAGGGTCTTTCCACCACACCGGTCCGCGTGATCTGAATTTCACCGAAGGATTGGCTGCCGGAGAGGCCGCGAACGCAAGATTTAATTTGAAAATGTTCGATCCAGGCGCAGGAAACACGTATACCTTCACTCTGACGCAAACACCCGTCAGTGTCGTTCCGGAACCGGAAACCTATGCCATGTTACTGGCAGGCCTTGGGTTGATAGGTTTTGTTGCAAAACGCAGGCGTGGCAAACAAAGCACCTAACCTGGTTATCTGTCGTTTTTATATACCCCGTCCTTGTGGCGGGGTTTGTTTTTGCTAAATCTTATATCCCCCTTTTTCTGTTAAGGGCGTTACGGCACTGTGGCATCCCGGCCATAGTATTTATTGTCGAAGCAAATAAAAACAGAGTGATGACGATAGAATTTACATTTTTTTGTACTGTATAGATATTTTATTAATAATCAATATATTGAAACATGGCATGGTAATTGCTTTAATTGTTTATTGTAAACGGAATAAAAGCAAAAATTCAACTTTTAATCTATTGAGGGAGTCATGAAATTTAACCGGATTGCGACAGATAAAAAACTTACTGCGAGCATGCTGATAGGGCTTGGAATTATGGCTGCACCTTTATCAGCCTCAGCACTATCGATTGACATTAATACGTATGTGACGGGTAGCACGGTGTCGGGTAATGCCACAGTCGCTACCCTGACCCTGACTCAGAATGGATCGAATGTAGACTTCAGTTTTGTCAATTCGGTGAATAATCTTTCGGGCGGAATCGGGGATGATGCCTTTATATCTCAACTTCTTTTTTCCTACGGTGGAGCCACGGCCCTCAGTGGCGCTTCATTCTCGAATTTTGGAGGGACCCAATCAATCGTCGCGAGTGATTTCGACATAAATCCGCCGGGTAAGAATGCAGGTTACGATTTTTATTTGGAGCTGGATTTTCCTACAAAGGCTTCCCAACGGTTTCTGGATGGTGAAGTCACTACGTGGACAATCAGCAATGTCCAGATAAACGATTTTATTGGTTCCGTTTCAGGCAGCGGTCCCTCTTCCCTGGCGATGGTGCATGTTCAGCAAGTTGGCGCCGGATCGGGTGGCAGCAATTCTGTAAAATATGTCGGGAGCGCCGAAACCGGTAACCCCCCTGCAGAACTTCCGCAAAATTCCGTTCCAGAACCCGCTACGCTCGCGCTTATGGGTGTTGGACTGCTCGGTCTCGGTGCGCAACGTAAACGCAAAAGTAGCTGACCCAATCAAACTGAAGCTTTCCGAACAGCCTGCCAGATATCTTGCCCGGCGGGTTGTTTGTATGACGATGTTGGTACCGGAACAGACCCGTCATACCTGCTAGTGCTGATAGCGCACTTGCTTCTGGCATATCGACGCGAAAAGCCAAGACGACGGATACGGACTTATCCTCTAGTGAACGGCGCTAAACCGTGACCATGTCAGCGTGCCAACGCTGCATCAAAGTTACCGCAGGCTTTACAAACCGGTTCCGGCAGACCAGCCAAAACGTTCCAGCAATCCTTGGAATGTCTCGCTTGTGATGATAGCGGCAATTAGATAGGACGTTAAGCTTAGCAGAACGACTGTAGTGATGGATCTCAATGGACTTAGATTGGAATAGTGCCGCCATTGGGATAAAAATCCAGGATCGTCCGGCGCGCCGGGCTGCGTGTAGGGTTCTAATTCCGCGAGGATATTACGTCGTGCTTTGCGGAGCGCGTTGGTGGCACCCATGCGGTACGTAGAATCGAGAAGTTCCAGTCGCTTGGTATCCATATCGAAAGAGGATTCATGAATCAGTGCTTTTTTTGTCATCTCCCGATAAAAATCCTGCATCCGCTCCAGGTATCGATCATCCGCAAATATTTCATCGATCATTCCCTCAACGGTGGATGCCTCATTCTTGCTCAGGATAGCGGTTCGCGATTTTAGGGCCGATGCCAGTTCCTGAATAAACTCTTGTTCCTTTCTGGCGATAAGCTTGAGCCAGATAGCCTCGACCGCCTGGGGAGAAGGGATGTGAAATTTCGTGCCGTCGTAATATGCGTTATCGTACA
The DNA here is from genome assembly GCF_000832065.1 of Nitrosospira sp. NpAV. GTDB lineage: Bacteria > Pseudomonadota > Gammaproteobacteria > Burkholderiales > Nitrosomonadaceae > Nitrosospira. The sequence goes on along the minus strand of NZ_JXQM01000010.1, from coordinate 162,070 downwards.
GCTTATCGAGTTCAATTCTCATTGCGCTTTCACAATCAGCATCAATTATTTCAAGCCTGCTCCTGAGTGTATCCGTCATTATTCTATCCGGTAGTTGGACAGCGTGAAGTGCGCGGTTTTGGGATATACATCAAGGCGCAACGTGGAATGGCCATTCCATTCCAAGGCGTTGCGACCAACGTGCCCTGTGCCGCAAAAACCGTGTACCCCACCCCGCAGCGTATTTACCCAAACGATGAGAGTCAAGTAGCGCAAAACTTCTCTGCAAATCATAGTCTCAAATTTGACAAATGAGTTTCCTGAAACGATTCTTGATCGAATCACAAATTAAACAGTAATCCAGTTCGAATTGTTACAGTTTAGCGCAATTTGCGGCAAAACGCGCAGCGTGCGCGTTCAGCCATCATATTGGAAAATCGCAACCGACCTCTCGACACCCGGTTGCGGACGTAGTACGCTGTTCAGCGATTTTAAAAGATCCAGCTGCCAGTATATCGAAGGAGCAGGGTAACAAAGTAATAATGCGGAATACGTTCCGAGAAATTGTTATTTTTATAATCTACAAATCGATAGAGGAAGATATACCATGAAGCGAATTGCCCTTCTTGTTGCTCCTGCCCTGCTTACCGTCGTGTTTGCTGCGAATGCCGGTACCTTGAATGACGGAAACTGGTCACCAAGCGGATGTGGCACGCTATCTGAAGCGCCAGCCGTTGATTCAAGCAATGTCGATGCCATTAATAAGAGTATCTCGGCGGTGAACGAGTGGCAGAAACAGGTTCAGTCTTACGACGAGTGCATGATCAAGGAAGCCAATGCCGACACTGCGGCTATAGCAAATTCCGCGAATGCCCAACAAACGCGATATCGTGAGGCATCCCAGAAGATCAATGCGGAGGCGGCCGCAGGAAGGGAAAAATTCAGCGGTCAGTCTTCTTCTCCTGGAATCAGCAATCCCGGAATGGTCAACCCTGGTATGAATAATCCGGGCTCAGGCATGGGCGGCCAAGGATACTAGCTGGATGCTTCATGAATTGAAAAATCTATTCTCGCCTAATCGCGCTTTTCGACTTTGATTCTCTAAGTCCGGCAGGTTGCCTGAATTGTTTGGCCTGGAAAGAAATATATCATATCGGAATAGCGGAAAAGGCATCGAGATCTTCGACAGCGGCGGCGGTTCGGCGGATGAGTTCATGATTGCTTTCCAACTTCATCATCCCACCGACTGCAAGGGATACCACCATCGCTTCGAAAGGGTACGTAAGGTGGGCGCGATATCTCTGCAGAAGATTTCGGGGGTCGATGCCTGTGATTCCGTGATCCCAAAGTGCTTTCACATACATTGCCAATAGATTTGCTTCATGCAGCCGCCTGATCTTGGGGTCGAGTGCGGTAGCCAGGAAATAGGCAATATCGCCGATTCCTTCGCCAATGCGGACGAGTTGCCAATCAAGGAGGCCAGGTTGAGATTGGCTCCAGAACAGGTTACCGGGGTGGCAATCGTGATGAACCAGTGTCTGGGATGTATTCGAAAGAAAATGCATTACTCGGCGGCGATGCCGCGCATAGTGAACAGCCGGCGCATGGAGAGGCGGAGGTATGAGTTTACCCGCTTGACGTAATCCACGTTTCATCAACGGTACCGCCAGCGCTGTGCCCAAATAGTCTTCGAGGCGGCGGACGGGACCGGCCAGCCAGTAATAGGTTCTTGCGAGATCCGCCTTATCCCAGAAGTGGGCATGAAAGCGGGCGAGTTGCTTAACCACCAGCTCAGCTTGTTCCACCGTCAGGGTGTCGTCCGGATTGCCGGCAATTCCGCCAGACTCCGTGATATCGGTAAGTACCAGTATTGCCCCCCTGCCAGGTTTGCTTTGCGCCGCCAGGATTCCCGGTACGGCGACAGGCACGGTTTGGGCTGCCTCATTATAAAAACGCACCTCGGTATGCAACAGCCTCGGTAAAGCGGTAATCATCCTCGCGCGCCAGGCTAGTGATGGCAACTTTACAAACCATTGTTTGGGGAGGTTTTCCGGTCCATTGTGTTCAACTGAGAGACGGATTCGCGTTGTGGTACCCACATGGACAGAAACGATGGCAACATTCGACACAATTACATTGGAATAGTGATTGTTAATCACCCGTTGCGCCCAACGAGCGGTTAGGTCACTGGGACGGTATGCAAGAATATTACGTTCCATTGCCACACAGTTCTACCATGCAAGACACGGTATCGATGCAAAAAAAGGGAGCCGTAAGGCTCCCTTTTTATGAAATTAAGCAGGCGAGCCCGCACTCCCCCTGGTGGGTTATTGCAATTTCCAGTCAGGGTGGTAATGCGTTTCCTTATCGAAATCTTTCCAGATATAGTCTGGATAAATTATGGGTTTGGTGGGAATGACAAATGTAACCAGGTCTACCGCTCCGGTTAATGTACGTCCAATCCCATGTACAATACCCGTCAGAAATCCAACCGGGATCCCATACGCAGGGCCTTTCTGATTGCTGTTTATTATTATGTTCTTGGGAATTTCCCCAATACCGGTGACTGTATTGGCAAGGCCGTGCGCAAGTTTGTCACCTACTTTCTCTGGATAACTTGCAGCCATTGCCGCCTGGGATGAGAAGAAGAATAGCGCGGATATCACCAGCAATGGTTTCAACATATTTTTCATGGAACCTCCCTAAAGTAGATTAAATTAAATTAAATCCATTCTTATACTAGCACACCATAGCGAAATATGGGCAGCTCTGGATATTCAAAATTGCCGTCCAATGTCATTTTTCTATGTGTGAGGCACATTGGGAAGATCCGGCCACTGGAGAGAATTTATGCGAATCAACTGTACCGGATAGTTTGCGTTATCAATCACAAACCCTTTACAAAGTCTCCGTATAATCCTGTCCATCAGTATTCTCAGCCGCACCCCGATTGAAGAATTGTGCTACCCTTCGATTGATAACTTAATATCGGGCTTTTGGAACATGCGGTTCGATCTGTTGTTAAAAAACGAGAAACATCCCCGTCGTAATCATTATCTAAATCCATTTTAATAAAATTGCCGGATACAACTCATTTTCTATCTTTACATCCTCTCTCGTCAACGTCATCTAGCCTGTCCAACGCAGCTATAGCCAGCACTGTACGATTCTCCGTGGTGGTTCCCACGCTTAACGAAGCAGATAATATCGATCCTTTATTGACTCGCCTGTTTGCTTTGGATCTGGCGGATAGTTTTGAAGTCATTTTTGTTGACGATGGTTCGCACGATGGGACGTCCGACAAGGTACGCGCCTGGGAAGGACGCTCGAACGTGAGACTGGTTGTGCGTCGGGAAAAGTCGGATCTGACAGGCTCGATTCTGGCCGGCGTGGCGCTGGCGCGCGGCGAGGTCATCGTCATAATGGATGCAGACTTGAGCCACTCGCCCGAGCAGTTGCCCGCCGTAGTGGCGCCGGTGCTGGATGGAAGCCACGACGTAGCCATTGGCAGCCGCCATGTCCCGGGTAGTGGCACCGAGGGATGGCCACTGCATCGTCAATGGCTGTCGCGCCTGGGCGACTGGATTGCCCGCCCTCTCGGCGATGTGAGCGACACAACCTCCGGATTCTTTGCCTTTCGCCGGGAACTGGCGGCGACTATCGCCGAGCATGCATGCGGATGCAAGATACTGCTCGAACTGCTCGTGGCCGGCCAGGGCAAACTCAGCGTCGTGGAAGTGCCCATCTCTTTTCGTGATCGCACCCACGGTACTTCCAAGCTGTCGTTCCATCATCAATGGATGTATCTGCAACGCCTGATGACGCTGGCCGGCGGCACGGTTTCCTTCGGCAGCGCCGGCCGGTTTGCGGCGGTGGGGTTGCTGGGTATCGCTATCGACATCCTGCTGTTCCAGTGGCTCATGAACCGCGGCGCCGGTCTCGCGCTGGCACATATAGTGAGTTTCTTTGCCGCCGCCGCAGTGAACTATTCGCTCAACTCGAAATGGGCCTTCCGCTCGCTCCACGCAGACTATCCTCGATGGCCTCATTTTGGCCGCTTCCTCACGGTGGGGTTGTTCGCCTTGCTGATGCGCGGCGGAGTTCTGGCATTGCTGGTCTATGGCTGGCATATGCCCCCCATGCTGGCCATTTTTCCCGCTGTCGCGGCCACGGCGGCCATCAATTATCTCGGTACCGCCTTCCATGTATTCCCTGTCACGCAAAACCCTACCTCGGCGGATATGCGCTGGCGGGTCGTCTCGCTCGGCATTGTCGCCTTTGCCATACTGCTGCGCCTGATCTACCTAGGCCAGGCACAACTGATTCCAGATGAGGCCTACTACTGGAATTATGCACAGCACATGGATTTGAGTTTTCTGGATCACCCGCCCATGGTGGCATGGCTGATCTGGCTGGGTACCGCCGTCGCCGGTGATAACGAGTTCGGTGTCAGGATCGGGGCCTTCATCTGCGGCCTGATCGCCATGGGTTATTTATACGCGTTGGCGTATAACCTGTACGATAAAACGACCGCTATGCGCGCGGTACTGCTATTGGCCATACTGCCGTTCGGCTTTGTCCCGGGCATATTAATGACAGCGGATGCACCTCTGATGGCCGCATGGGCCGCTACCTTATACTATATGGAACGAGTGCTTCTGGGGGATGGTAACCGGGGCTGGCTGGGCCTGGGTGTTGCTTTCGGCCTGGGTATACTGTCCAAGTATACGCTGGGCCTGCTAGGGCCGGCGGCATTGCTGTTCGTGATGCTGGATCCCGCCTCGCGCCATTGGCTGCGCCGTCCGCAGCCATACCTCGCAGCCATGCTCGCCCTGCTGATGTTCTCGCCCGTCATTATCTGGAATATGGAACATAATTGGGTCTCGATTCTGTTCCAGTCCGAACGCGCCACTGGAATAGGCAATAAATTCTCTTTGCATTGGTTGTTCCTTCACATGCTGCTGATGCTGACCCCGGTAGGACTGGTGGCTGCAGCCATGGCGCTGTGGCGGGGAGGCGATGATCGCACCGGTTCCTGTGCGGCCAGGCGCCGCCTGTTTGTTAGAGTATTCACCGGCGTACCGCTGGCGGTATTTTTTTGCTTGAGCCTGTTCGGCGCGCCCAAATTTCATTGGACCGGTCCGGTATGGCTGGCGCTACTACCGACAATGGCGTGGATGATGGGCCAGGGAGCGGCGCTACGCACCACTGCCCGCCGTGTGCTGGCGGCCTGGAGGCCTACCATCGCGGTTTTCCTTTTTCTCTATGCATTCGCGCTGCATTATGTGGTGCTCGGTATTCCCGGCATACCCTACGTGGGTTTTAGCGAACATTATTTCTGGCGTGAAGCAACCCATGAAGTCGAGCAGATTGTGGGAGCGGTTCAACAACAAACCGGGCAGAAGCCGATTGTGGTAGGCATGAGCCGCTGGTCGGTGGCCACTTCGCTGGCTTTTTACAACAAGAGCGAGAACGGCGAGCCGATGGATATACGCTCGCGAAATCTGTTCGGCGACAAGGCTGCCATGTATGATTTCTGGTATCCACCGGATCCACCGACGGATCGGCCGATCATTCTGGTGGGTATGGTGCCCAAGGAGCTGGAGCGCAACCGGCAAGGCCACGAGATTAGTCCGATGCTGGTGCAACCTGGTCCGATACTCGAGCGGATGATCTTCCGGGAAGGTAAGCCGCTGCGCAAAATCTATTACCGCCTTGCGCAGGGTTACCTGGGCCAAACGAATCAACCATGTCTGGAGGAAGAATGCTGAGAATATTGACATTAAACATGATAGCAGCGAGCTTGATAATGGCTTCTTCCCATAGCTTTGCGGCGCCCGGAGGTCAGGAAGATGAGAAGGTGACCACCGCTGCGGAACAAAAAGAGGTGGCTGTCACGATTTACAATGACGATCTGGCACTGGTAAAGGACGCACGTAAAGTTAAGCTTGAACGAGATTTCAATAAACTGGCCTGGCGGGAGGTTTCCGCCCGGATGCGCCCCGAAACGGCGCAATTACGCAATCTTACTTATCCCGCAGGGTTCCGCCTGCAGGAGCAGAATTTCGATTTTGATCTGCTGACACCTGAGAAGCTGCTGGAGAAATATCTTGGCAAGGACGTGACGGTCATTCGCACCAATCCGGCTACGGGGGCGGAAACCAGGGAAACGGCCACTGTACTCGCCACGAGTGGCGGCACCGTACTCAAATTTGGTGATCGGATCGAAACCGGTATTCCGGGCCGTCTGGCATTCTCCGGTGTGCCGGGGAACCTGCGCGATAAGCCGACTCTGGTCGTCTCGCTCATTAACCCTGTTGCGGGCGAGCAGAACCTTGAGCTTTCTTATTTGACCGCTGGATTGTCATGGCACGCAGACTATGTGGCAGAGCTGAACGAGCGTGATGATCAGCTTGATTTTAATGGCTGGGTTACTTTGACCAATCAGAGTGGAGCAGCTTATCCGAATGCCAAGCTGCAACTGGTGGCCGGGGATTTGAACCGGGTACGCAAGCCATCTCCCCTATCGCGCGACGTAATGGCAATGGCGTCAAAGATGGCCGAGGCGGAGGAGATAAAACAGGAATCACTGTTTGAGTATCATCTGTATACATTACAGCGTCCCACGACATTAGCGGAAAACCAAACCAAGCAGGTGGCGCTGCTGTCTGCGACCAATGTGCCTGTCAAGAAAGAATTTCTGATGATAGGGGCGAATTATTATTATTTCGGCCAGTACGGCGATATTGGCCAGAAGCTGAAGGTGGGTGTATTTGTCGAATTCCAGAATAAGGGCGAAGGCTTGGGCGTACCGCTACCCAAGGGAATAGTCCGCGTTTACAAGAAAGATACTCAGGGAAATGCCCAGTTTGTGGGCGAAGACCAGATTGATCATACACCCAGGAATGAGGCTGTGCGTTTGAAGCTGGGTGATGCATTCGATGTGACAGCCGACAAAAGGCAGACGGATTTCCAGAGGCTGGGCGGGGAAGGGCGCCATGCCGCTATATTTGAAACCGCTTATCAGATCGTATTAAAGAATGCCAAGAAAGAAGCGGTTACTGTGATCGTGCGGGAACCGGTACCGGGTGATTGGACCATGATATCGGAATCGCAGCCTCATACCAAGGCGGCTTCCGGGATTGCGGAATGGAAGATATCAGTCCCCGCGGATGGTAAGACCACACTGATTTATCGCGTAAGAGTCAAGCATAGGGAAAGAGGTTAGGTGTGTTTCGCGGATAACCGTTTCCACGAAATTGGAGCGATGGATCCGAAATCCGGAAAATAATCCGATCTCTCGGCGGGGATTCACGCCAGCGACAAGAGCAGTGAGATCGCGCTACGGGCTTCGTTGTTAAATATTCCTTGTGGCAGTAGTTCAGTCACCTCGGCAAGCGTGAGCCAAATAATTCCATTCGTGGGTTGGGCCTCACCGGTGTCTATGATCCGATACTCGGCAATATCCCGAAAGAAACGTCCACCTTCGTCCGACTGGCGAACGGAAATTTTTACCTTGCCGGGTAAGGTATCGCCCGGCAAAGCCGTGATCCTGATCCTCGTTGGGGCGAGTTCCGCAATCGCCCGCAGACCTGGTTCCCAGCATGGGCGGAAGGCAAACCGGAGTATGCCGTTTGTACGGCCACAGTCGAGGTCGATGGTTTGCTCGAAATTATTGTCAAAAATTGGCTGATCCCAGTCGTTCACCTCTCGTGTTTGTGCGTGCACGCGGATATGGCGGATCGACAGGCGCCCATTCGTTATCGTCATCGGATTGCACGCATCCAGGCGCCACCCCGACATGGTGTCAAGCGGGCATATCACGGCTTCGGGGGCTTTTATTCGGAGTTCTGCGAGAGTAGTGCGGACACCATCCATCACTCTCCCTTGGGCAGGATTGCTGAACGAGGCATTCAATTCGAGGGAGAAGTCATCCTCGCCCTGGAATGGCGGCCGTTCCCCAAAATGATTCCAATCCGTGGTGCAGAGAACCGACCGGGCGTCGGTATTAACCAGAAAATCTTCAGTTAGAAGCTGACCAAAAAGTTTAAAAGGGATCCAGCAATGCTGATCGTATTTCACCTCGACATGATTATCCAGAATCAGGATATTCCGGTTTAGCTTGCCAAAGAAGCGCGTACCCTGCTCGCTCTGAAGGGAATCGGAGATGATATTGCCCGCTGAGCCGAAAAAATACTCGGAATAAGGGGGTGCATCACCCCCATGAACACGTTCGCGATTACTTGCTGTCGCTTGGCAAGTCGGCGCAAGCTGGACGATGCCCACATTACCAGGCTCTATCTTGGCTTGAGTAAGAAGATCGATCTCTTTTCCTCTGCGACGGACAATAAAGCCGAGTGTGCCAATCTCGCGCTGATCGATGAAGGGCTGCCAATGCTGGGTTCCTTCTTCTGTCCATGTCAGGCCGATGATACCGAAAAAACGCCCTGAGACATGCCGGATCGTCCCGTGTTTGTGCATCCACGCATCCGATTGATCAAGCACCGCCGGTGCAACCTTGAACCGATCAGTTGAACGCACCCAGTCAAGCCAGGACGCTACTTCCTCTTTCTGCGTCAGAAGCTCAGACTTTACCATCCCAGGATGCCCCGGCAGCGTGCGAAAATACCGCCACTATGAGGTTTTCCAGCACGGTGCTGAATAAACTCGGATTCGCATCGCCTGTCGAGAAAAGTATGAATGAATTCAGTGCCATGGACAGCGATGGCATCGGCACGTTCATGCATGTTTTCCATAACCCGCGCCACGGTCCGGTCCGCGAAGAGCGAATAAGCGCCATTGCGGCCCCAGGCGCGAAGCGCGAGGGCAATCTTTTTCGCACCTGAGGCAGGTGTTTTTGCCAGATCGGGAAAGATGCGGTCAAGTTGCTCAAGAATAGGCGATTCAGTATACCGCTCCAATACCGTGGCAAACTCGATCTGCGCCTGCCTGTGCCCCCTGAGGGATGGAGTGCTCAGATTGGCGCCTTCCATGATGCGTATTTTTGTCAGCGGTTCGGCTAGAATAAAAAATTCACCCAGCGCGGCGAGCCGAATCCACAGATCCATATCCCCAAGCTGTACAAAGCTCGGACGAAAAGCTCCCAATCCGATCACCTCCGATCGCCGCGCTATTGCCGAAGGCAGCGGCAGGCAGTTTCCGGCATCGAAGAAGTGCTGAAGCCAGTTAGTAGCCGAGCGATTAACGGTGGTAAAAATCCCGCTTGCCCAGGTGTCGCTGGCAGGCCGTCCGTTCTTATCGACGATTTCCGCCGCGGTGAAGCAAGCAATATAGTGGCTCGCACTTTCCATGGCTTCGAGTTGAGCAGCCAGCTTGGCTGGAACCCATATGTCATCGGAGTTCTGAAAAGCGACATATTGGCCACGCGCCCGGCTGAGCGCGAGATTGCGTGCGTGCACGGCCCGATTTTCGGATAAACGAATCAGGGTCAAACGGGGGTCGCGAATCGATGCGACGATATCCGCCGTTCCGTCGGAGGAGCCATCGTCGACAACGATCAGTTCGAAGTCGCGGAAAGTCTGATCGAGAACACTTTGAACTGCTTCATTAACGAAGGCGGCGTGATTGAATGACGGCAGAATGACGGAAACCAGCGGCCTCCCAGGGGAAAACTGCATTCGAAATTGAACCGGATGTTATGAGGTATCCTCTGCAATAGAGTGCTATTTATTGCGGAGGAATATTTTAATTCAAATAGGCCTCGGATCAGGAAAAATCCTTCTTCAAGAGGGAGAGAGCCAGGGATTTTCCTCTTTACCGTCCATCTCTTTTCAGTTACCCAGAAAAAGGAGCCTCACGATCTCGTTTGGCTCCTTTCCGCTTACTCAGGCATTATTCCGCAGAAGTTACGCTGATTTTCTTCGGCTGGACAGCTTCACGCTTGGGGATGACGATTTCCAGGACGCCATGATTCGTTTTTGCCGATATCGCATCGGAATTCGCCGTATCCGGTAAGCTGAAACGCCGGTAAAATGAACCATAGGTGCGTTCGACCCGTTTATAGCCTTCTTTCTCGGTTTTTGCCTCGGTTCTCTTTTCGCCTCTGATCGTCAGCACACCTTCTTCCATGCTGACATCGATTTCTTCAGGTTTTACCCCGGGAAGATCCGCCAGCAGGATGAATTTGTCGGCTTCTTCCTTAATATCGACTGCGGGTGCCCACTCGGCGGTGGCGGCCGATCCTTCGCCGTTGCCACCCTCGCGCACACGATCCAGCTCCTTGTGTAATTGATTCAGTAAACTCCACGGTTCGTAACGAGTAATAGCCATATTACCTCCATGTGAATAAGTAGTTAGCATTAATGCTGAAATTACTGGAAATCAGCACTCAGTAACCAATATAGGTCCATTTGCCATTTTTTCAACCGGGACTCCGGTATTTTTTGCGGTCGATTTCATTAAACCCGGATAAACCATAAGGATAGGAAATGATGGCGAGGCAGTCTGCGAGAAAGTTGCCGGTTGGGAGAAGTCCATAGCTTGGTCTATGGACGCCGGGCACACGGCGAAAATGCCTCGAACTGACCGCCAGCACTCGCGTTGGCTCAAAGAGCCGTATAGTGGATTAAGTTCGACGGCTGCTAGACCAGGGGCAAGTCGCCGCTGCTGAGTCCGATACCGGCGATATTTTCCACCGCTTTCACGAAGTTCGCGTTCTCATGTAGTTTCACGAGGGAATCAGGATGGTGCCGTCCACGCATGCGGACGAGGCGTACAACGCTGATGGCCGGAATATCCCAACATAATTCCGCCAGCAACGTATCCGCCGCTTCCGGGTTGTTGCATATCAGTATCATGTCGCAACCCGCATGCAATGCGCTTTCCGCGCGTTGAAGCACGCTGCCGGCAACCGCCGCGCCTGCCATGTTCAAGTCATCGCTGAAAATACAACCTTCGAAGTCCAGTGCACCACGCAGGATCTTTTTCAACCATATCTCGGAAAAACCAGCGGGGCGCACATCCACCTGAGGATAACTGACATGCGCCGGCATGATGCCGGCGAGTCCGAAGCCAATCATTTTGCGAAACGGAACCAGGTCACTTTTTTCGATATCCGAATAAGCGCGTTCGTCCACCGGTATTTCAACATGAGAGTCCGCCTGAATATAACCGTGCCCCGGAAAATGCTTTCCGACCGCCGCCATGCCGCCCAGCTTAAGTCCGGACATCAGGCTGTGAGCCAATTCGACGATACCTTGCGGCTTATGGTGAAAAGCACGGTCACCGATGACGCAACTTTGCCCATGATCCATGTCCAGCACTGGCGTAAAGCTTAAGTCCACGCCTGCGGCGCGCAATTCCGCTGACAGTACGTAACCTGTCTGCTGCGCCAGATGCCGTGCTTTGCCAGGATGTTCATCCCATATTTTACCCAGTTCGCGCATAGGTGGCAGCCTGGTGAAATCTGCACGAAAACGCTGTACTCTGCCCCCTTCATGATCCACCGCGATCAGGAGAGGCGGGGCACGAAGTGCATGGATCTCGGCGGTTAGCTGCTTAAGCTGATCGAGGGATGAGTAGTTGCGCGTGAACAGGATTACCCCGCCAACCAGCGGATGCAAGAGTCTATTCTTATCGCTGTTGGTAAGTTGCGTGCTTTCGATATCGAGCATGATGGGTCCGAGCGACATTAGGACTCCATTATTTTTCTAATATGACAAAAGCGCATGCCAGATGTAACTCGTCGCTGATGGAAAGGTGGTGGTTGGTGATGCCTTCGTTTTTGACCAGTGCACTTAACGCGGGATGAAATGCAAAATACGGTTTCCCTAGATGGTCATGGGATATTGCGATGTGGCTCAAACTCACCGGGTAGCGCATACCAGTACCGATTGCTTTGGAAAGGGCTTCCTTGGCGGCGAAACGCTTGGCCAGAAACATGGCGGGCTGACTACTCTTGAGATATTCGGGCCACTCCTGGTCTGTGAGCAATCGTTTGGCAAAGCGCTCGCCATACTTCTCGAGCAAGCGAGCGATACGCGAAGGTTCCACCAGATCGGTACCGATCCCATAAATCATTTACGCGCTTCCAGCATCAGTTTTTTCATCTCCCGTACTGCCTGTTCCAAGCCGACGAACAGCGCATGGGCAACGATGGCATGGCCGATATTAAGCTCGGATATATCAGGTATCGCCGCGATGGATTGGACATTCTGATAGTGTAACCCGTGACCGGCATTGACCTTCAGTCCTCGGTCAATGCCCGCCCCTACCGCAACGCGAATTCGCTCGAGTTCATTCTGTTGTTCGCCCGTGGTTTTCGCATCGGCATAGTGACCTGTATGGATCTCGATTGCCGGCGCTCCGGTTTGCGCCGCAGCATCGATCTGAGCAGCATCGGCATTGATAAATAGGGAGACGTGAATGCCTGCCTCGGCCAGTCTGCCGCAGGCTTGCCTCACCTGTTCGAAATGCCGCACTACGTCGAGTCCCCCTTCAGTGGTCAATTCTTCCCGCCGCTCGGGCACCAGGCAAACGTCCTGGGGTTTGATGCGCAGCGCAAAATCAATCATTTCGCTGGTCACAGCACTCTCCAGATTCATGCGGGTCTTAAGCAGATCCCGCAGAATTTCCACATCCTTATCCTGGATATGGCGCCGGTCTTCGCGCAGGTGCAGGGTAATTGCATCCGCTCCGGCTGATTCCGCGACCATTGCCGCTTCTACAGGGCTAGGATAAATTGTGCCCCGCGCCTGCCGCAGTGTGGCAACGTGATCAATGTTAACGCCCAGTTCGATCATAATGGTTGTAAGACTTTCAGTAATTATCGTATGCGGCAGGGATTGCCATGACAAGAGCAAGGCATGTGCGGAGCGAGCCCGAAACTCACTATACTATAATAGCTTGTGTAAGCGGACAACTTACTTGATGTATGGGGAAGCTGGATTTGGATCGAAAGGGAATTCCAGCGGCAGAAGGGGCATCCTATCGCTGAGTCATGATGAACACCCGAGAGTGAGATCCCGTTAACCGAGGAAAAGCCTGGCAATAACCCTGCCAAGTGGGGAAATCGGCACTCTCGAGCCATTCGTGATCAGGCTATCTTTTATCCCCGCCAATCTGGAGTACGAAGATCTCGGCAATGAGCACAATTATTATGTAAGTTGATTGCGATATCGTCCATACTCAAACCATTATCGTCAATACTCAAATCATTATTAAAGGAAGTCCATTATGTTTCCAGTAAAACGGATAGTTGTTGCGACCGACATGTCTCCGTTTGCGAGTCAAGCAGAAGCGCGCGCCGCCATGCTGGCGTATGAGCTGGGTAGTGAATCGCTGGATCTACTGCATGTCATCGACAGTCTGGCGTTGGAATCCCTGCGTAACCTGACCCATCCTCTCCTGGATACGGAACGCCGGCTGATGGAATCGTCCCGCCAGCGGATGGACGAAATTAAATACAAACTCTCCGAAAGTTACGGGATTCCAGTCGCGACGATAACATTGAATGTTGGCCGCCCACACACGGAGATTGTCCGCTACGCCGAGCTTTTAAATGCTGAGCTGGTCGTCTTGGGAGCTCACAGCGGGGGTTTGATGCAAGAACTGTTTGTCGGTTCCACTGTCGATAAGGTTTTGCGCACGCTGGCCTGTCCACTGTTGATTGTCAAGCGGCAACCGAAGGTACCGTACCGGCAGATACTGATACCGGTGGATTTCTCCGAATGCTCCCGGCGCGCGATGGAATTTGCCATGAATATTGCTCCGCACGCGCATATTATTGCCCTGCATGCATTTGAGGTGCCATTCGAGGGCAAACTGCTTTTTGGCGGAGTAAGCGACCAGCAGGTTCAGATTTATCGCGCTGAATTACAAGCAAAAAAGGACATAAAGATGCGGCAGTTTGTCGCCGAGTGGGAAGCTGCAGCCGGTCCGTTGTCCCATATAGTGGAATTGGGTCGCGTATCCGCCGTCATCAAGGAAAGAGCAAAATTGCTTGAACCCGATCTCATCGTCATCGGCAAGCATGGGCAATCAGGGTGGGAAGATATGTTGCTTGGCAGCGTCACCAAACAAGTGGTTCAGGATGCGGGTTGCGACGTGTTAATAGTGGGGTGAAGGCAGGAACATTGAACATACTACAGCGTGAGGAGGATAAATGTTAATCAACTGGAGTCAGTTCACGCCATGGTCTGCGTTGGCGGGGGGTGCGGTCATCGGTATGGCAGTAGCTATACTGGTGCTTTTTAACGGCCGGATTGCGGGGATTTCTGGAATCCTGGGGGGGTTATTCAAGGCTCAGAAGGACGATATAGACTGGCGTATTGCTTTTGTGTCAGGCCTGATCGCGGCACCTTTGGTATGGCAGCTGTTTTTAAGCCTGCCTGCCATCCGTATCGATGGCAGCTATGCCATGATGGCGATGGCCGGTTTAGTCGTTGGGCTGGGCACACGTTACGGTTCCGGTTGCACCAGCGGGCATGGCGTCTGCGGGTTATCACGCCTGTCGCCGCGCTCCATCGTTGCAACCCTGGTTTTTATGGGCACGGGTTTTGTCACTGTCTATGTCATTCGGCACATTTTCCAGATATAGGATCTGAGGGGGGGCAAAATGGCCAGCATCATAGCATTGGTATCAGGATTGATTTTTGGGTTAGGACTGATTCTTGCGGGGATGGCGAATCCCGGCAAGGTGCTGTCTTTTCTTGATATCACGGGCGCATGGGATCCCACTCTTGCGCTGGTGATGGCGGGCGCGATTGGTGTCGGTTCAGTGGCATTTGCCATGGCCCGCAGGCGTATGCGCAGCTACCTGGGGCTTTCAATGAATCTGCCCGCTTCGCGAGTGATTGACAAGCGATTGATTCTGGGAAGTCTTGCATTTGGCATTGGCTGGGGCATGGCGGGCATATGTCCCGGTCCGGCGCTGGTTTTGCTCGGAAGCGGCAGCGTCAAAGGGACGGTATTTGTAGTAGCCATGCTGCTGGGGATGGGGATTTTTGAAATTCTAGAGAGAGGCCGATCCAACAATTTCTCCAAAATGCGGAAGCCGAGGAATGACATTGCAACCGCCGTATCAGGCAATCCGGCAACTCATGGTAGGGTGGAACATATAGAAACCCGATGAGGAGAGAGTTGGCCCGACTTGCCGACTTTGACCTTTCACGTTCCGGTGGGCAACCGGAAAGCGGATTCCATCGTAAGGATGGCAGAAATCATAATTGCTGCAAGTCTTTCAGTAATTGACGTGTGTGCAGCGGTTGATCGTTGAGATAGTGGTTGAGTATATAGCGCATCAATGATTTGCTTTGCTGCCGGGTCGCGGCATTCGAATAATCGCCTTTTTCCATGTCCAGCAAGGTTTTGCCGCTCAGCCGCAAGCCGTGGTTGGGATTGCTTTCATCCCACGCCACCGGTCCGCGTTCGATTTCATAACAGTAGTCTTCATTCGGGTCTGTGGGCTTGCCCGATGCGACATCATGATCGAGCGTCAACGCATAGCCTAATTCGCGCAACATGCGCTGCTCGAAACGCCGCAGGATGGGAATGTAATCCTTCTCAATGCTCAATGCCGCCAGCGTTTCCTGATAGTACGAAAATAATTGTTCATGGGGATCATGACGATGTAATAATCGTACAAGCAGTTCGTTGAGATAGAAACCGCAGATCAGGGCTGTCCCCTGCAACGGCATCTGACCACCTTGCCATTCCGCCTTATGCAGCGTGCGTAATTCGGATTTCCCTCCCCAGGTCAGCAGCAGAGGCTGAAATGCCCGCAGCAATCCCCTGAGCGCCGATCGGGGACGCTTGGCACCTTTTGCCACAAGCGGCACTCTTCCGAAGCTGCGAGTGAAAGTCTCCACTATGAGACTGGTTTCCCGGTAGGGATAGGCATGCAGGACGAATGCCGGCTGAGCCTCCTGCACCTGTTTATCCGCGATCATTCATAAATCTGGCGTTGTGTAGCGAGCCCATCAAAAGGTTGAGGGTTAAGTGGCGTAAGGAATCTCCGTCAATCATAGCGCTAAACAATCATTTCCCGGCAATCGGGAGATTACTCATATCCAAGGCTTTTCAATGCCTGCGCATCATCGGCCCAACCACTTTTCACTTTTACCCAGACGTTGAGATATACTTTACCGCCAAAATTTTGCTCCATGTCCTTGCGCGCCTGCGTGGCGATCAGTTTGAGTTTTTCTCCATCCTTGCCAATGACGATGGCTTTCTGATTAGGCTTGTCCACGATAATGGAGGCGTGAATCCTGCGCAGTTCACCTTCCATTATGAATTGATCGATGATAACGCTGGTGGAGTAGGGGATCTCTTCCCCCAACAGGCGGAAAAGTTTTTCTCGAATCAGTTCAGCGGCAATAAATCGCTCACTGCGGTCGGTGACTTCGTCTTCATTGAACAACGGTGGGTTGTGCGGTAAATACGACCGGACCGCGCATATCAGATCAGCGAGTTGTATTCCTTTCTCCGCACTTATCGGGATGATCGCGGCAAATGCGTATTCCTTTGCTATGTTTTCAAGAAATGGAAGGAGCTTCGATTTGTCGGACAGGCGATCCACTTTGTTGACGGCAAGAATGACTGGTTTGTTCGGCCTGTCCATTGCAGGCAAGAGTTTCATTACAAGCCTGTCACGCTCATCGAAACGCAATGCCTCGATTACCAGTATCACTACATCCACATCCCGTATACTCTGGATGACCGCCTGATTCATCGCATTATGCAAGCGGTTCGTATGTTGCGTCTGAAAACCGGGCGTGTCGACGAAGATAAATTGGGATTGTGCGTCGGTGAGGACGCCATTGATGCGGTGGCGGGTGGTCTGCGATTTTTTTGAAGTAATACTGACTTTCTGGCCGATCAGAGTATTGAGCAACGTGGATTTGCCGACATTGGGTCGCCCCACGATAGCGACATAGCCGCTATGATAGTCGGGATCGGTGGTCATGGCTGGCGGTGCTCGACTGAGAACGGTGAGATCATTACGACGAGAAAAATGTCAGGGATTGTTCGTTTCATGCTTAATCCTTAATTATGATTGGAGCTGCTCATAGGCTTGCTGGGCCGCTTCCTGTTCGGCACTGCGACGAGAAGCCCCTGAGCCCACCGTACGAATGGATGGTTTCGGTACCACGCATTCCACTTGGAATTGCTGCTGGTGGGCCTCACCCGTGGTGGCGATAACAGCATATTGCGGAAGAGCCAGTCGGCGGCTCTGAAGATATTCCTGCAAGAGGGTTTTGGGATCTTTACCCAGCGTCTGCGGATCCAATCCGTGGAGCAGGGGGGTGAAAAGACCTACGATGACTTTCTCTGCTTCCGCAAAACCTCCATCGAGATAAATCGCTCCCAGCACTGCCTCCAGCGTATCGGCGAGTATCGAGGGACGCCGATCTCCGCCACTTTTGAGTTCTCCCTCGCCAAATCTGATCAATCCTCCCAATTCAAGTGTTTGCGCCAATCCAGCCAATGCCTGCTGATTGACAAGATTGGCCCGCACTCGCGATAGATTGCCCTCGGTAAGGCTGGGGAATCGCCTGAATATCAGCCCGGCAACCGCGCAGTTAAGGACGCTGTCGCCCAGAAATTCAAGGCGCTCATTGTGCGGCAGGCTATGGCTGCGGTGAGTCAATGCCTGAGATAGCAGCTTCGGATGATTAAAGACGTAGCCGAGTTTTCGGCAAAGTGTATTGCTGACCATCTTACCGATGAGCGATCGATTCTAGAAGTCTGATGAAATAACGAGGCAAGATTGGGATATCTTTCTCCCGTTATTTAATGGATAGCCCGATACGACTTAAATCGCTGAAGTTCCACCAGATCATGAATGCTTTGCCGACAATATTTTGTTCCGGCACAAATCCCCAGTACCGGCTATCGCTGCTGCTATCGCGATTATCTCCCATTGTGAAATAATTACCTTCAGGCACCTTACAGGTAAATCCGCTGTCGTTGTAGGAGCAATTTTCGCGATGCGGGAACGGGCGTACGCCGGCGATATGCATATCGGGAACTTCCGGGTTGATAAGGGTACTATAGTTTTGTTCAGCCAGTGATTCGCGGAAACGCCGGCTGTAAACATAATTCAGACCTGACTCTATATAGGTGTACTCGCCATCCGGTTCCATTTTCACCGGGACATTATTAATGCTCAATTGTTTATCACGGTAAGTGACTGTGTCACCCGGTACGCCGATGATGCGTTTGATGTAATCCATCGATGGATTCTCGGGGTAGCGGAATACCATCACTTCACCGCGCTTGGGCTCGTTTACGCTCATTATTTTGATGTTGGCGACCGGCAGGCGAATACCATAAGTGTATTTGTTGACGAGGATAAAATCTCCCACCAGCAGCGTCGGGATCATCGAGCCCGACGGGATCTTGAAAGGCTCCACCAGGAACGAGCGCAAAAAGAATACGATGAGGATGACCGGAAAAAAGCTTTTCGGATATTCCACCCACCAAGGTCCCTGCGCCTCCGGCGCGCGATGGCGCCTCAGCGCGAAGCGATCAAGCAATGAAATACCCCCGGTGATTACCAGCAGTATCAGCATGATGAGAGGAAAATTCATTCCCTATTCCTTCTTTTTTATATGGATGATGTTCAGCGCCGCACTTATTCGCTACTTATCGCCCACCTGCAGGATTGCAAGAAAGGCCTCCTGCGGGATTTCGACGTTACCGACTTGCTTCATTCGTTTTTTCCCCGCTTTCTGTTTTTCCAATAGCTTGCGCTTACGGGAAATGTCGCCGCCATAGCACTTGGCGAGCACATTTTTTCGTAATGCCTTGATACTTTCCCTGGCAATGATGTGCGCGCCGATGGCGGCCTGTACGGCGATATCGAACATTTGCCGCGGAATCAGTTCGCGCATTCTCTGTGCGAGTTCACGCCCCCGGTATTGACTATTGGCGCGATGCACGATCAGCGAAAGCGCATCCACCTTTTCGCTATTGATGAGGATATCCAGTTTGACCAGATCAGAGGCGCGAAACTCTTTGAATTCATAATCCAGCGAGGCATAACCCCGGCTGGTGGATTTTAATTTGTCAAAAAAATCCATGACAACCTCATTGAGTGGCATTTCGTAGGTCAGCATCACCTGCCTGCCCATATATTGCATGTTTTTCTGTATCCCACGCTTGCTGATGCAAAGCGTAATAACCGATCCCACATATTCCTGCGGAACGAGTATGGTGGCGGTAATGATTGGCTCGCGGATTTCCTCTATTTTGGAGAGATCGGGCATTCTCGATGGATTGTCGATTTCCATGGTTGTTCCGTCGCGCATCAGTATCTGATATATCACCGTGGGCGCGGTGGTGATGAGATCCATGCCGTATTCACGTTCCAGTCTCTCCTGAACGATATCGAGATGCAGAAGGCCGAGAAAGCCGCAGCGGAAACCAAAACCTAGCGCCTGCGACGTCTCGGGCTCATATTGCAAGGACGAATCGTTGAGTTTGAGTTTCTCCAGTGCGTCGCGCAAAGCATCGTACTGGTTGGATTCCACCGGGTAAAGTCCGGCGAATACCTGGGGCTTTATTTCTTTAAAACCGAGCATCGGCTGGGCGGCGGGACGATCCGCCAATGTTACGGTATCGCCCACTTTGGCCGATTTCAATTCCTTGATGCCGGAGATGATGAAGCCGACCTCGCCGGCGCTCAGCGATTCCCGGTTTTTTGATTTGGGCGTGAACACGCCGACCTGCTCACACAGGTGAACCGCTTTGCTGGCCATGAGCAATATTCTGTCCCTGGGCTTGAGCACCCCATCCATTACCCGCACCAGCATGACCACGCCGACGTAGTTATCGAACCACGAATCGATGATCAGCGCTTTAAGCGGTGCTGCGGAATCCCCCTTCGGCGCGGGAATGCGTGCAATGACGGCGTCCAGAATATCTTCCACGCCGACACCGGTTTTGGCGCTGGCATGCAGCGCTTGCTGGGCGTCTATGCCGATGATGTCTTCTATTTCCTTGATTACGCGTTCCGGTTCGGCGGCGGGCAGGTCAATCTTGTTCAGCACCGGCACCACTTCCACGCCCTGTTCGATCGCGGTATAGCAATTGGCAACGGTCTGGGCCTCCACGCCTTGTGATGCATCCACTACCAGCAGCGCGCCTTCGCAGGCGGCGAGAGAGCGTGATACTTCATAGGAAAAATCCACGTGGCCGGGCGTATCGATCAGGTTCAGCAAATATACTTTGCCGTCGCGCGACTTATACTCCAGGGCGGCGGTCTGCGCTTTGATGGTAATTCCGCGCTCGCGCTCCAGATCCATGGAATCCAGCACTTGTGCCTCCATCTCGCGGTCTGAAAGGCCGCCGCATAAATGGATGATACGATCCGCCAGGGTGGATTTCCCATGGTCGATATGGGCAATGATGGAAAAATTACGAATGTGTTGCATCATCCTAAGTCCGGCAGTAGCGAACTCACCATGAAAGTAAAGGGCAAGTGAGGGAAAAAGCCATCAGGGGTCATTAAATGAAAAAAAGAGCGGTCAACTGCCGGATTTAGGATCATCGATCAGAGGCGGGATAATCAAAGGTGTCGGTTGGGCGTCCCGGCGGACAACTAAAAAGGGCACATGCTGTGCCCTTTTGAAAGCCATGGCTCAACCCTCGCAAGTTCTGCCGATCCGGCAAACCCTGTTTTAATCAAGAAGTGCGCATTTTAGCGAATTTCGGCAAAATAAGCATCTAGCCTGGATATTTTCCCCAGACCGGCGCGGGAATTATTATAAGCAACATGACTGATGGTATTTGGTGAATAGCGTTAAATCGGATTGTACCACCCGCCTTCGCGGATACCGGCGAGTGCTTTGCTCACAAATCCCCTCGCCATTATTCCGCGATCTGGGGAAATATCCGGGCGAGTGCGACAGGGTCAAAATGATAATGACAAATTTCCTGTCCTTTTGACACCAGTACGGGGACACGCTCGCCATAACGCGACCTGAGATCGGCACTGCTATCCACATCCACCACCTCGAGGCGAAAGGAAAGCCGCGCCTGCAATTCCTGCAGGGCGGCAATCATGTCATGACAAAGATGGCAATGTTCCCGGCTGTACACAACCAGTTCCACCGGATCGGGAGTGGCCACGCTACTTACTCTCGCCATTGAGTTTCATTGTGATGAAAGTCGCCGTATCGCCGCGTCTTACCAGTAATGCGATGTTGCGGCCCTTCTCAATTTTGTTGAGCAACTGATTGAGTTGCTCGACGGTCTTGACATCCTGGTTATTCATGCTGAGTATCACGTCGCCCGGGCGAATGCCGGCGCGGCTGGCGATGCCCGGCACCATATCTTCCACCAGCAGGCCATTTTCTATCTCCAACTGCTGTTTCTGCTCGGCGGTAAGTTCGCTCAGACTCAGCCCGATGCGATTGGCTGTATCGGCCGCTTTGCCTCGTTTGCCGCCACGACCTCCAACTCTTTCTTCCGGCGCGACTTCGTCCACCGCTACCGTCAGTTCTTTGGTGGTGCCATTCCGCCATACCTGTACCTGTACCTTCGATCCCGGTTTGGTGGATCCGACGATACGCGGCAGGTCGCCCGAGGCATTTACAGGTTTACCATCGAATTTCAGAATGACATCTCTTGCTTCAATGCCCGCTTTATCGGCGGGGCCATCTTTTTGCACCGATGCGACCAGTGCGCCATTGGGTTTGGGCAATCCGAAGGATTCCGCAAGTTCCTTGGTCACCTCCTGGATCAGCACGCCGATCCTGCCACGGCTCACCTTGCCGTGAGCGATCAACTGGTTCGAAATATCTGTGGCTACATCTATGGGAATGGCGAATGACAACCCCATGAAGCCGCCGGTACGGCTGTAAATCTGAGAATTGATGCCGACCACTTCACCTTTCATGTTGAATAGCGGGCCTCCGGAATTACCGGGATTGATCGCCACATCGGTCTGAATAAATGGCACGAAGTTCTCCTGCGCCAGCGAACGTCCTTTAGCGCTGACGATGCCGGCGGTCACGCTGTTTTCAAATCCGAAGGGCGAGCCGATCGCCACGACCCATTCGCCTACCTTGAGTTTGTTGGGATCGCCTTGGGTCACCTTGGGTAAACCGGTGGCATCGATTTTAAGAAGGGCAATATCGGTCTTGCGGTCGGCGCCGATCAGCTTGGCGCGGAATTCGCGCTTGTCGGTAAGCTTCACGGTGATTTCTTCGGCGGAATCCACGAGGTGTGTGTTGGTCAGGATATAGCCATCCGACGTAATGATGAAACCTGAACCCAGGGATTTCGATTCGAAATCCCTGGGAGCGCCGCCATGAGGAGGCATGTAACGGCGAAAAAATTCAAAGAATGGGTCATCTTCCGGAATATTCGGCATCCCCGGAAAAGCTCGGTTACCGCCCATGTTGGGAGCCTGCACGGTACTGATATTCACCACGGAGGCCCCCTCCTTTTCAACCATACTGGTGAAATCGGGTAATACCTGTGTTTGTGCGGAGACCGCGGTGGACAATCCAAACAGCGCCACCAGAATATATTTAGCTATCATTTTCCACCTTTGTTAAAGACACCATAAACAATATGTGCAATTGCGATAGGGTCAACGAAGTCTTTGTCAACCTATCATATCGAAAGGCCATCACGCAAGTTTGCTGGAAATGAAATTCCAAACGGATTCGTATTGGCTTTAAACAAATAAACCAATATGCCACACCACGATAGTTTAGCCCGGTATTTCACCAGATCGGCCCAGAAATTATCGTAAACGGCTGAATGGCAATTCGTGGATAGTGTTGCACCAGTTGGCCCGAGGCAAAGATATCCAACCCTATTCACGGGATGTAACCGGCCTGCACTTATCTCACTTTATGAGTCGCTACCGAATCTCCAATTTGCATGACGGTGGCCGGTGGGACTTCACCCACCGTTGTCACGATGTTGTCCGCCACGGTACGGCTGTAAATATTGATTGCGCCGCGACTGCGATAGAGCCCTTCAACCGGCGGAGGCACTTGGCTGGTTATCGGTTCAATAAATACCGATACGGCGGCGAGACCATCCGACAGCGCGATGTGGCCGATCGGCATTGGTTTGCCGGAAAGGTTGCGCTTCATTTCAATAACCTTTTTAAATCCCGGCGGCGAATCCTTTATCTGCCAGCCCAGTTTACCGCTCCCGATGGTGGATGACACCAGATTGATGGTGCGCCATCCGGCGGCTTTCCCTCCATATTTTGATTTCAACAATTCCTTATTGATTTCGCTGCCGATTTTCAGCTGTGTGAAAACAAATTGCTCCACCACCCGGTCTTTATCCATCACTGCGGCTTTCAGCAACACACCGGTACGGGTGTCCACCCACCACTTATGACCATAGCGTTTATCGTCCCTGGGCTCCAGTTCAATTATCTGGCATGCATGATCACTGACGCGTTCCTGTCCGCCTACCTTAACAATATAGCTATCATCGAGATTGCTCAACGGTTGGGGAAGCAATGCGGGGAAAACCTTCTGCAGCCAACGTTTTTCGGTTACGATGGTCTTGCTTTCCGGCATATAACATCTCATTTCATCGTTATTGCGAACGATTTCCTGCGGTGCGCCGTCCAACACCTCGCTTTTTTCATGTTCGCCATCCGCATCCACCAAGTGGATAATGCGCGACGTTTCAATATGATTGCCGGATGAATAGACAAAAGTGCCGATATAGTTGTACTGACGAGGTGCAGCGGAGATCTTTTGCAGCCATTCGAGCGCCTCGGGGGAGGAACGAGAGGGGGGTTGCGCAAATACAAGCTGACTGATGCCGGATAGCACCAAGAGGGCAGCCAGTGCTACCCGTGTCATCTGGCAGAGTTTTCGCGCGATTCGGCGACCGTACGCATATAGGGCGCTACACCATGCATCGCGGTATTAGGTGAAAATTGACCATGCGCCAACAGGTAATCGTTGATTTGGGCGGGAGCGGGCGCTGAAACCGAAATGACAGGAATTGCTTGCGTAGCAGTTACGGTTGATTGAGGAGTTGGCTGGTTCGCAACCAAGGTTGCGGGAGCCGGCTTGCTGGCCGCCAGGTTCAGGTTTTCCGGTGATCGATCCGCCGTCTGCAGACTTATCCACCCGACCGCCGCTACTGCCGCTACCGAAGCCGCCATCGCATAAACTTTGGTCTTGTGTCTGGCCGGCTGGGGGCGCGGCGCCAGTACGGTTGGTTCTACAGCCAATCTGGCGCTTACGCGCCGGGCGATGTGTGCGGATCTCGCCTGCGGTCGCCCCATGGCATCGCCGATCAGGTGATAAACCGCCCATTCGTCGCGTAATTCCTCTGTTTTCTTGAGCTGGGCGATTATACTGGCCGCATCTTCCTCATCCAGTTCACCATCCATCAATGCCGATATTTGACTTTTCATCACTACCACCTCTTATCTTTGCCGGTCCCCAGAAGGGGCCGTAGTTTTTCCGCTATCGCTTCACGAGCACGAAATATGCGTGATCGCACCGTACCAATGGGGCAGTTCATGATGACCGCGATTTCCTCATAACTTAGCCCCTCAATTTCTCTTAATGTAATTGCCGTACGCAATTCCTCAGGTAGTTCTTCCAAGGTCTGATTAACCGTTTGAGCGATCTGTTTACTAGTAAGTTCGCTTTCCGGCGTATTCATTTCCCGCAACTGGCTGGCTTCCTCGAAGCCTTCGGCATCTTCGGCATCAAATCCGTTACTGGTGGTTGGTGCCCGCCGCCCCTGAGCCACCAGAAAATTCTTCGCGGTATTAATGCCAATCCTGTACAACCATGTATAAAACGCGCTGTCGCCCCGGAATGACGGCAACGCACGATAAGCCTTGATAAAGGCCTCCTGGGTTACATCTTCCACCTCGGTCGCATCGCGAATAAATTGCGACAGCAACCGCGCCAGTTTGCGTTGATACTTGACCACCAGCAGATCGAACGCCTGTTTGTCGCCACGTTGTGCGCGTTCCACCAGCTGCTGGTCGATTTCCCGGTCACCCATCCCGCCTGATCCCTGAATATTATTGGTATTGGATTGCTAAGTTTATGACATAGCTGTCCAAGTATACCCGTTCAAGGGTCATCGGGGAATTACACGCAAGGCGTGCTGTGCCTGGTCTGTAGCAAGAGACAACGGGCAGTATAAATTAGTTCACTCGAAAACGTGGTTATTATTCTGAATCCCGCGGACTCACCCAAGAGACGAAGTTCAAGCGGGAAGAAACTAAAGAGTTAGTGGTCAACCAGCAGTCAACCGCCGCATTCAGGATTATGCAAAGAAGGGATGAAAGCGCCAAGTCTGCAATGAGTCTGTTATGATTTCCCGCTCTCAGGAAAGATCATCCATGCAAACCCAGACACCCCGGCTTTATTTTGATACGCTAATAATCGGCAGCGGCCTGGCGGGCCTCACTCTTGCTCTTAATCTGGCACAAAGCAAGAAGGTGGGCCTTGTCACAAAAAAGGCCCTGCTGGACGGTGCCAGCGGCTGGGCTCAGGGAGGAATTGCCGCGGTATTATCGGAAGAGGATTCTCCCGAGATCCATATCCGCGATACGCTAACCGCGGGTGCGGGTCTTTGTAGCGAAGAAGTGACCCGTTACGTGGTGGAAAACGGCCCGCGGGCCATTCAGTGGCTGATTACCCAGGGGGTGCCATTCACGCGTGATCAGGGTCACGAAACAGGATATCACCTGACGCGGGAAGGTGGCCATAGCGTGCGAAGGGTGATTCATGCGGCGGATGCGACCGGACAGGCCGTGCAACTGACCCTGATCGAAAAAGCGCGTACGCATCCCAATATTACGGTGCTTGAGCACCATGTCGCGATCGATCTTATCACCAGCGCAAAACTGGGCCGCGCCGATAAAAACAACAACTTCTGCCATGGAGTCTATGTGTTGGACAGCACGGCGGGCAAGGTCTATACCATCGGCGCCAATAGCACCGTGCTGGCCACAGGGGGTGCCGGCAAGGTTTATCTCTATACGACCAACCCCGATACCGCGACCGGCGACGGCATCGCCATGGGCTGGCGCGCGGGTTGCCGCGTGGCCAACATGGAATTTGTCCAGTTCCATCCGACCTGCCTTTATCATCCGCATGCCAAATCGTTTCTCATCAGCGAGGCGGTGCGCGGTGAAGGCGGCCTGCTTAAGCTTCCCGACGGTTCGCGCTTCATGCCCAGGCATGACTCGCGCGCGGAGCTTGCGCCGAGAGATATTGTTGCTCGCGCCATTGATTTTGAAATGAAGAAACGCGGGCTCGATTGCGTTTATCTCGATATTTCTCACAAGCCGGCGGATTTCCTGAAAGGGCATTTTCCCAATATTTATAACCGCTGCCTGGAATTCGGCATCGATATCACCAGACAGCCTATCCCCGTTGTACCCGCCGCGCACTACACTTGCGGCGGCATCGTTACCGGCTGGAATGGCAAGACGGATCTGGAGAATCTCTATGCGATTGGCGAAACCGCCCATACCGGCCTGCATGGCGCCAACCGGCTGGCAAGCAATTCGCTGCTGGAATGCCTGGTATTCGGCCAGGCGGCCGCCGAGGATATCGTCGGCCAGCCTTCTCAGCCCGCTGTGGAGTTGCCGCAGTGGGATGAGAGCCGCGTCACCAATGCTGACGAGGAAGTCGTAATCTCTCACAATTGGGATGAACTGCGCCGCTTCATGTGGAGCTATGTCGGCATTGTCCGCACCACCAAGCGCCTGCAGCGCGCGCAGCATCGCATCCAGCTGCTGCACGAGGAAATCAATGAGTATTACGCCAACTTTCGCGTCACCAGCGATTTACTGGAACTACGCAATCTGGTGGATACCGCTGATTTGATCGTGCAAAGCGCCATGCTGCGCCATGAAAGCCGCGGCCTGCACTACAGCCGGGATTATCCGGAATTGTTGCCGGAGGCCTGGGATACGGTGTTGAAACGGCGGAACTGAGATAAGCGTTGCGGCACTCCCTAAGTAACGCAATCTCTGAACAAGCCCCTGATGTTTGCAGATTTATCTTTGGTAGTCAGATTTGGTCAGATAGATGGTGAAGGTACTACGCGATTTTGCATGGGATAACAGCATCTTCGTCATAAGAGTAGACCGCGCATAATCGATGATATCCATCCGCAACGACAGTTTTTCCGTTGACTGAATCTCTTATCAGAAGGAGGGGCGATAACTGCTCCCCCAATTTTATTTTCTGCTGATCTTTTTCAACATGGGCGTTGCTTACCCCAAGCAATGATAAATCGGACGCCCTGAAAATATCTTTTGCCTTGAACTTGGATATCGGTATGCGTTTCAATTGATCCGCATGAGTGGTGGCTGTCTGTTCATCATAGATCAGGGACAGGTACGATAGCGCAGCTTGATAGTCGTGCGCTTCTGGTTCGCTTAACCACTTGATTTCGACCTTCTTCGACATTTTTAGCTTACCTTTGCATTTCTTGAATCAAAAGTTATCAGTGTCCCATCAGCTTCTCGGCGATGTGTCGATCCGATATTATTTTGAATAACTGATGAGGTAAAGGGTCTCTTAATTTAGGCTGCCATCCTTCTAAATCGCTTTGGCGACATACAATTTTAGTTTCTCATACAAATCGAAATAAGAGGGGTTCGATCAGGCGCTCGTAGTATTCGTGGGATCAACCGGGGGTATAGGAATGATCGGGACGCCAGGGGGAGAAAGGGGTGCGCCGCCAGTGATTGCACTAAAGAACAATGACTGGACCGCATAAGCGCTTGGAACAGATATGGCTACGTCAACGGTAGGGCCAGAACCAGTGAGGAGCTGTCCGGATGTGTCGTTTTCTTCATCGAGCATCTGGTTGATGGTGAGCTGCATGGGGGTCGTCTGCACCAGGTCATTGTTGGTGAGTACCATTGCGGCCAGGGGATCCCAGAAAAAGTATTCACCGGCTTGAATCGATGCGAGATTCGAGGGGTTTGACAGCCCCGCGAACACCAACTGCGCGGCAGGCGGGGCAAAATTCTGCCGTGCGACGATGAAGGCCTCGAGCTGACCGTATAAATTCGAACTCAGAGGGACCATGTTGGACGCATTGAGCGGAATCAGCGTGACCGGAATTCCCGAATTGAATACCAGGCTGGCGCCGAGCACATCGATGAAGATGTTCCATTCTGCGACGGTATTTCGGTAGTCTGGGTTGAATGCATTTACATTGCCGGGGACGGTCGTTTCGCCCACCTGGTTGATGACGCCTCCCATCATGTAGATGGCGGAGATATTCGCCTTGAGCTTCTCCATCGTATCCGTGGATGCCTGCTGGAATAGGGTTCCCAAATTGGTTCCGCCACCAATCGAGAGGAGGGTGATGGGGGAAGGCGCATTGAGGATCGTATCTTGCAGAAATTGAACCGCTGACACGGATTGCGCGGGATTTGGGTTCTGTGGCAAGCTGAGATCGTAGGCCTTATCGACGAGCGCTCGCCAATCACCCGGGAACACGTTGCTGTACAGCAGTGGCACGCTGGTCCCTTTCGCCACCTTGATGTCGGGCTGACCCGCTACAGCGAGTAAACTTTGCACAATATTCGTCCCTGCTGTCAGGTGCGCAGCTCCGACGCCGGTCGTCGTAATGCCGACGACCTTGATGCTGGGATTCGAGAGCAGGAAAAGGATAGCCATCCAGTCATCAAGGGCTACATCCGTATCGATAATAACGGCAAGCGGATCAGACATAATATCTCTCTATTTAAGAAGGTGAGAATTGATTATTTTTTCCCGTAATAACTAACAGGGGTTTTACAAAGCGTGCCTCAGTCGTAACCACAGCGAACGACTGGCTGGTCAGCACCTTGCTGGGTGGCGAAGCTGAGGAGTCTGCCGTATTATTCCGCCACGCTGACACCCGAGCCACCCATTTCCTTCGGTCCGTCCTTCATCTTTGGCAATCCGTCCTTGATGCGCAGCACCGCCTCCTGATAATGCACATGAATGCCTGGGTGGTAAGGAAAGTCTGGAATGACTGCCGCATATACATCAGTAAGACCCATGCCTGGATGCTCGGTGAAGATGTGACCTCCGCATGTTTTGCACCATTTGCGATAACTGTGCGGCGTCTTGCTGTAAGTGCCGATGTTTTCCGCTCCCAGCGTGATTTCTACCATTTCGGGTTTCCACAAAGTGAAGGCGTTGACAGGCCCTGCCGACCAGCGTCGACACGACTCACAATGGCAATAACCCATTCCATCTGGCTCACCGCTGACCGCAAACTGAACCGCACCG
Organism: Nitrosospira sp. NpAV; assembly: GCF_000832065.1. Taxonomy (GTDB): domain Bacteria; phylum Pseudomonadota; class Gammaproteobacteria; order Burkholderiales; family Nitrosomonadaceae; genus Nitrosospira. The sequence goes on along the minus strand of NZ_JXQM01000010.1, from coordinate 132,866 downwards.
CAGAAACAGCTGCCTTTGTAAGTTTTTTTGCTGTTTGTCATAATGCACTCTCCATAGTGACCGGGCGACGAGGATAGCGCGGGATCAGACTCGATCGATCCTTGTTTATCGCCAATGAATGACCCTCGTTAGCATTTAATTATCCATCATCACGGATGGGGATTAACCACTGGCATCGGGAAACGTGAGCTTTCGTTCTCGACGCTAGTAGCCCGGAGTAAGGACGGGAAAAAGTCCACGCAACCCGGCGGCCATCATTTCTATGGCCATTGCCGCAAGGATAAATCCCCCGATGCGTTGTACAACATCCAAAGTAGACTGCCGAATTTTCTTCTCTCCCTGACAAGCCATATAAAAGGTTATCCAGCACGCGGTACCTACGATAAGGATAGGCACCACGACATGGATCAGATCCGCCGAGGTTTGCCATGCGCTGTTTCCCATGACATAGCTGAATGCTGCCGGCCCGGCCAGCAGGGGCACCGCCAGAGGAACGATGGCCGCTTCCCGCACCCCATATTCGTTAATGACAGAAGGCGATCCCTTGAAGGTGGATTCCTTCCCAAGAACCATTGCTATTGCCAGCAGCAAGACAATAACTCCTCCGCCAACCTGCATTGCCCCGAGCGATACACCAAGCAATCCGAGAATAGGCATCCCGAGAAAGGTTGCCGCCAGCAATGCTACCGTGACGCTAAATCCAATGGTCCTGGCAAAGCGGATCTTGCTGTGCAGGTCAAGACCCTCCGTGACGGCAAGAAAAACCGGAATCATGGAAACAGGTCCCGCCAGTACAAAGAGTGTGACAGATTTTTTGATGGTTAGCGCTAAAATTGAAAGCATTCTCTAGCTCGAATATGTTAAATATTGCGCACCCATATCGCCATCGAGTAGCTGGTTGATTTCTCTCAGCGCAGACGCTCAACTGGTGATTCAGCAAGCAGATAGGCAACGATCTTAGGGGCGGAATTGCAAGTGCAAGTGCACTCAATCTTTCCCGCAAACTGCTTTCGTATCGATTGAGAAGTCGCATGGCGCCGGTTTTTCCATCCAGCGGTTGCGGTCCATGGGGCCGCTACATCCGGTATCTTCCAGTAACGCATGCGTCCCGGTTACGTCGCATACCAGTACAACCGAGTGGCGATCGTTGCGTAGTACCCTGATTTTATAGCCTTTGAAATTCTCCAGCAGGATCGGATCATGCCGGGTCGCCAGCTTCAATAATTCGTTCTCGTCAAGTTCGGGTGGTGGATTTTTGTAGCGGACGGTCGATTCCACTGCCGCAGACAGTTTAGTCAGTGCAGAGGCCTTGATATACATTTCCTCGCTATCGACACGTCTCTGGCTGGATGTGCAACCCGCCAGGAAAGAAAGCACAAGTAGAGTAACGAAGAATTTACCCATATCATGCCTTACCTTCTTTGTCTTTCCAGTAGACATAGCCGCCGTTGTCATCCTTGCCCGTATCCAGATTCCAGTTGACCGCCGCCGTCTGGTAGGCGTCGTTGTTTTTGAAAACGGCCGCGGCAATGTGCGACCAGGCGGCAAGTACATTTTCTATAGCCCGGTCGAATATCTGGTCATAATTCATCATGCCCAGTGGCGTCGCCAAGCCCTCCAGGTATTGCTTGTCGAGATCGGCAATAGCCGGATAGGTCAAGCCGATGTTGGCGGCGACATGGCGCGCAAAGGGAGGGAGCTTATTACCTTCTTCCGCTTTGTCGACAATGAACTTGAACGAGCCATGCCAGTTATCGATGATGGGAGGATGGGTTTGATATGGACTGGAGTAGCAGGTCTGAAGCATGCTCCGCCAGGTGCTTGCAATCGCCGGGTCGAGTTTTCCGCTGCCAGGTGTATCGCAGCATCCCCAGATTCCCGAATCCAGATGTTCGGCCAAGCCTATTTCACCGATGTTCAAGCGCTGAAAAATATAGGCATCCTGATGCATTTCACATATTCTGTGCTTCCCCTTGTTCTTCTGGTATTCGCCTACCTTTAGTTCGACGACAGGATGAATGGTTACATCGGCTACCACATGGCTGGTATATCCAAGCAGCCAGGAGAACGTTTTTTGCCGTGATGCGCCGTTCAGCTTTCTAACCAGGTCGATTCCCGCTTTGACCATGTCGCCGGTTTTTTGATAGTGCATTCGATCCGCCCAGTGACAGGCATCGGGATGGGCGATATCCAGGTATGGGTAATCCGGACTGACCGCACCAAGTTCGCAAAAGCGAAAGTAATCCAATACGGAAACGATTGCCTCGGATGTGAATCCGTGGCTTTCGAGCCTGGCCGGTTCTCTGATCAGATTGACCAGGGTGAGGTGTGCATAGGCGCCCGGCATTATAGTTCCACGATTTTATTCATTGGCAGTGTTCTTAGCTGCTGGTTATCCGGCCTGCGCAGTTCCTGTCTTCCTTGTATCTTGCGTGCTTTTGCGCAAGAATGTCTTGACCAGCCCAACATTATGTTCAGGATTCGAGCGGAAGTCGGCGTATTCCCTCGGTAGGTGCGGTCCCTTTAGTCGATGCTTTTGATACTTTTTAGATAACCGGCAAGTGGCTCCATAGTCGTGGCCCATACCCTTCAGCGTCATCCTTCCACTCATCATATCAAATAGCACGTGCAGGTGGATATTGCACCAAAATCATCTGAATTACTATATTTGGGTGGCTTGGCAGTCGACCAAGCATCACGTTCAGCTTTAATGATCAAGGCTTCAAATGTTAAATTTTTTTGAGAAAGTGATTTATCCCTATCCTGATACCACGGACAGGATTCCACCTAAGGGCTTCTTAGCTTTTGTATGGGAGGCCACCAACGGGATACGGCGGTATCTCGTTGCGATGACCCTGCTTACCGCGAGCATAGGTGCATTTGAGGCATTGTTATTTGCCATACTGGGAAAGGTTGTCGACTGGTTGAGCCAGATACCGCCTTCTCTTTTATGGCAGCAGGAGCAGCATACGCTTTTGCTGTTTGCCGGGATACTGGTGGCAAGTCCGGCATTGGTGGGATTGCAAAACCTCGTCAAGCATCAGGTGCTGGGAGGAAATTTTCCGATGCGGCTGCGCTGGAATTTTCACCGGCTGATGCTCAATCAGAGTATGAATTTTTATCAGGACGAGTTTGCCGGCCGGGTGGCGGCCAAGGTCATGCAAACGGCGCTTGCATTACGTGATGTCTGTTTTATTCTGGGAGACATACTTGTTTATGTGACGATTTATTTTTTGACGCTGGTTGCCGTAGTGGGCAATTTCAATATCTGGATGCTGATACCCTTCACGGGATGGCTGGTGCTCTACATTTTTGTATTGCGATACTTCGTCCCGCGCATGAGCCGGGTTTCCCAGTTGCAGGCCGACGCGCGGGCGCTCATGACGGGACGCATCAGCGACGCCTACACCAATATTGCCACCGTCAAGCTCTTCTCCCACGCCGGCAGGGAAGCAGGTTACGCAAGGTCGGCCATGCAGGAGTTTCTGAAAACAGTGCATGGACAAATGCGCTTGATCACCGGTTTTGAAACGGTGAATCAGGTCATGGGAGCGAGTCTTATCATCAGCGCCGTTGGAGTTGCTTTATGGTTGTGGACAGAGGGGCAAATAGGTGTCGGCGCCGTCGCTGTCGTTGGTGCGATGACGCTAAGACTTAACGGCATGTCTCATTGGGTCATGTGGGAAATGGCCTCGCTGCTGGAACAGGTAGGCACGGTACGGGACGGCATCAATACGCTATCGCGGGCACATCTGGTGACCGACCATCCCGATGCAAAACCTCTGCGGATTAATAGTGCCGATATCAAGTTTACGGATGTCGTTTTTTGCTACGGTGGGAGCACTCCGGTAATAGATCACTTTTCGCTGCATATCCGACCGGGTGAAAAGATCGGACTGGTTGGACGTTCGGGCGCGGGCAAATCCACCCTCGTAAACCTGCTGCTCAGATTTTATGACGTTGAGCAGGGACATATATTGATTGACGGGCAGGATATCAAACATGTTACCCAGCTCAGCCTGCGCGCCAACATTGGCATGGTTACCCAGGATACGTCGCTCATGCATCGATCGGTGCGGGACAATCTCTTGTATGGCCGGCCGGATGCCACTGATGCGGATATGATTACTGCCGCGAAACGGGCCGAAGCACATGATTTCATTATGGGTCTCATCGATCCCGCGGGGCGTAAAGGCTACGACGCCCATGTCGGAGAACGCGGGATAAAGCTCTCCGGTGGTCAGCGCCAGCGGATTGCCATAGCGCGCGTAATGCTGAAAGACGCCCCGATACTTTTGCTTGATGAAGCCACCAGCGCGTTGGACTCAGAGGTGGAATCCGCCATTCAGTCAAGCTTGTACCGATTGATGGAAGGAAAGACCGTAATAGCCATTGCCCACCGGCTATCAACCATTGCGGCAATGGATCGTCTGGTGGTGATCGATAAAGGCCGCATCGTGGAAGAAGGTAATCACCAAAGTCTTATAGCAGCCGGTGATCTCTATGCACGGCTGTGGAGTCACCAGAGTGGCGGGTTCCTAGGGGAGGATCTATAGGATTCACACGGATATTTCATTGAAGGTTGGCGTACAAAATGGATTTCAGCTCTTTTCGTCAAAGAGAGCAATGGCCGGTCCTTCGTAAGGGACAGACAGGTAATGCTCCTAACATACGAAGGTGCGCTATCAGACAGACTGAGATGGTTTTCATGGATAACCTTATCCTCCGGACGGTTCTATTCAATTCAACCTGATTCGTTGGGGGATAACCATGAAAGATATTTTCAGGCACAAGTGGTATCGAACGATGGGCCTAGCCGCTTTTGCCGTTCTATTCGCAGCGGCGTGCGCGGGTACGGAAAAGAGAGAAGTGGCATCGCAGCTTGCAGTCGCTAGAACTGCCGTCGCGGACGCGATAAGTGCGGGTGCGCCCGAATTTTCTCCAGTGGAATTGAAAGCCGCACAGGAAAATTTGGATGCCGCGGAAAAAGCTTCGATAGCACATGATTACAAAAAAGCTAAACAATTGAGTGAGAAAGCGCAAACAGACGCGCAACTCGCTACCGCCAAAACTCGCGCGGGCAAGGCCCAGAGGGCAGAAGACGCCTTGAAGGAAAGCAACCGCACATTACGTGACGAGATAAATCGCAAGACAGAGTGATCCATTCCGAGGAGATTCTCCCATGAAAAAAAATCAATTCTTACCTGCCCCGTTTATTTTAATGGCGATGCTGGCAGGCTGTAGCATGATGCCAGACAGAAATACTTCCCTGGAGGATGCCCGCAGCAGCTACCGCGATGCGCAGAGTAATCCGCAGGTCGTCAATCTGGCCGCTCTGGAACTGAAGGAGGCGGGTGAAGCGTTGGATAAGGCCAATGCCGCTTGGACCCGAAAAGAAGATCCTGCCACCGTGAATCACTTGGCCTATGTGGCGCAACGTCGGGTGGCGATCGCACAGGAAACTGCCAGGGGGAAGGGTGCCGAGGCAGCCATAACTCATTCCGACGCGGAAAGCGCTAAAATCCAGCTTGATGCCAGAACAGAAGAAGCGCGAAATGCGAAAATGCGTGCCGCGCAACTCCAATCACAACTCAATGAATTGAATGCACAGCAGACCGATCGTGGCTTGGTCGTCACCCTAGGGGATGTACTTTTCGATACGAACCAGGCGCAGCTCAAATCGGGTGGCGTTCACATCGTGCAGAAACTCTCTGACGCTCTTAAACAGAATCCGCAGCGCAAGATTTTTATCGAAGGATTTACTGATAGCAGAGGGAGCGACAGCTACAATCAGGATCTTTCCGAACGGCGCGCTAATGCGGTACGCGATACACTGCTGGGTATGGGGATCAGTGGGGACCGCATTACTACGCGCGGTTATGGAAAAAATTTTCCGGTGGCTAGCAATGACAGCAATGCGGGCCAGCAATTGAATCGGCGCGTGGAGATAGTTATTTCTGATGAGAGCGGGAATATCAGATCACGCTAAAGGTTCGTTTATGGTGGTGAGGCCTGGCCAGGAAATGGAAGGAAGTGGCTTCATAGGGGGGACGATATTGTCCAAGGCTGCAGGGCTGGGCGCGATCAAACCACCAGCCGGTCGGGGATGAGAGTTCTGATGCGGAGCAAACAGCCTCCCCAAACGCTATAAATGCCAACGAGCGGATCATTGACGTAAATGCAACGCACGATAGAGTCGTCGTGCTTCTTCTTCCTTGAGCGTGTCGTTGATTTCACGCATGACACCGTTCATGTCGACCGGATTCTCAATGCGCTCGAAATACCCGGTTCGAATACTCTCCAGACACAATCAGCCTCAAATCACTCGAAGGGGGGAAATTCATGAAGAACCTTACGCTTCAGAATAAACGTGCATTGGTTACCGGTGGTAGTCGCGGCATTGGTGCCGCCATTGTCAAACGTCTCGCGCATGAAGGCGCCGATGTTGCGCTGACCTATGTCAGCAAACCTGACCAGGCCAACGAAACGCTGGAGGCGGCACAAGCGCTCGGCGTGCGGACATTGGCAATCCAGGCCGACAGCGCGGATGCCGAGGCGGTGGTGGCTGCCGTGGAGCGGACGGTAGAGGGGTTGGGCGGTATTGACATTCTGGTGAACAATGCCGGCATTGCCGTGATGGCACCCATTGATGACTATCGCCTTGAAGATTTCGACCGTACGTTGGCGGTGAATCTGCGGGCCGTGTTCGTCGCCACGCAGGCCGCCGTGCGGCACATGAAAACGGGTGGGCGCATCATCAACATTGGCAGTTGCAATGCCGAGCGCATGCCATTTGCGGGTGGCGCCGTGTATGCCATGAGCAAGGCTGCGCTGGTAGGGTTGGTCAAAGGGCTGGCGCGTGATCTCGGCCTGCGGGGCATCACCATCAACAATGTTCAGCCCGGACCTACCGACACCGACATGAATCCTGCCAAGGGCGATTTTGCCGAGATGCTGCGGAAGGTCATGGCTGTTCCACGCTATGGTACGGTCGATGAGATTGCCGCGATGGTTGCATATCTTGCTGGACCCGAAGCGGGCTTCATAACCGGCGCGAGCCTGACAATCGATGGGGGATTCACCGCGTAGCGCTTCTGAACAGCCACTGACTGACCAACTACCGTACTCATCCGGATTCAGTCATCCAGTTCCATATCCACCTCCGGTTTGACGCCGGAACGGATTGCTGCCTCGCTTAGTGATGGCAGGCAAAGCTCGATGAAGCGGTAAGCGTATCCGCGTAGATAGTGGCCGCGCCTGATAGAGATATTCGTGGTATTTTTCTGGAACAGGTGCGAACTGTCGAGCAGGTGGAGCCGTATATCGCGTGTCGGGTTGAACGCCATCGAAGCCACGAGACCCACCCCCAATCCGAGTTCGACGTAGGTTTTGATGACATCGGCGTCCAGGGCCGACATCGCGATATCGAGTACGATTCCCGCCTTTGCGAAAGTCTCGTCAATTCCTGACCGCCCGGTGAAACCTTCATGATAAGTAATGACTGGAAATTCGGCAATCGCTTCAAGCGTTAGCGGATGTACCAATTCGAGTGGATGACCGGGCGGTACAATGACCGCATGATGCCAGGAGTAATAGGGAAATGACGCCAGCTCCACCACGCTCTCCAATGCTTCAGTGGCGATGCCGATATCCGCGACGCCATCGAGCAGCATCGATACAATCTCATCGGGGCTGGACTGATGCAGGATAAGGTGAACGTTGGGAAATGCCTTCTTGAATTGCGTCACCACGGAAGGCAATGCATACCGCGCCTGTGTATGGGTAGTCGCGATAGTCAGCCGTCCCTGGTCCTTATTGCTGAATTGTTCCGCCAGGCGTTTGACGTTTTTCGCATCCAGCAGGATGCGCTCGACGATTTCCACCAGTTCCTTGCCGGGGTCAGTCAATCCGAGCAGCCGTTTGCCCTTGCGCACGAACAATTCGATGCCTAATTCATCTTCCAGATCTTTTATGTGCTTGCTGACACCCGACTGCGACGTAAACAAGGCATTTGCCGCTTCAGTGAGGTTATAGTTCTGCCGGACCGTTTCGTGGATGATGCGTAGTTGCTGAAAGTTCATGGGGTCTATAAATTCATGTTATCCCGGATAATCCATTAGACGGTTCTCCGAGCCCGCGCGATTGCTTGCATCCTTACGGATTATCCGGATTTATTTTGTGCTGGATGCTCGGAATGTACGAGAAAGGAGGCCTGCCCATACCATCCGACACAGGCAGGCTTCATCTCCTTCACTGAATACCCGCTATTTCAATAATTATAGCGGCCGCCCTGCAGCCGGCGTAGTGCCGTGACCAGTGTATCGACATCCGCACAGGTATTGTACAACGCCAATGACGGGCGTACCGTGGTTTCATAGCCAAAACGCCGCAGGATAGGCTGCGCGCAGTGGTGACCGGCACGCACCGCGATACCTTCCCGGTTCAGGGCCTCGCCGACCTCTTCAGTAGCGAAGCCCTTCAGCACGAACGACAATACTCCCGCCTTGTCCGGCGCGGTGCCGATAAGCCGCAAACCAGGGACGGTATTGAGACCCCGCGTTGCATAGGTCATCAGGTCATGCTCGTAGCGGCTTATGTTGTCGATACCAACGCGTTCCACATAGTCGATCGCGGCGCCAAGTCCCACCGCGTCGGCGATATTGCCCGTGCCAGCCTCGAAACGCGCCGGCGCGGGATTATATGCCGTTTTCTCGAAGGTGACATTCTGGATCATATTGCCGCCGCCTTGCCAGGGAGGAGAGGTATTGAGCAGTTCAGCCTTGCCAAACAGGGCACCGATGCCAGTGGGACCGAATACCTTGTGACCCGAGAAAACGAACCAGTCGCAATCGAGTTGCTGCACATCCACCCGCATATGCGAGACCGACTGCGCACCATCCACCAGTACGCGAGCACCCACGCGATGCGCCATTTCAATCATCTGGCGCGCCGGCGTGATGGTGCCTAGCGCGTTGGAGACGTGCGAGAACGATACGAGCTTGGTACGCGAACCAAGCAACTTCTGATATTCGTCGAGCAATATCTGGCCATCGTCGTCCACCGGCGCTACGCGCAGTTTCGCACCCTTTTCGTTGCATAGCTGCTGCCAGGGCACGATATTGGCATGGTGTTCCAGCCAGGTGATGACGACTTCGTCCCCTTCGTTGACATTTTGCCGGCCCCAGCTCTGCGCAACAAGATTGATTGCTTCGGTCGTGCCCCTGAGGAAAATGATTTCATCGGCGGACGGGGCATTGAGAAAGCGGCGTACCTTCCCGCGTGACTCCTCATAAGCATCGGTGGCGCGCGCCGCAAGTTCGTGCGCTGCGCGGTGGATATTGGAGTTTTCGTGCTGGTAGAAATAGGCGAGACGGTCGATGACAGATTGGGGTTTCTGCGTGGTGGCGGCATTATCCAGCCAGATTAGCGGGCGGCCGTGCACCCGTTCCTTTAGGATGGGAAAGTCGCGCCGCACGGCATTGGCATCAAATGCAGGATGTGTCGATGCAATCGACGGTATTTGCCTCTCACGGGCGCCACTGCCAAATGGCACGGCCTCATCAAGGAAGTAAAATGCCGGGCCGCCAGCCTGGCCGATGGGAAAAGCGCCCGTACCAGCTGATGAAGCGGCGTTTATGCCCGGTTTGCCGGATGGCAGGAAAGCGGATGGGGCCTCCAGTTCCGGGGGAGGTGGCAGCGAAAATGCGGTAAATGTATCGGCGTAGGGGAGATCTGCGCCAAGTGCCGGAATCTTCAGAGCCTGAGCCGCCCCTGCCGAGTAGGGAACAGTATAGTAAGACCCCAAAGGCGCCGTCGAGGGTAGCACGGATTTCGGGTCTGGCGTGGTTGCGGCCGAACCTGGAACTCCATAAGGAGCCGACGCAGGAGCCTCGGAGGGTGCCATGGATCGCGGATGTGGCGCGGCGGCGGCTGAATAAGGAAACTCGTAGGGGAACTTGGGAGAATACCCGGCGGGAAATCTGGCACCCGTTCCGAAAGAAATATCGGAAGGGCTTGCGGAAGCGCGTTCCATGCCTGGCGGAGTGGCAAACATTTCATTCACCATGCGCGTTAATTCCCCGATATCGGGAAGGCTGCCGGACGTACCGCCCAAAGTCTCACCCAGGCCTGATCGATTACTTGTACTCATGATATTTGCCTACATCGACATTCTCAAGTATGCCAACCGCATCTTCGGTCAATACCGCCAGTGAGCAATACAGAGATACCAGGTAGGAGGCAATGGCTTGATGATTGATGCCCATGAAACGCACCGAGAGCCCCATGCCTTGTTCGCCAGCCAAACCGGGCTGGTACAGTCCGACAACGCCCTGACGGCTTTCTCCAGTGCGCAGCAACAGGATGGAAGTCTTGCCCTTGACCACATCAATCTTGTCGCAGGGAATGAGCGGGAGTCCACGCCAAGTCAGAAATTGTGAACCAAACAAGGTTATGGTTGGAGGCGGTACGCCACGGCGCGTACATTCGCGTCCAAATGCGGCGATTGCCTGGGGGTGTGCCAGAAAGAAACCGGGCTCTTTCCAGACGCGTGCAATCAGTTCGTCCAGGTCATCCGGAGTGGGCGCACCCGACCGCGTTTTTATTCTCATGAAGTCATTTACATTATTGAGCAAACCATATTCCTTGTTATTCAACAGCTCCCTTTCCTGGCGTTCCTTCACTATTTCAATGGTCAGGCGAACCTGCTCGTGAATCTGGTTGTGCGGGCTGCTATAGAGATCGGAAACGCGAGTATGTACGTCCACCACGGTATTGACCGCGCTCAACACATATTCCCGCCCCCATTCCTCGTAATCCACGAAAGTATTGGGCAGTTCACGTTCATCCTTGTTGGAACAATCCACTGCAATCTTATCGGGGTCCTTTACCTTGTTTACACGGTAAATACCAGCCTCGACCGGCACCCAGTGCAGCAGGTGAACAAGCCAGCGCGGGGTGATAAGCCGCAGCTGAGGAACGGTTTTAGTGGCATTGGCAAGCGTGCGTGCCGCCACGTCTCCCAGTGCTGTGTGTCCTTGGTGGATATCCGCCATTTCATTCTCCTTGGTTAAGTATCTGAGCAATATTGAAGTGAATTGAGGGGATGCTGCCGGCCTATTATATATAACAAATTATAATTAGCTTATATTAAATTATTATATGGATTTTTTATTTTTGAATTTCTCCATGCAGATATTGATATCGTTTTTCTGGATGAAAAAAAGATTCGATGTATCCATCGGTGGAAAGGATCAGGTTTTCAGGTTTGTATGGCCTCTGGAGAAAAAAAGGGCGCCAGCCAACGGCTGGCGCCACGAATTGAAACAAAAAGGAGAAGATAACCACAGTGTTAAAGTTATCAGCTCCGCCTTTTACAGGGAACCAATAACATTTCATTTGCTTATCTCTTTTATGGATAAGGAGCACGTGGAAATTAACCACCGTGAGCAGGAAATGAAGGATTAAGTGCACAATGCGCTGCGAACCTCTGCGGGAGAGGGACTCCAGGGGGATAACTAAAGCCACACGAATTCGAAATCGAAACCTGATCCTTAACCCGCTTGTACCGCTTGTCTTGGCGTGATAGCAGGGGTCATCTCTATTTCCGAAAGAAAGATACCGTATGCAGAGCAGGATGATGTCACTTTCGAAGCAGCGGCTCCAAGGCAATCGCAGGTGGGGGAAACCTGATCTCGAACTCCGGTACCCTGCGATAACGCCACAGGATCCCGCTCTCACCGGTTAAACCCCATCTATTACCGATCAGGCCGAAGGGAATTTACAGCGAATTTCCGATTTGATGTTGCTCGGCTTACTTTATGAAAAGAGGGATTTCTTCCCATCGGTTCACCCCCTGTAACATTTTACAGCTATTTGTAAATGTCATTACATGATGTAATGCCCTGCCCCTATTTTATTAGCGGGCCTACGCCTATGCCATGGCGAGTCTGAGCCTATAAGAGCTGACGCGCTGCACTGGTATTTCATGTCATCGCAAATGCATTTAAAAATGGCAACATAACCCAGTTAAAGATAGTGAACGATATTTGTGGACACATAGCCGCTACCGGGACACTTGAGCAATTAACATAGGAGGAATCATGGCCTCACTGCGGCAAACATCACCCGACGATCTTGATGTGAAACAGCTCATCGCTGTTCTTAATGCATACCGCAAAGGCGATTTTACCGTGCGCATGCCAACCGATCTGATTGGGCTGCCCGGAAAAGTTGCGGATACCCTCAACGATATTATTGATATGGCGCAGGAGACTACCGCCGAATTCGAGCGTGTGGCGCAACTTGCCGGCAAGCAGGGCAAGGTTGGCGAGCGTATCGTGCTGCCAACAATGAAGGGATCCTGGGCAAGATTGGTGGAATCCAGCAATGCTCTGGCTGACGACCTGGTCAGTCCCATGAATGAGATGATCCGCGTCGTGGGTGCGGTGGCCGAGGGCGATCTGTCGCGAAGCGTGTCGATGGAGATCGATGGTCTCAAGTTGCAAGGCCAGTTCCTCAAATCGGCACAAATCGTGAATACCATGGTGGCGCGACTCGGTACTTTTTCTTCGGAAGTAACGCGGGTGGCGCGTGAAGTCGGCACCGACGGCATCCTCGGCGGGCAGGCCGAGGTCGCAGATGTGTCGGGGACCTGGAAAGACCTTACAGATTCAGTTAACGGCATGGCCGCCAACCTTACCACCCAGGTGAGAAATATCGCCGACGTGACCACCGCCGTGGCCAAGGGCGATCTCTCGAAACAAATTACGGTCGAGGCCAAGGGTGAAATTCTGGAACTCAAGGATACTGTCAATACCATGGTCGACCAGCTTTCCACCTTCGCTGCCGAGGTGACACGCGTGGCGCGCGAGGTTGGGACTGAAGGCAAGCTCGGCGGCCAAGCCGAGGTGGCGGGCGTTTCCGGCACCTGGAAAGATCTGACCGAGAGCGTCAACGGCATGGCCTCCAACCTGACGACGCAGGTAAGGAACATCGCCTACGTCACCACCGCGGTGGCCAGCGGCGACCTGACCAAGACAATTACCGCTGCGGCCAAGGGCGAAATCCTGCAACTCAAGGAAACCATCAACATCATGGTGGATCAACTCTCCGGCTTCGCTTCCGAGGTGACGCGAGTAGCGCGCGAAGTCGGCTCGGAAGGCAAGCTGGGCGGCCAGGCTGAGGTGACCGGGGTGGGTGGCACCTGGAAGGACCTTACCGAATCGGTAAACATGATGGCCTCCAACCTGACCTGGCAGGTGCGCAATATCGCCGACGTAACGACGGCGGTGGCCAAGGGCGATCTCAGCAAGAAGATCACGGTGGATGCCAGAGGTGAAATCCTGGAACTGAAAGCCACCATCAACACCATGGTGGACCAGCTTTCCAGCTTCGCTTCGGAAGTCACCCGAGTGGCGCGCGAGGTGGGTACGGAAGGGATACTGGGTGGTCAGGGGCAAGTCGAGGGCGTTTCCGGCACCTGGAAGGACTTGACCGACTCGGTCAACATGATGGCGGCCAACCTGACCACACAGGTGCGCAATATTGCTGAGGTGACGACGGCGGTGGCCAATGGGGACCTCGGCAAGAAGATTACCGCCGAGGCCAAGGGCGAAATCCTGCAACTCAAGGAAACCATCAACATCATGGTCGATCAGCTCTCAACCTTTGCCGACGAGGTAACGCGGGTGGCGCGTGAGGTGGGCACCGAGGGCAAGCTGGGTGGGCAGGCGGAGGTGGCAGGCGTGTCTGGCACTTGGAGAGATCTCACGGAAAGCGTGAACGGCATGGCGTCCAACCTCACCTCGCAGGTGCGCAATATTGCCGACGTGACGACGGCGGTGGCTCAGGGCGACCTAAGCAAGAAGATCACAGTGGATGCGAGGGGTGAAATCCTGGAGCTCAAGGCGACTATCAACATCATGGTGGACCAGCTTTCAACCTTTGCTGATGAAGTTACGCGCGTGGCGCGCGAGGTTGGCATGGATGGCAAGCTTGGCGGCCAAGCCTATGTCACGGGGGTGGCGGGCACCTGGAAGGATTTGACCGAATCGGTCAACATGATGGCGGCCAACCTGACCACACAGGTGCGCAATATCGCCGATGTGACAACGGCGGTGGCCAATGGGGACCTCGGCAAGAAGATTACCGCTGAGGCCAAGGGCGAAATCCTGCAACTCAAGGAAACCATCAATATCATGGTGGATCAGCTTTCCAGCTTCGCATCGGAGGTGACACGCGTGGCGCGGGAGGTGGGCACCGAGGGCAAACTGGGCGGACAGGCTACGGTACGCGGCGTTTCCGGCACCTGGAAGGATCTCACCGAATCGGTAAACGGCATGGCTTCCAACCTCACCGGCCAGGTACGCAACATCGCCGACGTGACCATCGCAGTAGCCAACGGCGATCTTAGCAAAAAGATCACGGTGGACGTGCGTGGCGAGTTCATGCAACTGAAAGAAACCATCAATACCATGGTGGACCAGCTTCGTTCGTTCGCTTCGGAAGTTACCAGGGTGGCGCGCGAAGTCGGCATGGATGGCAAGCTCGGCGGCCAGGCCTATGTTACGGGGGTGGCCGGCACTTGGAAGGACCTTACCGAATCGGTCAACATGATGGCTTCCAACCTTACCTCGCAGGTGCGCAATATCGCGCAGGTGACCACTGCTGTTGCCAATGGTGATCTGGGCAAGAAAATCACGGTGGATGTGAAGGGTGAGATTCTCGACCTGAAAAATACCGTGAATACGATGGTGGATCAGCTCAACAGCTTTGCGGCGGAAGTTACCCGGGTGGCGCGAGAGGTCGGAACCGATGGTAAGCTGGGTGGCCAAGCTACGGTACGTGGCGTTTCCGGTACCTGGAAAGACCTCACCGACAATGTCAACTTCATGGCCTCCAACCTCACCAGCCAGGTGCGCGGCATCGCCAAGGTGGTGACGGCGGTGGCTAATGGCGACCTGAAGAAGAAGTTGACGGTGGAAGCCAAGGGCGAGATCGCTGAGCTGGCCGATACCATCAATAACATGACCGATACGCTGGCACTATTCGCCGACCAAGTCACCTCGGTGGCACGCGAGGTGGGAGTCGAGGGGAGGCTGGGCGGCCAGGCCAACGTGCCTGGCGCCGCGGGTACCTGGAAAGATCTCACCGACAACGTGAATGGACTGGCGGCCAACCTCACCAATCAGGTGCGCGCCATCGCCGACGTCGCCACGGCGGTAACCAAAGGCGACCTCACGCGCAACATTACCGTCGAAGCAAAAGGCGAGGTGGCGGATCTCAAGGATAATGTCAACGAGATGATCCGGAATCTGCGCGAGACCACGCGGCAGAATTCGGAGCAGGACTGGCTCAAGACCAACCTCGCCAAGTTCACGCGGCTGCTGCAGGGTCAACGCGACCTCACCGCTGTATCGAAAATGGTGCTCTCTGAGCTTGCTCCCCTCATCAACGGCCAGCATGGCGTGTTCTATGTGCTGGATGAAACGGTGCCGGAAAACCCCCGACTCAAGCTTCTTTCCACCTACGCCTTTAAGGAACGTAAAAATCTTTCCAATGAATGGAAGCTTGGCGAGGGCATCGTCGGCCAGTGCGCCTTCGAGAAGCAGCGTATCCTGCTGACCAACGTACCGCCTGATTACATCGAGATCACTTCGGGACTCGGCGAGGCCAAGCCACAGAGTATTGTTGTGCTGCCAGTCATTTTTGAGAACAAGGTGAAGGCAGTGATCGAGATTGCCTCATTCACCCAATTCAGCGCCATTCATCAGAATTTCCTCGACCAGTTGAGCGAATCCATCGGCATCGTGCTCAACACCATCGAAGCCAATATGCGTACCGAGGAATTGCTCAAGCAATCACAATCCTTGGCGAGTGAACTGGGCAGCCAGCAGGAAGAGCTGCGCCAAACTAACGAGGAATTGGAGGAAAAGGCGAATCTGCTGGAAGAGCAGAAGCTTGAGGTCGAACGCAAGAACCGTGAGGTCGAGACCGCCAAAATGTTGATGGAGGAAAAGGCCGAGCAGCTTACCCTCACTTCCAAGTATAAGTCGGAATTCCTTTCCAACATGTCGCACGAATTACGCACGCCATTGAATAGCCTGCTTATTCTGGCACAGCAGCTGGCCGACAATCCGCAGCACAATCTCAACGAAAAACAAGTCGAATATGCGAAGACTATCCAGGGTTCGGGAAAAGATCTGCTGACGCTGATCAACGAGATTCTGGATCTGTCCAAGATCGAGTCCGGCACGGTTACATTGGACATGGCGGACGTACTGTTCAATCGCGTGCGCGATCAGGTCGAGCGCACTTTCCGCCATGTCGCCAACAACCGCAATCTTGACTTTGCCATCGAGCTGGCGCCGGACCTGCCTGGGAGCATCTATACCGACGAGAATCGCTTGCAGCAGGTGCTGAAGAATCTCCTGTCCAACTCGTTCAAGTTCACTGAGAAAGGCACCGTCATAATGCGTGTCGCTCCGGTGGATTCCGGCTGGAGCGTTGGTCATCCCACACTCGATCAGGCCGAACAGGTGATCGGCTTCTATATCACTGACACCGGCATCGGCGTGCTGGCAGCCAAACAGAAGATCATCTTCGAGGCATTTCAACAGGCCGATGCAGGTACAGCACGCAAGTATGGGGGCACTGGACTGGGGCTATCCATCTCACGCGAGATTGCACGGCTGCTGGGTGGCGAACTACAGCTGGCTTTCAGCGAGCATGGCAAGGGCAGCACCTTCGTAATGTATCTGCCTCTGCACGGACCTGAGCCAGGGCAGAGTGGCGATGGCATGTCCAGTGGCAGCGCCAGGAACTTTGCTATCGAGGCGCCAATCCCGCTCAGCGGAGCGGATGAGGCGGAATCAGCGGCTCCATCCGCGTCTCGATCGTCAATACCGGCAGCTGGGAAGAGGGCACCCGCCCGCCCTTCTGAAGAGATAGCGGCCAAGAAGCCGCCGTCTTCCCAAGTCGCGGATGACCGGGCAAGTATCCAACCCGGCGAACGCACTCTGCTCATCATCGAGGATGATGCGAGATTCGCCGATATCCTGCTCCAGGCAGCGCGCGAGAAGGGCTTCAAGGGAGTAGTCGCTACATTGGGCGGTGAGGGATACGAACTCGCTGAAAAATTCAAGCCTACCGCCATTACTTTGGATCTGCACCTGACCGACATGGACGGCTGGGTCTTGCTTGAAAAGCTTAAACGCAATCCAGGCACACGCCATATTCCGGTCGAGATTATTTCCGTAGATGACAACCGTTCGCGTGGCCTTCGTTACGGTGCTTACGAGTATCTGGTAAAACCAGCCACGCTGGAAGCGGTGCAGAAGGCGCTGACCGATTTGCGCAAGTTCGCCGAACTTGGCATAGGGGATCTGCTCATCGCCGACGGCAACGAAGCGCAACGCAAGAACATCATTGCACTCATTGGGAACAATGACGTGCGCATCAAGGCGGTGGCGACCGGCAAGGAGGCGCTGTTGGCGCTGAAGAAGAAGCGCTACGATTGCATAGTGCTTGACCTCAACTTGCCTGACATGGGGGTGGGCGAACTGATCGAGATGATCCAGGGCAATGCGTTGACCCGGGAAGTGCCGGTGATTGTGTACGGCGCGGAAGAGCCACAAAAAAAGGACCAGGAACATCTGAAATCCCTGGCACTTAAGGGTATCGTGAAGGAAGTGCGGTCGCCCGAACGCCTGCTGGATGAGACCTCACTGTTCCTGCATCGCGTGGTTGCCAAGTTGCCGGAGAACAGGCGAAAGATGCTGGAGAAGCTTTACGTTGGCAGCGATAGTCTGACTGGTAAAAAAGTCCTGGTGGTGGATGACGACGTGCGCAACATTTTCGCCCTTACCGCCGCGCTGGAGCACAACAAGCTGGAGGTATTCTCTGCCGAGAACGGTAAGAGCGCCATCGAATTACTGAAAAAGAATCCCGAGGTAAATATCGTGCTGATGGACATCATGATGCCGGAAATGGACGGCTTTGAGACCATGCGCCAGATCCGCAAGATAAAAAAATTCGAATCCTTGCCCATGATTGCACTCACTGCCAAAGCGATGAAAGGTGACCGTGAAAAATGCATAGAAGCCGGTGCTTCCGACTATGTCTCCAAACCCGTGGATGTGGATCAACTTCTGTCGCTAATGCGGGTGTGGCTATATAGGTAAATTGATCCCTTCCGTATAGCGGGTTTAAATAAGGAAGCCACTATGACAGATCACTATTCTGCATCCGTGCGTGAGGCGATTCACGAGATTGTTACTACCCAGTTACAAGAGAACTCGCCGCCGCAAGTCAGGCGAACCAGCGAACGTTTGATCGCATCAGGCTATACCTCTGAAGAAGCGTTCACCTTGGTGGGGTGTGCCCTGTCGCGCGAAATGTTCGAGGTGCTCGGTTCGGAACAGGGCTTCGATGAGGAGCGCTATATTGCGAGCCTGGAGCGCCTTCCCGCCTCGCTGTGGGATTGATGCCATGAAGCAGGTCGGCAGATTCGAGATCACGGATGCCGAGCGTGACCAGCCCATCAGGAAAAACCATCGAGGCGTTCATTTTCGCACCTGAGCAGAATGATGACAATTGCCAAAAGAAACTAATAATACGGGGCCATGGAAACCATAGAACTGCCGTTACTTCTCGAAGCCATGGTTCAGCGCTACGGCTACGATTTTCGTGACTACGCCCCGGCCTCGTTGAAACGGCGTGTACATCTAGCCATGCAGCGGGAGCAAGGAGTACATACCATTTCCGCTTATCAGGATCGCGTCCTGCACGACCCGGAAACCATGGCACGCTTTCTCGATGTGGTGTCGGTAGATGTCACCGCCATGTTCCGGGACCCGGCCTTTTATAAGGCGTTGCGCGACAAAGTGGTGCCGGCATGGCGGGAACTTCCTCTCCTTCGGGTCTGGCATGCCGGGTGCGCCACCGGCGAGGAGGTTTACTCCATGGCTATTATGCTGCATGAGGAGGAGTTGTTGGACAAGGCCAGACTCTACGCTACGGACATTAATCAACGCTTACTGGAACAAGGCAAGGGGAGAATTTTTGCCATCAAAAAGATGAAGGATTACACCAATAACTATCAGAAAGCCGGTGGCAAGTCGGTCTTCTCCGATTACTATACGGCAAGACATGACGACGTAATTTTGCGTGCCTTTCTGGGTAAGAATATTGTCTGGGCGGAGCATAATCTGGTCTCGGACAGCTCTTTCAACGAATTCCATATGGTGCTGTGCCGCAATGTAATGATTTATTTCAACCGCAAGTTGCAAGACCGGGTGCACCGGTTGATCTACGACAGCCTGCCGGTGGGCGGAGTGCTCGGCCTCGGACATGGCGAATCGCTGCAACTTACCCCTTATGAGAACTGCTACGAGGTGGTAGACCGGGCAGTAAAACTATTTCGGAAAATACGATGAAATACGGGCTCGTCGTGATCGGCGCATCGCTTGGCGGACTCAATTCCCTCCGGGGTGTATTGTCTGCGCTGCCTGGCACATTCCGCCTGCCGGTGGCAATCGTGCAGCATCGCAGTTCTGATGCCGACGATACGTTGCAATTCCTGCTGCAGAAAGAATGCGCCCGCCTGGTGCGGGAAGTGGAGGACAAGGAAGCCATTATACCGGGAAAGATTTACCTGGCGCCTGGCGGCTACCACCTCATGGTTGAGGAAGATCATTTTGCACTTTCTACGGAAGCAGCGGTGAACCATGCGCAGCCATCAATAGACTTGCTGTTCAAAACCGCGGCAGAGCACTTCGGGCCTCGTGTCATCGGCGTGGTGCTTACCGGCACCGGCACGGACGGTGCACTGGGCTTGGCGGAAATAGAACACGGCGGCGGCGTGGCGTTGATCGAATCACGGCAGACGGCATTCGCTCAAGAGATGCCAGCGGCCGCCATCGAAGCAACGCGACATGCAATCGAACTCAAACTGGAAGAAATCGGGCCATATCTGGTCAAACTGGATCGAGAGCAGGAGGCGGGATGATGGAGTTGCCCAAAATCGAAATACCGGCGCTGCACAATGGTGGCATTCCATACCATATCGAGATACCGGCGGGCAATCTCGCTTGCGTACTGATCGTGGACGACAATCCGGCCAAGCTGACTTCACTGGCTTCGGTCGTTTCGGGTATGGCGTTGGAGGTGGTGACGGCCACCTCGGGGCGAGAGGCGTTGCGTCAATTACTCAAGCTGGATTTTGCTCTGATCCTGCTGGATGTTTACATGCCGACGATGGATGGTTATGAGACGGCCCAGATCATCCATAGCCGGCCGCGTTCGGCGCACACCCCTATCATCTTCATCACCGCCGAGGCGGTGACTGACGAAGATCGCTTTAAAGGCTACGCGGTCGGCGCGGCGGATTGGATTCTCTCGCCAATCATGCCCGAAATCTTGAAAGCCAAGATCAAGGTATTTGTGGACCTGTTCTACCTCAATCGCGTTGTGCAGCATCAAACGGAGGAGTTAAAAAAACTAAATAATGAGCTGGAGCAGAGAGTTATCGAGCGCACCGCGAAACTTGCATTATTCGCACGCATCTTCGACAGCGTCACTGAAGGTATTACGGTCACGGGTGCTGATAGAAATATCCTGTACGTCAATCCGGCTTTCACCGCCATTACCGGTTACGCTGCGGAAGAGGTGACCGGCACACGCGCGTCGATGCCCCGTTTTATGGATGAGGCATGCTACAGCGAGATATGGCGCAATATCAAAGAGATCGGCCATTGGCAGGGTGAGATGGTGGATAAGCGCAAAAACGGCGAGAATTATACCGAATGGTTGAGCATTAGCACGATGAGGAGCACATGTGGCGAGATCAGCCATTATATCGCGGTGTTTTCCGATATCAGCGAGCGCAAGGCGGTGGAGGAGCGAGTAGCCTTTATGGCACAACACGACTTTCTCACCGGTTTGCCTAATCGTCTCCTGCTACAGGACCGTCTAACGCAAGCGATTGCCCATGCCAAACGTAAACACGGCAAGTTGGCGGTGATATTTCTTGATCTTGATCATTTTAAAACCATTAACGATTCACTAGGCCACCCAGTCGGCGACAAGCTGTTGCGGGAAGTCGCCGATCGCATCAAGGGAGCGGTGCGCGCCAGCGACACAGTGAGCCGGCCGGGCGGTGACGAGTTCATCATCATGCTGCGGGAACCAGAAACGACCGACGCTATTGCCATGATTGCGGTCAAACTGCTGACAGCTATTGCCAGCTCCTATTTGATAGACGGTAGCGAAATCCAGGTAACCACCAGCATCGGTATCAGCGTGTTTCCCGAGGATGGGCGCGACAGCGATACCCTGATCAAACATGCCGACAATGCGATGTATCAGGCCAAGGGAAACGGTCGCAACAATTATCAGTTTTTTACCGAGGAAATGAATCGCCGTACACTGGAACGCATATCACTCAGGACCAAGTTGAGCCACGCGCTGGAGCGCAAGGAGCTTTCACTTCATTATCAGCCGCAGGTGGATTTGCAGAGCGGTCGTATCATTGGCGCCGAGGCACTGCTGCGCTGGCATCAGCCCGTGTTGGGGATGGTCTCGCCGGCGCAATTCATTCCCATCGCGGAAGAGAACGGCCTGATCGTCTTGATTGGCGAATGGGTGCTTCGTGAGGCATACCGCCAGAACCGGGAATGGCGCAAGATGGGGTTGCCGGAAATTACCATGGCGGCCAATTTGTCGGCGGTACAGTTCCGTCAAAAAAATTTCGGCAAAATGATCATGGTCATCGTTAATGAAAGTGGCCTGGCTCCATCCGCCTGCGAACTGGAGATTACTGAGAGTGTTGTCATGCAAGATGCTGGAGCGGCGATTACGCTGCTGCAACAACTTAAGACATTTGGGCTGAAACTATCAATGGATGATTTTGGTACTGGCTATTCCAGCCTGAGCTATCTCAAGAAATTCCCGATCGACAAACTCAAGATCGACCAGTCGTTCGTGCGTAATATGATGACAGATCCAGACGACGCGGTGATTGCCAGCACCATCATCAGCATGGCGCAAAGCCTGAGGCTGAAAGTCATTGCCGAAGGAGTGGAAACGCCGGCGCAGTTGGCCTTTCTAAGGCAGCAGGGTTGCGACGAGATGCAAGGCTACTACTTTAGCAAACCCCTGGCCGCGGAAGAATTCGCGTGCCTGCTGTCCGGGTCGAAGAAATAAGAAGTTAGCCCCATTACCGCTGCACATATCCGTTTCATTTATTACCGTCGTACATGATACGCAGCATGTGAAACATCATGAGCGAGCTAATTCTGACAAGTATGGCTGTCTAGCTCGCTGTGTGTCCCGCATGACTGGCATCGACGTCCCAGAGAAGATTTTCCCGGCCATGATAAGCTATCCACATTTTCTTGGTTTGATGCCGGGAAAATGAGTGCTAGATTTCCTTCCTGATTGTCAGCATTGGAGGAAATCAAAATGTCTTTCATTAAATCCCACAAATCCCACATCGCGGTTATCGTATTGATATCCCTGGTTAGCCTGGGCGCGGCGTATGCCGCATTGCAAACGTTTTCTCCTGGCTCCGTTCGCGATCCTGCCCGCGAATTGTATGCGGATTTGAATGATGCCTTCGCCACCCACTGGAAAGCACGTACGGGCGTAGACATTAATGTCAGATCCGCCCAGAGCAAATCAGGAAAACCGGTACGTGCTGTACTTGATGGTCTCAATATCACAACGCTTACCCTGTCTTATGATGTGGATAAGCTGCGCGAAAAAAACCGGTTTATTGCGCCTGCCTGGAATCAAACCTCATCACAGAACCTGCACGATGTCTCATCGCATGCCTCACCCTACACTTCAACCATAGTATTTGTGGTGCGCAAGGGCAATCCCAAGAAATTGCGCGACTGGGATGATCTTTCGCGACCTGGCATAGAAGTGGTCACGCCTAATCCAAAGATTTCGGACAGTGGCCGCTGGAATTATTTGGCGGCCTGGGGATATGCGCTCAGGCAACCGGGCGGCGACGAAGCAGCCGCACTTGAATTTGTCAGGAAATTATTCGCCAATATCAGATCGCCGGCGACTACCGACTTTGTCGAGCGAGGTATCGGCGACGTGCTGCTGGTGTGGGAGAATGAAGCCCATCTTCTGATCCATCAAGCGAGCGTAGAAGGAGCTGATAAATTTGAAATTGTTACGCCATCCATGTCGATAGTGGCCGAACCCACGGTCAGTGTGGTGAATGCGTCGGCTGATAAGAACGGCACGCGTGAAGTAACTACCGCTTATATCAATTACCTTTATACACCCCAGGCCCAGGACATTGCGGGCAAGCACTATTATCGCCCGCGCGATGCGCAGGCGGGAGCCAAGTACGCAAATCGGTTCCCCCCTCTGGAATTATTTACCGTAGACGAGGTTTTTGGCAGCTGGCAACAGGCCCGGAAAATCCACTTTGCCAAGAATGGAATTCTTGAGCATATTCAGAGAAATTAGCGCTAGTTTCGATTACATATGAACTAATGGGTTCAGGACGAACGATTACCATCTCACCGTGGGTCTTTCCACTTCCACCGTAGCAGCACCCGCAATTGCCTGAATTCCTCCGCATCTATTCCGTCCGGCAGAATCGTTACGCTGCAACCAGAGAATATTCGCAGCGGAGATCGGGAAACTGGAGGAGTCAAAGATTGCATGGATCCGCCGGACTCCAGGATTCTCAGGGGCTTTAGTTCGAGCACTGTCAGATAAGGCGCAACGAAGCTGCTGCCGAGCAGAGTGCAGGTAATTCGCGCCCCGCGCCGGAGTTCGAGCGCACAGATCATTTCGTCCGATAATTCTAGTCCCGTCACGGATGCCGGCGAGCTTAGCAATGCGTAACGTCTTAAATGAAAAACAAGGCTGAGCGCCAAGATAGCGCTTCCTGCCAGTTGCGCTATGGCGGGCAACGTTAGCGGCCACAGTAGCCCGATAGCGGAAAAATGGGCAAGACTCAATGTCATGGCAAGGCGCATGGAGGGTTTCAGCCGGACAATCAGCAAAGGAGAAGAGGGTGATGAAGGGCTAGCCATAGTCCGATTATCTCATTTTGGGCAATTAGCGGTTTATCCGGCGTGCGCATTGGCCGTATAATTGATTCTCGTTCACAGACGGCCTTGATTTGCATGAATCCCCTATGGCAATCCTATCTGCAAAGCCGCAATGCGGTCATCCAGGATGGCCGCGTTGTCAGCTATGGGAATGCTACCGCCGAACTTGCGAGTGTCCGCTCTGATACGGTATTGGCTGACCTTTCGCACTTTAGCCTGATTCATTTTTCGGGGGAGGACGCGCAATCTTTTCTTCAGGGGCAGGTGAGTTGCGACATCAAAGCGATCAATCCCTCTACTAGCGGCGCCACCGCACTCTATGGAAGTTATTGCAACCCAAAGGGCAGAATGCTGGCAAGTTTCCTGATGTGGCACGATGGCAGCGGCTATGTCATGCAATTGCCGTCAGGGTTGCAAGCGGCCATCCAGAAGCGTCTATCCATGTATGTCTTGCGCGCTAAAGTCAAGCTGACCGACAACAGTGATGCGATAGTGTGCGTCGGCACCGCAGGAGAGCATGCCGAGACATTGGTGCGGGAATTCCTGGGAGTGGTGCCTGCTTTGCTTCTAGAGGTGACGCACACTCAACGGGGAAGCGTAATCCGCCTTGGGCAAGATCGTTTTGAACTCCTTGTACCCATCGAGCAGGCGCAAACAGCGTGGGAGCGTTTGAGTAGAAACGCCGCGCCGGTGGGAGCATACTGCTGGGACTGGCTGGATATTAAAGCCGGTATTCCGGTGATCACCCTGCCGACGCAGGAACAATTCGTGCCGCAAATGGCGAATGTGGATATCATCGGCGGGATAAGCTTCCACAAAGGCTGTTACCCCGGTCAGGAAATTGTCGCTCGTACCCAATATCTGGGCAAAATTAAACGCCGCATGGTCCTTGCCAACATCAAGCCGCCGCCGGAAACGACGATTCAAGCGGGAGACGAATTGTTCAGCGCTGATATGGGGGAGCAGTCAAATGGCATGATAGTCAACGCGGCTCCTGCACCTGATGGCGGATTCGATGTGTTAGCTGTCATACAGACAAGCAGCATTGAGGCCGGTAAAATCCAATGGATGTCCTTGGATGGGCCTGCGCTGGAGATCATGCCACTACCTTATTTGGTACCTCACTAACCTAACAGTTTGCCGGATTTGAAGAATCGTAGCAAGAAAGTAATACTTTTCAGCCGATCTCCTTGTTGTCAAATCCACTTCTGCCGGGCGTACGCCAAGAATATCTTGCCGTCCGCCTAGCGCATGTTGAGAAATAAATTGAAATCCTTAAACCCGAATCCGGCGTTGATTACTTATTCTTTCATTTAAAACTATGGTCCATAAAATTTTTACCATTTGATCTCTACTTCTTTGATGGGCTCGTCGCAGGGCACGCACTTCATCGTATCCAACTACCGGATTTGGGTTAAAAGCAAAATGTTATTTCTTCGTTTCCTATTGCTGCCATCAATATTTATGGCATCTACTGTACTAGCCGATACCCTGGAACAACGTGACATCGTGTTCTACTACGGAAGCCGTCCGCCGGTGGAAGATTTGCGTCATTTCGACCAGATCGTCATTCAGCCTAGCCAGATCTTGCCACATGAGAAAGCAGCATTGTTAAATCTGGATTCACTGATATTTGCCTATATCTCATTCGGTGAGATTGCGCGTAATAGCGAGGATATGCCGCACGTCAAGACGAAATGGTCGATTGGCGTAAATCCGGCATGGAATAGCCTGGTGATGAACATGAATGATCCTGCTTGGCACGATTATTTGCTGGAGCACCATTTCGGCCGCCTGTGGCGCGACGGTTACCGCGCGTTTTTCCTTGATACCGTTGATAGCTATCTGATTGTAACGAGTGAAGGCAAACAGCGCGAGGAACAGGAGAAAGGGTTGGTTGCACTGCTTGCGGAAGTGAAACGCCGCTTTCCCGGTTGCAAGCTCATTCTCAATCGCGGTTTTGAAGTGCTGGATCGCGCAGCCCAGTATGCCGATGGTATGGTTGCAGAATCGCTTTTTCACGGTTTCGATCCCGTTACCGGCAAGCACGCACCGACGAAGAAAGAAAACCGGGAATGGCTTCTCAAGCAATTGAAGCGTACGCAAGATGAATTTAACGTACCTGTTACCGTACTGGATTATGTCGAACCGGGTAACTGGGCCGAAGCGGAAAAAACGGCGCGTCAAATTGTTGAACTCGGGTTCATGCCCTGGGTCGCCAACGGCGATCTCACCTGGCTGGGCCAGGGGCGCATGCGTCTGGTGCCGCGCAAACTGCTGGCCATCATAAATGGCACACCCTCGCAGCAGATGGATCATGAACTATTCAAACACGCGGCAATGCCTTTGGAATATCTAGGGCTAGCGCTCGACTACTGGTATATCGATCAGCTTCCCTTGCCCATAGAGCCGCTGGTAGGACGGTATGCCGGTGTAATCACATGGTTGCCTGAAGACAGCCGTGGCCGTTATGACAGCATCTGCGCGCGTTTGAAGTCGGAAGTCGATGCAGGTTTGCCGGTAGTATTCATGGGTTATTTGCCGGCGGGCGCCGCTTGCCGGAACGTAGTCAATTATCAGGGAGAGCTGCAACCCACAACAGATAGACTCAAGCTCGGTACTGTCGATGAACGTCTGGGCCGGCCAGGCACAGCACCCATCGTGGGTAGTGGTACGCCGGATATCCGGGTTCACGATAATCATGAGGCCTGGTTAACGT
The DNA here is from genome assembly GCF_000832065.1 of Nitrosospira sp. NpAV. Classification (GTDB taxonomy): domain Bacteria; phylum Pseudomonadota; class Gammaproteobacteria; order Burkholderiales; family Nitrosomonadaceae; genus Nitrosospira. The sequence continues at coordinate 106,067 of NZ_JXQM01000010.1, read as the reverse complement.
TGAACAATGGCGCCAACATATTCCATCCGGTTGCTGTGGGCGCATGGGGCGGGTATGCGTTGCATCCTCACATCATGAGCGAGACAGTGTCGGGCCGGCATGAATGGCTGCTCGATCCCTTTTCTTTTTTCAAGGCCGCGCTGCGCCTGTCGGCACAGCAGCCAATATTTGATCTGACGACGGAAAATGGCCGCCGATTGGGAATTATCGAGGTGCGTGGCGACCGTCTGTTCGCCAAAGACGAGCAAGGTGTTGAAGCCATCGATCGGCTCAGGGCATGGATCGAAAAAATTACCACGCCGGTAACATTGGGCGTGATCGAGGCTGAAGTCAGCAGTGAGGAGCAGCGCAACAAAATCCGGCAATTGGCCGCCCTGCCGCAGGTTCGATTGGCGAGCCACACGTATAGTCATCCCTTTTACTGGGGAATATTCGAAGGAAAAACCGACGCGGACCAGCAACCTTATCGCTATAGCGTATTTATGGAGGGTTACGCGGCGGAGATGACGCGCGAGAGCACGGGAACCATTGGATTTATGCAATCAGTGGCGCCCAACTCTCCTCTATTGCTGATCTGGTCTGGCGATGGCAAACCTGGTCCCGCCGCGCTGGCGGCAGCTGAGAAGGGCGCATTGCCACATTATGGCGGAGGGGGGTTGTACTGGCAGAGCGGCACGCTATCCGTTGCGGATCTTTCTCCGGCACTGCGCCCCACTCAGTGGGGCACGCAAGTGCTGACGCCACTGACCGGCGAGCCGCTGTTTGCACAACTCTGGTATGGGGAGGCGCTGAATTTTGGCATAATCAGCGATTGGAACCAGGAGCTCGATCGCGCACGCCGCTTGCGTGCCGCGTCCCTTTCGTTTCACGCCGATGCGCTGTTGCATGCAAATGGCGCCGACCTCCTGGATCGGCTCGCGGACGAGCAGCGTGCGGAAAATGTACTGAATGTGTGGCTCGATGAATACGTCTGGCGTGGACGGGCTTTTCAAACGGCGAGTATCGCGCGCGATCTCGATGGGGATTGGCTGCTTTTCGGGGATACGCTCAGAACGGTGCGATTACCTGTCGCGGAAATGACACCGCAGATCTCAACAGATGTTGTCGGATATTCCGACCGGGATACCATTCGCTATATTCATCTGGCGCGCAATCATGCCGTTCTCAGGCCTGCGCGCGATGGCGCCCCGGCTTTGCGGTTGATTGATGCCAGTGCACCGCTAAAATCATGGCACCTGAATGCCGATGGTTCCGCTACCTTCTTATTTGAGCCACGTGGGGATTTGACGCTCGGGATTCCCGCATCTTGCACCCTAAAAGTAAACGGCGAGGCCTTGAGCTCCCAGCGGCGGAATTCACATTCCGTATATGTTATACCTGAAAGAAACGCCGCAGGGGAATTCAGCCTTGCGTGTTGAAACCCAGCGTGAATCCTTGCTAAACGCACCCGCATTGATGTTCATGAGCGCGGTGCTTTTAATCGTTTTCTGGGTATTGTTTCCCCGCCAGCCGGCATTCCGGGATCCATCCAACCTGTCGGCAAAGGATGCCTTATCGGTTGCCTATCTTCGTGTTTTGGTCCAGTCCGATCCAAATAACGCCCCTTTGCGCTTGTCATTGGTGCAGGTATTGACCGAAGCGGGCCTGACCGATGAGGCGGTCCGCGCCATTGATCCGCTGAAGCAGGCTCCCGAATCCAACCTGAGCTACGAAATCCGCCTTGCTGAGCTCAAGCTGGCATTGCAGCAACTTTACAGGCAGCCTCCCAAGGATGTTGAAGGAACGCTGCGTGCCCGTATCACCGAGCTTATTCCTTCATTGCTACACATGGCGAACAATGACAAGGAACTGGATCAGGTGATCACATTGGCGGAGCAATTTGCCGAACCTTCGGTACTCGCCGAAACTTTTGAGCAGTTGCTTCTCATATTGAATGAAAGTGATGATAGAAAATCGGCTTGGCTGGTTTCAGCTGCAAAACAGCGTATCGCGGCAAATCAGCCGCGGTTGGCCGCACAAGATCTATTTAAGGCTTTTTCGCTTGCGGGATCGGTGACGAAAAAGACGAGGATCGCGAAATCCAGTTTGCGTGCCTATCTTCAGGCAGGCATTGACAACGAGGCTTTGAAGGCCGCAGCGCAGATGTTGGACAACCTCAAAGATAGAGGCGAAAGCGATGCAGAGCTTTTGTTGCTTGGCTCCAATATCGCCGAGCCGCTTGGCGATCGCGAGCAGGCATTGGCGTGGCTGGAAGAAGCGAGCCGTTTATCACCCGGCGATCGGTCGGTCGTTGAACGTATTATACGGCTGCAGGTATCGCTAGGATTGTTGAAAGAGAGCCTCGAACGTGCGGCACAACTGAAAACTTCCGTGGTTGCCGGGAGCGAGCGCCAACGGTTGATTGCTCACATTTATGACTGGAATGGACAGCCCGATGAGGCTCTGGAAATATGGTCGTCTTTTGCGCGCGCCCGGGCCGACAACGAAGCGGAGACACGAGCTTTTGAGCTTGCCCGGGCAAAACCGGATCAAAAAGCCCTGGTGCAATTGCTTGAGGCCATCATGATGCGCCGCAAATTGACCGGTATCGAAGCAGAGGCTTATGTCACCGCCGGCCTTGCCACGGCACAACCCACTCATGTGGAGCAACAATTGCGTGCCCACGCCGAACGTTTCAATAATCCCGTGGAAACGCTGAAAGCGCTCGCCCAGGTGCTGCTTCTTCAAGGGAAACCCCGCGCGGCGCTTGCCATACATCAGGAGATGCCGACCACGCAGGTGGGACAGCAGAGAATGGAATTGGCCCGCCTGTATGAAGAAGCGGGAGACGCGCAGAAAAGCTTTGAGTTACTCCGCGATTTCAACTCGCCTGATCCCGCTTACGCGGAAGCGTACTGGTTATTGCTGGGCAGAGTATCCACCCAATTAGGCCAGGATGCGTATGCCGAGAAAGCCTATGAAAAGGCGCTGACTTTTCGTCCCAAGGATGCGGAGATACTGGAAAATCTGCAACGGTTGGCGACACGTCATCGCGACGATAAAAAAAGCGAGCGTCTTGCGCATTATGGATGGGATCACTTGCGACGCATTGAAGATTTGCAACGCCTCATGCGTTTTTCTTGGAATCGTAAAAATTGGGGAGAACTTGAGCATTGGCTATCGCTGGCGGATGCGATGCCAGCAGCGACGCTCGCACAGGCCCCCGACTACTGGTACTTTCAGTCGATACGCAAAATGGGTAATGGCGAACGTGACGCGGCTCGCCATGCATTAGGTCAGCTTTTGCGCCTGCGGGGTCCCGATCCGGAAATTGCCGAAGCGATGATCTGGGTGTTGCTGTCGGATAAAGTAATCGATAATCCATCGATTGACGCACTCGTTCAACCCTATCGCAATCAATCCGGCAGTCAATCGGCGGTAGGTCCGCCCCTGGCGGAAGCATTGGCGGCGGCGGAGCATACGCTTGGCAAATCTATGCAGGCAGGGGAGTGGTATCTGCGATCGTTGACCACCCGGCCCAGGGATTTCCTATGGACGTTGACATTAGCCGATAATATGGAATGGGCGGGGTGTCCCGCAAATGCCAATCATGTCCGGTTCAGCGCGCTGGAAATGTTTGTTTCGCAGCACTTCAATCAACCGGAAGTGCAGTACCCTGCACGTTTGGCCGAATACTTCCTCGGATCGAAAGACCAGCGGGCGCAATCCAGTAATCTGGATGAATCAAAGAAATGGCAATCAATAAGAGAACGTTGGGGTTTCACAAAAACCATGGATAATGCCCGTCATTTTGCACTGAGGCGTCAACGTGAGCGTCTTCAGTTGCCGGGCTGGGTCACTTTTGCCGATGCATTAAGAGACGGTAACCAGAAAGTTATATCAGCGCAGCTGGCGGCGGTTTCTAATCACTTGCGGCAACAGCCGGGTGGGCCTGTAGCCGGGAATACGCTGCCGTTATCCATTGATGATATTGACCGGGCCGCCCGATGGCTTGGGGGAGAAGCCGCGCCGAATCAAAGTTCGTTAAATGATGAATTGGATATCTGCCGTCAGACATTGGCAAAAATTCGGGAATTACAAGCGGTATCCATCCAGAATCAGGAGCAGACAAAGCCATGAAAAAACCCTGGCTGGAAGGTATTGAAGTCGTTAATGTCAGCAATCCAAGCTCGGCATGGGCGGGATGGTTTGAAACCATTGCGCTGACAGCGATCATGATAGTGGCGTCGTTTGTCACCCAGCAACAGGATCCGTTCCGGCTGGGCGGAGGGTTCCCCTGGCCGGTATTGGGTCCCTTGCTTGCCGGTCTACGATATGGGTTCGTCTATGGTTTTATGAGCGCATTGCTGATATTGGCAATATTGGGCGTTGCCATTAACCAGGAGTGGCAGGCCGCATCCGGGTTTCCGCTGGCATGGGCGATCGGCGTTGTGGTCGTGGCGATGGTGGCGGGAGAGTTTCGAGACATGTGGGGGCGCCGCTTGCACCGGCTTGAAGGCGCCTATCAATACCGCGCAGAGCGTCTTGAGGAATTTACGCGCAATTATCAGTTATTACGCCTGTCGCATGACCGCCTAGAGCAAACCGTGGCGAATAGCGGGTTCTCATTGCGTGAAGGCATTATGCATTTACAATCCGCCCTCGATGCCATCGATGGGCTTACCGAATCTTCGTTGCAAGAACTCATCGAATTCGTGGCGGAATACGGCGCGCTGACACAAGCATGTATCGTGGGTCTGACTGCCGACCGTATCGATACAGCCAGGGTTTTGGCCCGTATTGGGGAAGATTTTACGATCGATGATAATGATCCTGTATTAAAAACCGCGCTCGAAAGCGGTGAAATGGCTGCGGTAAACCTCATAACGGAAAACGCGGTGGATCAAAATGAATTGTTGGCCGCCATTCCGGTGATCGACTCAACGGGCGAAATTCACGCCATACTGCTGGTGAGATCCATGCCGTTTTTTGCATTTAACGAGAATAATCTAAAACTTATCGCGGTACTCGTGGCGCATGGTGTGGACCATCTTCGTTTCGGTGCGGCGACCGCCTCCATCACGCGTTTTATGGTCTCGTTTGAGCGGGTGCATCAGGATTATAAAGAATTCAAGCTCGATGCAACGCTCTTGAGGTTGTCGGGAGATAATGCTGATGTCATGGTTGCTTACGAAAAACTCAGGTCTTCAATACGCGCTATCGACATGATCTGCATGATCCAGGATGAAGGACAGCAAGTTATCTGGATCATGCTGCCATTAACCAATGCCGCGGAGACGCAAGCATGGATGCAACGGGCGGATGGCGTTCTTGCGAAAGTAAGGAGCGAGTTGCTGCCCATCAATGAAATCGATCCGCAAAGAATTCGCTCTCTGGAGCTGCACTGATGGTTCGACTGCCTGTAGTTTTGGGATTAGGTGCCGAGATGCTGGCAGGCATGCTGCTCTGGTGGAGCGCGAGTTATTGGCTTGTACTGGCCGCTGTCATATTGCATGTTGTTTCATCCTATTATCTGGCGCAGGGTTTTTGGCAGTTGCTGCCGCGCCGGTATAAGTTGCCGGTGCGAAGAAGCTTAAGTTTGTTATTCATTTTTCTATTGATTTTACCCATATTCGGCGCACTGGGTTTGCTGTGGAGCATTATCGGTGCCTTGAGACGCCCTCGCAACCGCTCTTCGCACAATGTAAAGCTCGTTATCGTACCGGAGCTGCCATTCACTCCGCCCGTGATCTTTCCGGTGCCGCCCTATAGCCAAGGCGCATTACGCCAGATCGTGCATTTTGCCGGCCGGCCGTTGAAACGGCTCAAGGCGGTGATGGCAACGCGGTATATGCTGCCACGCGAAGCCATGATTGTGTGGTCGAAAGCGACTCGGGACCCGGTGGATGACGTGCGGTTGCTGGCTTACGCCATGAAGGACGATAGCGAAAGAAAGCTGGCGGAGCGAATTCTGGCATTGACCGACGCGCTGCCGGACATTCCGGTTCGTATGCGAAATAGCCACCATAAAACGATTGCCGCGCTATGCTGGGAATTGGTATACCACCGCTTGGCCCAAGGCGCAGTAAGGGAGCATTGGTTGCAGACTGCGCGATATCATATGGAGTTAGTGCTCGGTCCATTGGAGGCCAAGCCCGTGGCTCCCTCTCTTCCCGATAAGCGCGATGGCGACAGCTGGCTGTTATATGGCCGGATCCTGTTGGATTCCGGCAACCTCGCACCGGCGCGGGAGGCTTTTTCCTATGCAAAAGTGGCCGGCATTGATGAGCAGAAGATCCTGCCATGGCTTGCTGAAATTGCTTTTAATGAGCGGAAATTTCTGGAAGTGAGGCGCTGTCTGTCTGCGCTTAAGCGGCCCGGCGAAAAAGGGCGGGAACTGGCGCAGGTGAAAGTATGGTGGGCGCATGAGTAGCGGTGGAAAGACAATGGCGCGACAAAGGGCACAGGTAATGCAAACGAACGGACCAGTGGCTGATATTGCCTTGTTGCTCGAAGGCACTTATCCCTATGTCCGGGGGGGGGTATCCGCATGGGTTCATCAGATTATCAGCGGCTTGCCGGAGATCAACTTTGCCGTTGTTTTTATCGGCGGGGATCAAAAAATGTACGGCCCTCCACAATATCAATTTCCATCCAATGTAACCCATGTCGAAACGCACTATTTGCTGCGCCCCCCCAAAGCTTTAAAAACAAGCGCACGTAAAGGCAATCGCAGGGCTTTCTCAGAAATGGCCGAACTGCATGCGCATATGCGTCAATCGGTTCAATTGTCAGGCGAGGAAATGATCAGCGCATTTTCCCGGCTGGGTTCCGTGGAAGGTGTCAGCGAGGAAGATTTTCTGTATAGCGAAGCTTCGTGGGACTATATTACGCAGCAGTACCGGGAGCGCTGTACGGAGCCTTCATTCGTCGACTATTTCTGGGCTATACGCGCCATGCACGCACCGCTGTTCATCCTGGCGGATATCGCGGCTAAATTACCACCCGTCAGGGCTGTGCATGCCATTTCCACCGGTTACGCCGGATTGCTGGGCGCGATGATTCGACTGCGGCGTAATATCCCATTTGTGCTCACCGAGCATGGTATCTACACCAAAGAGCGAAAAATCGATCTCGCCCAGGCAACATGGATTCATGATCACAGTGATGACGTGTGCAATACCCTGCATGACGAAATGGGGTATATCCGGGGGCTGTGGATCAAATTCTACGAGCAGATCGGCCGCATGGCCTATGCACACGCATCACCCATTGTCAGCTTGTATGAAGGCAATCGCCAGAGACAGATTGCGGATGGCGCCGTGCCGGAAAGAACGCGCGTCATCACCAACGGCATCGACTTGCAAAGGTATCAGACCGCACTCGAGAAACGGCCGGATGGGATTCCACCGATTCTGGGATTGATTGGACGCGTGGTGCCCATCAAGGACATTAAGACGTTTATCCGCACCATGCGAATGCTGGTCAATGAACGATCCGACGCGCTCGGTTGGATCGTGGGTCCGGAAGACGAAGACCCCTCGTATGTGAATGAATGCAAGGAATTGGTCGCGAGCCTTGGCTTGCAGGACCACGTCAAATTCCTGGGTTTCCAGAACGTGACGGAAATTCTTCCGCAACTGGGATTGATGGTGTTGACTTCGATCAGCGAGGCGCTGCCCCTGGTAGTGCTGGAGGCATTTGCCAGTGGCGTGCCATGCCTGGCAACGGATGTGGGGTCTTGTCGCGAGCTCATCGAGGGCAGCGGCGAAGAAGATCGCGCACTCGGTGCAGCTGGAAGCGTGGTTTTTATCGCCGATCCGGAAGGGGCAGCAAAAGCGGCGCTTGAACTGCTCAATAACACGGCACGTTGGCACGCGGCACAACAGGCCGGACTTGAGCGCGTGAAGCGTTACTATAACGACAAACTGATGTTTTCCTCCTATCGAAACCTCTACATGCAGGCGCTTGATGCCGCCGCGCCGCCTTCGCTCATCACTGTACCCGCCTGAACATGACGAGTATCGGTTCTGAAATTCGCAAAATCCTGGAGCGTGACAGCTACTGGTCGGTATTGCGTGCCTATGGCTACGCGGGTCTGGTCAGCGGCGGTCCCTGGGTGCTTTCGATCCTGAGTATCATGATGATCGGCATCCTTGCCGTTACCCTGGGTGTCGCCCAGGGAGAGGTTAACGCTTTCCAGATTTGCGTGACTTACCTGATGGCGGCTTCATTAATCTGGACCGGTGGCATGCAATTGATGTTCACGCGTTTTGCCGCAGATCAGACTTATGCAAATAACAAAGTTGAGGTGCTGCCGAACCTGTTTGGGGTACTGCTGGTCACGATGGGAGGAGGTTTCTTATGGGCGGCGCCTTTCATTTTCTGGTTTTTCGAAGGGCCGTTTGCCCAGGAACTATTGTTGCTGAGTAACTTCATTGTATTGAGTGGCCTGTGGATCACGCTGATCTTCCTGTCAGGAATGAAAGCTTATCGGCGTATCGTCTGGACATTGGTCAAAGGCTATTCTCTTGGCATTGTCGTGGCGCTCGCGGCATCTTCATGGGCATTGAGTGGCTTGTTGCTGGGCGTGCTGGTCGGTCATAGCTACCTGTTATTTTCATTTTTGCACCATATCGTGCGCGAATATCCGGGACACTCCCTGCTCAAATTCGATTTTTTCCGGAATCGCCGCAATTTTTATATCTTGCTTGCGGTCGGCACACTTTACTATCTGGCCATTTGGGTAGATAAATTCATTTTCTGGTTTGTCCCAGTTACCTCCGAGGCCGTCATCGGGCCGCTGCGAGCATCCATTATTTACGATCTCCCCATCTTTCTTGCCTATCTGTTCATTCTGCCGGGTATGGCGGTATTTCTGGTGACCATGGAAGCCGACTTTGCCGAACAGCATGAACGTTTCTACCGTGCCGTGCGCGAGGGCGACACTCTTATGCATATCGAGTATCGGCGCGACCAGATGGTGTATGCCGCGCGGCAGGGCATCTACGAGATTTTCAAGGTGCAGGGATTAACGGTAGTGCTGTGCCTGTTATGGGGCAGGGAGCTGTTGCATGCGGTAGGCATCTCTCCGCTCTACATACATTTATTCTATATTGATGTCGTTGCGGTCAGCGTGCAGGTCCTGCTGATGGCGATACTCAATGTGCTTTTTTACCTTGATGCGCGCAAGGAAGTGCTGCTCATTACGGCGTGCTTCTTCATCACGAATTTGATATTCACCTTTGCCACATTGCATCTGGGGGCGGAGACATTCGGTTATGGCTTTGCCGCCTCGGTAACGCTATCCGCCTTTCTCAGCCTGTTTATCCTATCACGTAAATTCAATCGGCTGGAATATGAAACTTTCATGTTGCAGAACTAATATGTGCGGGACAGGTATTTTTAATACCTACGAGAATGAGGATCAGTAGCCGTGACAACCTGCATTTGAAACCGCCCCCGATCAGCATTTAGCGCGGTTTTGGGCCAGGAATAACTGCGACTATCCGTCCCGTAAACTAGGATTAACTGCCAATAGAAACTGTGTTCTTCCCCATCGACCTGCACTTGATTTTCGCGAATCGGGAATAAGTGTGACTGACGTGTCATTCATTCTAGATCGGTAATCCCGCCGCCAATATGGGATGCCGTAACTCTGCCCTGCGAACGGGGGTCAAGCTGGTCGCTAAACAATGCCTTGCTTTCTGCTAGCTTTGCGTCGAACTGCTCCACCATGTCTTTAAGCCGATAACCATGGCGCATCAGCGTTGTCTCCAAATCGTCGAGTTGCTGCGATAGTACGGTTTCTACAAACCAGCCAGCGTGTCAGTGACTGTTAGCGTTCGTATTACAGATTGCCCAGCCTTCAAGAAATTCGCATGTCTCCCCCTTGTAACATCTTTTTTCAGGGTATAGAATGAAACTAGACTGATCGGTCTAGTTTCTGATGTCTCCCTGGATGTATGAAAACCAAGTGGCATCAGTATTCTCGGTGCCAAGAATGATAAGGAGATGAACGATGACGATGAAACGCGTGAATGGAATCGACCTCGACAGATTGCATGCAACGCGGGACCTTATCCAGGCGGATGCGGATGGATTTCTCGCCACCCCCCAATACGAATCGACTATTGTCTGGGACAACGCCTATCACACAATATCGTGCGTTACGGGCGGTCAGGAAATCATCGGCGACGAACCGGAGCGCTACGGTGGTAGCGGAGCCGGCCTAGCTCCGCAGGATTTGTTGCTCACTGCGGTCGGCAATTGTCTTGCCGCCACCTATGTCGGCGGATTATCGGCTGCCGGCATCGCGGTAAAATCCCTGCGGCTCAACGTGTCCGGTCGCGTTAATTTCCGTGCCGCCTATGGTCTTGAAGCCACCAATTCCGGGTTTGATAGCATCCGGATAAGGGTGGATATCCAGACTGATTCCTCTCCGGACAAGGTGGAGGGGATCCTGGACAAGTTGCTGAAGACCGCGCCCATCCCGGATACGATCATCCGCCCGGTCCCACTCAATGTCGAGATCGCTTGCAAGCAGACCGAACTGGCGGCTGAGCTTTCATAATCACCGAAGGGGAATGGAGATGACCGGTGTATATGATGTCGCAGTGATCGGTGCCGGTCCAGCGGGATTGTCAGCAGCGTATGAACTGAAAAGGATGGGTCTCGATCCGCTGGTATTGGAAAAGACCGACGTGGTGGGGGATGTCTGGCGCAATCATTATGATGGAGTGCGCGTGAACACGGGGCGTTTCTTTTCCCAACTCCCGGGAAATCCGTTTCCCCGCTCGGCCGGCAGCTGGCCTTCGCGTGATGAAGTCGTGCAGGTCCTCGAAACATTTCCCGAACGAGGAGGATTCAAAGTTCGAACCGGAATCGACATCGGGAAAGTGGCGTATGACCGCCAGCGCGGCACCTGGGCCATCTCTAGCCGGGGCGAGGAGACATTCGAATCGCGTGCCGTGGTTGTCGCGACCGGATGCGCGTGCATTCCCGTCATCCCGACATGGGAAGGCATGGAAACCTTTACTGGAGAAATCATTCACTCCTCGAAATTCAAGAATGCTAGAGCCTATGAGGGAAAGGATGTGTTGGTCGTCGGCAGTGGCAATTCCGCTGCGGAAATTGCAAGTAGGCTCGCTGAATACGCAAAATCCGTGACCCTCTCTGTCAGGACGTCGCCCCATATTCTCCACAAGAGTGTTTTTGGCATTCCGCTGGTTGGAATCGGTGTGGCGACGCGCGCGCTACCGGTTGCATGGGTTGATAGCCTCCTATATGCACTACGACGTCTCTTCATAGGGGACCTGACATCTCGCGGTCTTCCATTTCCTACATCCCGAGTATCGCAGCAGTTTGCCCGGACACAGGTAGTGCCGATTCTCTACTATCCCTTTGTGGAAGATATTCGCGCGGGCCGCATCCGCGTCGTTGGTCCGATCAGGAACATCAGTGGGCAGACCATACACGCCTTTCATTCCGTTGAAGCTCAATCTCGGGAGCCGGTAAAGGAAACGATATTGAGCGTGGACGCGATCGTTGCCGGGACAGGTTTTCGCACTGGCATCGCCGAACTGGTCCAGGTTCCCGGTATCACTACCCGGGAGGGCAGACCCGTAGTGCTGGGAGATCAGGAATTTCCGGCCGCGCCCCGTCTTTACTTCATCGGACAGCTCAATCCCCTTAGTGGTCAGCTGCGGGAAATTCGCCTGGAAGCGGGCAGAATCGCGAGAAGAATCGGGAAACAACTGGCCGCCAGAAGCATCTCCGGTCGACAACATCCGCATCAACCCATGCAAGCCGTGGAGGAATAGGGTGACGAAGACAGCACGCAAATCGCCGGAGGAGAAGTTGCTCCTGGCCGCGCGCCGCTTGTTCTGCCGGGCCGGGATACATGCGACCGGCATTACACGGATTCTTGAGGAAGCCGGTGTGGCCCGCGGCAGCCTATATATGCATTATGGCTCCAAGGAAAATCTGCTCAAGGCGGTGCTCGATACGGAAGCGAACATGTGGTTTCACTGGTTCGACCAGGACCTGCCGGCTCTGAAGTGTTCTTCCCAGGAGCGCATCCTTGCCCTGTTCGATCTGCTCGAAAAATGGTTCGCGAAGGAGGATTTCTTCGGCTGCATATTCGTTAATGCCGTGGCGGAGCATGAAAAGGATAGCGGCTGGGTAAGGGATATGGCAGGCACATACCGGGACCAAATAATTGATCGGCTCAAGGCACTGGTCGTGGAAAGCGGTGCCAGGGATCCAGATGTTGTCATCCAGAAACTGGGCCTGATCATCGAGGGTGCGATCATCACTGCGATGGTCACTCAAAGCAGCCAGGCCGCCCATATTGCACGGCTTGCCGCAGAGGATGTTCTGCGGTGCACGGAGTGTTCCCCCTCCCTGGGGAAAGAATCGACTTAGTCGGAATCTTTACAGGAGAAATCTAATGGACAGCATCTGGGCGAATTTATCGACGGGAATGCGGCGTTTCCTGGTCCTGACCGGGGCCCTCGCGTTGATCGTCGCAGTTGGCTTACAATTTCACGTGAGCTCACAAGGGGATCTGTCAAATACCTATCCGAAGGGTTTCCGCGGCGGCACGTGCACCATAGAGTCCGAATTCCTGGTGATTGGCTATTCGGGTTATTTCATTCCTGGAGACTACGAAATTCCCGAGAATGCAAGCAGCGCGATGTCCGTTCCTGTCTTGTGTGGAAATATACCGGGTCCCGGAATACTGGATGTCACGATTGATCTTCTTTACCCCGAATCCGCGCGCAAGTGGCCGCTGGCCATGAGGCTTGCAAAAATGGAAGGCAGCACGCCGTCGAAAACACTGGTGACGATTCCTCCGGGAATTCACGAATTAGGCATCATCACTCAGGTATTGAATATCGGTGAAACCGGTGAATACACGCTTTATCTATCCGGAAAAGATGAGAATCAGGCTGATTTCATGCTGGAAATCCCCATCACGGTGGGAACGACATGGTACGAAGGCATCACTCAATTCTGGCCCATGCTTCTTCTGATCGTGGCAGCAATTCTTTATCAAGTTTTTAGAAGGCTTTGACTACTCAGATTCCTTGTCCTTCATTGGTTGCATTTATTTACAGGAGAATTGTTAATGGCAGCAGGCTATGTTGGCGATGTCGCCATCGCTTACGATCGTGATCTCGGATACGTGCTTTTCGAGCACCACGCCGCGGATATCGCACGACGTGCAACGGAAAGATCGGTCCGCCACATGCTCGAAATTGCGGCAGGCACAGGAATAGTCACCCGGCAATTACGTGACGCACTTCCCAAGAATGCGTTGCTGACTGCGATCGACATCAGTGATTCCATGATGGATGTAGCACGCACAAAGTTTCTTCCCCACGAGCAGGTCACGTTCCAGATCGCCGACGCCACGGCGCTGCCTTTCGACGACGAGGCGTTCGATGCGGTGGTCTGTCAGTTCGGGGTAATGTTCTTCGATAAAGAGGCGGGGTTTCGCGAAGTGCGCCGGACGCTGAAGCACGGAGGACGGTACTTGTTCAGTGTCTGGGACTCCCGGCGCTACAATCCGTTCGCCAGCCTGACTTTTGAGGTGATGAAGCAATTCTTTCCCTCGAACCCGCCCCAGTTTCTCGAGCTTCCCGTTTCCTGCTTCGAAATCGACCCTATCAAGGAAGCGCTTATTCGTTCAGGCTTTGCGCGAATTGTCATCTCGGTACAGCGACGGGAATACGATATTATGGATGTGGCAGCCTTCGCGCGGGGACTGGTGTTCAGCCCGGTCATCGAGGAAATAAGGGAGCGCGGCGAAGTCGAGCCGGAAAAGATAGTCGCGGCGCTGGCGGAAGCGCTGACGAGGGAGTATGGCTCAAATCCCACGCGCTATCCGATGCAAGCCATACTATTTGAAGCAGAAAAACCTTGAGATTCCAACCTGGAGAATGTTGTTCTCATACTTCCTTCAAAATTATCCCTTAGTTGAGAATTGGCTAAGAGTAGCTCGTTTCAATAAATTCCATTTGATCTTTTTCTAAGCGGGGGCGACGGGACAGAGCGAGTCGCGCGAACGGATATTGACGAACCAGATTGGCGCGACCGCAGTCTCTTGTTGGATTGCACTTTGTTAATTCACTCCGCTATTTCTAGTAGTCATGATTGGTTTAGGTCGCGGGTGTATACGAATAAGTCATAATCTCCCACCGGCCAATCGCGGTCCGGTTGTCTGGTAAAACCCAATTTCTCATAGAGCTTATGGGCACTGGACATGGGTGTCTCGGTTGACAGGACGAGAGCCCTCACCCCAAGACTTTGTGCGTGCTTCATGGCGGCGGACATAAGCATTTCGGCGATGCCTTGCCGCCGTTCTTCGGGAGAGACCGCCAGCATCCGCACTTCAAGCTCGTCAGGCTTGGCGATTTCGGAGAATGGGCTTCCATGAATTGCAAGGGTTATCGTGGCGACGATCCGGGCATCCAGTTCGGCAACCAGCAGGGTGGCGTCATTTATTCTCGTGGCTGCATCCCGAAGCCGTGCGGCATACTTGTCGCTGATCGGAAACCCGTCCGCACGATATGCTCTTTCGGTCAATTCGCCTACGGTTGCCGCATCGTTCTCAGTCGCGGCTCGTATAATCAGCGCCATATCATTTCGTCCTCATGTCCTTTATCCCACAACCATTCCGGCGTGAACACGGTCCATCAATCTCCTAAATCTGGCAGTTGTCCAGTAGCGAACTCACCCAAAGGGTGAGGCCCAAAAACAGTAGGCCGTTGTTATTAATCATAACGCTACCCTAACAAATACGCGATCAGGTGCTGGATCGCGGATCATGGCGCCAGACTGACAAATGAGCGGCCAACCGGCGGATCTAGAATAATATCGGCCCTGTCGACTTGTCCGAGGACATATAGTACGCTGTACTCAAATGACACACAGGGCGGATCAGAGAAGGAGGACTCAAAATGGGGTTACTGGTCAATGGCAAGTGGATCGATGAGTGGTACGATACAACGTCGACGGGCGGTAGTTTTGTCCGCACCACCGCGCAATTCCGCAACTGGATCACGTCCGATGGGCACGCCGGACCAAGCGGCGTGGGTGGCTTCGCAGCCGAGCCGGGACGCTATCACTTGTATGTATCGCTGGCCTGTCCCTGGGCGCATCGTACGCTGATTTTTCGTGTGCTGAAAGGGCTGGAGGGCATGATTGGGGTGTCGGTAGTTAATCCCTATATGGGCGATCATGGCTGGACATTCGAACAGGCGCCGGGGGTTGTGGCGGACCCGGTACAGCAGACTCACTATCTCTATAGAGTCTATCTGCGCGCCACCCCCGATTATACGGGCAGGGTGACCGTGCCGGTGCTGTGGGACTTGCGGCGCGATACGATTGTCAGCAATGAATCGAGCGAGATCATCCGTATGCTGAACGAGGCTTTTGACGGAGTAGGCGCTACGGAAGGGGATTATGCGCCCACTCCACTGCTGCCGCAGATCGATGAGATCAACGCGCGCATCTATGACACCGTCAATAATGGAGTGTACAAGGCAGGCTTTGCCACCCAGCAACGAGTTTATGAGAATGCCGTGGAGGCACTGTTCGAATCACTGGATGAGCTTGAGCAGCACCTGTCCAGCCAGCGCTATCTGCTGGGTGATCGCATTACCGAAGCCGATTGGCGGTTATTTACCACGCTGCTTCGTTTTGATGCGGTTTATCATGGCCACTTCAAGTGCAATCTCAAGCGGTTGGTGGACTACCCGAACCTCTGGGACTTTACCCGCGAGTTATATCAATGGCCAGGCATCGCCGCGACAGTAAATATGCAGCACATCAAAGAGCATTACTACCGCAGCCATTCCACCATCAATCCCAATGGAATAGTGCCGGCGGGACCCATTGTGGACTTTAGCCAGCCTCATGGTCGCGATAGACTGCAGGGGTCAAACCCGACCTCATGAGAGGGCGGAATATACGGTCCCGTTCCGATCTCTATAAATACTGCATTATCTCAGCTTTGCCCAGAGCGTGCCCCAGGCGCCACCGCCGCCTCCCCAATTTTCCACATCTACCGAACGCCCCAGAAGCTTCCTGTAAAGAGGAGAAAACCGTCTCGAATTCGTTTTATCCATTACCAGTTCTACACAGTCGGCCAGGAAATAGAGTATGTGCGAACCGGCAAAGCCAATAATTTTGCGCATTTTAAAGTTTCCGTTTGAGTTATGGCTGCCTTTTTACCGACTAGATCAAGAAAAGAGCCCGGGGCGGGATCTCCGCCACCGGGCTGGTCCCCCTTGTAGGGGAGTACTGTCCCCCGCTTTGATTGAATGCATAACTCGTGCCAGAGGTTGCCATTGAATTAAATATTGTTATATAAGAAGTTCTTATGTAAGTTTTTGGGATTTATTCGATTCGTCTTCCAGAAACAGTGTAAATATTCTCGTCATTAATGCTTTTTTAAAATGAGGTGCCTTATCGGAAGCTGCGGTTAGCAAGCCAGAGAATAGAAGCATTAGTAATGAAGGCAGAAACGTATCTGCGCGCGTTGCCTGACTAGAGCGACGAACTCCATATTGAATGCTGCGGCACATTCACGAAGATATTCATTACTGCAACTTCGGCAAGCACACATAGTCTCATCAGAGCAATCCATACAAGAATAAATAGCGAACCAATGAGAGCACTCGTTTTATTGATATTGATATTGATATGTAATACCGGCATCGCCACCGCTACCGGACTCGCCACCGCCGCTGCCCCGCTCGATGTGCCCGATACGATGGAGGAGAGGGTAAAAGCCTGTGTCGCTTGTCATGGAGCGGAAAACAAAGCGGGAAGAGACGGCTATTACCCTCGGATCGCGGGCAAGCCCAAAGGTTATCTTTTCAATCAACTGCGCAATTTCAGGGATGGCAAACGCTACTATCGGCCCATGGCTTTGCTGCTTGCCAATGTGTCGGATCAGTATCTGCTCGATATGGCTATCTATTTTTCAGCACTCAAGCAACCTTTCCCACCGCCGGAACGTCCGGTTTCCTCGCCTGCCGAAATCACGCTGGCTCACAAACTCGTTACTCAAGGCGATCCAGCCCGGAAAATTCCCGGCTGCGTTGAGTGCCATGGGAAGGAGTTGATGGGTACGGCGCCATCCATTCCCGGTTTGCTGGGTTTGCCACGCGTCTACATGATTGCCCAGCTGGGTGCCTGGCAAAGCGGCGGAGTATTGCGCGGGCAGACTGCGGACTGCATGTCCGAAATCGCAAAGCAACTAACTCCCCAGGAGACTAACGCTTTGGCAGCATGGCTGGCCGCACAGCCCGTTCCGGAGAATACCGGCCCGGCTGACGCTCTTTCCCCTGAGATGATTCGGCGCTGCGGCAGCGCCATGCAAAAAAGTGGAGAGGAAGCGGCCATTCCGAAAGCAGCGGCCGCAGCATCCACGCGCCAGACGACGGGAGCTTACCTCGCGCAGGCAGCGAACTGCATGGGTTGCCATACGGCCCAGGGTGGCCGCCCCTATGCTGGAGGCCGCCGGCTGTCTACGCCCTTTGGCACATTTATCTCGCCTAATATCACGCCGGATAAAACAACAGGAATCGGACATTGGAACGAGCAGGATTTCTGGAAGGCGCTGCATGATGGCAAATCGCGCGATGGCCGGCCTTTATATCCAGCTTTTCCCTATACTGAATATACGAAAATCACGCGCGAGGATTCGAATGCCATTTTCGCCCATCTTAAAGCGCTCGCACCTGTTGCGCAAAATAACCCGCCGAACAAGATTGATTTTCCCTACAATTTTCAGCCGCTATTGAGCTTGTGGCGCGCCGTGTACTTCAAGCAGGGCGTCTATCAGGCGGAATCCACAAAAAGCAAGGAGTGGAACCGTGGTGCTTATCTGGTGCAAGGACTCGGTCATTGCAATGCCTGCCACGCGGAACGTAATCCTCTGGGAGCCACTACCGGGGATGATGATTTGGGAGGCGGACAGATCATGGGCTCAAACTGGTATGCGCCATCTTTAACGGCGCGCGTGGAAGCCGGTTCCGCCGACTGGCCGATCGACGAGATCGTGCAGCTGCTCACTACGGGCATTTCCCCGCGGGCCACCACATCCGGTCCCATGGCCGATGTGGTCAGACATGGCCTTCAGTATCTGACGAAGGAGGATGCGCGTGCGATGGCTGTCTATCTGAAATCATTACCCGAAAGCGCGCCGCGTAAACAGCCCGGCCCCCCCGCGCTAACCGAGCAGGTGCAACAATGGTTTCAACAGGGCGCCAAAATCTACGAAAAGCATTGCCAGGATTGTCACGGGACTTCCGGCCAGGGTGCCCCTGGCATTTATCCGCCCCTGGCCGGCAATCGAGGCGTCACCATGACTCCCCCCATTAATGCTATTCGCAGCGTTCTCAATGGGGGTTATCCGCCATCCACAAGAGGCAATCCACGCCCTTATGGCATGCCGCCATTTGCCCAGGTACTGCGCGACGATGAGGTCGCGCTGGTGTTGTCATATATCCGCAATGCATGGGGTAACCGTGCAAGTCTGGTCACCAAGGCCCAGGTCGACAGGAGCCGGGAAGGTATACACTGAAAACTGGAGCAATTCGCTCGAAGCAAAAGCTCGTGCTAGGTCAATATTGGAGCAGAGGCTCGTCCGCAGGATCTATGATCGGATCGCCGGGAGACGGGTCGGGGTCGAAGGGTCGTGGATCCACAGGCTTATCCGGATCGAAGGGCTGGGGATCTTCTTTTCTGGGCTTATCCGGATCAATGGGGCGAGGTGGCACATCCGCAGGTTTGCCAGGTGAACGTTGGGCCGACGGGTCTAAGCAGGTGCGAGAGTATTGGGTCATGGGCAGACGCTGTGATGGGAACAATGAGCAGGCAAACGGGATCACCCCGCCGGCTGACAGGGGGCGCGGCTTAATTAGAGTCCACCTTGCGTTTCAATTGACCACGTATTTCACCGGACTTATTGGCGTCGCTATGGACGTTAATATAAAGGCCCCCTGCCTTGAAGGCATCGTATTGCGCATCGGTCAATTTTGCATCGGGCGGAACTGACCACTCATTTTCGCCAGTCTTCTTGAGCGTAATAATATCAGAGCCGGTCTTACCAACTGCCCCTTCGTGAATATGCGCACCGGTGGCCTTGATATCAGAAGTGGTGATCTTGCCTTTGATGGACTTGTCATCCTCAACTATTATCGTGCCGCTACCGCTGGCAGAAGTCTGGACAGCGGGAACTTCCTGACCGCCGCTCAGATTAACCTTGATTTCACTCGCTGTCGCCATGCCAGCAAAAGCACTGGCTATCAACGCGACAATAACTAGAGTGAATCGCGATTTCCGAATAATTTTCATTTGTGTACCTCCATCAGGTTGAAAAAATTTGTAAATGGTTGTTGGTCGGTTATGGGCTCATTCTTTCTTTTTGTTATTCGTTATCGCCAGTGCCGACAATAATTATATTTCACCCTTAAGGATGAGTCCGTACGGTAGCGTACGTAAGTTAACGATTCTCATTTCTCAAAACTCGCATGCGGCGATTCGATGAGATACCGGGTTTATGCTGGAACTCGAATCCGGTAGTCAGGGGCTGGGGTCAGACGCGATGCTATCGCATACTCCCTGGTTGATAGCTATTTGACCATTTATTTATTTGAGTGGAATGGAAGTCCCCTGGGTCACGGGGACAGCGGTAACGCTATTTTGCGGGTTTCCATCTATCAGCTTGTCTGAATAGGTCAGATAAATAAGAGTGTTGCGCTTGGAGTCGACCACGCGGACAATATGCAGACGCTTGAATAAAATCGACATGCGTTCGGTAAACACATCCTCTTGCCGGGGAAGTTTCTCGGTAAAGTGGAGCGTCTCCTTGACTTGCCGGCAAGCAATTGAGGCTTCCGCCCGATCTTCCGCCAGGCCTATAGTGCCTTTTACTCCGCCTGTCCTCGCGCGGGATACGTAGCAGGTTACTCCGTGGACCTTGGGATCGTCATACGCCTCGATGACTACCCGGTCATCCTTACCCAGCCATCGAAAGGCGGTGTCCACTTCACCGACGAGTTCGGCTTGAGCAGGCATTGAAAATAGTATGCAGAACAATATCGTGGTTATTGCCTTGAGTACGGACTGAATTCGCGTCATTTGATGCTCCTTTTTCAATTATTCTTACGTTACCCGTAGCGAACTTATCAAGAGGATGAAGGCCAGGTTTCGAAATCGCATGTGCCAAATCTTCTAAATACCCTATCAGCTCTAATCCCTGGCTCCTGTGGCAGGTATGACGGATAAATTGGCGATATAGCGAATTGCCGTGGCGCTGGGGAGAAAACAATAGGCCGCACCGCGGCAGGTAACGAAATTGGAAAGACCGGTAAGTTCGATGGGGCGTTTCTGACCTTTGCTCGGGATTAGAAAAGTTGCGCCCGGCATTGAATTATCTCCGATGATCGGGTCCCTGGTATTGCGCAGACCGGGGGCAAAATTTCCCTTGTTGCCCCAGTCTGACATCAGAAATTCGAACTGGTCCTTGAGACTTACGCCGATAAACAGGCCAAGCAGCCCGCGCTCGACATCGTCATCGGGATTGGCTGGATCATAGGGAGGGCCGTAGGGCAAGCCGCGGCGGATTATGCGATGCTTGAGGCCGCCGTTTCCCGCCACCGTCGAGTTGCGTGGATTCATGCGGCGAATGTGCGACCCGAGCGGACAGCGATAGCCACGGTGATCATCAAAGGCGTCGGGTACCGCGTCGCTCGGCACATAGTCGAAACTATTGCGTTGCTCCAGCAGGATGCGTTCGTCCGCGGAATCCGGCGAGAGAGAAAGCGGCACGCCATTTCGCCACCGGCCACAAAGCTTGGCGGCTATCAGTTCCCGGTCAAATCCTGTTTGATGAGCCGCATCCGTCAGAAATTGCTCGAAGCCATGACAGTCCTGCGCAAGAATGCGAAACGCCATAAAGCTGCCATTTCGGCCCAACTCGGGAGGTACCGGCACCAAGTAGGTGAAGTCCGTGTACTGGCTGGGGTACCCCAGCAGAAATTCTCCGGCTGGCGCTTTCGGCAATACATCCGGCATCAGCGGTGGAAGGCCGCCATCAATGGTAGGCTGGGCGAAGCCATCCCGGTAGCCGAAGTGCGCGGTGCTTCCGGGCAGACTTCGGCCGTCATGCAGGGAAAGTTCGCTCATCGCGCCGTCGCTGGAATAATCCGCGCGAAGCTGGCGGGTAATCTGCTCAAGAATGTCTTCCGTTTCGGTGAAGAGGAAGAGCAGGATATGCAGATCGGGACTGGCGAACTGGCCTTTCCAATGTTGAGGGCTGCTTTCGCCCGTATCGCCAACCCGCTCGGCACGGGCCGCTGCGCCGGCCAAAAATTCTTCCGGAAAAGAGCCAAGCGAAGATGCAGGAAGCTCAAGCGCAGCAAGACCCAGATAGGTGAGTCCAACATTCAGGCAGTATTGTGGTTTCGTCGTCCAATCGATGGCGGTGGCAAGCTGGAGATCGCTCTCGCCGCTCACAAGTTTGCCGAGAAACCGCCTGGCGGCTCCCGGCTGCTCAACCTTTAAGGCGAATACACGCAGAACCGGCATGGCATAGGTGCGAAGGATAAAGCCCTGAATATCTGCGTGGGGTAGGTCAGCCATGGTATCAACTCAAGTTTCCATCATATCTCGCCGAGCGCCGCCTGAATGTCCAGCACCGTAGCTTGGGGGTAGGCGCTATAGAAAGGTTCAATACCACCCAGGTCATTAGCCTTGACGTAATTTCCAAAAGCCTCGCGATTCTGTTGAACAGGCAAAGGGGGTGCGCCGTCCATATGTTGGAGCAGCGCGTTGAAAACGTCGCCGATCTCGTCGATGAATTCATTGAGATAGTCTTCGAAGGATCCATCGTACGTGGTGATGATGGCAAGCTTGGTGTTATTTTCGAGGAACACAAAACGTGCGAAGTGCACGATCCTGAGCTTGTCGAGAGCAATCCAGATGGGATTTCTTTCCGGCGGAGCGGCTTGAATTTCAAGTATGCGCGCATTGAGCGCCTGGAAGTCCTCGGGCGAGCGGATGGTCATGATCAAGGTGAGTGGGCTCTGCACCGTTTTTCGAGCGAGCGCGGTGTTAGCGCCCTGTCGAGCGGTATCGGTGCTCCGGTGAAATAATCCCATGAAATTTTCCTCCTGAAGATAGTAATATGCATTCTGGTTGATAGATTGCTTGAACCGATAATCGACCCAATTGCCGGTTTACACTATACCGTCGCGAGCTTTATCAGGGTGCGCTTCGGCGGGTATTTCAGAGGGAGAATCACGGTGCTGCTCGGAAGCCCCGGCAAGCGCTTCTTCGGATGGTTCATCGCGCGATAGGAACGGTTCGATCTTGTCATCCATTCTATCGGAGGCGCGGCGGTTCTGGGTACTTCCATGCAAATGGTATGCCTGGATCAGCAGTGCAATCCCGATCCACCCCGCGATCAGTATGAAGGGGGCCGCAATCAGCAATGGCTCCAGCGATGCGGCGATAGCCAGGCCCAACAATATCACGCCGCCGGACATCATGATTTTAGCTTCCGCCGCGCCGAGAACAAGTCGGCTGGTAAGGGCCGCCCCGACGGTGTTGCTGACGCGGATGGCTCCCGCCGTCAGCTGGCTTGCGCTGCCGCCTTTGCGTCTACCCATGCCACCCCTCAAGGCAGGGGCGGTTGCGGATGATTCGGGCATAGCCACCGGCCGGACACGGTTTTTTCTACCGAGCACGATCTCTGTCGCGTTATCCAGATCCTTTAGATACATTTGCTCCATCTCATACGCAAATCCAGGGTCTTCCACTGCCACATCCAATTCCCAATTGCCAAGCCAACTGGCGATGTTGAGGTTGCTGGATCCCACCCGTGCCCAGCGGCTATCGGCCACAGCCGTTTTGGCATGCAGCATCGATCCATTCCACTCAAATACACGCACCCCGGCTTCCAGCAGCGGACGGTAGCCGGCACGCGAGATAGGGCGCAGAAACTTCAGGTCGCCGTTCGACCCGGGAACCAGTAACCGTACATCCACGCCATCCATCGCCGCGCCTCTCAGCGCTTGCACATAACTGGTGGTGCCTACGAAATAGGCGTCGGTAAGCCAGAGCCTTTTTTGTGCGAGGACCGTGATCAGTTGTTCCAGGCGGTACAATCCCGCCGTTGCCGTGACGCTGGCCAGCACCCTTAAATCAACCGCGCCGGTCGCGGGAATCGATTCCCGCTCCGGCATTTCATCTGCCGGTAATTCGGGCCCGGTTTCGGCCCAGGCCCGGAAAAATGCCTGTACCACGTCGGCTACAATTGGGCCGCTTACCTCCACCCCGGTGTCGCGCCAAGGCGGTATACCGCGTTCGGCGTAGCCCGCCCACATTTGACCCACACATAATCCGCTGATAAACGCGACGCAATTATCCACGCAAAGGGATTTCCGGTGAAGCCGGCTCACCCAGCCCAGCGGGCTATCCAGGCGCGGCGGATTAAAGCATCGAACCTCCACGCCTCCATCGCTCAAGCGGCGCCAGAAGCCGCCGGATGCTTCCGGGAACGATCCCATCCAGTCATAAAGGACTCTTACCCTAACGCCTTCTTTCGCCTTGGTAATAAACGCATCAGCAAACTGCTGGCCGATTTTGTCGTCACGGATAATATAATTTTCGAAATAGATGGTTTCTTCGGCTAAATAAATCGCATCAAGCCATGCGGAATAATTTTCCCCGCCATCCTTGAGAAGACGGATGTTGTTTCCATGGACGAGCGGGGCACCGGCTGCGCGGGAGAAGGCCTGCGCAGCCAGGACGCGTGTTGCGGGCATCGCCTCGCGTGAATGTTCCTTGGGCTTTAATTTGGCCATGTTTTCTTCTTCAGTCCTGGGTGATCCTGCGGCATACCTGTTCCATATTTCCCGGATTCAGCTAATCAGTAACCTCCTCACCGAATTTGAAGTCGACATAGCAACGCATGGCGGCAATCAGCGGAGTGAGCCCCTTTTGCCGATTCCTGCCCGATCGCATATAAGCTGTGCAGTGTTCCGAGCCTGGTTCCAGGCTATGGCTAAGGTTAATGCACTCTTTTTCAATGATGGGTCCGCCTTGACACCAATTGACCGACGGTTCCCAGCGGACGTGATCGATGAGGCAGTGCGAGTCCACTACATGTACTTCCGTCACTTCATTGGCTTTCGCCACCCAATAATCAAGCAATTCGTCTTTAAGCTCGGATACTTTCATGTTTTGCGCTCCGTATGGAAATTCTTAAAATTATTAATCTAAATCCGGCAAGCTTGCTTCCCGACGGAACTACAGCCGTTTTGCTTCCAGCGTATTGCACTGCGCTACATTTCCGCTTTGCAGACCGCGCGTGAACCAATCCATGCGCTGGCTGCCTGTGCCGTGCGTAAAGCTTTCGGGTACCACCGTACCCTGCATCTTGCGTTGCAATGTGTCGTCCCCGATTTGTGCGGCGGCATTAAGTGCCTCCTCGATATCGCCTTGTTCTAGCCATCCCTTGGATCTTTGGGAATGATGTGCCCATACCCCCGCATAACAGTCAGCCTGCAGTTCAACCCGAACCGACAATGCATTTGCCTGTTTTTCAGGCAAGTGTCCGCGCATTTGGTTTACCTCCCCGGAAATGCCAAGAAGGTTCTGCACGTGATGTCCAACCTCGTGGGCGATTACATAAGCCTGTGCGAAGTCGCCGCTCGCTCCCAGACGAGTTGCCATTGTGTCAAAGAAATCAAGGTCGATGTAGATTCTCTGGTCCTCGGGGCAATAGAACGGACCCATGGCGGCACTTCCCTTTCCGCAGGAAGTCATGACCGCTCCACGAAACAGGACGAGCCTGGGGGGGCGATAAGTACCTCCATCCTGTTGCATCACTCCTGTCCATACATCTTCGGTGTCGGCCAGAACCGTCGAAACAAACGCTGCACGCACATCGCCGGGTGGAGGAGAGGATATGGGGCCTTGCTCCTGGATTGAGTTGCCCCCGCCGGACATGATGCTGAGCATGGTGAGTGGATCAACACCAAATATTAATCCGCCTACCAATGCCACAACAATGGTGCCGATTCCAATGCGGCGTCCGCCCAGGCCGAAACCGCCCATGCCGGAGCCTCGGCGGTCCTCGACGTTGTCACTCCGACGGTGGCCTTCCCATTTCATATTTCGAGTCCTAAGTGAGTGTGCCGGTGGCCGGCAGCATGGATGGAAGAAATCTGAAAATTAACATCATATGAAAACTCATAATCACGCATCTGCCCGCTGCATACGCGAATAAAAATATTGGCGCAACACGTGCCGATATGTAAAGAGATATTTTGGAGTGAGACGAGCTTTCATTCCTTGAGGCAACTGGCCGGCTTACCGCGGAAAACAAATCTGTTTTAATTCTTGCGATTATTTTCGCTATTATATGAATATACTCTGGCTCAGCTTGAGTGTGATATCGTGGGCTGATGTGATGGTTATCGCGGGCTCACTTTTTCGTTGGATTTTTCAGGAGGTATAATGAAAGCAGGAAAATTGATTCGTATGGGAATGCTCTTGCTCGTGGTTCCGATGCTATCGGGTTGCTGGCTGCTCGCGGCGGGTGGGGTGGGCGCATATGGTGGCTACAAGATGAAAGAGGAGGGCTACAAGGTGCAGAGTCCCGTCAAAAAAGAGGGTACGGAAAGTACGGAGAAAAAGGACTAAGGATTATCCGGCGATCAGGATTTGGTTTGTACGTGCCGCCCCCATGCCGTAACCCACGCTTCAAAGTCGCCTGCCTCCATGGGACGGGCGTAGAGATAACCCTGGCCCTCCTTGCATAGAACGCTTTGCAGAAACTTCGCCTGCGCTTCCGTCTCCACACCTTCGGCGATGATACGCAAGCCAAGGCTGAGTCCCATGGCTACGATGGCAGTTGCAATGGCTTCAGCGTCGATATTGCCTGGCAGGTCGCGCACAAAGGACTGATCGATCTTAAGGCGATCAACCGTAAACTGCCGTAGATATGCGAGACTTGAGTGGCCGGTGCCGAAATCATCGATTGCAACCTTTACGCCCAAGGCATCCAATTCCCGCAACTTCTGCACCGTAGTGTCGATACCCTGCATCACCACACTCTCGGTAACTTCAAGTTCCAAGCAATTGGGTGGCAACCCGGATTCATTGATCGCGCGCTCCACGACTCTGACGAAATCACTCTGGCGGACCTGCACCGCAGAAACATTTACCGAGACGCATGCATCAAGAATTCCACGGTCACGCCACTGTCGCGCCTGCCGGCAAGCTTCGCTCAGTATCCATTCGCCGATCACGAGAATCAATCCACTATCTTCCGCGATGGGAATAAAACGTGCCGGTGCAATCAAACCCTGCGTCGGATGTCGCCATCGCATTAACACTTCCGCGCCGATGATCCGCTTGGTAGCAAGGTCTATCTGCGGCTGATATACCATATAGATTTCGCCGCGCTGGGCGGCCCCGCGCAAATCGCGCTCAAGACTGAGACGTTCCATTGCCTGCACTGTCATGTCGTCGGAGTAGAATTGATATCGATTCCGGCCTGATTCCTTGGCGCTATACATTGATGCGTCGGCATTGCGTAGCAGCACGTTGGGCTGCGTGCCATTATCCGGATAGATGCAGATGCCGACGCTTGCGGTCACCTGCAGTTCGTGCCCCTCGATTCCATACGGCTGTGATAGCCCCATGATAAGCTTATCGGCGACACGCGCGGCATCCTCCGTAGTCTCGATTTCGCTCAGGAGAACCACAAATTCGTCGCCGCCCACGCGGCTTACGGTATCAACGCTGCGCACCGATGTTTGCATGCGTTGCGCGGCTGCCTTCAGCAACTGGTCACCAATATCATGACCCAAGGAATCGTTGATTGGTTTGAATCGATCAAGATCGACGAATAATACAGCGAGACGGGTGGATTGCCGTTCGGCGCGTTTAATCGCAACCCGCATGCGGTCTGCGAGTAATGCGCGGTTGGGTAGGCCGGTGAGCGAATCGTAGTGGGCGAGATTCAGGATGCGTTGTTCCGAGGCCTTGCGCTCGGTAACATCGCGCGCAAGGACAATGAAACGGGGCTCGTGCCCGGGATCAACATGCTTGCGGGAAACCGAAAGCTCAAACCACAACTTGCCTTGCGCAAATTCCAATTCCAGCTGCTTGCCGGCCGACAGGCCTTTTTCTTGCGCTTCCAGCAACGCCGATACGATAATGTCTACCGCAGCGGAAGGAAGGATATCTGAAATTTTTTTTCCGAGAAGATCTCCAATCGGCATGGTTGGCAGGTCGGTGCGTGCGGAGTGGTAATCGTGACAGCGTCCATCCAGATCGAGCTCGAACAGCAGGTCGGGTATGGCGTCCAGCGTGGCCTGCAATTGGCTTTGAGCAGCCAGGGCCTCGGTCTTACGGCGTTCTTGTTCGGTGATATCGCGGATCATGGCGACGAAGTAATTCACTTTGCCGTCGTCCGTGCGCACACATTTGACACTCATATTGGCAATGACAACGGAGCCATCCTTGCGGATGTAACGCTTGTTCATCGTGTAACCTTCCGATTCCCCGTGCATGACCTTTTCGAATTCCACGATATCTTTTTTGATATCGTCGGGGTGCGTCATTTCCATCCAATTCTTGACAGCAAGTTCTTCGCGAGAATAACCGAGAATCTCGCATAAACGGTCGTTAAACCGCAGCCAGCGCTTGCTGTCGGGAGAGGTAATGGCCATGCCGATAAACGGCAACTCATAGAAATACTTGAGAAGCTTGTCCTGCTCGGCGGTACGGACGAGCAGCGCCAGTTGATGAGCGCGCCGCTGTTGACGCCATAACAACCATACGGCCCCACTTACCGCGGCAATGGCTAATAAAATGGCCATACTGACCCAGAATACCAGGGTCCAGAGATGAGCCAATACTTCGCTGCGATCAATTTTGGATACCAGGTGCCAGCCGGTGCCTGTCATGGGGCGGAACGCGGCCAAGACGGGCTCCCCGCGATAGTCGATTCCGTAAGTCGTACCGCCATGCTGCTCGCGCGCGGCAGCGGCTGCCGGCGCGTCTTTGCTGGCGATCACTGAATGGTGGCCTGGAGTGGTTGTCTGCCCTCCAGTGTCTTTTTGATGGCGCCTGGTATTAAGATAAATAATGGTTTCACCTTGCTGACGTACCAGCAGAGTTTCCGCACTGAGGCTGTCGACCGGCCATTTTCCGACAAGAGGTAGCAGGAATCGTCCCAAATTAGCACGCAAAACCACGACAGCGACAGCATTCTGACTGATTGCCTCGGGAACCAGGGGCACTGCAATATCCAGCCGGGCTGTCCCCTGTTCATCCAGGAACAAGTCACTGCTCTGTATTCGTTTGGTCCGCAACGCGACGGGCAGTAATGCCTGGGTAACGGCGGGCAGTTCATATTTCTCGTCCGGTGTCAGCAAGAGTTCGCCTTCTACATTCAGCAGCAGCACGGACTCATAACTATAAGCATTTTGAACAGCTTCCAACCGATTGCGGATGAGTTGGTTCAGGTGCATATCCCTTTTCTTATGCATGTTCGCGACTCGCTCAATGAGCGCCTGACTCACCGCTATTGCTTCCGCGTCACGGTGCCGCTCCGTCAGCCAAAGCTCGACCTGTTCCGCTTTGAGGTCGACGATTGTTTGTAAATCTGCGTAGGCTTTGCGTTCCATTTCCGGGCCATACACCTTGATGATGCCAATACTCACCAAGGGAGCCACCATCGCCAGAGCGGCAAACATGAGCAACAATCGATTCGACCAAAAATAACCCGAATCCGCGTGGGCTTCCATTAGCTTGGAAGGGTCCTCCCGTTCCCGTCCCAGCCTTAGCAGGAGATAAAGCAGACCGCTGCTCATGACGACAAGTGTCAATTCTCTCGCTACATAGGCACGGCTTCGTAAAATCGGATCGTCAACGGTAAGCGAAATCAAATAGCTTGCAACCACCAGCCAAAGTATGGAAAAGGCGGCATAGAGCAAAACGATAAGCCATGAAGAACGACTCGTCATTTAACGAATATGGGATGAGAAAGCTTTAACCTGGGTTTCAAAATAAAGCTGGAATTTTCCGGTGATGACAATATTCCATGTTGATCAACGATGAAAAAGATATTCAATCCATATAATCCATTAGGCGGCTCTGCGAGCTCAACCAGCAAAATTGTCTTGCCATCATCTCGCGTCCTGATGGAATCCTGGTTGAATTATTATGCGAGTGCATCTTATACTCTATAGTGTATGCGGAGGAAGAATGATGATGAACAGAGCTACTGTAACCCACCCGATTTTTGCCGTTGCATGTATTCTGCCCATTCTGCACATTCCGCCCGCTGGCGCATTTGTTGTGGATTCCTGCCGAAAAATTCTCGCGGAGGGATTTTACAATGAGTACGCCAGGATCAATGCTCGATTTAGAGATCAAGCGATGTACGCGGCGCTGTGTTCATCAAAATTTCAACAAGCCCGTCAAGCAATTAACCGCGCGCAGCAATCCGGTACCAGTGACTCATTCGGTACCTCTTATGGTCTCTTCAGCCAGCGCGGAAGCGGAGCGCATTCAGGCATGCATTCCTCTGAGGACTCATTGAGCGAAGATCGATTCAATCAGTGGAAGAGTGCGTATTGTTCGAAGAATTCGTTGGCTGATTCATCCAGGGCAGCCGAGTTTCTGATGCAGAAGGTTGTCTCCCCATCTGTGGCAAGCGCTTGGTCCGCCTGCATGCGCAAGCGTGAAGGCCTTACATGCTGGGCCACTCCACAGAATAAAGAGATTACGCTGAATGTCAATTGGACAAAGACTGATTCTTTACCGCCCCAGGTGCAACATTCCTTTTTGACAAGAGGCGCTGTTTCAAAGTTTGAGGGCGTTGATGCCCGAAGGATTTTGCCGGTTGGCTACGCGTTAAATACAGAGACGTTGCCGATTCCTATCATTAGGGAAATGGATAGTGCGGTTGTCGCCAGCATTCAGGTGGATCACAAGGGGGAGGAATATAGCTGTAACGTTTTTATCCCCGGTGAGCGCGACTTCGCGCTGACAACGCCTTTCAAGGGAAGATAGGCTGGCTGGAATGCCCTGTTCCGGCCTTAATAAGCCGGCTCGAGGTTGAACTGGTTGCAACTTGTTTTATCGCGGCGTACCAGATCGGGATGCAGGGCTCAGGTGCCGGCACCATATGGCGGCAAGGTCAACAGACGGGAGTCTTCGGTTGGGCCCCCCATGGTGAAATGATAAAGACTCTGCCAGGAATGATCGTTGATTCCAAGCAGTGCGTGCATTTCGTCATCGAAAAAACAGCCAATGCCAGTGGCGCGTATGCCGGCCGCTTCGGCTTCGAGATAGAGCATTTGGCCTAGCATTCCGCACTCCCAAAAAAGATGACGGTAACGCCATGGTTCATTCTCAATGATTGAGAACTGTGCGAGCATTCCCAGCGCAAAGCATGAGTCGGCGGCGATGCCCTGGTGGCAGCAGATCAACTTTGCCGCGTCGCGCAGATCATGCGCAAGCAATAAATACAACGGTAGATGATCCGGGCCGGTCTTCTGCCATAACCAATCGGCGCGCATGGCCCTCTTCATGTCTTGCAGAATCGCCGGGTTTCTCAGGAATATATAGAGTCCCGGTTTCAGGCCCGTTATGCGATGTACCAGAAAGACGGGGTGCACCATGGTTTGGGATGAGCCCAGCGAATTCCATGGGGGCGCAGAATGATCGGCTATCAGACATTCCAACATGCTAAAGAAAGTTGGGGCGGGAATATGCGTGATACCGTCAAAGGATATCGCGCTACGCCGCTGCCGCGCAATGCGGGAGAAACTCATACCAGCGGCACTACTGGCATGCGGCGGGATACGGGCAGGGTAGGTCTGGGCAAGTTCATGCATTTCGCGCGGATAGAGAGTATGAGGTTTGTATGTGGCGTGATGAATCGAATCAATATCCGGCCATGGCACATGAGCCTTGCTTAAAAGATTGGCGCGTCCACGCCATTCGGCACGATCCCGGTTTTCCAGGGCTTGCAGCAGACGGCCCAGGTCGGGCCGGGTATCAGGATCACCGACCCAGAGCAGGGCATCGGCTGCTTCCAATTCGGCGGATGCGGCGGGCTCCATACCCTCATTGCGGTTCAGTCCCAGCAAACCGGCCGTCTCGTCATCCCCAGCGGAAAGAACCAGCCGGGTCTGCCACCCTAGGGCCGCCGCCGCGTAGCTCACCGCGGCGATGGCATGACCACAATCATGCTGGCAATAGCGCCAGGCGCGCATGCCATATTTCCACGCCTCGCGCCAGTGAATCGAGGTTAGGCCAATCAGAATACCCCTGCCCGCAAAGGCTTCGGCCCATTGTGGATCACCTATAGCGGTACGCTGCTCAAGCACATGATTGCGGCTCAAATAGTGATAGACACCCGCCGGCAAGCCTTCCAGGGGTGGGCATAGCAGGTAGCCTTCAGTAGGATGCAGGTTTCCGCTCGAAGGATTGCAACGCAGCGCCCACCTATTGCCGTTATATGACTTCCATGCCGAGAGACCCAGCGAGAGTTCGAAAAGTGTCGCAAGATTGTTGACATTAAAATGGGCCGGTAAAGGCAATTTGCCGCAACGTATGTCGTTGTATTGTGTGCCAAGCGTATCCGCCGTCAAAGAAAGCTTGATCTGGGGAGCGCCGCTGAACTCCCGGAATGGATTTGGCTGATTTACCCAGTCAAGCACGCCAGGGCCGGGCGCATATCGATAGACGTGATGCTTGCTGCGTTCATGGTATTCAAGTAACGCTTGCCATCGCTTGGTGCCTGCTTCGATTTCGGGTTTGGTCATGGGATGCCTGAAACTGTAAATTGCCGTAAGTTCTTTCATACGAGATTACATTAATAGAGAATAGGATTATCCTAAATTCCGTAACGACTTCACCAGAAGGTAAGGGTTAAATAATAAGAAATATTGTTATTACTCATAACACTGAGCTATTTAATGAGCGGTCAACTACCGGATTTGAGGTTATTTGTCGGTATACCAACCATATCCCCAGATATGAACAGCTTGCTGGTTTGCGTACTTATTAATTCATTGGTTATCTGATCCATGTCCGGGAGTAGCCATAACGTGGATGTCGTTGTTGCGGGAGGTGGCCCAGCCGGTGCGGTATGCGCGCTTATGCTCGCGCGCAGTGGCGTAGGCGTATGCCTTGCGCATTGGGACGGCTATAGTACAGGTGGCATCGAACTCGTGTCCGGTCGTGCGCGCCGCATGATTGAGCAGTACTGTCCTGGCTTTTTTCAACAGGAAACCTTCGGAATACCGGGGATGGAAGTCCATGAAACGATATCGCTGTGGGGTACGCCCGAACCGGTTACATTGAGCATGATGTTTAATCCATGGGGCGCCGGTGTCGCGGTGGAGCGTGCGCTTTTCGACCAGAAATTGCGCGACCTGGCGGATGCCGCGGGCGTGTCGGTCATCACCGGCGCCAAAGTCATTGGTATTGACCGCCGCAGCGATCAATGGCAACTTTCGCTGCGCTTGGGCGACGCCGAATGCGATCCGGTATGCGCGCGTTTTCTTGTTCTGGCTACCGGCCGCGCGGCGGCGCCCTTTTTTGATCAGTCACCCGTAGGTGAATCGTCACAGATTGCGCTGATGGCATCCTTAAATCCGCTGACCTGTACGTCCGAGCATACGCTCTACGTCGAAGCTATGGACAACGGCTGGTGGTACGCATTACCTGCTCCAGATTGTGGTCATTTTGCTGGTTTTTGCACCAGCCGTAAGGAGATCAAACAGCGGCGCGTATCTCTGCGGGAATTTTTTTTCGGGGAGCTTCGCCGTACACGGCTGCTTGCTCCTTTGCTGGATAAGACTGATACTCCGGTCAACCTGCGCATAACCGGACGCATGGCTGGCACGCGTGCATTCAGCAAGGCGGCTGGGAATGGCTGGATTGCCGTCGGTGATGCGGCTTATGCGCCCGATCCCCTCAGCGGCATGGGGATCGAGTTGGCAATTGAATCGGCCCAGCTCGGTGCGGGCGCACTGCTGGGGGCAATGCAACGGGGTCTGCACGAGATAGCGGGGCGAAATATATTTGCGGAGTATGAAGAGGCAATCCGCGAGCGCGCCAGCCGGCACAGTAAAATGGCAGCCTACCATTATGGAGGCCTTTGAGGTCTTAGAAGCTTTAAAACTCCATGGAAGCCCATGAAGTTCCTAAAAATCTCCAAGTTCGCTATTCACCTCGTTAGCCTAGCCTCACTGCCAACATGGAAATTGAACCTCCATCGAACCCTTCCACCGGGAAACTTATTTCGTCGCCTTCCTGCCGCTGCGCGAGCACATAGAGTAGCGGCAAATAATGATCCGGCGTTGGGGCGGACAGTTTTGCATCCTGCCCCAGTTTTTCATACTCGATAAGCGGCTCAAAATCTTCTGAGTTGCCGGAGCTTAATGCCTTGCGCACCATATTTTCGAATCGAAGCGCCCAATCGTATGGTTCAATCTTGTGATTTCCCCACGAGTAGGTATGGAGATTATGCACGATATTTCCGCTACCCAGAATAAGCACTCCCGCTTCGCGCAGTGGCGCCAAGCGCCGGGCGATATTATAGTGCCAGACTGCGTTCCGGGTTTCATCGATACTCAGTTGAACAACCGGAATATCGGCATTGGGGAAAATATGCATAAGAATGGACCAGGTTCCATGATCCAGACCCCAACCGGTATCCATTGTGACGACAGTTGGCATAAGCAGATCGGCGATTTCCGCCGCAAGTTTGGGAGAGCCCGGTGCGGGATACTGAACCTGATGAAGTTCCGGGGGGAATCCACCAAAATCATGGATTGTTCGTGGTTTTACCATCGCAGTGACGGCTGTTTGTGGCACATACCAGTGTGCAGATATACAAAGGACAGCTTTTGGCTTGGGAAGCGCGGCGCCAAGCGCCGACCATGCCGCAGTATAAGCGTTGCTGGAAAGTGCGTTCATGGGGTTGCCGTGCCCGACGAATATTGCGGGTATGGCGGGTATGGAGGGATAGCGGCTCATGGGTCTTCCGGTTATGATACTAGGGGCACTACGAACGGCTTCTAGCCCAGTACAGCATAACGAATGTCAAGCCACGATACAAGGTTTCGCCAGCCGGGCGATTTCTTCAACCCATATAGTCCGTTGGGATGCGGGATGATGGCGAGGCAGGTTGCGAGACAGTTTTTGCTGGTTGGGAGAAGTAGAAGTCCATAGCTTGGTCTATGAACGTCTGGCAAGCTGCGGGAGTGGCCGCAGACTGGCCGCCAGCAATCGGGTGGGCTCCCTGAGCCACTCAATGGATTATCTGGGTTCGATAATATGGTTCGAGTCGTTTCTTTTCTTTCCCGGAATTTTTTCAATATTTGTTCCGAGCTTCCGGCCATTTGATCGGTAATGGTTAAGCATTTTTTGCCTGAAGGCCGCTGACCCATAATCGAAAGGGATGACAGTGCAGGATGTTTCTTGATCGAGATGTACTCTCATTCTCTTGATTCCTTAACGTAGTGCGAATAGGCAGAAGAAGGGGGAAATGCGGCGGGCGATTCCGCGGCGGTTTCTTGGCGGAGTTGGTGATCTAGCGGATATAAGCTATTCAAATGCAAGGAATCTCCTGAACAGGTTTTCGACACTTGCCGGGAATGCGAACAATCGATGGCAGCTTTTTTCGGGAGGTGATCCAATAACGCTCCACAGAGGCCTTATATGACTACCTTAAAGCAAAACCTTTACAGGAATATGAAAATCAATTAATTTTTTGGAGTTGCATGCACATTGCCGTTGGATCGGTGTTTACTGTTTGTGTGGCACCGCACAGACGTTTTTTTTAGTGTGGCATTTCATTGCCCGGTACATTCGAGCTGCAAGGTATGGTTGTGTTGGAGTCTAGTCTGGTATGAAAAACAGAGCTGATACGCGCACGCCCCGGAGTTTCTATTCGTCCGTAGATCCGAGTGGGAAGCCCTGGTATCGATCGCGCAGGTTCAGTATTTTCGGTACGGTTTTCCTAATCAGCGCCATTATCGGCCTGATCTACGATTACAGCCGTCCCGCGATTTACCGTAGCAGCGCGACATTATTAACGTCGGCGATGACTGCTATCGACCGGGAAAGCGGCGATCCCGATATTCAGCATGTTGCTATTCAACGTCAGATTTTGCTGGGGCATGAACTGATTGCGGAAACCTTAGCGCGGCTTAAGGCCGCCGATAAGTCCTTGCTTCATCTCACCCTATCCGATATCCAGAGATTGCTCCATGTCGAACCCGTAGCCGATACCAATCTCGTTGAAATAGAGGCTGAAGATTCCGATTCGAAGTTCTTGCCGATACTCATCAATACTTGGATAGATGTATATCTTGACGCACGGAATGAGGAAGTCAAGCGACTGACGAGCGATACGACACGTATTCTTGAAGACGAATTGAAAGGTCTGTCTGATAAAGTTGATTCTGCCCGGACGGAACTGGAGACTTTCAGAATAACCCATGATATTTCCTCGACCGGACGAGAGGAAAACGTGGCATTGGCCCGCCTTAAAGGGTTGACCGACTCACTTAACAAAGCTAATGAAGATGAGGTCAAGGCGAGGGCAAGCGTGGATGCCATAAAATCGGCCATTTCCCGCGGAAAGACTGTCGTCCCGAATGATGAAAAGGGTAGCGTGACCGAGCTTCAATTGCGCTTGCAGAATTTACGCGAGAAACTGGCAGATCTGGATAAGAGATATACCCGCGACTATATCAATCTGCATCCAGAATTTAAATTTATTCCGGAGCAAATCAAGGAACTGGAAACGACAATTAAAAGCAGACACCAGGAAGGCAGGGACGTTGTCCTAGCCGATGCAGAGGTGATTTATGCCGCCGCGCAACAAACTGTAAGGGAAATTCGCGGCCAACTGAATGAGCATAAGCATCAAGCATCGGCTTTCACCACGAAATTCGCTAAGCACGACGCGTTAAAAAGCGATTTGGAAAGTCTGGAAAAACTCTATCGTGAAACGCAGGAGCGGTTGGTGCAGGTCAAAACTGGACAAAAAGAAAAATACCCGCAGGTAACAGTTATTAGCCGGGCATACGAATCCGGCAATCCGGTGAGACCGGACTATGGCCGAGATGCCCTGATAGTGATAGCGGGTTCTTTTTTACTGGGTCTTTTTAGTGTTTGGGTTTTCGAGTATCTGACGCAAAAGAAGGAAGAACAACCCTCGCCGATAGCGGTTTTCGGAATACGTGACTATCCTCCCGCTAGCCGGGAATTGGCTAATTATCCTCAGACCGAGCCCATTCCGTTAGACCATAAAGCAACCAATGCCCTGACGAGTCCGTCGGTGAGAGAACTTTCCAGTCATCAGCTTAGAGTTTTGCTCAATGCTTCAAATCTAAAGGCAAAGCAACTGATCAGTCTTTTGCTCAGTGGTCTGAGTGTTGATGAAGCCACCGCTTTGCAACCCGGTCAGATTGATCTACAGGCGGCAACCGTTTCAGTGCCAGGAAAGACGCCGAGAATTATTTCCCTAAGCGCAGGGCTTAAATCATTGTTTGAGCAATCGGATGGCTACCCTGCATGGAATCCGGATGATCCGGGAGTACGTATCGATCTCTCGGCCGCCCTGGTCTGCGCAGCGGTGGATTCTGGCTTGCTTGACCCACAGGGAATCACCGCCGAAGCCATCCGGCACAGCTATATTGCCTATCTTGTCCGGCAAGGCCTGCGGCTATCGGATCTTGAACAAATTACGGGTTATCTGGAGCCCTCTGTTATTTCAAGCTATAGCGCCTATTCGCCACCCCAGCAAGGTCGTCATATTTACGAAATAGAACTCCTTCACCCCGCATTGGTTACGAATGCTTAACGACGTTCCAAGGGGTAGCTATGAGAGCTTTACGGGGTTGAATTGGCGGTGGTCTGGTTACCCGGCTCTGCCTGATGCAGTAACAAAGCCCGTTCCGGCTCGGGTAAACGGCTTATTTTTTTTACAGTTTCATAAAACTGAGCAATATTTCTGTTCTCCCGCCCCAGGAGTGCCTGAAATGCAGGCACCAGGCGTGTATAGGTGGAGATCGACGCGAGATACGCATTGTTGAGATGTTGGGCCAGCCATTGGTCATAGTTGCCAGATCGGGTTTTGTCGGTGCGCAATCCGGAGAGTTTTTCGCGCAACTCGGCAAAAATGCTCGCCTTGGCTGTGCGTTTTTCTGCGGTGCTTATACCTGAGGCAAAAAGCGCTTCCAGCCTTTTGCGATAATCCAGCATTATTTCGGCGGAAGCGGCCTTCCTTTTTTGTGCCGCCTCAAATGCGGCTCGCTGCGCATCCGTTCCGTTACTGTCCAGCCAGCGGGCTATGCCCTCCAGCTCGACCGTGGTTGCAAAGGATTCATTAAAGGTACTATCACCGGGCACGTACACGACCTGATGGGCGAGTTCGTGAAATATCAGTTGGGCGAGTTCGGTATCGGAATAGCCGAGAAATGTATTGAGTATGGGTTCTTTGAACCAGCCCAGCGTGGAGTACGCGCGCACCCCGCCTACCGTTACGTCATAGCCTTTTATTTTGAGCTCTTCAGCAAAGCGCTCCGCCTCTGTTTTCGAGAAAAAACCGCGATAGCTGACACAGCCTGCCGCAACGAAACACCATTTCTCAAGCTCCAAGGATAACTCCGGAGCGGCGGATACATTCCAGATTGCATAGGGACGTCCGAGATCGGCATAAGTCGTAAAGCTCTGGTTATCAGGAAGTTTTAGTTGCCGGATCGCAAACTCGCGTAGCTTGACCACCATGGTGAGGGAGCGTTTCAATGCCTCATCAGCATCGGGATCGGCGATAATCGCATCAATAGGCCGGGTGCGGTGCCGGATATCAAGATGACCATCCACCGCTTGCGCGTAGTAGCCGAGATTGGCACATCCTCCAAGCAAAACGATAAGGCTTGCGACAACATTAAACCTTAACGCGCGCGAAATCTGCAAAATCATGATGCTGAGGCGGGCGGTTGAACAGTGCTGTGGCGGGTTCACAGAAAAATAAAATTCAAGGGTTTGCGAATCACGGCATTATCTGGAAAATTCGCAGAACAATGGATAAGCAACAAGGAATCAACTATAAGATTTTAGGCCAATGATGCCGGATGGTGCAAAAAATGACCAGATCTCAAAAATGAACATGCCTGACGAGTCAGCGCGGCGGATAGAAGCATCCCTGAATGACTCACATCGAGTACTATCTCATCGCGTGTGGCGGGCATTCTCGTTTCTTCCACCGCAACCACTCCGTCATTGGGATACGGCAACCGGGATATCAGTTTGCCACCGCCTATACTCTTGCGTCCCGCGATTACCCCAAGTTCGTAGTGGTCTCCCCCCTCCGGAATCTTCTGGCTCAGCCACTGCGGCATGCTGCGTCCGAGAATATATCGTCCCGGTGCGGTTCCTGAAAGCCTCGCTGCCACGCAGCTACCGTTATAAGGACTTCCCGCCAGTATAATGCGGCCAACCCGCTGCTGCGGATATTCCGCAAGCATCTGCAGCACCAAAAGACCGCCTAGGCTATGGCCGATAAAGTGTATGCGCGGCGCAACGGTATTCGCAACAAAACGCGATAGCAATAACGCATTTTGCGATAGCGAGTTGCGCATGGAAGGATAGGAAAAAAAGGCAGGATAAAAACCGCAGCGCCGCAGCCGCATTCCCATTAATCTCATTACCCAGCCATGCATCCACAAACCGTGCACGAGCACGACAGTGTCTTGATCGGCGGTCAACCCTGCAATTCTCCTCTACTGACTGATCCACACACTATCTTACCCAGCATAAGTGTAAAGAAAAGTCCCGAATAAATCCCGATTGCGCCAAATTTAATATCACGGGAAGTGTGTCATCATGCGGTGAGCAGTCCATTACCCCTCCAACCGGTAACCGAGCTGCCGTTGGGTGAGCGGCTCTCCGCCCCAATTGCCAGCACACCTTGGCTTACCAGGTTGAATATTGCATCCTTCAGGAAATTGAATGTAACACGGCACACTCGATTGCCCGACGCTAAAAAGACTTATGATGGGATCAATCACGCCTGGGAACATGAAAGCCGTTTATTCCATTTGCACCGCCGGTCATCAGCGAGAGTTCCGTTTGCTTCCGCGGTATTTGTTACCTCTGCATTGGTAAAGTTTTATATGAGGGACCAAGGTACGGGGAGAAGAGGGAGAGATTAATAAAATTTCAGTGGGCGGAGAGAAAATAGCCCGATTTATGATCACGATGCAAGGTGGAGTGGAATACGTGCATCGTCACATCCCCAAGAGTAGATATGAGCCAGGCTTGACGAAGCCCGTAACGAGGCGCTGCCCGCCTCGTTACGGTTATTTCTTAGAGATCAGAGGCCAGCGTCACCGGTCCGTGATCATCACAATGGCCATCGTGCGGGTGGTGGAGATGTCCGTCGACCAGATAGTCAACATGCCCGCCGTGGGGTACAGCCTCGTGCCCGCAATCCGGGCCATGTGTATGCGTTTGCGGGTGGCCTGAGCACTTGTGCTCAGGCGTACAATTTTCAGGGTTGGCGGTTGTTACTTCTATTACATGTTCATCAG
Organism: Nitrosospira sp. NpAV; assembly: GCF_000832065.1. Lineage (GTDB taxonomy): Bacteria > Pseudomonadota > Gammaproteobacteria > Burkholderiales > Nitrosomonadaceae > Nitrosospira. The sequence continues at coordinate 66,423 of NZ_JXQM01000010.1, read as the reverse complement.
TGTGATCATTGTGCTGATGATGCAAATGTCCATCATGCAGATAATCGACGTGACCATTATGCAGGATACCTGTGTGCCCACACTCGGGCCCGTGTGGGTGAGTATGATTTTCGTGCTGTGGCAGGTTACAATTAGTCATCTTCGCTTTCCTTGTTAAGATATGAATAAGGTGCGCAACATTCATCCAGGCTGAAAAAGTAACCACGGATCCAGTCTTGTCCGATTTTATTTTTGCTGCTTCAAGCAATAGCTGAAGCCGGATATCGGATCATGAGCAATTTCCCATTAATAGCGCTGTAGACAACTTATAAATTCGACACGTTTTCGGGCGCACAGTTCCCATTCGTAACGATTAGAACGCAGCAATCAGCTCCGGTGCAAGCGCCTCATGTTCTGGATGAGCCGGCCCAAAAAAATGAAGCAAGTTTTCGCAAGGGAGCGTCTCGGATTGGAAAGAAAAGTATTAAGCAAGCGCATTCTTAGAGGTGATCTGGCAACGGCGAGGCTTTGGCAGTATAGAAATCAGGTCATGCTATCACCGCTATTATGAGAGCGGGAAAGACGTCGCGCAGAATTCAGCCTTGATTAAATTCGGCCCTGCGGCCTATCGGCCTGATCGTAAATGATTTTTTCTCCAGCTGATACCTTTCTAGATCGTTCCAGCGTTCCCGAGTCTTCGATTGACAATGTTGAAACATTTTTTTTTTAAAGACTTCCGCACCGTGGTCAAGTAGAGCAAAAGAAGAGGTTGTGATGGCGTCATCCTGATGATACTTATTCACTTTTTTCCTCCTTTTTAAACAAAGAAAACTTACCCAAGAATCCTACTCCTCCCGTGTGTATGGAGTTTCGCAAAGATATTCTGCCAAAGATAATCCAACCGTAAAAAAATTCTGTGCGATACCGAACTTAGCAGCCTATCAATGCTTACTGTGAAACTGCGGAAATGAGAGTTTCTACCGATTAGTTTGCCTTAACAGTAATATTAGTCTACCAGTGAATGGTGTTAGTTCCGCTAGTCGGAGATCTCCCAGTCGTCGCAATGCCCAGGGCAGGCTTGGAATGCTGCCATGAACTATCCAGGCTTTAATCTCGCACTATTTTATTGTTCACAATAGCTGTGGATAAGTTTGTTGATAAACCTATGAACACGGTGGTTAAGTCATCTTTCTGTAACAATATTTTCTTAGTTGACCATTTTTTGAACTCCATATTTTCTTATAATTAATCAAATACTTATAGGATAACTAAGATTCATGCGGGTTTGACCGGTGCTATTGTGTAATTTTTGTAACGAATGTGGATTACTTTGGAATGTCAAGAGAAATTTTGCTTTTTTTCCAATATCGCAGTGGATATCAATGAAAGCATCTCGGGCCGGGTTGAACTCTGAAGAAGGACGCATAAGAGAAGCCGGATCCCTTCATGAAGACATCGTAAGGTGAGATGAGTTGTGTACGGCGGATATTGCAATAGGGGATGCTTCTTCTCTCCCCCTGTAAGATTTAACAGCTATCGGTGGTTCTTTTCGTGCTGTTTAATACATTCTACTTCCGTTAATGTTTTTCTAGAAAAAGTTATGTACAACAGATAAGCCGGCACCAAGATTTCGGGAAAACCACGGCCGAGGACCCTATCAGGCAATGTTCTGGAAAATGTTCGCCACCCCAATTAAAAAATTGTATGACATTCCTCCAGCTTCTTTCCAAACACAGTGTTGTAATCGCTTTTTGGATAGCGCTTGTCACCTTATCTGTAATTACTACCCTTTCCTATACCGCGCACAATCGGGCGTACGATAATTGGCGCTGGGTGGAGCATACTCAGCAGGTAAGTCTTGAAATCGAGGAGTTGGTATCGTTATATCTGAGCGCGAGAGTGTCATGGCGCAACTTTCTGTCCGCCGGAAATGCCGTCGATTTGCACGCCTATGAAAGTGCGGTCAAGGCGATTCCCCTCAAGATAGAATCTCTATGGGTTTTGACCACCGATCATCCGCAGCAGCAGAATAAAATCAAAACCCTATCCACTCTCTTGCATGACGATATAGCTGTAATTGCTCCGACCATGTCCCTCAAAGCCAGCGGGCAGCATGTCGATCCGGCGGCGCCTTTCGCCCCCAACCTGAATTGGCAGGAAATCAAGCGTGTTGCCGATATAGTTCAAAATGAAGAGAAAGAGCTTCTTACGCGGCGTTCAAGTGAACTAGGGGAAAGTACGGCGCGCCTCGTCCTTATTATCGTGACCGGGAATATCGCCAGCTTGGGCATACTTACTGCTATTTTCTATTTTCTAAAACGGGAAGTGCACCAACGTAGGATCGCCCAAAAGGCTCTCGCGCAAAGTGAACGTCACTTCCGCTTGTTGGCGGAGTCTGAAAAGGCCGCCAATACAGAGCTGGAAAGCTTCAGTTACTCGGTTTCCCACGATCTGCGGGCACCATTGCGTGCGATTGACGGATATTCGCGCATTCTTCAGGAAGACTATGCCGCCAGTCTGGACGACGAGGGGAAACGCTTGCTAGGCGTGATAAGGAAAAACAGTAAGCGAATGGGATCGCTGATTGACGACTTGCTGGAATTCTCGCGGTTGGGGCGTAAGCAGATAACCGCGACGAAGGTCGATATGGCGGCATTGGTGAAGGAGGTGATAGAGGATATACAGCTTGATTTTAAGGAACGCGCTGTGCAGACCTGCGTCCATGAGCTGCCGCCAGCTCATGGTGACCGTGCGCTCATCCGTCAGGTATGGATCAATCTGTTAACCAATGCCTTCAAATTCACTTCTCATGTCAGCCCGGCATATGTTGAGCTAGGAAGCCGGGAGGGGAATGGAATGAATATCTATTATGTCAAAGATAACGGCGCGGGTTTTGACATGCGCTACTACGATAAGCTGTTCGGTATATTTCACCGGTTGCACCGCGATGATGAATTTCCCGGAACCGGTGTCGGCCTCGCCATTGTGGAGCGTGTCATTTTGCGGCACAACGGACGAGTTTGGGCTGAAGCCAAGGAAAATGAGGGCGCGACTTTTTTCTTCGAGCTTCCACAAGGATCAAAAGATGAGTGAATTTGAATCGGTAGAAATTCTCCTGGTTGAAGATAATGCCAGCGATGCCGAGCTTACCATTCGAGCACTTAGAAAGAAAAATATGGCCAATCATTTGGTGTGGCTCAAGGATGGAGCCGAAGCGCTCGACTTCCTTTTTTGTACCGGCAGCTATGAAGGCCGTCTTAACTCGAAACCCAAGCTCATCTTGCTTGATCTCAAGATGCCGAAGGTGGATGGTATCGAAGTCCTGCGGCGCGTAAAGGCAGACGAGCGTCTAAAGGCAATACCTGCCGTTATTATGACGTCCTCGCATGAGGATCGGGATATTATTGAAAGTTATCAGCTTGGCGTAAATAGTTATCTGGTCAAACCGGTAGACTTCGAGCAATTTCTGGACGTTGTTTCTCGTGCGGGTTTATATTGGTTGTTGATAAATAAAGTACCGGAAAAATAAATATGGAAGAGTTACAGGATTCTTAACATGGTCGGCATGATAATCCTGCCATCCTACTTATTACCATGTGCCAATTCTTCCGGGATCTTGCACTTGTCATGGTAATCAAGGGGGACACCAGCGCGTGCCGCCTCGCATTCGTTTTCATAAGTCTTGCCGTCGCAACCGCAAACCGGCTTATATACCCGGGTGCAAATCGTTGGGATGGCCTCGCAAGCTCCCGGTGCCTCGATAGTCTTGCATTGTCCGGTGCCGATTTTACAGTACTGTGCATCAGGGCATATCGCGCCCAGTACGCCGCCACAATTGGATGGTTCAATGGGTTCGATTTCCTTGCAGCGTTCAGTTAGCTCTACGTTGAGAAAGGTTCCTGCCTTGGGACGGATGGAATGCAGTTGCTTGATCAATTCGTTGAATTTTACCGTGGTGGTACCGGAAGCTGCTTCCACGCATGCGGATAACCCGGCCTCCATTGAAGCAGGGTTTCCCGCCCGGGGGTAATATACACGGAATGTATCGATAGTATTGACACCGATGGCCTTTCCAACCGTTTTCCGAACCAATTGCAAGGCCGCGTTATCCAAGCCACCGTAGGTGCTGCCTACGGTGATGTAAATGGCGCGGCTCTCATTCTTGTATTGTGCAGAAGCGGATGTATTGATGAGCACGGCAGCTCCCATCAGTAAAGCATATATCAATGTTTTTATATGTTTTACTCCTACCACCATGCATCATCCTGTCCACTCAGAGCTAATTGCTTCCATAACAGCATCCGAAGCCGGCATTCAATAGCCGGATTTTACTGATCGAAGGCCTAATTCGGTCCGATAGGTCCTCCCTGCTCATACTTCGGATCCTTGATCGGTTTGCCTTCCTTATCCCGGGAGAACTCCGGCACATGGGAGTCTTTGCTTGGTGATGCAGGGTCTTTGCCTCGCTCCATCCGCTTCTTTTGATCGACATACCCGGTATCCATCTCCTGTTTAGATGGGGTGGAGCCGCTTTGCCCGGTTGATCCACTCTGCCCTGTAGAACCGCTTTGTCCCGTGGCCCCACTCGGTTCCGACGTGCCGTACTGCGCATGCGTCACGCCTGCCGTGCCGATACCAAGCGTGGCTCCTAACGTGAGTGCGATTGCCAGTGAACGATTTGCTGATATGGAAGAAAGTTTCATGGCTATTCCTTTTATTCATCCAGCGATATTGCTGTGCTGAAAAGATTACGCAACGTTTTCTAACTCTTCAGTGCGGTAGCACACTGAGCAAATCGGACCAATTCTAAGTCCAGTCGTTGGACGGGATGAAGTGCGCGGTTCTTAAGGTGCAGGACAAAGCGCAACGACAAGTGGGGCAGGGGGAGAAATTCAGCTTCCTGTCTGCCCCTCCGCAGCGGCTAATAGTATCCCTTGCGCTTGGGACCTGTCCCATCTGTTCCCCGATTCTCGTCTCTGTCGTCATATCTTTCAGTACCATCGGTGCTGTACCGGGAATTATCACGGGGGCGCTGCTCACCACCATAACCGCTCTTTTGATCGTCCGGCTTTGTGCCGTAGCTGGATCCTCCGCCGGAAGTGCCTGATTGCGTGGAATCGGTGGGATTCTGCATCGAGCCGCCTTGATCGTAACCCTGTGCATGTACCACCCCGGCAGTGCTGAAAATCAATACGCTCGCCAATGCCAATGATTTTGCTGATAAAATTGAAGAAAATTTCATGATTGTCCCTTTTATTGATCCAGCGAAATCGCTGTGACAGCAATGATACGTAGCGTTTCCTGACTGTTCAGTGCGTTACCACACGGATGAGGTAACCGGGCTAATTCCACCGTCATGGAGAATTTATTTGGATAATCCATTGGAAAGCGAGCCAATATCCGGGCAGGCTCGGAGAACCAATTAATGGATTATTTGGGTTCAATATACGCCTTCGACTGGTCATGGATTCAATGGGCCGGGATAAAATCAAGGAACTACAATTAGTTTCTCAGTCAGATTGCCGTGCAATATTCTGAAAACCTATGCTTTACTTATACTCCTGGGTGCAAACATAACCCAGGCTTATGCATTTAACATTGAAACCAAAGGTGGTCCCAAGATCAAGTCCAATGATGGAAACTTTGAAATGGTCTTTGGCGCTCGCGCCCATCTCGACGTGCATTCGTTCAACGATGACAAAGCAAATCCCGCCTATCCTCCTTTTGGTAGCCAGCTGCCCAACAGCCATCCGGATGACGGATTCAACTTTCGCCGCGGCTATACCGATGTGACGGCCAGATTCCATAATCTGAGTTTTAAATTCCAGAACGATTTTGCCGCCGGCACTTTTCCCGGCAGTCTTCGTGAAGTTTGGGTCGGGGCCAAGCTCGGTCCGGGTCAGCTCACGATCGGCCAGTTCAAGCCTTACCGCGGCATGGAGGAACTGGCAAGCTCAAATGAGATCACCATGATGGAGCGTCCCTCCACCACATCGACCGGTATCTATACCGGGAGGCAATGGTTAATGGGCGTGGGTTACAAGGGGATTTACGCGGACAAGCTTGGCTATGCTGTGGATATTATGAGCCTGGCGCATACCGGTATGCCGATTTCGGGTTCAAGCTATGGCGGCCGCCTGTTTTGGGTACCCTTTTCAGAGGAGGGCAATACCCTCCACTTTGGATTCTCTTACAGTGTGGATAACTCAGGCTCCGAGTCGCTTCCCACGAAGGTTGTCGATGTTTACGGCGGACGCCGCGGAATCAGTCAATCCTTGGGTATTGCAGGCGCCGGTATAGGCCCATCAGGCGATAAGAGGCAAGTCACTTTCGAGGCAGAAGCGGCATATGCGCTCGGACCGGTAACCCTGCAAGGAGAATACGCAAATTCCAGACTCGAAAACACGCATCTGGTAGCCGGTGCGCAGAAGGATTCCACTATACAGGCGTATTATGTGCAAGCCAGCTGGTTTGTGACCGGTGAAAGATCGATTTACAGGAAAGAGCGGGGGGCTTTTGGCAAGCCAAAGCCGATCAGCAAGTGGGGCGCGCTGGAACTTGCCGTCCGTTACGATCTGGCGGAGAATTTAAATCAGAGTTTGACCGCGGACCCGTGCCGCACCGGCACCTCAAAATGCCAGACCCAAGTCATTACGCTGGGTACCAACTGGTATGTTCGGGAAGGCTTACGCTTCATGCTGAATTACTATCTTACCGACGCTGCGATCGGCAATGTTGGGGCGGGCACTCCGGATCGGAGGGATACTCTATCCGTAATTTCTTTCCGTACGCAGCTGAGCTTTTAAATCCAGGCAAGGTTCATCCTAATTTTTCCCACAAATGCTGCATGGAGGAATTATTCAGAAATTCCTTAAGTTCGATGAGTATCTCGGCAGGTGGAATCTCACGCCCGATGGTGATCCTATCATCACCCGCAGCAGCCAGCTTTTTCCAGTGCGCCAAGGTGATACGCCGGCAATGCTCAAAATTGCAGTTGAGTCCGAGGAACAATTTGGTGGTCACCTCATGTCCTGGTGGGCTGGACGAGGCGCTGCTCAGGTATTGGCTCATGAAGGTCCGGTATTGCTCATGGAGCGTGCGGAAAATAATGTTTCACTCAGCAACCTTGCACGCAATGGCCGTGACGATGAGGCGAGCCGCATTATCTGCGCGGCGATAGCCATGCTCCATAAGCAGATAGACCGGCCTCCCCTTGATCTTATCCCGTTAACCCAATGGTTCGAGGATTTGGCGCTCGCCGCAGCGCAGTACGGGGGCATGCTGACCGCCTGCGCAGCCACCGCGCGCGAATTACTGGAAACGCCACAGGACGTTGTGGTGCTGCATGGCGATGTGCATCATGAAAATATTCTTCATTTCGGCTCGCGAGGCTGGCTGGCAATTGATCCAAAATGCCTCTTTGGGGAACGTGGCTTTGATTATGCGAATTTATTCTGCAATCCCGACGCGAAAACAGCGACCACTGCCGGACGCCTGGTGCGGCAAGTAGAGGTGGTGGTTGAAGCGGCAGGACTGGAACGCAAGCGATTGCTGCAATGGATACTCGCCTGGGCGGGACTATCGGCGGCATGGTGGCTCCAAGATGGAGAGTCGCCCGCAAGCAACTTCTTGGTGGCTGAGCTGGCGGCGGCGGAGTTGGCGAAAATCTGACGTCATCATTCCGGCGAACGATCGGGATCAGGCTCTCCCAACCAACGATGTCTTACATCCGTTCGATATATTCACCGCTGTCCGTATTGATCTTTATTTTTTCACCTTGCAGGACAAATGCCGGAACCATGACAACTAATCCCGTCTCCATTGTGGCGGGCTTGTAGGAACTGGTAGCTGTGGCACCCTTAAGATTGGGTTCGGTGGCGGTAATGGTCAGCACTACGCTGGCCGGAAGTTGTACCCCGATGGCGCGCTCGTTGTGAAAATTGACTTGTACGTCGGTATTCGGCAACAGGTATTCATATTGACTCTCGAGGAATTCCTGAGAAAGGTTTAATTGCTCGTAGTTTTCCTTATCCATGAAGATATAGTTATCACCTTCCTGGTAAAGATACGTCATGTCGCGCGGCTCGACGAAGGCACGTTCGACTTTGTCTTCGGTACGGATGCGCTGGTTGGTTTTGGTGCCGGCCTCGATGTCTTTCATTTCCACTTGCATGAATGCTCCACCGCGGCCCCCGACATGGACGTGGTAACATTTCAATACACGCCAGATGCGTTTGTCCCACTCGATCAGATTGCCGACACGAATTTCTGTTGCAAGCACTTTAGCCATTATTTTTCCAGTGAATCAAAGAGCGCGCATTTTACTATAAAAGCCAATTGGGGAGTCTATGCAATCCACGTTTTTGGAAGATTGCCGTCAATGCCAGCGGCTGGCGCATTTTCTGGATGAAGTAAAAGTCCGTCATCCCGATTATTACGCCCGTCCCGTGCAAGCTTTTGGCGACACGGCATCCAAGCTGCTTATCATCGGTCTGGCACCCGGCATGCATGGCGCAAACCGCACCGGCAGGCCTTTTACCGGGGATTTTGCGGGGATTCTGTTATATCGGACGTTGCATAAATTTGGCTTCGCCAGCCATGAGGGCTCGGCTTCCGCAGATGACAATTTGCAGCTCATGAATTGCCGTATCACCAATGCGGTGAAATGTTTGCCGCCACAAAATAAGCCGGAGCCGGGTGAAATCCGTCAATGCAACGGATATCTGGCGGCTGAGATTGCCGCTTTCAAAAAAGAAGGAGGCATGGCGTTACTCGCCCTCGGTGCTATCGCCCATCAGGCGGGATTGATGGCATTGGGGCTCAAGGCCAGGGATTATACGTTCAGCCATGGCGCCGTCCACGCACTGCAAGGTGGCCTCATATCCGATAACGCGGGACGCAACGGCTTGAAATCCGGCGACCTGACGCTATATGACAGCTACCATTGCAGCCGTTACAATACCCAGACCCGGCGTCTGACCACTGAAATGTTCGAGCGGGTATTTGCAAAAATTTGCGCTGATTTGGCTTCCTCTTCAGCAATTCAGCAAGATCGGGATTAACCTAAATCTGGTAATTGAACGCTCATTTAACAGATCAATATTATGATCAGTAACAATATTTCGTATTGTTTGACTCTCTCATCTTCCGGGTGAGGCTGCTACGGGATGAATTGCACAATTTTTGCCGCACATGGCTGCGTTGCAACTTCTTGGAATGGAACGACCATTCCGCGTCGTTGCGCCTTGCCCTGCACCTCAAAAAATGCTCACTTCACCCCGCCCAACTACCAGATTTAGGTTAAACGGAGACTATTCATGCCTTATGTAAATATTCGCATTGCCGGCTCGCTCAGCCGCGAGCAAAAGAAAAAAATTGCACTGGAGATTACCGACACGCTGGAGCGTATCGCCCATAAACCGAAGTCCTATACCTACATCGCATTCGACGAGCTGGCCCATGAAAATTGGGCTATTGCGGGCAATTTGCTGGATGAGGAGGACTGACCGCTTTGCTGGCAGCGTCCTCTTTCGACCCCAGGGCGTTCTGCTCCAGCCTGCCTTCGCAGCCGGGCGTTTATCGCATGATGAATGCCGTGGGTCAGGCAATTTATGTGGGCAAAGCGATTGATCTAAAAAAACGCGTTTCCTCTTATTTTCAGAAAACCGGCCTGGGACCCCGCACCCAATTGATGGTGTCGCAGATTGCGGGGATTGAAACCACGGTCACCCGTTCCGAGGCTGAGGCGCTGCTGCTTGAAAATAATTTAATCAAAACGCTGACTCCCAAATACAACATACTGTTCAGGGATGATAAGTCATATCCATATGTTGTACTGACAGCCCACCGTTTTCCCCGCCTTGGCTTTTACCGCGGGGCGTTGGACAAGAAACATCATTATTATGGTCCCTTTCCCAATGCGGGAATGGTGCGGGAAAGTATCCAGCTCCTGCAAAAAGTGTTTCGCATTCGTACCTGTGAAGATAGCGTTTTCAGGAATCGTACACGGCCATGCCTGCTTTACCAGATCAAGCGTTGCAGCGCGCCTTGCGTGGATCTGATTACTGATGAGGCTTATCGGGAGGATGCGAGAGATGCCGGGCTTTTCCTGCAGGGTAAGCAAACCGAAGTGTTGGAAAGCATTACAAAGAAAATGCAGGCCGCTGCTGATTCCCAGGAATACGAGCAAGCTGCATTGTTTCGCGACCAGATTCAATCCTTGAGAAAAATCCGCGAGAGACAATTTGTCGACAGCGGCAGAGCGCTCGATGCCGACGTAGTTGCCTGCGTTACGGAGAATAACGGCAGCGGTAGAGTTTGTGTCAATCTTGCCATGATCAGGGGAGGGCGGCATCTGGGGGATAAGAGTTTTTTTCCGCAAAATGCGGAAGGGTATGATTTGCCCACCATAGTGGGGGCTTTTCTGGCCCAGCATTACCTCAATCGAGCTACCCCCCACCTCATCATTGTGGGTGAGAAATTTCAATGGGAAGCATTGCAGATCCTGCTTGCTGACCAATCCGGCCATAAGGTTGCCATCAACTCCAATCCCATTGGCGAGCGACGCATGTGGCTCGATATGGCGACAGAAAACGCGCGTCTCGCACTGGGTCAGATGCTAAGCCGTCAGGCCAGCCAGGAGGAGCGCCTGCAAGCCTTGCAACAGGCCCTGGATATGCCGGGACTTGGCCGCATTGAATGTTTCGACGTTAGCCACACCCAGGGCGAAGCCACCATCGCATCCTGCGTGGTCTATGATAATTTCTCCATGCGCAGCAGCGAATACCGTCGCTACAACATCAATGGCGTCACGCCGGGGGACGATTATGCCGCCATGCGTAATGTCCTGTCGCGGCGCTATCAAAAAATTGCCGGAGGGGAGGGCAGGCTTCCCGATCTGATTCTGATTGATGGAGGCAAAGGACAGATAAGCGTTGCGCAGGAAGTGCTGGTTGAGCTCGGATTGAACGACGCGAACCTGCTGGGGGTGGCGAAAGGCGAGGAACGCAAACCCGGTCTGGAACAATTGATTTTCCCGGGGGTGCAAAAGCCGCTACAATTACCAAAGGACCATCCCGGGTTGCATCTGATCCAGCAGATACGCGATGAGGCCCATCGCTTTGCAATTTATGGTCATCGCGCCAAGCTTGGCAAATCGCGTACCCGTTCAAGCCTGGAGCAGATTGACGGTATCGGCGCCAAACGCCGTCAAAGTCTGCTGGCAAGGTTTGGTGGGCTGAAGGGGGTGCTGACCGCAAGTATCGAAGAATTGCAGCAGGCCGAAGGAATCAGCCGTGCGCTGGCCGAGAAGATCTACAAGGAACTGCATTGAATCGCAACCTGGGCACTTTTTAGATTTCCCTTTTAATGGCATATCCCAACCTTTATGCCTTTTAACCTGCCCAATGTACTTACCTGGATGCGCATCCTTGCGATCCCGCTATTTGTGGGCATTTTCTATTTTCCGCCCTCATGGTTGTCTCAATCCGACCAGAATCTGATCGCCACCATTATTTTTACCGGTGCGGCCATTACCGATTGGCTGGATGGTTATCTTGCGAGAATACTCAATCAGACCTCGGCCTTCGGCGCATTTCTCGATCCGGTGGCGGATAAGTTGATGGTGGCGGCGGCACTGATCGTGCTGGTTTACCTGAGCAGACTGGATGCACTTATCGCCTTTATCATCATTGGCCGCGAAATTACCATTTCCGCCCTGCGTGAATGGATGGCGCAAATCGGCAAAGGCAAAAGCCTGGCGGTTTCTTTTCTGGGGAAATTAAAAACGGTGTCGCAAATGGCGGCGATTCCGCTGTTGCTATATCACGAGAAAATAGGGGAAAACTTCGATCCCCAGGAAGTAGGGACATGGCTGATTTATCTGGCTGCCATACTCACTCTTTGGTCAATGGGGTACTACCTTAAAGTCGCGATTCCCCAGGCATTGAAGCATGGTTGAAACCATTTAAACCATGCTCTTACATTGCCTTTCCTTGACAAAGAACCCAGCATCCTTATAATGCCAGCATTGTTTTTCGCGGGAATAGCTCAGTGGTAGAGCACAACCTTGCCAAGGTTGGGGTCGCGAGTTCGAGCCTCGTTTCCCGCTCCAGTTTGCAGGGAAAATGGATTCTTTAGCAAGAGGCCATGTAAATGCAGCTAATGCGCCTTTGCCGAAGTCCGTTTTCCCTTTTCAGTTTTTGCTATTGCATTGTCATGCAACCCATTCTGGTTGCGCAACAATGGCGGGGTGGCAGAGTGGTCATGCAGCGGCCTGCAAAGCCGTCTACGCCGGTTCGATTCCGACCCCCGCCTCCATTGAATCAAAGGCTTACAAAAACATTGAATAGAGATTTGGAAAACGTTTTCCAAATTCAGGATTTATCGCGTTTGTCATAGCTGGATTTCTGTATCGGGGATACTCTTTCTCCGACCCTGGACCGCACATATTTGGCGGTCATTGACTCAGTAGAATGACCCAGCAGCTTACGCGCGTTCGCCATCGTTTCCATATCAGATACAGACTTAGTTCCGAAGATCCTTGAACTGGAATCGAGTGAACTCAATACCCAATTCCGTGGCTTGCTTCTCGGCAAGGTCGCGGGCCTGGTCGAATTGGCTAGGGAAGTATCCGGAAGGCTTTAGCTGCTGACCCTTCGGGTCCATGGAAGAGGCATATTTACTCACTTTTTCTGGTCACAACCAGAAGCGCGGAATCCTGCGGTTCCCGTGGCCTAAAGAATGGATCGGTTGAAGCCAGGCCGTTCAACAGGTGATCGCGGAGCGAGCAGCTGGGGTGGAACGAACCAAGCTGTCTAACCCTGATGCTCGTCTGCTTACCCAAGACTCCGCGAATTATGTTAAAACGCCTGAAATGAATCAGGAGAATAAAAATGAAGGCACTTTACAACTCGGACATATACCCGGATCAAATTCGGGAAATGCTATTGCAATCGGGACAGATCGGAATTGAGATCGCGAACCGGTGGATGATGGGATGGCCAAAGAGAGTGGTGCAGCTGCTGGTAGAGGACATGTACGAGGGGGCATTTCAGTATCAGCTTTTGCAGGAAGAGGACGTGATAGCCAGAGCGTCCAATCTCAGTCATCTCGCGCCAATGGAGATCATCGTGATGTCCGGCCTGAGCTTGGAACCTCCAGAAGTGTAAAAGACTTCACGCCTCTTGCGTCCCAATCCACGGAATTCCTTCATGCCCGTCCCCTCGTAGAATCCCTCTTCAAGCGCCGGGCCGCCGCCAGACAGAATTGCAGATACTTGTCCAACGCTATCGCTCGGGCCCAGCGTATCTACTTTAATTCGCTGCCGAAAGCGAACCCTATGACTGCGTCAAGCGGAACGCGAAAGTAACCGCCTATATTCTGTAGGTTAGGATTTTCACGAGGTTGGTAGTACGTAGCGTCTCGAAGGTGGATAAAAGTAGGGTCGGACGAATCTTGGTTTGTCTCTTGTGGAACTTTGAGATATTTCGCATTTTCGAGATGCATTAAGTATTCGTTTTCGCTGGTAATAAAGCCTGAAATTAAAAGCCCATCAAAAATAAGGGTAACCTTAGTTTCGTGCGGAGGGTCAGTTTCGGCAAGCTCAATCGCAACCAATAATAGAGCAGGGTCCATCCTTATCTTATGTTCCTTTGGGATTAAATTGCGCCGTTGTTATTTTTTAAGGAATCTTGCGTAAAACTATCACATTGAGTGTGGAAATAACCTTATTTTTGTGTTGGGCATTTGTGGGGATTTGCTTTAATTTTACACACCTGCTTGCGTTATTGATTGATCAATTGCCATAAATCCGCAGTCCGGCGAAGCTGTAAGCGTTGAACACGAGGGAAGCGGCCGATGGGGGGAGATGGCGGGGTTACGCGGGCACAAATTGGTTAAATTTGAATGGGGCGATGCATGGCAGCCCGCTGTATTGCGGTACCTATATCGGCACTGCCATACCACGGGCTGGACGGGCGAAGGGACCAAGGGTCAATAACTTGGTTATTGCCGGATCGACAAACTTGCCGCAGCAACTTCTCCGCGCCCGTCATGCTTTCCATATCCAAAGTGCTCTTTGCGCGAAGATCATGCCGCTGAAACCGACTAAGCTCAACGCTGTATCTGTTTTCTGCCTTTGCTTCCCAAACGGTCACGTGTCTCAGTGTTCAGGCATTTTGTATACAGTTAGAATGCCGGCCGGATTCTGCTTCAGATAATATCGATTGCCTGCGTCAAGGCCATAATTTATCTTTTTGTCATTAATGTAAATGAGGATGTTAAACCACGCATCCGCAGATGCTCCGCTAAATGTTGCTCCCATTCCAGGAGGGAGGTGGTGTTTTGTTCGAATCGTATTCGCCGATTCCAAGTAGAAAACGATCTCTCCATTTGTGCGGTTTGCAATATAAACATGGCCTGTCGGGGCACGGGTGGACGGGATGTCAGTGGATTCTTCGTGTGAAAACGAAATGGATGGGATGAGTACCGTTAACCATAAGGACGCAATAAGAGTGTTCAGTTTCATTCGTTTCTCTCTTGATTTAAAAATGGCTTTTCCGAAGAAGCAGTTAACTATGTTTCAACCCAAGAATAGCAGGTGGAACAATTAATACAAGCCATTGATCGGCAGATAACCCGGTTAATGGTTTTCCTTCATCCATTGCCATGGCGGGACAGGGTGTTTGGTTGACCAGATCCCCCGCTTGGCAGCACGGGCCTCCGCTTGTAATTTGTACAATTTCGGATCTTTTGCATGCCCTTCGTATACCCAGGCCATCCCGCGCTTGACTTGTTCCGCGTTGACATCCAAACCATTGCATTTGACTCTGGCTAGAGTGCGCCCATATTGATCCTTCGTTATCGATGTCAATTCCGCTTCGATCCAGAAACAAAGGTCGGAAAGGGATTTTTTTGAACGCTTGGTATAAGGCTGCTTGCTTTCCGGCGCATCAATTTCAGCCAGCCGCACTCTTACCATCTCCCCATCGATTACTATAGTAAGTGAATCGCCGTCGACAATCTGAACTACCTGGGCGCGGATTATCTGGTCGGTAAGGTCTGCGGCTGCCGGGGGGGGCAGAGTAATGATGGTGATAAGGGCAAGAGCAACAGTAATGGGGCGCATTTGACTTTTAACCAACGCGGCAAACCAGAACATTTATGTAAAAGGTGATGCGGCTATTTTTAATGGCCATAGCCGCGATAACTGTTAGCCGAAGGGTAGGGATGGGATCCACCATCCAGCTTCACCAGTTTTTGATTCTATCTTTAAAGCAGAAAGTGCATTTCCAATTTTCACGGGGCATAAGGATTTTTATACCATTAAATTAAATCCTAATCCACCTTGCCATATCAGGTTAGTTTCGGCCACCATTTCAGAAAGCAGGTTGTCCGCCTTTTGAGCAACGTGGTCGCTGCGCAAACCAACTCTCTATCCGATTCTGGTATTGCCTTTTAAATCCCGCTTAACTTGAGAAACCCGGACAGCCCAGTTTAATTCTGGATTTAGGATGACTCAACCGCAAACGTCCTATGCAATAGCACCGCGTCCACCCCTACCCGCTCGCAGCGCTTTGGACCGGCAATCTGTAAGAATCCGAGCAGCCGTTTTTGTGCCGCCACGTGACTGGGCACAACCTCACAGATGAGATCGGTTACGCCATTCATCAGATATGAGTATACATAGACGAAGTGAAACAGCGCACCCATGACCGAGCTGGTCGGTTGACCGGGCATGATGACGAATCTGGATAGCTCCGCCAATTTGCGGCCGGAAAGCCGCATCGCATCCAGTTCATGGGAATATGTTGCGTCCCCGTATAACCCATTGGCGGAATCCAGCCGCATCATCACTGTGCCAACCACCCTGCCGCAACATTCGGCATCGAATACCATGTCTGCGGATGTGATGATGTGATCCGCCGAGTAGCCCTTTCTCAAGTATGATGTTTTAACCAGACATTCGGAGCGATCAAGAGATTTTCCGGCGCTTATGACGTAGGAACCGAAAATTGCTTTCATGTGTCTTCGACCCATCGAGTCGGATGTCAGACTAGCCCGGCGCAGCTTGCAGGGCTGGGAATTTGCCTCCATGTACTCACCTCCCCATGAGCTGTTGGTCTTGGATTGAGATACGTGAGTCGCTCATGTTCGCGGTCACGCACTCTTCCTTATTCCGACATGTCTACCGGTATATGAATTGACACACCATTGAGAAACGCCAGTAGGCATGGCAATCTTCATCTTGATCCACGTTGCAACTCCATGATCAGTAGAGAAATATTCAGGTTGGCCGAGACATTGCCCAGCGTATCTGGCGAAATTAAGATTCCTGATCCAAAGTGCAGGGGTTACGACCCGTCCACTGGCGATTTTTTCCAATGAGTCCGTATGTTTTTTGGGAAAACTAACCCAGGATGGCATTTTACCGATTTTAGGTGCTTTACATACTGGACTAAAGTACAACATGGACAAAACGCTATAACTCGGAATTATCCCCCACACAAGAATATATCCCCTTGCTCGTTAGAAGCGGTCTCTCCACTGGAAAATCATTTGTCAGTACTTAGTAATTTCTTTAGGAGATCATGGGTGGATTTGCGGACTGATTCAAGTGCGCCATGCAGCTCCAGAAGATTCACATCGATATATTTTTCACAATAATGACAAGAAAGTCTCGGCTCGTACTTTAGCCGCGAGATTGTCTCTTCAAATTTTCCGCAACAGTGAGGGCAGATGATTAAGATGGACTCTGAATCGAAATCGAGGGGCAAGGGGGCCTCATTGGATGAGCGAAACATGTGAGATAAACCCGGATAATTCATTGAGCGGTCTACGAGCCTGCTCGCATACTGTCAGTTTACGGCCGGGTGCCTATCGACCGAGCTATGGACTCGCAATCCGCCTCATTATCGTTTCTTATGTGGGATAAAATCTTATCACGGTTGGAAGAGCCCCAGACAAATGGGTTGCGATAGCGATTCACATACGGGATCAGGTGAGATCTATAGTTTTGCTATCAGGTCGTGTGCGTCAAATGGGGCCCTCACTTTGATATCATTGTCAAAATAGCAATAAATGTCACGGGAATGCCGTTGGGGCGCGGGCTTCGCTGAGATGAGATGCGCGTCATCAGGCTGAGAGCCGGTGCGCCAGGCACGAATTCGCGTTGACCAGCGGGTTAGCGCGTCAGGGGTATAGCCACTTGCATAAAGTACTTTGTCACCATGCAGACGGAGATAGATGAAATCGGCCGTGATATCTTCCCGGTAGGGCCACTTTCCCGCCGTATCCGCGATAACCAATGCAATATTGTGCTCACGCAACAGTCGAACGAAAGACTCATCAACGAAGCTTTCGTGCCGAATCTCAATCGCGTGGCGTAGTATGCGGGTGGCGTCGATCGCCAGGCATGTGCGCCCGGTCATACGGGATTCGCGTCGGCGGGCAAGGCTTAACGCCTGGCTGGTATCGCGCGGCAGAAGCTCGAAAAAATGCTTCAGTCTTTCCGGATCATAATGGAAGCTGGGCGGGAATTGCCACAGAATGGGGCCGAGCTTTTCTCGCAGGTTGAATATCCCCGAAGCAAAGAAATTGGCGAGGGGATCGTCGACGTTGTGCAGACGCTTTATATGTGTGATGTAGCGTGTTCCCTTGACGCTGAAAACGAAGCCCGATGGCGTATCGTTATACCAGCGCTCGAAACTTTCCGGCCGTTGCAGCGAGTAAAATGTCCCGTTTATTTCTATCGTCGGAAATTTACCGGAGGCGTATTCGAGCTCGCGATGCTGTGGAAGACCGGGGGGATAAAAAACGCCCCGCCATGGTGGATAGCGCCAGCCGGAAATTCCAATTCGAACTTCACCCATCGCTTGTCAATCCTGTCCGCGAGGTAATTCCTCGCCACCATGGGTGTAGGCAGGCGGTACATAGAAATTGAGCGTGCGCAGCATATCCTTGCCCGTATTGCAAATTTCATGCTTATCGCCGCGTTCGATGAGCATGAGTGAGCCCCCCTTTAAGGGATAGCGCTTGCCGTTCACTGTGGCGATGCCGGTTCCTGACACTATATACAGCCACTGGTCAGCGCCGCGGTGGCGATTGCCGGAACCTCCTTCCGCGTCACCAGGCGGTAACACCATTTCTGCCGCCTGGGAATCCTTATTGCCTATAACGACATGAAATCCACTTCCAAACCCCAGATTTTTCCGCTTCATTCCCGCCTCCTAGGCCACACTATAAATTGGACCACGGGAATACGATACGGTTTCGCGATGTTTCGGGACAATGCTATATTCAAGTGCTCCGCAGGAATCGCCTTGCAAGTTTGAGATCGGTTACGAACTGGCGATATTCATTATCTTTCTCCTGCTCGGGCACGCGCAGCAAAAATGAGGGATGGACGGTAATTAGCAATGACATGTCTGGCGCATACTCTTGCAATTTGCCGCGGTTAGCCATAACGGGTGTTGCGCGGCCCAATAAGGAACGTACGGCCGTTGCACCCAGTGCAATAAGGAGGCTGGGGGCGACAACTTGGATTTCACGTTTCAACCAGGCGTAGCAGGCGGTAATTTCTGCATCGATGGGTTTCTTGTGGAGGCGGCGCTTGCCACGAAGTTCAAATTTGAAATGTTTGACCGCGTTGGTAACATAAACCTGCTCTCGTGGAATACCAGCCGCCGCCATTGCCCGGGTCAAAAGCTGGCCCGCGGGACCGACGAACGGATGGCCTGCGAGATCCTCCTGGTCTCCCGGTTGTTCACCCACGAACATGAGGGTTGCGCGGGATGGACCTTCGCCAAAGACTGTTTGTGTGGCATTTTTCCATAATGGGCAGGCGCGGCAAGTGATAGCCGCCTTGCGTAATGCCTCAATGGTTCCGCCTGCCTGTATGGCTGGATGCAATTCGATTCCTGATGGGGTCTTCATCGCGTGTGGTTCTCATGGGGGAAGAATATTCGCCATAGGCAGGGTGCTCGGTAGGGCATTTTTTATATGTTCCGCAGCGAGCATCGCTGGCGATTAAGGCATTTCGCTAATGTTCCAATAGGCGTCAATCGAGCGCATGACTTCGACGAATCGCCGGTAGTCGACCGGCTTGACCACATAGCCCGCGACACCCAGGTTGAAACTGCTCATTTTGTCCTGTTGTTCTTCGGATGTGGTCAACACAATGACCGGAATACGTTTTAATTGATCATTGTGCTTTACCACCTGCAGAAATTCGATACCGTTCATGATCGGCATATTCAGGTCAAGCAAGATAATGCACGGTTTCTCACTTGCGGGATCTTGCAGATAAAGCAGCGCTTCCTCGCCATTTTCCAGGTGCACAACGGGGTTTGTTACATGAATCTCCTTCAGGGCGCGCATGACCGTCATTGTGTCGACCTGATCATCTTCCACCAGGAGAATGGGTCTATTGGTAGTTTTCACGTTTCTTTTCCTTTATTGGATTAAGCTGAATCCGGTAGTCTGGACAGGTGAAATGCACGGCTTTTGAGTGTGGCGCAAGGCGCAACAGCGCGGAATGGCCGTTCCATTCCAAAGCAGCGAACAACGTAACGCTGCGCGTACAACCGCCAGCTCATTCCGTAGCAGCCTCAACTGAGAGATGAGGCCAATAATACGGAATATTGTTATCAATCTTAACACCGATCTATAAATGAACAGTCACCTACCGGATTTAGGGTCAATGTTTGCTGCGATTTTGGGTAAGGTGAAAAAGAATGTGCTGCCGATACCGGCTTTCGATTCAATCCAGATTTCCCCACTGTACATCTCCACGATTTTTTTCACGAGGGCCAGTCCAACACCGGTGCTTTCTATCCTATCGCGCGGGGCCAGCGTCTGGAATAGCTGAAAAATTCTTTCGAAATGACGGGCCTCGATACCGGGTCCATTGTCGATGATACCGAACTTCCATCGTTCACCTTCAATACTACAGGCAATGCGAATATCGCCGCGGGGCTTATCCATGTATTTAATAGCATTGGAGAGAAGGTTCTGGAATATTTGTTGAATGCGGGTAGGCTCCGCGATGATGCGCGGCAAGGGGTTTTCTATTCTGATGGCAATATTTGCGGGCGGGGACAAGAGATCAATTACCTCATGGACCACCTGTTCGAGATCCAGCTCAACCAGCGCCTCTCTAACGCGGCCTACGCGCGAATATTGCAATATACCATCGATCAGATTACTCATGCGATGCACCCGACTGACAAGCAGGCGCATATGTTCTTTGCCTTCATCATCGAACTTGTCCGCATAATCCGTGGAAAGCCAGTCCGCCAACGCGCCGATGGCGCGTAATGGCGCCTTAAGATCGTGAGATACCACATGAGCGAAATTTCTTAATTCTTCATTGGCGCTTTCCAGTTCGTCCATCAAACGTGCCTTCTGTTCTTCCTCCAGCTTGCGTTTACTGATATCGCGCACAATAGCGACAAACATGCGGTGTTCTCCCCCATGCATTTCGACTACGGCAAGATCCATGGGGAACACTGTACCGCTCTTGCGCAGGCCGGTCACTTCACTGGGTACACCAAGAGCCTTGGGTTTTCCCGCTTCCAGATACTGCCTGAAGTCGTCAGCGTACTCATCCTGTTCCGGCTGCGGTTTCGGGAACAGAAGATTAACATCCCGCCCGATAATTTCGTTCCCCGCATAACCAAAAATTCGTTCGGCTGCCGGATTAAAAGTTTTAATCACTCCCTGTTCGTCAATCGAGGCAACACCATCAATTAGGTTACTCAGTAAAGCGCGGGTATGCGCTTCGCTATCGCGTATTTGACCAATGGTGTCCACCAGGCTATCTCGCATTTCCTTTAGGGCTTGCATAAGCTGGCCGATTTCATCCTTCGAGCGTACCTCGATTTCCTGCATAAAATCACCAACGGCGACGCCCCTAGCGATTTTTACCACATTTTCCAGAGGTCGGAAGATTGCATCGCTGAGTACGACACTGATTAGTGCTGCCAGCACCAGAGCGATTCCTATCGACGCAACCAGAATGTTACGTATGGTTTCGTAGCGGCTCTGCTCCCGGTCATATTCCTGGCTGATTCCATCCAGCTGCAGCTTAAGCAGAGCCTTGATGCTTGCATCGACCGGTGTATAAAGAGGGCGAACCTTTTCTATAAGTATTCGATACGCTTCCCCGATTTCATTTTTACGTAAAGCAATAACCGCCGGTTTTATTCCCTCCGTGATAAATCTATCCCGATCCTCGGCAAATTGTGTGGCGAGCGCCTTTTCTTCCGCACCATGATGGCTCGAAATATAGGCTTGCCAGACCTGCGTCATTTTCGCGAGATCTTGGTCAACCACCGCGGTTTTGGTTCGAATAGTCTCGGGCGTTGGCATCATCAGGGCCGCCGTGACAGCGATTCGGTTCCGCAACAGCAGCGATTCAATTTCAGCGACCTGTTTAAGCGGAATGGCGCGATCATGGTAAACGGTTCTCAAGCCTTCGATCGCATTACTCATGCCGAACAGGCCGAGCATTTCAATTCCTAGCAGAAATACCACCAGGACGGCGAGAATAAGGATCAGGCGTGATCTAATGGTTAAATTTTTAATCATTGATTGGGAGGATGACAAATATCCTGAAAGGTCCGGCCTCAGATTAGGGCAAGTTGCGAGGGAACGCCGGAAAGTATCATGCGGTAAATTTTCAATTTTACTGCAACCCTCATCTCTTGCGAGATTGCTTCGCGGGATCTACGCGAGCCAGATTGGTAATGGGAGCAGGATATGAAGAATTCTTCCGCTCCGCCAGATAGAACAACTCCCTGGTATTCTCGTTAAAAATGATCATAAAAGCCAGTAAGCATTGAATGGGGGGATTGGAAAACTAACGCAGGATCTCCAAGCGCGTTGATGAGCCAGAAAGTACTATTGAAAACCCAATGCTGATATGTACAATGGTTTCAGCTTTGTTTGTGTTCCATGTTTCTGGTCATGCCGTTTCACGATTTGCTGATCATTCTCTTGCCATCTCATCTGGCAGTTAACCCTATAAAGGATAAAAGATCATGAAACTCAGCGCCTTGTTTGCAGGATCACTTTTCATGGCAGTCACTGCCATGTCCACTATCGCCTCTGCCCACCAGATCGTATACACAACTCCACTTGATGGGCTCAGCGAAGCCCCGCCGAATGACTCTCCTGGCAATGGTATGGCGAGGATCACCATTGATTTCGATCTGGTGACGATGCGGGTTGAGGAGAGTTTCAATGACCTTCAGGGAAATGTTACCGCTTCGCATATCCATTGCTGTACGGCTGTACCTGGAGCCGGTACGATCGGTGTAGCGACTACGCTACCCACATTCACGGACTTTCCCTCCGGCGTGGCATCGGGCACTTATGATCGCACCTTCGACATGTCGGATGCGTCAAGTTACAACCCGGCATTCATTGCCGCTAACGGGGGCACGGTCAGCGGCGCATTCAATGCACTGGCGGCAGGACTGGACGGAGGTACCGCCTACGCCAATATTCACTCCAATATTTTCCCGGCCGGGGAGATTCGTGGCTTTCTCGCACCTGTCCCCGAAGCCGAAGCCTATGCAATGCTGTTAGCCGGTCTTGCCATGATAGGCATGGTGGCTCGCCGTCGCCGCCTCTGACTCCGAAAAACGGTTCTGATTGGAAAACAATAAGGAGCCACTGGCTCCTTATTGTTTGATCGTATGCTTATTCCGCATCGGTTTTATGGGTTTTGCCATTTTATAGTAACGGTACCCCTGCGTGATACGGTTGCTTTATTAGGTTGCCGACATTTTGACCGGATTCAAGGGCACATTAATTTCCTTGGCCTTGGATTGAATTGCTGTGGAGGTTCTGCCTAATTTTAGTGCAATACGTCTTGCCGGAACATTTTGCTCAGCGAGAGTTCTTAAAACTTGCTCCTGTTGTGTTGTCCAGGGTTTACCAGAATTGGCGGGTTGCTGCCGTCTATCATGTTGCCGTCTTTCTCCTGATCTTTGTTGATATTCACGTGGCGTGGTTCTTACATGACCCTGCTCTGGAATCGGAGCCGGTTTGCAGATCCCGGATACAATCTGTAGGGCTCTTTGACGAATAGAATCAGATGATTCCCGAGACGCCGCACCCTCGGATAAAGTTTGGAGCAGACTAACAAGCTCTTTCCGAGTGTGGGGGGATAGGCCCGCCATTAGCGCCTCAAGGATGTAATGAGAACGCTGAAGTTCTTCAAGTGAATGTCGCGATATCTGTTGCTTCAATTCAACAATTTTCATATTCTTTGGCTTCCTTGGTTTCTATCCGTAACCCGCGCTGAGTGATGCATTAACAGGCTCACCGGTATATCGGATAGGAGAATAAAACCCGATAGTCAACTTTGGCGGTTCGTTGCATTCCTTTCGTATTTCCGCCTGTCTTTAGTCCCGTGCCATGTTGGATTGTCCATTGTTCTCCGTTCAATAGTTCTTCGGTCTGACCAGAATGGGAAGGCGGCGGAACAGGATAGGTGAGCAGAAGCGGGCTTTCGGATATTAGGAGTTTTCTTCTGAATATTGGCGTTGTGCTTTTCTTTGCTAAATCTTTTAGATAATTCCGCCATTAAACGCACGTCTTCCGGTGCCATAAACCTCATCGCATTTATCACATCGAAAATAAGAGATTCGGTGGATTGATTGGACCACATTCCAGCATTCATGTCGCCTTCCCCGGTAGCGATCCACCTCGGGTAAGCGCCAATCCTGGCTTCAATTTCAATTAAATTTCTTCGTGGGACGCCTCTGCTTTTCCAATTATGGAGCGCCTGCTCCGAGATGTTGAGCAGCGAAGCGACAGCGGCTTCATTCTTGGCTCCCCTGAGCTCTTTAGCCGCTCTCAGCAGGCGTGCGTAGCTATCTTCCATTTTTGTTTAGCTCTCCTTTACTTTTTAATATGCTTTTGTAAACAAATCGTTTAACTATTTAAATTTCCGGCTGCAATTTATCATGATGGCGAATCGGCCACAAATGCGATATTTTATCAGATCGCCCTAGAATTGACGTAAGGCATGGGTAATGAGATCTGTCAAAATGGAACCTGAGTGGAGCCTGAGGCCTGTTTTTGCGCTGCCGGTCTTGCAAGCACCCTGCTGGCATTTTCCATGCTCCCCATTTTATATTAGTAAACAATTCGTTTGTGTGATTATTTTAATGATCTAAACAAGATGTTTATCATGGGCTGTGATGGAAGAGAGAAACACGATAATTATTGGCCCATAGATGCAAAGTCTGAATACAGTAGATTGATTTGCTCGCACGATTGCACTAAATGCTGCGTTCATGCAGGCTGGCGTTAGGCGTTCTGGTATGCGTTAGCGAGCCATCATCCCGAGCAGGGGTAGCAGAATATTGACCGAGGGGTTTCCGCATGAACCAGGCGGTAGCTATCCATGCAGCGAAGATAGGCATCTCGACTCCGAATCTGATCATAAATAGCCGAGGAATGTCCAGATCTGCTGATCTTTCGGCACGTTTTCCCAAATATGGCTTACCGCGCTGATCAGGGAAACATGCTCTGGCACCTGATACACGACAATGAGGCTGATCAGTGTGAAGATCGAGCCCCCATTGCGTATGCACGAAGTTAAGGCTCGCCGCCGCTTTCCACCCCGGCGATCTATCAGAAAAAAATCGGAATCAAGGTTATCTTCCGGAAGATACAGAAGAGAGACTCATCTTGGGAGAGGAATACGTCCAGCATTCCCAATTCGATCAAGAGTATGTTTCCGTAATATTCCTAGACGCCGCGGGTTATGTTGGAGGGAGCGAGGGGCGTTATAGTCGAACGTCATCATAGATCGCGACAGCCCATCGATGCCTAGAGCATAGGTACTGCCAACCTTGAGATTGATCGAGAAATGCTTACTGAATTGCAGTCCCGCATCGTGGGAATCAAAACTGAACAGCGGATAACAGATGAGAAAAAAATGATGCCGGCAAAAAGATTGCTGAGATTGCGGACTACATCTGCGTTCCTGCCGGGCAATGAGCGTTAAGAACAGCGTACCGATCGATGGGGTCCAGGGAATTACTCAAAGCCCACATTTCAAGGCGTTAAGACTCTGTTTTTTTAATTCTCGATTCTAGTCATTATGAATATTATTTCTGAAAATAATATTATTTTCAGCGTGGGTTTGGCAAGGAAGTACAAATTTAATTCGAAAGTGGGGCAATTATTATCACATTCACAAATACATCACGCATAGAAAATGTTTTCTTAACGTTCGGTATGTTAATTTCTCAGCAACCAGAATTTGAATCCTTTATCACGAGATAAATTCGGTGAGTTCACGATGTTTGCATTTTTTCTTCAGTTAGGGGCCTGTTAACGCTATCTAAGTCCCTCTATGACCAACGCAAAATGGATAAAGGTAATGAACATCACATCAAGTTTCTCGCAGCGAGAGAAGATGCACCGGCGTTCCTCCAGCCTCCTGGATAGTCGCTCGATCTCGTTACACCGCAGATACATGACTGTGTCATATCATGAAGACTCGAGCTGATTGAGCTTGGGCGGTGCGGCCGGGATGAAGCCATGATCCAATGCAAACTGCCGTATTTCGCCCCTTCGTAAGCGCTATCCATCACCAGACGATGCCTGTAATTTCCGCAGCAATTGCGGAAACTGGAGAGTTATTTGCCTTTGAGTAGCTGGCTTTCGAAACGTTCAAGTCAAGGGCTCGAGTGCGTGCATGACCGAGAGCCTTAAATGAAGTGGTAGGAAGAACGAATGATCGGAATAATCCTACCAGGTTGACCATTAACAAGAGGAGTTTATTAATGTCTAGTCTTCTGGTGCCGGCGATTCTTTTTTTCGCCCTAGGGATGTTCGCATGTCTCGTCAAATCGGATCTGAAGTTCCCGCCCGATATGCACAAGATGATTGTGATTTATCTGCTGATAGGCATCGGGCTTCATGGCGGCAGGGCGTTCATTAATTCACCGATCGGAGATGCTATGCCTGCGGTGTTCGCAGCGTTCGGGTTCGGGATTGGCCTGCCGATCGTCGCCTATATCATTTTGCGAGGCGTCGGCAAGATTGATCCGCTCAACTCAGCAGCTATCGCCGCACATTATGGTTCGGTGAGCGCCGGAACCTACATGACCGCAGTGGCGATGCTGGGCAGCATGAGCGTAACCTACGAAGCTTATCCCGTCATCATGCTGGCAATCATGGAGTCTCCCGCCATCATGATTGGCCTTGTCCTGGCAGGATATTCCCGGAAGATCATGGGCGGTGCACAAAAGGGTGAGAAAGGAATGTTCAAGCACCTGGCGAGAGAGGCCTTCACCAACGGCAGTATCTTGCTGCTTTTTTTGTCCATGGGTATCGGCTACGTGGTGTCGGAACCGAGCTACAAGAAGGTAGAGCCATTCTTTGAAAACATATTCATGGGTGCATTGTGCATCTTCCTGTGCGACATGGGGATGGAGGCCGGGAAGAGAATATCGGAATTCAAATCAGTGGGCGTCTTCCTGGTCTGTTTCGGTGTACTGATGCCCATAATCGGGGCCACCGTCGGCATGCTGGTTGGCCACTACTACCTTCAATACTCGGTAGGCGGCGTCACCCTGGTAACTGTGCTTGCGGCCAGCTGCTCTTATATCGCGGTACCCCCGGCGATGCGGCTTGCGATACCGGAGGCCAATCCCTCTTTTTACCTGACTCTATCGCTCGGAGTAACCTTCCCATTCAACATCGTGATCGGCGTTCCCACCTATTACGCCATCGCCCAACACTTGGCAGGAGGGGGATAGCGGGAGCAGCACTGGGATTTATGAGTGGATGACATTAATTTCCTGAACTTTTCGAATGCATATTCTGATTCTAAAAATTCGGGTTCCTACCGTGAGTATATTTGAGGGAACAAAGGCATGATTATGAGACCGGATACCTTAATTGCAATGAAACGAATCGAAATCGTCGTGGACGAAGAGGCGCTCGGGGACTTGCTGGGGCTGTGCAGGACGGCGAATGTTCGCGGATACACATTCATCAAACATGCGGGAGGGCTGGGGTCGCGTGGCGAGCGGCGTCCTGACGACTACGCTTTGGAAGAAAAAAATGCCGTGGTGATTCTGGCGTGCGAAGAACAGCAGGCGGAAAGGCTCGTAATGGCGCTGCGTCCACGGCTGAAAGAGTTCGGCGGAATGTGCCTGATTTCAGACTGCAGCTGGGTAATAGGTCCTGCGGCTTCATACTGATGTATTGATGGGAAGGGTGATTCCATCCCATCCATGACATAGGAATTTTGAAAGAGCGCCAGTAGGGCTGGACAGCATGACGTCAGCAAGTAGGGTACTTTCGGGTCTGCTGGATCGTCTATGCCCTGACGTGCCCAAGCTGATTTATCAACAAATTGACTCGAGCAATAAAAATGGCAAGACCTCCAATGGGACGAGAGTTTGTAGAGGCGGCGAAAGAAAGAATCGCGTCAGCTAAAACGGTTGACGCATTGCGTGCGGCTCAGGCATTGCTTCTTCCGCTGGAGTTTGGACTGTCGCTTGAACAGACCGCAACCATTATAGGATTGTCCAAGAGTCGTACGGGCAAGCTACGCACCCGATTCCAGAGAATCGTAGCTGGCCAGGAACAGGTCAAGACAAAAAAAGGCCTGCGCAACCATGCGAGGATGAGCCTGGATGAGGAAGTGCAATTTCTCGCTTCTTTTGTCGCCAAGTCGCAAAATACGGAAACTCTTCCCGTCTCTCAACTGAAGGTGGAACTGGAGCGGGCTGTCGGCCGGTCGGTATCGATATCCACCGTTTATCAGCTGCTAAGGCGCCATGGGTGGTCAAAGCTCGTCCAGTATCCGCGAATGAATGCAACTGTCATGCAGGCCTGGGAGCGGCTGGGCCGTAAGAGATAGCAATCCGGGAAGACTGTGATTGCCCCAATCCTCGAAAAGGTAAATTTGGCTTTTTTTTACTCCAGCCAACCTGTCATCATCCTTTTCCTGCAAAGAGCGGCGCCGGAAAACAGGGTTTTTATAGCACCCTGCCAGGGTACCTCGGCGGAATGCTTAAGCATATGTGGACTTGATTCTCAGCATATGCCCTTCCACAATCCTTGACACCTTGCGCAAGGCTAACTCGTGAAACATCTCCCCCCAATACCGTGGCAGTACGCCAAATATTTTCTTCTTGTGATAGAATTTTTTATGGTGCCAAGCATTTATCATTGCCAGATTTTGCCGGGTTATGCGTCAACCGCTAAAATGGCGGCAGCTCCGATGTAAGCGGCACAATTTATTCAGTATATCAAAGCGCCCGGATGGTGAAATTGGTAGACACAAGGGACTTAAAATCCCTCGGGCCTAATCGCCCGTGCCGGTTCGATTCCGGCTCCGGGCACCAAAAGAGGGTTTCAGTAGGTATCAAGACGTAGCGGAAACACAATTAATACAAGGAATAGAGCGGAAGTTTGTATCACACTGTTTCAAAGTATTTCTTCACATACCCTTCTTCTTGATGGTGTTTTTGCTGGTAGGTTAAATACCAACTAGCGAGATACCATCATGCCTCTTACCGACCCTGCCGTACGCAACGCCAAGTCCGGTAGCAAGCCCTTCAAGCTTACCGACTTGCGCGGTGCCCTTCCACCAGTGCGGGTCAGGCACCATCCCAGCGTCACCGATCCAGCGCGGATAGCTACCCTGTTGCGGGATATCGATGGTTATAGCGGTTCCTTCGTTACCCTGTGCGCGTTGCAGCTCGCCCCACTGGTATTCGTACGTCCAGGCGAATTACGTCATGCGGAATGGAGCGAATTCAACCTCGATACAGCCTTGGAAGACCACATTTTTGTTGCGCAGCCCGAATGTCATTTTGTTGTCGAAGTTTATTACAGCTGAGCTAGTGAAAATCGCATGAGGTGGGGATAAGGAATTGATACGTATATAACTCCTGGCTAGGGCATGTATATTGCTTGCCTGTAGCCAATACCGATATTCTTTTCTGCCGAGATCAAGAAATACCTGTGTAATAAATAACTTTTGTCCTTCTGAAAGAAACCACTTATAGGAATATTTTTCTGTGAAAACTACCCACTCCTTCATATTTGCCACGACCTTGAGTGCCGGCCTTATACTCTCGCTATCCGCATCGGCTGCAAATTATACCGCTCTGGATCTGGGCGAAAATATCGTTGCAACCGGCCTCAATGCCAGAGGGCAGGTGGCGGGTTATATCGTGGGATACTATGACTCTGTAACCTCTGTAGGTTTTATTACCGGTCCGGATGGTGTGGGAAAAACCTTGAATGGTGGTGGGTCTTCCATTGGCGGCATCAATAATATGGGGCAAATGACGGGATCGCAGCAAGTTGGCATTAATTGGACTGATACCCGCGCATTCTATACCGGCGCTAACGGTGTGGGCATAACGTATCTTGAGCCTCTGGGGGGTAATGCTACTGGAGCTGCCGCCATTAACGATAGCGGGCAAGTGGTGGGATTCACCAATACACCGCTCGGATTTTATCAAGTTCATGCATTCATTACCGGACCCGGCGGGGTGGGTATGAAAGACCTCGGCACCCTGGGGGGTGAAAATGTTAACAGCATGGCCACCGCCGTCAACGCTTCCGGGCAAGTCGCAGGGGTTTCCTATTATGACTATGCAGCCCGACACGCCTTTATCACCGGTCCAAACGGCGACGGCATGAAAGACCTCGGCACCCTGGGGGGATACTCCGTCACCGCCACCGCCATCAACGATTTGGGACAGGTCGTAGGGAACTCCTACACTGCCGACGATTATAAACACGCATTTGTCACTGGCCCCAACGGCGTGGGCATGACCGATCTCGGTACCGTGCATGGCGCCAACTCTAGTGAAGCCTACGGCATCAATGCCTTCGGTTGGGTGGTGGGAGAATCTTATACGATAAATAGCGGTATCAGTGATAGTAGACGTGCCTTCATCGCCGGCGTTGATGGCGCAGGCATGACAGATCTCAATAGCTTTGTGAACTTGGCAAACAGTAATCTTACTTTCATCGGAGCACGTGGGATAAATGACCTGGGCCAGATCGTTGCCCAGGCCAGCAATGGCCATACCTACCTGCTGTCCCCTGTACCCGAACCCGCATCCTATGCGCTGATGCTGGCCGGTCTTGGTCTCGTCGGTTGGGTTGCCTGCCGCAGGAAGCAAATTCCATGAGAAACCTGAATTGGCTGGAATTTGCTCTACTTGCTCTGCCTCCCATATGAAACCCGCTTCGGTGGGTTTTTAGTCCATCCGTCCCATAGCAAAATCCCAGCAATCCCGTAGTATTGTGCTGCGGGGCAATGTTTCCCCTTGCATAAGTATCGTCCCGTCCCGGCCAGGAGACTGCGCCGGGTTTTCTCAATACCCCGACATCGCATCCGTGGGGCGCTACCCTCTTTTGCGCCGGCCCGGCAGAACCCCTAACTGCCGGGCTTTTTATTGCCCTTCCCCAGGGATATAAGAGGGGTAGCGGTAGGCAAGTGATGGTATTTCTGATGGTATGTGGTTAATAGGTTTAACAAATACTCGATTATAAATATGTAGTTATGATGATAATTCGATTGAGGCTCAGGCATTGGACCGATCCCATTGCAGGCACAAGCAAACATAACATGCCCGCCCCCTTCAAGGTCTGGAACCTACACTCCAAGACCGCAACAAAAAAGGTAAAAAACTTCTGATTTTTGTTGCCTTAGATCAGGAGAGTGTACCTTTGTCCAATAGACAACAGCATCTGACCCCGTAAGATACGAACCGTGATATTGATTTTATTCACCGAGTAAATAGGGAATGGGGGGGGCGTATGCTAAAAACAATTGCAACCATGCTGGCTATCGGTTTCTTGTCAATGAGTTTAGCTCACGCGGATTCTAAGAACAATGCGAATTCTGGTAAAGCTTGGACTCCTCCACCGGGCCTCCTCTCCGATGAGATGGTCTCCTCCCTAACGTTTGCTTCCGATAAAAGCAATAATGGGAATTCCAATAACAGCAATAATGGGAATTCCAATCCCGGTCGTGGCCATGTCTATCAAGTTCCCGAGCCCGGCACGATCATTCTAATCGGGGCGGGGTTCTTAGGCCTTGCCGCATCGCGAAGGATAAAAAGGCGCGACTAGAAAGCAAAAAGCTTTTTTGCCGCATTGTCTAGCATAAAGCCTGGTACCGTTCTCTAACGTAATCCAAGCCCTGCAAATCCACTGAAACCCTTCAAAAGATTTTTTCCGACTTTTGGTCATAGCATTTACCTCCTTTCCGCGAGGTTGCCGCGTGCCATTCGGTAATATATAGCGTTATTCGATTTGTAAAAAATGTTGGTTATCTTATAGATAACATAATCCTAGTCGTGAAATTCAGATGAGACTCCGGCATCACCCCAGGTTCGGAGCAGCCTCAAGGCCTCCCGTATTGCTGTAAATTCATCCATGGGGCATCTTCGCGCAAACACGGTATTCAACGATGTCATACTGGATTTCCTTGCCCCCACACCTCCAGAAAGCGGCCAAGGCTTCTAATTTGATGTCAGCTTCGACGCCATAAATCTTATCGCCGTTCCTGCATTTAATATCCACGCGTGTTCCCTTTGGCACCGGCAGGCACTTGCCATCGTGTTTAATCCATTCGCTGTTCATGAAAATTCCAATGTTCTATGCAGCAATACGGCGGCTTCTACACCGACTCGCTCACATTGCTTTGGTCCGGCGATAGGAGAAAACCCCAAAAGCCGCCGTTGCCCCGCTATGTGACGCGGCACCACCTCGCAAACCAGGTCGTTGATGCCGTTGAGCAGGTGCGCGTAGTAATAGACAAAGTGGAACATGGCGCCCATGACAGATCTGGTTGGCTGCCCGGGCATGATGGCGAACCGGGATAGTTCAGCTATTTTCCGGCCGCGGCGGCGCATTTCGTCAAGTTCAATGGAATAGGCTTCATCCGCGCATAGTCCACTGATCGAATCCAGTTTCACCATGACTGTGCCAACTACCGAGCCGTATAACTCGGCATCTATCACTGCGTCGGATCCGGTTAATGCGTGATTTGCGACATATCCTTTCCGCCAGTACGATGCGTTGACAAGCCATTCTGACGGCGTCAGCGAATTTCCGATATTTACGGTGTAAGGCCCGAATGTTGTTTTCATTTTCCAGCCACCATGCGGTCATGCGCCGGTTTCCCGGCTCTCATTGCTCCCGGAAGAGTGCTGCGATCAGTGCATCTGTAAATTCCGGGCTGAACCACCTCATCAGATGGGGAGTAAATTTTATTGAAGACTGGATCGGATGGTAGGGTCAGAGAAATGCTTTTTTTATAAGCTGCCATGTTTTCCTCGAATGCGGTTAATGTATGGATACATGCGATTTATAGCCACAGAAAAAGTCGTCCGCGGTCATGAAACATCTTACGGATTTATGGATGAATTGATAATTGGACTGACGTGCACGGGAGAATCAATCGATATGAGACTTACGTCCCATAAGCGAATTGGTCGATATTGGACTGACGTACAACCGAATCGCGATGGGATGGTCGACAAGTCAGGAAAAAGGAGCGGCAGCAATCTGCTGAAACTGGCTGGGAGGAAGCATTGGCGGCCATTCTGGTGCTGGGCGTGCAGGCGGCTGCGCTAAAGAAATCATGAGAGACCAAGCTTCGCGGTAACAATCTATAAATCTGTTTTTTCCGTAATTCTCGCCTATAGTTCTTGTAAGGGTTTCCAATGACTATCCATTTTGGTACGGAATAGCGCCGGAGTGATCGCTGTGGCTGCCCATGGTGCTACGCAAGAGCAGATTCATAGACAATTCTTAGTCCAACCGGGGAGGTTCCATGAAAAAATATCTCATCAATGGGTTTACGCTCGCCGCTCTAGTCATCTGGTTTTCATTTCCGGCGCAGGCGCAGAATTCCGCTAATCTGTCTCCGGCTATTGGCCATAGCAAGGCTCCGCTTTTTTCCTCCAAGGAAAAAATCGTCTTCAACCTGAAAACCAACTTTACGGATCTATGGAAACATCGTGCTATCGCCAACCAGGAAGTACCTGAGGATATTAGGGATTTCGAGGTGCCCGGCCGCCTCGCATGGACGGATAGCACCGGCAAACATGATCTTCCCGTAAAAGTAGAGTTGCGGGGAAATACCAGTCAGTCCGCTTCCGAGTGCCCGTTTCCGAAAATGAGCCTGGGTTTCGAAAAAGATCGTGCAAGCGGCGAAAGAGTCTCAAAAGGAACGCTGTTTGATGGATTGAATTCCATCGGAATAGGTACGCATTGTGGTGGCAAACCGGGTTCTTCCGCACGGTTTCGCCGGGTCTGGGGAGGTTTGTCGCCGCATCGGGAGGCATTGATCTACAAAGTGCAGGAATACCTTTCCATTCCGGGTTTTCAAGTGTTGCCCGCCACTTTCAGTTACACGGATACCAGCACCGGCAAAGGGCCCGTCGAGCCGCAGCCAAGCGGTTTTGCCGTGAATCAGCCTATGCCGGGTTTTTTCCTGGAGGATATCAAGACTTTTGTAAAACAGGCGGACGGGAAAGAGATTCGCGCCGCGGATGCACCTTTTCAGGATTCGGATAAGCCCTATATTTTCACAAGCATTACCGATGCGCCAAAGGATGCGCGGGCAGCCGGTTCCGTGATCGAGCCTATTGATGCAAAGAATATTATTCGTATCATGTTTTTCCAGGCGCTGATCGGAAACCGGGATTGGATCATTCGCATATCCCCCGACGATCTCAGCGCTTCCAGAGGCCTCTGGAATATGAAAGTGGTCGAAGCAAATGGCAAATGGATTGTTTTCCCCTATGACTACGATTTGGCGGGCTGGGTGAAATCCGAGAATTTCTTTGCCGGATTGCCGGGTTTGGCTGATGCCGACTTCTATAAGCCCGCCGATGTTGCTCAGGTCGTAACCGAGCTGAGGCAGAAGCGTCCCGGCATCGAAGCCTTGGTGGATGAGTTGGCCAGCGAAGACAGGGGCGGAGCGAGCAGGGTAAAAGAGCAAATCGAGTCTTTCTACCATGCATTGGATAGAAGATTCCGTTGATTTTTTTATCTAGCTCGGATATTTATAAATGGATGCGCTTCCTCGCCGGTCTTTTAATTTGTAGGGGAATGTGGTTCAGCCGGCGGGCGGATCAATTGCAGGGATGGCGGCAGAATGATCAGATTGATCGCAGCGGGGGCAACCGATGTAGGGCTTAGGCGGAGCAACAATGAAGATGCTTACGCGGTCATGCCCGAAACCGGCATTTTTGCGCTCGCGGATGGAATGGGCGGCGCAGCGGCGGGAGAAGTCGCCAGTTCATATTTTATCGAGACAACACAAGCTGTCTTTGCCGACATGGATTCCGCATCTGAAGAAACTAACTATGGGTTGGTCCAAAAGACGTTCAGGCAGGCAAATAAGCGAATTTTCGAGCATACCGCGCAGCATCCCGATGATGAAGGAATGGGATGCACAGCGGATCTTTTGGCGTTTTATCGCGACCGGTATGTGATCGGGCACGTGGGAGACAGCAGGGTTTACGTGCTGCGGGCTGGCAACTTGCGGCAACTGACCAAGGATCACTCCCTGGTACAGTTGCAAGTGGATCGTGGAATTCTCACGCCGGAGGAGGCAAGAAATCATCCACAAAGAAACATACTTCTCCATGCTCTTGGCACTGATCCCGTTGTATCTTTCGACATGCTGCAAGGCGGAGGACTGGATGGCGATATATTTCTCATGTGTTCAGATGGCCTGACAGACATGATGGATGATGCGAAGATTCAGGATATGCTGGTTTCGGCGGAAACGATTCAACAAAAAGTGAAAAGACTGATTGTGGCCGCGCTATCGGCCGGGGGCAGGGACAATATCACCGTGATTCTTTGTGAAGTGCAAATAAGTGAGCCGGCGGAATCCGGCGGGGGTATCGTTTGATTGGCTTTACTCCCGCCAATGCTTCATTTATTCAATTACCGCGGCGGCAAAAATAATATTTTTCCGTTCCGCCTAAAGTTTCGTGGCGAATGACCGTTGACTGGGTTATACCATCAAACCCCATATAACTTAGCCATAGCTGCCGCGCACAATATCTACCTCAGCCGGACTCCAACGGCCGGCCATCCCTGCCGCTATTCCATGTAGGAAATATTCCTACACGGAATCCCGGTTATTTCCTACGCCTAAATCGGATGGATTCCGGTTTTACGGCACCGCATGACTGCGCACAATGGAGCCTCACATCCAAGGGAGGTAAACATGAACGCAAATGAACTGACAATGGAAATCAAGGAACTCAATCTGACCTACCTGATGCTGGCCCAGCAGATGGTGCGAATGGATAAGGATATGGCAATTTTCCGGTTGGGGATCAGTAAGGACATCGCCGAAATATTGGCGGTTCTGACGCCCGGCCAGATTCTTAAGCTGTCAAACTCCAACATGATGTTGTGCCGCATACGCTTCGACGACAACCTGGTGCTTGGCATGCTCGCCAACTACGGAAAAGAGAAGACCATGATGCAGTCCCATGCAGCCATCCTGATGGCGGGTCAACCCGTCGAAGAAATTTCCTGAAGTACAAAAACAAAAGTTTGTACGAGTCAACAGATAAAAGGTAACCATCATGGCGAAAAAGAGTGTGGTATCGGAAGCCAAAGAGATTCAGACCGCAATCGAGATGATCAATCTGGGCGCGCGCCTGCAGTTGCTAGAGAGCGAAACCAGTCTGAGCCGAGAGCGGCTCATCAAGCTTTACAAAGAATTGAAGGGTGTTTCTCCTCCCAAAGGAATGCTGCCGTTTTCAGCCGATTGGTTTCTGACCTGGCAGCCCAATATTCATTCTTCCGTATTTGCCGATATTTACCGCTATCTGCTGGCGCACGCCGATTGCCGCGGTATCGCCGCCATTATCAAGAGCTACAAGCTTTATCTGGAACACTGCCAGATGAGCGAC
The DNA here is from genome assembly GCF_000832065.1 of Nitrosospira sp. NpAV. GTDB lineage: Bacteria > Pseudomonadota > Gammaproteobacteria > Burkholderiales > Nitrosomonadaceae > Nitrosospira. The sequence continues at coordinate 30,487 of NZ_JXQM01000010.1, read as the reverse complement.
ATGGAACCGGTATTGAGCCTGACCCGTGCCTGGACTCTGGTACGGTTCTTCGAGGGTCGCATATTGCAGACGGCATCATGCACCCAGTGCGGCGGCCATTTCGTTGTGTATACCCACGATCTTTATAACCGCTATGTATGCGGATTGTGCCATACCCCCTCACGTGCCGGCAAAACCAACAAATCCCGTGCGGTCGGGCATACAGGCATCACCGCCGTATCTCCCGCAGCGCCCATCGCACCTATCGCATCCTGAGACCGAGTATTCCTCCCTTACCGGTGGTTGAGAGTTTTTCTCTCCACCGGTTTTTCTTTTCCGCCTCTGCTGTAACCCCGACGATCCATTAGGCGGCTCTCCGAGCCTAGCGAGCATCGGTAGCCAGTTCGCGGGCAATTTTGCCGCCTGCCCGGCGTTCATAAACCCAGTTATGGGCTTCTCCCAGCCGATAAAGCTGTCTCGCAACATGTCTCGCCACATCACGCGTCCTTATTGATTATCCGGATTAAAGTTTGCCGCATATCGGCCGTTACACAGATGAACGTTTCAACAAGGCGCGCCTTTGCGATCGGCGCAATAACCTAAGTCGGGAGTATCGGTAAATGCTGGTCATAGTTGGATGTCTTATTGTTCTCGGGTCGGTATTTGGCGGATTTGTTCTTGCCGGCGGACACCTCGTCGCGCTGTATCAGCCATTGGAACTGCTGATGATCGGCGGCGCCGCGGTGGGAGCTTTTGTACTGGGCAATACGAGCAAGGCGCTAAAGGCTACCTTCAAGGCATTGCCTAAGGTCGTGCAAGGCTCCAGGTACACCAAGATTCTTTATATGGACCTCATGGCGCTACTTTACGATCTTCTCGCAAAAGTGCGCAAGGAAGGATTGATGTCGATAGAAAGCGATATCGAGAGTCCAGCGGAAAGTCCTATTTTCGCCCATTACCCCAATGTCCTGGCCGATCATGAGGCGATCGAATTCATGACGGATTATTTGCGCCTGATGGTGGGTGGCAATCTCAATGCATTCGAGATCGAAAATCTGATGGATAACGAGATCCAGATTCACCATCAGGAGGGTGAAGTCCCAGTGCATTGCATCGCCAAATTGGGTGACAGCATGCCGGCATTCGGTATCGTTGCGGCGGTCATGGGCGTAATCCACACCATGGCATCGGTGGGCCTGCCGCCGTCCGAGCTGGGCATTCTGGTTGCCCAGGCGCTGGTCGGCACATTTCTCGGAATTCTGCTGGGCTATGGTTTCGTGGGACCCTGCGCCGCTGTGTTGGAGCAGAAGCTGGAAGAATCCACCAAGGTGCTGCAGTGCATCAGGATGACCCTGCTGGCCAGCATAAACGGCTATGCCCCCGCGCTGGCGGTCGAGTTCGGCCGCAAGGCGCTGTACTCGACCGAGCGGCCGAATTTTATCGAGCTGGAAGAGCGCGTCAGACAGGCAAAAAACAAATGATTACCCTAATCCGGTAGTTGTAGCGAACTCACCACAAGGGTAAAGGTCAAGTGGCGCAAAAGATCTTTATGGATCATAACGCTAAACCGGCAAATGAGCGGTCAACTGCCGGATTTGGGATGATAGGAAAATGCAGTCATGGCTGACGAAAAACGCACCATCGTCATCAAGAGAATCAAGAAGCATGGCCGCCATCATGGTGGCGCATGGAAGATTGCCTACGCTGATTTTGTAACCGCAATGATGGCGTTTTTCCTGCTGATGTGGCTGCTTGGCGCCACCACCCAAGAACAATTGCAAGGTCTTTCCGAATATTTCCAGACTCCAATCAAAGTTCCTCTCAACAAAGCCAGTGGCAGTGGCGACAGAAGCAGCGTGATTCAAGGAGGCGGCAAGGATACAACACAGCGCGTAGGGCAGGTGAGGAAGGCGAGTGCCGGACCGCGCGATCTGAAGGCGGCGCAGGCTGACCTGGAGCGGCTTGACAGGCGCAAGCTGGAAGTGCTGAAGGGTCAGTTGGAGCAGTTGATCGAGTCTCATCCGACCATGCGTGACTTCAAGGAGCAACTGCTGCTGGACATAACTTCCGAAGGTCTGCGCATTCAAATTGTCGATCACAGAAACCGGCCCATGTTCGCGCTTGCCAAAGCCGAGTTGCAACCCCATACGAAGACCATCCTGCAAAAACTGGGTGGGGTATTGAACGAAATGCCCAACAGAATCAGTCTTTCAGGCCACACCGATGCGACACCTTATGCGAGCGGCGAAAAAAATTACAGCAATTGGGAATTATCGGCCGACCGAGCCAATGCCTCGCGGCGTGAACTTATCATGGGCGGCATGAATGAGAAAAAAATCATGCGTGTAGTAGGTTTGAGTTCGGCGGTGCTGTTCGATAAGAACGACGCCACCAACCCCGTCAACCGGCGCATCAGCGTTATCGTAATGAACAGCAAGGCCGCGGAGGACTTGAGCAAGGAAGGTGGCGTAACGAAGGAAATCAGAAGCAATGCTACCGTGGATGTGCAAGCCTTGCAGCCCGCCGACGCCGCCAGTTAAACGGCACCCGCCAACAAACCCAGCCCGATAGTAATCTCCCAATTTTCGAAAGCAGAATTGCGGCAGAAATTCCATTCTTTTCCTTTGATGGCCGATTCCTGAAGCGTTCAATAATCACGCCTGTAACTAATGGCCGATTATGAACGCATTCTCAGGAGTCAGCAGTGAGCGAAGAGAGTGACCTCGAAAAAACGGAACCTGCATCACCGCGGAAACTGGAAAAGTCCCGCGACGAGGGACAGGTTCCCCGTTCCCCGGAACTTTCCACATTCGCGGTTCTGATCGCCGCTGGCTGCAGCCTATGGCTGATGGGCGGGCATCTCACAAGCCAGCTTTCCACTTTGATGAGAGATGGAATGAAAGTGCCGCGCGATGCCGGCTTCGATTCCAGTCTGCTTCTCGATCGATTGTTCGACCAATCCTTCGGAGCGCTGTTTGCTTTTTCCCCCTACCTGATCCTGATGTTCGTGGTGGCGGTGACCGCACCCATGCTGATTTCCGGCTGGCTCTTTACCTGGAAATCGTTGGAGCCCAAGTTTGATCGACTCAATCCCATCAGTGGTGTGGGCCGCATGTTTTCGCTGAATAGTCTGATCGAATTGGCCAAGGCTCTTCTCAAGGCCGGTCTGATCGGCGGGGCGGGTGTCTGGACGATCTGGCACCACAAGGAAGCGGTACTGTCATTGATTGCCGCGCCGATCGCCGTGGGCGCCGGTCACATGGGAAATCTGGTTGTCATGAGCTTTCTCGCCATAGCGGGCACCATGGTGCTGATCGCGGCAGTGGATGTGCCCTTCAAGCTGTGGGATCACTATCGCAAACTCAAGATGACCAAGGAGGAAGTGCGCCAGGAGAACAAGGAAACCGATGGCGATCCGCAGATGAAGGCTCGCATCCGCGCCAAGCAGCGTGAGGTGGCAAGAAAACGGATGATGGCTGAAGTTCCCAAAGCCGACGTGATCGTCACCAACCCGACGCATTACTCCGTTGCGCTCAAGTATGACGACGGCAAGATGCGTGCACCGCGTGTTGTCGCCAAGGGCTCGCATCTGCTCGCCCTGAAAATTCGCGAGATAGGGCAACAACACCATGTCCCGTTGCTGGAAGCGCCGCCGCTCGCCCGAGCCTTGTATCACCACGCCGAACTGGGCGACGAGATTCCTCAGACTTTGTATAACGCCGTGGCCGAGGTACTGGCATATGTTTACCAGTTGCGCCGTCACCGCGAGTATGGCGGCAAAGCGCCTGCCGCGCCGGATGCTCTGGAGGTGCCTGCCGAATTGGATCCGGAAAACGCGGCATCAAAATGACATTTGATTTATCCGTGAACGACCTGACTATTCTATGAACATGATCGCCAAATTCAACCATGCATTCAGCGGGGTGAACGCTCGCAGCCTGACCGGGCCGCTGCTGATACTCATGATTCTCGGCATGATGGTGCTGCCGCTACCAGCTTTTGTGCTGGACATGATGTTTACATTCAATATCGCGCTTTCCATCATGGTATTGCTGGTCAGTATTCATACCCACAAGCCACTGGAGTTTGCGGTATTCCCGACGGTGCTATTGCTCACGACCTTGTTGCGGCTGTCGCTGAATGTGGCTTCCACCCGCATCGTCCTGATGGAAGGCCATACCGGTCCGGACGCGGCCGGCAAGGTGATCGAGGCATTCGGTCATTATCTGGTGGGCGGCAACTACGCGGTAGGCATTGTTGTGTTCATTATCCTGGTGGTCATCAACTTTATCGTGATTACCAAGGGCGCCGGCCGCATTGCGGAAGTCGCGGCTCGCTTTACACTCGATGCAATGCCAGGCAAGCAAATGGCGATCGATGCCGACCTGAATGCCGGTCTGCTTGGCGAGGAAGAAGCCGGCAGGCGTCGTACCGTTATCGCTCAGGAAGCGGAATTCTACGGCTCGATGGATGGTGCCAGCAAATTTGTCCGGGGCGACGCGATAGCGGGCATCCTGATTCTGTTCATCAATGTGATTGGCGGCCTGATTGTTGGCGTGCTGCAACACGACCTGGACATGGCAACCGCCGCCAGAAACTATACCCTGCTCGCCATCGGAGATGGTCTGGTCGCGCAGATCCCGGCGCTCATCATTTCGACTGCCGCAGGCCTGGTAGTAAGCCGTGTTGGTACGGATGAGGATATCAGCGGCCAACTCGTGAGCCAGCTTTTTTCCCGGCCCCAAGTACTGATTCTGACAGCCGCCATCATCGGCCTCATGGGCCTGATACCCGGCATGCCGCATATTGCCTTTCTACTGCTCGCTGTGGTACTGGGCGGTGGCGCATACATGATGACACAGCGCGAGAAACAGGCTACGGGGCGATTGGCGATTGCACCTGCTGCGCAACCCGAAATCCAGGACGCAAGCTGGGATGATGTAATGCCGGTCGACGTTCTTGGGCTTGAGGTGGGTTACCGGCTGATCGCATTGGTGGATAAGGCGCAGGACGGGGAATTGCTGCGTCGGATCAAGGGCGTACGCAAGAAATTTGCGCAGGAGATCGGGTATTTGCCTCCATCCGTGCATATTCGCGACAATCTGGAGCTGCGCCCCAATGCTTACCGTATTACTCTCAAAGGCGTCGCCATCGGTGCCGGGGAGGTCAACGTGAGCCAATACCTGGCAATCAACCCCGGCGGTGTTTCCGGGAGCTTGCCGGGACTCGCCACCAGCGACCCCGCCTTTGGGCTGCCAGCCGTCTGGATCGAAGCCGGCCAGCGCGATCAGGCCCAGATACTGGGTTATACCGTGGTCGATCCTGGTACGGTCGTGGCGACTCATTTGAATCATTTGATGCACACCCATGCGGCGGAATTGCTTGGCCGCCTGGAAGTGCAGCAACTGCTCGATCGCGTGGCGAAGGATTCGCCCAAACTGGTGGAGGATCTGACCCCGAAACTCCTTCCGCTTTCCACCGTGCAAAAGGTGTTGCAGAACCTGCTCGACGAGAGCGTGCATATTCGCGACATGCGGACCATCATCGACGCCATGGCCGAACATGCCGTCCGTGTACAGGATCCGCACGAGCTGACGGCCTTGATTCGCATCGCCCTGGGTCGCGCGATCGTTCAGCAGATCTGGCCGCAATCCGGCGAGTTGCAAGTCATGGCACTGGATGCCGGGCTGGAAAGGTTATTGACGCAGGCCTTGCAAGCCAGCCCGAACAGCACCGGCATCGAGCCGGGGTTGGCCGATACGCTGATGCGCGAAGCTGCGGGAGCAAGTCAGCGCCAAGAGCAGGTAGGCCTCGTTCCGGTGCTGCTGGTGCCGGCACCGCTGCGGACCTTGCTGGCGCGCTTTCTGCGCAGAGCTCTTCCACAGCTCAAGATTCTGTCGCACGCCGAAGTCCCCGATTCCAGCAACATTAAAGTTACCTCTATTCTGGGAGCAAGAGTATGAGTATTAAAAGATTCTTCGCAAAAACAACACGGGATGCGCTGCGCTTGGTACGCGATGCGCTTGGGCCCGATGGAGCGATAATTTCCAATCGGGCGGTGGACGGTGGCATTGAAATACTTGCGCTGGGCCCTGACGATATCACGGCACTGATGCCTGCGCGTATAGCGGACGGAATCGAAGGTGCTTCAACGCCGGGCAGCGAGGTGCGGCAAGCGAAATCCCAGGTGGAACCGCCAGTCGAAGCGGTGAATCAAGCACAAGCCATCGACCCATTGCCTAAGGAAAATGTTGTTGAAGGAGGAGGGCGGATCGCTACCGGCATCAAAGATTTACCCCGGCTTCATTTTCCCTCTTTCCACGAGAACCGTGGAGAGCAAGCGGAACGCCGGATAATTTCAGATCTCACGGAGGAATCACATCAAACGAAAAGCCAGATGCCGCCGAGGGTGTATAAGGGCAAGGTAATACCGGATTTTGTCAGCGAAGACGAATATGGACAGCCTGCAATGCGCTCACGCAAATTGTCGGGCCCGTCAATGGAGCCGGCAGCGCATCAGGCGACAAGCCGTCGGAAGCTGGCGAATGACCCGGTAACTCCAGAATCCAGGGCCGGCGGCAAAAAGCGGCGTGTCGCAATCAACCCGCGCGAAAAAACCAGCCCGGCTGCCCAAGTTACCCGAGTCCCCCGGGCAGTGGCTGTTCCTGCGAAGAAGCAGCAATTTGCATTTGATCCCCGTCAGATCGCCGACCAGGTAGCCGCAAGCGTACTCAGCGAGATCCATTCGATGCGCGGTACCCTGGAACAACAATTAGCCGCACTCAACTGGAACGAACAGCAGCGACGCCATCCCATACGCGGGCGGGTACTATCCCAACTATTGACAGCGGGCTTCAGCGCTTCGCTTGCGCACGACTTGCTGGATCAACTGCCTGTAGGACAGCTTACGGAATCGCTCATCGGTCAAGAAGGACAGCAGGAAGAGAAGCGCGAGAAAGAAGCGATGAGCTGGGTAAAGACTGTATTGGCGGGCAATCTCCGGACGATCGGCAATGAGAACGAGATGCTGGAGAAAGGGGGAGTTTATGCGCTGGTGGGGCCCACCGGCGTGGGTAAGACCACTACCACGGCCAAACTTGCCGCGCGTTGCGTGGTACGTCACGGCTCGGACAAACTGGCGTTGCTGACGACAGACGGTTATCGGATCGGGGGACACGAGCAACTGCGCATCTATGGCAAGATTCTGGGCGTCTCGGTCTACGCGGTGAAGGATACGCAAGATCTGGTCCTTGCCTTAGCGGAACTGCGGGGCAAGCACATGGTATTGATAGATACGGTGGGAATGAGCCAGCGTGACAAGATGGTGGCCGAGCAAGTGGCGATGCTGGCCGGATGTGGCACCGGGATCAAACGTTTGCTGCTGCTCAATGCGGCATCCAGCGGGGATACGCTAAACGAAGTCGTTCACGCTTACCAGGGCGATGGGCTGGCGGGCGCCATCATTTCCAAGCTGGATGAAGCCGTCACCACCGGCAGTGTGCTTGACACGGTAATCCGCCATCAACTGCCGCTTTACTATGTCGCCACCGGCCAGCGCGTTCCTGAGGATCTGCATTTAGCGGATTCCGGTCACCTGATTGATAGCGCATTCAATAATCTACCCGTCGCTTCCCCTTTTGCTATGCCGGAGGATGCATTGCCCACGTTCATGGCAGGTGTAAAGAGGGGTGCAGCTAATCTGGATAGCAGCGGGGTTCACTTTGGCTAATCCAACCGAGGATCAGGCTGAGGGGTTGCGCCGCCTGCTGGCGCAGGATTCCCCGCATATCATCACCGTCGCTTCGGGCAGCATGGGCACGGGCAAAACAAGTACAGTGATCAATCTGGCGGCAGCTCTGGCGCGTGGCGGCAAGGACGTGCTGATAATCGACGAAAATGCGGGCGCCACGAATCTGGCGGGTACGCTGGGACTCAGTGCTCACCGCGACTTGCTGGACGTGATCCGGCGCGACAAAGCGCTCGATGAAGTGATAATTTCGGGCCCCGACGGAATCCGCCTTCTGCCGGCGGGACGTGGCATGCCAGTCCTTGGGAAGCTTGGTTCACATGATCAGACCCATCTGATCGATTGTTTCGGCGATTTTGCTCAGCCGACCGACGTGGTACTGATCGATGCGGCACCGGGCAGAGCCAGCCGAATGCTATCTCTTACCCTTTCCGATCATGAAATTGTGGTGGTGGTTTCTCCCGAACCGGCCTCGATCACCGCGGCCTACGCACTGATCAAGCATATCAGCGGCGATTGCGGCGTCCAGCGATTCCGGGTGCTGGTCAACAGGGTTGGTATGGAGGCTGAAGCACAATTGATTTTTGACAACATGGCGGGAGTGGCCCACCGCTATCTGGCGGTCTCGCTGGACTTCATGGGCTTCATTCCGCCGGACGATAAGCTCCGGCAATCAAACCGCCGCGGGCGTTCGGTAATTGAGATGTTTCCCGACGCCATATCAGCAGCGGCATTTCGTCACGCGGCGGAGTCGCTCGATCACTGGCCACGCAGCGAGGATGAGAGTAATGCGAATAATGAGAGTAATGAGAGCAAAAGCAAGGGATTGGGAGGCTTCATGCAATGCCTGATACAAAGCAGCCAGAACCAGCGCCAGCGAGCTGGCAATAATGGCGGCCAGAGCGGCTCCATCAGACAAGGCGCCTCCAACTCCAAGAGTCCCGCCAGGCACGATGATCATAGCAGTCCCATCAGACAGATTAATCGTAATGACACGGTAGGCAAAAACCCCAAAGGCCCAATGGTGAGACATGTATAACGCAGCCGGCGTCATTGATAAAAAGCAGTCGCTAGCCGAGTTTGCGCCGCTGGTAAAACGCATTGCCAATCACATGGTTGCCAAACTGCCCCCTAGCGTCGAGGTGGATGACATGATCCAGGTGGGCATGATGGGTCTGATGGAAGCGCTGGGCCGTTATGAGGAGGCTGCGGGTGCGCAGTTCGAAACCTATGCGGCGCAGCGCATTCGCGGCGCGATGCTGGATGAATTGCGCCAGATGGATTGGCTGCCGCGGGGCGCCCGCAAGAGTGTGCGTCAGATCGACGCGGCGGTTCATGCCTTGCAGCAACGTTCAGGCCGCGCACCCACCGAGACTGAGATAGCCGGCGAGCTCAAGGTCCCCGTTGCCGTCTATCAGGAGATGCTGCTGGAAGCGCGAGGGACGCAGCTTATCCATTACGAAGATTTCCTGGAGGAAGGTGACGACGATTTTCTTGAGCGTAATTGTGCCGACAGCGGCGCCGACCCGCTGGCGAGCTTGCTGGACGACAATCTGCGGGAGGTGCTGGTCGGCGCCATCGCCAACCTGCCCGAGCGGGAGAAAATACTGATGGGGTTGTACTATGAACAGGAGTTGAATTTCAAGGAGATCGGGGCGGTTCTCGGCGTCTCCGAATCCAGGGTATGTCAGATACATAATCAGGCGGTGGCGCGGCTGCGCGTCAAACTTAAGGAGTGCGCATGGACTTCAATAGCGTAATCGGTGTCGTTATCGCTTTAATTGCCGTTTTTGGCGGTCAGGTGTTGGAAGGCGGCCACCCAGGTTCGCTCCTCCAGCTTACAGCCTTTACTGTCGTGCTGGGAGGGACCCTGGGAGCGGTATTGCTGCAAAGCCCCGTGCGTCAGTTTGTGCTGGGCATGAAAATGAGCCGTTGGGTATTTATTCCACCGCTGCTCGACGCCACCGCGTTGGTGGAGCATATCGCAACCTGGAGCGCCACCGCACGCAAGGAAGGGTTGCTGGCGCTTGATCCGCATATCGAGGGGATCGACGACCCGTTCGTGAGGAAAGGGCTGCAACTGGTGGTGGACGGAACCGAACCATTGGAATTGAAGCGGGTACTGGAAGTCGAGATCGAAACCTTCGACGATCTCCACCGCCAAGGCGCCAGAGTGTGGGAGGCAGCCGGCGGATATGCGCCAACCATCGGCATTCTGGGAGCCGTGATGGGGCTGATCCAGGTGATGGAGAACCTTGCAGACCCGGCCCATCTGGGTGCAGGCATCGCAGTGGCGTTCGTCGCGACGATTTATGGCGTGGGTCTGGCCAACCTGGCTTTCCTACCAATTGCCAACAAGCTGAAATCACTCATCGCGCGCCAGGTACTCATGCGCGAGATGCTGGTGGACGGGCTCGTGGGAATCGCCAATGGCGAAAACCCGAGACTGATTTCGGGCCGGCTGAAAGGATATGTAGTGTAAGAAAGGTAGCGGCGATTTGCTACGGAGTTATCCGATTTTCCTATGACGGCACAATCAAACCATGACCAAATATCGACGTAATTTTCTCAGAGGCGGCGACAGCAGCCAGGTTCTGCCGGTGGATCAAACCACCGCCTTATGGACGGCATTTCACGCCATCACTACCTTTTTATCCAATGTCAGGTGGAACTCATCTGCCACCCTGAGTGGGCTGAGAACCTCGAGGAAGCGGTTGCCTTGAAGCCCGGCATGCGGCGCAACCATAGGCCGGAAGAGCAGGCAAATCACGAGCGCTGGCTGGTCTCCTATGCGGATTTCATTACGCTGCTGCTTGCGGTTTTTGCGGTAATGTATGCGCTCTCCCAGGTAAACGAGGGCAAATACCGGGTGATGGCCGGTTCACTCATGAATGCCATCGCCAAGGAGCAGGGACACCGCGATAACCTGATCGTGGCACACGAGCCGGCGCCGCCGATTGTGCCAGTCGACGACTCGGCGGCAAAAAGAGCAAGCCGTATCGGGGAGGCGCAACTCCGGCAGCAGGAAAAGATGCGGAGCATCGCTCGCGACATCATGGCGGCATTCGCCCCCCTCGTGAAAGACGGGCAAGTGCGGATGATCCAAAGCGAGCGCGGCGTGCGGGTGGAGATCAACGCCAGTGCGTTGTTTCCGCTCGGCGAGGCGACGCTGCAGGAAGACTCCATCAAGGCGCTCAACGCGGTAGGACAAGTGCTGCGAAGCGGAAAATATGCGATTCACGTGGAAGGGCATACCGATGACATACCCATCATCACGCCGAAGTTTCCTTCCAACTGGGAACTATCGGCGGTGCGCGCCAGCAGTGTGGTGCGGTTGCTGATCGACAATGGCGTTCAGGCCACACGGCTTACCGCCGTCGGTTATGGTGAAAACCGCCCGGTAGAATCGAATGTCAGCGAGGAAGGCCGTGCGCGCAACCGTCGCGTCACGCTGATGATTCTATCTAGTTCGCCCGATGCTCCATCCGATGCCTTTTCTGATGCCGAAGATTTACCCGCCGCCGAACCTGATTCCGCATCCGAGCCCTTGCGGGGTGCATCAGCTTGATCGATTAACCTGAATTCGTTCTGTAGCGACTTACCGCAAACGTGAAGGTCATCTTGGAAAAAGACGTTAAGAATTATTTTATGGGTGGTCAGCTGCCTGACCACCACCAGCTACGGGTACAATAGCCAGTCGGCGCTCTCCCGCCTGACCCACGACCTGGCGGGCACGGCACAGGACAACACCTGGACCTATACCCGCAACCAGGCGCAGGAGATCACGAACCATGCCTGGAGCAACAATGCCTACCAGTGGACGGGCTACGCCAATGGCACCAAGACTTACACCCCCAACGGCCTCAACCAATACACCACGGCGGTCGGGTCTGCGCTCGGCTATGACGGCAACGGCAACCTGAGCAGCTACAGCGTATGGACGTATGACTACGATGCCGACAATCGATTGAGAAGCGCCAGCAAAACCGGCTTTTCTGCCACCCTGGTGTATGACGGCACCGACCTGGTGGCCGAGTACGATGCCAGCAATGCCCTGTTGCGCCGCTACGTGCATGGGCCGGGTATCGATGAGCCGCTGGTGTGGTACGAGGGCACCGGCACCGGCAGCAAGACCTGGCTGTATGCCGACCACCAGGGCTCCATCGCCGCCACTGCCAACAGCGCGGGCACGTCCACCGCGACCTATACCTACAGCCCCTACGGTGAGACGACTGTGGTCAGCGGCGTGCGCTTCCGCTACACCGGCCAGCAGCTGCTGAGCCAGCTGGGCATGTACCACTACAAGGCGCGCATCTATTGGCCTGCGCTGGGCCGGTTCATGCAGACCGATCCGGTGGGGTACGAAAGCGATCTGAATCTGTATGCGTATGTGGGGAACGATCCGATTAATCGTATAGATCCCAATGGTCTTGACACGCTTCAGCTAGGTATCGCCGCTGGCGGCTCGTTTATCGGCATTGTTGTTCCGCAAGTAGGTGCTGGGGTCGCAATCGATACACAAGGGAATATAGGTGGATATGTGTCTAGCGGTATTGGTGTCGGAGTTGGTGTTCAGACTGAAGTTGGTGGAAGCATACAATTTTCTAACGCAAAAACTATTTATGATCTCAGTGGCACATCAAGAAATGCCAGTTTTAGTGCAGGAGCTGGTATAGGCGGATCAGTCGATGCCTTCACCGCCATTAGCCCAAATGGACCGGTAGTGGGGGGTGGTGTCACACTGGGAGTTCGTGTTGGCGCGCCCGCGTCCGCGTCGACTACGCAGACTCTGACGCAGGTATGCGGTTCGCAGGGTTGTGCAGGACCAGCCGCTAATTTCCGTTCATCTCCTGTCGCATCGGTCCCAGTTGCCTCACCTGGTTTGCAGAATCCAAGTAGCTTCCTATCTACCCGAGGCAGTTTCACCGCGCAGAGTTCGCCAACGGGACGACTCAAACCATGATCTCGCGCGGGAAGCCGCTAGAAGCCAACCATGTTCCTAAAGATTAAAAAGATTATTGGGCTTACTGCCGGAATTATATTTGTAATTGCATGGTTCTACGCTGGGAGTCTGGAGGGTGCTTACGTCAATTATCCGAGATTTTCAGATCCCAAGGCAGGCTTGACCGTACCACATGCGGTTAAAGGCATAGTCGTCTTTATAACCAAAGAAGATCAGGAGCTTCTTTCGTGGCTTCTCTGGGTACAGATCGGTTCTGGCGCAGTCGCTGGACTTGTATTTCTTATACACAGAGGAGATCCGTTCAAGTCAGAAAAATGATACTGCCGCCGATCTGCACGCTGGGGACGCCGGGGAAGCAGTTCCAGTTTGATGTCTCGTCAACTGACCTGCAAGGGATGACCTCATCTGTAACCTGAAGCGCGAAGATTGGATCAGGCACGGGATAATGCTAGGCGAATTCATTTTGTTTCTTTTATTTTTATATTTTAACTAGACAACCCCTAAGTAAATACTTTCCTCACGACCCTAGAAACCAAAGAATCAAGTAAGCCCAACGACCAATAATGTTTCAGTTACGTGATTCAACCGGAATCCCCTCCACCCCTTCAAAGGACATCCAACATGAAAATAAAGTTAACGCCGGGCAGCCTCGCGCTGGCCGTGGCAGCGTTTGGCGCGACACCGCTGGCATGTGCCCTGACTCCCGCCCGAATCGCGGCAGGCCCCACCACCTACGTGTGGCTGTCGGGCAGCTCAAGTACTCAAAATTCTGTGTTTCGCAGCGTAATCTCGCTCTGCAACGGCCTGGCCGGCAATGCCGGTGCTAATGACGTGCATATGTACATGGAAGGCACCACGCCGGAGCCGGGCAAGTACCTGGGCGACAGAGGCGCCTATGCCTGCACCATGAGCGCCGCCGCGGGTGCCACACTCTCAGGCAAGAAGGTGGTGGTGTACCACACGGTCGAAGGCGGCTCCTTCAACACTTATGCTCCCCACCTGAGCATGGCGGGCGAGCCCAATCCGAATGGCTACCTGCCGGGCAGCATAAAGCGGGTCAATAATCTGGCAGGGCAGGATGGCGCGGGAAAATGCGCGGCAGGTGCGCCTAACACCACTAATGTGACCCTCAACGGGGTGTCCTACGCCGTCGGCCGTTACAACAACTGCGACGTGGTTACAAAAAGCTTTACCACCACGCTGAAGGGTGACGCGCTAGGCCTCCCTGGGCAGAGCTATCCCGATGGCGGGTTTTCCGATACCGAATACCTGGTCAACAAGCAGAACCTGCTAATAACCAAGGCTCTGAGCACCATTGGCAGCGAAGTGGCGACCAATATCGGCCAAGCCTTCGGTGCAGCCGTGAGCTACCCGCTGTACTACCAATTGCAGAAGAACAGCATCACCAGTGGAGACATCGCCGCCAGCTGCACCGCGGCGCCTTTTACTGCCGCCAGCCCCAATCTAACCCGTGCTTGCCAGCCAGACCTTCCCGCGCAGCGTTACTCCACCGTGGCGAATAAAGACTCCATCAGCGGCGTAGATGGCAGCCTTTTCGGTGGAGCCATAGGTTCTGTAGTCACGTTGGCACGTCGCATACCCACTTCCGGCACCCAATCTGTTTCCAATATGCGTTTTCTCGCCAAGCCATGCGCCACCGGGGTTTCGGGAGGTGCGATGGAGCCCGCCGTTACGGCTGACAGCACAACGACAGCGATAGTGAACCAGCAATCCGGGACCGGCGGCGTAAAGATTGCCTTGAATAACGCAACCGGGGCAGGGCAGTTCGCGATGGGCATCATCTCCATGGAAAACACTCCTGCACCCACGGCCACAGCCGAGCGCTGGGCCTTCGTCAAGCTGGATGGTGTGTCGCCCAATTCCGATACTCAGCAGCGCGCCAAGGCGATGGATGGCGCTTACACCTTCTGGTATGAGCTGTCCGCATTTACCGCGGCAGGGGCCGTCAGTCCTGCCAGCCCTGCCGGAGCTGCGCTGATCGTGGCAACTACTACAATGCTCGGCAATAGTGATCTTCAGGGCATATTTGTTACCCCGGCGTCGAGCGGCAGTGGCCCAACTTCCAAGGGCGCGCGTCTCGGCAACTCCTGCCAACTTGCAATTCAGTAAGCCCTTGTGGAGTGCGTTGATGCCGTATTCCGGCGGCGAAATATCTAGTCCCAAGCACCCTGACGCGGCTTTTTAGATCTGATAATTCACCTTTAAAGGGGGCAGTTCACGGAACGGAATTTAAGGTACGTTAACGTTTTACTCTCCCGGGTATGGGAGAATGCAAAGGGCAATCAGCCTTCGCCAAGCTGGCGTCCGCCGGAGAAGAGCGTGGGCTGCCCATCCGCGCCGTATAGACCGGCGCTACGGGTTGCGGCTTGCAGCACCGAGAGTGCCTGCTGGTTGTAGCGCAGGCGCTGGCCGATGAGAATACCATTGATTTTATTAAGTTGGCTGGCAGTTTCCGCCAATTGAAGCAGTTCCCGCCAGGTATCGGTGGCGTCCGCGCTACCGCAACGCTGTAACCCCTCTTCCATGCCGTTGCGGTCCCGCGTGCAGCCGAGTGTTTCAAGCCAGCGGTTGCGCGTATCGGCCAGCCGAATCAGTTGCTGGGCTTGCTGCGCTTTTTCCCTTGCCAGCGTCAGCAGCGAAGAAACGTCCGCCTGACGCAATGCGCGCTGCTCCCGCTCGAGAAGGTCGATGAAGCTCCGCGTCTCATCACGCTCGCGGGCTATACTAGCTGACGGATCAAATACGGTAGCGCGCATGTCAGGCATGCCTGGTCTGGACCAGGTCGCGCACCGTTTCCAGCAGACGATCCGCGACTTTCTCAGGATTTACGACAAAACGGCCTTCGCTGATTGCCTGCTTGATTTCTTCGACTCGCGCGGTGTTGAATACCTCACCATTGGCGAGGTTTTTCTCGATATTCCGCAATTGCGTGCTCAGCTGAACGCTGTCATTCGAGTTTGCAACACCCTCGGTTTTCTGCCCGCTCTTGCCAGGGCGCGCCGCCGTTTCACTCAGTGATACGGTAGTCTGAAGGGAATTGTCAATTTTCATGGTATGTCTCCTACGGTTGACCTTAAAGAGCTTAACGGCGGTTCGGCGAAAAACTTAAAGGAAACTTAAGATAATCGGGATAAAAAAATAATCCGGCTTGCCACTGCGCTGCGTATAAATAAATATGTTTTTCCCCGCTCATCCACTTCTGATCCTCTTCATGGCGGCGAGCATGGGCTGCGTGCCACGGGTTGTAAACAGCCTTGCGGACAGAACATCCCATCAACTTCAATCTTAATAGCTTACTTCCACTACCGCACCCGGGCGGGCGATCCCGCTGATGACCGGGCCCGACGCGCTTCGAACCTGCACCAGTTGTCCTTCCAGTGCGTTGCCGAGGGCTTTGCCTTCCGCGCTTACACTGAATCCGCGTCCGTGCGAAACCAGTTTTACATTCTGGTTTGCCATCACGGCGGCCTGCGCACGCAGCATATCCTGACGCAATGGGCTGCCGAACGGAATACTCCCGGCCATGGTTCTGCCGAAGGCCTGGTTAACATCGGTCACGATGCCGGGTGGCAGCTGGGTCAGGTCACCCCTGCGAGTTGTCACATCCGCGGCAGTGAGTGTCTGGCCCTGCATCAACGGTTTGGCGCTGACCAGATAATCCGCTATCACTTTCACCGTGGCGCGTACATAAATCGTCCACGGGTGCGGTACCGTGCAATTTACGATTACGGTCGTGTTGCCCCACGGGCGGCTGCCGGACGGTAATGCCGGCTCAAGCGCTGCGCAGGCCGGGAGATTGATCCTTGCATCCATCGCACCAGGCGTGATTTCCACTTGCCCTGGCAGCCCGGCCGACTGGGTACGCAGAAAGTGCACGACAGCTTCCTGTACCAGAAGCGGGTCCTGTTTGCCATGTGTTGAGGCCGACGCCAGTCCGGATCCGGAAAAAATGGCAATCAGACTCAGAGTGACTGACAACCGCCGCAACGTGATATGCATGATGGGATTCCTCCAACGATATTTCCCGGATCGGGTGAGCCGAAGATGGGAGCTATCCTAGCTGGTACTTCCCCCGGCCGGCAGCCGGAAATGAAGCCGGTTTCACCCGCTATTCATTGGATTGCCCGAACGCGGACACCTCTATCATGCTGTCGTCACCGAACCGAATTGACGGAATGAGAACAACGGTGCAAGGACGCTTCACCGCCCCATGCGCACGGAACATCAAAGCCTGAATATGAGGGAATTTTGCCCCGTTGCTTCGCCATTTGAATGGATCCGTCTCCCGATACGATGGCTGATATAGAGATTAACGGCAAGACAACGCACGATTTGAGGAGATCTTATGATCGACAAGCTTGATACGGCATTCCGTTTTTATCAGGACTCCGCCAATTTACGCGCCCACCGTCAGCAACTGATCGCTTCCAATATCGCCAACGCGGACACTCCGGGCTATAAGGCGCGCGACATCGACTTCAATACCGCGCTGCAGGGTGCGCTGACGGGCAGCGGGACAGTTGCGCTGGCGACCAGCGCAGCCCGCCACATTGCCCCCGATACCGGGAGCGCAGCGGGTGGCGCGGCGCCTCTGCTCTATCGAACTGTCATGCAGGGCAGCGTGGATGGCAATACGGTCGATATGGATGTGGAGCGAAGCCAGTTCGCCGACAATGCAATTCATTATGAAGCCAATCTGACGTTTATCGGCAACCAGATCAAAATGATGCTGGCCGCCATTCAGAATTAGGGAGAAGGCATAGCATGTCACTGTTCAATATATTCACCGTCGCCGGATCGGCAATGACGGCCCAGAACCAACGGCTCAACGTGGTGGCAAGCAATCTGGCCAATGCCGACAGCGCGGTGAGTTCCAACGGTCAGCCTTATAAGGCCAAGCAGGTGGTGTTCGTGAGTACACAGCCCGCAGGGGGTCCCGAAGCAGGTAGCCGTGCCAGCAGCGTCAACGGAGTCAGGGTGGGGAAGGTGATCGAGGACCAGTCGCCGATGAGGATGGTGCATGAACCCAGCCATCCGCTCGCTAATAAAGAAGGTTTCGTGGCGATGCCCAATGTGAATGTGGTGGAAGAGATGGTCGATATGATTTCCGCCTCGCGCTCGTACCAGAACAACGTGGATATGATGAATACCGCCAAGACACTGCTGTTGAAGACTTTAACCATCGGACAATAAGGAACCCCCCCATGAGTTCAATTCAGGATACCGGACCCGCTTCCAACCTGTTTACGTCGTACAACACTAAAACCACCGCCAAGCCGGCCGCGGAAGATCCGCAGGACAGGTTCCTCAAGTTATTGGTTACACAGATGAAGAACCAGGATCCCTTAAACCCTCTCGATAATGCCCAAGTGACGACACAACTTGCGCAAATCAGTACCGTGAATGGTATCGAGAAGCTTAACGCCACGTTGCAAGGCATGGCGAGCGGCATTACCGCGGGACAATCCCTGCAGGCCGCAAACATGATCGGACACAATGTGCTCGTACCTGGCTCGGCGTTGCAACTGGCGGGCGGCAGCGGCGTGTTCGGTGTCGATCTGGCGCAGCCCGCGGACAGTGTAAAAGTCACCATACAGGACAGCACGGGCCAGGCGGTACGGGTCATGGATCTGGGTGCGCTGGCGGCCGGACCGCTGGCCTTGCAATGGGACGGCATGTCCGACAATGGCACTCCCGCAGCCGATGGCGGCTATACCATGAGTATCAGCGCGCAACGCGGCGACCAGAAAGTCGACGCGCAAACGCTTGCGTTCGGTACCGTTCAGGGTGTGTCCCAGGGAAGTCAGGGTGTTCAACTGAACGTCGGAGCGCTGGGAACGGCGAACCTGGCGGATATCAAGCAGATTTTTTAAAGCAGGCATTACCCAATTAATTCCGTCTCCGGTCCCTGGTCTCCAGGCGAAGACGCTTACCTAAGGAGTGCATCATGAGTTTTCAGCAAGGCTTAAGTGGCCTGAACGCGGCGGCAAGGAATCTGGATGTGATCGGCAACAACGTAGCCAACACGAATACGGTGGGTTTCAAGCAGTCGCATGCGCAGTTTGCCGATGTTTACGCCAATTCGTTGTCAAGCGGAAGTCAGCCAGGACTTGGCGTCCAGGTAGCCGCGATCGCGCAGCAATTCAGCCAGGGCGGCATTACCGCGTCCAACAATTCGCTTGATATTGCCATTAGTGGCAACGGCTTCTACCGCCTGAGCGACCAGGGTGTCATCAGTTATTCGCGCAACGGCCAATTTCATCCGGACAAGGATGGATATATCGTCAACAGCAGCGGCCTGCGGCTTACCGGTTACACGGCGAATGCGGCCGGTCAGATCAATGCGGGCGCACCGTCCGATCTCCAGATTTCCACGGCCGATTTGCCCCCCCGGGCAACCACTTTGGTGAATGCCCTGGTCAACCTGGATTCGCGCGAGGCCGCGCTGAATCCCGCGGCCTTCGATCCCGCCGATTCTTCCACTTATCACAGCTTTACCCCCATGTCGATTCACGACAGTCTGGGCAACTCGAGCACGGTGTCCACTTATTTCGTCAAGACCGCCGCCAATAGCTGGGATGTATTCGCTGCCAGCGAAGGTGCATTGCTCAATGGCGGGGCCTCCTTGGGCACACTGAATTTTCTCTCCACCGGCGGCCTTGATCCGTCGAGTTCCGCAATATTCAATGTGACGAAACCCGTAACCACCGGTGCGAACTCCGTAGTTTTCGATATGGATTTTACGGGTACGACACAGTTTGGCTCCAACTTTGGTGTCAACGCGCTGGCGGAGGATGGCTATGCCTCCGGCCGCCTTACCGGTTTTGATGTGGGTGCCGACGGCATGGTCCGGGGCAGCTATTCCAGCGGTAAATCTTTAAATCTTGGACAGGTTGTACTGGCCAATTTTGCCAATCCGCAGGGCTTGCAGATACAGGGCGACAATCAATGGACCGAGACTCCTGCATCTGGCGTCCCTCTGGTGGGTGCGCCGAAGACAGGCGGGTTGGGTTCGCTGCAATCCGGTGCGGTGGAGGACTCGAACGTGGAACTGACCTCCGAACTGGTCAATATGATCACGGCGCAGCGCGTTTACCAGGCCAACGCCCAAACCATCAAAACGCATGACCAGTTATTGCAGACGCTAGTGAATCTGAGGTGATGAAGTGACGGAAAGGGGCGGCCCGGCAGCAGGATAAGTTGGCTTCCCCTTTCCCGGCCACGCCCATCTAATACAGGAGCATATATGGATCGCATGATCTACACGGCAATGACCGGTGCCAAGCATACGCTGGGACAGCAGGCGGCCATGTCGAATAATCTGGCGAATGCGAATACCACGGGCTTTCGCGCCGAAACCAGCGTATTGCGCGCGGTGCCGGTCTTCAGCGAAGCCCTGGCAACCCGGGCATTTGTGGTGGATTCAAGCGCGGGCGCGGATTTTCGTTCGGGCACCGTGCAGCAAACCGGGCGCGACCTCGACGTGGCCGTACAAGGGCCAGGCTGGATCGCCGTGCGGCTGGAAGATGGCAGTGAAGCCTACACCCGCAACGGCAACCTGCATGTCAGCGCCAATGGGATATTGCAAACGCGTAACGGCCTGAACATCCAGGGTGAGGGCGGCGTGATTGCAATTCCCCCCGGTTCGACCATCACGGTTGCCAAAGACGGGACCGTTTCCACGGTGGCCATTCGTCCGGGGTCGAACGAGTCGAATGTCGTGCTGACAGCCGGCCGCATCAAACTCGTCAATCCACCGGAAGCTCAGCTTACGCGCGGCGCGGACGGACTGTTCCGGTTTGCCGGCGGTGCGGCGGATGCGGATGCCAATGTCACCCTTCTCAAGGGCAACTTGGAGGGGAGCAATGTCAACGTCGTGGAGGCGCTGGTCGACATGATTTCGCTGTCCCGCCAGTTCGAGACGCATATGAAATTGTTGAAGAACGCCGAAGGCAACGCGCAACGGGCGAGCAGTCTGTTGAGCATGAGTTGATGGCGATTGGGGCGGGAAGAGACATGACCCTAAATCCGGCACTCGACCGCTCATTTGCCGATCTAGCACTTAATCGGCATAAGACCGGAAAGAAACAGTGAATTTACCCCTCTTTTCCGGGCGCTGATTTTGCCCGCCTTGCCATAACATGTCGCAAAAGATGCCGCACATCGTCGACCGCATTTACAAAGGGGGCAGTTCCGCAGTGGCGCCTCCGATGTTTGGGCTGACGGCGCTTAACCTTGACCCAGTATAGATTTACTCTCAGGAGATTTACATGATCCGCTCGTTATGGATTGCCAAGACCGGTCTGGATGCGCAGCAGACGCAGATGGACGTGATCGCCAACAACCTGGCAAATGTCAGCACCAACGGATTCAAGCGCTCACGCGCAGTTTTCGAGGACCTGCTGTATCAGACCTTGCGCCAGCCCGGTGCCCAGTCATCGCAGCAGACGCAACTGCCGTCGGGGTTACAGATCGGTACCGGTGTCAGGCCTGTCGCTACCGAACGCGTCTTCACCCAGGGCAATTTGCAGCAAACCGGGAATTCCAAGGACGTGGCCATTCAGGGCCAGGGATTCTTTCAGGTGCTGATGCCTGACGGCACCACCGCTTACACTCGGGACGGCTCATTTCAATCCGATTCCCAGGGACAGCTGGTGACCTCCAGCGGTTACCAGATTCAGCCGAATATCACCATTCCCGTCAATGCCTTGAGCATTACTATCGGCCGCGACGGCACCGTTTCCGTCACCCAGCCCGGATCCAACACACCGGTTGAAGTGGGATCACTGCAACTGGCAACATTCATCAACCCGGTCGGATTACAGAGCGTGGGCGAAAATTTCTATGTGGAAACTTTCTCCAGCGGCCCGCCCAACATCAATACACCCGGCATCGATGGCGCCGGAGTGCTCAACCAGGGCTATGTGGAAACCTCCAATGTCAACGTGGTGGAGGAACTGGTCAACATGATCCAGACCCAGCGCGCTTACGAGATCAATAGTAAAGCCATTCAGACGTCGGACCAGATGCTTCAGCGCCTGTCCCAAATGTCATAAGCGGTGACAATGGTGAGAACAGCGATGTCTCGGCAATATAAAGATAACCGGATGGGCGCATATTCTTCAGGGAAGCGCAGCGGACCGCTTGTGTGGCGTGGAATACCCATGATCATCATGATGCTCGCGCTTTCCGGCTGCATAAGCCTGCCCGACCCCAAAGCGATCGTGCAACAACCGATGTCCGCGCGCACGGGGTCGGGCGGGCTCCCGCCCGCCAATGGCGCCATTTTCCAGGCGGGTACCCATGACCGCCCGTTATTCGAGGATCGCCGCGCGCGCGTGGTGGGCGACATTCTGGTGATTGTTCTCAACGAGAGGACTAACGCAAGCAAGAAATCCGCCAGCAGCGCCAATAAAAACGGTGCCGTGAATTTTGCCGTCCCGCCCATGATATTCGGGGTGCCCATCACAAAGAACATAGATATGGGAGCATCGTCCACCAACGATTTCTCAGGCAAGGGCGAGGCGGCTTCCACCAATAATTTCACCGGCACGATTTCCGTCACGGTGCTGGAAGTGTTGCCCAATCGCAACCTGCTGGTAAGCGGCGAGAAGCAACTGGCCATGACGCAAGGCACGGAATATATCCGTTTCTCGGGGGTGGTGCGCCCCGAAACCATTATCAACAACACGGTATCGTCGATCCAGGTGGCGGATGCAAAGATCGAGTACAAGGCCAACGGCTATATCGACGAGGCGCAGACCATGGGCTGGCTCTCGCGCTTTTTCCTCACCATCTCACCGTTCTGAGCGAGGCTGATCATGCCGAATGCCGTACCCCCTCCGCCGTGCCGCGCCGCGATGCTTAAACAGAGCCATTTGTTGTTTCTCATGCTATGGCTGGGGTGGGCAGCCATTGCGACACCGGCGCAGGCCGAGCGCATCAAGGATCTGGCCTCGATTCAGGGCGTGCGGGCCAACCAGCTTATCGGATACGGTCTGGTGGTGGGGCTGGATGGCACGGGCGATCAGACCAGCCAGACGCCATTCACCGTGCAGACCATCGTCAGCATGCTGATGCAGATGGGCATCAACCTGCCGCCAGGCACCAACCTGCGGCTGCGGAATGTGGCGGCGGTAATGGTGACCGCCTCGCTCCCGGCATTCGCCCAGCCGGGCCAGGTCATCGACGTGACGGTATCCAGCATGGGTAATGCCCGCAGCCTGCGCGGCGGCACGTTGCTGATGACTCCGCTCAAGGGAGCTGATGGCCAGGTTTACGGCATGGCGCAGGGCAATTTACTGGTCGGCGGTTTCGGTGCTGCTGCCAGCGGCAGCCAGGTTCAGGTCAATCATCTGAGCGTGGGGCGCATTACCGGCGGCGCGACAGTCGAGCGCGCGGTGCCCGTCGCGCTGGGCCAGGACAACGTCATCCGGCTGGAGCTTAACAGTACCGACTTTTCCAATACCAAAAGAATAGTGGACGCCATCAATGGAAAATTCGGCGCGGGTACCGCCGCGGCGCTGGACGGCAGGGCAATCCAGGTGCGGACGCCGGAAGGCAGCGACCAGCGCGTGGCATTCGTTGCCGAAGTGGAAAGCCTGAATATAAATCCGGCGCCGACCCATGCCAAGGTTATCGTCAACAGCCGCACCGGCTCGGTGGTCATGAATCAGGCGGCGACGGTTGATGCCTGCGCCATCGCACACGGAAATCTATCGGTGGTCATCAGTACTGAACCGGTGATCAGCCAGCCGGGGCCGTTCTCCAGCGGGCAGACGGTGCAGGCGCAGCGTTCAACCATCGAAATCAGGCAGGAATCCGGCATGCTCACAATGGTCGAGGGTGCCTCGCTGGCCGAAGTGGTCAAGGCATTGAACGCGATAGGCGCGACACCGCAGGATCTGCTGGCGATCCTGCAGGCGATGAAATCCGCCGGGGCATTGCGAGCGGATCTGGAGATCATTTGATGGCGACCTCGGCCGACCTTTCCGGCAAATTCGCACTTGATGTGCAGGCCGTCAACGGGCTGCGCATCGACGCCAAAAGGACGGACAAGGCGGGACTTGAAGCGGCCGCCAGGCAGTTTGAAGCGCTGTTCATGAACATGATGCTGAAGAGCATGCGCGAGGCGACTTCCCAGGACAGTTTGCTGGATAGCGAACAAAGCCGTCTTTATACTTCCATGCTCGATCAGCAGTTGTCGCAAAGCATGGCTTCACGTGGCATCGGTCTGGCTGACATGATGGTGCGGCAGCTTGGCCGCGGATTGCCCGTGGACCTGCCGCAGGGGGGCATTGCCCCAACTTCCGCCCCGGCTCCGGAATACCTTCAGGCTGAGGTTCCGCCGCGGCCGCAGGGAAACATACCCGCACAACAGCCGCCGCAATCTCCGCAGCGGACGAGCGCGCTGACACAGCAGCCCCCGCAGCCAGTGCAGGCGCCCCAGCAGGCCGCATTTCAGCCGGGACTGCAGTCGCAGGTGGCCGAGTTCCAGAGCAGGCTGATGCCGCATGCGCTCCAGGCCAGCCAGACGACAGGCATCCCCGCGCGGTTTATGCTCGGGCAGGCGGCACTGGAGAGTGGATGGGGTAAGCGCGAGATTCGCGCGGCGGATGGCACGCCCAGCCACAATTTGTTCGGTGTGAAAGCGGGTGCCAGCTGGAAAGGGCCCGTGGTGGAAACGGTGACGACGGAGTATGTCAATGGCGTAGCGCAGAAAAGCGTCGAAAAATTCCGCGCCTATCCTTCATACGCGGATGCCTTCCGCGACTATGCCAATCTGCTGCGCAGCAATCCACGTTATGCGGGCGTCGTGGCGCAGGCGGCGCAAGGGATCGATGCAGCGGGTTTCGCGCAGGGATTGCAACAGGCGGGCTATGCCACTGATCCGAACTACGCGGACAAGTTGACACGGGTCATCAAGACGGCGCAGTGGTCTTGAGGGTTGCCAGTGCCGGCACTGGCGCCAGCTACCGCTAAACATTTTCTGTACGCAGCCGTTAACATGAATATAGCGATGGCCATCGTTATGGGTGAGGAGAGATTGCATGGGTAACGGAATTTTCGGGATCGGACTGAGCGCGCTCAATACCGCGCAGAGGGGATTGCTGGTGACCGGCCATAACGTCAGCAACGCGGCCACTCCCGGCTACACCCGCCAGCAGATCGTTCAGTCGACCAATCCCGCCCAAGGTACCGGCACCGGATTCATTGGCCAGGGGGCGAAGGTCGATACGGTAAGCCGTTCATACAATCAGTTTCTGACCCAGCAGGTCACGCAGGCAAAGACCGAATCCGCGCAGCTGGATACCTATTATGCCCAGATGCAGCAGATCGATAGACTGTTGGCGGATCCAAGCGGCAGCCTCGGCCTCGCGCCGGCGCTGCAGAATTTCTTCGGGAGCGTGCAAGACGTCGCCACCAATCCGTCCGATGTCCCGTCCCGTCAATCGATGCTGTCGGGCGCGGAGGTGCTGGTGCGGCGATTCCAGTCGCTGGACAGCCGGCTCGATGAAATCCAGGACGGGGTGAACACGCAAATAAAGGATAGCGTTTCGCTGATCAATACACTCGCGGCGCAGATCGGCAGATTGAATGAAACCATCAGCCAGGCGGAAGGCTCCTCCCGTGGCCAGCCAGCAAATGATTTGAGAGACCAGCGCGACGAGCTGGTGGGACAACTCAATCAGGAGATTCGCACCCATGTCGTGCAGCAGGACGATGGCTCATACAGCATTCTGATCGGCAACGGTCAGCCGTTATTGGTCGGCACCCAGGTTTTTCAGCTTGCGACCGCGGCTTCTCCGACCGACGCGCGCCGTATCGACGTGACCTATGTTGCCGGCGGCAGCAGCACACCTATCAGGGAATCGACGCTGGATGGCGGCAAGCTGGGAGGGTTGCTGCAGTTTCGCAGCGAATCGCTCGATGCCGCTCGCAATGGTCTGGGGCGAGTCGCCATCGGCCTGGCGGGAACTTTCAACGAGCAGCACCGGCTAGGGCAGGATTTGTACGGTAACCTGGGCGGCGATTTCTTCACGGTACCGACCCCTTCGGTGGCGGCCTCCGCCAATAACAGCGGCAGCGCGGTGATCGGCGCCGAAATCACCAGCTACAGCGCGCTTACCACCAGCGATTATCGCCTCCAATATGATGGCGCCAACTATACTCTCACACGCCTGAGCAATGGGGTGGCACAGGGTGCCCCGCAGAGCTTTGCTACACTTCCGCAGACTGTGGATGGTGTGCGCTTGAGTCTTTCTTCCGGAGCTGCCGCCGCAGGCGACGAATTTCTGATCCGGCCCACCGTGAATGGCGCCGGTCAGATTGGCGTCCTCATTCAGGGCACCAGCCTGATCGCGGCCGCTGCGCCGATCCGTACGGATGCGCCGCTTGCCAATACCGGCAGCGGGCGCATCAGCGCCGGATCCGTCAACACGCCTCCGCCACCCAACTCAAACCTGACGTCGCCGGTAACACTCACCTTTACCAGTGCAACCACTTTCGACGTGAGCGGCACGGGTACCGGAAATCCATCCGGTGTCGCCTTCACGCCGGGCGGTACCATCAGCTATAACGGATGGACCGTGCAGATCACCGGTTCGCCCCAGCCGGGCGATACGTTCAGCATAGGACCTAATACCAATGGCGTGGGAGACAACCGCAATGCCTTGCGATTGGCGGCTTTGCAGAGCAATAACACGATGGCGGGCGGCACGATAAATTACCAGACAGCCTATGGTCAAATGGTCAGCCAGATGGGTAACAAGACCCGCGAGCTGGAAGTGACCAGTGCCGCCCAGACAAACCTGGTAAGCCAGACGCAGGTATTGCAGCAATCGGAGTCGGGCGTCAATTTGGATGAGGAGGCAGCCAACCTGCTGCGCTATCAGCAGGCGTACCAGGCAGCCGGCAAGATAATACAGACCGCCAGCCTGATGTTCGAGACGCTCCTTGAGATGTCGAGATAGGGAAGCATTAAAACGTCTGGATAAGCTTATGTAGGATGGGTGAAGCATAGCGTAACCCATCAAAATTCCACATAAAACAAACTATTAGATCATGACCGTACTCGTGTGATTGTAGTTTGGTGAGGTGTGAAGATAATCCAATGATGGGTTGCGCTACGCTCCACCCATCCTACCGGAAGCCGCGTAGATGCATGCAGCAAGGCACGTGATGAAATGAATAGATAACAGGCCGGGTAGCAAAAAAATAAAGGAGAAGTCACCATGCGCGTTAGCAGCAACACCAGTTATGAACTCGGCATCGCCGCCCTCAATCGCCAGCAAGCCGCGCAGGTGAAGACGCTGGAACAGATAAACAGCGGCAAGCGCCTTCTCACGCCTTCGGATGGCCCGGCAGCCTATGTTCGCGCGCTAGGAGTATCCCAGGCCGATGCCGGCAATGCCCAGTATGCAGTTAACCGGCAGAGTGCCACGAGTAGCCTGGGGATGCTGGAAGGCACCCTGAAGGACGTAGTAAATCTGGTGCAGAATGCGCAGGAACTGGCCGTGTACGCGGGCAACGGTACGCTTAACGACAGCGGACGCACTGCCATCGCCACCGAATTGCGCGGCAATCTCGATGAATTGCTGAGTCTTTCCAACCGTACCGACGCGAACGGGCAATATCTGTTTTCCGGCTTTCAGGGGTCGACCAAGCCTTTCGTCGATACCGGCAGCGGTGTGCAGTACATGGGCGACGACGGCATGCGCCTGGTACAAGCCAGCGATTCGCGCCAGCTCGCGGTGAACGAATCGGGACGGGAGGTATTCGAACGTATTCCGGCTTCCGGTGGCGGGTATCAAAGCCTGTTCAAAACACTTTCCGACTTGATCGGCGTCCTCGAAACCCCTGTCGTCACTGCCACCGACAAGACTGCGCTCGCCAACGGCTTGAACGCAGCCCAGAGCAATTTATCCAGCTCGCTGGACAATGTGTTGCGTGTTCGCTCCGACGTGGGTACACGCATGAATGAGGTGGATACGCTCAACGACACAGGTGATGCATTGAGCATTCAGTACAAGCAGCAGCTTGCCGACCTGCAGGATGTCGACTATGCCCAGGCTATCAGCAGCCTGACCCAGCAGCAGACTTACCTCCAGGCGACACAGCAGGCATTCCTGAAGGTGCAGGGGTTGTCGCTGTTTGATTATCTACGGTAGTAATTGGTTTAAGATCGTTCCACTAGTAATTGATAATTATAATTAATTATAAAGCTATTTAACTGATTCTTATTGTCCGCATTATTTCTCAACGAGACTGGGCCAAGCGCCGGAAAATTTATATCTGGTTGCTATTGACTCCGAAACACGTCAATCAAACCATCGGCGCTGAGTTGATTCAAGATCACGGCAAGGTTTGATAGCTGTAAGATTTTACAGCTATCAAAGGGCTCTATAAACGGATTTAATAGACCCAATCTTAAGCATCCGTAAAAGAAAAATGCTGAACGCTGAAATTTGCTCAAATGAATCAGCGTCCCGGTCTGCCTGGACACGGGCGCCTATCTCCCCCACATAGAGTCCTCATTTTTGCTTAAGAATTCAAGAAGGGCATAGTCGATGGGGTATGACCTGCTTACGGGTTGGGGTTAGGGATGAGCAAAGGCGGGTAGTTGCTTATCATTACTGACAGAGACATCGCCGTACCGATGAAAGAAGCGGATAAGCCAGAAGAAAAAGCAGAAGAATTCATGCGGATGGCGGAAGGGGAAACACAGTCCCTAACCATTGTCGCCAATGCTCCCGGCATGGTGTTTCAGTATGTGCTGGGTGAGGATGCCCAACACACCCTGCCATTTATAAGCGGCCAGTGCCTCAACGTGCTCGGTATCAGCGTCGAGACACTGCGGGCTAACCCCGGGTTATTCATGGATATCGTATTGCTGGAAGACCGGGAGAGTCTGTGGCGGTCGATGGCTCAGTCAGCCACCGATCTTTCGACATGGAACTGGGAAGGCCGCCTGTGGATTGAATCGTTCCATGATGTGAAGTGGGTGAGCCTGCGGGCCAGCCCGCGCCGGGAGAAGGGCATCGGCGTGATCTGGGAAGGTATCATCATCAATATCACGCAAAGCAGGCGCAGGGAGACGGAACTCAAGGAATCGCACGAACGGCTGCGGGAAGTGTCATCCCATATTATTGCGGCGAGAGAGCATGAGCGCATCCGCATTGCCCAGGAGATTCACGATGATCTCGGCGGTAATCTGACTGCCATCAAGATCGACCTGGACTGGCTAGGCCGCCACCTCACTGACGAGGACGCGGTATTACTCGCCAAGATTCACACCATCGATCAACTGGTGGATCGCACCATCGATTCGATACGGCGTATGTCGCGCGATCTGCGGCCCGGCATCATGGATTTTGGTATTGTCCCGGCGATAGAATGGGAGGCGGAAGAATTCAGCAAGCGGCTCGGCATCCCATGCGAGGTCGTATGCGCTCAGGAGGATATTGAACTGGATCAGGATGCCGCGGTCGCCGTATTCCGGATTTTTCAGGAAGCGCTGACCAATATTGCCAAGCATGGACGAGCATCGCATGTTTGGGTACGGCTGGATGCGGATATGTCCGCCAAAGGCTGGTTGGACCTGGAAGTGCGGGATAACGGGCGCGGCATTATGCCAGCGGATACCAAGAAGTTCAATTCTTTCGGCATTCGCGGCATGATCGAGCGTGCGGGCCTGCTCGACGGCAAACTGACGGTCAGCGGTGCGCCAGGGGAGGGCGCCACGGTGCGTTTGTCGATCCCGCTTGGACCGGGGCCACACGATCTTGCGACCTCGCGATCGAACATCTGTCCGTCATAGCTGCAGCCATGAATATCCTGATTGTCGATGATCACGCCATTGTCCGGCAGGGCTTGCGGCAAATCCTGATGGAAAGCGGTGAAGCCATTTTTATCAAGGAAGCGGATTGCGGTTCAGACGCCATCCGGCAAATACGCGAGGGCGAGTGGAATGTGGTGGTGCTGGATATATCGCTGCCGGACAGAAGCGGCATCGAGGTTCTGAAGCAAGTCAAGAAAGAGTATCCGAAAGTTCCCGTGCTCATGCTCAGCATGCACGAGGAAAGTTTGTATGCGATCCGGGCGCTCAAGGCGGGTGCATCAGGGTATATCACCAAGCAGAGCGCGCCCGCCGAGCTGATGGCGGCTATCCGCCAGGTGGCGCGAGGCCGCAAGTATCTTACCGCGACTTTGGCCGAAGCGATGGCGGATAGTTTCGGTGCCGATTATGAGCAACCACTTCACGAGGCTTTATCCGACAGGGAATACCAGACTCTGTGTCTGATCGCGTCAGGCAAGAGCCTTACCGATACGGCTGAGGAAATGTGCCTGTCCGTCAAGACCGTCAGCGTCTATCGCGCACGGTTGCTGGAGAAGATGAAGCTCAGGAACAATGCCGAGCTGACCCATTACGCCATCAAAAATAGGCTGGTCTGATCGAAGAAGCGCGCCCATCGGTCGACGGTGGGAGAACAGGCTCCCATCCTCGACGAAATTGCACCCCTTCCTACTCCCAGCTGCCGTCATGC
The DNA here is from genome assembly GCF_000832065.1 of Nitrosospira sp. NpAV. GTDB lineage: Bacteria > Pseudomonadota > Gammaproteobacteria > Burkholderiales > Nitrosomonadaceae > Nitrosospira. The sequence goes on along the minus strand of NZ_JXQM01000010.1, from coordinate 231 downwards.
CGGGTTTGTCGCTTGATCAGCATGCGATCGGAATGATGCATTAACCCGCACGATCCATTGGCCGGCCTCCGCGCGTACGCGAGTGCCCCATCCTCATCTTGCGTCCTCATGGTCCTCATGGTTATCTGGGTTAAAAAATCTTGACAAATCGATTAAATTTATTTTGCGAGGCGCCGTTAATCAACATAACAGCGGTTGATCGCCTCGGATGAATGCAGGTGGATCAAAGTT
>NZ_JXQM01000001.1 GCF_000832065.1 Nitrosospira sp. NpAV | reverse complement strand
AGAGCCGTTGCTGAGCAAAGGACGTGGGAAAAAGGAACGCTTCGCTGTTAACCGATCGAGACGATGCTACCCGGTCTTCGACCATGACCGCTCCCTTGGCATCCTGCACCGGCCCCATGCGTTTGTCGTATGGGTCGCCTTCGAGTACTCTCTCGCTGTAAGGAACGGTATTTCTCCTTGCCATAAATTAAACATGGATTAAAAAGCTACTTTAAACTTAGGTCAGTTCCAGAGAGATTTCAACCTGGATCGGGCATTTGGACGAGGTGAAGCACGCGGCCTCGGGGGTGCAGGCAAGACGTTGCAAACAGCACAACCAAGCCTCATGGGGGTCATCTTCGAGGATAAAGGATTCAGCCCCGCTGGATTATGCGGCATAATTCACCCTTTTCAGTTTTGCGCCTGATGAACGCTGCCCAGTTATCCGCATGGTATCCCGCGCCCTCCTCTTTATCGTCCCGCGCGCGCGGCTGGCTGCAGAATCGTGGTTCCCTGACCCAGCTTATTCAACAGCGCTGCCGGGGAGAGTTTCGCGTAAAACCAGTATTCCAGTCGCTGGCCACGGTGTGCAGGGATGAACTTGCCGTGATGAATTTGCGTCGAAACGAGCTGGCGCTGGTGCGCGAGGTCTATTTGTATTGCGGCAACACGCCCGTGGTATTTGCGCATTCGGTGGTGGCGAGAGAAGATCTTCGCGGTGCCTGGCGCGGATTGAGCGGCCTGGGCAACCGGTCGCTGGGTACCGTATTGTTCACGAATCCCGTGATTAAGCGCACCCCGCTTCGATTCAGGAAATTGAATTCAGCGCATCCACTTTTTCGCCGTGCCTGTCAAAATTTGCAGGCAAAACCCCCTAGCTTATGGGCACGCCGTTCCCTGTTCAGCTTGCGGGGACAGTCCATACTGGTCACCGAAGTATTTCTTCCTTCCATTCTGGATCTGTCATCGTGACACTCACACAACGCCTCGGCCATTATGAAAGGCTGATGCGGCTGGACAAGCCCATCGGCATTCTGCTGCTGCTGTGGCCGACATTGTGGGGTTTGTGGCTTGCCGCGGACGGCCTGCCCAGCATGACGGTTCTGGCGATATTCATATTGGGCACGGTGCTGATGCGCTCCGCCGGTTGTGTCGTCAACGATTATGCCGATCGCAATTTTGATGCGCATGTCGAACGCACCAGGAATCGTCCGCTGGCCACGCGCGTGGTGAGTACGAAGGAGGCATTGCTGCTGGCGGCGGGATTAAGCCTGTGCGCCTTTCTGCTGATACTGCCGTTGAACCGCCTTACCATCGAGCTGTCGGTGTTTGCGCTATTTCTGGCCGCAAGCTATCCTTTTACCAAGCGCTTTTTCGCGATGCCGCAAGCCTATCTCGGGATTGCTTTCAGCTTCGGCATTCCGATGGCATTTGCCGCGCAGACCGACGAAGTGCCATTCATCGCCTGGGTATTGATGGCGGCCAATCTGCTCTGGGTGATTGCCTACGATACCGAATATGCGATGGTGGATAAAGTGGACGACCTCAAGATCGGCATCAAGACTTCCGCCATTACTTTCGGCCGTTTCGATGTCCTGGGCGTGATGCTATGCCATGCCATTTTCCTGGGCATCATGACAATCGTGGGGATGATCCAGAAACTGGGCGTCATCTATTATGCGGGTCTGGCGGTTGCACTGGGACTGATGATTTATCAATACCGCCTGATTCACGATCGTGATCGGGGACGCTGCTTCAAGGCTTTTCTGCACAACAACTGGGTCGGCGCAACGATATTTGCCGGCATCGCGCTTGACTATCTGATAGGCAACCTGCCATGAAATACAAGGATCTGCGCGATTTTATCGCCCAATTGGAAAGCCAGGGCGAACTGAAACGCATCACGGCGGAGATCGATCCCCATCTGGAAATGACCGAAATCTGCGACCGGGTATTGAAAGCGGGCGGCCCGGCGATACTGTTTGAGAAACCGAAGGGCCATACCGTTCCGGTACTGGGGAATTTGTTCGGCACACCCAGGCGCGTAGCGATGGGCATGGGGCAGGAGTCGGTGGAAGCCCTGCGCGAAGTGGGAAAACTCCTTGCCTATCTGAAAGAACCCGATCCCCCCAAAGGCCTGAAGGATGCGTGGGAGAAATTTCCCGTGCTGAAGCAGGTGCTCAACATGGCGCCCAAGGAGCTTTCGCGGGCGCCCTGCCAGGACATCGTATGGGAAGGAAAAGACGTGGACCTCGGCAGACTGCCCATCCAGACTTGCTGGCCGGGCGATGCGGGTCCGCTGATCACATGGGGGTTGACCGTCACCCGAGGTCCGCACAAGACGCGGCAGAACCTGGGCATCTACCGTCAGCAGGTGATCGGGCCTAATAAGTTGATCATGCGCTGGCTGGCTCATCGCGGCGGCGCACTGGATTTCCGCGATTTTTGTCTGACTAATCCGGGGCAGCCCTATCCGCTGGCGGTTGCGCTGGGAGCCGATCCGGCTACGATACTCGGGGCAGTGACGCCGGTGCCGGACAGCCTGAGCGAATACCAGTTTGCCGGGTTGCTGCGCGGCGCGAAGACCGAAATCGTCAAATGCCTGAGTCATGATTTGCAGGTCCCGGCCAGCGCGGAAATCGTGCTGGAAGGTTATATCCATCCCGGCGAAACCGCGCTGGAAGGCCCCTTCGGCGATCACACCGGCTACTATAACGAGCAGGAGACCTTCCCGGTATTCACGGTCGAGCGCATCACCCTGCGGCGCGACCCGATCTATCACTCCACCTACACGGGCAAGCCGCCGGACGAGCCCGCGATATTGGGGGTGGCGCTGAATGAAGTATTCGTGCCGCTATTACAGAAACAGTTCACGGAAATCGTCGATTTCTATCTGCCGCCGGAAGGCTGCTCTTATCGCATGGCGGTGGTCAGCATGAAAAAGCAGTACGCGGGCCATGCCAAGCGCGTCATGTTCGGCGTGTGGAGTTTTTTGCGGCAGTTCATGTATACCAAATTCATTATCGTCACCGATGATGACGTCAACATCCGCGATTGGAAGGAAGTCATCTGGGCCATTACCACGCGCGTCGATCCCGCGCGCGACACCTTGATCGTGGAAAATACGCCGATCGATTATCTCGATTTCGCCAGCCCGGTATCCGGCCTGGGCGGGAAAATGGGACTGGATGCCACCAACAAGTGGCCGGGGGAAACCAATCGGGAATGGGGAACGCCGATTGTGATGGATGCAGTAGTAAAAGCGAGGGTGGATGAAATTTGGAAGGATTTGGGAGTGTGAGTGGCATTTTACCTACCGGCTAATGGATGATCGATGGTTGGTTGAAATGAGGTAACTATTATTTATGTTAGCTCAACCCCCCATCATAAATACTGCTTGGTTGAATGTACTTTCGATCGCTTGTGGCTGATTTCCTCCAATGGCCACAGCTGCCGCAAATAGGACGGCGCCGTCCGACTTATGCTATCTGCACAATTTTGATGCGCCGTAAAACCCTGACTCTGCGGCTGCCTGCCGGGCAGGGGCGTCTGCTGCGTTAACTTCTGGCGCGGCTGACCAAATCCCTGTTGACGGAAATACCGCAACGCCTGGACGGGCAAGAGTTGCGCGTCGAGATTACCCGCTATTTCGAGAGAATCCGGCCAATGGAGCGATCAAGAACGCGATCATGCACCGAGAAAGTAACAATATTGCTACATCTTCTCATCTTGGCATGATCGAAATTGAACAAGCCCCGTTCGATGGATATGTGCCAAAAGCCGACATCCGCAAAGGACTCCTTGCCTGGTAGCATCTTCGGCGTCGATTGCGTTGTCTCCCACCACTTCGCGCCTCATAGCCAAGTAGCCTTGTTAAGATAAGCCAAATGAACACGTTACCGCCCGTGGAAATCACCCAGCAACTGTCAAATACGCGCGCCGTACTTGAACGCAACTTGGCTGGAACATTGCAAGCAATTCACTTGTTTGGATCAGCCGTCGATGGAGGACTCAAGCCGCATAGCGATATTGACTTGCTCGTAACGGTGAGCGACCGGCTGGCCGGATCGGTTCGACACTCACTAATGACGGACCTACTGTCGGTTTCTGCATGGCCCGGAACCAGTGCATCATATCGCCCGCTCGAAGTGACGATCGTCATCCGAGAGGAGGTGGTGCCTTGGAGATACCCGCCGCTGCGTGAGCTTCAGTTCGGCGAGTGGCTCCGCGAAGAATTGCGGGTCGGCAGTATCCAGCCCGCTATGTTGGACCACGACCTTGCGATCTTGCTAACGAAGGCGAGACAGCACAGTGTCTGCCTGGTAGGCGCTCCTGCGGCTGAGCTGTTCGATCCGGTCCCCAAAGACGATTTCTTAAAAGCGCTTTCTGACACCACTGCGCAGTGGAACAAAAAATCGGACTGGCAAGGTGACGAGCGGAATGTGGTTCTTGCTCTTGCGCGCATCTGGTTCAGCGTGTCCACGGGCGGGATCGTGTCCAAGGATATCGCAGCCACCTGGACTCTTGAGCGCTTGCCGGATGAGTATCGACCGGTCTTGGCGAGAGCACAGGCAGTTTACTTGGGCAATGCAGTGGACGACCTGGCCGATCGTACGGAGCAAGTGGCCGCGTTTGTGCGCTACATCAAGGTAGTGATTGAGAGTGCCTGCTCAATGCGTAAGGGGGAAACGGCGATTGATGTTTGAGATCAAACTTGCCACATTCAATGGCCTCATGCGGCGCAATGCGCTTTGCTTATTGACGCCCTACTACTGCCTTTGGTTAATGAAAATCCCGGCTTTCCACCCTGAGAGCCCCCAGCAAATGACTATGATCCACCAATCGCTTGGCAATTACGTGCTTGACTTCACCTGCGCTTTGCCATACGCCATACACTGTCAAAAGCTTTGAGTTCAATAGCTCGCAGCGTTGTTTTAGTACGAGCAGGTTCCAAACCACAACATTTATTATTCCGGTCTCGTCTTCCAGCGTTACGAATACGACGCCGCTGGCAGTTCCGGGGCGTTGCCGGCATGTCACAATACCGGTCGTCCGCACCAGTCGCCCGGTGGGGTAATTATCCAGCTCCATTGCTGAACGCAAATTCATCCTGGCCAGTTTCGGCCGCAATAATGCCAGCGGATGCCTGCGCAGGGTGAGTGCCGTGCTGGCGTAATCAGCAGCAATTTCCTCTCCTTCAGGCGCAGCCGCAATGGCGGGCAATGTCTCCTTCACCGGGGCATCCCGCATCAGGTCCGATTGCTGGATATGGGAGGCGGCCACCCATAGGGCTTCGCGCCGGTGGCCTGACAAGGCGCGTAACGCATCAGCGCTGGCGAGAGCGCGCATTTCAGTGGCATTCAGAGAGGCGCGGTTCGCCAAATCGGCCGTGCTTTCAAAAGAAGCTGTTTCTCTTGCCTCGACGATACGCGTGGCGGCTTTCAAGCCGATTCCTTTCACCCTGTTCAAGCCCAGCCGCACATCGGGTGGGACGGGTTGAAGAGCCTTGCCCATCTGTGCTTCAAGCGTGCAATCCCACTCGCTGATTGTCACATCCACCGGCCTGACTTGAACGCCATGCCGTTGCGCATCCTGGATCAGTTGCGAAGCGCCATAAAACCCCATCGGCAAGCTGTTGAGCATTGCACACAGGAATGCGGCGGGCTCGTGGCATTTAAGCCAGGACGATACGTAAACCAGCAGCGCAAAGCTGGCGGCGTGGGATTCCGGAAATCCGTATTCGCCGAAACCCTCGATTTGCCGGAAGATCCGCTCGGCAAATTCAGGATCATAACCCCGGCTGACCATGCCATTGATTAACCGCGCATGGAAAGAACCGAGTCCTCCTTTTCTTTTCCAGGCAGCCATGGAGCGGCGCAACTGATCCGCCTCGCCTGGGCTGAAGCCGGCGGCCAGTATGGCTATTTGCATGACCTGTTCCTGGAAGATGGGCACGCCGAGTGTTCGCTTCAAGGCAATTTTGATTTCTTTGCTTGGATAACTCACGGGTTCCAGCTTTTGGCGGCGGCGCAGAAAAGGGTGCACCATGCCGCCTTGGATGGGTCCAGGCCGTACGATGGCAACTTCTATCACCAGATCGTAAAATTTTCGTGGCCTCAGTCGCGGTAGCATCGACATCTGCGCGCGCGATTCGATCTGGAAGACGCCGATGGTGTCGGCTTTGCAGATCATGTCGTAGGTCTTTTTATCCTCCTTCGGAACGTCCTGCATCTGGAATGAAATGCCGCGCCGGGCGGAAACCAGATCGAGTGTGCGGTGGATCGCCGATAGCATGCCCAGCGCAAGCACATCAATTTTCATCAGCCCTACCGCTGCAAGGTCGTCTTTGTCCCACTGAATGATGCGGCGATCCGGCATGGCGGCGTTTTCAATGGGTACGATGCGGCACAGTTTGTCGCGCGAGATGACGAAGCCGCCTACATGCTGGGACAAATGGCGCGGAAATCCATATAAGACGGGAATCAGTTGCATCAGCTTCTGGATAACCGGGCTGTCGGGATCGAAGCCATTCTCAACCAGGCGATTGCGCATATCCGAAGTCTTATCCCACCAGGCCAGAGAATTGGATAGCCGTTTGATACGTTCGGGATCCAGCCCCAGTGCCTTGCCGATATCCTGGACTGCCGAACGGGTGCGATAGGTGATGACCGTGGCCGCGATGGCGGCGCGATCCCGGCCATATTTCCGGTAGATATACTGGATAACTTCTTCCCGGCGCTGGTGCTCGAAATCGACGTCGATATCGGGCGGCTCGTTGCGTTCCCTGGAGATAAAACGTTCGAACAACAAATTGCTGCGTTCCGGGTCGATCTCGGTAATGCCCAGGCAATAGCAGACCGCGGAATTGGCTGCCGAACCGCGTCCCTGGCAAAGAATGCCTTTCGACTTGGCGAACCTTACGATATCGAACACGGTCAGGAAATAGGGCTCATACTTGAGCTCGGCGATCAGCTGCAACTCCTGTTCGATCTGATCCTTGACCTTGACCGAAGCGCCATTGGGAAAACGTCTTGCCATGCCCTCCTCGACCATGCGCCGCAGATAATCCGCATACGTTTCATCCGCCCTGGCATCCATCCCGGTCAGTTCCTCGGGATATTCATAGCGCAGCTCATTCAGCGAAAAAGTGCAGCGTTTTGCCACTGCAATGGTCTCTTGCAGGAGTTCCGGCAGGTAGAGTTGGTTTAATTGCGAACGGGTGCGCAAGTGCTGCTCGGCATTGGGCTGCAATGCATGACCGCATTCGCACAGCGGCTTGCCGAGATGGATGGCGGTCATCGTATCTTGCAGGGGCTTGCAGGAAGGGTCATGCATGGTGACGTCGCCGGCGGCCACAAGCGGCATTCCCGTAATTTTTGCAGCTTGCCGGACTCTCTCGAACAACAGGTCTTCGTCTGCGTGCAGCAATAACTCGACAACAGTCCAACAGCGTTCTGGAAATAGCGACAGCACCCAGCGCATGTCATGCATGAGGGAACTGTTCTTCTGAGCCCGGCCAGGGACTAATAAGACCAGGCAATCCTGCAGGAGAGCCAGGTGCGGCACGTCGGGGCAGCTTTCAAAATCCTCGCGGCTTATGCGGTAAGTCCCCTTCTCGGCGCGTTGCCTTGCCAGTGTTATCAATTCGCACAGGTTGCCGTAGCCATTCCGGTTCATGGCGAGGCACACCAGCTGTAATCCATCTTCCAGGATGAACTGGCTGCCGATCAAAAGATGCAGACCGGCTTTCTTCGCCTCCGCATGCGCTCTTACGACACCGGCCATGGAGCATTCATCCGTGATAGCCAATGCGCTGTATTTCAGGTTCACCGCCTGCTTCACCAGTTCTTCCGGAAAAGACGCTCCTTTCAGGAAGCTGAAGCTGGAACAGCAATGCAGTTCAGCGTAGGCGGGAACTGGGGAATCTATGTCGGATAAATACCGGATAGCGTGGCCCCGGAATGTAGGCAAAGGCATGATTTATCCAAAAAGTCCCTGCAAATACCAGCCATTGCCATTGTTTCCTGCTGCCGAGTTATGTTCGCGGTAGATCCATAGCAATTGGCCGAGCGTATTTTCCGCAATAAAATAATCGCGTGCGACCGGCGCATCATCCCACCAGCCCGCCTCGATCCGCTCCGGTCCCGCAATCAATTTCAATGGCGAGCCATAGACCGGCTGATGGCGTTGCACCTTCAGTTCCAGCGGAGCCTCCATTAACCATGCCGGACGAACCGAAGAACACATCGATGCCAACGGAGCTGCTTTCCGGCATGAAGCGTCACTTTCCCTACTCATTTCCAAAGGCCGAAACCTCTGGCTGCATTCCGGCCGATGATCAGGGATAACGTTCAAACCGGTAATAGCTTGCGGCCCGAGGCGGGAAGAAACTTTTTCGATAAACCGGTTCAGTGAAGTTGCCTCCGATTGCGAGGTGGGGAATAGCTCCAGATGAGGATTCGTCCCTGCCGTTATTTGATTCGCTATCAATTCCAGTCCGCAGACCGGAGCCACTATTTCCATGCGTCCTAGCCGTTCACGCAACAAGAGCATCAGGTGCTCCGCGTCGTCGCTTTGTTCGGAAAGTTTTATGTGGAGTGGCGTGGATTTATGCGGCTGCCGCAGCGAATATTCGTGATGCAAAATGAATGAGAATTCCAGGACTGCGGCATGACGCAAAGACAGCCAGCCGCACATTTGCCCGATCATCCGCTGCACGGGAACCCATATTAGCTCGACACTTTCAACCTGGCTCATTAATTCCGTTTTTTGTTGAAAATATTCCGGTACCTCAAGCCACTGTTGCGGATCCGGTAAGTCGCCGCAGGCCCTATCCAGTTCTATCAAGAGATCCGGGCCAAACCGGCGTGCCAGGCCGCCGCGAGGCAGTTGCCGTAAATCGGCCAATGTCTTGCAGCCGATGCCGCGAATGACTTCAAGATAAGGCTGGGCCGATGCCAGTAAGTGAATAGGCAGGGAATCAAGCAACGATCGGAACCTGGAGCCCGCGCCATTGATGACGGTTTTCAGCGGAGCGGATTGCGCAAGCAGCCATGCCCCCTTGGCGGTGGGAGCAATCCCCACGCAGAGTTGCAAGCCTTGCGTGGCCACTGCCTGGTTGAGTAGCCGGCATAATTTTTTCAAGCCGCCAAACAATTTCAGGCTTGCGGAAACTTCGGTAATCAACCCGCTGCCTTGCATGACGACATGGGGCGTGAAACGAAACGCGGCATACGCAGCTTCCCGCAATGCCTTCATTTCTTCATGCGGGTCATGTTCCACCACCACCAGATCGGGAAAAAGAGACAAGGCAGTGGCCAGAGGCTGGTGCGCCGCGACACCTTGCTGTTGTGCCGGCTTATTGGCTTGCCGGATGTAAACCTGATTTCCCTTGCGAATCGTTGCCGCCATTGCGGGAATCAGCGCTACAGGAAACCGGCGCTCGATCCAGTCAAGCGATAGTGTTGGGCAATGGAGAGCGATCCATAACATTGCATTCACGCATGGGCTAAGGTAGCCGAGGAAGTCATGAAGCTGGGGAAAGGCCTGGCGGACAGGGGGATGTAAATGGGCAAGTCAATCGGGGAACCTCTGCGCTTCAGCAAGCGCACGGAAAGCATAGGCTGTCGTACTGAACCGAGCAATATTCTTAGCGGGGCTGCGGAGGGTTCAAATTGTGCGCTCGCCGGCCTGAATAAAAAAACCAGGCTGGCGGCAGTCCGCACAATGATTTGAAGCTTGCGCGTCATTGGCTGGCTTATGCCGGGCAGCCAGCCAATGATGGCCCCAAAGGCGGCACTTTTGATGCCTTGTTCGAGTACCCATAACCGCTCGATGGGACTGTCAACCCTGATCATCACAATGCGCCGGCTATCGATATTCAGATTTTCCCACGCAGGCATATAGGGAATATGGGGCGGGCTCACCAATAGAATATTCCTGCCCTTTCGCGTGATCCGCTCAAGCGATGGACTCAATAATCTAATTTCTCCCAGCCCTTCCGCCGGCAACAGCAATTCCGTCAGACTGCAAGGGGACCATCCTCCCCCCGGCAACGCTTTATCCAGTTCATTGAAGCCACTGGAAATGACCAGATCGGGCGCAGATCCTGATATGTCACCTCGCCATATCCTGTCCCGGAATTGCGTTTCGATTTGTAAAAGCGATAGCGGTGCCAAGGGTAAGGATGGAGAGGCAAGCGTTGACATGGTGAAAGAGTTTTCATCAATCACCGATTGGAACCGAGGGGGTATCCGGAAGTACGGGTTTTTCGAATGAGGCCCACATACAACCCATAAATTTCCAATCCCTGCTCAGGCCGGATGGGCGGGTAGTCCTGCGCCCGGCCATGGTTACGCGCTTCGAGGTAGTAACCTCTTTTATCCTTGGCCAGGACTTTGAGCGTGAATTCGTTATCCACGATGGCCAATACCACTTGACCGGATGAAGGGGAATTGCCACGTTCGATAATTACCATATCGCCCTCGAATATCCCCAGATCAATCATCGAATCGCCTTTGACGGGAAACAGGATGGTTTGGGAGGGTTTCTCGATAAGATAATCATCGATGCGCAGCAATTCAGGCTGGATGTCGGCGGCCTGTTGAGGCATTCCCGCTCGAACCGCATGTCCGACTGTTCGCTCGAAAAAGCGGGGGCCGGGACGTGACCGGCCACCCGGCGCATTCTCAAGAAAGCCTTCTTCCTTCAAACGCTGAACGATCTGATGGGTCCAGGAACGCGCCTTTCCGTTCCAAAGCACAGACAATTCGGTTATTGAAGGAATAACGTTTTCCCTGGCATAGTAATCCTGCAGCTTGCCGAGATAAGAGGAAATTTCGAGCTGTTGCATAGTCATAAATATCAAGAACGGTTGTTCTGATTATAGAGAACAATTGTTCTTTATTCAAGTCAACTGAAAAGGAGAGGACTGCTGCCTGCAACTATAAATGGTTTGCGGGAAACTCAGTTCGGGTGCCAGTCATCCTGAACTGATGATGGTGGAGTTTGGCAAACATGAAAAGATCAAAGCGATTAGTGATCTCCAATTTGCTAAAAATGGACGTCAGATGGTTCCGCAGGGTCTGTTCGCTGATGTCCAGCGTACGAGCAATTTTTTTGTTCGATGCGCCCGCCTCATTCGCGAAAGCATTGACGATCATGCGTTCCTTACGCGTAAGTGCAATGATCTTCCCCGCGACCGGATCGACAGGCACCTTTTGGCCTGCCCGTAAAAAGTTGATAAAGACACGTCCGGTGGTCCGCCGGTCGAGCCACAGTTCGCCATCGTGAACTTTCTGGATGGCCTTGAGGATGGTTTGCGTAGGTTCCTCTTTATATACCACGCCCCGCGCGCCATTGAACACAGCCACGTCGATAGTGGTCTGATCGTGAATCTCGGTAAAGATGATGATGTGAAAATTTCCTTCCTTCAATAAATCGGGAATAAGGTCCACGCCCTTTTCTCTACCAAGGTCCAGATCGAGTAAAACAATATCGGGTTGATTCTCCCTCGCCAACCGCTTGGCATCCGCGCCATTATTCGCCTTGCCGACGATTTCCATGCGCGGAGACTCGCTATTTACGAGTTTTTCCAATCCCCATAGAACAATCTGGCGGCTGTCGATCAGCAGGACACGAATGGGTATGTGAGAGGAAGGATACATGAGGTAGCGTTCCACCAACTTCTGAGATTATTAGAAGCATAGTATGGTTTTATCGATTATGCACCTTGTCACCCGCGGATGTAAATTCACACAGTACAGCGCAGCGATTGCAACCCAAAACACCCATTTGAGAAGATAGCACCGCTGCAATATTCCTTGGCTACGTATGAACGCCTGCATAATGGAAAATCGTGCCAATTTCAAATCGATGTCGGCACGACTTTGCCAAAGATAAATTAACTTTGGTTTAATTCGATTAGTTTCATATTGTCGTCATATGATTATGCCATGATTGCTGCGTGTTCAAATACTCCGGTCAATCAAGGGGCCCGAGTTTAACACCGAGCTCAATAAAGTCTCAGCCATATAAACCTCCATCGGATAGGTTTTTCAGAGAAGACTCAATTTGCGCCCAAGAAATCCCTGTTCTGGGTAAGGCGCATCGATGTACTGGAAGCAGTACGAATAAGAAAAAAACAAAATAAGAACCGACAGAGCGAAGTCGAAATTCCTGTCATAACAGAGCTTGCAGTCTCATGCGAACTGCGGTTCCAGGAATTTTCAACGATAGCTCCGGCAATTAATGCTCACAGATTATGACATTTAAGTAGCAGAAATTAAGTATGCGAATCGATATTTGGTGTGTGTTCAATTTCTACGTCATATAGAGGAGATTTCATGAATATTTCATATAAAGCATTTTTAATCACCAGCACGCTCAGCTTCCTGACTATTACCGGAGCTCAGGCAGGATATGAGCACATGAAATTGGAGGAAACACGGAAGATAAAAGGGGACTTGACGTATGGTGGTCAAGCAATAGTCCCAAGCATGAAGGGTCATTCAGTCAGGGTCAGGGTGGATTCCGATGCAGGCCACGAGCACATTAAATTGGAGGAAACACGGAAGATAAAAGGAGATTTGACGTATGGCGGCCAGAAAATAATCCCCAGTATGAAGGATCATTCGATCGGAGTCAGAGCGGATTCCGATGCAGGACATGAGCACGTTAAATTGGAGGAAACACGGAAGATAAAAGGAGATTTGACGTATGGCGGCCAGGAAATATCCCGGATATGAAGGGCCATTCACGGAGCCGCGGCAGACTCCTGTAGGTCAACATGCGTATGCATACATAAGAAGAAGGGCCTTAAATCTTTTTGGCCCAGATATCCACGACTAACCATTATGAATAATACCCCACCCCTGAGGTGGGGTTGTAGTGGAGGTAGGTGCGTTGAGCCTGAGATCGATCGTGATACATCAGGTCGATCAGGGATTGTTTGGATTAAAAGTAGCGTGTTCTTCAATTCGGTTTTCTTAAACGGTTGGAATATGGTGATTCCGGCGTATTAAGAATTTTTATTATCAATATCATGCAAGAGGGATTTCTAATGATTTCAACGAAGAAACTAGCTCGCCTGGTGCCATTAGCGGCCATATGCGTGCTTACGCTGTCAGCGGGTACTGCCAGTGCAATGGATGAAACTGCACCACTGTCAGCTTCTCAATATCCTGAGAAACCACTGCCCACTTATCAATATCCAAATGTTTATAATAATTATCTGCAGCCGATAGCAACCTCCATCGATTATCACACTCGTGTGATCTATCTCTTCAACTATGAGAATGACAAGCTAATAATAGTGGACCCAACCAGTATCCCCGGCTGGCCGGGAGATCTTCCTCTGCAGCACACGGTGGTGATGCCGGAAGGAAATAAGATTTATATAACGTCCGATAACACGCCGGATCATCCTTCCTACATTATCGCCCTGAACGTCAACAGCATCAATTGGGATGCGGGTTCGGCTTCGCTAACAGTGGACTCATTGTTGCCGGTCGATACCCCAAACACGCCTTCGGAACTCCCGTTTGTCAAATCGGTTAATGACGTCCAGGCTGTTCCTAACTGGATGATAGGCAGGGGAACTCAGATTCATGGTCCCACGATATTGCCTTACTCGGATTTCCTTTATTTCACGGAGTTTACTTCGGACAGAGTGCGTGTGATCAATCACAAGACGAATCAATTCGCGAGTGTGGACCCTATCGTCATACCTGGATACACGGAACAGACACATGGCGTGAATTTCAACAGGTCAGGCACCGTTGGCCTTGGAACGGGGTATTTCTTTGATAACAGTGTGATTGATGTATACAAATCCAACCGGGAAACCGGAGCGCTGCAGGTGGTAGGCCAGATCATGCTGGGCAATGAGAAAAGGCATGCGGCTTTAACCCACTTCGTGTATTGGCTGGACGAACGATATGCGGTTACCGCCTCCATGCAATTCGATAAAACCTCGCTCACTCCGTCAACCACAAACAAAATCATCCCACCCAGTGTATGGATACTCGATACTTTGGCGGGAACCGCCAAAAAAATTGTCGACCATACCAATAATGTCAATGGTGCTGGCGTCCTTCGTTCAGCATCGGATATTGCTGTAGTGAATGGCAAGCTCTATGTTGCGGAAGAAGATACGCTTGACAATACATTCGCGAATGATGGGTTCATTTCGGTTTTCGATTTAACCAATCGAGATAAACCGCGATTCATAAAAAGACTCAAACCGGGTTTCGAGCTCCCCAGAGGGTATACCGTCGCGCACACGATTAGCCCAACTCCGGATAATCGTTACTTGTTGGTGGCAAGCTGGGTTTCCGGGTACGTGATCAAAATTGATACCACCACGGATACAGTCACCAAGGTATGGGGGCCTAACGACGGCCTTGTGCAACCGCATGGCATATTCGCGGCAGGCGGTCTTCGCTAATTCTTAATCATCGCCATCCCCGGCCCATCTTCATTCATTACCGATTCATCATGAGGTGAAATGGAAGATGGGTCGCTTTAATGATCATCAAGATTTCGCGAGTTTAAATACCATTGCTAAAATACTGCGGTTAATTCCGCCGCATCCTTGCCCAGCAAGGATACCCGCATGTCCGGGAAATTGCCTGTCGAGATTCATTTCAAATACAGTAGTGTAACCCGGCAATTTAATTCGAGAATCTAAATCTCGTTCCCATCTCGCGGACACTTGTGTTCATCCAGATTAATCAAATTTTACATCATCAGCTGGAATGATAATTTGAAAACATCCACTTTGTCGCCGACCACATCTGGTGCGTAGTTCGAGCCTTTGGTGCGGAGATCGCCATGCTGGTAATACGCCGCAATACGCATCTTAAAGTCATCAATGATATAGTTCACGCCTGCCTCGATTTCCTCTCGCTTGCTGCTGTGATCAGGCTGAATACTGGTGAATCTTCCATAAGGCTGGAATTGTCCTATCCCTACCGTGACGGGTATCAGATAAAGCCCGGTAACCGTCCATGATTTTCCATCGAATATGCAAAAGCAGTCCGGATCGGCAAAGGCCGAGGGGGAATAATTGGCATAAAATTGCTTATATTCCCCATTGACGGTGAATACCCCCATATTTTTAGGCAGAACTTTTTCAAACAGGGCATCGCCGACAAGACCAAGGAAATCACTGCGATTCGCGAATGAGCCGGCGCCGTCTTTTTGATACGAAGCGCCGACCGCAAGCGCGAGAATGTCTCCGGCTTTACCAAAGTAAGTACTGCGGGTGTAATAGCCTGGATTCTTTTCCGGATTCAGGAAATTGTAAGTCAGGCGTCCGGCCCACGACACACTATTACCCTGGTTGGGTCCCATATGCATCGGGGTGGATGACTGGAGGCCTCTATACACGCCTCCGGCATAACCCAGCGTACCTTTGATGAAACCTGGCTCAATGCTGCCCCAGAAAGTGCCGCCGTCATCGTGGCCATAGCGGCCCGCGCCTCCGCTGCCAAATTTAGTACTGAAATCTTGCGGAAAAAAAGGCGTCTTGAAGGCATCATGAGTCGCCTGGTGAAAAGGACCGCTTAATTCTCCCCGTTCTGTCGGTATCTGCATGCGTCCGCCCCAAATATTGATATAACGGTTAATTTCGACTTTTCCTATCGCGGCGAGAATATTATAGGACATCTTGGGGTTATCCCCCGGATGGGTGTTATTGCAGAAAATGCATTCGGTATAGCTTTCGAATTTGAGATATTTATGGATCTGCCCGTTGAGAAAGACACGGGCATTGTCGATGCTGAAGTGATCCCGGAAGTCCCCCGTGTCCCGGTTTTCCACCCACACGCCCGAACCGCGGAAACCAGCGCCGAGGGTAAACCATCTGGTGTCATCAATGGCCCACTTAGGTCTCATCCCGGGGTGACCCAGACCGTTCAGAGCGAGTGCCTCGGGTAGCGAAGACAGAGAACTTGCCGTTAGGGCCGCTAACATCGCGACTCTAGCGTACAAACAATTTTTCTTTTTTTGTTTGAACCGTTTGGCTGGGAGTGATGCGCTCATGTGCCCTTCTGTTTTCCACATTTTCTTCCCATCAATTCTCATGATGATGCATCTCCCATAGAATAAAGATTATCAATTAGATTCGGATGTCATCTCCTTTATTGTGCCGTTATGCAATGCGTTTTTTTTGAAGATTGCTTCGCAAAAGTTTCACACGGCAACATTGCACGGCGTTTACGAGAACGTTAAGTTTAATTGAAACGATGATACTTAAAGCCTACAGCCCGCAGGCTTTCCTATGCTTACAGAATAACAATTGATGGCGAGCACTTATATAGATTCATTGAAGCAACCATTTTTAAAGCCTGGCTAATAGTTGCGGAGCTGATCTCAATTATCATGTGCCCATCCTTCCCCGCCACCTGGTAGAAACGATGAACACATGATGTACAAATACCGGCTTCCATACTCCATGCTTATAAATATTATTGTCTGGTAATGGATTGGGTACTTGTGATGAACCAGATTTGCGGTAAAAGGATTGAACTGGCCCCACCGAGTTCTGGAAAGGCAGATTTGCCTGATCGATGAAAATGAAGGGTGCGGGTATTAACGCTAATCAGCTTTGATCCGCGCAATAACAGATGAGTGCCGAACAAAAAAAGAACCCGGCGCAGAATTAACTTCTACTGCGCCGGGTTGACGTGCCTATATCGGATAGACACCAGAACGTCTATCAAGGAGAAGATAGACATCGCTACTCTCTCATAATGGTATGTCGAGCTTATGACAGCGGAAGGATATGCCAGGCGTGTGCTTGGCGATTGGTCGAACCTAGAAGCCTATCTTTCCGCGCTAGGCGTCGTTGCAAATCATGGTTCAAAGATGCGGTAATGAAGAAATGGATCAAAGGATCGCTACAGTCGGATACTCCACCATGCCGAAGAGCAATCGAACACCCAGCGCCTTTGAAAACGACAATAAGCCGCTACACAAGGTTTTTTCTTGCAATACTCAATACCAAGAGATTCCCGATACTTTTACTTTTTTAATGGCCTTGCACCTGTGCTTTGTATATGTCGGAAAGAACTTCACAGTATTTTATGGGATAGCGCGTATACCAATGTGGCAGGGTATATGACTCGCACAATTTATCCATGGATCAATCTTGATCCCGTGAATCCATTCAATGGGCGAAGGTCAAGTTTATGATTTTCATGCGTCTCGTCAACTTTCGTAATCATTCTGTCACGTGAGACCCCTAAACTCTGTGCCATGCAAGTCAATGAACAGATCAAGAAACTGAAATGAAATATTGGAGTATCCGACGTCGCGCGCAAGCAGAAAATGGATTCACGTTACTCGAGTTGCTGGTCGTCATGGTCATCATTGGACTGCTGGCCGGTTATGTGGCGCCCAAGTATTTTTCCCAGGTGGGCAAGTCCGAAGTCAAAGCAGCTCAGGCGCAAATTGATGCCATAGAGAAGGCGCTGGATCAGTATCGCCTGGATATCGGCCGCTATCCCGCCACTGAGCAAGGGTTGGCCGCGCTGGTGACACGTCCGGGCAATGAGCTGAGATGGCAGGGGCCTTACCTCAAAAAGATGGTGCCGCCTGATCCGTGGGGGCGGCCATACATTTATAAAAATCCGGGCGAACGCTCGGAATTCGATTTGTACTCCCACGGTAAGGACGGTCAGCCTGGCGGGACGGGCGACGCGGCGGATATCACGAACTGGTAGGTTGAGATGCGTTACGAAGTGAAAGCTGTGCTTACCGGACAAGGCACGGTATTTCTCGAACTCGATGCGGAGAACGAGGATGACGCCCGCCTCCAGATAACGTCGCAGGGCGGCATGGTTTTGAATGTGCGCCGAAGGTTTACCGGCTGGATGCCGAAATCCAGATTGCGTTTTCCGCTGGCGCATTTCAGCCAGGAGTTGCTATCCCTGCTGGAAGCGGGACTCAGCCTGGTGGAGAGTATCGAGACGCTATTGGATAAAGAGCAGGATGCCGCCGTGCGAAAAATTATCGAAGGCCTGCTGGCGCGGCTCTATGAAGGCATCACTTTATCGCGTGCATTGGAGCTGTATCCCCAAGCATTTCCCCCCCTTTATGTCGCGACTGCGCGGGCCAGCGAGCGCACCGGCGATCTTCCCGAAGCACTGACGCGTTTCATCAGCTATCAGACGCAGATGGATCTGGTTCGCAAGAAACTGATCGGCGCCTCCATTTACCCGGTTCTTTTGCTGGTGATCGGGTTGCTCGTGGCAGTATTTCTGCTGATCTTCGTCGTACCGAAGTTCAGCGCCATTTACGAGGACATCGGGTCCGATTTGCCCTGGCTTTCCGTCATGCTGATTGAATGGGGGCATTTCGTGCATAAGCAGGGGTGGCAATTGGCAGTCACCGGAACGGCCGTGCTCGGCGTTGTTATCTACGCTATAACGCGGCCATCGTTCAGAGTGTGGCTGGCCCAGCAATTATGGCGCATCCCCGCCATTGGCGAGCGTATGCGAGTTTATCAGCTTGCCCGTTTCTACCGGACGCTGGGCATGCTGTTACGCGGCGGCATTCCGATAACAAAAGCGCTGGAAATGGTCAGCGGCCTGCTGCAGCCGCACTTTCGGCCCAGGGTGCAAGCAGCCGCCTCTCGCATAAGCGAGGGAAAAACAATCTCCAGCGCGATGGAAACAGAGGGGCTGACCACCGCGGTGGGCGATCGCATGCTGCGGGTCGGAGAAAGAACCGGCCTCATGGGAGAAATGATGGAGCGCATCGGCCATTTTCACGATGAGGAAATTGCACGCTGGGTCGAGTGGATGACGAAACTGATCGAACCCTTGCTCATGGCGGTGATTGGCGGCGTGATCGGTGGAATTATCATACTCATGTATATGCCGATATTCCAGTTGGCGGGAAGTGTCAATTGAGTCAATCAGCTGAAGCCGCCTTGCCGCTATCGATGGCTACAACGCTGCCGGTAGATGTGCTTTCCGAAAATATGGCTGAAGCGGCGCGTGATCTCGCGTTATCTTCGGCCGCAACGCCGCTGGTGGATGCACATCGGCTTGAGCAGGCGCGTGCGGAGGCCTTGGTCCGGGGCGTTTCAGTGATGGCGGTTCTGGAAGAAACCTGCGGCCTTGCGCCCGATCCGCTGGTTGCGGAACTCGGCCGTCTATTCCGGATGCCGGTATTGACGATGGAAGGTTTGCGGGCATTTCATCCCGCATTTGAGACGCTGCCTTTTAATGAGGCGGTTATGCGGGAATGTGTATTGCTTCGGCGGGAGAAACAATACGTTCTTGCCGTGGGCAATCCATTCTCGCCCAACCTGAGATCGTGGGCGGAAGACCGGTTTGCTGTCGCGGCGGCATGGCATCTAGTGCATCCTGCCGACCTGGCCGCCTTTTTTGCGCTGCAGGAAAAGACGATGCGCGCAATGGATAGCGTGCTTCCCGCAGCGGAACGCGGGAGTACGAAAGCGGGCGAGGAGGATCTCTCACTCAAGACGATCAACGAAGGCAGCAGCCCGGTGGTGCGGCTGGTGCATTCCACGCTGTATGACGCCCATAAGTCGCAGGCAAGCGATATTCATCTTGAAATGGTGGTGGGCGCATTGTCGATCAAGTATCGGATCGATGGCGTGCTGACCCTGATCGGGGTGGTGCAGGGCCCTGACCTGGCCGAGCAAGTCATTTCCCGGATCAAGGTGATGTCAGATCTGGATATTGCCGAGCGCCGCGTACCGCAAGATGGCCGCTTCAAGATCTCGATCCAGGGACGGGAGATCGATTTCCGCGTCTCGATCATGCCGAGTATTTTTGGCGAGGATGCCGTGCTGCGTATTCTCGACCGGCAGGCGCTTGCCGACCATGTCGAGGGACTGACATTGAACCACCTCGGTTTCAATCAGGCCGCCATCGCAAGTTTCCGCCGTCTCAGTTCCGAACCGTATGGCATGTTGCTGGTTACCGGTCCCACGGGCAGCGGCAAGACCACAACGCTGTATGCCGCGATTTCGGAAGTCAATGATGGACAAGACAAAATCATCACCATAGAAGACCCTATCGAGTACCAGCTACCCGGCGTGCTGCAGATACCGGTGAACGAAAAAAAGGGACTAACCTTTGTACGGGGTTTACGCTCGATTTTGCGCCACGATCCGGACAAGATCATGGTCGGCGAAATCCGTGACCCGGAAACGGCGCAGATCGCCATACAAGCGGCATTGACGGGCCATCTTGTATTTACCACGGTACATGCCAATAACGTGTTCGACGTCATCGGCCGTTTTTCACATATGGGGGTGGACCCCTATAGTTTTGTCTCCGCCTTGAACGGAATCGCCGCGCAAAGGCTGATTCGTCTGCTTTGCTCACATTGCGCGGTGGAAGAACGGCCAGACGAGCAACTGATCACGGAATCCGGCATGACTTCCGAGCAAGCCGACACATTCCGGTTCCGCGTTGGCAAAGGCTGCGGCCAGTGCCGGGGGAGCGGTTACCGTGGAAGAAATGCAATCGCGGAAATGCTGATATTGAACGACGAAATCCGTGAACTCATCATAGCGCGTGAGCCCATACGCCGGATAAAAGAGGCGGCGCGGCGCGGCGGGACTCGCTTCCTGCGCGAAGCGGCGCTGGAGATGGTAAAGACCGGACAAACAAGCTTGCAGGAGGCCAATCGTGTCACCATTGTGGCGTGATCAGATACGGGTTTTCTTTGCCCCCGGCCGGGTCGAGCTGGTCCGTTCGTACCGGGGAATAAAGCCGGTGCAGGCTGCCAAGCTTACAGCAGCTTGCGAACGCGAGCAGGATGCGCCTGCCTGGGAGCAGCCTCTGCGGCAATTGGACCGGATGATCGCGGATGCCGCCGGGCTGGATATGATTATTACGCTATCCAACGATTTTGTGCGCTACGCGGTGGTATCACCGCAAGTGCAGATCGTGACCCCCGCCGAGCTGTACGCGTATGCGGCTTTTCACATGCGCGAGGTGTACGGAGAGAGAGCCGCGGCCTGGACACTCGCCATGAGTTCCTGGGACCCCTGCAACGGCGGCATTTGTGCTGCGATAGAAAGCACCCTGCTTCAGCAATTGAATGAACTCGCTATGCAACACAAAGTCAGGTTGAAAAGTATAGCGCCGTACCTGGCCAGCTCCTTCGATCAATGGTGCAAACGATTCAAGGGAGAACGGATATGGTTTGCCCTTGTGGAAACCGGGCGCCTTTGCCTCGCCTCGTTATCGAACGGCGTCTGGCAGGGGATACGCAACCAGCGTATGTTGCATAACGCAGAAGACGAATTACTTGCGGCGCTGGATCAGGAAGCAATACTGTTTTCAGCGCGCAAGGAAGCCGTCGAACAGGTCTATCTGTTTGCGCCGGAGCACCCGGAATTGGCGTTACCGAGCGATTGCGGCTGGCGGATTATTCCATTGCAGACCGGGAATATGCCCGCGCCGCCGCTTTATCCGGTCGCTGTCGCGGCTCCAGACCGGAAAAACTGATGCGTAGCCTGAATCTGAAATTTCCTGACAGTGGGCAGGAAGCAAGAAATGCCGGATACGCCATGCTGCTGGTGGGTATGCTGGCTTTGGCCGGTGTGCTGCATCAATTCCAAGAGGCAACGGACGAAGTGGCCTACTGGGATTTGCGCATTGCCTCAATGGATCGCCAGACGGGAAGGAAGACGACGCCACTCGTTTCTCCAGGTCAGGGAGGAGGAGGAGGACGGGAAGTAAAGCAGGAGATTAGAAGAGCCAACGCGGTGCTGAGCGAGATCGACTTGCCGTGGGGTGCGCTCTTTGATTCTGTCGAGTATGCAACAGGCCCCGAGGTAGCCTTGCTCTCGTTCCAGCCGGATGCCGCCGGCCGCACGATGCTGATGGGTGGCGAGGCAAAGAGTATGCCGGCACTGCTTGACTTCGTCAGCGCCCTGGAGCGCGAACCCGTTCTCAAGGATGCCTATCTGCTTAAGTATGAAATCAAGCAGGACGATCCACATCGGCCGATTGTTTTTTCCGTTATGGCATCATGGATCGAAGCGTCCTGACAAATGCATTGCTGCGGGTGCGCTGGCAAACGGAGCGGCTCGGCAATGCCGGAAAAATCGGCTTCGGACTGCTGGTTTTCTCGGTTGTATTTTTCTTTTCGGCGGTGTTGCCGCGCCAAACCGAGTCAATCGCACTCATGGAGAAAGCCGAAACGATGCGATTGCACTTTCGGGCGGAACCGATGCGTGTGTCAGGCGGTAAAAAAATACAAAGGGATCAGGGGTTGGGGGATTTCTATGCCTTCTTCCCGAATATCGATTCATCACCGTTCTGGATCAGGGAACTCGTGCAGGTTGCGGAGACAGCCAAGGTGGAGATCAGCGGTAGCGAATATCGTATGGTGCGCGACAAGGGATGGAAGCTTGCGCGCTATGAAATGATGCTGCCGGTTCGGGGCGGCTATCCGCAAATACGCGCTTTTATCGCCGATGCCTTGCGGGTTGTTCCCGCCATGGCGCTCGTGGATATTGCGATCAAACGTGAAGGCGTAGAGTCCGATTTACTCGAAGCGAGTCTCAAGTTTCATCTCTATCTGAACGACGGCAAGAGATGAAGACAACGGAACGGGGGCGCGTATTGTGGCTGGGAGGAGCGTTGCTGGCGACACTTCTCGCCACCCAGTGGGTGAGCGGTGGAGATGGAGGCGCGGATCCGGGATCCGCCGCTCCCGAACAGAAGGCCCCAAGGGAGCTAAAAGGAGAGATGAAGGGGGAGACGAAGGAGATGCGCGCCACTGAAGATGACACCGCGCAACTGGAACTTGAGCGCCTGGAACGCAGAAAATTCAGTGCACAGGCTGGCGATCTCTTTAGCCGTCAATCATGGATACCGCCTCCTCCTCCCGCAAAGCCCCAGCCACCCTCTCCGCCGCCTCTGACGTTCAAATATCTCGGCAAGGTAACCGAGGGGGATGAAACACAGGTCTTTCTCGCTTTGGCTGAACGCAACTACGTCGTCAAGGTTGGAGAAAACATAGATAGCCAATATCGGGTGGATGAGGTGACCGATCACACCGTCACCCTAACTTATATACCGCTCAATGCCAAGCAGGTGCTTTCGACAGGTGGCGGAGTATAAGGAAACCTGCGATGAAAACTGGAAAGTACATTTTGATTATGATGATCCCGGCCCTGTTTGTCGGATGCGCGACAAATAAGGCTTTTGTCGAAGGCAAGCAGCTTATTGCCGAGGGCAAGGTGGATAGCGGCCTGGCAAGCCTGGAAAAGGCGGCACGCGAAGAACCGGACAATCTGGAGATTCGCGCGGTACTCGCGCGTCAGCGCGAGGCGGTGGCGGCACGCTTTCTCACCGAGGCCCAGAATGCCAGGTCCTCGGGCGATCTCGATGCCGCGGAGCAGGGATTTCGCCATGTACTTGAGTTGAATCAGCACAATGAACGTGCGCAGGTGGGTTTGGCGGCCATCGATATGGACCGCCGTCATATCGAGGTGTTGAAACAGGCGGAAGCATTGCTTGAGCGCAACGACTATCCCGCCGCGGAAGCCGGAATCCGGTCGGTACTGCAGGAAAACCCTATGCAGGGGGATGCCCGCCGGCTGATAAAACGGCTTACCGAGCTTGAGTTGCAAGACGGGGCCGCCATGGAGCCACCCTTGTTGAAAACAGGTTTCAAGCAACCGATTACCCTTGAATTTCGCGATACCGGTTTGAAATCGATATTTGAAATCATGGCGCGTACCGCAGGCATCAACTTTGTATTCGACAAGGACGTCAAGCAGGATACCAAGACCACCGTTTTTCTGCGCAACACCCACATTGAGGATGTGTTCAAGTTGCTGCTCATGACAAATCAGCTGACACACAAAGTACTGAACGAAAATTCGGTGTTGATTTATCCCAATACACCCGCCAAGCTGAAGGAATACCAGGAACTGGCGGTGCGCAGTTTTTATGTCGCGAACGTGGAAGTGAAGCAGATGGTCGCCATGGTCAAGGGGCTGGTCAAAACCAAGGATATCCATGTGGATGAGGCGCTAAACCTCTTCGTCATGAAAGACACGCCGGATGCAATTCGACTTGTCGAGCGGCTGGTTACACTGAATGATCTGGCCGATCCTGAAGTCATGCTGGAAGTCGAAGTACTGGAAATCGGACGCAATAAGCTGCTTAATCTTGGTTTGCAGTATCCCGACAAGATCAATGTGAACATGCTTAACGCAGGCGCTACCGCCGCCGGCATTCCGGCTGGTTTCGAGATCAGTAGCGCCGGCGTCAATCGCAACGGGTCCAATCTGGACCAGTTAACCGGATTCATCGCCAATCCCGCGCTGATCGTCAATCTCAAGCAACAGGATGGGATCATCAACGTGCTTGCCAATCCGCGCATTCGTGTCAAGAACCGCGAGAAAGCAAAAATTCTCATCGGCGACAAGGTTCCGGTTGTCACCACGACTGCCACCGCCAATGTCGGCGTGGCCTCATCGGTGAGTTATCTTGACGTGGGACTCAAACTGGATGTCGAATCCACGGTTTCGCTTCAGGATGAGGTCTCAATGAAGGTCAGTCTCGAAGTCAGCAATATCGTCAAGGAAGTGCCGATAGCAAACGGGGGGCTTGCCTACCAGGTCGGTACCCGTACCGCGACGACCACGCTGATGCTGAAGGATGGCGAAACCCAGGTTCTCGCAGGATTGATCAGCGACGATGAGCGCGTCACCTTAACCAAGGTTCCCGGATTGGGGGATTTGCCCTGGATAGGTAGATTATTCTTGAGTCAGAATCTTACGCGCAACAAGAACGAGATCGCGCTGCTGATAACGCCGCGTGTCCTGCGCAATATTTCGCGGCGGGCAAAAACGGACAGCGAGTTTCATTTTGGCACAGAGAATACCGTGGGGATGCTGCCGGTGAAGATCGGCAAGGTTGCGGCGCGATCGCTGGCGATATCATCCACACCCACGGGAGGCATGGCGGCGGCTCCGAGAGATATCCCACGCCCTCCTCCTTCCGATGAGCTCCGGCCGGCACGTGATGCCGCTCCCCAAGCCGCGTCGCCGGTACTATCGTTGATCGCGCCGGAACAGGCGGGGATGGGCAAGGATTTCACCGTCAGCGCGAATCTTACGGGCGCGGAAAATCTGCCCGCCGCGGAACTGGAACTGAGTTACGACGCAACCCAGCTTGAAGCGCAGGGGGAAGGGGAGAAATCCGGGACGCGCCAATTGAAACTGGGCAAGGGTGGAGGAGTGGTGGATCTGGCATTCAAGATCATTGCGCAAAAACCAGGCACGGCTCAGGTCAGTGTCAAAAGCATTACATTCCAGGGAGACAGTGAGAATCCAGCACCAGAGGTTATATTACCGCCCGCGGTGAATATCGAGATTAAATGATTCCAATCAAGAGCCCGGCGAGTAACCACGGCTTTTCGCTGGTCGAATTGACGGTTGTGATGGCCATCATGGCGGTTTTGGTTTCTTCGGCCATACCGTTGTATGAACTCACCGCGCAGCGCGAAAAAGAAAAAGAATTGCGGGTGGGTCTGCGGCAAATCCGGGAAGCGCTCGATGCCTATAAACGGGCAGTGAATGAAGGGCGGGTCGCTAGAAAAGCGGATGAATCGGAATATCCGCGCAAGCTGGAGGATCTGGTTGCCGGGGTACCCGATGCCAAGGAGCCGGAAAAACGCAAGATCTATTTTTTGCGGCGATTGCCCCGCGATCCCATGTCCACCGACCCGGCGCTGGCTGATGCCGAAACCTGGGGCAAACGTTCTTATGAAAGCCCACCGGACAATCCGCAGGAAGGTAACGATGTATTCGATGTGTACTCCCGCTCGCAACAAATTGGCTTGAATGGCATTGCTTACGACAGGTGGTGAGAAATGCGTGAGGCTTATTCCGCCTTCATTCTGAAGATCAGGCAAGGCACCGGAAAAGCCGGCGAGAAGGTTCCAGCAGAGGGCTGGAGATTTTCCGGTTTTACCCTGATCGAACTACTGGTTGTGATGGCCATCATTGCAACGCTGCTAAGCATTGTGGTGCCCAGGTATTTCAATTCGCTCGATAGATCCAAAGAAGTGGTGCTGCGACAGGATCTTAGCATCATGCGCGATGCCATTGATAAATTTTATAGTGATACCGGAAAATACCCAAGCGAACTGATCGAATTGGTGGAAAAGCGGTATCTGCGCGCTATTCCGGTCGATCCCCTGACCGAAAGCGCGGCAACGTGGGTTGCCGTGCCTCCCCGTGAGGGCAGTGGCATTTACGATGTGCGCAGTGGTTCACCTGAGCAGGCAAAAGATGGCACATTTTACGAGGCGTGGTGAAAAAGGGGTCTGAGACATGGGTGCGGAAAGAGGATTCACCTATATCTGGATACTCTTCGCGGTGGCGGTGGCGGGTATTGTTTTGGCTGCTGCGGGACAACTATGGCAAACCGAGGCGCAACGGGAAAAAGAAGTGGAGCTTATGTTCGTGGGAGAACAGTTCAGGCAGGCGATCGGGTCATACTACGAGAGCTCTCCGGGAATGCCCAAGCGTTACCCCGATTCGCAGGAAAGATTGCTTTTCGACGACCGTTTCCCGATACCCAAACGTCATCTACGCAAAATCTATTTTGATCCCATGACGGGCAGAGCCGAGTGGGGGCTGATCAGAAAGCCCGGCATCGGAATTGTCGGGATCCACAGTCTTTCGACTCGGAAACCAGTTAAGCGGGCAAATTTTCACGAGCGCTATGCGAAGTTCGCCGACGCCGTGAGTTATGAGGACTGGACGTTCGTCTATACGCCGGGAGAAACGGGTGGAACCGCGCAGCAACCGGGATCGCAACCCCAATCTCAGTCCAAATCTCGGCCCGAATCTCAATCGCAACCAAAGCCCCAACCCCAGCCGAAATCCCCGGCACAGCCGGACGCGCCGCCGGACGCGCCGCCACCCCCCGCCTCATCTGATCCATCGGCTGCGGCGGGGGGTTCAATTCCCCCATCGCCAGCCTATTGAACGCATGCCTTAGCTCGGGAAACCATTCATCACGGCAACAACCCAGGTATGAGGCCGCCGGGAATCGGTCAGTGGAGAGATGCCGCGGCTGCGTTACACCCCCCCATCGGTGCCCGCACCCCCGCTGCGGGTCGTGCCATTTCATGTTGCTACGCATAACCCCCTGCGTCCAAACAACCGCGCACTCCGCCCCATCCAATTGCCGGATTCAGGTTAAACCCAGATCCGGATCTGTGCCGCGGCGCCATGAGCCCCCATATGCCGCCTGGCATGATCCTTTCTGCTTACAGCATATTCATGAATCTGACACACCATCTTAATTATTTTGTCATCCGGAGCACTGAGAATAGGTGGGCTTTCAAAATTGATCAAAAAATAAACGTGCCGATGTCGTGGCCGAGTATGCGACGCAAATAAAATCAAGGCATAAGAAATACCATGGGGGGAACCATTACTCTGACTGAACGAGAAATGGAATATCTATTCCGGATCATCGAGTCATCAACTTCCATTTTCCAACGCCATCAATTCTTCCTATGGTCGCAAGGCGAGCTACAGAGCCTTTTGCCGCACGGACTGCTCATATGCCTATTCGATGAAGGGTCCGGACAGTCGATCAACATAGAGAAATTCAGCCGTACCAATATAAGTGAAATCAGGTTTTCAGAGCTTTGCCGTCCGGATGGAGGCATTATATTCCGTGTCATGTCAGCATGGAGCGCGGGTAAGAACCAGCCATTCCTGCTTTGTCCGCACAATCCAAATGGCATTACCTACAAACATTTTGCGAATGATCTCAAGCGCGACGATCTGGAGCGCCTCGCGGCGCACGGAATGTTCGATGCCCAGGGCCGCACCAGTAGTCTATTCGCCTTTACGCAAATTTCCGGCACGTTAACCGAGCGCCACGCATACTTTCTTGAACTGCTGACACCGCATATGCACATGGCGTTGGTACGCATGCTATTCCATGAACGGCATCGCCAGCATGGCGCCATAGCGGGAAAAAGCGGAAAACTCATCACGGACCGGGAAACGGAAGTTCTGCGCTACGTACAGATGGGCAAGAACAATCTTGAAATCGGGAGCCTGCTTAATATCAGCCCGCTTACCGTTAAAAACCATGTCCAAAAAATCCTGCGCAAACTGAATGTCAACAACCGGGCGCATGCAGTGGCCAAGGCGATGGCATTGAAGATCACGCTCTAGCCGGTGAGGCATCCGGGCTCGAGCGACTGCATAGTCCGAACGCCTTATGGAAAATTCATTGACTTATCGATTCGCCGTCATATTGGGTCTTTAACCTTACAGGGCAGCATGAAAAGAATTCATATTGATCAGGTGTCGTTACGGTACAGAAAAATAGACAGGAAGGACTACAGAAACCAAGGTTGGGATTCATAAGCACTTAACCATCACTGCATATAGTGGCAAGCATCCGGCAGAAAGCCCAAGCACTTCACGCCGGATGGGAATAAAGCCAAACCCGTTGCGAGGCGGGGACGGAAAGCTGCGGGCCTAAGCGCAAGCGGAGGTAGCCGGGTTGCTCCAGGATGGCTGATCAAGTGGGCCACGAGTCGCATGGATCAGCCGGTTGGAATCGAATATCAACGCAACTCATTTAACCTTTTAGGGAGTATCAGTAATGAAAATGAACTTCAAGCTTAAGGCACTCGCAGTTGCCGCCATCATGGCAGCCTCGGCGCCAGCTTTTGCCGCTATCGACGGCGGTGTGACCGGCAACGGCGAACTGCTGCTCAATGTGCGCTACTACGGTGGCGATTCCGCAACCACCGGCGGGGATGACATCTCGGGCCTGTTCGATCTCGGCTTCCATCTGAACGACATGCTCGCCGCGAATGGCCAGACCGGTTTCAGCAAAACCTGGGACCTGGCCACCGGTGCCTATGGCGCCTCATGGAATCAACTACTTAATTTTGTCGGTGCGAACAAAGGTCAAATCGAATTCAATGTGATCGCGCTGGATGACACCGATCGGAATCTCACCGGCGGTTCGCGTTATCTGATGACGGGAAATGTGGATTCTTGGCCAAGCCAAGGAAATACAAACGTGAAAACGATGAACGTCATGGAGCAGTATCTCGATGCCAACAACAGCCGTGGCACGCATGCCACCGCTGCTAATGGCGCCAGCACTGCCACACCGACAGACGCTCCCAATACCTTCTTCGGGGCAATCAATGGTTTTGGGCAGGGCGACAACTGGTTGGCGAAGACCACTGTCGATACTACTCAAGTATTGGGCACGGAGCAGAACTTCTGGTTCTTGACAACTTCTTCCACTTCCAATCTCGCCCAGGCCACCAAGACCCCTTTTGGTGTTGATCTGAATCATGACGGCGTTATCGGTGCAGGCGAGTTCACCAAAGTTACATTGAGCCAAGACGGCGTCCTCAGCATTACCAGCCCGGTGCCGGAAGCCGACACCTGGGCCATGCTGCTGGCCGGGCTCGGCATGCTCGGCGCGATGGTCCGCCGCCGCGCAGGGGCCTAAAACCGCTGCCACTCGCTTCTTCGATCCGCTCCCGCCTCCCGCTTGGGGAGGCGGAGGGATGAATACGCATATCAACCCGTTAAAAGGATATCGAAATGAAAATGAAATTGAGTAAAATCGCGCTGGCCGTGGCCGCGCTGGGGACGACTCCGGTTGCTTTCGCCCTCACCCCCGCACAGGTTGCCGCCGGCCCTACCACCTATGTATGGTTGTCCGGCGCATCCGCCCCCACCAATGCCGTGTTCCGCAGCGTGATGTCGCTCTGCAACGGCCTGGCGGGCAACGGCGGCGCCAATGATGCCCACATGTACCTGGAAAGCACCGGCACCGAGCCCGGCAAGAGCAGCGGCGACCGGGTCGCCTATGCCTGCACCATGAGTGCCGCCGCCGGTTCGCTGGCGGGCAAGAAAGTGGTGGTGTACCACACGGTTGAAGCCGGTTCCTTCAACGCCTACGCCCCGCACCTGAGCATGGCGGGCGAGCCCAATCCCAACGGTTACCTGCCGGGCAATATCAAGCGCATCAATAACCTGGCGTTGCTGGGCGGTGCGGGTAAATGCGCGGCGGCCGGCGCGGGCAGCACCAACGTCGTCCTGAATGGCGTGTCCTATCCCATCGGCCGCTACAACAACTGTAGCGACACGGTTACCAAGACCTTCACCGCCACCCTCAAGGGCGATGCCTCGGGCCTTCCCGGCCAGAGCTATCCCGACGGCGGTTTTTCCGACACCGAGTACCTGATCAACAAGCAGAACCTGGAAATCGGACGGGATCTGAGCGCCATTGGCAGCGAGGTGGCAACCAACATTGGCCAGGCCTTCGGCGTGGCGGTAAGCTACCCGCTGTACCTTCAGTTGCAGAAGAATGACGTGGCCGACGGCTTGCTGGCCGCGACCTGCGATGATGGCACGCCTACCGCACCCAACCTTACGCCTGCCTGCCAGCCGAGCATTCCCGCCCAACGCTATACCGCTGTGGCTGGCCAAGGTACGGTCGGCAGCGTAGACGGCAGCCTGTTCGGCGGTCCTGCCGGTTCCGTGGTCAATCTGGCGCGCCGCGTGCCTACCTCCGGCACCCAGTCCGCTTCCAACATTCGCTTCCTGGCCAAGCCTTGCGCCACCGGATTGTCCCAAGGCTCGCTGGAACCGGCACGGGCCACCGACAGCACGGCTACCGCTATCGTGACCGAGCAGTCCAGCACCGGCGGCGTGAAAACCGCGCTGAACACAGCAACCGGCGCGGGTCAATTTGGATTGGGCGTGGTATCCATGGAAAACACCCCGGCGCCTACCGCTACGGCTGACCGTTGGGCCTTTGTCAAGCTGGATCGTGTTGTCCCCAATTCCGACGCCCAGCAGCGTGAAGAGGCGATGGACGGTTCTTACAACTTCTGGTTTGAGCTGGCAGCATTCACCGCCGGCGGTTCGGTCAGCCCCGCCAGCGCCAGTGGCGCCGCCCTGATCGCGGCCGTCACCGGCACTCTGGGCGAAAGCGATCTGAAGGGCATCTTCGCCACACCGGTGGCCGGTGCCAGCGGTCCCACCTCCAAGGGCGCGCGGCTCGGCAACTCTTGCCAGCCTGCTGTCCAGTAATAATCTAGCGTAAAAGGCGGTGCAATGCCGCCAGTCGGTGTTCGGGACAACCCTTTCGAGGGTTGTCCCATTTGTACATATATAGAAGGCGATTTGCGCCGGGTGGCCAAAGTGGGTTTGGATGTTGCGAATGATTAGGAAACCGCTGAATCAGTCTCCGATTTTGCTGGCGGGCGGTAAGTCTTGGTGCAGCGGGAGCGGTGGTAGTCTCACCCCTTTCTGGGGTGCGCGGGGTGATTCTTTCCATCTTGCGGGCGGTGTGCCCCGCAGGGGATTGATTCGGCGATTTCTTGGCAAGGTACTGCGAGCGGGATGCCTGGTTTTTCTGGCGGGATGGATGCATGCGTCCCATGCGCAGGATGCGATATTCGATGTATTCGAATATCGCATCCAGGGTACGACATTGTTGCCCGTCACCGTCGTGGAGCAGGCGGTTTATCCCTACCTGGGCGAAAAGAAATCGTTGCAGGAAGTGGAACAGGCGCGCGATGCATTGGAACGCGCCTATCATGAGTCGGGTTACCTGACGGTTCTGGTGAGCATTCCGCAACAAAAAGTCGATGACGGCGTTGTCAGGCTGACGGTGACTGAAGCGCCGGTGAAACGCTTGCGCGTGGTTGATTCGCGCTATTTCAGCCCGGCTGATATCAAAGCCGCGGTGCCTGAACTGGCGGAAGGAAATGTGCCGAACTTCACCGCATTGAGCTCTGTCGAATTGACATTGTATTTATGTTCGCTTAGCGCCCCAAGGCGCACCAGGCACTGAGCAACCGTAAGAAGCGGCAAAATCCAGTATAAAAGAAAATAAAACCAGCCTCCGCTTAAGGATAATGCGGCCGCGACTATCATCCAGAATGCGAAGCGTACCCACTTTGGCGTCGGGTTCCGCCGCTGGAATTCATCACGCACGCCGGCGGCTTCGGGCCGCTTTCCTCGAATCAGGCGCCAAATGTTGAGCCCAAAAATGTCACCAAGAAATAGACGCACGAGTTGCTGCCGCGACATCGGAATGCTCCATTCAAGTCCCGATTTACGGGTAAAGTCAGGATCCTTGTCTGTATAGAAGTACTTGTGATGCGCCAAATGCACTTGGGCATAACCCTCAACCGATAGCACGAGCAACGGATAAGCGGCAAACAAGTTAGTAATTAGGTCGCCATAGCGTCCGCGTGAGCCTAATCTATGAACTTGCTCATGCACGAGCAGACCCAGCAAATTCTGGCGGGTACCTACCAGAAAAATTGCGAGGAGGCTTGCCCATATACTCTCGACCCAGATCGCGAGCGTGATTGCGGCGGCGATCACACACCAGGCACCCAATAACTGCCATATAAATAAAAGAGGGCGGGCTCCTACCAGGCTTCTGACATGGGCCTTGATCTCGGCTTCTCGTATTCGATCACCTGGTTTTATTATTGGAGGGAGAGCCTCTCTGTTAATAAGGGATATATCCATATCACTTGAGCTCCTTGGATACCGAAGGCACCTTGTTGCGAAGAAGAGTCGGCCGTTTTGCGATCAACGTTCGTCCCGTTTTCCTATTTGTCTCGTACCAGGCTTAAGAGTCAACACGGATCGCAGGTTTTTATCGCTAAAAATATTGCTCCCACAATCAAGCGAATGATCATCAATATGGAGCTTGTCTAAGAAGAAAAATGAAAAACCAGGAAACCATGAAGAGGTTTTGCTGGCAGGTACAAATATATACCTGGATATTCCGGCTCTAATTGGGATAACACCTCGAATTCAGGTGCTATTTCCCCAATTGCTCCAAGTGCGGACGTGTTAGGCGATGTAAAATCTGTTGGCGTTTGGAGCGAGCAATTTATTGAAGCAGGCGGCATCGGATGACCCATCCTCACCTCTGCAATCCATTATAGTACTTAACGATTGAATGCGTCTATGAGCGTTCCGGCTTATTTGGGATCTTGCCCTAAAATCATCCGCATGAGAGATTTTTATCGTAGCATAGTAGCGCTTCTCTACGAGTGTGTATAGCTATCTAGATGCCTTACTGGTAGAGTCCCCGGTGTACTCGTCATAACATCCCGGTTTCAGCTTCAGTTCAGAAACAAGAGATTGTTCGACCATGCGAGTATCCGTATCACCGTTCGCAGTCATGAACAGAATTTCCCAACTCGGATTCCTTTTTGACGTCACATTCTCATCCATCATCAGCTCACTGCGAGGATTCTACTCGTTGCTGCCTCATGAAAAGCAGATGCTGCGGGTCGTTGCGGCTGTCTGATGACCCGTAAAATATTGCTATTTCAGCACCGATTCTTCTGGAGACAATTTTTATGGATCACGAAAGTCAATATCGGTTATTTCTGGAGAGGATGACTGACGAATTGGGCTCTAGCCAAGTGCTTGACCAGTCGGCGGCCGAAGGCAAATATGGTGTTTGCACCACTGGTGTACACAGGACTATTCCGGGCGCAGTTTGTCCTATTTCCCAAGACCAGATTAAGGCCATCGTCAAAGCTTCGCGGGAGCTGAAGGTACCGTTGTACCCTGTCAGTACCGGTAATAATTGGGGTTATGGCAGCGCAAATCCAGTTATCGATGGGTGTGTGATTGTTGATCTTTCAGGCATGACCCGCATTACGCTGGACATCGATGCCGGACTGGCGACACTTGAGCCGGGGGTCACGCAGCGACTTCTGCAGAAGTATCTTGATGAAAACTCGCTAAGATTTCTTTGTCCGGTTACCGGTGCCGGTCCTGATTGCAGTCTGGTAGGAAACGCGCTTGAGCGTGGTTATGGCATGACTCCGCATGCTGACCACTTTCTTTCGGTGACGTCACTGGAGGCAGTACTTTCCGATGGCAGAGTTTACAGGCCTCCACTGGCCGAACTGGGTTGCATTGAGGTGGACAGGGCTTTCAAATGGGGGGTTGGGCCATTTCTCGATGGTATTTTTTCTCAGGGCGCATTTGGTATTGTCACGCAGATGACAATTGCGCTTGCACCGATTCCCGAGCGGGTGGAAGCTTTTTTTTTCGGGTTGCCGCATGATGCCGATATCGAACGCGCGGTGGAAGCGGTACGCGTTTTATTGAGCGAGGTGGGGGGAACGCTTGGATTAATCAACCTGCTGAATACGCGCAGAGTGTTATCGATGATGGAGCCCTATCCTCGCGATCAGCTTGATGAAAATGGCCTCATCGATGAACAGTATCTTTTGAAAATGGCTCGTCGAAATCAGGTCATGCCTTGGATGGGGACGGGCGCAATATATGGCAATGTACAAGTGGTTCGCGCCGTCAAGTCCGTGATAAAAAAGAGACTCTCAGGTATTGTCAAAAAATTGGTTTTTTTCACGCCGGAGTCGGTGGGCAATCTTAAACGGCTGAGTCATTTCATCCCCGGTGAATCGGGCCTGGGGCTGCAAAATATGCTTGGTCTGCTTGACAAGACCTTGCAGGCGCTGGCGGGCAGACCTAGCGAGATCGCGCTGCCTTTGGCTTACTGGATCTCGGGTAAGCGGCCGGCGGATAACTCACCGATGAACCCCGCACGGGACGGCTGCGGCTTGATATGGTATTCGCCCCTGGTGCCCATGCGTGCGGATACTGTCAGGGCGTATGCGCGGATGGTGCATGAGGTCTGCCTCGCGCATGGTTTTGAGCCACTGATAACGCTAACCAGTTTATCCGATCGCTGTTTCAACAGTACCGTACCATTGCTCTTCGATCGCGCCAGTGAAGAAGCGGTAGAACGTGGCAGGCAATGCTACGATGCGCTCTTCGAGGCGGGGCGCGCAATCGGCTGTATTCCTTATCGTGCCACCGTCGACTCGATGCAGCATTTCATAAAACTTGAAACGCCTTACTGGCAAGCTGTTGCCGCACTCAAACGGGAGTTGGATCCCGACGGATTGATAGCGCCTGGGAGATATTCCCAGGGTTGAGCCTGCTGAAGCCCTGCTATCCAAATTCGGTAGCTGGAAGGGTGAAGTGTGCGGTTTTTGAAGTACAGGGCAAGGCGCAGCGACGCGGAATGCCGTTTATACCAGGGATGTTGCGAATGACGCAGTGCCTGCGCAAAAGTTATGCAATCCGCCCCTTGGCGGACTCGTCCAGAAGGTGGGAATCATGGTCCGAGATTGATAAATGAGCGGTCAATCGCCAGATTTAGGATTATTGTGACAGGCAAAAAAAGCGCCCACCAGGGTGGGCGCTTTTGTTTCTGGCTAAGCCTATTATTATGGTATTGCGGTTGATCAGGCTTTGCGGCGGCGGACTGCTGTGCCTAAGCCGAGAAGACCGATGCCGACCAGTCCAAGTATGCCGGGTTCGGGGATTTGAGTGTCGCCACGCAAATTAGCCGTACCTTGAAAGCACCACGCTCCTGCCTGAGCCGTCCCGTTCTGGCATCCGTTGGCAAGACCATGCAATTGATCGAAGGGATTCAGGACTCTGTTGTTAAATGAACTGGTCAACACAATGTCGGTAGGATTGCCCGCGGCATCCAGAACACCGTTTGCGTCGAGATATGAAATTACCGCAGCTTCGCCGGGACCCGTTACATCAAATAAACCGAAACCCGTACCACTTGCGGTTGCACCAGTCAAGACGCCGCCGCCATTAACAACCGCCAGGGGATCGGCGATACCGCCGAGATTGCCGTGACCCGCCAGCGTTACCCATGGATTCCCGCCATTAAGCGCCTGGATGGTGGCGATATTGGTCGGCGAGTCCTGGCTCAGTAAATTGATAGGTGAAGAGTTGCTGAAAAAAACCGAAACCGTTGCACTGGTGAACTCAACATAAGAGGAGCTGAAGTTCTGTGAATCATTGAAGTGCGCGACATAAAACAACCCGCAATTGCCACTTCCATCGGCGCAATAGGTATTATCCCCGTTAAGCGTGGTGATGTACCCATAGGCGGTCGCGTTCTGTCCGTTCCCGGTGATAAGGGTTTGGGCAAGCGTGGCGGTTTCCAGGTGTATGTTAGTAGGAGCTGCTCCCAATGCTCCGAAATCAACACCGCCAACAACTATCGCAGATGCTGGAGCCGACGCGGCAATACCTATTGCGGCAAGAAGTGTTGTTATAGTTTTGTTCATTTTATGATCCTTAAAGGTTATAGAAGTAATATTATTGGTTCCAACCCCACCGGGGAATTTAATATCGGTGAATCTTTTGAGCTGCTACTTTCTTATAAGCAAACTCCGTGCCTGTTATTAAATTATTTATTAACATGATGATATATATGGAATAAATCATGCATAGCAAGGGGCTAGGTAAAATCCTATCGTCAGGTTTGTCAAAACCTGTGACAAAAGTACTGAACTTTGATAGTACCTTGGTACTAGTCAAATAGTCTTGAGAATTACCCCTAGTACTTATCTCTGATCCTCAGCGAAACGGGAGGCGCTCCCAGCTGAGTCTGCTGAATGTTTATCACGGTGACACAAAAAACGCCCATCATGGTGGGCGTGTCTGTTTCTGGTTAAAGCGTTACGGCGGCAACGGCGGTATTGCGGTGGGTCAGGCTTTGCAGCGGCGCCCCAATCCGAGAAGACCGAGCTGAGCAGCCCGAGTTTGCCAGGCTCTGGAATCCGAGCACATCCGGGTATATTCGATGTCTTGAAAGCACCAAGCTCCTGGGCGCTGCAATCATTGGCAAGACCATGCGCTAAGTTGAAAGAATTCAACACGGCGCTATCAAATGAACGGGTCAGCACAATGTCTGTGTGCACCACCTGCAGCATCCGACACCCCGCATGCGTTAAGGTAAGAAGCGGCCGGCAAGGTCGTCAGCTGACGCTACCGCAGCCTGGTGAAGCATCGTCCGCGGCACCTAGAATGGACGATAAACAGAAAAATAGGGAACTCGGCGACGAACGCGCCTTAGAATGGGCTACCGATCAGCTGTATTCAAAAATACCGGCAGTAGTACCTTAAAATCTTGGGTACCACTTCCTGTTCAGCGCTTCCTTAACAAAGTTTACTGTAGCCACATAAAAAAGCGCCCACCATGGTGGGCGCTTTTATTTCTGCTAAAGCCTGTTACTGCGGTATTGAGGCTAATCAGGCTTTGCGGCGGCGAACTGCTGCGCCCAATCCGAGAAGACCGATGCCCACCAGCCCAAGTATGCCGGGTTCGGGGATCTGGGTGTCACCGCGTATATTTGCCGTACCTTGAAAGCACCAGGCTCCCGGGGCAGCTGTTCCATCCTGGCAGCCATTGGCAAAACCATTCGCTACGTCGAAGGAATTCAACACTTCGTTGTTAAACGAGCTGGTGAGCACGATGTCCGTTGCACCACCCGCGGCATCCAGCACGCCGTTTGCGTTGAGGAACGAGATTACCGAGGCATCGCCGGGGCCTGTCACATCAAACAGCCCGAAACCAGTTCCGCTCAAGGTTGCACCGGTTAAGATACCGCCACCGTTAACAACTGCCAGGGGATCGGCGATACCGCCCAGATTGCCGTGACCCGTCAGCGTTACCCAGGGATTTCCGCCGTTAAACGCCTGGATGGTCGCTAAATTGGTCGGCGAATCCTGATTCAGCAAATTGATAGGGGAGACATTGCTGTAATAAACCGAAACGGTTGCACTGGTGAATTCGACGTAAGAGGGACTGAAGTTCTGCGAACCGCTAAAGGTCGCAGTATAGAACAGTCCGCAATTACCGCTGCCGTCGGCGCAATAGGTGTTATCGCCATTGACAGTGGTAATGTATCCGTAGACAGATGCACTTTGCCCGTTGCCATTTACGAAGGTTTGTGCGAGCGTAGCGGTCTCTATATGTGTACGGGTAGGATCTCCTCCCAATACCCCGAAATCAATCCCACCGACGATAATCGCCGATGCCGGAGCCGATGCTGCAATGCCTACTGCCGCAAGAACCGAAGTTATAGTTTTATTCATAATGTGACCCTCAAAAGATTAAAAGTAATTATTTGGTTCCAACTCCGCTGTGGGAGCTTGAATTCCCCGAGCTCTTTGCTACTCGGTTTTATATAAGCAAGCCTTGTGCCTAGGATAGATGTTTTTTATATAAGCTTATGATCTATAAATGAATTAAATAATACCTTAAACAATTTTGAGGTAGTTCTTTTATCAAAGTGTAAAAATACTCGACAAAAATTCCGAACTTTCCTGAGGGCTATCTTATAAGAACGCTTAGCGCTAATAGCGGGAATATCCTATAAGTCATTGATATTTAAATGATAGTATCGATTATTAATCGAAATATTTCGCAGATCTCTCGTATCCCGGTGTAAAAATACTCGACAAGAAAAATCAGACATTCTCTGCAACGGCATCAGGGCTTTCTTGAGAGTTCAGCGAGCAGTAGCTTGATCGCTCATCAAATGACCGTTACGGGTGATTATTACTTGGGTTGCAAGCTTTTAAACATGGCTTGTCCATAGTAATTATGGATAAAGGTCGTGGGATGCATGATATCCCAGAAAGCGAAAGGCTGTGCTAAGGCGGCGGTCACATCGACATCCGGACAAGTCGTGGGATCTATAAAAAAACAACTTGCGGCCCCGGTTCCACCAGGAAGCGTTTCAAGGGCGGGCGGCATGGTAATGATGGGATTTTCGCTTTCGTTCAGGAGGTCTTGTGATACCTTGAACAGGTCGACGAGGAAAATCCTGATTCCTGGTAGTCTGGGCGTAAGCTCATTTAGGGCTTGAGACAGTAGCGCATTATGGCCTTCGGTGAGCAGCAGGAATTCCGCTCCCAGCCCTTTTTCCTGAATAAAGGGGGTTAAGCCCAAGTTAGGCAGATTTGGTATGAGGAAATTGCGTGCACCGAGGGAATGGAGCGTTTGTATGGCCTTAGTGATGTTTGCCACAGTATTAGCGGGCGAAGGTGGACTCATTCCTGCTTCCAGGCCCAGTAGATAGTCATTCACCCCCGTCCAAACCGTGTATAACGCAGTGTCTTTGGCTCGTTTGCCTTTTAATGCTTTGCGGAATAATTCTATTTGACCGAGCGCTCCCGGTACATAAATCCCTCCGGGCATCTGGTTCAAGTAGCCTGACGTCGACCCCCCAAACGCAAAGTTGATGCCTCCTTGAGCGGGAAGATTGATATTGGAAAGAAAAGGGTTAAGCGATGCGCTGTCGTTACCTCGCAACAGGCGCCATAGATATTCGACCGCAACCGGACCATTGGAGAAGCGCCCGTTGTAGTATGTGCGGTGGGGACTCTCTGAAGGGGGGATAGGCGGATCAATTCTCTGGACTCTGGTAAGAATAATATCGTTACCGGTGTCAGACAAGCTATCGCCAAATACATAAAGCGTGTCGTATTTGGGTGGTGCAGCCCAAACGACAGGCAGCGAAAACACTGTTATCAGCAGCACACATGCGCTGAGTATCTTTCTCATTCCACCCTCCACCTATGATTTTTTGCTTCGGGGTATCTCCAGGATCTTATTGTAGAGACGTGGAATGTAGAGAGCAATCAAAACTATTTTCCCAAGCTACAAGCGGGCGAATTTAGATTTCCGGCCATAAAACAAGCCCGTGGCACTGCGGCTCAGTTGTTGTACCATTGGAGTTTCCGCGCTAATCCTATTTCCTCATGCCGCGAAAAGAAATAGGGATAGAGAGACTTTTCGCCAGATTTGCACGAGCCAGCCAAGGAAGCAATCTGGGCGTCCACATAATCCAGCTCAAGGTGCATCAATACCGCCGGCGCCTGGACACGCCGGCAGGTTCGTTCCTCTCCGATCTGGCGAAGTCCGAGCATACGTTTGTAGAACCCTGCATGACGCGGGTTGACCTCGATAAACAAGTCTGTCGCTTTATGAATATTGCGCCCAAAAATGTAAGCAAGGTGAAAAAGTGAAGCCAGCATTTCTTTTGAGCTGTACTCGGAATCTATAGCGAGTTTTGAGAGTTCGCAGACTTTTCTACCCCCTCCACGAAAGCTATTGATTTCCTGCTCGTAAAGCTCGTCCGCGAGCAGACCCCTTTCGGAGTCCATGCCCAGCGTTAACGTCCCGAAAATTTGATGCTCGCTGGATGCCTCGAGCGTCAATTGGTTGATGTTATTCAGCATCGCCGCTGCGGCGGTGTCCGTATGGTAACCGCGCCACGAGTACATGCGCTCAATAAGCATGCCGGCTCTGGCGCGTTGTCTGGGTGTATCCACCAAGCGAATATGGTAACCACTGCGCTTCAGAACAAATTCTTCATCGGGGGTTTTGTCGAAGTGGCGCTCAATCGACGAAGAGTGTGGTATAGCGTAGTTCTCGCTGATTCCCGCCGGGAAGTGAGAGCGGATATTGGGGTGCAGATATTCTTTAGTATTTAGTTGCATGTCAGAGGGTCCAGAGATTTAGTAGACATAGGTCTCTTCCGGGATGCAATACCTGAGGTGTATGGGGTATGCACGCAATTTCAGTATGGCCACCGTTTCCCCGATAGATGAATGTATGAGAACTGACCGGGCTGCACTCACCATGGGAGGACACTTGCTTGGTTGCCACGTCGTGAAGTGTTCTTGCTTGAGCTAACCGAATTCGTTGCCCTACCATTAAGCACAATCCATGCCACAACATTCATCCATTAATAATCATAAAGTTATTAGTTATGCCAGATAGATTTTGTCTCCAAATTCGACTGTTTATTGTCGCTTTAAAAATAACTATATGTTTATGAACTAAATTTTTTGTCGTCAAAAGGAGACAATTTTGGTCGGGTTTATTGACAACTACCCGATGAAACGGATATTCAGGAAGGGAGAATTGGAAGGCGATAAAAAAGCGCGATTTATCGATGCGCCCGCACCCAGTCGCGCCATTGGATAAACAGCCCTGGATCGAGTGCAGCGATGGCCGAGCGTTGCCAGAGCGGCTCCGCCCAGAAATCGTCCTGATCGAACCCGCACATGTGCCCACCC
The DNA here is from genome assembly GCF_000832065.1 of Nitrosospira sp. NpAV. GTDB lineage: Bacteria > Pseudomonadota > Gammaproteobacteria > Burkholderiales > Nitrosomonadaceae > Nitrosospira. Next base: position 490,227 of record NZ_JXQM01000001.1, on the reverse strand, counting down.
GCCTCTTGCAGAATGAGACTGCCTGCGGCGTAATCCCACAGTTTTTGTCCCCCATGCAGAGAAAGATCAAATCTTCCGGCGGCGGTGTAGCACCATTCCAGTGCACAGGAGCCGAAGTTGCGTTGGGAAGAGAACGGCCGCTTGGTGCAGACTCCCTCCGCAAGTTTGGCGCTAAGCCGCTTCAAATCCACGTTCGCCATCGCGCTTCTGAGTAGCGGGACATGTTCTTTGATCGGCAGCTTTTCGCCGTTGAGATAGGCCCCGCCGCCTTGCTCCGCGTAGAACATTTCGTCCGCGACCGGGTTATAGACCACACCAAGAATGCTTCTTCCCTGCCGCATCAGTGCCACCGAAACGGCAAAATAGGGTAGGCCATTGACAAAATTAGAGGTACCATCTATCGGATCCATGCACCACAGTCCGGCATCCCCTGCAAGCCACTGGTCGATTTGCTCCTGTTCCGTCATCTCTTCTCCCACCACGGCACCGGGGCAAATTTTTCGCAACTCGCACGACAGCGCTTCCTGCGTGGCAAGATCAGCTTCGGTAATCAGGCTGCCATCAGCCTTTCGCTGGCGCGCAACTCTTAGGTACCGCGGCACAATCTCCTGTTGTGCAACCGCCCTAATAGCACTAATGACCGCATCCAGCACCTGTTATTCCGTCCGCCATTTGATCGAACAACCGATGCTGGGGATCTGATCATCAGGCCCGCGCCCGGTTTTCACGACCTGAAGCATGCCTTCGAACAGGTCGCGGCGGGCGTTAACCGGCGCGGCCTCCTTGCGGGAGGCATCCAGCCGACCGCGGTACTGTAGTTCAAGTTTGTTGTTAAACCCAAAGAAATCCGGTGTGCACACCGCGCCATATGCTTTCGCTACCTGCTGGGTTTCATCCCACACGTAGGGGAAAGGAAAATCGTGTTCCCTTGCTATCCGTACCATGTTATCGAATGAGTCCTCGGGATAGTCGGCAGGATCGTTCGACATGATGGCGATGGCACCTATACCATGCGTCCTCAATTCTCTTACGTCGCGGACAATACGATCCCGGATCGCCTTTACATAGGGACAGTGGTTGCAGATAAACATCACAAGCAACCCCCTGTCACCCTCTACCGAGGCCAGCGTGTAGCGTTTCCCATCTACACCTGGTAAATTAAAATCTGGCGCCTTCCAGCCGAAATCACAAACAGGCGTTTCCAGGCTAGCCATGTCTCTCCTCCCATATAAATGACAAAAAATGCTTTCGATACATCCATGCCGGGCGAAAAATGCCAAGTGGAATCAGCACGGATAAGATCTTAACTTACCGTATATAATTGAAAGCCAAACACTGAGATATTCTTGAATAGCGCGTCCGGACAATATTCACATTCCTCGGAGTGCTGTTATATTATCATGGGGGACTGATTATTGATTGCCGTGCTCTGGAAACGATGGCACTTCCCCGTTTTTACTGTCCTGAACCGATTATCGCGGGGCAGATCATCAAGTTACCCGCTGGCGTCGCACACCATGCCTTAGGCGTATTGAGACTGGAACAAGGCGATAAATTGATTTTATTTGATGGTAGCGGGGGCGAATTCCAGGCGACTATGGCGCGTATTGGCAAAGGCGGTGCGACAGCGGCGGTTGAAGAATACCTGGAAATTGAACGTGAGTCGCCACTTGCCATCACGCTTGCACAGGCTATATGTGCGAATGAAAAAATGGATTGGATTGTGCAGAAGGCCGTGGAACTGGGCGTTTCACGTGTTCAGCCTCTCGTCACAAAGCTGAGCACAGTAAAACTTTCGGGCGAGCGAGCGGAAAGACGCATAAAGCATTGGCAAAAAATAGTGGTTTCAGCTTGCGAGCAGTGCGGGAGAAATCGCGTGCCGCAAGTGTTGCCGTTGCTATCATTATCCGGCTGGCTCGGTTCGCAGATGGATGAGCGGAGAAATTTAAGTAATGGAGCTCCGCCCAATCCATGTTTTATGCTCTTGCCCACTGCCCGGAAGGGATTGCATGATTTTCGCGAACCCGCCGCTATTACTGCTTTAACTATAGTAGTGGGGCCGGAAGGCGGTTTCACGCCTGAGGAAGAGGCGGCCGCTCTGACGACCGGTTTTATTCCGATACGCCTGGGTCGGCGCATCCTCCGTACAGAGAGCGCCGCATTGGCAGCAGTTGCGGCGATACAGGCACTATGGGGTGACTATTGATTCCGCCGCACCTGGATCGCACACAGCTTGAGGTATGCGCCTATCAAGACCCGGGATTTACCGATATATAAAGTGCAAGCATGAAACCTGACGCCGACTTTGTAAGCTGGTTCCGTTCAGTGGCACCTTATATCAACGCGTTTCGCGGCAAGACCTTCGTCGTTGCTTTCGGTGGCGAAGTGGTGGCTGATGGAAAGTTTGTCGAGCTGGTTCATGATCTCAACTTGCTGGCGAGCCTCGGTGTGCGGCTGGTGCTGGTGCATGGCGCGCGTCCGCAGATCGAAGCGCGATTGAATGAACGCCAGCTTCAGACGGCATATGTTAGAGGAATGCGCGTCACCGATGCCGCCACGCTGCAATGCGTGAAAGAATCGATAGGGCGCGTCCGCGTCGAAATTGAGGCTCTGTTGTCGATGGGATTGCCAAACTCACCCATGGCCAATGCCGATATTCGCGTCGCCAGCGGAAATTTCGTCACGGCCCGCCCGGTGGGCGTGATCGAAGGTATTGACCTGATGCATACCGGCGAGGTGCGCAAGGTGGATATTGCGGCTATCCGCTCGCGGCTGGAACAGGGTGAGGTGGCGCTGCTTTCGCCACTGGGATATTCACCCACTGGTGAGATTTTTAATTTGACCCTCGAAAACGTTGCGGCTGAAGCGGCAATTGCGCTCAAAGCTGAGAAGCTTATTTTTTTGATGGACACCGCAGGCGTAGAGAAGGAATATGGTAGTGGCGCAGAGCCACCACTGCTACGCGAACTGACCGTCGCCGAGAGCAAGGCGTTGCTCACGAACCTTGCAAACAAGAACACCCAACTTTCCGATGACGCCCAGCTGTACCTGCCTTTCGCCGTAAGCGCCTGCGAAGGTGGCGTATCGCGTGTCCACCTCATCAGCCGTCATGTGGATGGTGCCATGTTGCAGGAATTATTCACTCATAGCGGTATCGGCAGCATGATATCGAAAGGGCCGTTGCAGAACCTGCGGGAAGCAGGAATTGAAGATGTGGGCGGTATCCTGCAATTGATTGAACCGCTCGAAATCGATGGTACGCTGGTGCGGCGGAACCGCGAACTGCTGGAAATGGAAATCGATCGCTTTGTCGTGGTAGAGCATGACGGCATGATCGTAGGCTGCGCCGCACTCTACCCTTTTCCCGACGACAAGGCAGGTGAGCTTGCATGCCTCACCGTCCACTCCGATTATCGAAGTACCGGATGCGGCGATGCGTTGCTCAAGAACATTGAGACGAAGCTCCGGTTGCAAGGCGGTAAAAAATTATTTGTCCTCACCACTCGGACCGCTCACTGGTTTGTCGAGCGGGGTTTTATCGAAACCGGTGTAGCGGAATTACCAAAAGCCAAACAGGGACTCTACAATTATCAGCGCCGTTCCAAGGTATTCGTCAAAGAAATATAATTACGCCGATTGTTTTCTGCGGCAAGTCACTATTTCGGCATCCACTGGTCGCGTTCATTGATGGTATGCTGCCGTGCGTGGTTTACGCGATAGCACGAAGTAGCCATAATGAGCTCACAATTTCTTATCTGGAGACCATCAATGGCAAGAGTCGTTAAATGCATCAAACTCGGGCGAGAAGCAGAAGGGCTGGATTTTCCGCCTTATCCGGGTGAGTTGGGAAAGCGTATTGCCGATAACGTATCAAAAGAGGCGTGGGCAGGGTGGATCAAACACCAGACCATGCTGGTCAATGAAAACCGCCTGAATCTTGCAGAAATCAAGGCCCGTAAATATCTGGCCGAACAGATGGAAGCCTATTTTTTTGGAACCGGGGCGGAACAGCCTGCGGGCTATGTGCCTCCCACGAAATGACAAAGGGCAGGGAAGAATGGCCGCGTCCTTTGCATGGACGGCAAGCCCGCCATTCCGCCTATTTCTAACTGAATCCGCGTAGAACAACTTTTTTTATGCCAAATCTCCCAACCGGCAGCCAGTTTCTCAACCGCGAACTCGGCCAGATCGAGTTTAACCGGCGGGTTCTAGCTCAGGCCGATAATAAAGACAATCCTCTTCTGGAGCGGCTGAAATTTCTTTGCATCGTCAGCAGTAATCTCGATGAGTTTTTCGAGGTTCGCGTCGCCGGGTTAAAGGAGCAGATCACTCTGGATACGCACGGTTTCGGACCCGATGGCATGTTGCCGCAGCAGGTATTCAAGCAGGTCGCCGAGCACGCTCATTCGCTGGTGGCGCGCCAATACCAGTTATTGAATCAGGAGGTCCTGCCCGGACTTGCAAACGAAGGTATCCGCTTCCTGCGCCGCGCTGCCTGGAATGATGCCCAGTGCGAATGGATCAAGGCTTTTTTCTTTCGCGAACTGATGCCTGTGCTCACTCCCATAGGCCTTGACATCTCGCACCCTTTTCCGCGAGTACTCAACAAAAGTTTGAATTTTGCAGTCGAGCTGGAAGGCAAGGATGCTTTCGGGCGCAGTTCCGGAACAGCTATCGTGCAAGCCCCCCGGGTATTGCCGCGCGTAATTCTTCTGCCGAGCGAGATCAGTACCTGCGAATATAACTTCGTATTTCTGTCATCCATTCTGCATGCCCATGTGGGTGAATTGTTCTCCGGCATGAGCGTGCTGGGCTGCTACCAATTTCGTGCCACCCGGAATAGCGACTTGTTCGTGGATGAGGAGGAGGTTAAAAATCTGCGCATCGCGCTGCAGGGAGAATTGCCTCAGCGCCATTTCGGCAACGCGGTACGGCTGGAAGTGGCAGATAACTGCCCGCAACACATGGCGGATTTTTTGCTAGAGCAGCTCGGCCTTTCGCGCGATGACTTCTATCAAGTGGAAGGACCGGTGAATCTTGTACGGCTGATGCAGGTGCCTGACCGCATTGCGCGTCCCAATCTGAAATACTCCCCCTTTATTCCCGGTCTGCCGCTCACGCTGCAAAAGAAAAAGGCCGCCGACATTTTTCAGATAATTCGTAAAAACGATGTTCTCCTGCATCACCCGTATCAATCGTTCCAGCCAGTGATTCACTTCATTCAACAGGCCTCGACGGATCCCGACGTCGTGGCAATCAAACAGACGGTATACCGCACGGGAACGGATTCATTGGTCATGATGGCGCTTATCGCCGCGGCAAGTAGCGGTAAGGAAGTCACGGTCGTGGTGGAATTGCTGGCGCGCTTCGATGAAGAGGCCAACATAAACTGGGCCAGCCGTCTGGAGGAAGTCGGCGCACATGTGGTGTATGGCGTGGTGGCTCACAAAACCCACGCCAAGATGGCAATGGTAGTACGGCGCGAAGAGGGCAAACTCCGGCGTTATGTGCACGTGAGTACCGGTAATTATCATCCCAGCACTGCCCGGCTTTACACCGATTTCGGTTTGTTTACCTGCAATGAGGAAGTCTGCGCCGATGTGAATGAAGTCTTCATGCAATTGACCGGTCTCGGCAAGGCGGGAAAATTAAAGCATTTATGGCAGTCTCCCTTCAGTTTTCACAGCCAGATGCTGGTCGCTATCGATAAAGAGGCGCAGAACGCCAAAGCGGGAAAACCCTCGCGTATCATCGCTAAAATGAATGCGTTACTTGAGCCGGAAATTATTAAAGCGCTTTATGCCGCTTCAGGCGCGGGGGTAAAGATCGATCTCATCGTTCGCGGTGTGTGCGCCTTGCGCCCCGGCATTGCGGGATTATCGGAAAACATCCGCGTGCGTTCGATAATTGGACGCTTCCTTGAGCACACCCGAATTTTCTATTTCCGAAGTGGCGGCGCCCATGCTATGTATCTTTCCAGCGCCGACTGGATGGATCGGAACTTTTTTCGCCGCATTGAAATATGCTTTCCTGTCCTGGAGCCCAAGCTGAAAAAGCGTGTGCTCGTCGAAGGTTTGAATATATACCTCAAGGACAACACACAAGCATGGGAAATGGACAGCGACGGTAATTATCGTCTCAGGCTGGCCCGTGCAAGCAAAAAATTCTGCGCCCAAGAAGTTCTGCTGACGGAACTGGTGGCAGCGCAGCAGACCGAGGTGTAGAGCGCGGGGCTCATGCCTACCGAAATCGAACTCAAATTGCGTTTGCCGCCGGCCGCTACCGCCAGGTTGCAGCGCAACCCACTGCTGAAATCCTTAAGTATTTCAAATTCCGTCACGCGGAAACTTTACAGCATCTACTATGACACGCCTGATTTTGCTCTCAGGCGCAATGGAATCGCACTGCGGTTGCGCCGTGAAGGCAAGCAGTGGGTGCAGACTATCAAGGGTGGAGGCAGCGCCGCAGCGGGATTGCATCAGCGCGACGAGTCGGAAGCGCCTGTGCTGAAGGCGCGACCCGATTTCACCAAAATCTCCGATCCACAGCTTATTAAACTGATTAGTACCGCCAGTTTGCGTGAGCAACTGCATCCGGTGTTTACGACGGTGTTCAACCGCCATACGCGCATACTGCGCCTGCCTGACGGCGGCGAAGCGGAGTTCTGTCTCGATCGGGGAACGATTGTCGCCGGTGATATCAGCACGCCAATTTGTGAAATTGAACTGGAGCTGGAATCGGGGAGTCCGTTGCCATTATTCCAGCTTGCGCAGGATCTGCTGCACGACATTCCCCTCAGGCTGGAAAATGTCAGTAAAGCAGAGCGTGGCTATGTACTGGCTTCCGGCTCCGGTTCTCCGCCGCTTAAGGCCCAGCCAGTCCAACTTGCGGCCGAAATGAGCGTCAGTGAAGCGTTCAAAGCGATCACATGGAATTGCCTCGGTCATTTGCACAGCAACGAAGCCGGTATGCTGGATGGAAGCGATATCGAATACCTGCATCAAATGCGTGTTGCTTTGCGCAGACAACGTTCGGCCTTGAGTATTTTTTCCAGGGTATTTTCCAAGACAGCATTTTTACCCATCGCGCAGGAATTGAAGTGGCTGGCCGGGCAGTTTGGCCCGGCGCGGGATTGGGATGTATTCGTCAAGGAAACATTCGCTGCGGTTTACCCCGCCTTTCCCAATCATCAGGGCATGGTGGCGCTGCGCGGAAAGTGTGAGCGACTGCGCCGCCATCACAACGATACTGCGCGTAAGGCCATAGAATCCAGGCATTATACGGAATTGATGTTGAAGCTGGGTGCGTGGTTATGCACGGAATCCTGGCTCGCCCAGCCGGATCTGGCGGCATCCGACAATCCGGCTGGCAGATCTGATGTACCAGTGAGAGAATTCGCTGGAACGCTATTGGCGCATCGCCATCGTCAACTGAAGAAATACGGTAAGAAACTGGAGAGTCTCAGTGTACCGGAATTACACGCGTTGCGCATCGTCGCCAAGAAACAACGTTACGCCGCCGAGTTTTTTGCCGGATTCTTTCCGCATAAGGAATCCACCAAACGTTACATTCAGTCTTTATCCACGCTTCAAGATATTTTGGGCGCAATGAACGATACTGCCGTTGTCGAGCGCTTGCTGAGCGAAGTATCTATTACCAGAGATGAAAGTGGGGAGCATGAAGCAGCCGGCATCATACGGGGCTGGAGTGCGAGCCTGGCACTGATAAAGAAGCAGGAACTGAACGCCGCCTGGAAACATTTCCATAAAAATGACCCATTCTGGTAAATGGTGCTTGTGCCATGCAGCCGTCAATGGGAGGCATGCGTTGTCCATCCACCGGCAGGTCTTATTTCGGACAAAAAAAGGCGGTCGATGTTGACCGCCTTTTTGTATATCCGGACTTCCGTCACCCTTCATGGGCCGAAAGGGAAGTATCGCCTGGATCAGTTTTCCCTACTTATTTGATAACGGCCTTCAACTCACCCTTGGCGTATTTGTTTGCCATATTGTCCAGCAGGACAGGTTTGATCTTGTCGGCCTGGCCGGCGCAACCAAATGCTTCGAAGCGTGCCTTGCAAATATCCTTCGCCGCAGCGGTTGCATCCTTGAGAAATTTGCGCGGATCGAACTCGCTCTTGTTTTTGGCAAGATGGCGGCGGATCGCACCTGTCATGGCGAGGCGGATGTCGGTATCGATATTGATCTTGCGCACACCATGCTTGATGCCTTCCTGGATTTCCTCCACCGGGACGCCATAAGTTTCCTTCATTTCTCCACCATATTCGCGGATGATATCGAGCCACTCCTGCGGAACAGAACTGGAACCGTGCATGACCAGATGAGTATTGGGAATACGCTGATGGATTTCCTTGACGCGTTCGATAGCGAGAATGTCTCCAGTTGGCTTGCGCGTGAATTTGTATGCGCCATGAGAAGTCCCGATGGCAATGGCCAGCGCATCCACGCCCGTTTGTTTGACGAAGTCCGCCGCCTGCTCCGGGTCGGTCAGCAGCTGATCGTGCGATAGCTTTCCTTCGGCCCCATGGCCGTCTTCCGCTTCACCCATGCCGGACTCGAGCGAGCCCAGACAACCCAGTTCGCCTTCGACGGAAACACCCACGGAGTGGGCCATCTCGACCACCTTGGCGGTGACCTCAACGTTGTATTCATAGGATGATGGCGTCTTCGCGTCCGACTCCAGCGAACCGTCCATCATCACGCTGGAAAAACCGCTACGGATGGCGTTAATGCATACCGCCGGAGAAGCACCGTGATCCTGATGCATAACGACGGGAATATGCGGGTAAGACTCCACCGCCGCTGCAATCAGGTGGCGCAGAAAAGCTTCACCGGCATATTTACGGGCACCGGCGGAACCCTGCATGATTACTGGGCTGTTGCATTCATCGGCCGCCTGCATGATGGCCTGAATCTGCTCCAGATTATTTACATTGAAAGCGGGCAGACCATAGCCATTTTCCGCCGCATGATCCAAAAGTTGACGCAATGATACGAGTGCCATTTGAGCCTCCTCTAAGTTAGAATCTGTATAGGGTGAATATCATGTAACCATAGTTCTGACACGTTACTCAGATTTCATGCTTCACCGACGCCTTTCTGTATTCTCCCACCTTGACGATCTTCATGGTATTGGTGCCGCCCGCCTTGCCCACCGGTTCGCCGATGGTCATGATGATCAGATCGCCATTGCGTACCACGCCCCGCTTGAGCAGTTCGTTTTCCGCATGATTCAGGATGATCTCGGGATCATTCGAACCCCCGCCGAATTTTATCGGATAAACACCGCGAAACAAGGTCATCTTACGGCGAGTATCCTCTTGCGGGCTTAAAGCAAATATAGGTACATTAGAGCTTCTACGTGACATCAGCAATACTGTTCTGCCGCTCTGTGTAAGCGCGGCAATGGCGCGGAGTTTCAGACCACCGGCAGTGAACATGGTGGCGCGAGCGATCGCTTCCTCAATGGTGTCCGGAAGCCCGCCCTGAAGCCGGCGAAGTTCGCTGCTCGCCAGATATTCCTTTTCCGCTTCAAGACAAACCCTGGCCATGGCCGCAACGGATTCGACCGGGTACTGTCCGGCAGCGGACTCCGCGGACAGCATTACCGCGTCGGTGCCGTCCAGCACCGCATTCGCGACATCGGATACTTCGGCACGGGTAGGTACCGGACTGGTGACCATTGATTCCATCATCTGCGTAGCGGTGACCACCAGTTTATTGTTGGCGCGTGCCGTGCGGATCATGCGTTTCTGCAGCGCCGGTACCACCGCGTCGCCGACTTCCACCGCAAGATCACCACGTGCTACCATAATGGCATCGGATGCCTGCAAGATATCATCCAGCGCCAGAATGGCCTCGGATCGCTCAATTTTTGCCATCAGTAAACTTTTGCCACCCGCTTCCTGCATCACTTCGCGTGCCCAACGCATATCCTCTCCCGAACGCGGGAAGGATACCGCGAGGTAGTCCGCCTTGAGCGCCGCAGCCGTCCTGATATCTTCCACGTCCTTGCTGGTCAACGCGGGGGCGCTGAGTCCGCCGCCTTTGCGGTTGATACCCTTGTTGTTGGACAGCACGCCGCCCTGTTCAACCACGCAATACACCCGGGGTCCCTTGACATCGGAGACGCCGAGCACGATACGGCCATCATCCAGGATGAGTGTCGCACCCGTTTCGACGTCATTGGGAAGCTCTTTGTAATCCAGCCCCACCCGTTCCTGATCGCCAAGCGTACATTCGGCGTCGAGTATGAATTTGTCGCCGGTCTTGAGCGCGATTTTTCCTTTCTCAAATTTGCCAATCCGGATTTTTGGTCCCTGCAAATCCGCCAATACCCCCACGGCATGGCCTGCAGCGCGTGCCAGCGAACGCGTCAGTTCGGCACATTCGATGTGCTCCTCTCGGGTGCCATGAGAGAAGTTGATACGTACTACATCCACACCGGCATTTATCATGCGTTCCAGAACCTTGGGATCCCGGGATGCAGGGCCAAGCGTAGCAACAATTTTTGTTCTTCGAATCATCCTAAATCCGGTAGTTGTAGCAAACTGACTCAAGAGTAAAGGCTACACAATATAAAAAATCTTTGTCGACCATGGCGCCGAGCTTAAAAATGAATCAAGAACAAGTGCCGCCTACCTGCTCCAGGAGCATTTCCGGATAGGTGCTGCGCATCGGTTTTACCCGGACAAAATCAGCGTGCACGCTGCTCGAGTATTTCCACGGCAGGCAGTTTCTTGCCTTCCAGAAATTCCAGGAAGGCGCCGCCCGCGGTGGAAATGTACGATATCTTGTCATAGATACCGTATTTTTGGATCGCGGCGATGGTATCGCCCCCACCCGCCAGGGTGAATGCCTTGGTATCGGCAATTGCCATGGCGATGGTTCTGGTACCGGAGCCGAACTGATCAAATTCGAATACGCCAACAGGGCCATTCCATACCACGGTGCCGGCTTTCATGATGATATCCGCCAATTCTTGGGCGCTCTTTGGACCAATATCGAAGATCATCTCATCATCGGCGACCGAATCGGCGTCTTTCAATATTGCGGGTTCGTTGGCATCGAATTTTTTTCCCACCACGACATCCACCGCGATAGGAATGGACGCCTGGCGTTTCGCCATCTTATCCATCAACGTCTTCGCGGTTGGAACCAGGTCGTCTTCGCACAAGGATTTTCCGGTATTCTTGCCGGCAGCTTTGAGGAAGGTATTGGCGATGCCGCCGCCAACCACCATCTGATCCACTTTCTCAGAGAGAGACTCAAGCACGGTAAGCTTGGTCGAAACTTTCGAGCCTCCAACGATGGCGACCATGGGACGCGCCGGATTCAGTAGCGCTTTGGTCAGTGCCTCCAGTTCTTCCGTCAGCAAAATACCGGCGCAAGCAACCGGGGCATACTTGGCAATACCATGGGTCGAGGCCTCAGCGCGATGCGCTGTGCCGAAGGCATCCATCACAAATACATCGCACAACCTGGCATATTTTTGCGCGGTTTCATCAACATTCTTCTTTTCGCCTTTGTTGATACGGCAGTTTTCCAGAACGACCAACTCCCCTTCTGCGACCTCAAATCCGCTATCTACCCAATCCTTGATCAGGCGTATGGGTTTTCCCAGACGGACCGCGATATTATCGGCAACCGGCTTGAGTGAATTCTCCTCGGACCACACGCCTTCTTCGGGGCGGCCCAGATGCGAAGTCACCATGACCCTGGCCCCTTGTTTCAGACAGTGATTGATGGTGGCCATGGAAGCGGTAATACGCGCATCGGATGTAACCTTGCCGTCTTTAACAGGTACATTCAGATCGGCGCGAATGAATACACGCTTGCCTTTAAGATCGAGGTCGATGACTTTGATGACAGACACGGGAAGCTCCAAATTTGTGCGGCATAAGGACGGCTTGCGCGCAATTCCTTATGCCTGGTCGAAATGAAAGTGGAAGATGGAAAGAGGATCGGGCGAATTTTTTATATTCCGCCGATTCCAGACACGTCACAATAACTATTTGGCAGCGGCAACACGGACCATTTCCAGAATCTTGCTGGAGTAACCCCATTCGTTGTCGTACCAGGAAACAACCTTTACGAAACTGCCATCCAAAGACATGCCGGCCTCCGCGTCAAAGATGGAGGTACAGCTTTCACCCCGAAAATCGGTGGAAACCACTTTCTCATCGGTATAACCCAGTACACCCTTCATGGATCCCTCCGATGCTTTCTTCATGGCGGCACAGATTTCCTCGTAGGTGGCATCCTTGTTCAATTCGACCGTAAGGTCGACCACCGATACGTCGGAAGTCGGTACGCGAAAGGCCATGCCGGTAAGTTTCTTGTTCAGTTCGGGAATAACCGCGCCCACCGCTTTGGCCGCGCCGGTCGAGGACGGGATGATGTTTTCGAGTATACCGCGTCCTCCGCGCCAATCCTTGTTGGAAGGTCCATCGACAGTCTTCTGCGTGGCGGTGGCGGCATGTACGGTAGTCATCAAGCCGCGCTTGATACCGAAGGTGTCGTTCAATACCTTGGCGACAGGGGCAAGACAGTTGGTGGTACATGAAGCATTGGAAATGATGGGTTGTCCAGTATATGTTTTATCATTCACGCCATAAACAAACATGGGTGTGTCATCCTTGGACGGCGCTGACATGATGACCTTCTTGGCACCGGCCGCAATGTGTTTCTGGCAAGTTTCCTTGGTGAGAAAAAGCCCGGTAGACTCAATGACAATATCGGCACCTACCTCGTTCCACTTCAGTTCAGCCGGATCCTTGATGGCGGTCAGGCGGATCTTCTGACCGTTGACGACCAGAGTGTCACCTTCGATAGAGACATCGCCCTTGAAGCGGCCATGCACGGAATCGTGTTGCAGCATATAGGCCAGGTAGTCTGGTTCAAGCAGATCGTTAATCGCGACGACTTCGATGTCTTTGAAATTTTGTATCGCCGCACGAAATACCATGCGTCCAATACGGCCAAACCCATTGATACCGACTTTAATTGTCATATTTTCAACTCCTTGGATAAAAAAATCGAACCGTAGCGCAAAGAATCTCCATGCCGCGAGTTTCCGCCGGGAATTAAATAACGCTATTCACCGCTTTTATCACGTTCTCGACGGTGAAGCCGAAATGCTTGAATAGATCGCCGGCTGGCGCTGACTCGCCAAATGTATCCATGCCGACCACCGCGCCTTCAAGTCCAACATATTTGCGCCAGTAATCGGTGACACCTGCCTCCACCGCCACGCGGCCTATGCCCTTTGGCAACACGCTATCTTTATAAGCCGGGTCCTGGCGATCAAACAGGTTTGTGCAAGGCATTGAAACCACACGCACGTGGACACCTGTTTCAGCAAGTGCCTTTTGCGCCATTATTGCCAGTCCCACTTCGGAACCGGTGGCGATAATGACTGCCTGTGGCTTGTCGCCTGCGGCCTCGGAAAGGACATAACCCCCCTTGTCGATCAGCTTGAGAGTGGTGGCATCGCGCTTCTGAAAAGGCAGATTCTGGCGGCTGAAGATCAGTATTGAGGGACCATCCTTGCGTTCAATTGCGCGTGCCCAGGCGACAGTGGATTCAACCGTATCACAAGGTCGCCATACGTCCATGTTGGGGATATAACGTAACGTCGCAGTCTGCTCCACCGGCTGGTGTGTCGGGCCATCTTCGCCCAGGCCTATCGAGTCATGGGTAAACACAAACAACGTGCGAATTTTCATTAGTGCCGCCATGCGCAAGGCATTGCGGGCATATTCCGAAAACATCAGGAAGGTTGCGCCATACGGGATGATGCCGCCGTGCAGGGACAGTCCGTTCATCATTGCGCTCATGCCGAATTCGCGCACACCGTAATAAACGTAGTTGCCCCCGTTCTCCTGGTTGCAATCCTTGGAGCCTGACCAGAGGGTAAGATTGGACCCGGCCAGATCCGCCGAACCACCGACCAGTTCCGGCAACGCCGACGCCAAGCCTTCAATGGCGTTTTGCGAAGCCTTGCGGGTGGCGATCGTTTCCTGCTTGGCATCGACACGGCCGATCAGGCCATCCACATGCTCGCGCCAGGCCTCCGGCAATTCTCCCGACATGCGCCGCGTGAACTCGGCGGCCTCCGCGGGATATTTCTCGCTATACTCGGCGAACTTGCGGTTCCACTCGCTCTCCAGCTTTTCACCTTTTGCGCGGCCATCCCACATTGCGTAGACATCGTTGGGGATTTCGAATGGCAGATGATGCCAGCCGATATGTGGCCGGGTGGCGGCTATCTCTACGTCGCCCAGCGCGGCGCCATGCACTTCGTGAGTATCGGCCTTGTTGGGAGAACCCATGCCGATGACGGTTTTGCAGCAGATCATCGAGGGTTTGCCGCTGGCCCGCTTGGCCGCCTCGATCGCCGCCTCGATGGCTACGGGATCATGGCCGTTCACATTGGGAACGACATGCCAGCCGTAAGCTTCGAAACGCTTGGGCGTGTCATCGGTGAACCATCCTTCCACATGACCGTCGATGGAAATGCCATTGTCGTCATAAAAACAGATCAGTTTGCCGAGTCCCAGCGTGCCTGCCAACGAACAGGCCTCATGAGAAATTCCTTCCATAAGGCAACCATCGCCAAGAAATACATACGTGTAATGATTGACGATATCAAAGCCGGGCCGGTTGAAATCCGCGGCAAGTATTTTCTCGGCAAGTGCCATGCCTACCGCGTTGGCGAGCCCTTGTCCCAAGGGGCCGGTGGTGGTTTCCACGCCGGGCGTATAGCCGTATTCGGGATGGCCAGGCGTCTTGGAATGAAGCTGACGGAAGCGTTTGATTTCCTCCATCGGCAAATCATAGCCGGTAAGATGCAGCAAAGCATAAATCAGCATCGAACCATGCCCATTGGACAGCACAAACCGGTCGCGGTCCACCCATTTGGGATTGGCGGGGTTGTGGCGCAAATGATGAATCCATAATACCTCGGCTATCTCCGCCATACCCATGGGCATGCCGGGGTGGCCTGAATTGGCTTTTTGCACAGCGTCCATAGCCAGCGCGCGGAT
Source organism: Nitrosospira sp. NpAV (assembly GCF_000832065.1). Classification (GTDB taxonomy): domain Bacteria; phylum Pseudomonadota; class Gammaproteobacteria; order Burkholderiales; family Nitrosomonadaceae; genus Nitrosospira. Next base: position 475,160 of record NZ_JXQM01000001.1, on the reverse strand, counting down.
AGCGCTGGTAAGATTCTTGAACACCGGCGCATCAAAATCTCTAAATGTTCCCATGGACACAAACTCCCTCGTTCAATAGATATATGGCAATAAAAAACTACCCCCTAACCCGGGCAGCGGCGTAGGTCGGCAAAACCGTTATTATCGCTTAAGATACGATGTCAGACAACCGTTGACGCTAATGCCGGATTCCAAATGGGTGGGCAGTAAACCTAAAAGCGCTAGGGGTGAGTGGCTGCTACGCGCTATTGCTCTGACCGCATATCCGTTAATCTGGATGATTCCGGTAAATGAGGGGGGTAAACAGAATAATTTTTCAGTGATTGCGCAGCTTGATCCCCAGGAGTTTGAGCTTGCGGTAAAGATGAGTGCGTTCCAGCCCCGCTCTCTCCGCCACCCGAGTCATATTGCCGCTTTCCTGATCAATGAGCTGTTCAAAATAAATTTTCTCAAACATATCGCGTGCCTCGCGTAATGGAATATTAAGCGGAACACCCGCTACCGCTTGGGCGGGAGATGAAGAAATCAGTATCTGTTTTACATCATCCGCCGATATTTCGTCGTCAGCGCATGTGAGGGCCAGAGAGTGCACCGCGCCGGTGAGCTGCGCAAGATTGCCGGGCCAGTCGTAATTTCGCAGGCCGTTGAGTGCGGCGGTACTAAATTGCCGCAGGGGTACTTCGCCTGATTCAATACAGCGCGAGAGAATCTGGTTGGCCAGTTCGGGAATGTCTTCCCGATGTTCTCTCAGTGCGGGAACGTTGATGCAAAGGCCACTCAAAATTTCATATAATTTCTGGTCATAGGCGCCCTGCGCAGTTAACCCCGCCAACGGCATCGATGTGGCGCACACTAACCGCACGCTGTACTTTTCCAGTTTGCCCAGCAGCAGCAGCAGACCTTTTTGTGCCAATCTGTTGAGATCTCCAATCTCCTTGAGAAACAACAAACCGCCTTTTGCGCGTTCAAGCAGATCAAATGGGGCGTTCGCAAGCGCCGTGAGGGTATCCGGCTCCACCCAGGGGGTGTTTGGGCGATGTAGAAATCGTGCGCACAAATCCGCACCGGTTCCTGGTTCGCCGGTGAGCAATAGCGGCGTTCTAAGGTTGGCTACCTGTTCCAGCCTTTTCTTCAGGTCGGCGATCAATGGCCCCCTGCCCAGGGTAGCAAGCGGAAGTATCGTGGGAAGGTTGCCTTGTCCGCCACGCAGCGCGCGCCCTACCGTGCTCAATAGCTTTTGCAGCGGCACCGGTTTCTCCAAATAACCGGATGCCCCCATCCGGGTTGCCTCTACCGCCGTGTCTATGGTGCCATGTCCTGACATCATTACCACCGGCATGGTGAGCAATCCGCCACTTGCCCATTCCTTCAGCAACGTGATGCCGTCGGTATCCGGCATCCAGATATCCAGCAGTACCAGATCGGGCCGCGTTTGCTTGCGCCAGTTGCGTGCTTGTCCCGCATTTTCTGCAAGGGCTACTTGATAGCCTTCATCCCGCAAGATTTCGGACAATAACTCACGTATACCGATTTCGTCATCAACGACAAGTATTGTATTGTTGCTCATAATTCAATCTAAAATCCTTAGTTGGATTGAGTGCGATCCGCCTGGTAGCGAATTCATCAAAAATATGAAGATTAAGTTGGATAAAAAATATTTATAAATCATAGCCTCCGGCTGAAGAAACGAGCAATCAATTGTTCCCTTGCCTAACCGGAAGGGTAATTGAAACTCGCGCGCCGTGAGGCTGGATATTCTCTATTTGGATCGTTCCGCTGTGTTCTTCGACTATTTTTTTTACAATGGGTAGTCCGAGTCCCGTGCCCCTGGATTTGGTGGTCACGTACGGCTCGAATACGCGAGCCCTGACTTGTTCCGGGAATCCCGCACCGTTATCACTTACGCTAAACTGTACTCCACCGGGTGCAATTTCGGTTCGCACCGTGATTGCGGGTTCGGGGACACCTATCAGTGTATCTTGAGCATTTTGCAGGAGATTGTGAATAACCTGGCGTAACCGTGCGGAATCACCCCTTACGGCCGGCAGATCTGACGCCAGAGTCAAATAAATGTGCGGTTGCGGATTTCCAGGCGCCGCTATGCTTGCAGCCTCATACAATGCGAGCACTTCCCGCACCAGACCGTTGAAATCCAGTTCATGGAATTCCAGTTCAGGCGCCCGCGCATATTCGCTGAATTCATTGACCATCTTCTTAAGCGCCTCGACCTGATTGACGATAGTTTCGGTGGAGCGCTGCAAAATATGTGCATCCTGCGTACCTAATTTCTCCGCGAGCTTGTGCTGCATACGTTCTGCGGACAGCTGTATCGGTGTGAGCGGATTCTTGATCTCGTGGGCCAGGCGCCGCGCCACCTCGCCCCACGCGGCGGTACGCTGAGCCTGCAATAAACTGGTAATGTCATCAAATACCACCACACCTCCGCCGCCTGATACGTCCGGCAGGCGTGTCCCGCGAAGCAGCAATACCTGGCTGGCACGGTCCCTTAGGCGCTCTACCTGACACTGCCATTCGCCTCTTTTCCCTGAATGAAATCCTTCAAGAATTTCTGCCTTGAAAGAGTTAAGTTGAGGTTCGCGCGCCGCACATTCTTCAATGGTTAATCCCTGAAGACTCATCAGCGGAACCTTCAGAATTTGCTCCGCGCTAAGATTGGCAGTACGCATGCGCAAGTTTTCGTCGAATACCAAAACGCCCGATGAGAGGTTGGCCAATATATTTTCCAGATAAGCCCGGGCGCTTTCCACTTCCTGCTGATTGCGTTCAGCGGTCACGCGAGCTTCCTCCAGTTGCTGGGTCATGAGGTTGAATGATTCAGTCAACACGCCCAGTTCATCCCGGCTTTGAACTGGATGACGTCTGCTGAAATCGCCTTGCGCCACAGCCCGGGTACCTTCGGCCAGCATGCCCAGCGGCGCGCTCAACCGCTCACTGATGAGGAACGCCGCTGCTAGTGCGGAAAAAAGCGAAAGCAGGAGCGCGAGTGTGAGCGTCACCCCATACAGCCCCTTCAGGCCTTCGCGCGAGAGCAACAATTCCTGATAATCGCGATATGCCGCCTGCACTATTTCCGCATCTTCGGTTAGCTGTTTCGGTACCGGTTGCAATAATTGCAATACCCATGCATCTCCTTGCGTGCCGGTTCCATGGATAGGCATCACTACTCTCAAATACAAGCCTTTATCAGGAATCGATTCAACCGTGCTGTAGACATTTTCTGTTCTTACCTGCCGCATTACTGCCGTACTCAATGTTTCCGGGAATAACCCTTTGTCATGTAAGCCGGCAAATACGATTATTTCGCCGTTCTGATCAAACAATGCGGCTTCCTGTATCTGCGATTGATTCAGCAATTGATCCAGCGCCGGGAGCGGTGAGGCAGATTCTTCGGACAGCGTAAGTGCGGCGGCTTTAGCTTTATTGCGTAGTTCCACCAGTAGATTGTCAAGGATGGTGCGCCCCAGATTCAATCCCCCTTCGAGCGCCCGATCCACCTTGACATCGAACCAGGATTCGATGCTTTTCCCGAGAAACTGCACCGAGACGCCATATACCAGCGCACCCGGCAGGATCGCCATCAGGGAAAAGATCAGCAACAGGCGCAGCGCCAGCCTGGAACCGAAGACGCCAGCCTTGAGCCTGTGTTTGAGTCTCCATAGCAAATATCCCACCACTGCCATGAGAAACAGCACGAAGCCGACGTTGATCCGGATCAGAAGTCTATACTTTCGCTCAAAGAGTCCTGTGTCGGCCCCCGCGGTGGCGAGCAGAAATAACATGACGGCACCGAGGCTCACTCCGATGATGATGACATATTTCACGGCCGAGTACCATCTTGGAACTTGGGTAATGGTAACCTTGTGCTCCACCGTAGGGTGCCGGTGCTGAAATCCCACTCCCTGGAGCCAAGTGTTTCCACTTGGAAAGGCTTAGGTAATGCCGATATATCAAGTCGCATCCGCAATTCCACTGTATATTCCATATCCGGCTTTAGCTCGGAGCTTGCGATAAGGGGACGATCGCGCACGCGACTTAGCGCTTGTAACGCTTCCTTAAGGGTGTTGAAATTCTGTGACAATGTTCCGCGACTCAGACGGTACTGACGGGTCAGCGCGTAATAGCTCAAGCCCTCACGTACCCTGCTCTGTGCAACTCTTTCATCCAGCCAGTACCATCGGAAATTCATCAGATTGAGTTCGGTGACGAAGTAAAGCACAATGCCTTTCTCAAGTGCGCGTTCCAGCTTGGGGTTAAGCGCGATCTCGAAATCAGCGTCAAACTGATAACCTTCGTCTGCCGCGTCTATCACGATGGATTTTATCTGTATGCCTTCCGCATGAGCACCAGTGCTCAGCGGCAACACCAGGCTCAGCAGTATTGCCGCTGCTCCCTGCAACAAGCGCGCGAAGGAATCAGACTTTGTGCAGCAAGGCATAAAAGAAACCGTCATGATGAGAATTCGGCAACAGTTGCCCATCGATTGTTTCAACCTGGGACAGAGGCAACAGACGGGCATCTGAATGATGGTGCAGAAACTTCTCCACCTGCAGCTTGTTTTCTTCGGCAAATATCGAACAGGTGGCATAGAGCAATTTACCATCTCTGATCAGGATCTGCCACAAGGCATCCAGGATTTCGCCCTGCTTCTGGCCAAACCGGGAGAGATCACTTTCACGCCTTAGCCATTTGATATCCGGGTGGCGGCACACCACGCCCGAGGCGGAGCAAGGTACATCGGCCAGAATGCGATCGAATGGCTTGCCATCCCACCATTCCGCCGGGTGCGCGGCGTCCCCGCGAATGATGCGGTGGATGTCTAATTCCAGGCGAGATAGATTTTCTGCTATGCGAGCGACTCGCACGCTGTCATTGTCTAATGCGGTTAATTCCACTTTCGCCAATTCCAGCAAATGCGCGCTTTTGCCCCCGGGCGCGGCACAAGCATCCAAAACACGCATGCCGTTGTGTGCGTCCAGCAATGGCGCGGCGAGTTGGGCGCCGGCATCTTGGACCGAGACCAGTCCTTGCGCAAATCCCGGCAGCCTATCAACTGCGACCGGTTGCACCAACTCAAGCGCGCCATTCCATAATTGTCGCGCATCCATGCCGGCTTGATTGAGAAGTTTCTCGTATTCCGCCACGCTGATTTTGCGCCGGTTGACCCTCAGCGTCATGGGTGGGCGCCGATTACCGGCCTCCAATATTGCCTGATAGTTTTGCGGATAGTGCGCGTGGAGTTTGTCTATCCACCACTGTGAATGAGAATACCGTCCCACCTCACTTTCAGCCGCCCGTTCGAGAAGACTTGCGCGTTGTCGTACGAAGTTGCGCAATACCGCATTGACCAGTCCTTGCGCACCTTTATTGCCGCTTACAACATGAGTAGCGGATACGGCGTGATCCACGATCGCATGCGCGGAGGCTTTGCTATATGCCAGCTGATACAGGCCGACCAATAATAAATGACGTATATCCTGGTTCCACAATGGCTTGTTCAGCAATAAGCCAAGCACGCTGTCGAGCTGGCCGTAGAAACGCAGCACACCATAGCTTAAATCCTGAATTGCGCCGCGTTGTTGACCGGAAAGATCGAGGTGGGCACGCCAGACTCCCTGCAATACCTCTGTCAGGCTCGCGCCGGCCAATACTTTGCCCACCGCTGCGGCAGCCAAACGCTGAGTGGTAATCATGCCGGCATTCAACCTAAATCCGGCAATTGTAGCGGACTCATCAGGCAGGTGAAGCTCAAGTATGGCAAGAAATCATTATGGGTCATGGTCCCGAGCGGAGAAATGAGTAATCAGCTATCGCGTTTAGGTTCAAATAGATCGCCCGGCCGCAGTGAATGCCCCGACAGAAATTCTGCTGCACCCATTTTTTTCCCATCAGATCTCTGCAAGACTTCCAGTACAAGCGACCCTTTGCCGCATGCGACCACGATTCCGTCGCGTCCTGTTGCAACAACTTCTCCCGGCTGGCCAGCGGCATCCACGGCGACCTTCGCCTGCCATATTTTCATAGAGTTTCCACATACCTGCGAATAAGCGCCGGGGCGAGGATTGAACGCCCGCACTACCCGATTGATGTTTTCCGCGCTTAATCGCCAGTCAATTTCCGCTTCCTTTTTTTCCAGTTTCGGTGCATATGTCGCGGCAATTTCATCCTGGGGAGCTTCGGCAAGCATATTTCCACACAAATGCGCCAATGCTTCAACAATACAAACTGCTCCCAGCAAGGCAAGCCTATCATGCAGAGTCTGCGCGGTATCATTCTGTGCAATTGCGACGCTTCGTTGCAATAGGATTGCGCCTGTATCTAGGCCGCGATCCATTTGTATGATAGTGATCCCGGTCTCCTGATCACCCGCCAATATTGCCCGCTGGATCGGGGCCGCACCCCGCCAGCGAGGCAGCAAGGAAGCGTGGATATTAAGACAACCCAGTCGAGGAATACTCAAAATGGCTGAAGGAAGGATCAATCCATAAGCGACAACTATCATGACATCTGCATTGATGGCGGCGAGCTGCGCATGCAACTCCGGCTGTTTAAGCGAGTATGGCTGCAGTACCGTAAGTTTGCGTTGCTGCGCAAGTAATTTGATCGCGCTTGCGGTGGGTTTCATACCCCGTCCGGAAGGGCGGTCTGGCTGGGTCAACACCAGTGCAATCTCGTGCCCGGCATTTGCCAGGGCTTCAAGCGCAGGGACGGAAAATGGCGGAGTGCCCGCAAAAATAATTTTCATATGAGGTGCGGTTTAACCGGGAGCGTACATGAACAAGCCTTACAAAGAGAAGGCGTGATCGCCACTGCAAGAAACCGCTGAACAAAATATCTCGTCAGCGCGCGCTGCGAGTTACGTGTCTTGGCGTAGTGAATCAAGCCAGGACTCAAATCGTACACTTCGTGATTATCCCGATTTTCCAGACAGCGTGCTCTTATAGCCTTGGATCTACGCAGGGTTTCTCAATTCAGCGGTCAACTACTGTGCCAGCGGGCCTGGAAACGGGCTCTCACATTACCTTGCGTCGCTGCTTTTTGAACTTGGTCTGAATACGTGATTGCTTCATCCGCGACCAGTATTCAACAAATACCTTACCTACCAAATGATCCATTTCGTGTTGAATGCATACCGCCAGCAAGCCATCGGCGTCGAGCACAAACGGATTACCCTCGCGATCCCACGCCTCGACTGTGATCCGCTCCGCGCGCTCGACTTTCCCGAAGATTCCAGGTACCGACAGACAACCTTCTTCGTAGTCGGACTCACCGCTGCGAGCGGTAATTTCAGGGTTGATCAATACGTGCAACTGGTTATGGGTATCGGAGACGTCGATGACGATGACACGCTGGTGCACGTCAACCTGGGTCGCGGCCAGTCCAATTCCCGGAGCGGAGTACATGGTTTCCGCCATATCATTCACCAGAGCACGAGTCTCGTCAGTAACCTTCGGCACTTGGCTCGCCACGGTATGCAGCCGTTCATCCGGGTACTGTAGTATCTTCAGAAGTGCCATGAGCCTAAATTCAGTAGTTGGCCGCTCATTTAATAGATCAATATCATGATTAATAACAATATTTCGTATTATTTAACTTTCATCCTCCGGGTAAAGCCGCTATGGATGAATAGTATCGTTTCCGGGGCATATACCTGCGTTGTTCGCAACATCTTGGAATGGAACGGTCATTCCATGTTGTCATGCCTTGCCTCTGCATCCCAAAAACCGCGCACTTCACCCTGTCCAACATGACTGGTTTAGGATAAAAAGACTTGCGCATTTAATAATCTAAATGCAGAATTTAAATTGTATTATTACGATATTCTGTTTGACCCCTTGTCTTGGGTCTACGTCTGCGGTCTCGGTACCGGTGATTCTCCACGCGTAAGTCCATTATATCCTGATTTGGGCCGGAGGCTTGAGCCCGGTCAGTCCGCCGAAGACACCGATACGAAATTTCGGACAGTCTGATTATCAATTCGTTGATCTGGACAATAGGTTGAGCTTTTCTTGGGTTTTCCGGAAGAGTCAATCGTTTCTCGGTAATCAAAAAATACTGTTAGCTTGTGGGTCATCACGCAGCGTGATTACCGTAGCGTTTATCCAAAAGCTGACTCACCAATGAAGATCAGACGCAAAAATTGTTCCGGGTCATGGCGCCAAAAATATGAGCTTCGAAATGTGCGATCAAACTGCCGGATCATGGGTCGATTAAGATGAAATCGACAGAAGGTATCGAATCCTGGCTTGCGCTTGGCTTGATTGATGGTCTCGGTGACGAGTCAATTCGGCGATTGCTGGTGGCTTTCGGCAGTCCCGCAGGTATTTTCTCCGCAGAAACTGCTGCACTCGAACGCCTCGTGAAAAGAAAAGTAGCCGACAGCATTGTACAAGGGGCGGATAGGAAGAAAATTGCGGTAACGCTCAGATGGCTTGAAGATCCCGCGAACTCGATTATGACGCTGGCTGACCCCGATTATTCCCCGATGCTGCTCAATATTGCGGATCCACCCCCGCTTCTTTATCTCAAGGGGAAGCGGGAGTTGTTGAGTTCACGCGCTCTTGCGGTGGTGGGCAGCCGTAATGCCACACCCCAAGGGCTTGCCAACGCGGAAGCTTTTGCCGAGGCCGCAAGCAATGCGGGATTGTGCATCGTGAGTGGAATGGCACTTGGTGTTGATGCGGCGGCGCATCGTGGAGGTCTGCGTGGAACAGCAGCCAGTATCGCGGTCGTGGGAACCGGACTGGATATCGTTTATCCTGCCCGCAACCGTGATCTTGCCCATGAGCTGGCGGAACATGGAGTGCTTGTTTCCGAGTTTCCATTGGGCACTCCTGCCGTGGGTAGCAATTTTCCACGCCGCAACCGCATTATAAGCGGCATCAGCCAGGGTTGCCTGGTAGTGGAAGCCGCGTTGCAAAGTGGCTCTCTTATTACCGCCCGGCAGGCGCTGGAGCAGGGCCGCGACGTATTTGCCATTCCCGGTTCGATTCATTCTCCATTATCGAAGGGTTGTCACGCGCTTATCAAACAGGGGGCAAAACTGGTAGAAAGTGCCGAAGATATACTGGATGAGCTTGGGTATGAGGCCGCGCGAAGTGAAGTCGACCATACAGATGAACCTGCTGCGAAAGAATCGCTATTGCTGAGATATCTCGGCCATGATGCCGCCAATATCGATACACTGTGCATCCGCAGCGGCTTGACGGCGGAAACGGTATCGGCGATGCTATTGTCACTTGAGCTGGATGGCGTGGTCGCCACGCTGCCGGGTGGGTGCTATCAGCGGCTTCGGTAGTTACTACGGCAGATAGTCCAATTGTTCTCGCCATCCGTGTATCCAAAAACGGTTGAGTGTGAAGTAACCGTAATTCTTGCATAGTTGGATTGTTGCCGCCCGGTAATAGTGTGTGCTTTCTCAGGACCGCCACTCAACTACGGAATGTTCACAGGAGTTTCATGGGAAAAACCTTAATCATCGCTGAGAAACCTTCCGTCGCCGCCGATATCGCGCGGGTACTAGGAGGCTTTACCAAGCATACCGATTATTTCGAGAACGATACGTACGTGCTGTCGTCGGCTGTCGGCCACTTGCTTGAGCTGGCGGTACCTGAGCAATACGAAGTCAAACGCGGAAAATGGAGTTTTTCCAATTTACCGGTAATTCCGCCATACTTTGATCTCAATCCTATCGAGAAATCAGAATCACGCCTAAAGCTTTTAACTAAGCTCATCAAACGCAAGGATGTGAGCGAACTTATCAATGCCTGCGATGCAGGACGCGAGGGCGAATTGATTTTTCGTTACATTGTGCGTCATGCGGGCAACAAGAAACCGGTGAAGCGACTTTGGCTGCAATCGATGACTCCCGCCTCGATCCGCGAGGGGTTTACCAAATTACTTGACGACGCTGCTGTTCAGCCGCTGGCGGAAGCGGCCGTGAGCCGCTCGGAAGCCGATTGGCTCGTGGGAATAAATGGTACTCGCGCCATGACCGCGTTTAATTCTCAGGAGGGTGGCTTTCATAAAACCACTGTGGGACGGGTGCAAACTCCCACACTGGCAATTCTGATTGAACGGGAAGATACGATCAGGAAATTTATTCCCCGCAGTTACTGGGAAGTACACGGCACATTTGCCGCCAATGCGGGAACTTATAACGGACGCTGGTTCGATGAAAAGTTTTCAAAAGATAAAAAGGATAGCGAACAAAAGGCCGAGCGATTATGGGACCAGAACAAGGCTGAGGTTATTCGCGCCAAATGTCAGGATAAGCCTGGCATTGTCAGCGAAGAAAGCAAACCAACCGCAGAAATCTGTCCGCTGCTATATGATCTCACCAGCTTGCAGCGCGATGCTAACGGGCGCTTTGGTTTTTCCGCCAAAACAACGCTGGGACTGGCCCAGGCGCTATATGAAAAGCATAAAGCATTGACCTATCCGCGTACTGATTCGCGTGCGCTGCCGGAAGACTATATTGGAACCGTCAAGGATACCCTTAATTCTCTGGAAAAGACCCGGTATCGCATATTTGCCAGACAGATTCTCAAAGCGGACTGGGTCAAGCCCAATAAGCGGGTATTTAATAATGCGAAGATTTCTGATCACTTCGCCATTATTCCAACTTTGCTTGAACCCAGAGGTCTAAGCGAGGCGGAAGAGAAACTTTATGATCTTGTAACCAAGCGGTTTTTAGCCATTTTTTATCCCGCTGCGGAATTTCTTGTAACCACTCGAATCACCCGTGTAGAGAACGAGCCATTCAAAACCGAAGGTAAGGTGATGATCAATCCCGGCTGGCAGGCGGTTTACGGCAAAGAGGCTCAGATGGAGGATGCGGATGATGGCTCGACTCTGGTTGCGGTGACTTCCAACGAGCCGGTGCTCACCAGAGAGATTAACGTCGTGGCCAGCAAGACCCGGCCACCGGCCAGATTCAATGAAGCTACGCTGCTATCCGCCATGGAAGGCGCGGGTAAGCTGGTGGAAGATGAGGATCTTCGGGAAGCCATGAGCGCGAAAGGGCTAGGCACACCCGCTACCCGGGCTTCGATCATCGAAGGCCTGGTATTCGAAAACTATATGCAGCGCGTGGGAAGGGAACTGCATCCTACCGCCAAGGCATTCTCGTTAATTACATTGCTGCGTGGATTGAAGGTGCCCGAACTTACCTCACCGGAATTAACGGGTGACTGGGAATTCAAACTCCGTCAGATCGAGCAGGGCAAACTCGAACGCAACAAATTCATGGAAGAAATTGCCGGCATGACGAATCATATGGTGACGCAGGCGAAAAGTCATCGCGGTGAAACCATAAGCGGGGATTTTTCCACGCTCAAGTCCCCTTGCCCCAAATGCGGTAGCGTAGTACAGGAGACTTACAAAAAATTTCAGTGTCAGAAATGCGATTTTGCATTATGGAAAATTCTGGCTGGCCGGCAATTCGAAACTGAGGAAATGGAGCAACTGATCACCCGGCGCGAAGTGGGTCCGTTGCAAGGCTTTCGTAGCAAAATGGGGCGACTGTTCAATGCCAATATTAAGCTTACCGACGAATTTGAAATGAAATTTGATTTTGGTGGCGACAGTGAAGACAGTGCCGGACCTATCGATTTTTCCGGCCAGGAATCGCTGGGAAAATGTCCCCGCTGCGACGGCGGGGTATTTGATCACGGGATGAGTTACGCGTGCGAGAAGGCTGTCGGTTCTGCGCATACCTGCAATTTTAAAATCGGAAAAATAATCCTCGCACGTCCCCTTGAACGGGAACAGGTCAGCAAATTGTTGCGCTCCGGCAAAACCGACTTGCTAACAAAATTCATATCCAAGAAGGGAAGGCCGTTTTCAGCCTATCTTGTGGTCGGTGCGGACGGAAAAGTGGGGTTTGAGTTTGAGCCAAGAGAAACAAAAACAAAAGCAACCATTGCAACTGTGGAAACCAAGATGGCGAGACCAAAATCCAGAACATCCGCCGTCAGGAAAACTAATAGCGGTAAATCATAGTCCCGGCCATTTTCGCCGCTTGCCGGGCGTCCTGGGATTATCTGGGTTTAGGGCTTCGATAGGTCAGGTGGATTGGCTGAGATGCGGTATTCGACTTTCATCCTTCAGTGGTCGGTACCTGATTTTTTTCAATATAGGAAACAATATCTCCCACACTGGTAAATCCTTTCGCTTCTTCGCTATCAAAATTAATACCGAATGTATCTTCCGCATCGAATAAAAGTTGGATCGTATCCATGGAATCAAGTCCAAGGTCTTCAAATTTTGAAGACCTGTTTATGGTGGAAGCATCCAGATTCTCCACTTTTGTCGCGATAAACTGTACTACCTTTGCTTCAATATCCGCTGTATCCATAATCTGGTTCCATTCCTTCATTCAAGGGTTGTGAAGATAATACTTGCATTGTTGCCACCAAAACCAAAAGCATTACATAGCCCGTTTCGTGGGTTCCGCTGCTGTGCGCGGTTGGGTATGTAATCAAGATCGCATTCCGGATCAGCCTCATCAAGATTGATAGTTGGATGTATGGTACCCGTATGCAGGGCCATGATAGTGGCAATGCTACCCATGGCGGCCGATGCGCCGATCGAATGTCCGATCATGGATTTGGTGGCATTCACGGCAATATCCCCTGCCCGGGTGCCAAAAAGATTCTTAATGGCCCGGGTTTCCACGATATCTCCAAGGGGTGTGGATGTCGCATGCGCGTTGATATGGTCAATGGAGTCAATATTCATTCCAGCGTCCAGCACCGCCGTCCGCATTGCCGTTATCTGGCCCTCCATGTCGGGCATCACGATATGCGTCGCATCACATGCCTGTCCATACCCAGCAAGGCAAGCGTACATTTTTGCCCCTCGCAGCTGGGCCTGATCTTCCCTCTCCAGGATGAGCATACCCGCGCCCTCCGCCATCGCAAATCCATCCCGACCCTTGGCGAAAGGCCGGGATGCTCGTGCCGGATCAGCATTAGAGCCGGTAGTCAGCGCATGCAGAACTTCGAAACTTGTCATGGTTAGAGGCAATACGCAACCCTCCGCACCACCGGCAATCACCGCATCGGCCCTTCCCGTCCGCAAAAGATCAAGAGCCATGCCAATCGCATTGGCTCCGGAGGAACATGCCGTGCTGCAGGTCAGATTCACCCCTTTAAATCGATGTTTGATCGCGATCCAGGCAGCCGCGGCGTTTGCCATGGTCCGAGGTACTGTAAACGGTGGGATAGGCTGATTCCGGAACTTGCGCGTAGCAGAGGATTCGAAGGTACCGAAACCGCCCATTCCCGAACCGATACTTATGGCTACACGCTGAGGCGCGTATGTATCAAGTCCACCCGCGTCTTCCAGCGCGAGTTTAGCGGCCAGCAGCGCCAGTTGGGTGAATCTGTCCGTTTGGTCTATATACTTGGCAGTCAGAAAGCTGGCGGGATCGAACCCCGGGATCTCTCCCGCTACCTGGGAGCGCTGACTGGATGGATCGAAGCCCGTAATCGTTCGGATACCACTGACACCATTGACGGCCGCTGTCCAGAATTGGTCAACGCCTATGCCAATTGGCGAGACAATCCCCATTCCTGTAACGACTATGCGCATACGCAATCAGGATTAATCATCAAATTCGAAAAGTAGCGCAAGAAAGAAAAAATAAAGTGGATAGTTTGCACGACAAAACAGCGATTCCATCTGTCGCAGGTTGAATTAAAGGAACTGGTTGATCTTCGGCTGCTACCTGGTTTCTCGGATCGCGAATTACTGCGCATTAAATATGACGGGGAACAGGTATCTCAATAGAGCTCCCATGATCCAGATAATGAGTATTAGACTGCCGATAACGGCTAATCCCTCGGCAATTGCGGATAAGAGCGTTGCCGCAAGGCTATCGAATTCCTGTTGTCCGGATTCATTACGCCGGCGGACCCGACGTTGTCTCACCCACATCTGCAGCATAAAAACGACAGGGATAAGAGCCAGGGAAATTAACAGGTTATACTCAGGACTGTCCATTAATCATTAACCTCTTCGTGAAGTATTGCCAGGAAAATTTTATCTGTTTTTTACTTTTTCTTGTAGCCAGTAAGACCTCAATAATTCTTTCACTCCATTTTTTTGTTTGCTGATAAGCCATTTTATTGAGCAGGAGAAACAAAAGTTTCGTTTGCCGATTCAGACCAAGCGTTATCGCTTTTGATTCTTCCTTTTGCGGGTTACGCACTTTTGTCACAAGTAAATGATATCGCAAATGCCTCAATGGTAAAATCAACAATTGTGCGAGCTCAGTATCCGGCACGGTGGTAGTGGCCTGATGCGCGCTTTGGTATGTGAAGCATTGCTGAAAACCGGTTGTCTTAAGTCGGCAATTATAATAGCACACGTCATCAATGTGCCATCGAGTTAACGCACTGTGTTAAATGCAGGCTGATAACGGGTGAAATCGAGCAGAGCAAATTCAATAATCGATTAAGTTTATTTGATTTCCCGGATAACCAACATATGATGCCTAGCCTGATGGCTCGCTTATTAGCCATACCCTGTTATGAATGAAAGGCCGGATCCGCCAATAGACGGAGCCATCACTATATGCCCGGTCACAAATCATCGCGAGATGGGCGTATTTATCGATATCCCCTGGCGCATATATGCGGACGATCCGATGTGGGTACCCCCCCTACGTCTGGAGCGGCGTCTGCACTTCTCCAGATTTAATCCCTTTTTCAAGCATGGAGAATGGCAGGCATGGATTGCATACCGGGGTAACCAGCCAGTGGGAAGGATCAGTGCACAAATTGATCAGCTGCACCGGCAGCGCTATGGTGCGGATACCGGGCATTTTGGTCTGCTGGAAGGAATAGATGATACAGAGGTATTCGCTGTGCTTATGCGTACCGCCGAGGAATGGTTGGCTGCCCGGCATACCAGGCATGTCAGCGGACCATTCAATCTATCCATCAATCAGGAGTGCGGCATTCTCGTGGAGGGTTTTGATACGCCGCCGATGGTAATGATGCCGCATTCACGCCGCTGGTACGGTAAATTACTTGAAGAACAGGGATATCAACCGCTGAAGGATCTACTTGCCTATTGGGCGGAGACTAACCAAAAGATGCCCCGATTGATGAGCAGCGTGATTGAAAGATTTTCCGGACAGGTGCGATTACGAACGCTACGCCGCGACAAATTTGATGAAGAGATGGAAATTTTGCGTGATATATTCAACGATGCCTGGTCGGAGAATTGGGGCTTTGTTCCTTTTACCCAGGCCGAGTTTGCCGAACTCGGCAGCAGTCTTCGTCTACTCGTGCCCGATGAGTTTATTCGGATTGCAGAAGTGGATGGTCGCCCGGCGGCATTTATGGCGGGCCTGCCCAATCTAAACGAGATATTCGCCGAACTTGATGGCAGTTTGTTTCCGCTTGGCTGGATTCGAATGATCAGGTACCTTAAATCCAGAAAAGTTCGTACCGGCCGGATACCCTTGATGGGAGTGCGCAAGCAGTTTCAGAGTTCCCCGATTGGCATGGCGCTGGCGATCATGGTAATTGATGCGCCCCGGCAGGCAGGGCTTTCCAGGGGAATCCAGGCGGTTGAATTGTCATGGATACTGGAGGACAACAAGGCAATGCGGGGAATTCTGGATTACCTCGGCTGCCGGCAGTACAAACGTTACCGGATTTTTGGCAAGACGCTGTAATCGATATATGACAGGCAAGATAGTATGAGTATCCAGATAATCCCTTAGGACATGAGATGATGGCGAGACGGTGTTGCGGGTTGAGGGAGGCTCATGGCTTATCCCATGGACGCCGGGCAAGCGGCGGGAATGGCCACAAACTGTCCGCCGGCACTCGCGGGGACTCCAGGATTTGCGTGATGGGTTATCTGGATTAACGTTTGCAATGAATAAAATTAATCAATTTACCGCTATCGTACTGGCCGCGGACCGCGCGACGGGTGATCCGGTTGCGACTAAAGCAGGCGTGGCCTGCAAGGCGTTTGCACCGATTTATGGAACGCCGATGATCATCCGAGTGCTGGATGCACTGGAGGCCAGCGATATGGTAAAGACGATTATTGTATGCGGCCCGCCCAAATCAGCGCTCCCAGGCTGTCCCGAGCTGGAAAGGCGGATCGCGAGCGGGCGCGTCAGCTGGCTGCCGAACCTGGACTCTCCCAGCCGCAGCGCCAATAGCGGACTCGCACACATCGATCAGAATGCTCCGGTGTTACTGACGACAGCCGACCATGCTTTATTGACATCTCCAATTGTG
The DNA here is from genome assembly GCF_000832065.1 of Nitrosospira sp. NpAV. GTDB lineage: Bacteria > Pseudomonadota > Gammaproteobacteria > Burkholderiales > Nitrosomonadaceae > Nitrosospira. The sequence goes on along the minus strand of NZ_JXQM01000001.1, from coordinate 458,874 downwards.
CGCTATTTCTTGGGCGAATCGCAAAAGGCGGGAAGTGACGCCACCGTAGGAGTGGTCAAATATGAAGATGTCGCCGCGGCATTTCCCGGTGCCAAGCGAACCGTCATACGGTTGCAGGATGGCGGCGTCTGCGGCTGCAATCTTTATGCATTTATTAATTCTCGTGGCCGTGGCTTGGTCTCGTTCTGGCAGCGGGCGGAGGATTTACGCAAGCGTCCCTGGTTACTGATCGGGCAGACCTTTGGTTTCAAGGCTGTATTCTTGTATTTGCTGGGATTATTGACACTCGCCCGAGGATTGAAAGCCGTTACGGCCAGGACCGGAATCGAGGTACAGCCGGTTTTTTTGCCTTTCCCCCAAGCTGGGGTTGATGTGGACAAAGTTGAGGATATGCTGCTTGTGGAATCCGTCCTGGCGGGAGCAATGCCGCTTGCTCAAGAGAAAACAGACTCGCCCGACCCGTTTCCCTAGGTCTATGGCCGTTTCAGGATGAAGTAAAAGAATCCGTGAAAATAATAGAACGATATATTACGCGTGAATTGTTAATACCATTTACGGTGGTGATCGTCATTTTGGCGGCATTATTCTCGAGTTTCAGCAGTGCACGCTTCCTGGCGGGGGCAGTCACAGAATCGCTGGGTATCGCCGCCATGCTGAAGCTGGTGCTGCTGAAGACGCTGATTGCCCTGGAAGTGCTGATGCCGATCGCTCTTTATGTCGCTATTGTCATGGGTCTTGGGCGGCTGCACAGGGATCAGGAAATTAATGTACTGCGTTCCGCCGGTGTCAGCGATAATCGCATAATTTATGCTGTACTCATCGTTGCCATTCCCGTGGGAATTATCAGCGGTGCGCTGTCTATCTTCATACGCCCATGGGCTTATGAAGAAAGTTATATTCTGAACGCGCAGGCGGAAGCTGAATTAAATTTGGATCGATTCCAAGCCGGGCGTTTCTATGGAAGCGAAAGTAGCGGCAGGGTCATTTATCTTCATACCAAGGACAGCACCGGCAAGGAGATGAAGGATGTGTTTCATTACATCAGAAAGAAAGACAGCAGCGAGATCATTGTAGCCAAGGAAGCCTATCCGCAGGAGCCGGCAGCCGGGCAACGTCCTCAAGTACATTTGCGTGATGGCGCTACTTACCGGCTGATGCATTCTGAAATGAGAGATACGGCAGTCCGGTTCGAGAAGCTGGTGTATTTTACTGATAGCGGCAACGTGCTGGATTACAAGCGCAAAGCCGCCGCCACCACGGCGTTGCAGAAATCCGATCAGCCGCGCGACATCGCGGAATTCCAATGGCGGCTTTCACGTCCCATTGCCACCATTCTGCTGGCACTTATCGCCGTGCCTTTCAGCCGCGCTTCACCTCGCCAGGATAAAGGGGAGAAGACTTATTATGCCGCCGCTTTGGTTTTTGCGATCTACTATATCCTGAATGGACTGGCTCAAACATGGGTGGAGCAGGGGACCATCGGCAGAGTACCCGGTGTCTGGTGGCTTTACGTCTTGATGTCCGTGGTCGCATTCATTTTGCTGTCACCGGGTTATTGGCGAAAGCTATTTCCTCGGCGATGACAATAGCCAACCGTTACCTGGCCTTGCAGGTTTTAATGGGCTTGGGCATTGCGACTGCGGTGCTTTTGCCGCTATTCAGTTTTCTCGACTTGCTGGATCAGCTTGACGACGTGGGAAAAGGGACTTATCGCATCCAGGATGCGTTCCTGCATACCGCATTACTGCTGCCGCGCAGGTTTGTCCAGCTTGCGCCTTTTATTACGCTGCTGGGCAATGTGATTGCTTTGGGACGGCTAGCTGTTAATTCAGAATTGACCGCATTACGGGTAGCGGGTATTTCTCCCATTCGTATCAGTCTTGCTCCATTGGGAGTGGGACTGATTCTCCTATTATTCATTGCTGTACTAGAACAATTTGTCGCGCCGCAACTTCAACAGAGAGCCATCTCCTCCCGCGCTGTCGCGCTTGACAAGAGCGCTGCGCTTGGCAAACATCTGGGTATCTGGACCCGGGACGAGCGGAATATATTACGTATCGGCGAGATGCTGCATGCAAAAAAGGCTGCGGATATTGAGGTAATGCATTTTGATGATAACGGGTTCCTGCTAACCTATACCTATGCTAAACATGCGGATCTTGTTGCTGATGATCTATGGGAATTAAGCGACGTCACCATCAAGACATTTGCGGAACAACGCATCGAGTCCGTGAGCAAAAAATCGATGAACTGGAAATCATTTCTGAATCCAGATGATATCTCGACATTGACCAAGTCACCTGAGAGTCTTTCCCCCATTGAATTGTTTCTGCATGTGCGTTTCTTGCGTGCGACGGGGCAGGAGGCCGATGCCTATGCGCTGGCTTTGTGGAGGAAGGCTGGTGGAGCGCTGATGACAATTGCCATGTTGTTGCTTTCCATTCCTTTTGTTTTCGGATCGGTACGGACAGGCCTCGGCAATAAGCTGGTGCTCTCATCCATGCTTGGAATCAGTGTTTACTTGTTTGATCAGGTTATCGCGAATGCGGGTCTATTGCTGCATTTGAATCCTGCGCTAACGGCTCTTTTTCCTGGGCTACTGTTGATTGCTATTGCTAATTTCTGGTTGCGGCGGGTTTTTTAGCTGCTTGCTTATTATTTTCCATTAGAGTAAAAGGATTCGGCGCTCGTTTCTGACAGCGTATTGCCGTGGTAGTGCGGCATACATGTCGATCTATCTGTGCTGGCATATGGCCGGTATTCGCATGAATATAACGGGCCATCCAATAATCCTGAATCCGATAGTTGATACCGCTCATTTAATAGATCAGTGTTAAGACTAATAACAATATTTCATATTGACTCCCCCCTTCTGGGTGAGGCTGCCACGGGATGAATTGCATAGTTCGCATGATTGCGCCTTGCCCTGTATCCCGAAAACCGCACACTTCACCCCGCTCAGTTACCGGATCTAGGGCGATCCCAAGTCCAGACGCAGATAAATGACCCGGGATATTCCAGTGGTAACCTACATTTATCTCCTCGGAGATAGCGAGACGAACGTCTGGGGTCTGAGCGGCCGCGAGCGGCTACGACGGATGTTAGGAGCATTCAATCAAACCAGGACGGTTGATAATCCGGAGCAGATTCCAGCACATGCGCCGGCAATATTTTTGCGGGCGGATCATTTGTTTGACGCCAGGGTCTTGGCGGCATTGATTAATACGCGAGTGAACCTAGTGCTTAGCAGCGATATAGGCCAGCCGGTTGCAATCCGGATTACGGATGGAAATATGCGCCATGTGCTCGCGAATTTCATGGACGGGGGAGAAGGAGAGGCTCTCTCCGCCTTGCCGCGTTATACGCTGAAAGACTTGAATCTGTTGGGTCTTCAGCAGAATCTCAAGAAAAGGGATCTGCCCTACCTGTTATTTATCAGCAGCGATAACAGGAGGCAGCTTGAATTAGAACTATTTGCCCGATCCTACAAAGGCGTGACCGACCTCGTGACGAAATGGCTCTGGCCCATACCCGCCTTCTGGGCTGTGCGTATTTGTGTACGCTTCGGTATACGGCCAAACCAGGTTACCTTGCTCAGTCTTGTATTTGCACTGCTGGCCGGAGTTGCCTTCTGGCATGGCCACTATGGCATGGGGCTGGTGATGGGATGGTTGATGACCTTTATGGATACCGTCGACGGGAAGCTGGCGCGAGTAACCGTCACCTCAAGCCGTTTTGGAGATGTGCTCGATCACGGCCTGGATATTATTCATCCACCGCTATGGTATATGGCTTGGGGTGTAGGCTTGACGGGAGCACTCACGCAGGTATCGGATCTGCCAATAATATTCTCGTTGATACTCATCGGTTACGTGGGCGGCCGATTGTGTGAAGGAATTTTCCAGTTTTGGATTGCATCGTTTGATATTTTTATCTGGCGGCCGCTGGATTCATTTAATCGGCTTGTTACTGCCCGGCGCAATCCCAACCTGATCCTGTTGACATTTGGCTGGTTCATTGGCCGACCGGACGTCGGTCTCTGGTCGGTAATTATCTGGCATCTTTTCTCGACTGTCTTTCTTGCTGTTCGGGTAATGATGGGTTGGCAAGCATGGCGGTCCCACGGGTCTTTACGATCATGGTTTGAGGACATTGTTCCGGGTCAGGATGAAGGGAGACTGGCAGTTCGTATTTTTGCACCCTTGGCGGTTAGGAGAAATGATAGAAAATTCACGGATAAATAGATTGAGAGCTGGGGAGGCCGCAATCGGATTGCTTTTCAATCCTTTCAGCGGACGTATTCGCAAGCGCAAGGATGCAATAAGGCGAGCCCTCGCCGAGATTCCGGGCGCAACCTGCCGTGAAGTCACGAACGCGCCTGAGATTAACGCATCGGTGGATGCCTTTGTCCAGGCAGATGTTGATTTGCTGGTAATTGTTGGTGGGGATGGTACCGTTCAGGGAGTTTTGTGTCATTTGTTTGCAACGCAACCACTCGCCAGATGGCCCTTACTGATGGTTGTCCCGGGTGGTACCACCAACATGACGGCGCTGGATCTGGGTATTTGCGGTGAACTGGAATTTATCGTCCAGCAATTGAAGGAGCATCTGCTGAAGCGGGTACCTCCCGTGTTGATACAACGCCATGTACTGTGTATCGAACAAGCGGGGATGGCAAAGGTTTATGGGATGTTTTTTGGTGTGGGACTTATTGCCCGTGCTGTGATATTTTCTCGGAGCAAGATAAAACAGCTGGGTATTACCGGAGAAATTTATTCAGCTCTTATTACACTTGGCTACCTTGTCGGCTTGATTTTTGGGCGTCGCCACGGAGCCTGGGCACCGGTTCAAATGTCGATTATCGAGAGGAATATCGAACTGCATCGTGGAACCTACGCGTTCCTTTTCGCCAGTAGTCTGGATCGTCTGCTGTTTGGCATGCGTCCGTACTGGGGAAGCCAAGAGGAGCCGCTGCATATAACATTCGTCCGGCAGGGGTCGAAACGTCCCTTGCGTTCGCTATGGGTGCTCCTTTCAGGCCGCGGGAACACACTTAAGGAGCAAGATGGTTATCATAGTTGCAATACCAGAGCGCTGGAGCTGTTGATAGATGACGATTACATCGTCGATGGTGAATCCTATCGGGCATCAAGCGGGAATGGGCCATTGCGTATCACAGCCGCCGGTCCAATTATCTTCGTGGGAGCCGGTAAGGTAAACTCACAGTCATGACAGACCGCGCCTCAATATTTGATCAACACATTCCCAGTGATCTAGTCGCTGAGATGGCCTCGCTGAGTTCGAGGTCTGTATCGCCGGATTTTCTCGTTCTGGTCGAAGCATTGAAATTACGTTTCGGCTCCTCGCTGGAGGCCATTCTTCTTTATGGATCCTGCCTGCGATCCGGTGATCTCGGTGAGGGGGTGGTAGATTTCTACGCGATAGTGAACAGCTACGGGAAAGCTTATCCAGAGCGTTATCTTGGTTACCTTAACGCCTGGTTAGCTCCAAATGTGTTCTATCTTGAAGTGGCCGCACAGGAAGATATGCAGGAAAAGAAATTCCGGGCCAAGTATGCGGTGGTCTCAATGGCAGACTTCGAGCAAGGCACCCGGCGTTGGTTTCATCCATATTTGTGGGCACGCTTTGCTCAACCTTCCCGATTGTTGTATGCGCGTGACGAGAACATCCGCAAGCATATTTACACTGCGCTGGCCCAAGCTGTGGTGACATTCCTGAAATCCAGTCTCCCCATGTTAAACGCGTCCGTGGCGAATGTCGAAGCAATCTGGGTCAACGGTTTGACGCAAACCTATGCAGCCGAATTGCGGCCCGAACGTGCAACACGGGCGCAACAGCTCGCCCAGATCAACCTGGATGATTATACGCGCTTGACTGAGCATGCCGCGCCGGCATTGGTGGGAGTCCTGGAGGCGCTGCCAGACGGGCACTATCGATGCCTGATCGATGAGGCGGACCGCAAGCGTGCGCGCTGGCGCTGGCGGTTACGGCGCTGGCAGGGAACAGTCTTGTCGGTGCTTCGTCTGACAAAGGCGGCGTTCACTTTCAGCGACAGCATTAGTTATGCTGCATGGAAAATCGAACGCCATACCGGGGTTCGTGTCGAGGTGACGCCCATGTTGCGACGACACCCAGTGTTATGGGGTTTTAAGATTTCATGGCAATTGTTGCGGCGTGGCGTGATACGCTGATACCCGCCATTTATAAGCAAGCTACCGGTCAGTTGAATGAGTGGTCAGCTTGACGGATTTGGGATTAAGAATCTTTACTTAAATATTCTTGTGCAATGCGGGCCCATCAACCATGCCATAGTTAGCCAAAATGGGGCCATCGAGGGTAGCCTGCGTGGGGGAGGGCGGAAGGCCTATTTCGAGTTGAGCGAGTAGTTCAAATAAGCTTGTTAATCCAATTCAAATTTTTGTCGAGAGCAGGCTAAGCGGGTTGCGGTCATTGAAGTCCACCGGGATTCATGTTCGGTATCTATCCCTTTGACTATCGTCTGTTATGGGCAAGGATAGAGACCGGGAGGGCTGAGCCTGGGACTGAACTTTACGCGTGGATTGATGATCAGCATAGTAATGCTGGACAGGCCCCAGTTTATCGTCAAGGTTGTATACCAGCGGACGTCCCGTTGCTATGGACAATTTCATTAGTTGGGAAACGGACAATCCATGCAACTGCATCATCAATGAACGTAAGACGTGGCGGTGAGATACCACGAGAACCCGCTTCCCGCGCTGGATCTCAGGCACGATTGTTTCCTGCCAATAAGGCAAGACTCGGGAGAGGGCCTGCTGCATGCTCTCCGCGAGTGGCAAGTCTTTCTTGTCCACATCAGAATAGCGAAGCTGATTTCCCGGGTAACGTGCGTCACCGGGACGGAGCGGCGGGGGTGTTGCATTAAATCGTAACTGAGGACTAAGGACAGGCCATATGCCAAATTTCCCGATAGCATTAACGCGATGGACTCCCTCCAGCGCGCCATAATGGCGCTCGTTCAAGCGCCAACTCTGCCGTGTAGTCAATCCGTCAAGTCCCATCGCTGATAATACGATACGCGCCGTATCGGTGGCTCGTCTAAGTTCCGAAGTAAAACATATGTCGAACTCGCAACCCGCCTCCTTGAGCAGGCGACCAGCCTGCTCCGCCTGATGTTCCCCCCGTTGACTCAATGCGACATCGTTCCAGCCGGTAAAATACCCATCCCGGTTCGAGATGCTTTCTCCATGTCGCAACAGAACAAGTTGTATCATCGTCGACTCATTTCAAAAATCATATCAGTCGTTAACCAGTCAAAAGTTTAACAAGTTTAATGAGTGATGGAAGCCAGTCTGTCCGGGAATGTTGCCAGTATCATGCAGGCCCGCTATAGCAGATTATCTGGATACAGCGTCTACGGAATTGTAGCAATTGTAAAGCGAAGCATTAATCTGAAGCCCCTTTTTTGACGATGGCCCATCGATACCCAGGCTGCCGAACATACCATTACCCGAATTCATAAGCAACCACCGGGGAATTAAGGTTACCCGAATATGAATTAATTCATTCTGAATCCAATAATTGGATGGGGTGGCGCATGTAGTTTTTGGGGTGCAGGGCAAGGCGCTCCGACGCGGAATGATCACGCAGGTGGAGAAGCGCTTTTCGCTGAAAAGGTTGTCTCCTACAGGGGCGTCCCCTCATTCCAAGGCATTGCACCCAACGCAGCCCTGGGCCGCAAAAACCCGCCTAATTTACCCTGTAGCGCTTTACCAGAAAAATGAAAGTCAAATAGTATACGTATCATGGCGGCATGATGCTCATGTCCAACAGGACAAAATATAATGGATGATATGCTGGTTAGTTTCAGCATCAGTTTCATTTGAGCGGTGGAAGTCAGGCGCTCCAGGCCAACCGAAATCCATAAATTCCAGGCCATTAAAATACTTTGTCTTTGCGTAACGCGGAATAACATGGAAGTGTACATCTGGGTCAACCATCATTAGCATCAGATAATTAAGTTTGTCGTAATTAAACGCTTTTGCTAAAGCAGGTTCCAGCTGCGCTGTTATTTTGTGAAGCTCGGTATAACTCGCTTGACTCAGTTTAGAGAATTCGTGAGCCGGCTCATGAGCGGCGAGAACAAGAGAACCAAGCGTTAACTGCACTGGGCGGAGCATGACACTCCAGTATTGATATCGATGAATTATTGTGTGTGGTGCTCCAAACTTTCGCATTGTCGCGTTAAAGATTGGTGCATCCGGTCGTGGTAAACTAACCATTCAAGAAGCCCATGTACTTTTCTCGGGCTGATGCATTTCGCCCAGGAATATTTCAATCAAGTTTATGAATCATCGTGCTGGGTTGTCAGGGTACTATTTGTATGACCTTCACACAACTCCTCGCATAAAAAAGCATCTTCGAAGACTCAGCCGATGATTACTTGAATCACCCTGAAACGAAACCCGATACCACCGTTTCCTGCGCGATTATTAACGAACGATGGTGTTTTATCTCTGGGGTGTAGGATTACGTAAAACTGTCGCGGGCGGGCAAACTCGAAGTGACTAACCTATGTACAGGCAGTTATGCGGCATTCTATCCTGATCTATTTTGTTGAAAAGTGCTTCAGCCTTTGCCAGATCTCCGATGAAATCAATTTCACACCAGAGGTGTCCGGGCACAGAGTACGTATTCACTAGTTGCTTGGCGGCCAAGCCATCCACGATGGAAAGATACCAGTATTTAAGCTTTGCTTGGTCTCGAAGCGCATCTTCGACCGCGTTGCGAAACAATTGCGGTCCGTTCTCGCGAAAAAAAATAAGACCGATGGATTCGCAGTCGACTTGATCTGCGGATAAGCTCTTACTTACGTGCTTGACCCATCCGTTTTCGTCCAACTGCACCTTCATGTCGTCTGCATCATAGATGGGTTTGTGACTCACGCTGAGAGTAATGGGTGCGGAGGCCGAGTTCAATACCTGTATCAATAGCGCTTCATCAAAAATAGTATCTCCGTTCAGGAGCAGAAAGTCGTAATCCATGGCGGAACGTGCAATCCAGCAACTGGCCAGGTTATCTGCAACTTCGAAGAATGGATTAAAAATCGTATTAATCTGCGCCCGGTTCGCATAGTTTTGCAACAGCGCTTCAACCAAGCTGGATTTGAAACCGGTAACGACAGTGATGTTATGAATTCCGGCGGCGAGTAACGCATCAATTTGCCATTCAATAATTGGCTTGCCTCCAATCGGCAACAGACATTTTGGGATGTTTTCGGTTAGCGGCAGCAGTCGCCGCCCCTGACCGGCGCTGAGAATAATCGTTTTGATAGGCCTTTTTTCTTTGCTGCCAGTCATATCCGCCAACCTTTCGAATGTTCAAGAAATGCGACAAACTATGCGTACTGAACCATTTTTCGCATCGTATTCGCTTTGGCGTGGATCACTACTCCATCTGCGGAGCGCTGCTTGAGCTATCGATTTCATACCATCGGAACAGTAGCGGATTGATTCTTCTCAGGTGAGCAGTGGACTCAGATCGGGTAACGTATCTACCTCTGCCGGAAAGGGGTTGGTATCCCCCGGGCGCACTCTCCCCAGAAATGCGATCTTGTTCATCTGCGCACTCTGATAATCAATCAGCGCATCGCCTATCATCAGCACCCGTTCGGGGGAAAGGGCGTGGGACGACAAAATATCCGCAATGAGCATCTGTTTTGGCGTTGGGGAACCGCGCACCGCGGTGAAATAGGATGCCAGGCCACGACGCGTGACAATCGTATTAAGCTCTGTTTCCGGCGTACCGGATGCGACAAATAAAGGTATTCTTGGGGCCTCTTTACGAATCAGTTCGGCTGCACCGGGCACTGTTTCGCTGGCAATGACCGCCTCGATCACCAGTTCGGAGAAAAGTCGATCCAGCTGCCGCTCTTCATCCGCCGTCAAAGGTGGTCTGTCCAACAGATGTTTCTGAAAATAATGAAATTTCTGGTAACGAGACATCCCGCCGTTTGCGGTGTGATACTGCATCACTGCAGTCATTACCGTTTCGCCATAGGACCGGTAGAGATTACCGAAGGCTTGTGTTTTGATGTCTCCAGACTCAACTATTACACCATCGAAATCGAAAATGATGGCTTGCCAGTGCGCTGTCTTCATGCTTTGTTGGCGGATACTGAAGGGGTGGCATCATCATCGTCGCCGGAATGATGCATGGTTTTGTGAATATCCCTGAGGCAATCAAGCAGCCCCTGGCCAAGATCGACATGTTCATTAAGCACCAGTTTGCGGCCGATGCGGGGTTGAAATGCGTAGGGGGTTACCTCATAGTGATGCACGGCATTGCCTTCATCAAAATTCAATGCTATTTCCCAGGGCATGATTTCCGAGATCATCGTCATGACATCCTTGATCCGCAACCGCTCCTGTCCTGTCAAGATCAAATGACGGTTGGCGAACTCGGCCGATAGCACCTGTACACTCATGCGCGCCGCGTCCTCCACATGAATATATTCGCGGAGCGCTTCGCCGGTACCGTGGTAGGTTATCGAATGCCGTTCAACGGCTTCGTGCAGCATCCGGTAGATTCCATTGCGGGCATCAGCGCGCCTCCCATACAAAGATCCATAGCGTAAAATACTATAGTCCAGTCCATAGCGCTCGTGATAGGTTTCTATAAAGCGCTCCGCCGCTTGCTTGCTGGCACGGTAAAACGAACCGGATTCGGAATAAACGTAAATCGTGCTGGCAAAGACGAAGCGGCGGGCTCCAGCGAGACGGGCAGCCTCCAGCACGTGCATATTACCCAATACATTGATCGTGGCGGTAGCCAATGGTTTGTCATGAGCCTCATCAATGTCCGCGATTGCCGCAAAATTGTAGACCACGTCTGCGCCCTTGGCCGCTTCCGTCACCTGGTCAAGATCCATGATGTCGCCAATGATCATTTCCTGATCGGGACCCTGATAGCGTGATGGACACCGGTCAAACAGACGCACCCGATAGCCGGCGGCGGATAATGCGTCGGCGACATGACTGCCAAGAAAACCACTGGCGCCATATACGATAGCGATTTCGTTAGCCATTCCTTTTTTTACCTGTTTTTCATTAAACCAGCATTGACAAGGCCTTGCCGCAGATTCTCCGCCGCCTCGATTTCCATGCGCTGACGAGACTCCCTGGCAAGTGAGCCAATATGTGAAGTGAGAATAATATTGTCGCATTTGAGCAATGGACCGTGATAAGGCTCTTGCTCGAAAACGTCCAACGCAGCCGCACTGAGTTGTCCGCAAGCCAGTGCCTCGGCCAGGGCGGTTTCGTCAATAAGACCGCCGCGAGCCGTATTTATTACCACCGCGCCGGGTTTCATGCGTGCGAAAGTTTCCCCATTTAGCAGATGGTGAGTGTCAGCATCATACGTCAGGTGGAGACTCACGATATCCGCCTCCGCCAGAAGTTGCTCAAGCGGTACTAATTCTATACCTTGAGGTGGCTGCTTTACATAGGAATCATGTGCTACCACCCTGGCATCAAAAGCCTGGCATAAACGGGCAACCCGCCCACCGACGCGTCCCAGGCCAATGATGCCCACCGACTGGGCAGCGAGTAACTGGCCCTGCGTTCTTGGCCATTCTTCCGTTCGCACCTGTCGATCAATCTGGCATATTCGCCGCAGCGCAGCCAATATCAGACCCATGGTAAGCTCAGCCACGGCCTGAGCTGGCGCCTCCGGGGTATTAAGGACAGCGATACCGTAACGCTTTGCTGCCGCGAGATCGACACTATCCAGGCCGCTTCCACAGCGGGAGATGACTTTTAGTTTTTTTGCGGAGGCGAGAACCCGTTCTGTCAGAGGTTCTATACCAGCTATCATCCCGACAGTATCCGCACCCAGCAATTCGATAGCTTCGTCTTCGGTCAGTTTACGTTTATAGGGATTCCCGGCAATATCCATGCCCTCCCTTTGTAAGTACTGGAGATGGGGATTGTTGTCCACATCGAACGACGAGGTGGAAATAACAAGTTTGCTCATAGCGCTGCCCTTATATTTTGCATATGACCGCGGCAAAGTGTGTCGAGAATGCGAATATCCAAACCATAGCCGAGAAAGTTGAAGCCAGCATCAATATTGCGTCGCAACATCTCGGGATCCGGTTCGACCACGTGAATACCTCCAGGTTTGCCTAATCGGCGTCCTGCTTCCCTAACTTTTTCAATAGCGGATTGAACATCCGGATAATCGAGTTCGCCGGGCCGTCCCATGGAACCGGACAAATCGTAAGGCCCGATGATATAGGCGTCAATGCCGGGAACGGAGAGAATGGAATCAATGGCATTGACCGCATCTATATGCTCAATCATGGCCACGATGATGGCGTTATCTTCCAACCAGTGCCGGTATTCTTGAAATCTTGCGCCATAACCTTGAGCACGTGCCAGGCCGACTCCGCGCCGGCCTCGAGGCGGATAATAAACGGCCTGTACCGCGGCCTCCGCATCAGCGGCGGTTTTGACCATAGGCACCATCACTCCCGCCGCGCCCGCATCCATAACCCGCTTGATCTGATCGGGATGATTCGACGTCAGTCGCACGATGGCCGGGCATTGCTGGCTGTCGAGCACCTGGATCAGCATTTGAACTTCGCTGAGTTCCAGAACACTGTGTTCCATATCCAATACCAGCCAGTCAAATCCCGCAGCGGCCATAATTTCGGCGATTGCTGGATGTCCCAACGTGATCCATGAACCGATGGTTAAGGCATTCCGAGTCAGTTTTGATTTCAATTGCATAGGTGCTCCACAAGGAAAAGCTACTTGAACGGGTGTGCGAGAGTACTTGATTCAATATGAGGCCAGCAGGGGGTCGGCTTCCATCAGTCCAGCCACACGCTCCAAATCAGCCTGCGTATCCACCGCCTGAGTATTGAACTTCGTTCTCACCATCTTTATGCGATGACCATGCTCCAGCAGTCGTAGCATGTCCACGGACTCTAGTTGTTCCAACGGAGTGGGCGGTAATCGGGCAAAATCGAGCAACGTTTCCCGGCGGAACGGGATAATACATACCTGTTTGTAGGCACAGGTATGCACAAAATTAGATTGAGCTGAAGCCGGAGCAGTCGGTATTGGCTGCCGCGACATATATATGGCGTCACCCTGTTGATTCATTACCACTTTAATGGTGTTGATATCATAGAAGTCAGCCCTGTTATCAATACTGCGGACCAGGTTGACACAACCCAGTTGTGGGTCATGGCGGAATGGCTCCACCGCGGCGTCAATCATCTCTGGATGGGTCATCGGTTCGTCGCCCTGTACCATGACTATAAGTTCCGCATCAATCCCGGCAACTGCTTCGGCAACCCGATCGCTGGCGCGTTCATGAGTATCGGCGGTCATTATCACGGGAGCGCCAAAATCCTGCGCTACTTGCCGGATTTCCTCATCGCAAGTGGCAATGTAGGTAGCATCAAGGGCTTTACTCAAGGCAACACGCTTGTAGACGTGTTCCAGCATGGTTCGGCCCAACAGCTTTGAAAGCGGTTTGCCGGGAAAACGCGATGAACCCATACGTGCCGGTATTACAGCAATTGTTTTCATTAGTTATCTATATTTATTGGAGGGTTTGTTGTCATAAGGATTCGCTCCATGTTTCACCAATAGTTAACAGTTATTTGGCTCTACATGTTAGCGACAATGGAGCTTGTTCGCTCTGGCCGTTATCCTACCATCAGAGGGAATGCTCTGCGATAATTTGAACCCGTTTTCGCCGGGTAGAATCGTTGAACATGTCATCCGTGGGACCAGGTAGGTGCGCGCCTTTTGGGTAGATACAGAATTTCAAGGCAATGATCAAATGGCTTCATGCTTTTTGAGCATCGTTGCATATTTTGCGCCTCCACGCGCCTGGGTTCTGGTTTAATCCAGATAATCCATGAAGGGGTTCTATAGCCTATCGAGTGCTGCTGCCTCGGCGTCCATAGACCCGCCAGCCATGGGCTTCTTCCAACTATACTTCTGAGACCGTCCGGCGGCGCTACACTGGTAAACCCATATCTACGAGTGTACAATTACGCCCTTTTCGCCACCCAGGGTATCTAATCATTCAATTAAATGATGGATATACTGCCCCATCCCGCCGGAGCTGAATGCGTGGGTATGAAAGCCCTTTTTTTTCTTCGTCATTATAATGACATTGATCATGTTACCCCGGTGATCTACAAGTGGGTCAACTCGGGTCACACCTGCGATATCGTGCTGATAGGCAACTCGCGGTTCCGTAATGACTACCGCATTGAATTTCTGCGCAAGCTCAACGGCGTGCGCATGGCTCACATCCGTGACTTGCTGCCGCCAGTTGAATTTGCCCGCTGGTTTCTGCAAACGCTGATACTGATCCGCAATGTGCGCTACCCTTTCCTGGCACCGGTAACGGGGGCATTCAACAAACTCTATGATACCAGACGGCGCGCACCGGTGTGGCACAGCACCACCCAACGGCTGCTGGCCCGCAGCTTCGGGGATACGCATGAGGGCGTGGTGGTATTTGACTGGATCGAAAGAAACTCCTCCATCTGCGTGGAATGGGTAGGGGTCATGCTATCGACGGCCCGCGCCATGGGGCTTGGCACCGTATCGCTGCCGCATGGAGACAGCCCGCATGCGAGCCAGTTGATCCGGCGGCGTGAGTTGCGCCTGGAGCCCGACACCACCTTTGCCAATGCAGGGATATTCGACAAAGTGGTGGTTCCGAATGAACTCTGCTCCGTGCGTTTTCGGCCCTTCATGGACAACCAGAAGCTTGCCGTCCTGGGCTCGCCGCGCTACTGTGACGAATGGCTCGCCAAGCTGGCCACGCTGATGCCGCCTTCGCCGCTGACGCGCTCCGGCAGCCGGCTCAAAGTCGTCCTCTTTCTGAGGAAGAGCAACTTTTCCACCTTCTGGGAAGAAGTGGGTGAAGTGGTGCGCGTTGTTGCCGGCTTTCCGGGGGTGGAGCTGATCATCAAGCCGCATACCCGTGGCGGCGCCCAGCAATCCCTGACCAGCGATGCCTCGCTGCGGCGCCTGCCGAACGTGAGCGTGGCTGGAGACATTCATTCCATCCATCTGATGAACTGGGCGGACGTGATCATTGACCTGGCCACCTCGGTGGTATTTGAAGCGGTCAAGGCGAAGAAGCCGGTACTGGCGGGCGATTATCTGCATGCGGGCCGCTCCGCCCTGGCGGAATATCTGCCCGAGACGGAACTGCGCTGCCGGGATGACGTTTATCGGCAGATAGAAGGATTTCTGACTCACGGCTGTGATAATTTTTATATTGAAGCGCACCACCAGCGTTTCGTGAAGGAAATGATCAATGTGGGGGACGCGGACGTACTCTCCCGCTACGTAGCGTTGCTGGAGGAGCAAGGACGGGCTCGGACCAGCCAAGGTCAACCTTATCCGGACGAATGCGCTGTAAAGGTCGCGTCCGGATGATTTCCCGATGTGGCCGGGGCTTTTTTAAAGGAAGTTACTAAACCGCCATGCCGGTTCAATCTTCGGTTTCCCCCATGTCCAACCCCTCCATCGACGTGGTGATCCCGGTTTATAATGCACCCGAGTTGACGCGACGCTGTATTGATTCTGTCGTGGCTCACCTCAGCGGCTCCATAAAGCATATTTATATTCAGGATGATGCATCCGGCGCTGAAACGCGTCAGATGCTCGATCACTTACCGTATGAGCACATCCATGTCCATCATGCCCCGAAGAATCAGGGCTTTGGCGCATCGGTAAATGAAGCGGTTAATCGATGCGGCGCATCCGCTGTGCTGGTACTCAATTCAGATATCGAAGTCAGCGAGGATTTTCTGCCGCCGTTGTATGCCGCGTTAGCGGCCGACCCGCAGCTGGCGGTGATCATTCCCGCCGGCAATGACTATGCCAGGCATGATTTGGATTGCTATCTGCGTCAGCCCGGTGGCTACATTTCAACGCACCGTCTGCAAGGCCACGCGTTTCTGGTTCGCCGCGACATTTTCATGGAAATCGGTGGTTTCGACCCGGCGTTCGGTCGCGGATATTATGAGGATATAGACCTCGGCAGACGGCTAGACCTGGGGGGATGGCGCTTCGGTGTACATCCCGATGCTTATGTATACCATAAAGGCGGCGGGTCGTTCGGACGCGGGCGTGCATTCAGGGAACTGGCGCGCCGCAACCGCAATCTCTACTACTCGCGTTACCCCAATGCGCGGCGCAATGTGTTGCTCCTCTCGGGTAATTCCGTACTGGCACATTTTCCCCCGAATCTTCTGGACAAGATCGAGAACGTGTTTCACGAAGGAGGATACGTTCATTGGCTTACGCCACAACCCGCACGATTGCTTCCATGCCTGCAAATGCGGCACGGCTTCAGTATAGAGCTCATGCTACGGGGCTGGCGTGCCGACAAGCGCATCACCGAAGTGTGGGTTTTATCGGATGCCCCGCGCGCGTGGCGTGCTTTGCTCGGCTTTTGGGCGCGCATCCATGACCTTAAAGTACTATTATGGGAGGAGGCCGCTACAACGGAGGCTGAGGCACCTTAATCCTTTATCTGCATCTGGTCGTGGCAAACTTACCGGAAGGTGAAAATCAAACGATGCGGAGGATCTTCGCGGATCATAGCGCCGAACTTGAAAATGAGTGAGAAATGAGGCGCTTAATTGCCGGATTGGCTTCAATCTTTAGGAGTTAATCTAAAAGCATATTGTCGATCGGAACGTAAAAATGCGCATAACTATACTTGGATGCACCGGCGGCGCGGCGGCAGATTTAAGAAGCACTTGCCTGATGCTGGACGACGATATTCTGGTTGATGTGGGTACCGGTGCGGGAGATTTAACCGTGAGCCAGATGCTGCGGGTCGATACGGTATTTCTTACCCACTCCCATCTTGACCATGTAGCACTGCTGCCGATGCTGGCTGACGTTGTAGGACCACGCCGGAATACGCCTCTCACGGTTTATGCCTTGCCTGAAACAATCGCCATCCTTAAGCAGGATATGTTCAATTTCCGCCTTTGGCCGGATTACACTGTCCTGCCGTCGCCGGAGAAACCCTATGTCGTATTCAAGCCCATCGTAGTGGGGGGGGTGGTGGAATCATCGGGAAGAAAAATCACTCCGCTACCGGTACGGCATGCTGTGCCGGGAGTGGCCTATCAACTTGACAGTGGCAATGCAAGCTTTGTCTTCAGTGGTGATACCACCTACCATGAACCGTTCTGGAACGCGCTGAACGCCATCAGCAATTTGCGCTACCTGATGATCGAGGCAACGTTTCTCAACTACAACACGGCAGGTGCGGAGGCCTCCGGTCATATGCGTCCGGAATTGCTGGCAAAGGGGTTAAAACAGCTCAATAAGAAGGTGCGCTTTCTGATTACTCATATGGAGCCGGGCAACGAGGATGCCACGATGGCAGAAATCCAGGTAGCGGCGGGAGAGTTCAAACCGGAAAGATTGAAGCGCGGGCAGGTATTCGAGCTTTAAGAAATCTTTGAATAAGCCTTCGCTCTCGCCCAGTGATACGTTTCACGGAGAATTTATTCAATGGTTCCCAGGTTTTGCGTCCCGTTTTCTACAGCCATTTCTTCCTGCGAAACAGGGCCAGCATTCCAACGCTAATTGTGACCATCACCCCCAGCACCACGAAAAATCCCCACTCCCATTCGAGTCCCGGCAGGTGTTTAAAATTCATGCCATAGATGCCCGCAATCAATGTCAGAGGCATGAATATGGTGGTGATAACGGTGAGAACTTTCATCACTATACTGATGCGATAGCTCACGCTGGATACGTAAATATCGAGCATGCCTGCTGTCAAGTCGCGCAGGGATTCGATCGACTCGATAATATGAATGATGTGATCGTATACGTCCCGCAGATAAAGTAATGTATTGCGGGTGAACAGCGGCGAATCCCCCCGTTGCAATGAACTGATCACTTCCCGTAGCGGCCACAGCGATTTACGTAGAAAAACTCCTTCACGCTTTAGGCGGTAGATTGAATGCAGGGTACTGGGTTGAGGGTCGGCTATCAACTCTGTCTCCAGCACTTCAGTTTTCTCGTCGAGCTGCTCAAGAATGACGAAGTAGCTGTCGATAATGGAATCAATCAAACTATACATTAGAAAATCCGCACCCGATTTCCTGATCTGACCTTTACCAGCATGTAGTCGCTCACGCACCGCCCCGAATTGGGCGCTATCCGCTTCAAGAAATGATAGTACGAAATTTCTTCCTAGCACCAGGCTGACCTGATCCGAATCTAGTCTTTCTTCCTTGCCATTGTATTCATAACTAAAGGTTTTCAGCACTACGTAGAGATAACCGCCGTAATCCTCCAGCTTAGAACGCTGTTCAGTGTTGAATATGTCCTCCAGCACCAATGGATGGAGGTCAAAACAAGCACCGATTTGCTCCATCATGCGGGTATCACCCAGGCCATGAACATTGAGCCACTTGATCCCATGCGCAAACCTGGTTTTATCAGCCAGATCCGAAGCAGTTATCTCTGACTCGCGCACACCATTGTCGTCATAATCCATCAAAATGATGCGGGGGGTGACATTTTTCTTTTTGCCGATATGCACCAGGGTACCCGGCGGCAAACCGGCTTTCGTGGATCTCTTTTTTGAGTGGGATGCCATCGACCTTATCCGGGTTATACACCGGTTGTACTTCTGGCTGTTTTGCAACTTATGTTTTCTTCCAGCCCCCCTTTGATACGAAAATTGAAACCAAGAGTGGCCCATTCCTCGATTTCAGCGGACAGCGCGGTATCGGTCAGCGGGTTGCGTTGCAACCATCCCGGTTCGATAATCAGTTCGAATTCTGTATTGTCCAGACGCACTTCGAGCTGAGGCAACTTAATATCGCTGCGGCTGCGGTGAAACAATGTCGCCAGACGCAGCGCAAATAGCAGCGCAAAATCCAGCGGTTCGATAACAGCCCCTCGCGCTTTACCGATAAGTCCCCGATGAGCAAGTGTAAGCATACTCAGTCGCTCTTGTTCCATTTTTGAGAACCCCGGCATGTCGGCATTACCGAGAATATATGCCGAATGCTTGTGATAGCCGGAATGGGCCACTGAAATACCGACTTCATGCAGCCGTGCTGCCCATGACAGGCTTTGCAGCATTTCTTCGATCTCATCAGGGAAATCCGCCAGCAATTGTTTTCCCAGCAGCAGCGCCGACGACTCCACTCGCCTCGCCTGAGCTGAATCTACCCGGTAGCGTTGCATGAATTGTCTTACTGTCACTTCCCGCATATCCTGATTATGGAAACGTCCCAGCAGATCATAGAGCACGCCTTGGCGCAATGCTCCCATAGCCTGTGACATGCGGTGGATGCCCAACTCGGAGAACGCGGCGGACATGATGGCGAAGCCGCCAGGGATGACAGGTGCCCGATCAGCACGCAGGCCGGCAATTTCCAGTTTTTTAGTATCGCCAGCCTTGAGGAGATAGTCGCGAAAACTGTCCAATCCTTCCAGAGTGATATCCCCATCGCTAGCGCCATTATCAAGATTGTTCAGCTCTATTATGTCACCCAGCGCGCGCGCAGTGCCGGACGAGCCGAATGCCTCCTGCCAATGGGTACTGGAGAATCCCGTGGCGATAGCCTGTACTTCGCTCCGCGCCGCGAGCTCGGCCCGCTTCATCGCGCCCTTGGTGATCTTACCATCCGGGAAAAAAAGCAGGCTGTAACTGACGCAGCCCATATAGAGACTCTCCAGCTTGACGGGTTTCAGACGTTTGCCGATGATAAATTCGGTAGAACCTCCGCCGATGTCCATAACCAGACGATCATTGGTGGACGATGGCAGACTATGTGCGACACCCAAGTAGATCAGCCGCGCTTCCTCCCGCCCCGCGATAACTTCGATGGGGAATCCGATGGCGGCCTCCGCTTTTTTTAAAAATGCCGGCGCATTCTTCGCGACTCTTAGCGTGTTTGTTGCGACTGCTCGAACGGAGTGTGGGGGGAAACCGCGCAGACGCTCACCAAAACGTTTCAGGCACTCCAATGCGCGTGCCTGGGAATCCTCGTCCAATCGCTTATCGGCAGTGAGGCCGGCGGCGAGCCGCACCATTTCGCGCAAGCTGTCCAAGGGATAAATCTGTTTTCCCACCACCCGCGCTACCTGCAAACGAAAGCTGTTAGAGCCGAGGTCTACTGCCGCGAGAGTGGAATATTCGAGCATAGTTTTCCGATTCCAAACGTTGCTAGACAGCTTTATTCTCTGACTTCGCGTTCAATCTCTTCAACTGTCACATGCCGCACATCCTTGCCCTTAACCATATAGATCACATATTCCGCCATATTTTTGGCGTGATCGCCAATACGTTCGATTGCTTTCGCTACAAACAGGATTTCCAGGGCAGTGGAAATTTTGCGCGGATCTTCCATCATAAATGTAATGAGCTGACGCATGATGGAGCGGAATTCCTCATCGACCTGTTCATCCTGACGCACGACACGGGCGGCCGCTGTCAGATCCAGGCGGGCAAAGGCATCCAAGGATTTGTGCAGCATTTCCATCGCGATATTGGCGACGTGTCTGATCTCGACAAACCGCGGCATATGCATGCGATCGGCTGCGTAAATCAGCTTGGCCATGCGCGCAATTTTTTCTGCCTCATCGCCAATGCGTTCCAGATCGGTGATGGTTTTAATGACTGTCATGATCATGCGTAAATCGCCGGCGGCAGGTTGGCGGCGCGCGATGATCTGGCTGCAAATCTCGTCGATCGACACTTCCATCGCATTGACTCGGTGGTCATCGGCAACAATATTCTCGATCAGACTTTCGTTGCCGCTGGTAAGCGCCTCAATAGCTTTTTCGATCTGTTCTTCCACAAATCCGCCCATATGCAACACGCGCGTGCGCACCGCCTCAAGATCGGCATCAAATTGCTTGGATATGTGTTCGCTACTTGCCATTGCATGGCCTTGATTGGTTAGAAAAAACAAAAAATGATACTCGCAAGTTGTGACAGTTTTGTTGCTTTTCGCATTCCATCAGATCAGATAACGATCGTCCGGATGCCGGTATCGGCGCCCAGCAGCAGCACATCTGCGCCGCGGTTTGCGAAAAGACCATTGGTGACAACACCCGTTATCTGATTAAGTGTTGTCTCCAACTCAATGGGATTCAGGATTTGCAAGCCATGCACATCCAGGATTATATTGCCGTTATCCGTGATAAATCCCTCGCGTAACACCGGCCTTCCCCCCAGCCGCGTGATCTCGCGTGCCACATAGCCGCGGGCCATGGGTATCACTTCCACCGGGAGTGGAAATTTGCCGAGCACTTGCACCAGCTTACTCTGGTCCGCAATGCAGATAAATTTTTTCGCCACGGCAGCAACAATTTTCTCACGTGTCAGTGCGCCACCGCCTCCTTTTATCATGGCCAAGTGCTCAGTGATTTCGTCTGTGCCGTCTACGTATACCGGGAGCACATCGATGCTGTTCAGATCGACAACCTCGATGCCATGTGCGCGAAGGCGCTGAGCTGTATCCTCTGAGCTTGCCACCGCACCTTCAATTTTGCGTTTGATATTAGACAATTCATCTATGAAATAATTTGCGGTGGAGCCGGTGCCCACTCCAACCACACAGCCAGCGGGGACATACTGAATAGCAGCTTGCGCGGCCGCACGTTTTTGGTCGTCTTGCGTCATGATGTATTTTGTGAATAAAAATAAATGATTTTTTATCAGGATAATCCTATCCGCCAATTTTAACAATGCAGCGGGATGTCCGGGTGGGCTGTCCAACTTAAAGCAGATCATCCGCAAAGCGTCTCGTCGGGTCTATTTCATGGATTTTCTCAGTCAATGGAACAACTATTGATTTTCAAAACCGTCAGAACTTGTCCCGGCCAATCACTTTTCAGAGACGATTCTTCAAGTTCAACAAGCTGCTAGGCAACCTCCGGCATGCTAAAATCCGCAATTTCCGACTTTGCGAGCATACGCAGCGATGAAAAACGATTATCTCGAAAGAATTCTCACCGCTCAGGTTTATGATGTGGCGGAAGAGACCCCATTGGAGCTGGCATCCAATCTGTCTGCGCGCATTCACAACCAACTATTCTTGAAGCGCGAGGATATGCAGCCGGTGTTTTCATTCAAAGTGCGCGGGGCCTACAATAAAATGGTCAAGCTTTCTCCTGCGATGCTCAAGCGTGGTGTGGTGACCGCTTCCGCCGGCAACCATGCGCAGGGAGTGGCGCTCGCGGCGCAGCGGCTTCATTGCCGGGCAACCATTGTGATGCCTGTTACCACACCGCAAATCAAAATGCAGGCAGTAGAGGCGCGTGGAGCGACCGTGATTACCCATGGCGACTCCTACGATGAGGCCTATGCTCACGCATTGAAGTTTGCAACAGAGAAACGCGTGACTTTTGTGCATCCCTATGATGATCCCGATGTAATCGCGGGGCAAGGCACCGTTGGAATGGAGATTCTGCGTCAGCGGACCGGTCCTATTCACGCCATATTTGCACCGATAGGCGGCGGCGGCCTTATTTCCGGCATTGCCGCCTATGTGAAAAGACTGTATCCGGAAATCAAGATTATCGGCGTCGAACCTGTGGACGCGAATACGATGTATCAGTCGTTGCGTGCGGGGCGCCGAATCAAGCTTGCGCAGGTGGGGCTGTTCGCGGATGGTGTGGCGGTGAAGCAAGTGGGGGTGGAACCTTTCCGTTTGTGCCGTGAATTGCTGGACGAAGTCCTCCTGGTGGATACGGATACCCTCTGCGCCGCGATCAAGGATGTGTTCGAAGACACTCGTACCATCCTGGAGCCTTCGGGGGCACTCTCGATCGCTGGCGCGAAACTTTATGCGAAGCGAGAAAATATTCGCGATAAAAATCTGATCGCGATCGCTTCCGGCGCGAACATGAATTTTGACCGGCTGCGTCATATTTCCGAGCGAGCCGAATTGGGGGAGCAGCGGGAAGCGGTGATGGCGGTTACCATCCCCGAACAGCCTGGCAGCTTCAGGAAATTTTGCGCCATGCTGGGAACGAAGAGTATTACGGAATTCAACTATCGTTACGCCGATCCAAAAGAAGCCCACGTATTTGTCGGAGTGTCGGTACGCAATCGCGAAGAAGCGTCAAAGCTGATCATGAATCTGGAAAGGAGCGGCCTGCGCACCATGGATTTAACAGACAATGAAATGGCAAAGCTACATATACGACACTTGGTGGGAGGGCGCGCCCATGAAGTAAAAAATGAGCTTCTCTATCGTTTTGAGTTTCCCGATCGTCCCGGGGGGCTGATGAAGTTTCTGAACAGCATGAGTCATCACTGGAACATCAGCCTGTTCCATTATCGCAATCATGGTGCCGACTACGGCCGAGTGCTGGTGGGAATCGAGGTACCCCCTGAAGAAAAGGCCCAGTTCAAGGCATTTCTCAAGCAGATGGACAATCATTACTGGGACGAGAGCAACAATCCTGCATATAAATTGTTTCTAGCGTAGGAATGAGGCCGGCACATGGCTGCTGCTGTCTCTTGGAATAGAACGACCATCCGCGTTGTGACTTGCCCCTAATCCTGGAAATCGCCCACTTCACATCCAACTGCCGGATCTTAGGCTGAGAAGAGACAATCATATAAATGGACCGCACGCCAGAATATGGAAACCAGACGATATTTACGGCAGCCGGCTTCCTGCTATCGACTGTCTTGAGCTTGGATAATGTGCATGCCAACAGCTTAAAGAATCTGTGGAAAGATAGCGGAATGGAGTTTGGCGACTGGAAGCGGCATCCCATTTATCGGTGCACCGGCTGATTATTACGCGGTCACGCTGGATATGAACTGGAAGCCTGCGAGAAGACTAAAAATTGACTGGAAATCAATGGTGAAATTGAATATTCATCCAGACATCCGTTATGACAGAGCACAGGGTATTGATGTAGCATTCCGTCCTTTTTGTGGAAGGAAGGATCCGTTCTTGTTTCCGCTGGATGCTACGTTCCTTTTTTATTTCGGTATTTCAGGGTCAGGATGTGTGTTGCCGGCTAAACGGCAATTTATGAAGTCAGCTTTTTTATGATCGAGAGAAGCGGCGGTGGATTGACGGCGCGTAATACCATACCTGAGAGCCTCTAACGATTTTCTATTTTCTTACTAAGATCTTTATGTCCAGGGAACTAAGGAAATTCAAAAATGAAACGTCTGCCCAAATGCAGAAGCTGGATAACATTTGCCGTAGTAGGCAGCCTATTGTCAATCGCCATGGCCTCAAGCAGCGCTTATGCCAATAATGTAGTAAATTTCTTTAGAGATAGCGGTATAAAGGTGGGCGGGTGGATTAATGCCGGAGCGACCTTCAATCCAAATTTTCCGGGCAATGGCTACAATGGCCCCGTTACTTTCGCTGACCGGGCGAATCGTTTTCAGCTGAATCAGTTTAATATATTCATACAGCGTACCATATTGACGGAAGGCAAATCATTCGATATCGGTGGCCGCTTTGATTTCATGTTTGGCACAGATGCTATTTATACCCAGGCATTTGGTATCCCTCCTTTTGATGTAAATTCGGGGCAGCCGTTGAACAGAGGAAATTGGGATCTGGATCTATGCTGTTCTTCGACTCGTACCTATGGTATCGCGCTCCCCCAGGCTTATGTGGAAGCCTACATTCCAGTTGGGAATGGGCTGACCGTCAAAGCAGGCCATTTTTATTCGCCTACCGGGTACGAGACTGTACCCGCTCCTGACAATTTTTTCTATACTCACGCCTATACTTTTAATAATGGCGAGCCATTTACCCATGTCGGGCTGTTGGGTAACTACCCCGTCAATAAGAATTGGTCGCTTATGGGTGGCGCAACTACCGGCAGCGCTACCGGTGGATGGGATGGAAACTTTAATAAGCAACTGGGTAACTGGGGTGGATTGGGCGGGATTACCTGGACCAGCGATGACATGAGAAGCTCGATTAATGTGACGGGTACATACAGTGAGACTTCCACGCGAAGCAATCAGCCTTGGGGTATGTACAGTGTTGTGTTGCAGCACAGGATTACGACCAAAACACACTTTGTTTTGCATCACACGCATGGTTATGCGGGTGGCGTTTTGTTGAACGGTGCGCCTAAAAACACTGAATGGTATGGTATCAATACGCATTTGTATTATGACCTTCTGAACGACCTGTCCATAGGAATCCGTGGAGAGTGGTTTCATGACAGGGATGGTTTTCGTGTTTTCTCGCCATTCCGGGTGCTCGCCGCCACCAATAATGCGGGATTCAGTTTTGCAGGTGCTTTTGCACCTACTGCTGTGCCTGCTAATTATTATGCGGTCACTCTGGGCATGAATTGGAAACCGGCAAAAAGACTTAAAGTTGACTGGAAGCCGATGCAAAAGCTGAATATCCGTCCCAATATTCGTTATGACAGGGCAGATGGCATCGATCAGTCCTATCGACCTTTTGATAACAGAAAGGATCAATTCCTGTTCTCCCTGGATGCAACCATTCCTTTCTGATTCCGCTATTTCGGTCAGACGGGCCAGCCGGTTACGTATAACTAAATCCGCGTCGTCTGTTTATTCTTCACGCGCGGCGTGTTTAGGCTGCACTGCTTCCAGTGCCATTTGCCGGTGAGCGGCGGCTTCCTTTATATTAGCTTCCACGGTCCCTTCATATTTGCGCGCCAGAGCCCAAGTATGTGATTTCATATTCTCAGCTTGCCGACCAGATAACGGTGCCCGTCCTTTAAACAATCGAAGTGTGTGACGTCAAGCAAACTATAATGGGCTAATAACACTTTGTCAATTCATATATGTTATAAGTCTTTCTAAATTCTATTAGATTGATATTTATGTTGTATTATGCTATCAATGAGCTTTAATTATTTTTAAAAGCGCAAGACGACAGGCATGATGGGTGAACGACAGAAACAATTACTTAAATTGCTGCGCGGTAGCAAGCCGGGTTTGAGCGTGGAGGAGCTTTCGAAAGGGCTTGAGATTACGCGGAATGCGGTGCGGCAGCATCTTTCTTCCCTGGAAGCGGCGGGATTGGTGGCGATCGGTACGACGCGACCTTCCGGGGGAGGGCGACCGCAGCAGCTTTATGTTCTGACCGAGCTTGGCAAGGAGATGTCTCCACGTCAATATTCCTGGCTTGCACAGTTGGTGGTGGCATCGGTTCGGCGTGAAGAAGGGGTCGAAGACATGGGTAAGCGCATGAATGAGATCGGCGCGAATGTGGCTCAGCAGATACGCAGTCAGTATCCTCATCTGAGCACGCACCAAGAGAAGGTGGAGAAGCTTACCGAGGTAATGGACCAGCTTGGATATAATGCGAGGAATGCGACGGTCTCGGGAGGTGAGGCGGTAATCGAAGCCGATAATTGTGTATTTCACACCATGGCTAAAAAGGATCTCGAGATTTGCCACCTGGATAGAGGCCTGATGGAGACTTTTACCGACAGCAAGGTTGAGCAGCATGAATGCATGGCGCGTGGGGGCGACGTGTGTCGGTTCAAGCTTACCTCCAACGTAGAATAATTCGTTTGAATTAGCTTCCTTTTCCCAAAGTGCGATTTTTTCATCACGTGGAATTTCGCGCGGCCGCAGGCGATCTAGGACGGTTCCCTAGCAGTTCCCGATAGAATAATCATCGGCCTTAAAATCCTCGAATCTGTCATTTTCCTCAGTTATTTTTCGTTTCCGTTCTTTAAAGTTCGGCATATTGCTAGAATTGGGCCTGAATCCGGTAGTTTACCGCGCTCAGCAATTTCAGCGTCTGATCCAAAACGACTTTTGTGTGTCATTTAACTGATATCTTTGCTAAATTGACTACGGTGGACTCTGCGGGCTTCCGTGGCACCACGCTGCGCTGCAACGCCGTACGAGGAGCTCCATTGAAGAATCCGTTTGAAAGGAGGATGATGCGACCATGTTTCGAGGTGTCCGTGCCCCTCCGGGGTTCACATGTGATGGCGGAACGTGATCGAATTGAAAGTCGATTATAAAGATGTCATGATGATACCCTCTGCCATTTTGCTGAGAATAATAAACCCTGGAGAAGGGTGTTAATGCAATTACAGCATCCTAGTTCAGATAAACACGACGATAATCATGGACAGATCCGGGGCCTCTCCCAAGCGCATGTTGATTTTTATTTTCGTTGTTGTAAATCACGCAACTTCACAAATAATTAACAATTAGATCACAATAAGTTCACATATATCGTGTTACGTTTCGAAAAACAATACCTATTCTAACTGTAGTGTTTCTACGGGGGGATCCACCATGACATGCCTGCCAGAACGCAGAGTCCAAATGCGGGTTGCCTTTATAGGTAGCTTGCTAGCAGCGGCCATGCATCTGACTGAAGCTCACGCTGAACCAACAGCGTATACAGCGTCCAATATTGCTGCCAATAACACTGCTGCAGCTAATCTTGCGACCAGCCCTCCCGCGGATGCGTCATCCAATTCTGTAGTGGATTTCTTTAAAAAAAGTGGCATAAGGGTGGGCGGATGGATCAATGGTGGAGCAACCTTCAATCCGAGTCACATCGACGGATTCAATGGCCCAGTCACTTTTGGTGACCAGGCCAATCGATTTCAGTTGAATCAGTTTAATGTATTTCTAGAACGTGCTGTCGTGGCACAAGGCAGCAAGTGGGATTTCGGGGGACGTTTCGATGTCCTGTTTGGAACGGATGCCATTTTTTCGCAGGCATATGGCGTTCCCGCATTCGATGTGAATTCCGGACAACCTCTGGCCAGAAGCAATTGGGATCTTGATTTATGCTGTGCCTCGACGCGTTACTATGGGATCGCGATCCCACAGGCTTATGCGGAAGTTTATGTGCCAGTCGGCAATGGCCTGAATGTCAAGGTCGGTCATTTCTACACGCCAATCGGTTATGAGTCGGTTCCGGCACCCAACAATTTCTTCTATTCTCATGCCTACACCATGCAGTATGGCGAACCCTTTACTCATACCGGTGCGTTGGGTAATTATTATATCAACAAGAACTGGATGCTTATGGGTGGTACGACCACCGGCAGCGCTACCGGTGGGTGGGATGGCGGTTTTGATAAACAGTTGGGGAACTGGGGCGGCCTGGCTGGTATCACCTGGACCAGCGATGATCTGGGAAGCTCTGCCAATATCAGTGGAAGTTACGCTCAGACTTCCACAAGAAGTAACGAGCCGTGGGGGATGTACAGCATTGTGCTGAAGCACCGCATTACACCTAATACAAATTTCGTTTTGCAACACGACCATGGTTATGCCGGAGGAGTTCTAGTGAACGGTGTGGTCCAGAATGCCGAGTGGTATGGCATCAACACGCACACGTACTATGACATCACCCCTGAGCTGGCGATCGGCGTCCGTGCCGAGTGGTTTCGCGATAGAGATGGCTTTCGTGTCTTTTCCCCCGGCCGTGTAGCTGCCGCCACCAATAACCGGGGGCTAAGTTATGCGCTGGGATCGAACCAGTTTGGCAACTCCACCAGTGCGCCGGCCGATTATTACGCGGTTACCGTGGGCATGAACTGGAAGGCAGCAAGGACGCTGAAGATGGATTGGAAAGCGATGAAACAATTTAACGTTCGCCCCAACGTCCGCTATGATGCTGCAGATGGCTTGCATAACGTAGACTACCGGCCCTTCGGCGGACATAAGGACCAGGTCGTGTTATCGCTCGATTTCATGTTGCCGTTCTGATACCAAGATTTAGTTGCGTATCGATCCGAATAGCAGCTTCGGCAAAAGCAGTAAACGGTACTTCTCATGGGATGCTTCTATTCAACTATCAAACTAGGATAACCATAAACTCATTCTTATGTGGGGGATTCCCGCATCCATGAACTTTTCCCCTGTGATCTGAAAACCGAATTTGACATAAAACCCAGAGGCGTGTAATTGCGCACTCAGAGTTACCTGTTGCATTTGCTTTTTCTTTGCTTCTTCCAGCACCCGTAGCAATAGGGCGCTACCCACGCCTTTACCTCGCCACTCCCTCAGCACCGCCATGCGTCCAATAACACCGTTCGGCAATAGCCGAGCCGTGGCAATAGCGTTCTGTGCTGCATCCACTGCAAGCAAATGCAGCCCATTCATGTCGAACTCATCCCATTCGAGTTCCACAGGAACACATTGTTCGCGAACAAACACCGTTTCCCGCACGCTACGCAATGCCAGGCCATCATCTTGCCAACTTGCTATGCGTATCGTGTAGACGTTCATCCGGGTCCATAAACGGATCTAAAAGGCAGTCGCTTGCCGGGGCAATACGCTATGATCGATAGGACAAATGCGCCCGCGCGGCGCTGGAGCCGCACCACTTCCCATCGTTGCGCTTCATTTCCCTCCAAAAACCGCTCACAGCTTCACCCCATCCAACTATCGTATTCAGGTTATTCAAATGGATGGCGAAGCACGATCGTTTCTTCCCGGTCCGGCCCAGTTGATATCATATCTATCGGAACTTCGCACACTTCTTCCATGCGTCTCAGGTAATTCTGCGCCGCTTTGGGGAGCTGTTCAGAATTCTTAATCCCTACTGTGCTGTCCCCCCACCCTGGCATTTCTTCATAAACAGGTTCGCAATAGGCCAACTCGTCGGCACCCACCGGCAGGATGCTACTGAATCTTTCCTCTTCACCATTGCCAATCACTTTGTAACCCACGCAGAGCCTCAGTGTTTCCACACCATCCAGTACGTCCAGTTTAGTAACACACAGGCCGGATACCCCATTAATCTGAATGGAGCGTTTTAACGCGGCGGCATCGAACCAACCGCAACGCCGCGGACGCCCCGTGGTTGCACCAAACTCGTTGCCGCGTTTAGCCAAATGCCTGCCGACATCGTCGTCCAGTTCCGTAGGAAAGGGCCCTGCACCGACCCGTGTAGTGTATGCCTTCGTGATGCCCAATACATAATGCAGCATTTGCGGGCCAATCCCGCTCCCGGTCGTCGCCGCGCCGGCGATGCAATTGCTCGACGTAACAAAAGGGTAGGTGCCGTGATCCACATCAAGCAGTGTTCCCTGCGCGCCTTCGAACAGCAGGTTATTGCCAGCTCTATTGGCTTCAAACAAAAGTCGCGGCACATCCGCCATCATTGGCTTGATGCGTTCTGCCAAGACTAGCGTCTCATCCATGGTTTGCTGAAAATCCACTATTGGCGCCTGAAAATAATTCTTCAGCACGAAGTTATGATAATCCAGCATCTCACCCAGTTTGGCGGCGAAGCGGTCACGGTGAAACAGATCCTGCAAGCGCACCGCGCGCCGCGCCACCTTATCCTCGTAAGCAGGACCGATGCCACGTCCGGTGGTACCGATTTTACCCGTCCCCTTGGCGGTTTCCCGGGCATTATCCAGCGCGACGTGACAAGGGAGAATAAGCGGGCATGCTTCACTTATGAGCAGCCTTCCCTGTACGTCGATCCCTGCTTGCTCCAGCATATTGACTTCGTCCAGCAATGCCTGCGGAGATACGACTACACCGTTGCCGATATAGCAGGCAACATCGCCACGCAATATCCCGGAAGGGATTAAATGCAGTACTGTTCGCTTGCCGGCAATAACCAGCGTGTGTCCAGCATTATGGCCTCCCTGAAAACGAACCACGCCTTGGGCGTGATCTGTAAGCCAGTCCACTATTTTGCCTTTGCCCTCATCGCCCCATTGCGTGCCAATGACGACCACATTTTTTGTCATGTCTAAATTTTCTAAAATAAGCCCGGTGCTGAGTCCGTATGGCGGAAAAATCAGGACTCTCCGAGCAGGTACCTTTCTAACCAGCCTGTTTAAATTGAAATCAGATATCGATTACAATCCACTCTTGATCCTGCAATACCAACTTCCTGTCACAGTTATATGTATTCTGGCCAGGCTCATGTCCAGGCAATTCAACCACGACTATCTGCCCTTCGCAGCGAAGTTGCCCGATTTTTTCTTCCAGTGGTTTATCACCATGGGCATGAGGTGCAAGGACTCCCTTGGGATAAGCATCAGATTGAACCAATCCAGCCAGTTCCCGCAAATCCATACTAAAACCCGTGGCTGGGCGTGCTCTTCCGAATGCCTTGCCGATCTCATCATAGCGCCCGCCCAGCGCAATCGCATTGGGGCAGTTCCCGGTGTAAGCCGCGAACACCATGCCGCTATGATAGTGATAGCCGCGCAAATCTGCCAGATCAAAAGCCACAGTATTCACCATGGACTTCAGTTGCGACGCCACCGTTTCCAGCTCATCCAATGCACATCTGATTTCAGGGTAATCTGGCAGGGATTTACGCGCAAGGGCTAGTATCCTGCTATCGCCATATAGTTCCGGCAACAGCAACAGCGCCTCCCGGGCACGCGCGTGCACACGTGTGCTCAGCCCAGCACAGAGGGCTTTCAATCCACAAATATCTTTGGCTTGCAATACATTGAACAGCTCCGTCTCCAGCTCCACGGGAATCCTTGCACCCCTGACCAAGCCCCGGAAAACGGCAACATGACCGAGATCAAGATGAATACCGTTTATGCCGGCAATTTCCAACGTTTGCAGCATGAGCCGTTGAACTTCCAGATCGCTTTCCAGCCCGGCGTGGCCATATAGTTCCGCCCCGATCTGAAGGGGCTCGCGAGTCCGGGTCAACCCCGACGGAAGGGCATGCAGCACGCTTCCCGCGTAACATAGGCGGGTAATTCCCTTGCGGTTCAGTAAATGTGCATCGATACGCGCAGTCTGGGGAGTCATATCCGCACGCAGACCCATCATACGGCCGCTCAACTGATCCACTACCTTGAACATACGCAAGTCCGTTTCGCCACCACTGCCCGAGAGCAGAGATTCCACATATTCCAATAGCGGCGGACCTACCAGTTCGTAGCCGTGCACCAAGAGCCAGTCGATAATACGCCGTCGCATCATCTCGATACGACGCGCTTCGGCTGGCAGGATATCCTCGACGTATTCGGGAAGGATCCATTTGCGCATGTTAACGATTCAGTATGTCAGAACAGAAGTTTGATAGGACAGAGGGATCTAGCGGTCTAAACCTAAATCGGGTAGCGACCACTCACTTAATAGATTGGTATTACGATTAATAATGTATTTAGTATTATTGACTTTTATTTCCGGGGTGATGCCGCGATAGGGTGAATTGCAAAGTCTCCGCGGCACATGGCAGTGTTGTTCAAGCCGGCAAAGCCTCAATTCACAAAATAAAGCAACAGTAGTCCCGCCAGCATGGAGGTTAAACCGATGAAGCGTATCTGACTGTCACCGGCTTCTATCAGTTTCCTGAATGTCTCACGCCAGACACTGGGCAACAGGAAAGGGAGAAGTCCTTCTATCACCAGCATCAGCGCAAATGCGAGCAACAAAGTGTCCCACATGTCGCCACAATCCTAGTAAACACCTCAATAAATTCACAATGCTATATAGACTTCCTTGCCGTCCCCAGAACAAGCATGCGGCAATAGAATGATAGTATGCGGCATTTTATTGGTTAGCAGGTCTGTCACGAACATCAGGGTAAAACGGCAATGCCACCCCATACCGGAGTTGGGGAATCACACGTATGCTATTTAGGGCTGCGGCCCGAATTCTTTAAATACTTGAAAAATTCGGAATTGGGCTCAAGAACCATCATATCCCCTTTATTCTTGAAACTCTGTCTATACGCTTCCAGGCTACGATAAAAAGCATAGAATTCCGGATTCGGCTGGAAAGCCTCGGCGTAAATTGCAGAAGCCCTGGCATCCCCCGCGCCTTTTACTTCCTGGGCTTGCCGATAAGCTTCCGCAAGGATGACTTCCCGCTGGCGATCGGCATCTGCGCGAATCTTCTCGGACTCGGCCGCGCCGGTCGAACGCAATTCATTCGCGACACGTTTCCGCTCCGCTTCCATGCGACGGTAGACCGACTCGCTGACTTCCTGCGGCAAGTCCACGCGTTTGAGACGTACATCCACAACTTCCACTCCAATCTTACGGGCATCGGCATCCGCTTTCTGCCGCATGATTTCCATAATTTTATCGCGCTCCCCGGAAACGACATCATGTACGGTGCGATTGCCGAATTCGTCGCGCAAACTGGAATTTACCGTTTGTGACAGCCGGGTTTGCGCCAGTATCTCGTCTCCGCGCACACTGACGTAATACTGCTTGACATCGACAATGCGCCACTTCACGAATAAATCTACCAGTACGTTCTTTTTTTCCGACGTTATGAAACGTTCCGGCTCGGCTGTATCCATGGTCAGGATACGCGAATCAAAATAACGTACGTTTTGTGCCAGGGGAATCTTGAAATAAAGACCCGGCGAGGTTTTTACGTCAACTACCTCACCCAGCTGAAACAGGATCGCCTGCTGGCGCTGATCCACAATATAAAGTGATGAACTGGCAAGAAGAAAGAGGGCGATAACGGCACCCAATATCATTGAGGTATAGTTTTTCACTTATCTTGTCTCCCGTTCACGACCGCGAAATGCCTCACGCGTGCGGGCAGCGTCGGGGACTGCTTCCGGCGCTGCTGGGGGCATCACATCGGGCGATAAAGTAGTGGGTGATGAAGGTCCACTCATTTGGATCAGCTTGTCCAGTGGCAGATAAAGCAAATTATTGCCGTTTTTCTGGTCCACCAGTATCTTGCTCGTACTGGAAAGTACCTGCTGCATCATATCCAGATAGAGGCGGTCACGCGTGACGCCAGGTGCCTTGTTATACTCCGCAAGAACCTGTTTAAAGCGGCTGGCATCACCCTCGGAACTCACGATCACCCGTTGCTTATATCCTTCAGACTCCTCCAGCAGGCGTGCGGCGTTACCTTTGGCTTTCGGGATAACATCGTTGGCATAAGCCTGGCCTTCATTTTTCTGCCGCTCTCTATCCTGGCCCGCCTTGACGGCATCGTCGAAAGCCGCTTGCACCTGCTCGGGCGGTTGCGCATTCTGCATGGTTACTTTGCTGATGGCGATCCCTATTTTGTAACGATCGAGAATACCCTGCATCAGTTCGGTCGCCTTCGCCGCCACTTGCTCGCGCCCTTCGTATAGTACGAAGTCCATCTTGCTTTTACCGATAATTTCACGAATGGCGGTTTCAGCCGCCTGTAACACCGCGTTTTCCGGCTCCCGATTGTTAAACAGGAATTCCTCAGGATTTTTAAGGATGTATTGCACGGCAAACTGAATATCAATGATGTTTTCATCGTCAGTCAACATCAGTGATTCCTTCAATACTTTACTTCTCACATTGTTGCGATAACCGATTTCCACCGTGCGAACCTGACTGACGTTAACGGTTTCCACTATTTCAACCGGGTATGGCACATGCCAGCGCAGGCCCGCCTGGGTGGTTTCCACATACTTTCCGAAACGCAGGACCAGACCGCGCTGGCCTTCATTGATAATATAAAAGCCGCTTGCTATCCATAGCAGCAAAAGTAATCCGATCAGCAATCCGATGCTTCCGCCATATCGCCTCGGCGAGCCGCCGCCAGATCCCTCGCCGCCGCCCGACCCGTTACCGGTACCACCTTTGCGTTTAAAAAGATTATTGAGTTTTTTATTAAAATTGCGCCACAATTGATCCAGATCAGGTGGACCGGAATTACCTTTTTTTCTTCCCCACTGAGGATCGTTTAATCCCATGATGATTCCTATTGTTCTGTTTAATATAGATACAACCACCAAACTCGCATTGGTAAAAAAGACCTGACTTCCATCTATCGTGGAAATGCAGACCGGACTGCCTGTGTATACCCAATAGAGTAGTTAAGCCGCGTATCCGCTTATCACGCTTCCGGTTTCTGACAAGTCTTCATGCCGTTGTATAATATGCTCCTGCATTGCTTCCGATAGTGCCAGTTTAATAAACTCCAGTCCTTCACCGGTTTTCGCACTTAATCGAATTTGTGCGATTCTACCACACTCATCGCGCCCATATCCCGCCCCGCCTGCCGATAAATTCATCAGATCTATCTTGTTCAATACCAGTATCTGTGGAACCGAATCGGCACCGATTTCCTTCAATACTTTGTTTACTTCAGCAATTTGTTCATCCCGATTGGAGCTGCCCGCATCCACGACGTGAAGTAACATGTCGGCTTCCACCGTTTCCTCCAGTGTAGCGCGGAATGCGGCTACGAGCGTATGTGGCAAGTCGCGAATGAAGCCTACTGTGTCCGAAATCACGAGTGAACCATGATCCGGGATAAATAGTTTGCGAGTGGTGGCATCAAGGGTGGCGAATAACTGATCGGCGACATAAGTATGCGCACGGGTTAGCTGATTGAATAAGGTGGACTTGCCTGCATTGGTATAGCCGACAATGGAGACCGACATCACTTGGGCGCGTTGCCTGGAACGGCGCTGTAGCTTGCGTTGGCGCTGAAATTTTACGAGTTTCTCCTTAAGCAGTTTAACCCGCTTGCCGAGTAAGCGCCGGTCGGTTTCCAATTGGGTTTCGCCGGGACCACGCAAACCGATACCGCCCTTTTGTCGCTCCAAGTGCGTCCAGCCGCGTACGAGGCGGGTGGAGAGATGCTCAAGTTGCGCCAGTTCCACTTGCAGCTTGCCCTCGTGGCTTTTGGCGCGTTGGGCAAAAATATCTAAAATCAAGCTGGTGCGATCAATTACACGGCACTTAAGGTGCCGCTCCAGATTACGTTGCTGGGCAGGAGAAAGGTCGTGATTGAAAATCACCAATGATGCGCCCGTCTGTTCCAATGCCATCGTAATCTCATCAACCTTGCCGCGCCCCGCGAAAGTGGCGGGATCAGGCCGGGAACGTTTCCCCTTGATTACTGCGCGAATGGTAAGCGCATCACTCGCGGCAAGTTGCCGTAGTTCCTCCAGATTCTCGGCGTAATCGCCGTCGCTAAAATCGAGGCTAACCAGAACGGCGGAGTTAGCTTCGGCTGTGTTGCCCGCGGGAAGATCAAGCATCAGGTATAGCGGGTGCCTCAAATGGAATGGTAACTGCCCTGGCGGGGACAACGGTAGAGATTGCGTGCTTGTACACCATCTGCGTGACGGTGTTTTTCAGCAGCACCACATACTGATCGAAAGAGTCAATATGACCTTGCAGCTTGATACCATTTACCAGATAAATCGATACCGGAATATGCTCCTTTCTCAATGTATTCAGAAACGGGTCTTGTAACAATTGCCCTTTTGCACTCATGGGGGACTCCATATTTTAATTATTCAAAAAGTAACTCTACTTGATTTTCAGGAGTAAATCCATATTCCTGATTGAAAGATAAAACTAAGGGCATTCAATAAATTGGACGGGCGGCGAGCAATAATATGCTTAATGTTGATTCGTCAAAAATTGAATTGATTTATGCTGAAGACAATATAGAAAAATGGTTGCCACTTTTAGGAGCCGCTACGGCAATCACTGCCTGCTGGCTTGCAACTCGAATCGAGAGTATTGAGTTGCCCGCTACTTGAATTTGCCCAAGCTGCACTTCCAGCTTGGGCAAAATTAAAAAAATGCTCATGAACAGCGAGTGCTAGGGTGAGCATCGCAAATTTTAGCCAAACGGCTTTGGTTTTGGTGTTTCATTGGTGGAAGGTGGAAGGATGGGTAGCTTGAACTCGGGTTGCTTCCCGGTCAGCGTCTTTAAGAAAGCCACGATTTTGGCATTTTCTTCCTTGCTGAAGGTGCGGCCCAGCTGTAGCTTGCCCATGGTGTCTACCGCTTCTTCCAGGGTGGCGGCGGCGCCGTCATGAAAATAGGGGTAGGTCAATTCCACGTTTCGCAGGGTCGGAACCTTGAACATGAAGCGGTCGGCGTCCTTGCCGGTTACTGCAAACCGGCCTTCGGCCTTGCTCTTCGTTTTATAGGGCTCATGAACACCAAATTTCTGGAATGAGCCCCCACCTACGGCAGCACCGTTATGGCACCCCGTGCATCCACTCTCTTTGAATAGCTTATAGCCCTCCAATTCTGCTTGGTTCAGGGCTTTTTTATCTCCTTTGAGCCATTTATCGAAACGAGAATCGGGTGTTACCAGCGTCTCTTCGAATGCTGCAATCGCATCGGTTACCATGCCGATATCAATCTTATCGGAGCGAAACAGTTGCTTGAAGCGAGCCCGATAGTCTGGAATGGAGCGCAATACATCCACTGCCAGTTCATGGGTAAATCCCATCTCTCCAGGGTTTGCAATGGGCCCGCCCGCCTGTTCTTTCAAGTCCTTGGCTCGACCGTCCCAGAACTGCGCCAGATTCAGGCTGGAGTTCAACACGGTGGGTGCGCTGATCGGCCCCTCATGCCAATTGTGACCAATTGAGGTTGGCAGATTATCTGTGCCACCCATACTCAGGTTGTGACAAGAGTTACAGGAAATGAATCCAGACTTCGATAGGCGCGGATCGAAAAAGAGCATCTTGCCCAGTTCTACCATGTCTGCATTCTTTGGTTTCGCGGCCTCGATTGGCTGGATGGGTTCATTGGCAGCAAGCGCAGCGGCCGGGGCGGCAATGGCTCCAATGGATAGCAGCGATATGACTAATGTCCGCATTATCATCGGTAATCTCTCCTAAAAACGCGGCTGTAGTGGCGCAGCCGATTACGCCTACAAACTATCCGTCAGGGCGCCTTTTTGGCGGTATGGGCGCCTCTCAAAATTCAATGCTACAGGCAGACTCGTTTATCATAGTGGAGCAAAGAAGGTTAATCCAGTATCCGTTCCGGGATATGAGAAAAATGTTTCTCATTCGGCAATTGAGGAGCAATGAGATAGGGCGGCAAAACGGGGCAAGCAGGCGATCCATGAATGGACGCTCGAAAACTCAGAATTTGGAAGGGACCCATAATTGCCTTAACAGGCTGGAGACAATGTTACACGGTGTGCATATACTAAATTTGTTCATTTTTTTTATTCGCTCTGTTTAGGGGACGCGATCGCAGTCTGTTCCCTGCCGCCGGAATGACCACCGGATCCATCGTAACCGCTACCATCAAAGGGAGTGCGATTGAGCAGGCGAGCCAACTCGGTTAGCGCTTGGCGATAGACCTGGCGTTTGAATTCGACCACGGATTCCAGTTCCACCCAATATTGATTCCAGCGCCAGGCGTCGAATTCCGGACGAACGCTGGTGCGAAGCGACACATCACAATCACGGCCGAGCAGGCGCAAGAGATACCAGATTTGCTTCTGCCCTTTGTAGTTTCCCCGCCAGTCGCGTCTTATCCATTGATCAGGCACTTCATAGCGCAGCCAGTCGCGCGTGCGGCCAATAATCTCGACATGCCGGGGGTGTAGACCTACTTCTTCCGTCAATTCCCGATACATCGCCTGTTCCGGACTCTCACCCGGCTTGATGCCGCCTTGGGGAAATTGCCAAGAATCCTGTTTGATGCGCTTGCCCCAAAAGACCTCGTTCTTGGAGTTCAATAAAATAATACCGACATTGGAGCGATATCCGTTGCGGTCGATCATGCGATTCACCCGTTTGATCCGTCACAAGAGGACAAATTTTTCCATATTTTATCCTAGATTGAAAGCTGTCATGAGATTAATAAACTCCATATTTGGTTAACGCTACTTTTTGAGTCCATCGTGCCTCTTCTCACCCGGTACCATTTCCACCTCAACGGGTTTTAACGCACTACCTTTGGTTATCCACATTGCTTGCTTCCTACCGATCGGGGTGCGCGCAGACTTCGACTTCGGGCTCGCCGCTCAGCTTCCTTCCCGCTGGAATGGTTTGCCGGAACGGATTCCCGCAGCAATCCGCCGATATAACATTCAGGGCAGGCATCATGGTTTTTCAGAGTAGAATTATTGTAATTTCAATTGTTATAACGGAACGCACATGCGGGTATCAGCTTTTTTTATTTCCACCCTTAAGGAGGCGCCCGCCGAAGCCGAGTTGGTGAGCCACAAATTGATGTTGCGGGCGGGGCTTATCAGGCGCCTGGGAAGCGGTCTTTATACTTGGATGCCGCTGGGGTTGAGCGTCCTGCGCAAGGTTGAAAATATCGTGCGAGAGGAAATGGACAAGAGCGGTGCGGTGGAGCTTTTGATGCCTGCCGTACAGCCTGCTGAGTTATGGCAGGAAACCGGACGCTGGGATGTATTCGGTCCACAGATGTTGAAAATCAAGGATAGGCATCAGCGCGATTTCTGTTTTGGTCCCACACATGAAGAAGTCATTACCGACATTGTGCGGCGAGAGATCAAAAGTTATCGCCAATTGCCGTTTACTTTTTATCAGATTCAAACCAAGTTCCGCGATGAGATCCGGCCCCGATTCGGGGTGATGAGGGCGCGCGAATTTATCATGAAAGATGCTTATTCATTCCATGCCGGCATTGCCAGCCTGGAGACGACTTACGGAATAATGCATGATACCTACCACCGGATATTCACCCGCATGGGATTGAGATTTCGTGCGGTCACTGCGGACACCGGGGCGATAGGTGGAAGCGGTTCGCACGAGTTTCATGTTCTGGCGGATTCGGGCGAGGATGCAATCGTTTTTTGCCCGGGTTCGGATTACGCCGCCAATATCGAAATGGCTGAATCGCTGCGGCCGGCACAGTCACGCGACGCGGCTGGCGGCATCATGCGGAAAGTCGAAACGGAAGGTATGAAGACTTGCGAAAAGGTTGCCGCATTCCTCAACCTTCCTGTCGAACAGACTGTAAAAACCCTCGCGGTTATAGCAAGCGGCGGGATGTATTTATTATTGCTGCGTGGTGATCATCATCTTAACGAGACGAAAATTCGCAAAATCCCTTTTCTTGCCGATTTCCGCCTGGCGACCGAGACAGAAATTCTTGCGGAAACCGGTTCTCCCCCGGGCTACATAGGACCTGTCGGCCTAAAGCTTCCGGTTGTCGCGGATTACTCCGTAACGGTAATGAGCAATTTCGTTTGTGGTGCAAACGAAGAAAATTATCACCTCGCTAACGTTAATTTTGGCCGTGATACAAAAGAACCTGACTATACATTGGACATCCGCAACGTGGTTTCCGGAGACCCGTCTCCGGATGGCAAGGGGCGGCTGGAGATCTGCCGCGGCATAGAGGTGGGGCATATTTTCCAGTTACGCACCAAATATTCAGAAGCGATGAAAGCCGCCTATCTTGATGAATCCGGCCTATCGCGGCCGATGGAAATGGGATGTTATGGTATCGGGATCTCGCGTATCGTGGCTGCAGCCATCGAGCAGAGCCATGACGAGCGCGGCATTATTTTCTCGGATGCGATAGCCCCATTTCAGATTGCTATCGTTCCTATCGGACTGAGGAAGAATGCGCCAGTGCGAATCGAGACGGAGAAGCTGTATGCGGAGCTTGTTAATGCCGGCATCGGTGTTCTGCTTGACGATCGTGATGAGCGGCCTGGTGTGATGTTTGCCGATATGGAGTTGATCGGCATCCCTCATCGCATTGTTATCGGTGAACGGGGTTTAAAGGAGGGAAATATTGAGTATCAAGGACGGCGGGATGAGAAGTCTCAGGCTATTCCCTTGCGGGATATTGTTGAGTTTATACAAAAGAAGATTGAGATCTGACTCGCCTCTTCCGATTTTTCCCATTGCTTTTTTCAGACCGTCGCTGCTTGCCCCGAAGCCATCTCTATCCTATGAATTTATTTGCGTTTTCGTTGACTTGTTTCACCAGGGCGGCTGCTCTGAGGATCTGCGGAACTCTCTCGCATGAATTCCTCCAGACTTTCTCGCGAAATTAACCCCACCTTATAGGCTGCCGGCTGACCGGCGGGATCGAATAAATAGGTCGTGGGCAGCATCGATACGGGACCGATTTGAGCGGCAATTTTTCTGTCCCCAAACACGATAGGATAGGAAATCGAGAGCGAGTCGGCGTATTTCAGCACCGTCTGCGGATTTTGGTAGTCCATCGCTATGCCGATTACCACGACGTCCTTGCGGCTCTCATAGAGCGACACGAGATCAGGAATCTCCTTTAAGCAGGGCGGGCACCAAGTGGCCCAGAAATTTATTAAGACCCATTTGCCTTTATAGTCGGAAAGCGTGAGTTTTTTGCCGGTAGAATCCGTGAAGACGAACCCCCTCGCCTCTGCGCCAAGCGGCAGCGACAGGAGCAGGCAGAAGATGACGATGAGCGTGCGCTGCATCATTTTTTACTGAGTGACTCCGGGGGGAGTTACGTTTTGTCCCAGTGGATCATCCGATAGTGTTGTCGGGTGTTCGGAGGGCGTTTCCGCAAAAAGTAGCGACAGCGGCACATTCATTTTCTCATTCAAGTCCGTTGAAATGCTATCGAGCAACCGCTCCAACCTCGCATCACCCGCCACGACGGTATGCATCGCTTCGGGGCGAAATATAAACAGCCGATAAATATCCGAAATCATGATCTTACCGGGATCAATTATCTGAACCCATCCTCCTGTTTTTACCTGCCGAACCAGATCGGCGCGGCTCATCAACTCGAGTATCTGTTCCAATTCTTCAAAACTTAACATGAGTTGCTTGTGAAGGCTAGCATAGGTTTCGACCCTTCCGCTGCCGAGAGCGTTTCCCAGTACCTTCAGTAAACGCAACGCATCAAGAAATCGCCTGCCCTCCACTGCTGGACCACGCCGCCATTCAGTAAAATGCCAACTTGAGAGAGAGGCGGCAATCACCGCGCCCAATAACACCATCAGCCAGGAGAGATAAACCCACAACAAGAAAATCGGGACAGTGGCAAACGCGCCATAAACCGCCTGATAAGTAGGAAAATGAGTAATATAAAATGCGAACCCTTGTTTCATTATCTCGAATCCCACCGCTGCCGCCACACCACCGGCAATTGCATGACGCCATGCAACCCGGCGGTTAGGCACAATGAGATAGGGAATCGAAAAAGCGATACTTGTCAGCAGCAGTGGCGCCAGTTGCAAAAGCGCGACTTTGATGCCGGGAATATCCTGGGTTAATCCCATGGATATTCCGATCAACCAGGAAGTCAGCGACAAACTCGCACCAATCAACAGCGGTCCGATCGTCAGCATGGTCCAGTAGATCAGCAGACGATGGAGGAGCGGACGCAACCGGGTGACGCGCCAGATTGCATTCAGCGCTTTATCAATCGTCAACATCAGGGCAAGTGCCGTCCCCCCCAGGAACGCCGTGCCAATGGCGGTGAGTTGTACCGCATTATCGGCGAATTTCTGCATGTATACGGCAATAACCCGGTTCGCCGCTTCCGGCACCATTGTGGTGAGGATAAATGCCTTTATGTGATCGGAATACTCGGTAAATGCGGGGAATGCGGCTATCACAGACAAGGCGATAGCGATCAACGGAACCAGTGAAAGTAGTGTGGTGAAGGTGAGACTGGCTGCAACTTCGGTGCAGTTATGCTGAGTGAAGCGAACAAAAACATAACGTATGAAATCCAGGAATCTCAAGGATTTCATGAGTGGCAATACCGGCCGGCGGGAGGGAGCGGGAAAATCGCCAAGCCTTTCACAGTGCGAGGCAAGGCGGCTGATCCCGCTATCCGTTTCAAGAAGAGCATATTCCGCCCCGGCAATTCTTTCACTACACCTGCGGGTGAGCGCGTTCCAACTTGCTATGCAGCTTGTTGAGCGCGCTGAGATAAGCTTTCGCGGATGCCACCACGATGTCGGTGTCAGCGCCGTTTCCGTTGACGATGCGTCCCGATTTTTGCAGTCGTACGGTCACTTCACCTTGTGAATCGGTGCCGCTGGTGATGGCGTTAACCGAAAACAACTGCAAGTCGGCGCCACTGGCCAGGATTTTCTCGATTGCGCGGAAAGTGGCGTCTACTGGCCCGCTACCATCCGATTCGGCGCGCGATTCCTTGCCATCTTCGGCAATCACTATGCTGGCATGGGGTGTTTCGCCCGTTTCGCTATGTGCAATCAGCGATAAAAGCTTGTAGTGTTCATGTAAAGTCACGGTGTCTTCCGAAACCAGAGCGTGCAGATCTTCATCGAAAATATCATGCTTCTTGTCTGCCAATTCTTTGAAACGCATGAATGTGGCATTTAGCACTTCTTCCGATTCCAGCTCGATACCGAGTTCCGCTAACCGGCTGCGAAAGGCATTGCGCCCGGAGTGCTTGCCCAGCAGCAATTTATTTGCGCCCCAACCGACATCCTCGGCACGCATGATTTCGTAGGTCTCACGATGCTTTAGCACGCCATCCTGGTGTATGCCTGATTCATGGGCGAACGCATTTGCGCCAACAATAGCCTTGTTCGGCTGCACCGGAAAACCGGTTATGCCTGATACCAGTTTGCTGGCTGGTACGATGTGAACGGTATCTACGCGCGTGTCGCAGGGAAAGAAATCCTGACGCGTGCGTACCGCCATCACGATTTCCTCCAATGAAGCATTGCCTGCTCGCTCCCCCAATCCATTTACCGTGCATTCCACTTGCCGGGCGCCGTGCATTACCGCTGACAACGAGTTAGCTACCGCCAATCCAAGATCATTATGGCAGTGGACGGAGAACACCACCTTATCTGAATTGGGTATGCGCTCGCGCAACGTACGGATAAGCCCACCAAATTGCTCCGGCATCGTGTAGCCAACGGTATCGGGAATATTCAGGGTTCTTGCACCCGCATCGATGACCGCTTCCAGGACACGGCAGAGGAATGCAATATCCGAGCGGCCTGCGTCCTCAGGGGAGAATTCCACATCGTCCGTGTATTGACGGGCCCATTTCACAGCCTTCACAGCCTGCTCGACCACTTGGTCGGCGGACATGCGCAGTTTCTTCTCCATGTGAATCGGGGAGGTGGCAATAAAAGTATGAATACGTGCCGACCCGGCTCCCTGCAAGGCTTCGCCGGCGCGCTTGATATCCGCTTCGGTGGCCCGTGCCAGGCCACACACCGTACTGTCCTTGATCGCATCAGCTACCGCTTTTACCGCATCGAAATCACCGTTGGACGCGGCAGGAAAACCGGCTTCTATTATGTCCACTCGCATGCGCTCCAGTTGTCGCGCAATACGTACTTTTTCCTCCCTGGTCATGGATGCGCCGGGACTCTGCTCACCGTCACGCAGCGTCGTGTCAAAAATAATCAAATGATCTTTCACTGTTTTCTCCGTTTCAGAAAGAATAATTACATGTGATACAGAATCCAGGAACAGATTCCACGGGGGTAAAAACTTGGAGGGGGGGTTTAGTAGTTAGCGCGCAAAGCGCAGCAGTGGTCTCGCCAGAAGTGGC
Source organism: Nitrosospira sp. NpAV (assembly GCF_000832065.1). GTDB lineage: Bacteria > Pseudomonadota > Gammaproteobacteria > Burkholderiales > Nitrosomonadaceae > Nitrosospira. The sequence goes on along the minus strand of NZ_JXQM01000001.1, from coordinate 414,637 downwards.
GGATGGCATAAAAAACGGAGAGGGAGAGTGGAGTAAGTCTGTTTCATGTGAGAAATATAAAGGGTTTCCCGAGTTCGTGCAATAGTTTCCAGAAGTGACGTGGGGGCTGGCCCTTTATTATGAACCCTTACCTGTCAAGTCATTGCATCTCGATGGATTTCACAAATTCTTGAGATCATTGCGACGCTTTTTTCACATGACTTGTGCTAGCGTGCCTCGTATGCCTTATCTCCACCGGATTCGTTTTTAAGACTCTGCACAATCGAATTGATCATGCTCGCATAAATTTGAGGTGAGAGATAACGAAGGGAGCGCAAGCCGATGCAAACGAGTTTTGGATCGATGAAAATGAAAGCGTGCGTGGGGCCTGATAGCGCATTGATGAAAGCACACGCGCTGATTGACTGGCATGGACTTCATATCCGGCTTGCGGAACTCAATAAATGGGAAGCCAGCCGGATGGGAGGACAAGAGATCATAGATCCATTAGTCATGTTCAAAGCACTATTGCTGGGGCAGTGGCACAACTTATCGGACTCGAAACTGGAAGAAGCGTTGCGCGTACGTATTGACTTCATGCATTTCTGCGGCATGGATCTTTCTGACGATGCGCCGGATGAAACCATGCTGTGCCGTTTTCGCAATCGCTTGATCGCATCGGGCAGGCTCGCTGGATTGCTCGCTGACGTGAATTCAGCGTTGCAGACCCATGGTCTTTCGGTCAAGCGTGCCCGGGGTGCAATCATCGATGTCACGCTGGTGTGGACGGCAGCTCGTCCCCGGCGTGACAAGGCCATCGAGCTGGATGCCACAGGCGCGCCAAAATTCCATGAAGACGGCACCTTGCCGGGTAGCACGGCAACGACATCGCCCAAATGGGCTAATTGTGCCGGAACCCGGAGCGCTGACCCGGATGCGACCTGGGTCAGGAAAGGCAAAAAAAATCACTTTGGCTATAACCTATAACCGTTACGTAAACGTGGCCGGTGAGAATAATTAAAGAGTTTCTAAGAAATTTGATCCTTGTCTTTCGGGTAAGGCGGTCCAACGCCCGGACTTGGGTAAAACGGTATATGGACGGTCCCCACCCTGGCGAGGGCCGGCTCCACCTCAAATTTGCCGATAGCTGCCATTTGATACGCAGATGACATTTTATCGCGAGGGCATCGGATCCCGGCTGGGAAAAAACCGGCACCCGTATGAGGAAAAACGAGCGAATGTAATGACCCGGGCAGGTTTCGCCGCGGCCCGGGATCAAATTAATAGGAAGGCCTGTTAGAAAGCAACCTGATATTGCACGACGAATTGGTTTCTATTGGAAATCGTATGTCCGGCGGTATTGAATATCGGCCTGTTTTGCCAGTCGAAAGTAACCTTGCTGTTGTGGCCTTTTATCAGCCAATTAAGTCCTAGGTTGAATACATTCATTTGATCGCGTAGGGCTTCCCAATTCGCACTCGTTATGGAGGCGTAGGGCTGAAGCTGACCATTGTTTGCCCCAATCAGATCTTTAGGCAACAAATATCCAATCTGGGCATACCAGAGATCGCCCGTACCAAACATCGGGAAGGTGTTGCCCGCCCCATTGAAGCTGGCACCCGCACCGACGCCGTTAGCCGAGTTCTGGCCGTTCCCGTTCATGCGAAGATAATTCGGCCCATAATTCAGACTGGTGTATCCGATATAAGCGGAGATAGCCGTTTCTTTCACCTTATCCACCGGCGCATCCAGATAGCCCGCGACTGACCAGTGTGTCATATCATGAAACCGAGCATCCGCGATCGAGGTGCCCGTCCACATGGCGTCTTTCTGTGTGGCAAAACCCGCTTCAAGATTCAGTATACTCTTCTTGCCCAGATAGGTTCCCTGCATATAAGGATTGGTATTCGGTTCCGTATCCCAGAAATTCCAATAGAACATTCCCGTAAAATTCTTTTTATGGCCAACCTGGGCAAAATTGGCAATCGTTGGCGAAATAGCGCCGTCATTCGCTATTCCGTCGTTTGTTATCGGAAACGAATCGTTCGCCGCTACCATATAGCGAAACTTGCTGATCTGGCCGCGAAGATATACACCTAACTGCCTATTAAACAAGGATGTCCGTTCGGTGGTGTACTGAAGACCAACCGGAACATCCATCGTCATAATGGTGCTGACACTGGGAGCGCTGAAGCGGGACAGGCCGTTGAACATGCCGAGGCCTCCCCCCACAACCATTTGGTGTCCTTCGGTCAGCCGCAATTCACCGAAGGCATCATGAAAATAGGCCGCAATATGCCGATTGTTATTCATTTGGGACAGGAAGTTGAAATTATTCATCCCGTACTGGGTGTAAAAGTATACCCGATCGGTGATTTGTCCTTGCAGGACGACACGGGTCCGGCGAAGCCCGATGTCGGTCGAGTCGTCCACCGGCTGGCCCTGTATGAGCGATCCCGGATTATTTTGTTCATACCGTAACTGAACCTGGTTAAGAAAGCCGAATTTGAGATACTGGCTGCCATCCCCATTTAGATTCCACTTGAATGGGTCTTTTTCTTTCCAATCTGCGAAACCAAATCCCCCTTTCGATGGGGCCGCGACCATTCCTTTTGATTTGTCCGCGGGATTCATGGTCGCTGGCGCGCCTTGGGGGGCTTGAGCCATGCCAGCATCCTTGCCCGTGGCCGGTGCCTGGCCCGAACCTGCACTAGCGGATGGGGTTGTGGGTTTGTCGGGCACTCTTTCGAACGAACCCATGCGTACACGTCCCTCCCCTGGTTCGGAATAGATCTGCTTGGTTTTGCTATCCACATACAAATCGATGGCCTGAGCATACAGCGAGGTTGAGAACATAAAGCCGGATAAAAAGGTTAATGTAAGACTAGGTTTCATCGGGTGCTCCGGATTTCAGAATTGAATATGGCGCGGCTAAAGTTTTTAAAAATATCAAGATCGCAAGTATTCTTGGTTATGTCGTTGAAATAATTTATCGACGAGATCCGATATCTGAAAGAACTTATTTCGGTAGGAAAATAGCATGGCCCGTGTCAAAGAAATGTCATGCAGATGTGAAGAATGCTGGAACATTCGTTAAGACAATGTCAAGCTGGAGTGAAGAATTCATCAGGGAATTTAGCGGGAGACTTCTGCGAACTGGCCGCGCTGTCGTTTGGCAATACCGGTGATCGGGCACAGCATGAAGCGCGGGAAGCGCGGTCCATGCAGACTGTTAAGGTTGTGAGATTGATGAAGTTGCGCGCTTTCCCAGAATGCTGGGCCGGCTCACGCTATTGCTGAAAGAAGGCATGAGGGATCGCCTGGGTCAGTTATTCATGGTGCTTTAGCTTGGAAACAGCGGGACAGAATAGCTTCTCGCGCCTTATCGTATGTCGCTGTCGATGGCGAAAATGCCATGCGTCGATGCTGGCCAGATGTGCAAGGAGAGGGGATCTGTTCGAGCGATGGAACCGGCAGTCGGAGTAGGGGTGAATGGTGATTGTCACTGTGGAGGCTTTCGCGAATGAGGAGATCCATTATCAGCAGACCAATGTACGTAACCTGCATAGATATCCTTCGTTCACGTCAATGCCTTGTCGATGGAGCAGTGGGGATACTGGCTGATACCCGTGCATGTGCTGATTTTTGGGGATGCGAAGCTCAAGCGGGATGCGAGCGCACGCAGGAGCCGGAAGAAAAAGCCGATCATGCAGAAGCGGTTATGCAGCAAGCATGTGAAGTCGCGGCGATACATAAAACCACCGGACAATTAATTTTGTTTTAAGGGAATCTCTCTCAGGTCGAGAGCGCGATCACCGCAGCAACCACCAGACCCTATTCCTACTCCATTTAAAACTTTTCAGCAGCATAGGCAAATCCTGTTGCGGCTACATGAGCTGCACTTGAAGTGATAATGATCACCTAGTTTTGTCGTTTCGCCGGGAAGCTCAATCAGCGTGATCCGCCCGGTAATCACCGTTCTGATCGGACCGGAGCCAAATACACCATATCACTGGATAGCTTGGTGGATAGGTAAGTTGTCTTTTGCTGTCTATCCTGGGGCCAAGGTGCCTTAACCGGGTTTTACGTTCTATTGCGCCCTAAACTCCTGAGCAGCGGATGACGCGCGGCGAGCGGCTTGCCCTAGGGAACCTTTGGCTCGGTCCTCACGTCCTCGCTCTTCGTACCCCACCTTGTATCTGCCTTTGCATTGTTTTCCGCACGACTGGCATTAATGCAGTTTGGCGTCGCGTCGTACTTGCCGGGATCGGACCTGCACTGGATCAGTTTTGCCGCGCGTTCGGCATCGTTTGTCTGGTACCAGTCAATGGACCGGACTTCTTCTTCTATTTTACGGGTTTCGCAACCGGCCAGCATCGATCCCAGGAACGTGCTTGCCGCCAGGGAAACCATAACTACTTGCCTTTTCATAATTGAGCTCTCTCAATAAATAACTCGTGACCAGCGTTAAAGCCGGAAAGAAATCCATTCGTTCACATTATTTCGCCTGTCCCGGATGCGGACGGTTCAAGTATGCACGGCGAGGCTCTACCGTTCTGTCTGCTAGCGAACCCATCGGCACGGAGGATCTGCTCCGGTCGCATCCGGAAAAGATCATCATAACCCCTGTGTTCCTGCCTCTTGGGATCGGCTCACAAAATGGAAAAAATCGTACGCTAAGCCTCGGCAGACACTCGTAGCGGTTGGAACTTACCCCGTTCATCGCACGTCAAGATGTGATCAGACCAGCTCTTACCGGGCATTAATAAGTTAAAGCTGCTTTATCTTTTCGAGGGATTGGCAATATTGGTCAGCTCGGGTGGCATCACCCGCCATTGGAAATGTGATCAATCAAGAGAAAGGATTGATTTGGCCAAACCAAATTGAAAGTTCCATAATGAAGTGCTCCTGCAAGCTTTCGCAACTGAGAGAAACCAGCTATGTCTAAGAATTGTTCCGAGAACTTACAATGCGGGAGCGTGTGATCGAAATGTGGAACTTCGAATTACGCCGTTGTATCCTGAAGCTGATCATGGCGTTGGTGATAAGCGGTTGCGTTCCTGAAAAGCCCTGGCATGTAGAAGAGGTGACCGGCCATTTGCCGGATCTGGATTTTTCTTTGACGTCTGATAGCGAACGCCTCGTCACAGCAAAAACATATAAGGGCTATATATTATTGCTGTACTTCGGATTCACAAATTGCGAAGCTGAATGTCCTATTTCCATGGCTCGTTTAAGCCGTGTAGTACAGCTTTTGGGCGATAATGCCGATCGCACACGAATCCTGTTTGTCACACTTGATCCTGCTCATGATAACCCTGAAGTCTTGCGCCGCTATGTAGCGCAATTTGATCCTGAACACGCGATTGGATTGACCGGCACAACAGGCGATATCCAGAATCTTACGAAACGATATCGGGCTGCTTACCGTTCCCGTTCCAAAATTGACAAGACCAATGACATCACCCACGGGGATGCCGTATATATTTTTGATTCACAAGGTCAAGCGCGTCTGCTGGCGACATCTGGCGACTCGGACGAGAATCTGGCAGAGGATATCCGGCGCCTCCTGCGCGATTCGCATCCATTGCGTTAGAAGAGCACTCGCTTGAAATAAAGCCAGCATACGGCAGTTCTGCCAAAGCAACGCCTTATAGCGCTTATTTATTATGGATTTGCTGTATTGGTTCATACCTTGGGAAGAGTCGGTGGTGGTTGTAGCCGCAACCGGTGTTGCGGCAATCTTATTTTCAAGAGGTTGCGCCAGAAGCCAGCCACAACTTCGCCAAAAAGTATATTTCTGGATGGGGCTTGCCTTCCTATATCTCGTTTCTCATACGCAGTTTGATTACTACTCCGAGCATCAATTTTTCATTCATCGGCTTCAGCACCTTGTATTGCATCATCTTGGGCCTTTCCTGATCATATTAAGCAGCCCATTATCCATACTTCTGCTTGGCATGCCCCGGAAGGGGAGGCATCTCTGCCGTCTGGCAGTCCGTTGGAAACCCCTGCAATATCTCGCATATGTCTTATGCAATCCCATCGTGGCCGTAATACTCTTCAGCGGCCTCATCGGCTTCTGGTTGTTGCCTTCCATTCATTTTACGGCAATGATCGATTGGCGTTTGTATCGTCTGATGAACTGGAGCATGCTCATAAATGGGCTGATTTTCTGGGGCCTTGTGCTAAATCCAGGCCCTGTATTTTCAACGCATTTATCGCCAGGGACTCGTATTGCAATGATGCTTGCCGTCATTCCACCCCAAATCGTGTTGGGCGCAATGATCTTTTTCGCCTCCCGTGAACTCTATCCTATTTATACTATTTGTGGTCGAGCTATTGGCGGCCTAAGTGCAATAGGAGATCAGCAAATCGGCGGAATAATTCTTTGGATCCACGGTGCAATGATGAGCGTGGTGGGAATATTGATTGTAGTGCGCAAGGAGTTGATGCCCCAGAGGTTACTTACAAAACGGCAGGCAAGTTGAGCAGAGATTACCCTAAAGAAAAACGGCGGGAATCGACCATCAAGTTATGTGGATATCGATGAGGCATATCGTTGGAAAACTGATCATTTTCGCAGCGCTTTTCGTAACAGGGACACGTCGCGTGGCGTCACGGGAGTCGCTGTATTGCCCCAGCTGTTGCGCACGTAGGTGAGGACGTCCGCGATGTCGCGGTCAGTAAATTTTTTTTCAAAGCTCGGCATTTCTTTCGGTTTCGGTCCATTTTCCGTCAGTGGTCCTTTTCCCCCTTCCAACACCTGGCGGATCAGGGAGGTGGCATCCTCGGAGAGAACCATTGAATTGCCGCCAAGCCGAGGAATTTTCGGAGGCTTGCCTGTGCCGCTGTCTCCATGGCATTTAGCGCAAAATCCCGCATACAGGCCGGCGCCGGGACGTTCGAATTGATCGCTGCCGGCTCCGGTCAACACTATCTTACTTGGCACTGCGGAAGGTTTATAGGGTTTATAGGATGTTTTTTCCTTTCGCGCTGGAAGAGATTTAAGATAGTGTGCAATAGCGTCCAAATCTTCTTTCCGTAAATGCTGTGTGCTGTTTTCGATAACGGTGACCATGCTGCCAAATGCTACCGCGTATCCGCTATGGCCTGTTTCCAGGAACATTGAAATTTCTGTCTCGGACCATCTACCCAGGCCGGATGCGTGGGTTCCGGTCAGATTCGCGGCATACCAGTTATCCACTACCGCGCCGCTCAAGTAGTCGGACGATGATTCTGAATATCCTTTTTCCTGATAGGCCAAGCCGCGCGGGGTATGGCAGGCCCCACAGTGGCCTAGCGTTTGCACCAGATATGCGCCACGGTTCCACTGCGCATCGCGGTCGGCACGCGGCTTATAGCGTTTTTGATTTACGAATGCCGCACTCCAGAACATAAGAGTCCAGCGCTGATTGAAAGGAAAAGGCAGTCTGGTCTGAGGCGGCGTGTGGCTGACAGCCTTCACTTCCTTCATAAAATAAGCATAGAGTGCCTGAATATCGCTATCCAGTGTCGCCGCGAAGGAGGCATATGGCATCGCCGGATAAAGACGCCTGCCGTCTCTGGCAATGCCTTCGCGAACGGCCCGGCTAAAATCAGCGTAACTATATTGACCGATGCCGGAGATCGGATCGGGTGTAATATTCGTCGAATAAATAATCCCAAATGGCGAGTTGATCGGCAATCCGCCAGCAAACGGAGGGTGGTCTGGCCCGGCGGTATGACAGCTCACGCAATCCGCGACCTTGGCAAGATATCTCCCACGTGCCACCATGGCAGGATCGGCGGCTTGGGCGTTTGCGGCAATCATCCATATAGCAATCCATGAATAACCTGCGGCTTTGCTCAGCGCCCTGTTAATCGAATCCGTGAATGGGGTTCCCGGTATCATTTGATCAAGTCCAGGCGCTACAAGGCGATACCAATAAAACTGCGCAACCGGTAAATAAAATTGCGACGATAAAAACGAAACTCGACATTATTCCCAGCATCGCCAGAAATAATGCCTGGCCCCCATCAACTTCGAAGACAGCCTCCCCTGTGTCAGTCCCGGAAAATCGGTGACCTGTTCGTCGCCATGACGTCCATGCGACATATCCCGAAATCAGCCCGCCCAGCAAACAGATCAGACTGATTGCTGCGAGTATTGCAGGCAAATTGACCCAGAGCGGGGCGGAAAGCGGAACCAGATGCGGATAGCACGCATACGCCGCAATGGGTTCACTCACGGACATCTGGGTGACCCATGCGGCGGGTGCGCCGAATAATGCTAGTAATGTTCTGTATGTACCCATCGAACCATGATAAAGAGCACGATGTTGTTGGGGGTATCCTGTTTATTGGAAAAGCTTATTTCAAATTTATAGATAAGGAAATATGTACAACGTAGTGAAAACGAACAGCCAGACCACATCGACGAAGTGCCAATAGACTCCGCCTATCGTCACAGCGGCGTAGCGCCTATCGTCAAAATAACCGAGCGCCATCCAGATCAGCAGGAGCAACAGGACGACCAGCCCTATGATGACGTGACACAGATGAAATCCTGTGATCGTGAAGTACAGCGACCCGTACAAACTCGACGTCATATCATAAGTTTTCCTATCCCATTCCGTGAGTTGAATCATTACGAAGCAAATGCCGAGTGCGATCGCCAATATCATCGCGGCGATGCTCCAATATATTTGTCTTCGCCGGATACAATGCTCGCTGATCCAAACGCAAGCGCTGCTGGCGAGCAATATCGCTGTATTGACAGCCGGCATGAGTAGTACGGGCAAACCTTCCGGTGGCCATTGCTGTTCGGTTTGTGCAGCCAGATAGAAGTATGCAAACAACAGATATCCAAAAAGAGATCCTTCCGTTACGATCAACGCCAGAATCCCCCACCAGCCACCTGATAGCTTGCCCTTGCTTCCCACCGGCAAGAGCTGATTGAATGGACTCGCATCAGTCATGAGCCTCTCCGTGCGAGTGAGCAGCGCTGGGTACTCGTTGAGCCAGCGCCTTTTGAGGCCACATCCATATTATTAGCGCAATACAGCCCGCTGCAGCCATTATCCCCGCAAAGTTCCACCAATGAAGCAGCAACCCAACGAACATCAATGAAACGAACAGTCCCACAAAGAACGGCGTGGAGGAGTCTTCCGGCATTTTAAGTATGGTTACTGGCTTGGCATCGATAGGTGAAGTACCTATAGTTTCCCGCCCCTGCGTCAATAAATACCCTTCTGTCAGGCTGGAACGTCCGGTGTCTTCGTCAAGCCGATCTTCCCATAATGGATGGCGGCTCGCGATAATGGGGATGGCTGCAAAGTTGTAAGCCGGCGGCGGTGAAGATACAGACCACTCTAGTGTCGCCGCGTCCCACGGATTTGCTCCCACCCGGGCACCGCGCTTGAGGCTGAGCGCGACGTTGACCAGAAAAATCAGGATGCCGACGGCAAATATGAAAGAGCCGATGGATATGATCATGTTGACCGTATCCCATCCCATGCGGGATGAATATGTATAAATACGCCGCGGCATCCCCAGCAGGCCGGCCACGTGCATCGGAAAAAAACCTATGTTAAAGCCGATGAACATGACCCAGAAGCTCCATTTGCCCATTTTTTCATCCATCATTCGGCCGGTGAATTTGGGAAACCAGTAATAGATGCCGCCCACGACTGGGAATACATTGATGCCAATTAATACATAGTGCAGGTGTGCGACGATGAAGTAGGTTTCGTTAAGCTGCCAATCGAGTGATACGGCTGCCGTCATCACACCAGACAAACCACCGATTACAAATAGCATGACAAAGCCGGCAAAAAATAGAAATGGTGTCTTGAATACAGGTTTTCCGAGCCAGATAGTTGCGATCCACGCAAATACGGCGACCGAGCTTGGGATTGAAATTACCATACTGGCGGCACCAAAAATTGACAGGGCAACCGTAGGCAAACCGGTAGCAAACATGTGATGAATCCATACTTCAAATCCAACCAGCATGGTTGCTATGGTGGCAAGAGCCATCGCCGCGTAACCAACCAAGGGACGACGGCAGAATGTAGGTAATGCATCCGAAACGATGCCCATCGCGGGAAGCACGATCGCATACACCCATGGATGACCGAAAATCCAGAACAAGTGTTGCCACAGCAGTGGTTTTCCCCCATTGGCGACATCAAAAAAATGGGTGCCGATCTGACGGTCAAGCCACAGAAGAAAAAAGGCGAGACTGACCGCGGGGATAGCCAGAAGATTAGCCACGGATGCGGTGAGTGTGCCCCACACCAGAATGGGTACCCGATTGATTGTCATGCCCGGTGCTCGCATCCGAAATAGCGTAACCACAAAATTGACCGATCCGACAGTCGTTGATATTCCCAACAGCACCATGCCGAGTGCAAAGACATCGATATTGGGACCGGTGTTATAAATGGGCCCCGAAAATGGGACGTAGTTGAACCAACCGGCATTGGGTGCCTGGCCGAGAGGAAAGCTCGCGTACATGAAAATGCCCGCAAATAGAAAGATCCAGTAGGAGAGCGCGTTTAGGCGGGGGAATGCCATGTCTCGCGAGCCCAATAATAACGGCCAGAGATAATTGGAAAATCCAGACAATATCGGCAAGGCGTACAAGAAAATCATGGTCACGCCGTGCATCGTGAACAGCTGGCTATATTGTTCCGGCGTCAGCAGGGCATGATTCGATCCCGCGAGTTGTATACGCATGATCAGCGCCTCAATGCCGCCCATCAGCAGGAAAATAAATGCCGTGACGATATATCGCAGACCGATCGTCTTATGATCGACTGTAGAAAACCAGCCGCGCCAGCCCGGCAGCGATTCCCATATATGGGCGAGATGCGCTTCGGTACCCGAACCCATCGGAGCCCGCCCAAAGTCCGGCACGCGGTTAAGGCGATCATCCGGTGGATTATGTGTCATGTCAGAGATAGCCATACCTTCTCTAATTCAGTGTCGATAAAAATAACGCCAGTTCAGTCGTCTCGGATTCCGATAACGCAATACTTGGCATACGCGATCCAGGTTTGAGCCTTTGTGCGTTGATGACCCACTTCATCAAATGGTCAGGCGTATTCGTCAATAGTCCAGCCGCAAGCCAGCGCCGTGAGTTCAAGTGAGTCAGATCAGGAGCATGGTCGCCCGCAGCGCTGGTTCCACGGATTGTGTGACAGCCGGCGCAACGATCCATGAACAGCTTGTGTCCTGGATCTTCGTTTGACATGAAGGTAAGTGGAGCTGTTCGACGCTGGGCATTCTGCCATTTCTCAAAATCCTGGGCACTCTCCGCGATAACCTCAAGACCCATGTGAGCATGGCCCGCACCGCAATATTGAGCGCATTGCCCGGTATATATGCCGGGTACATCGGCCTGTATCCATTGTTGATTCGTCAGGCCCGGAATCATTTGTGTCTTGCCCGCGAGCGTCGGCACCCAGAAGGCATGGATGACGTCGGCGCTTTTCAATTTGATAAGGACAGGCTGGCCCACGGGAATATGTAGCTCATTGGCAGTGATAAAGCGGTGCGCAGGATCATCGTGTTCATACTCGATTTTCCACCACCAGTCGTACCCTGTAACAGTCAGGATAACGGCCGGGGCCTGGGGAGGCTTCGCAACCTCGTTCAGCACCATCAGCGAATATATAACCAGTCCAAACAATACGCAGGTGGAAATTCCCGTTCCTATATATATCCACCGTAGACCTTCGCCTTCACGGCCAATCGAGCGCGGATCGGCGAGAGGACGCTTACGCAGCACAGCCGCTAGCAGCAGTAGGGCGATAATGAGGCATACCGCCACTGACAGGCCTGCAAGCAACCATCCCAGATGCATTGTCGGTTTAGCTGCCGGACCATAACTATGTAAAAAATAGTTTAGCGGGGCGTCCGTTGTGCTTGCCATGGTGGCAGTTGACACGGTCGCCAGCGCTATCAGGCCGGACGTGCGGAATGTGACAGTGCTCATATGAAATCTTGAGTCAATGACTTTTCATCTCGGGACAACTAAATGAAGCGTAAGCAGTTCTCCGACGGAAATTGATCATAGGCATTAAGGGACGAAGTTAATTCCGCGCCAAAGTAGAGATTCTCATTGAACTCCTTCGGCGTTTGATCAATTAATTTGATATCGAAGTGGCGATATAATTCCTGAAAAAACGTCGCTAAGAAAAGTAGAAGCTAAATCCGATCTTCTTCGATAGCTTTGTAATAAGCGTGCCTGAAGCTATCAGATTAGTTATAGTCCATTTTTAGGACAGGGAGTGGAATTCATGGATGTGATGCAATACCACACCAGAAGGTTACCGGCGCAAGAATGGCGCATTTTATGGAGAATATAAGCCGGTCAAAGTTTGTGACGGCTATTGCAACTAAGATAAATGAAGTCAGGATCGATACTTAATCCTCGAAGATAGCGGATCCCAATCGAGACCCCCAGGATTCCTGCAGGAGTATTCCATTATCATAATGCCTTCTCTGCAGGCTGGTCTAGATGGTTTTAGGGTAAAACTTGATCATGCAAGTGTCCGATCAATCTCGCCAGTATTATGACAACAGCGTCACATAACAAAAACTGTGCCGTTACAGTGAAGTTTGGAGGGTGAACGCAGAAGAGATGCCTGTCTGATTCTCCGCCGCATTTGTTTTGTCATGGATGCGTTATCCTCCCGCTGCGCCGCCTGCGGAAATATTGGTGTCCACATCCGGGTTCGGTCCGGGGGGTGAGTCGGGTCCGAAGAATATCCTAATAATCTTGCGAAAAAGGCTTTCCGGTTCGGGGGCAGGGGACTCGCCCCAGCCAGGTTCCTGATTTGAGGGTAACGAACTTGCCGGAGAGCCGGATTGATCGGGTGTGTGCTGTTCGGGCGCGGCGCTGCCTTTTTTTTGCGGCGAACTTTCCTGATCTGAGGCGGCATCTTTCTGCCTGGATGATGGCTGTGTCGCTGTCGAAACGCCTTGCCCAGGAATCGAAGCGCCATCATGTCCGGCCGCGCCGGTTTGAGCATGGGGAACACCTGCCATGGTGAGAATCATGATGCCAGCAAGCGCCGCCGATTGCATCGCTGGACTTCTCAGAATGGAATTTTGTTTCATAATAATTCCTCTTTCTTTTTCTCGTTAATCCGGCGAAATAGCGAACTGAGTGGCTTGCATCGATCCATGATTTCTCCCAGGTGTCTACATCCACTCATATCATCAATGCAACACTGCTGGCGCTTTGCGTCATACAAACCGGTAATCTAAGAGGAATCCGGCTCTACCTCATACATGAGCACTTAGCCCCCCGCACCTCCTGCCGATATATTGCTATCCATATCCCGATTGGGCCCCGAGGAGTCGCGTCCGTAGAAGATTCTTCTCATCTTGCAAAAGAAACTTTCTTGTTCCGGTGTAGCGTACCTGCACGAGCCAGCCCCAGGTGCCTGGTCCACGGATGCCCCGTTTGACGAAGAATTTAACCGATCGGGTGTGCCTGGTGTGGAGGCGGCGCCCGCGCTCTCGGGTGGCAAATCTTTTTGACCTGTCGCGGCGTCTCCCCATCTTTGCGAGAGCTGCGCCACGATCAGGCTGCCCTGTACGGACATCGAGACACCTGGCTGTCCAGTCTGCGCATGGGATACGCTCATTAAGCCGGAAATCATAATGCTGGCGAGCGTCACGAACCAAGCTGCGGCATTCCTCAGAGTGAACCTGGGCTTCATGGTTTTTACTCCTCCTTATCCGGTTCGGAAAGATAGACAATGAAATGTCCCGCCGAATCTTAGTAGTCTCTTCACCGCGTCATGCTCTCAGGCGTATCGATGGGATATCATTCTCCATCATCATTGTAGCGTTTTTGAGATCACTCGGTTTTGCCAGAAACTCGTTTCATAGCGTTTCCTCTATTCGGCGGCTGATATTCGCCTTTCCACCGCCGCCGCTTCTATTTCCCTGCCGGACTTTCTGTAGAATTCGGCGACATTATTCAGACTTGAAATCACATTGGGATGTTTGTTGCCAAAAGCTCTCTCCAGGACGGACAAAGAGCGGATGAAGAGCGGTTCGGCCTCCGCATATCGTTCCTGAGCTTCATAGAGTTTCGCTAAATTGTTCAGGCTCAAGGCTACATGAGGATGATCAAGCCCGAGCGCTTTCTCCCAGATCGCCAGCGAGCGTTCGAAGAGCGGTATAGCTATCTCGTACTTGCCTTCCGCATAATAAAGTTCCCCCAGATTATTCAGGGTGGTTGCTACATTGGGGTGGTCGGACCCAAGCGCTTCCTCGTTGATTGCCAGCGAACGCTTGAAGAGCGGCTTAGCCAGAGTAAAGTTACCTTCGGCGGTATATAGTTCCGCAAGATTGTTCAGACCTTTGGCAACGCTCGGATGGCTGGGTCCGAAAACTTGTTCCCAGATCGTCAGTGAACGGTTGTAAAGCGGTTCGGCTTCCGCGTAATTACCCTGCGCGCGGTAGAGTCCCGCGAGATTATTCAGGCTAATGGCCACATCGGGATGATTGGGTCCAGCGGATTTTTCCCAGATTGCGAGGGATCGTCGATATAACGGCTCGGCTTGTGCGTAATGACCCTGAATTTTATAGAGGAGCGCAAGATTATTGAGACTTGTGGCCACATCAGGATGGTCCTGTCCGAGCTTTTTTTCCCAAATTGCAAGTGAACGTTTGTACAGGAATTCGGCTTCTGTGTACCGGCCCTCGGCACGATAGAGTTCCGCCAGATTATTCATTCCCTTGGCTACTGCGGGATTATCGGATCCCAGCGTTTTCTCCCAAATCACCAGCGCGCGTTTATAAAGCGGTTCCGCCTGAGCGTATTCGCCTTGCCCTTGAAAAATTAGGCCGAGATTGTTCAGCGTCTGGGCTACATTGGGATGATCGGCACCCCATTCCTTTTCGGCGATCTCGAGCGCTTCTTGTACCAGTACTGTCGCCTGATCGTAACGTCCATTCTGGTAGTGTGATTTTGCTTCGGCATTCAGGCTGGCCCATTTCCCAGTTTGCGCATGGGTCAAGGGCGAAAAAGTTAACAGAAAGGAAATAATGACGAACGGAACGATACGCGTTTTCATTTTACTGGGCTGCCAAATATTGGCAAAAACTGCCAGCATGCTTAGATCCGGAAGGTTTTCGATAAAAGCCATAGCCGGTGATCAAGCAGCAGAAAGCTATTGATTCAGCAGGAATCGGGAATGGTCGGTAGCCGCTTGTTTTCGCCTTCCACCATCTTTTGGAGATGGTGGAAGTAAAAAGGCGCATCGACTATTTCTTGCTTATGCAAATTTATGCAATAGAACCCACAAAACCTGGGTTGACAAGACGCCGCCGTGCAACGAAGCCTATCAGGCACAGTCCCGCCAACAGCATGGCGTAGGTTTCCGGTTCCGGGACCACAGTGGCAAATCCCGGTACATCGGTGAATATTGGTCGTCCATTGAGCGCCTGAACCTCACGCGCATCACCGTTCGGGAAGAGGGAACTGAAAGCACTAATTTGTTCCTTGGACATCTCCATTGGTTGCGCCAGGTCGACCCATTTTACGCCTTCAGAAAATGGGGGGGTGGTTAGCGAGCCATCATAGCGAAAGGAGTTCAGATTGTCCGGAATCAGCGCATTCAAATTGAAGTGATCAACTGTGAGCGTATCCGTTACGGAATGCGGCAAGTTGGAGAAAATCGGGGCAAGCGCTTTATTGAAGCTTCCCTCCTCGATCCATCGGCCTACGACAAGCAGGTTATTTTGGGCATCGGCAAATACCAAGTGCATCTCCATGGGAAACTTATAGCCGTTCTCCAAATGCTCCGCAGGTGTATGAAAGTGGAACTGGGACAATCTATACGTATCCCCGCCAACCGTTACCGATCCGGCACCGGGATCGACGAGATT
Organism: Nitrosospira sp. NpAV; assembly: GCF_000832065.1. GTDB lineage: Bacteria > Pseudomonadota > Gammaproteobacteria > Burkholderiales > Nitrosomonadaceae > Nitrosospira. The sequence goes on along the minus strand of NZ_JXQM01000001.1, from coordinate 398,761 downwards.
GGCTCTGGCAGCGGTTTTGTCCACGCCAGGCGAGCCATTATTGATTACCTTCAGTTGAGTATCGGAATTCAATGTAAATAAAAGGGGAGACAAATTCTTATCAAAAGTTGTGTTATTGGTAGTGATGTTAATGGGGCTTTGCGCCTCCATTGCAGCCAGATTATCCGCCAGCCTATCTGCTTGCGCGGCAGGCGCTGTGAGAAAAAGAATAGCAGAAGCCAGCATGGCGGATTGCGTTAATTTAAAATGGAATGAAGTATTCATAAAGAGGTCCCCTTTAAAGTATGACATCTGATTGGAAGGACAGAAATGACATCATGCAGTCCAGAAAATAACATGCTACTTGTGAAAAAAGCGTCGCCTTAGTGTAAAAAAAAAGTTAACCCTACCGTCTGTACGGAGATCTGATTTCTTTTCCATATACATCATAAACATGACATATATGTTGCGATCATGGCTTGCTTATTCCAGCTTTGAACTATCAGGAGTTTCCCATTGAAACCAAATTTCGGCGGATTGCGTTATCGAAAGAATGGGCTGCGTAAATGAGTGATCTGTAATATGAATCCACTCTGCTCTTATGCCACTGATATAATAAGCCGCCTCGCGGCCATTAGATTTTCGACTCCGGGTTGTGCCAGCATCCATCGGGCGCGATGAGCGCCTCGGCTACTTTGGGTCCCCAGCTCCCGCGTTTGTAGGGAAGCGCCCGATGATGCGTTGTAAGAACGCGATCGAGCGTCGCCCAGGCGGCTTCTACCGCTTCCTGACTTGTAAACAGCGCGTCATCGCCGATCATGGCGTCATGCAAAAGCCGCTCGTAAGGTGATTCGCACCCGAAGCGCTCTTCGGCCAGGCAGAGTTCCCGCTGGTTGCCAATAAACTCTTTTCCCATGCGCTTGACTCGCGCGGCAATGGCAATGGCGGAAAGCGGAGAAAGCCGGAAGCGTAAATAGTTGGCGTTGCAAATCTCCGGCCCCGAGTCGGCGAAAAGCCGTTGGGGTGGCGGTTTTAACTGCACAATGACTTCCGCTGCCGTCTCCGCAAGAAATTTTCCGGAGCGCAAATACCACGGAACGCCTTCCCAGCGCCAGGAGTCAATGAAAAGGCGCAAGGCGCAGAACGTCTCGACGTCGGAGTCCTTCGCAACGCCGGCTTCCTTGCGATAACCGGCATACTGTCCACGCACCAGGTCGTCTGATATTACCGGGCGCATGGCCTGAAAAATATTGGTTTTCTCACCCTGAACCGATCCAAAACCTCTGTAGGAAGGGGGCTCCATGGCGAGCAGCGCGACGATTTGGAAAAGATGATTCTGTATCACGTCGCGAAGGCAGCCCGCAGATTCGTAAAATCCGCCGCGGCCTTCCACGCCAAAATTCTCGGCGAGTGTTATCTGGACGCTGGCTACGTAGTTTCGATTCCATATCGGCTCAAGGAATGAATTGGCGAATCGGAAATAGAGAATGTTCATGATCGCCTCCTTCCCAAGAAAGTGATCGATGCGAAAGATCGAGTCTTCCGGGAATACCGAGCGCGCGATGCGGTTAAGCTCGCGCGCTGAAGCGAGGTCGCGTCCGAATGGTTTTTCAACGATTACTCGCGCATGATCCACTAGATGCGCGGCGCCAAGGCTTTTTATGACGGTAGCAAAAAGCGAAGGCGGAATCGCGAGATAATGTGCCGGGCGCCGGGTATCACCCAACGCCGCCTTGATGGTCTTGAACGTCTCCGGACTATTGTAATTTCCGCTTACGTACCGGAGCAGGGAAAGAAGGTGATTCAGCGCATTCGGGTCATCAACTTTTCCGGCCTTTCTTATAGCCGCAGCCGCTCTGTCACGAAGTTGCGCGAGGCTATAGTTCGAAGAGGCCACGCCGACCACGGGCACATTGAGAGAACCCTGCCTCGCCATCGCATAAAGTGCCGGAAAGATTTTCTTCTGGGCAAGGTCACCCGTTATCCCGAATAGCACCAACGCATCGGATGGCTTCGCGTCGCCGTTGGCCCTGTTCATCTCAGGCCCCTTCTTTTTTTTCGCCATGGCCGCCAAATTGCTTTCTCATTGCGGAGAGCAATCTGTCGGCATAGTCAGCATTCCCGCGGGACTCGAAGCGGCTGAAGAGCGCGGCGCTGATGACGGGCACGGGCACCCCTTCGTCGACTGCGGCCAGCGTTGTCCAACGCCCCTCACCGGAATCCGATACGCGCCCCGAGAACTCAGTCAGTTCGGCATCTTCAATCAAAGCTTCTGCCGTCAGATCGAGTAGCCAGGAAGCCACAACGCTGCCTCGCCGCCATACCTCTGCGATTTCAGGCAAATCCAGCTCATACTGGTAAAATTCGGGGTTGCGCATGGGTGTCGTCTCTGCATCCATATCTTGCACCCGCTTGCCGGCATTGGCGCTATGCAGGATATTCAGGCCTTCGGCATAAGCCGCCATGAGTCCATATTCAATCCCGTTATGGACCATTTTGACAAAATGACCAGCCCCGTGCGGCCCGCAGTGCAAGTAGCCCTGTTCCGCTGTGCCATCACGTCCGTGACGGCCAGGTGTGCGCCGCGCCGCGCCAATGCCCGGTGCGAGGGCCGCAAAGATAGGGTCAAGGTGATCGATTATTTCTGGTTCACCGCCGATCATCAGGCAGTATCCGCGTTCACGGCCAGCAACGCCACCGCTTGTTCCGACATCCACATAGTGGATTCCCCGCAAGCGCAATTCGGTACCACGCCTGATATCATCGTGGTAATAGGAGTTGCCTCCGTCAATGATAATGTCGCCCGCCTCAAGCAGCGACGCCACCTTCGAAAGAATTTCATCAACCGCTGCGGCGGGCACCATCAACCATACTATGCGCGGTGCAGCTAGGCGAGCGACCAACTCCTCGACTGAGGATGCTCCGATGGCGCCTTGCAACTGCAGCGCCTCCACGGCTTCAGTGCGAGGGTCGTAAACCACACATTCGCTTCCGGCTTTCATCAGGCGGCTAACCATGTTAATACCCATGCGTCCCAATCCTATCATTCCCAATTGCATCTTGATCTCCTGTTAAGAATTGAATCTAACCCGGCGGTTGATCGCTCTTGGCGATCTAGAATGATGATTTGTGAAGAATTCTTTGAGCCATTTGATTCTCATCTTTTGGGTGAGCCCCGTTACGGGGCGCATGGCGCAATTTTTGCAGCATGTGTCTGCCGCCGCGGAGTGGATTCGGCCACTCGCCGGTTATTTGAAGCTGGCTAGTCCGCCGGAGCCATGGCAAGCGCGTCGGCGACTATTGTCTGTGCCTCGTCAAGGATATGATTCAGGTGCTCTGTGCCTCGGAAGCTCTCGGCATAAACCTTGTAGATGTCTTCGGTGCCAGATGGACGTGCTGCAAACCACCCGCTCTCGGCGATTACCTTAATACCTCCAATTGGCGCGTCGTTACCCGGTGCGCGTGTGAGGACGGTCCGGATCTTTTCGCCGGCAAGATCGGTGGAGTGTATTTGCTGTGGCGAGAGTTTTGCCAGAATCTTTTTTTGCTCTGGCGTGGCCGGCGCATCAATGCGTTGGAAGACCGGCTTGCCAAACTCATGCGCCAGGTCCTGGTATAGCTCGCCGGGATCGCGGCCCATGCGAGCGGTGATTTCCGCTGACAACAATGCCGGTATGATTCCGTCCTTGTCCGTTGTCCAAACCGTGCCGTCGAGGCGGAGGAAGGATGCGCCTGCGCTTTCTTCACCGCAAAAACCGAGGGAGCCGTCATGCAGGCCATCCACGAACCACTTGAAACCGACGGGCACTTCATGTAGCTGTCGACCCAGTTTCGCGGTGATACGATCGAGCATCTGGCTGCTCACTACCGTTTTGCCTACCGCTACTTTACTGCTCCACCGCGGGCGGTGTTGAAAAAGGTAATGAATGGCGACGGAAAGGTAGTGATCGGCTGGTAACAGACCCGTGCTCGCGGTGACGATTCCGTGCCGGTCATGATCAGTATCGCAGGCGAAGGCGATGTCGAAGCGATCTTTAAGCTCGATCAACCCATGCATGGCATAAGGTGAGGAGGGATCCATGCGAATCTGTCCATCCCAATCAAGCGTCATGAAACGGAAGGTGGGGTCGACCGTCTCGTTCACAACGGTCAGATTCAACCCATAGCGTTCCGCAATCGCACGCCAGTAGTGCACGCCCGCACCGCCGAGCGGATCCACCCCCATGCGGATGTTCGCGCCGCGTATGGTATTCATATCAATCACACGGTCGAGGTCGCTTACGTAGGTATTGAGAAAGTCATGTTGATGCGTTGTAGGCGCGCGCAACGCCTTCCCGAAACGTTGTCTTTTTATTCCCCTGAGCTCATTCTTCAGGAATTCGTTGGACATGGATTCGATCAAGGCGGTGACCTCGACACCCGCCGGGCCGCCGTGTGGCGGATTGTATTTAAAACCACCGCTCTCAGGCGGATTATGAGAAGGTGTAATGACTATGCCGTCGGAGAGTCCCTTCGTTCGGCCGCGATTGTATGTCAATATCGCATGAGAAACGGCGGGAGTGGGTGTGTATTCTCCATTCGCGGACAGCATGACTTCGACTTCATTCGCGGCCAATACCTCAAGTGCACTGGTGTATGCGGGTTCCGAAAGGGCGTGCGTGTCGATGCCCAGAAATAGCGGTCCATTGATATTCTGCTGCTGACGGTATTGACAAATAGATTGTGTGGCAGCAAGCACATGCCATTCGTTGAAGCTCGTTTCGAATGCCGACCCACGGTGTCCCGAAGTGCCGAATGCAACTCTTTGGGCTGGCACCGACCAATCGGGGATCTGCGCGTAATATGCGGTAACAAGCCTTGGAACGTTCAGCAGCATGGATGGCTGGGCAGGTTTTCCCGCAAAGGCGCTGACTTTTCGGGTTGTCTTCTGATTTTGGATCATGCTATCTCACTGTGACGGTATCGGAAGCAAAAGTGTGTGGATAAAGTTTTACCTATTCAGGTTTGACTGCTTGAAGCATGGCGCGCAATTTGTTCCCCGGCTGTGGCAACCATGTGTGCAGCTTCGAGCCCCAAATGCTGCACAGGCGTCATACTTGTAGAACTTGCGGGAGATATATACTTTTACTGTGGGTCTCGATCTCCGCACGGATAACTGTCACAGGTAAGCAGCTGTATTATTTCTGTGAAGTATTATTGGTATCACAGTGGCTTCTTTGAAAAAAGAAATCTGAAAACTGACATGTCAATCGAAAGCGTAAGCCGGAAGGAATAAGCAAAGGCAGTCGCGGGCAATCCACTTTCATGGCGGCGTTTCTTTGAGTCTAACGTAGCGTCGGATCAGTGTGTTTGTGGAACTGTCATGCTTCAGCGGCGGTCCGTTTGTTATCGCCAGTTCTTGAACAATGCGCTGAGCCAGCGCCTTGCCAAGTTCGACCCCCCATTGATCGAATGAATCTATATTCCAGATTGCCCCTTGCGTAAAGACGGAGTGCTCATAGAGCGCGACCAAAGTTCCAAGCGTATAGGGTGTCAGACGCTCGGCCAGGATAGTGTTGGTCGGACGATTACCCTCAAAGCTCCGATGCGGGCACAGCCAGTCCGGTGTCCCCTCGGCTTTTACTTCATCCGTAGTTTTGCCGAACGCCAATGCCTCGGTCTGGGCGAACAGATTCGCCATCAGCAGGTCGTGATGGTTGTCCAACGGATTCAGAGTGTGACAAAAGCCGATGAAATCACAGGGAATAAGGCGCGTACCCTGGTGGATAAGTTGATAGAACGAATGTTGACCGTTGGTGCCAGGTTCTCCCCAGATGATGGGCGATGTTTGATAGCTGACACGCGCGCCATCGAGCGTAACGTGCTTGCCATTGCTTTCCATTGTCAATTGTTGCAGATATGCCGGGAAGCGCTTGAGATACTGGTCATAAGGCAGCACGGCAATTGTCTGGCCATCGAAGAAATTGTTGTACCAGATCGCGAGCAGTCCCATGATGACGGGCAGATTTTTATCAAATGGTGCGGTGCGAAAATGCTGGTCCATCGCGTGGAAACCGGCTAGCATGGCACGAAAGTTGTCAGGCCCGATGGCGACCATGGTTGAAAGGCCAATTGCCGAGTCCATTGAATAACGGCCGCCTACCCAGTCCCAGAAGCCAAACATGTTGGCAAGATCGATGCCAAAATTCGATACTTCCTCCGCATTGGTCGAGACAGCAACGAAGTGCTTGCGAACGGCCTGGATATTATCGAGCTTGCCCAGTATCCATTTGCGGGCTGCATGTGCGTTGGCAAGCGTTTCGGTCGTGGTAAATGTCTTCGAACAGATGATAAACAAAGTTTCTTCGGGATCGATGCCGATGGTGGCTTCCTTGAAATCCGTTCCGTCCACATTGGATACGAAACGGAAATTCATTTCACGCACGCTATAATAACGCAATGCTTCATAGGCCATCACCGGGCCCAGATCGGAACCGCCGATCCCGATATTGATGATATTGCGAATGCGCTTGCCCGTATGGCCTCGCCAGTGGCCGCTGCGTAATTGGTCAGCAAAAGCAGCCATTCGGTCAAGCACCGCATGCACCTCAGGTACCACGTCGATTCCATCGGCAACAATCCGCTCATTTTTGGGCGCACGCAAGGCCGTATGGAGGGCGGCGCGCTGTTCCGTCGAGTTGATTTGCTTACCGCTGAACATGGCGTCGATACGCGCACGCAAATCGCATTCCTCGGCAAGCTGTACAAGCAGACGTAATGTCTCGCCGGTAATTCGATTCTTTGAGTAGTCAAGGTAGATGCCTGCGGCTTCAGCCGTGAGGTGCTCGCCTCGCTTGGCATCGTCAGCAAAAAGCTGACGCAAATGCAAATCCTTGATGGTATGGTGATGTGTTTCGAGTGCTTTCCAGACCGGGCGCTCTGTCAGGGATTGCGCAGTGATGGGTGCAGCCGCTGCCGATTCGGTCCTCATGCTTGATCCATCAGTCGTGCTTTCATCGTTCACGCTCCTGCCGGCATGGTTTGTTAGATCGAGACCCGCTTAAATTACGATTCATGCATGCATGAAAGTTCCATACGGCTCGCACTGCTCCATGCTTGAACTTCGATAGCGATAAAATCGCGCCTTTGAAATCATAACCTGTCCGAGACCTGCTTATTCAGGAATATGGTCTGATACTCTCCGTCGAGATACAAGAGGGTGGTAAAAAATATAGCACAGCAAGCATCAGCGCAATGTTAAGCGAGCGTGAGTAATTCGTAAAGCCGTGCGATTGCCATCAATTTTATGGCAGCGTTCACGCATGCAGACAAACGAGTTCTGTGCTAACTAGTGATTTCCGTTGTTCTCTTTCTCTTGATCAGCCGCCATCCCCACATAACATAGCCAGATAAAGCATAAAGGAAAAAAAGGCAGAACAGCACAACGGGTGGATGGGTTGGAATTAATACAAAGAAGAACAGCGCCAGCAGGAGAACAGTGATGAATGGCACGCTTTTGCGTAAATTGATTTCCTTGCCGCTGTAGTAGGGAATGTTACTGACCATTGTGAGACCCGCAAACAGGGTGATGCCCCAGGCTAGCCACTTGATATCCGTGCCCGCTATTTCAAAGTCCAACATCACCCAGAGCAGCCCTGCGATCAGCGCGGCGGCGGCCGGGGTAGGCAGCCCCTGAAAAAAACGCTTATCCACGATCTCTATATTGGTATTGAAGCGTGCCAGGCGCAGTGCGGCACAGACGCAATAAATAAAGGCCGCAATCCATCCCAATTTGCCCATGCCCTTCAAGGCCCATTCGTATATTACCAGCGCGGGTGCGGCCCCGAACGAAACCATGTCGGACAGGCTATCGTACTCCGCGCCAAATTCGCTCTGAGTGTGAGTGAGCCGGGCGACCCGGCCATCCAGCCCGTCCAATACCATCGCAATGAAAATCGATACCGCGGAATGTTCAAAACGACCGTTCATTGCCTGCACGATGGCGTAAAAGCCGGCAAATAACGCGGCGGTGGTGAACAGGTTAGGCAGTAAATATATTCCCCGCCGGCGCAATTTGGATTTGAGCATGAGACGTGGCAGGTGAGGATCATGCATCATATGTGCAAATACCGAAGGAAACCGATGCATGGTAAACGGTTATCGGCCACTGGTAAACAGTAATGAAATGAATAAACTAATTCACACACTGAATACACCGACCGAGCCACACATGTTCCAGTGAAGCGCTTGGATCCCGGCCCGGTCCGGCAATTCCGCCGCGAAGATTATAATTACCGAGTATTTCCGCCACCCCTCGGATTGCGGTTCGAAGGGACGTAGAGCGCGGAAGTGCCTTATAAAATAAATAATGGGGGTGGTGAAGCACCCCGCATTATCCGCGTCATTTTCCGTGTTCCATCAATCTTTAATTTTTTGCCTGATCAACCAGCTTGTTCTTCTTGATCCAAGGCATCATGTCACGCAGTTTTGCGCCAACCGTTTCTATCTGATGCGCGGCGGCGAGGCGGCGGCTGGCTTTAAGCATGGGTGCGCCAGCGCGATTTTCCAGAATGAATTCGCGAGCGTATTGACCTATCTGGATTTCATGAAGAATTTTGCGCATTTCAGCACGGGTCGCATCCGTGACGATGCGTGGACCGCGCGAAATATCGCCATACTCGGCGTTGTTGGAAATGGAGTAACGCATGTTGGCGATGCCGCCCTCATAGATTAAATCCACAATCAGCTTGACCTCGTGCAGACACTCAAAATAGGCCATCTCTGGTGCGTAGCCCGCTTCGACCAGGGTTTCAAAACCCGCCTGAATCAAAGCGGTCAGACCTCCGCACAGTACTACCTGCTCACCGAACAGGTCGGTTTCGGTTTCTTCGCGGAAGTTGGTTTCAATCACACCTCCCCGAGTTCCTCCGTTGGCCGCGGCGTAGGAAAGCGCCAGTTCGCGCGCTCTGCCAGACGTATCTTGGTGTACCGCAATGAGTGAAGGCACGCCGCCACCCTGAAGATAGGTTGAACGCACCAAGTGGCCGGGTCCCTTGGGGGCGATCATAATGACATCGAGATCCTCACGGGGAGATACTTGGCCATAGTGAATATTGAAGCCATGCGCAAACGCAAGCGCGGCACCCTTCTTAAGGTGGGGTTCGATCTCGGACGCATAAACAGCGGCAATCTGCTCATCCGGCAGCAGCACCATGACGACATCCGCCTCCTTCACGGCTTCCGCTACTTCCTTGACGGTCAGACCGGCTTTCTCCGCCTTGCTCCAGGATGCTCCGTCCCTGCGCAGGCCAACGGTGACCGTTACGCCCGAGTCGTTCAGATTATTGGCGTGAGCGTGGCCCTGCGAACCATAACCCACAATGGTTACCTTCTTGTCCTTGATGAGCGACAAATCGGCATCTTTATCATAGTAAACGTTCATAATTTCCTTTCTGCCCAAATTAGAAGAATGCCAAGGACTGGCGGGTGAGCACCCCACCCCCTCATAGATCGAAATCAGATGCCGCTATATTTTTAGTATTCGCTCGCCGCGGCCGATGCCGGAGGCCCCGGTACGCACCGTCTCCAGAATTGTGCTGCGTTCCATGGCTTCGATAAATGCGTCAAGCTTGGAGCCGGTACCGGTCAGTTCGATGGTGTAGGATTTATCTGTGACGTCAATAATCCGGCCGCGAAAAATATCAGCCATGCGCTTGATCTCTTCGCGATCGTTGCCGACGGCGCGCACTTTTATCAGCATTAGCTCGCGCTCGATATGAACACCATCACTTAAATCCACCACTTTGACCACTTCGATAAGTTTGTTCAACTGTTTGGTGATCTGCTCAACCACATCATCCGATCCGACGGTAACCAACGTCATGCGAGACAAGGTTGGATCTTCGGTAGCCGCGACGGTAAGCGACTCAATATTATAGCCGCGGGAAGAGAACAAGCCAGCTACGCGAGATAAGGCCCCCGCCTCGTTTTCCATCAATAGGGAAATGATATGTCGCATTTTTTTTTATCTAAGTCCGGCAGTTGGGCAGATGGAGTGTGGGATTAAAGATAAGGTGACGAAAAAGGTTGTTTGGATTATTTGCCAAAATAAAAAATGAGAGGTCAACCGCCGGAGTCAAGTTTAAATCAGATAATCCGTTAGGCAGCTGTTCGAGCCTATCAAAACCGTCTCGCAACCCGCCTCGTCATCCTCTCGCCTCCGATGCATTATCCGGGGATTCATACCAGAATCATTTCAGAGAGGCCTTTGCCGCCAGGCACCATCGGAAATACATTTTCTGTCTGGTCAGTGATGAAATCCATGAACACCAATCGGTCCTTCAGCTTGAAGGCTTCCTTTAATGCTCCCTCGACATCTCCGGGTTGCTCGATTTTCATGCCGACATGACCGTAGCTCTCGGCCAGTTTGACAAAATTCGGTAACGCATCCATATAAGATTCAGCGTAACGGTTACCATGGAAGAACTCTTGCCACTGGCGCACCATTCCCATATAGCGATTATTCAAATTAACGATCTTGAGTGGAAGGTTATATTGCTTGCAGGTGGACAATTCCTGTATACACATCTGGATGCTGGCTTCACCGGTCACACAGGCTACGGCGCCCTTGGGGTTGGCGAACTGCACCCCCATTGCCGCGGGAAGGCCAAAGCCCATGGTTCCCAAGCCGCCGGAATTAATCCATCGACGCGGCAAATCGAATTTGTAGAACTGCGCCGCCCACATCTGATGCTGACCTACATCCGAGGTAATAAAGGCATTTCCCTTGGTCACTTTATAGAGCTTTTCAATCACCATCTGCGGCTTGATGATCGTGCTTGCGCGATCGTACTTGAGACAATCGCGCGCGCGCCACAAATCGATCTGCGTCCACCATGCCTCAAGGGCGGATTGATCAAGCTTATCTTTGCCGGCCTGAAGTAATTTCATGAGCTCATCCAATACGTCGGAAATACTGCCGACAATGGGAACATCCACCTTCACGCGCTTGGAAATGGACGAGGGGTCAATATCGATATGTATGATCTTACGAGCTTCATTGTAGAAATGCTTCGGGTTGCCGATCACACGGTCGTCGAAACGGGCGCCCACTGCCACGAGTACGTCACAATGCTGCATTGCCATATTGGCTTCGTACGTACCATGCATTCCCAGCATCCCGACAAACTGTTTATCGGTAGCGGGATAGCCTCCCAGTCCCATCAATGTATTGGTGCAGGGAAAACCCAGCATTCGTACCAGATTCGTCAATCGCGTGGCAGCATCGCTCAGAATTACGCCGCCACCCGTGTAAATCATCGGACGCTTGGCCCCCAATATAAGCTGTACCGCTTTCTTGATCTGTCCGGAATGCCCCCTGGTGACGGGATTGTAGGAGCGCATGCTGACCTTCTCCGGGTAAGCAAATGCCGTTTTATGCTGGCTCACGTCTTTCGGAATGTCCACCAGCACGGGACCCGGGCGGCCGGTTGAAGCGATGTAGAACGCCTTCTTGATCGTGGCGGCGAGCTCGCTGACGTCCTTCACCAGAAAGTTATGTTTGACGCAGGGGCGCGTGATGCCCACGGTATCGACTTCCTGAAATGCATCCAGCCCAATGGCGTGAGTGGGCACCTGTCCGCTGATAATGACCAGCGGGATCGAATCCATATAGGCAGTGGCGATTCCGGTAACCGCATTCGTCACGCCGGGACCGGATGTCACCAATGCCACACCTACCTTGTTACTGGAGCGGGCGTAGCCGTCCGCCGCGTGCACAGCCGCCTGCTCATGCCGCACCAGGACGTGCTTGACCTTATCTTGCTTGAACAGTTCGTCGTAAATATACAGCACGGCCCCGCCGGGATAGCCAAAAATATAATCCACCCCTTCTTTCTGCAAACAACGCACTGTAATTTCAGCGCCGGTTAATTCCGTGCTCATGCTTTCTTGGATCCTAATATTGGGTGCCAGCAAAATGATGAATAAAACACTGAACAGTAATGGTTAACCAATCTTTGGTCAACCCCTTGACAGCGGGCCAAGAGGCATTGACATCCATGTGCGGCCGCAATGGAGGTCGAAGCGAGTAATCGAATAGATTTCCGTGATGAGCAAGAGAGTGGCGGAAGCAGGCAAGCTCCAGTTTTTTAGTTTTTTTTATTATCCCAGATAATCCATCAGGATGCGAGATGATGGCGAGGCGGGTTGCGGGACAGTTTTGCCGGCCGGGATAAGCTTAGCTCATTCCACGGTGGCGCAAGCGGCGGAACTCGCCGTAAACTGGCCGCCAGCACTCGAATAGGCTCGGAAAACCGCCTATTGCATTATCTGCGGTTATGTTTTTCGATGCGGGCACGCCGGCTTGGTGCAATCCGCGTAAAGCGCCAGTGAGTGCTCATGTATGGCGAAGCCGCGATCCTTGGCGATTCTAACCTGGCGCTTCTCTATTTCGGCATCATAAAATTCTTCCACCCGGCCGCATTGCAGGCACACCAGATGGTCATGGTGAGTGCTGCTGGCAAGTTCAAATACCGCCTTGCCACTCTCAAAATGGTGGCGTTCCAGCAAACCTGCCTGCTCGAATTGGGTCAGTACTCGATAGACTGTGGCGAGGCCGATATCTTCACCTTCACTGATGAGTGTCCTGTAAATATCTTCCGCCGACAGGTGGCGTACCGGACTGTTTTCAAACAGTCCTAGTATTCTAAGCCGTGGCAGCGTGGCTTTCAGGCCCATGGTTTTAAGATCATTCGGCTTGCTCATGGCTATGTCCATCCTGTAAGTTATTTGCTGTATCATATAACGTTAAGTCTGCTTTGGAAACATACGCTGCCGCGATGCGCGCGAAAATACTCACGTTGTTTGTTTTGCTACTGCTCGCCGGATGTTCGTCTGTTCCATCTCTGGTCTACAAAATCGAGATTCAGCAGGGGAATGTGATTACCCAGGAAATGGTGGATAAACTAAAACCTGGTATGACCCGGTCGCAGGTCCGCTTTGCGCTGGGCTCGCCAATGATCAGCGATGTTTTCCACGATAACCGCTGGGACTATGTATATCGCCTTGAGCAAAAAGGTAATCTGGTTGAGCAACGGCAATTGACGGTCTTTTTCGAGGGCGACAAAATAGTGCGCCTGGGTGGCAGTTTTTCACCCTCAATCGCCTTTGTTTCACCTCAACCCGGCGATCCAACCAGGCCAGGCGCTCATGTGGAAAACGGTACTTCAGCGCCGGTGGATGCTGCCGCGCTGCGGGAACCGGAAATGTCCAGTCTGAAGCAGGTGCCACCATCGCAGGCCGCGATCTTGCCCCAGCCGGTTGATGAAGCTATTGCGCCCGCCGTTCGAGAGGGCGATATTCCTGCTTTGGGCGCTACTCCACCAAATGATATTCCGGCTTCAAGCAGTATTTCGGCATCGAGTGAGGCTCCGGTGGCGAGCAAGATGCCAATTCCATCGGAGCCAAAGCCAGCAGTTGCCAGACAGATGCCGGCACAGGCGGGAGACAGGGGGAGCAGAGAGGCAGATCAACCGAAAGAATAGCAATGAATCTGCCAGGATAGTGGAATGATCTTAAATCCGGTTGGTAGAGGCAAGCGGCGGACTCATCCGCAAGATGCAACTCGGATGACATAGAATCATTATGACTCATAGAATTGAACTCAGACATGAATGGGCGGCTACCGGATTTAGGAAATCCTGGCCTGGTAGTTTGCCATTCACATTCCAGTTGGCACGATGATCACAAAAACCTCGGAATATAGATGACCATATTGAACATTGCCATTACCGGAAGCTCAGGCCGCATGGGGCGTGCTCTGCTGGAAGCCGTTGCGCGGACACCGGACATGCGGTTATCTGCCGCCCTGGAGCGGAAAGGAAGCCCATGCCTGAAGAAGGATGCAGGGGAGTTGATCGGCGCGCCTTGCAACATTGCCATTACCGACAATGTTACCGCTGCGCTTTCCGGAAGCGATGTATTGATCGACTTCACTCGACCCGAAGGCACGCTCGCCCATCTTGCAGTATGCCGCACGCTGGGTGTAAAAATGGTTATCGGTACTACCGGTTTTTCAGCGCAGCAAAAGGAGGATCTCAAGGCGGCATCAAAAGACATTTCCATCGTATTCGCGCCCAACATGAGTGTGGGTGTGAACGTTACGCTCAAGCTACTGGAAGTGGCCGCCAAGGCGCTGAACGAGGGTTATGATATCGAGATCATAGAGGCGCACCATCGCCACAAGATAGATGCTCCTTCCGGCACTGCGCTACATATGGGTGAAGTGATCGCAAAAGCGCTGGGCAGGAATCTTTCAGAAGTCGCTGTTTATGCCCGTGAAGGCAATACAGGCGAACGAACGCCTGCCACCATCGGCTTTGCCACCGTGCGCGGAGGGGATATCGTAGGCGATCATACAGTGCTGTTCGCAGGTACCGGTGAACGCATCGAAATTTCGCATAAGGCGAGTAGCCGCGCAACATTCGCCGAGGGCGCGCTGCGCGCCGCCCGTTTTCTGATGGATAAGCAAAGCGGCTTATTTGACATGCAGGATGTGCTCGGGCTACGCGAGTAGTGCCGGTTAAACCGGTCGATGAGTAAAGCCGCCTAACGTTTTTGGTTGACCGCACTGCCGCATTTCGTTGAAGGACGCGCCTTTTGGGCGTATAATTTTAAATTCAGATAAACGGGACGGGCGATAGCTTGTCCCGTTTTCCACGCCTTGTCAGCATTCCAGGAGCCACCCGTGTCACAACGCCCGCATGCCGTTCTCGCGCTCGCCGACGGCACCATTTTTCGCGGCATATCCATCGGCGTGGAAGGCATCAGCACGGGCGAGGTGGTGTTCAACACCGCCATGACCGGTTATCAGGAAATCCTGACTGATCCGTCCTACTGCAAGCAGATTGTTACGCTAACTTATCCGCATATCGGCAATACCGGGACCAATCCTGACGATGTTGAATCAGGCAGGATCGAGCGAGTATATGCCGCTGGTCTAGTGATCCGTGATCTGCCTCTGGTTTCCAGCAATTGGCGGCAAACCCGGACTTTGCCGGAATATCTCGAACAGCAGGGCGTCGTGGCGATAGCAAATATCGATACCCGCAAGCTTACGCGTATCTTGCGGGAGAAGGGTGCGCAGGCCGGTTGTCTCATGACGGGTCATTTCAATGAAGCTGAAGCACTGGAACATGCCAGAGGGTTTCCCGGTCTGGTCGGCATGGATCTCGCCAAAGTGGTGAGCTGTGACCAGCCTTATGAATGGAGGGAAGGTGAATGGAAGCTGGGATGCGACTATCAAGTTCAGGAAAATCCGCGCTTTCATGTTGCCGCACTCGATTTTGGAATCAAGCGCAACATACTTCGCAAGTTGGCGCAGCGCGGCTGCAGGATTACGGTACTTCCCGCGCGGACATCCGCGGACGAAATTCTGGCATTGCAACCCGATGGAGTTTTTCTTTCCAATGGACCCGGTGATCCGGAGCCCTGCGACTATGCCATCGCTTCCACCAAAGCGTTGCTTGAAAAGAAAGTGCCGATTTTTGGTGTGTGCATGGGACATCAATTGCTGGGGTTGGCCAGTGGGGCCAAAACCATCAAGATGAAATTTGGGCATCATGGCGCCAACCATCCGGTGCAGGACCTGGATACCGGCAGGGTGATGATCTCGAGTCAGAATCACGGTTTTGCGGTAGATATCGCGACCCTGCCGAAGCATGCGAGAGTTACGCACGTGTCGTTGTTTGATGGCAGTCTGCAAGGGTTTGAGTTGATCGGCCAGCGCGCGTTCTGCTTTCAAGGGCACCCCGAAGTCAGCCCCGGGCCTCACGATCTGGATTATTTATTCGACAAGTTTATTGGTTTGATGGGGGAAAAACGTGAGGCATAAGCACGGCGTACCGCTTTCACACTTTGCATTTCATCGGGACTATGCCTAAACGTACCGACATAAACTCTATTCTCATTATTGGCGCTGGGCCCATTGTCATCGGACAGGCGTGTGAATTCGATTATTCCGGTGCGCAGGCGTGCAAGGCATTGCGCGAGGAGGGTTATCGCGTCATCCTGGTGAATTCAAATCCTGCTACTGTCATGACCGATCCCGAGATGGCCGATGCGACTTATATTGAGCCCATAATCTGGCCCATGCTGGAAAAAATCATCGCCGTCGAGCGTCCTGATGCGCTGTTGCCGACGATGGGGGGTCAGACAGCATTGAACTGCGCGCTGGATCTGGCCAAGAATGGCGTGCTGAAAAGATACGGTGTCGAATTGATTGGCGCCTCGCGCGAGGCGATCGACAAGGCCGAGGACCGGGAAAAGTTCAAGCAAGCCATGAACAGAATCGGGTTGGGTTCGGCGCGTTCCGCCATCGCGCACAGCCTGGAGGAAGCGCTGCAGGTACAAGCGATGGTGGGTTACCCCGCGATTATCCGTCCGTCATTCACCATGGGCGGTAGCGGCGGCGGCATCGCGTACAATCGCGAGGAATTCCTCGGTATCTGCGAGCGTGGATTGGAAGCCTCGCCCACCAAAGAGCTGCTGATCGAGGAATCGGTAATCGGTTGGAAAGAATTCGAGATGGAGGTGATACGTGACAAGAAAGATAACTGCATTATCGTTTGCACGATCGAAAACCTCGACCCAATGGGCGTCCATACAGGCGATTCCATCACCGTCGCGCCGTCTCAAACACTGACTGACAAAGAATATCAGATCATGCGCGACGCATCGATAGCGGTGTTGCGCGAAATAGGCGTGGAAACCGGTGGTTCCAATGTACAGTTTGCGATTAATCCGCAAGATGGCCGCATGCTGGTTATTGAAATGAATCCGCGCGTATCGCGCTCTTCCGCCCTGGCTTCGAAAGCAACCGGATTTCCCATTGCCAAGGTGGCGGCGAAACTCGCGGTGGGTTACACGCTGGATGAACTCAGGAACGATATTACCGGCGGAACGATGCCGGCTTCGTTCGAACCGGCGATAGATTATGTCGTCACCAAGATACCCCGTTTCGCGTTTGAGAAATTTCCTCAGGCCAACGACCGGCTTACTACCCAGATGAAGTCGGTAGGGGAGGTGATGGCGATTGGGCGTACATTTCAGGAGTCACTGCAAAAAGCCCTGCGCGGATTGGAAATCGGTGTCAATGGACTGGACGAGAAAACAACCGATATCGAACTTATCGAAACCGAATTGAGCGATCCCGGCCCGGAGCGGATCTGGTATGTGGCTGACGCGTTTCGTTGCGGAATGGAATTAGCTGAAATTCATAAGCTTACCCACATCGATCCCTGGTTTCTGGCGCAGATCGAGGACTTGGTGAAACAGGAACAGTCTCTTGCCGGCAAGACGCTGGATATGCTTGATCCGCAGGTGTTGCGCAACCTGAAACGCAGCGGTTTTTCCGACCAGCGCCTGGCGAAGCTGATGGATACATCGCAGGTTGCCGTGCGCGCCAGGCGCCATCAATTCGACTTGCGTCCGGTTTACAAGCGGGTCGATACCTGCGCCGCCGAGTTCGCTACCCGTACCGCTTACATGTACTCGACTTATGAGGAGGAATGCGAAGCGCTGCCCAGCAGCAGAAAAAAAATCATGGTGCTGGGTGGCGGGCCTAACCGCATCGGTCAGGGTATCGAATTCGATTACTGCTGTGTCCACGCAGCGCTGGCTTTGCGCGAGGACGGTTTTGAAACCATTATGGTCAACTGCAACCCCGAAACCGTTTCGACCGATTACGATACTTCCGACCGGTTGTATTTTGAACCGCTGACCCTGGAGGATGTACTGGAAATTGTCGCGGTGGAGAAGCCGCTGGGTGTAATTGTCCAGTATGGCGGGCAGACGCCGCTGAAACTCGCACGCGATCTCGAGGCCAATGGGGTGCCCATCATTGGCACCAGTCCCGACATGATTGACTGTGCCGAAGATCGCGAGCGCTTTCAGAAGATGTTGCATCAGCTTGGACTAAAGCAGCCATTGAATCGCACCGCGCGCAACCCGCAAGCGGCACTCACCGCCGCCAATGAAATCGGATATCCGCTGGTAGTGCGGCCCAGCTATGTACTGGGGGGGCGTGCCATGGAAATTATCCACGAGCAAATTTACCTGGAACGTTATATGCGCGAGGCGGTAAAGGTTTCGCACGATTCGCCCGTGTTGCTGGATCGCTTCCTCAACGATGCCATCGAAGTGGATGTGGATGCGATTTGCGACGGAGAAACCGTTCTGATTGGCGGTATCATGGAGCACATTGAGCAGGCTGGCGTGCACTCGGGGGATTCCGCCTGTTCGCTGCCACCCTTTAGTCTTTCAACTGCTCTGCAGGATGAGTTGCGCCGGCAGACGTCGGCAATGGCGCATGCACTTAAAGTGGTGGGATTGATGAACGTGCAATTCGCCATTCAGGGCGATACGGTATACGTGCTGGAAGTCAATCCCAGGGCTTCACGCACCGTCCCTTTCGTGTCCAAAGCGACGGGATTGCAATTGGCAAAAATTTCCGCCCGCTGCATGGCCGGGATGACGCTTGCCCGCCAGGGCATCACCGGAGAGAGGGTCCCTTCCTACTACTCAGTTAAGGAAGCGGTGTTCCCTTTTATCAAATTTCCCGGCGTGGACACCATACTTGGACCCGAAATGAAATCCACGGGCGAGGTAATGGGCGTGGGGCATACTTTCGCCGAAGCGTTCGTCAAGTCGCAGTTGGCCGCTGGAGTCAAACTGCCCAGCGCTGGCAAGGTCTTCATCAGCGTGCGCCAGTCGGATAAGCCCCGGGTGGTGGAAATCGCCCGCAACCTTGCAGAACTTGGATTCACCCTTTATGCTACTCGTGGTACCGCAATGGTATTGATCCAAGCTGGACTGGCGGTAACGCCGGTAAATAAGATGGCGGAAGGACGCCCCCATATCGTGGATATGATCAAGAACGGGGAAATGGATTTGATTGTCAACACGGTGGAAGACAAGCGCAGTGCGATTCATGATTCTTATTCGATCCGCCATGCCGTATTGCAGGCAAGGGTAACGTATTACACCACGCTGGCGGGCGCGCGCGCCGCGTGCATCGGCATGGCGAATATACGAGAGTTGCAGGCCTACCGCTTGCAGGAATTGCATGCACCGGCAGCGGAGCTGCCCGGCCCGGTTTGATGGCGAAGCGATTAGCCTCGTTCATCGCACCAGATTGCAATCTAGCGGAAGCCGATGATGATGTCGTATACAATACAGGAAGGTGGTAATAGGCTATGAGTACAATTCCATTAACCGTGATTGGCGCGGGAAAGTTGCGTGCTGAATTGCAAGAAATGAAAACGGTGCAGCGTCCCGCTGTAATCGCCGCGATTGCGGAAGCCCGCTCCCATGGGGATCTTTCGGAAAATGCCGAATACGAAGCGGCCAAGGAACGGCAGGGTTTTATCGAAGGGCGTATTGCCGAATTGGAAAGTAAGCTTTCCAATGCTCAAATCATCGATCCAGCGTTGCTGGATGCCAGTGGCGCTTGTGTATTTGGCGCAACAATTGATTTGCAGGACATGGCCAATGATACGGTAGTGACTTACCAGATTGTTGGCGACGATGAGGCCGACATCAAGGAGGGCAAAATCTCCATCAGTTCCCCCATCTCTCGTGCTCTGATTGGTAAGTATGCGGGAGATATCGCCGAAGTCATGGCGCCGGGCGGGGTACGGGAGTATGAGATTCTTGATGTGAGATATGTCTAGCAGGCTGCTGGACTTAAAGGAAATCGGGTTGCAAAAAGTGTCTGCCGGTCCATATTTCACCGCTTTTTCGGCCAATAGAATGCTTATTAACCTTCAAAATTTGTCCTCCCCCCGCTTTTTTTGCTGGATTCTTCAATTCCGGCAGGCTGAATCGGTTGCGGCGGCATTTCACGTTTGAAAGCTGCGCTTGGTGCGGCGTAATTCCCTTTTTTTACGGAATGCAGCGGTAGCCGGCTTTGCGATTTCGTCTAACTTGGGACGGTAGATTACCAGTATTTTGCCGATATGCTGTACCGGCGCCGCATCGAGGCGATGGCACATTTCCTCGAGCAGCGCATTCCTTGTTTCCCGCTCATCGCCGAACACTTTGACTTTGATCAACTCGTGGTTTTTCAGTCCTTGATCCAGCTCATGCATAACATTCTCCGACAAACCCTCCGCGCTTATGCGGACAATCGGCCTGATGGTATGAGCGAGCGCCCGGAGGGCGCGTCGATGATCGACTGTAAGGGCTAGCATGAGATTTCTCGGAAATCTCCATTTTACGCGATGAAACGTGCCAAAACCAGCAAAGCCTGGATGAAAGAGCATGTAAATGATTTTTTTGTCCAACAGGCAAGAAAGGAAGGTTATCGTTCGCGTGCCGCGTACAAGCTGATTGAAATCGCCAGGCGCGATCATTTGCTCGGCCCGGGCATGACGGTGGTGGATCTGGGTGCGGCGCCCGGTGGCTGGTCTCAGGTAGCGGCGGAAAAGCTGGGCGGGAAGGGGAGAGTGATCGCGCTGGATCTTCTCGAAATGGCACCCCTGGCGGGAGTGACGTTCATCAGGGGAGATTTCGGCGAAGCGCACGTTTTGGCGGAACTAAAAAAAGAGTTGGGGAAATATCCTCCTGGTCTTGTAATTTCAGATATGTCACCTAATATAAGTGGCATAGGAGTGAGCGATCAGGCGCGCAGCATGTATTTAGCGGAACTCGCTCTGGAGTTCTCCATGGAGCAATTGAACTCCGGTGGCAATTTTCTCGTCAAAGTGTTTCAAGGTTCCGGTTTTGAGGGATTTTTGGGCGCGATGCGTGCCGGGTTTGGCCGGGTGGTGACACGAAAGCCGGAAGCGTCCCGTGGTCGCAGTAGTGAAATTTATTTGCTGGGCTTGGGTAAGCGGGGTTAACCCTTTCAGGGTGAAGCAAAGTACGCCGGCGGAGATATATTTTACTGAAACAGGGCGGCCGTGGCGGTATTATCCATGCTATTCGCTGTTATAAAACCTGAAATGGGTTTAGAATGAAACACTCAAGGATTTTGACGGCGCAAGCCAAGGAGCTATCTTGAACAATCTCATTAAAAACATGGCCATCTGGCTAGTGATTGCTTTGGTGCTGATGACAGTGTTCAACCAGTTCAGCACGCGGCAGACAGCACAAGCGCCGATGGAATACTCCCAATTCATCGAGGAGGTGAAGCAGGGCAGGATCGCCAAGGTAACCATCGAAGGCCGTACGTTGAAAGGCACCAAATCCGACGGCAGGCGATTCACCACCTATACGCCCTCCGATCCGTGGATGGTGAGCGACCTGCTCAAGGCCGGCGTTATTATCGACGCCAAGCCGGAAGAAGAGCCGTCGCTACTGATGAATATCTTCGTTTCGTGGTTTCCCATGCTGTTACTGATCGGCGTGTGGATTTTCTTTATGCGCCAAATGCAGGGCGGTGGCCGTGGCGGTGGCGCATTCTCGTTTGGAAAGAGCAAGGCACGCATGCTTGATGAATCCACCAATCAAGTGACGTTTGCCGATGTGGCGGGTTGTGAGGAAGCCAAAGAGGAAGTTTCTGAACTGGTGGAATTTCTGCGCGATCCCAGTAAATTCCAGAAGTTGGGAGGGCGCATTCCCCGCGGTGTTTTAATGGTCGGGAATCCTGGTACCGGTAAGACGCTTCTGGCGCGCGCCATTGCTGGCGAGGCCAAGGTTCCGTTTTTCAGTATTTCAGGCTCTGATTTCGTGGAAATGTTTGTCGGTGTGGGTGCGGCAAGAGTGCGCGACATGTTCGAGCAAGCCAAGAAGCATGCGCCTTGCATTATCTTTATCGATGAAATCGACGCGGTTGGCCGTCAGCGCGGCGCCGGTCTGGGCGGCGGCAACGATGAGCGCGAACAGACATTGAATCAGCTGCTGGTGGAGATGGATGGTTTTGAGGGAACCGCCGGGGTGATTGTCATCGCGGCCACCAACCGTCCCGATGTACTCGACCCGGCGCTCTTGCGTCCCGGCCGCTTTGACCGGCAGGTAACGGTGCCGCTACCGGATATACGGGGGCGGGAACAGATATTGCACGTACATATGCGTAAGGTGCCGATCGCGCCCGATGTGCATGCGGAAATCATTGCGCGCGGCACGCCCGGTATGTCGGGGGCCGATCTTGCCAATCTGGTGAACGAGGCAGCATTGTTTGCAGCACGGAGTAATAAACGGCTCGTGGATATGGATGACTTCGAGCGTGCCAAAGACAAGATTTTTATGGGCGCGGAACGCCGCTCTGTAGTGATGCCGGAACGCGAGCGGCGGAACACGGCCTATCATGAATCCGGCCACGCCGTAGTGGCGCAATTGCTGCCTAAAACCGATCCGGTGCATAAAGTTTCCATCATTCCACGTGGACGTGCGTTAGGCGTGACGATGCAATTACCCACGGAAGACCGTTTCAGCATGGATCGCGATGAGATTCTGCAGAACATCGCTGTGCTGTTTGGGGGACGTATCGCCGAGGAAGTGTTCATGGGGCAGATGACGACGGGTGCATCCAACGATTTTGAGCGTGCTACCGAAATGGCGCGACGCATGGTCACGCAATGGGGCATGTCCGACTCTCTGGGTCCCATGGTCTACGGAGAGAACGAGGGAGAAGTCTTTCTCGGCCGTTCCGTTACGACGCACAAAAACGTAAGCGAAGCCACCATGCAAAAAGTGGACATAGAAATTCGTCGCATCATTGATGGACAGTATGGTCTGGCGCGCAAGTTGATTGAGGAGAACCGCGACAAGATCGAAGTCATGGCCAAGGCTCTGCTGGAGTGGGAGACGATAGACTCCGATCAGATTAGTGACATTATGGAAGGTCGTGCGCCGCGGCCACCCAAACCCACCAAGTCTACGCCTCCGCCGCCGAAAGACAATACGCCTCCGGCGGCACCGGCGACAACAGCGACTCCCGCTCAGGAAGTGTGAGCATAGGGAAGTGAAATAAATAAGGCGGGCTTGTCCCGCCTTATTTTTATGCATACTCCGGTCCTGTGTTTTCCCGTCAACGAACTGTTGTATTTTCCTTGCATTCTCCTTGAGGCAATTTCAAAATCTCGATTCAGGCAATCCTCTTGTCATGGGGATTATCAATGTAACACCCGATTCCTTTTCTGACGGAGGCTTGTATGCTTCGACCGAGAGCGCTCTACGCCACGCGGTGCGTCTTATTGAAGAAGGAGCGGATGTGCTGGACATTGGGGGTGAGTCCACTCGACCCGGCGGTGTTCCGGTAAGTGTGCAAGAGGAATTGCATCGTATCATTCCGGTGGTGAAAGCCTTATCGAGCACGAATACGCCTGTTTCGGTAGATACATCCAAACCGGAAGTCATGCGGGCGGCAATAAAAGCCGGCGCGGCCATGATTAATGATGTTAACGCGTTACGGGCGCCAGATGCGCTCGAGGCGATTGCGGAAGGCGGAGTCATGGCGTGTCTCATGCACATGCAGGGTGATCCGCTTAGCATGCAGACTGATCCTCGTTACGATGACGTGGTAGCGGAGGTGAAGGACTTTTTACGGCAGCGTCTGAATGCGGCCCAGGCTGCGGGCATATCGCCGGAGAAACTGTTAATAGATCCTGGTTTCGGGTTCGGCAAGACGCTGGCGCATAATATCGAATTACTGCGCCACCTTGATCACTTCATGGAGTTGGGTGTGCCCGTGTTGGTGGGATTGTCGCGAAAATCGATGTTGGGAAAAATCACCGGCAATGAGGTAGGTGATCGGGTCCATGCAAGCGTTGCCGCGGCTTTACTGGCGAGAGCCAAGGGCGCTAAAATTCTACGTGTACATGATGTAAAAGCAACCAAGGATGCGCTGGCGGTTTATGATGCGATAAACATGGTGTAGCGCTTCAGAGAGACTACTGCTTTTTGCCGGTGGATTATCCCAATACTACGTTTTCCGTCGCTGCATGAAGAATCATGTGTTCGCACAGGAAGTAAAACAGCGAGGCGAGCGCTACTCGGACTTCTGTTTAATTCTGACCACTCAAGGAATTTTTTATGACCCGAAAATATTTTGGCACTGACGGGGTGCGCGGGCGTGTAGGGGAAATACCAATCACGCCAGAATTCGTTATGCATCTCGGCTACTCCGCAGGTAGAGTTCTGACATCCTCCGACTGGCACTTATCCAAGGGCGAGCGGCCGGCGGTACTGATCGGCAAAGACACTCGCATATCCGGATACATGCTGGAATCAGCGCTGCAAGCGGGATTATCCGCCGCTGGCGTCGACGTGCTATTGTCTGGACCTATTCCTACGCCAGCGGTAGCTTATCTTACCCGCGCGTTGCGATTGCAGGCGGGTATTGTCATTTCTGCTTCACATAATCCGTTCGAAGACAATGGCATAAAGTTCTTTTCCGCCGCGGGCAGCAAGCTGCCCGATGCCACTGAACACGAGATAGAGGCGGGATTAAATGCTCCCATCAAATCGATGCCTTCTGCGCAACTCGGTAAAGCGCGGCGTGTCGACGATGCAAGAGGGCGTTACATCGAGTTCTGCAAAAGTACCTTTCCAAATCATCTCGATCTGCGCGGCTTGCGTATCGTCATTGATTGCGCCCACGGGGCGGCTTATCAAATCGCCGGTCATGTGCTGCATGAGCTGGGTGCGGATGTTGTTGCCATCGGGGTGCACCCAGATGGCCTCAATATCAATCATGAATGCGGCGCCACTCATAGCGCCGCATTGCGGGAAGCTGTCAGGAGGCATCGGGCAGATATCGGTATTGCGCTCGATGGCGATGGTGATCGTGTAATCATGGTCGACAAAAAAGGCACGTTTTACGACGGTGACCGGTTGATTTACATTATTGCCCGGCACCGCCAGCGGAAAGGATTGCTCAAGGGCGGTGTGGCAGGGACTTTAATGACTAATCTTGCGGTCGAGAATGGTTTGAAGAAATTGGGTATTCCTTTTGCGCGCGCCAACGTGGGTGATCGTTATGTACTGGAGCTCATGCAAAAAGAAGGCTGGCAATTGGGGGGTGAGGGCTCCGGCCATATTATTTGCACCGACAAGCACACTACCGGAGACGGCATTATTTCCGCTCTGCAAGTATTATATGCGATACGTGATTCCGGCAAGGCCTTGTCCGAGCTTGCACGTGGTGTAACGCTTTATCCGCAACAGCTGATCAACGTCAAGGTTCCCAAAGGATTTGATTCGCGGGTTAGTGTCGCGATAAAAACGGCACAAGCGGAAGCTGAGCGGGATCTGGACGGCAGTGGCCGCGTGTTGCTACGCGCTTCAGGCACCGAGCCACTGATACGGGTAATGGTTGAAGGTGAATCCAAACAGAAAGTCGAGCATTGGGCGGAGAAAATAGCAGACGTTGTGCGCAGTGCCGCAGCGGATTAAAAATTGTATGGCAAATTACTATTAATAAACATGCGCCTCCGGAGTGCCGCGCGCAATTTTATAACCTGTATTTGCCTTGTGCCCAAGCCGCCGGCAGCGAACATCGGTGATGTCGCCAACGCCGATCCCAAGCAATAATGTCGCAAAACGGTAATATTGGTGACTTAGTATGGTCATATTACGGTACTGGTATCTGTCAATTAAACGGAGAATGAAATGTTAAAATTTCCTGCGGGAAAGGCCCTTGGAATCTCGGCTGTACTGGGTGTGTTAATCAGTGCTCCCGGTGTTGCGGGTGCCAACGGGGTTGTGAAAATAGACGGCTCCAGCACCGTTTATCCCATTACCGAGGCGGTGGCGGAAGATTTCCAAATAGCCAAGAAGGGAAAAATTAGAGTGACGGTCGGCATTTCGGGCACCGGTGGCGGCTTCAAGAAATTTTGCCGTGGTGAAATCGATATTGCCAATGCATCGCGCCCCATTCTGAAAAAAGAGATGGATGACTGCAAAGCAGCCGGTGTGCAATATGTTGAAATGCCAGTGGCGTATGATGCGTTGACAGTCGTGATAAACCCGAAAAACGATTGGAGCAAAGCCATCACGGTCGCAGAGTTAAAGACAATCTGGGAACCGGCCGCGCAGGGCAAAATCATGAAATGGAGCCAGGTAAATCCGGCATGGCCCAACGAGCCGATCAAACTCTTTGGGGCGGGCGCGGATTCTGGCACCTTCGACTACTTTACGGAAGCCATCGTTGGCAAGGCTAAATCGAGCCGTGGTGATTTCACCGCATCTGAGGACGACAACGTGTTGGTACAAGGCGTGGCAAGCGACAGGAATGCGCTCGGTTTTTTTGGTTTCGCTTACTATGTCGAAAATCAGAAGAAGGTTAAAGCAGTCGCTGTTGATGGCGGTAAAGGCGGTGTCCTTCCATCCGCCAAAACAGTGGAAGATGGGAGCTATCAGCCCTTGTCCCGCCCAATTTTTATTTACGTCAATGTCAAGGCGGCGGAGAAACCCGAAGTCAAGGAGTTTATCGAATTTTATATGAGTAATGCGATGGTGCTGGTTAAGGAAGTTAAATTCTTCCCGCTACCGGCCCAAGTTTATACTACCAATCTTGAACATCTCAGCAAAAAGAAGATTGGGACTGTATTTGGAGGCCAATCGGAAGTCGGTCTCAGGATCGAAGAGCTGCTCAAGCGTGAGGCCAGCTTTTAACTTCACATAAAACGATTATCCGGCGGGGCCCGGGCAATATTGCTTGGGTCTCGCTAACTTTTTTCCCCCTCGCCCCCTCCGGTTTACCAGAATCGGGCACTTTCCCTTTTGGAAATGTTTCGTGTTCTTAATCAACTTGGCAGGCTTCTCAATACCATTTGCTGTCGCAGTAAGGCTGCATCTGCTTATCGGAACATTCGGGATCGCTGTTTTTTTTTGCAATCAGCTAAGGAACCCCTCTCGGATCTTGTCCGGCCTGCTGCACTTGTCGCGATATTCGGGGGTCTCGATCAATCACCGATTGATGCATTGAGTTGTCGCTCAATGAGAGCTATGGGAGAATGCGGCTTGCGCAGCATAAGTCGTGCGGAAAATACTGGCCTTCCGCGAATTTTGAAAATATTTGATAGCTTGGGCTACCCTTACGAAAGGAAGAAGTTGTGACTGTCATTCGTCTGCCCGATGGTTCGGAACGCAGGTATGAGCAGCCGGTGACGGTGGGCGAAGTTGCGGCGTCGATAGGTGCGGGACTGGCTCGCGCCGCGTTGGCGGGAAAAGTAAATGGTAAATTGATAGACACATCCAGCCGTATCGAGACTGATAGCGATCTGGCTATTGTTACCGAGAAAGATCCGGAAGGATTGGAAATCATTCGCCACTCGAGTGCCCATCTGCTGGCACATGCGGTGAAAGAATTATTTCCGGATGCCCAGGTCACCATAGGCCCGGTGATCGAAGATGGCTTTTATTACGATTTTTCCTACAAGCGTCCGTTTACGCCTGAAGATCTGATAGCGATCGAGAAGCGCATGACGGAAATCAGCGCGCGTAATCTGAAAGTAGAGCGCAAAGTGTGGGAGCGCTCCGAGGCCATTAATTTTTTCAAAAATCAGGGCGAGCATTACAAGGCGCAGATTATCGAGGCTATTCCCGGAGATGAGGATGTTTCACTCTATTCCCAGGGAAACTTCACCGATTTATGCCGCGGACCCCATGTACCAACGACTTCCAGGCTCAAGGTATTCAAGTTGATGAAGTTGGCGGGCGCTTATTGGCGTGGCGATTCGCACAATGAAATGCTGCAGCGGATTTACGGCACTGCCTGGACGAGGAAAGAGGATCAGGACGCCTATCTACGCCGTCTCGAAGAGGCGGAAAAACGCGATCATCGTAAACTCGGCAAGCAACTGGATTTATTTCACATTCAGGAAGAAGCCCCGGGTATGGTGTTCTGGCATCCCAAAGGCTGGGTCATCTGGCAACAGGTAGAGCAGTACATGCGCCAAATATTTCGCGATAATGACTACCTGGAAATCCGTACGCCAGCGGTACTGGACAAAGGCCTGTGGGAGCGTTCCGGCCACTGGGAGAATTTTCGCGAGAACATGTTCATCACACATTCGGAAGAACGGGCCTTTGCCGTCAAGCCAATGAACTGTCCCGGTCACGTCCAGGTATTCAAACAGGGATTAAAAAGTTATCGTGACTTGCCTTTGCGGCTGGCGGAATTTGGTTCGTGTCATCGGAACGAACCGTCGGGTGCGCTGCATGGTATCATGCGGGTACGCGCATTTACCCAGGACGACGCACACATTTTTTGTGCCGAATCCCAGGTACAGGATGAGGCCGTACGATTTATCGACCTGTTGCAAAAAGTTTATACTGATTTCGGATTTAACGAGATCCTGGTAAAACTTTCAACCCGCCCGCCAAAGCGCGTCGGTTCGGAAGAACAATGGGATAAGGCGGAAGCCGCCCTGCGGTCGGCAATGAGCCATAAAAAGCTTGATTGGGATTTGCAGCCCGGGGAAGGCGCCTTCT
This sequence comes from Nitrosospira sp. NpAV, assembly GCF_000832065.1. Lineage (GTDB taxonomy): Bacteria > Pseudomonadota > Gammaproteobacteria > Burkholderiales > Nitrosomonadaceae > Nitrosospira. The sequence goes on along the minus strand of NZ_JXQM01000001.1, from coordinate 370,366 downwards.
ATGGGCCAAAGATTGAATTCTCCCTCAAGGATAGCATCGGCCGTGTGTGGCAGTGCGGTACCCTGCAACTGGATTTTTCCATGCCGGAGCGTTTAGGGGCTGAATATGTGGCTGAGGATAATTCCCGCCGCGTACCGGTAATGCTCCACCGGGCAATTCTCGGATCGCTGGAACGCTTCATCGGCATTATCATCGAAAACCATGCGGGAGCCCTTCCCTTATGGCTGTCGCCGGATCAGGCGGTGGTGTTGAATATCTCCGAGGGACAAGCGGATTACGCCCGGAAAGTGGCCGATGAGCTCAAGTACAATGGCATCCGTGCATATGCGGACTTGAGAAATGAGAAAATAACTTATAAAATACGGGAGCATAGTTTACGAAAACTGCCCTACCAGATTATAGTAGGCGACAAGGAAGTGGCAGCGGAAATGGTTGCCGTGCGAACCCGCGAGGGCTCGAATCTCGGCCAAATGTCTTTGCAGGCGTTGATTGAACGGCTGAAAGTAGAAGCATCTATAAGGGCCGGTGCGGCTTGATTTATTAACAGACTTGGGGAACTACTATAGTTCAAGAAAAAGCAGCGCGTATCAATCTGGAGATTAGTGCGCCGGAAGTGCGCTTGATTGGGGTAGAAGGAGAGCAGATAGGCGTAGTCTCTCTGGCGGTCGCCAATAGTTTGGCGGAGGAAGCCGAGGTGGATCTGGTCGAAATTGCGCCTACTGCCCAGCCACCGGTGTGCCGCTTGATGGATTATGGCAAGTTTCGTTATCAGGAGAGCAAGAAAAAGCACGAAGCCAAGCTCAAACAGAAACAGATCCAGATCAAGGAAGTCAAGTTCCGGCCCAACACCGATGAGGGCGATTACAATATCAAGCTGCGTAATTTGATCAGCTTCCTGGAAGAAGGTGACAAGGCCAAAATTACCTTACGTTTTCGCGGCCGTGAGATGGCACATCAGGAATTCGGTGTGCGCTTGCTGGAGCGGGTAAGGGGGGATCTGGAGCCGCATGCGGTGGTGGAGCAGTTTCCCAGAATGGAAGGGCGGCAGATGGTAATGGTGTTGTCTCCCCGGAAGAAGGAAATAAAGACCATCAAGCCGAAGGAAGTCAAGCCGAAAGCAATAGCCACCAATGATGCCGCGCCCATAATAGATTCGGATCCAGCGTCACCGTAGCGGTGACGCCGGGGACGTGGAAATGACGCAAGGCAAGTATGTCGAGCCCTGCGGCGATAGCAGCGAACCAGGCACAGGTAATGTGCCTGTAAAAAACAAGTGATGTCCAGGTCTTAAAAGTGTTCCAGCAGGAATCACCTGGTGTCATATTAATACAGGAGTCATGTCATGCCAAAGATGAAAACCAAAAGCGGGGCGGCGAAACGCTTTAAAGTGCGGGCTGGTGGCAGCGTCAAGCGTTCACAGGCATTCAAGCGCCATATACTTACCAAGAAAACCACGAAGAGCAAGCGCCAATTACGCGGTACTGCCGGCGTTCATTGCAGCGATGTGGCGTCCGTGCGCGCCATGATGCCCTACGCTTAAGGAGAGACTGCCATGCCAAGAGTAAAACGTGGTGTAACGGCTCATGCCCGTCATAAGAAAGTGCTGGACCTGGCGAAAGGTTATCGCGGGCGCCGCAAAAATGTCTATCGCATTGCGAAGGAAGCAGTGATGAAAGCGGGGCAGTATGCATACCGTGATCGCCGCCAGAAGAAGCGCGAGTTTCGTGCCTTGTGGATCGCTCGTATCAATGCTGCTGCGCGCGAATGCGGCTTGTCCTACAGCGTATTCATGAACGGTTTAAGGAAAGCCGCGATTGAAGTGGATCGCAAAGTGCTGGCTGATATTGCCGTATTTGATAAGCCGGCTTTCGTGAAAATAGTTGAACAAGCCAAGGCCGGCCTGGCCATATAGCCGGTAGCAGCGAGAACCGCGAGGAGGCTAAAGGCAGAACGCCTTGCCTCCTTTTTTCTTGTATAGACCGAATCCCTATTGCGTTCTCATGAATAATCTCGACTCCCTTCTTGACGAAGCCATCAGTCTGTTCAATGGCATAGACGATGCCGTTGAACTGGAGCAGGCCAAGGCATGCTATCTTGGCCGCAACGGCAGGCTGACCGAATTGCTGAAGGGATTGGGCAAGCTGTCGCCGGAAGAGCGGCCTGCGATGGGTAGCCGTATCAACCAGGCAAAAGAAACGATGGAAGCCACGCTTAAGCTGCGTCGTGATGCGATACAGGAAAAAAAGATGGAGGCGCAGCTGATCGGCGAGGCATTGGATGTGACCCTGCCCGGACGTGGCGTAGGAATGGGCGGTCTGCATCCGGTAACGCTTACGCTGGAACGCATCCAGTCATTGTTTCGTTCGATTGGTTTTGCCGTGGCGTCAGGCCCCGAGATCGAAACCGACTTCTACAATTTCACCGCCCTTAACATTCCCGAAAATCATCCGGCGCGGGCGATGCATGACACCTTCTACGTCGACGCTGGGAATGGCGGGAATGATGATGTGCCTAATGGGCATTTGCTGCGCACACATACCTCGCCGGTACAGATACGCTATATGCAAAGCAACCAGCCGCCCCTGAAGGTAATCGCGCCAGGGCGGGTATACCGGTGCGATTCGGATCTGACGCATACGCCCATGTTTCATCAGGTAGAGGGTTTATGGGTGGATGAAAACGCCAATTTCGCGGCGCTTAAGGGTGTACTGGCGGACTTCATGCAACACTTTTTCGAGCGTGACGATTTGCCGGTGCGCTTCCGTGCTTCTTTCTTCCCGTTTACCGAGCCGTCCGCCGAAATGGATATCGGCTGTGTGATGTGCCGCGATGGCTGCCGCGTATGCAGCTATACAGGCTGGCTGGAAGTTTTGGGTTGCGGCATGGTACATCCCAATGTTTTTAAGCATGTCGGTATAGACAGCGAGAAATATATCGGTTTTGCTTTCGGTATGGGGGTGGAGCGGCTGGCGATGCTGAGGTATGGCGTCAGCGATTTGCGTCTATTTTTTGAAAATGACTTACGATTTCTTAAGCAGTTTAATTAGAGCGCCGACCATCTCAGTCAATCGTTTTTACCAACTCAATTCCCGATTTCCAGTTAATCGGCTGACAGTGTAATCAACCGGTTCTTAAAAAATCGTTTTTTCGTAGTAAACCACGCGCTCATGAAATTTTCTGAAAATTGGCTTCGTACTTTTGTTGATCCGCCACTATCCACCCGCGATCTTGCCCATGCCTTGACCATGGCGGGTCTGGAAGTGGAAGCCATCGAACCAGCCGCCCCGGCTTTCAGCAACGTGGTGGTGGCCGAGATTCTATCGATGGAAAAACATCCGGACGCCGATCACCTCAATATTTGTCAAGTAAACGCCGGCCCAAGCGCGAATAATGAGCCGCTACAAATCGTCTGTGGTGCGATGAATGTTCGCGCCGGCATAAAAGTGCCATGTGCATTGGCCGGCGCACAATTGGCTGGGGTCGTCATCAAGCAGACGAAAATACGCGGAGTCGAGTCCTTCGGTATGTTGTGCTCAGCCAGGGAGCTCGGTTTGGAAGAAACCGAGGCGGGCTTATTGCTGCTTCCTGGCGACGCGCCAACGGGGGTGGACTTCCGCGATTATTACGAACTTGATGACACGCTTGTTACACTCAAACTGACACCCAATCGTGCCGATTGCCTGGGACTATCCGGAATAGCGCGGGAGGTGGCTGCGATTACTTCCGAAATGCTTAATCCGCTTGAAATCAAACCGGTTCAGCATCGGATTGAAGAAAGTCTGGCGGTATACGTGGACGCGCCGGATGCCTGCCCGCTTTATTGTGGCAGAGTAGTTCGTGAAATATCTCTCGACGTTCCCACGCCGCAATGGATGATTCGCCGCTTGGAGCGCAGCGGGATACGCACGATCAACGCAGTGGTGGACGTGACCAACTATGTCATGCTGGAAACCGGTCAGCCGCTTCATGCTTTCGATCTGACCATGATTGCGGGCAACCATACGAGTGCAGGTGCGATCCATGTGCGCTATGCCAGATCCGGCGAAATACTTCAGTTGCTGAATGGCGAAGATCTTGTTTTGCAGACCGACATGCTGGTGATCGCTGATGAGACCAAGCCGCTCGCGCTTGCGGGTATCATGGGCGGGAGTGAAAGCGGTGTGCAGCAAGGCACAACCAGCTTATTTCTGGAAGGCGCATTTTTCAGTCCGGAAGCAATCGCCGGTAAATCCTTCCGCCTGGGCTTCAGTTCCGATTCGGCACACCGTTTTGAGCGCGGTGTGGATTTCGCTGCCACGCGCAATGCGATGGAACGCGCCACAAGTCTGATGCTCGATATTTGCGGCGGCAGGGCGGGTCCGATTACTGAAGTCCGGGGTAAATTGCCGCCACGCAATCCGATTGATCTGCGATTGGAACGATTGCGAAGGGTGCTGGGCATAACACTCGATGAGGCCACGGCTGCGGCGCTATTGCGGCGCCTGCAATTCAATTTTTCTACTGGAGCCGGTGTGTTTCGTGTCATGCCACCGACTTACCGTTTCGATCTTGCCATAGAAGAAGATCTGATTGAAGAATTGGCGCGAATTTATGGATACAACCGCATTCCAGCGGCATTCCCCCATGCAAAGCTGGGCATGCTGCCCGCGCCAGAGACAGTACACGCACCGTCCCAGTTGCGGCAGATCCTGATGGGACGAGACTACCAGGAAGTCATCAACTATGCTTTCGTGGATGCCTCGTGGGAATTGGAGCTGGCCGGGCAGAAAACGCCGGTAGCGTTGAAAAACCCCCTATCCAGTCAATTGGGGGTGATGCGCAGCAGCCTGCTTGGCGGTCTTATATCGAACCTGCAATTCAATCTTAACCGCAAGCAGAGCCGAGTGCGGCTGTTCGAAATCGGATGTTGTTTCGTGAGCAAAGGCGAGACTTATGCGCAGCCGGAGAAACTGGCTGGACTCTGCTATGGGGACGCTGTGGCTGAGCAATGGGGCATGTCCGCACGCAGGGCGGATTTTTATGATGCAAAGGCAGATGTCGAAGCGCTGTTTTGGCCTGCCCTACTTCATTTTGAGGTGGCTTCTCATCCTACGCTACACCCCGGTAAATCGGCCAGAATCCGTTTGGGTGAAAGAACCGCCGGCTATCTGGGAGAACTTCATCCCCGCTGGCAGCAGAAGCTTGGTTTGCCCGATTCCCCAGTGCTGTTCGAATTGGATCTAGAGATACTGCAGACACGAAAGCTGCCGATGGCTGCGGAGATAGCAAAATTTCCGCTGATAAGACGCGATATCGCCGTGGTGGTGGCGGAAGATATTACCGTTCAGGCGATGCTGAATGGTATGCAAGCGGAAAAATCACCCGTGATTTTGGAAATTTCCCTGTTCGATGTGTATCGTGGCAAGGGGATGGAAAATGGCAAAAAAAGTCTTGCATTCCGGGTGTTATTACAAGATACTCAAAAGACATTGACTGACGCGGAAGTAGACTTGGTTATGACAAAATTGATAAATATTCTGGAAAATCAGTTTGGCGCCAGACTGCGTAATTGAAAACGGATGGCTGATTTTGCCGCATCGAAAACGTAAATAAACAGATGAGGGAGAGTATGACCTTAACAAAGGCTGAGCTGGCGGATTTGCTGTTTGAGAAAGTTGGGTTCAACAAGCGCGAGGCGAAGGATATGGTGGAATCGTTCTACGAAGAAGTTCGCGCCGCGCTGCAGAATGGAGACGCTGTGAAACTTTCAGGTTTCGGCAATTTCCAATTGCGCGACAAACGGCAGCGTCCCGGCCGCAATCCCAAGACCGGCGAAGAAATACCGATTACCGCCCGGCGTGTGGTGACTTTCCACGCCAGCCAGAAACTGAAGGCAATGGTTGAAAAAAATCAGCATGGAAAACACAATCCCCAGTAGCGCTTTGATGCCTATTCCGGCGAAGCGTTACTTCACCATCGGCGAGGTTAGCGAGTTGTGTGCCGTCAAGCCGCATGTGTTACGTTATTGGGAGCAGGAATTCGCACAATTGAAGCCTGTCAAACGACGGGGCAACCGTCGTTACTATCAGCACCACGAAGTGCTGCTGGTTCGCCGTATTCGGGAATTACTTTACGAGCACGGCTTTACCATCCACGGCGCTCGCGGTCGCCTGGGACAAAGCATGATCGAGGAGGCATCTGCTAATATCCCCGTCGCCGCGGCTTTTCGCCCGGCCATCGATTTGACGTTGTTGCGAGGCGAGATCGAAAGTGTTGTGTCATTGCTTCGCTCTTAAGGAATCCTTGAATAAATCCTTCTTGACTTTGCACCCATTCACTTTTTAGTTTCGATTCTTTAAGTCCAGATCGTGCGTGACATGGGACCGCCTGTCACGAGGACCTCCTCAGCGCTATACCTTGGCTACTGAATCACGCGTGGATGGCTGCCTCTCTTCAGCGCCTGAATAGCTTCTTCTTCATTTCTTACCATAACATTAGCCGGGCAGAAGAAATATCTGGAAAGCGCTCGTTGAGCATAGTGCTGAGATACATCTTCGAGTTCTTCCCATTTTGATATCCGTGCCCGTGCCCAGGTCCTGTCGTCCCGGCCAATTGCATAGAGCCTTTTCTCTGTGACCTGAAATTTCAATATGAGTATTTCCGCTCTCACACTCTCTCTTGCACCATCGGTCGCACATCGCATACCCTCGTAGCTTATGTTCATCGCTCCTTCGGGTGATTTGATCACCAGAGTGTAGCGCACTATGCCGTCCTCCCCCACCACGATCGAGGGAGCATCAATGTAATGAAGATTATCGCTGGCAGGGCCGGCGTCAAATGGCAGCAGATTTCCCGCTTTAGGATAAGCAGGTAATTGTACCTGTAGTTCAGCCCAGGATTTACCACCATCAAATTCACGATCGAATCCCTCCAGCGCCTTCCGAGGAGCGCACGCTGCGAGGGTCAGGAAGCATAGCAACAACAGAATTTTTCTCATAATGAAAAATCCGTAGTGTCCGATTAACTTGGGAGTTCGTTTGCCAAAGCTCGGCATTGGTACAGATTGCAGAACAATATTTATTCGGCGATTCCTCGACTTGTTCTGCTCATTATTTCATAACAATCGCCCCCATTGGCATCAATAGAGGTTCCTCACTTCCAGGCTTGTTTGCTATAATTTAAGCTTCGGGGCGTAGCGCAGCCTGGTAGCGTACTTGCATGGGGTGCAAGTGGTCGGAGGTTCAAATCCTCTCGCCCCGACCAATCAGATCCGCAAGTCGATTGATTTTTTAAGCGTATGCTTGCCCCTGATAAGTCACGCAATCACCTGGGTACTATTCGAATCGAATGCGCATATTGCTCAGCAACGACGACGGGTATTTTGCGCCAGGCCTTGCCTGTCTTGCGGAAGCGCTTTCCGTTGTTGCGGATATCATCGTGGTTGCACCGGAGCGCGACCGCAGCGGCGCTAGTAATTCGCTCACGCTGGACCGTCCGCTCCACCTGCGCAAATCCCATAATGGCTTTTACTATGTAAATGGCACTCCCACGGATTGCGTGCATCTGGCGGTTACGGGCATGCTGGACACATTGCCCGACATGGTTGTATCCGGTATCAATGATGGCGCCAACATGGGTGACGACACGGTTTATTCCGGAACCGTAGCCGCCGCCACCGAAGGTTTTTTGCTGGGTGTCCCCTCTCTCGCCATTTCCCTCGCCAGTTTATCCGCTGGAAATTTTGCCACCGCCGCACGTATTGCAACAGAGATGGTGCAACGTTTTGAAGGTGATAAACTCCACGGGCCGGTATTGCTCAATGTCAATGTGCCGGATGTTCCCTATGATGAGTTGCAAGGCATAGAGGTGACCCGGCTTGGCCGCCGCCACAAGGCTGAAGCGGTAGTCAAATCGCAAAGCCCGCGGGGCGAAACAGTTTACTGGGTGGGTGCCGCAGGCCCCGCCCAAGATGCCGGGGAGGGAACAGACTTTCTTGCGATTGAGCGTAACCGGGTGTCGGTAACACCGTTACAAATCGACCTGACCCGATATGGACAGTTGGATGCGGTAAAACAGTGGCTGAAGTTGCAGTAAAGCTTTTTACGTTGTGTTCCATGATGACAAACCCTCTGTTCAAGTCCAAGGTACTTTAGTTTGAACATTCATCATTCCGGAATTGGCATGACTTCTCAGCGTACCCGTGTGCGCATGATCGAGCGTCTGCGCAAGCAAGGCATCGTCGATGAAGTGGTTCTGGGGGCGATGAACGCCATTCCCCGTCACATTTTTATTGAAGAAGTCCTGGCCAGCCGCGCTTATGATGATATCGCCCTGCCGATCAATTTCGGACAGACTATTTCCAGTCCGTTTATTGTGGCGCGTATGAGCGAGCTGCTACGCGCAGGTTCCGGTCTTGGCAAAGTATTGGAAATCGGCTCGGGCTGCGGCTATCAGACGGCCATACTGGCACAGCTGGCACGCGAAATTTATTCGGTCGAACGCATCGGACCGTTGTTGACCCGTGCCCGTGTCCGGCTGCGGGAGCTGCGTCTCAACAACGTTCGCCTGAAGCATGCCGATGGTCTGCTAGGACTGCCGGAGGTCGCCCCGTTTGATGGCATTATTCTTACTGCCGCAACCATGCAGATTCCTTCGTCATTGCTCGGGCAATTAGCGGTGGGCGGTAGAATGGTTTTTCCTAAAGGAAGTCAGGAACAATTTCTGTGCGTTATCGAACATAATTCGCAGGGTTACACTGAGACAATACTGGATGAGGTCAAGTTCGTACCGATGCTGCCGGGTATCTTGAAAGGTTAAGCAGGCAAAACAAGAGATAAGGAATGACAAGTAAAGGAATCGAGCAGCATTTTTCGAACAATGGCGAACCTCCTCTGGCAATTATCATGAGCTCCAGGCTTACATTCCCTCCAAGAAGTTTCTTTTCTTCAGTATGTTATGGATTTCCTTTCATTCTTTTACTGTTGATTTCAGGTTGTGAGTCGACCCCGCATCGGGCGCCGGTGGTCGAAAGCGCGGCGGTGGAGTCTCAGGAAATCAAAGCGGGTACGGAGACGGAAGCAGCCAGTCAGCGCCCCGAATTCTATACGGTACAAAAGGGGGATACGTTATACAGCATTGCGCGCAGCCGTGGCATCGATCAAAAGGATTTAGCGGAGTGGAATAACATTCAGGATCCTGGCGCCATCCACATCGGTCAACAACTCACGTTATCTTCGCCATCCCGCCCATCGCAACCCTCCCTGTTTGCTATTCCCCAGCCAATGGCGCCGCCATCGTCGCCCGCGGCGGCAGCTCCCAATACCGTCCCATCACTCGACGAAAAGCCGGGGATTAATACCGATAAGCTTAAAGTCGAACCCAAGGCATTCAAGCTGCCATATTCAGACCAAGCCGTAGCGCAGCTGAAGGGGGGGGTGGCGATTGTCCCGCCTATCGTTGTGGCAAAAGCTGTGCCGATGACTGAAAGAAATGCGGGTAGCGAAATCAGTCCGGTAGCACCCGTGGCACCCGTAGCACCCGCGATGGAAGCTATCGATGAGGTCGACCGTGTGGAATGGATCTGGCCGACCAAAGGCAAGGTACTCGACGGATTTTCGGAAAGCACCAAAGGTATCGATATCGCGGGCAAGTCCGGACAGCCGGTAACGGCATCCGCCGGGGGCAAGGTGGTATATAGCGGGGCGGGATTGCGCGGCTATGGCAAGCTCATTATCATCAAACATAATAATACCTATCTTAGCGCCTATGCCCACAACGACAAGATTCTGGTGAAAGAAGGGCAAACAGTAGCAAAAGGACAGAAAATCGCGGAAATGGGAAATACCGATACCACCGCGGTCAAACTCCACTTCGAAATTCGCAAGAATGGAAAACCGGTGGATCCGCTGAAATATTTACCAGAGTTATCCGGATGAGCCAGCGCGACTATTCCGACGATGACGAGCCATACGACACGATTCCGGTGGAACCGGATGAGGTAACGCCTGACGTTGCCACGGAAAAAATCTCCAATGCTGGAAACGAAACTCTCAGCGATGTCCTGCTGACTGACGTCACCCAAATTTATTTCAACGAAATTGGCCACAATGCCCTCTTGAACGCGCGGGAGGAGGCGGTGCTGACACGTCGGGTCCGGCAAAATGATTTTGACGCGCGTCAGAAAATGATCGAGTGCAACCTGCGGTTGGTGGTGAATATTGCCAAACACTATACCAACCATGGTGTTGCGCTATTGGATCTGATTGAAGAAGGCAATATGGGGATGATGCACGCGCTGGATAAATTTGACCCGGAACGCGGCTTTCGTTTCTCAACTTATGCCACGTGGTGGATACGCCAGAATATTGAGCGTTGCATTATGAACCAGTCTCGCACGATTCGGCTGCCGGTGCATGTCATCAAGGATTTGAATATCATTCTGCAAGCATCCCGCCATCTCGAGGCGCATACCGGCAAGGACCCGAAACCGGAAGATGTCGCGTATCTGCTGGGGCGTCCGGTAAAGGAAGTGCAGCGGATGTTGTCCTTGAACGCGAGCATGATGTCGCTGGATGCGCCGCTCGATGTCGACCCGTTGTTGTCCATTGGCGATGTCATGGCGGATGATAACACTCCCGGCCCCGATCTCATGCTGGAACAGTCTGAAATCAAGGATCGCTTGCGGGAATGGCTGGGCCGCCTGAACGACAAACAACGCTATATCATCGAGCAGCGTTACGGGCTCAACGGCAATGAAATCCAAACATTGGAGCAGCTGGCGAAACATCTCGATCTTACCCGCGAGCGTGTGCGGCAGATTCAACTGGAAGCGCTGCAAACATTGCGCGTGATGCTGAGGGGTGATGGCGTATCAAGGGATGGGGTATTTTAGGGGAGCCTTAAACCGGCCTCCAATTCGCCTGGGACGCTTGCTTAAAAATAACTTGTGACATTTTTTTATGTTTAAAGTACAATGCTATCATTGTTCATGTAATATCCTAATATCGATCCGATCCGTGGATCAGGCTCTTTTGACCAACAACCGCATCCGCTGACAGCGGTGAATCTTGTCTTTAAATCGACTATGAATATGTCACAACCCGAGTTTTTAGCACCTCATCCCGATCTTTGTACCGAGGAGGAGATTTCTTGGCTGGTCCACGCCTTTTATACAAGGGCCAGAAAAGATCCGTTGCTGGGTCCGATCTTTGAAGGGCATGTTACCGACTGGGACGCGCATTTCGTACAGATGATCAATTTCTGGTCAATGAAACTGCGCGGAACCAACCGTTTCCGGGGCGCGCCCATGCCCAAGCATGTAGCTCTGCCGGGACTTTCTGCCGAATTGTTCGAACGATGGCTGCAACTTTTCCGCCAAACTACGAGCGAGATGGAAAACCCGGTCTTGCAGTTCAACGCGGATACGCTGGCACTGCACATCGGCGGCAGATTATGGTTAAGATATCAAATGGAGCGCTATCCGGATAAGCAACTGGTGGATCTTTACGGAGCGTAATTGCCCGCCGCCAGCGGCGTCTTGAAATATAACGAAGCGGCGTTGCGAGCGAGCAGAAGAACCCATGTGAGCACCAAGCAGCGGGCCTTAGCCTTGGTCTGCTGCGTTCGGTTCCATGTAGATTAGTTCCCAAAGATGTCCGTCCAGATCCTCGAAGCCATGCTGATACATAAAGCCATAGTCGCCCGCGTCCATGGGAGCGGCTCCGCCAGCGGCGACGGCTTTGCGAACCATGTCGTCGACTTCCTTCCGGTTCTCGCAGGTCAAGCAAACGAGAACCTCCGTGCTTTTCGTGGCATCACAAATTTCCTTGAGAGTAAAAGTCTCAAATTTTTCCCGAGTCAGTAACATGACGAATATGTCCTCGCTTACGATCATGCAAGTGGCGGTTTCGTCGGTAAACTCGGGATTGAAAGTGAAGCCCAGCTTGGTAAAAAATGCGACAGACTTTTTGAGGTTTCTTACGGGGAGATTCACGAAAATTTTGGTGGCCATGGGTTTCCTTTCGAAAAATTCATTGCACGATAAATATCCGCCAGCACGGCGTTAACAACATGCCGGCGCTCAAGCGGCAAGCGCCGATTGTCGTGCCAAGCCGGTATTATGCCCCAATCAGGCGTGGCGTCTTGCCACTCGTTCGACTCCGCCATCTTGATAGGCCTTTCTGGCCTTCGACGGTCCGATCAAGGCGTTGCGCTTGGGCCGTTATGTCTTTCGCCGGTAGTTTGCCGTCATGATTTGACGCCACTTGCCGTCATCGCCCAGCATATGTGACGTCAGCACCCGGTGGTCGGGGCTCTTTATCTCGATTACATCCTTGTATTTTGCCAGTTTTCCCTCTTCCGTGAAGGTTGGGCCCTCGGTATTGAGCGTCAGCACTTTTTTTTCCGCGTCCAGCGAGCCGGCATAAACCCACAGGTGGGTCATCATCGATCCCAGCCAGGTTCCCTGGTATTGTTTCTTCTGTGGATCATAGCCAAGCGTCATCAACGTTGCCGCCATGCCGCCGTCGGACATTCGCTTTCATAGGTCCATTCACCTACAAGCTGATGCAGCCACTCATGCTCTTTCTGCGGTTCTACCTTCATGGTCATCTCCTATGGGTTAGTCATTTATCAATACTTCTACGGGATCGATGTGGCAGCCAGGGTTTTTTCTGATTAACGTTTGGTAATTTTGCCCGCCGCGGAGCTAACCAGCCGGCAGACCGGCGATCTCGATCACCGGCCGGATCTCGACGGTACCCTTGCGTGCCATGGGAATTCGCGTGGCGACGCCGATCGCCTCGTCCAGATCCCTGGCGTCGATCAGGAAGTAACCGCCCAGTTGTTCACGTGTCTCGGCGAATGGACCGTCCGTCACGAGCCGTTTGCCTTCGCGCATCCGCACGCTGGTTGCCGAAGCGGTTGGGTACAAGGGATTGGCGGCCAGATACTGTCCCTTCGATTTGATCTCTTGTGCGAGTTGAGTGGATTCCACGTAGCATGCTTCCCGTTCGGACTCGTTCAATGCAGTTTCATCACCATAAATCAGCAACATGTATTTCATGCTTACCTCCGTAGTAACGCTGCCCGGTTCGGCGGCGCGAAAGCGTGGAAATTTACAATAGTCGGGGAACTCCCGCTTGAGCGAAAGGGCAGATTGCCTATAACGTCCATCCGCTTCCCTTGGCTGTGCCATCGGCTTACGCCTTATCTGCCGCGCAGTGTGCCTCCATCCTGCTTTGGAACTCACTCGGATTAACATCTTCAATGTGCGTGGCGATGAGCCATTGATGGCCAAAAGGATCGACGACTTTGCCCATGCGATCTCCCCAGAATTGATTTGCGAGAGGCATCGTTTCCTTGGCTCCTGCCTTGATTGCATCCGAAAAAGTGGCGTCGGCATCGGCAACATAGAGATGGAGGGCTACCGGACTGCCTCCCAGCTTTTCAGGGGAAGCGATGCCCCATTCCGGGTTTTCATCCGAGATCATGAACATTGAATCGCCAATTTTGAATTCACCATGGGCTATTTTTCCATCTGGCATGTTCAGGCGGAATAACTCGGTGGCGCCAAAGGCTTTTTTATAGAATTCAATTGCATCGGACGCTCCCCGGACCGTCAGGTATGCGGTAAGCGTGTGGTAACCCTCCGGGATGGGTTTGATTTTTGTAGCCATGATCATTCTCCTTTAAAGGTTGAGTGTTCAAATTCCAACTGGAAGTTCAAGCTTATTTGTACTTTACCTGCACCATATAGCCGAACGACGGGTGCTGCTCGGATCACGGTGCCTCCAAAATTATTTATCCCAGCGCGCGCAGCGTCCGTTCGTCTTCGGCGATGGGCCGCACTTCGACGCATCCGATCCGCACCCCCGGAATCCGGGAGGCTATCTGTATTGCCTCGTTCAGATCCTTGGCCTCGATGACATAGTAGCCCCCCAATTGTTCCTTGGTCTCCACAAAGGGGCCGTCAGTCGTCGTGATCTTGCCTTGCCTAACCCGGACCGTAATCGCGGCGTCAGGAGGTTGCAGCCGGTTGCAGCCGAGAAAGTGACCGCTTTCCCTGATGGCTTTCGTGAATTCGGCGTATTCTTCGTAGTGCTGTTCCGCTGCGGCTTCTGTCATCTGTTCCATGACGGTTTCGGCACAGATTAGGCATAGGTACTTCATGGGCAACCCCCGGTTTGGCGTGAAAACTGGTTGAATATCGTGTAGTCGTTCGGCAAGGTCCAAATTCGACATCGGGAGCATGCGCGAGATTTTTTTTCTTGGACGGGGGCGATAATCGGGTCGCTCTCCAAAGCTCCACAGGCGTGGCGGGGAACTGTTTCAATCCCGCAATTCGCATAATCTGCGTTCAAGAAACCGTCGTTCGGGTTCCTGGCGGGCGAGACTATAGGCGCGTTCGTAGGAGGCCCGGGCTTCTTTCGTCCGTCCGAGCCGCCGGCACAAGTCGGCGCGTGCCGAGTGTGCCAGATGGTAGTCGGCGAGATCGCCCCGCGTCAGGATGGCATCAATGAGTGCCAGGCCTGGCAGGGGTCCGTCACGCATGGCCACCGCCACGGCGCGATTCAGTTCGATCACAGGCGATGAATCGGTGCGCAGCAGTATATCGTAGAGGCTGGTGATTTCAGCCCAGTCCGTCGCCGCAGCGTAGGGCGCGTTGGCGTGGACGGCCGCGATCGCGGCTTGAAGGGCGTACGGGCCGAACCGGCGCGACGATAGCGCCCGTTCCACCAGCGCCGATCCTTCCGTAATGTAATCCATGTTCCAGAGTGAACGATCCTGATCATCCAGCAGGATCAGATCGCCGTTCGGCGCACTGCGCGCCGCGCGCCGCGATTCCTGCAGCAGCATCAGCGCAAGAAGTCCCAGCGCCTCGGCCTCCGGCAGCAATTCAATCAATAGTCTGCCTACGCGGATCGCCTCACCCGAGAGATCGGAACGCATCAGCGCTCCGCCCGATGACGCGGAATAACCTTCGTTGTATACCAGATAGATCACCCGCAGCACGCTGTCCACTCGATCCGGCAGCTCGGCCGGTGAAGGCACCTGATAGGGAATGCGCGCATCGCGGATTTTCGCCTTGGCGCGCACGATACGCTGGGCCAGCGTGGGTGCGGCGGTCAGGAAGGCACGGGCGATCTCTTCGGTCGTGAGGCCGCATACCTCGCGCAAAGTGAGCGCCACTTGAGCGTCTGGAGACAGGGCAGGATGGCAGCAGGTGAAGATAAGTCTAAGCCGGTCATCCTCTACCCCTTCACCATCCAGCTCATCGCCGCTGTCGGCTGCCAGCCGTTCTGCCAAGTCGTCCGGCAACGGCTCGAATCGGGCTCTTCTGCGTATGCCATCGATTGCCTTGAAGCGGCCTGTTGAAACGAGCCATGCCTGCGGCTTGGCTGGCACACCGTCACGCGGCCATTGCTCCAACGCGGCCCTGAAGGCATCATGCAGCGCCTCCTCGGCGACATCGAAGTCGCCGAGGAGGCGGATCAGCGTAGCAAAGATGTGGCGTGAGTGGGAACGGTAGATGGCGTCTACCGTCTCGCGCGCGCGTTGGGGAACATTCTCATGTTGCATCAGAACCCCGCCTTCCGTAGTCAGGAGATTGTCAGTCGTCACCCCACACCGGAGAGCGGGGTCCAGTATAGGGCGCTAAGTTCAGGCAATATTTTACAACCAGTCTGTCGGCACTTGGCAAAATGAGATGCTTGACTGAATGAACCGAATATCGCCTTGGCTGTTCTAGCGAAGCAATGACTCCCACTCCATCCAATCTTTCCCATCCTGTATCATCGAAGCGGTCGCCGGCATGCACCGCCATAAACGGGGTTGATGACCGGAATCGGGCAATTGGCTTGTGTTCGCCTGAGGCGTCGCACAGCTCCAGAATGTATTCGGTACGCATCAAAAATGGCCTAACGTTTGAGTCGATTCAGCGGACGGCAAAGAGCGCAGCGTTTATGGGTTCGCTGGAAGAAATTATTACAAATGCTCGTCGTTCAGGCCCAGACTCTTCAATTCAAGTCCCTCGATCTCCTGCAGCGATTTGCCCGCGATCCCCTGCAAATCCCCATACATACCCACCGTTGCACCCATAACACGCATAATCTGCTCTTCGCGCTTCGCCCATTGCTTCATTATCACCTTGCGTTCCTTATCGAGATCGTCCTGCATGGTGGAAAACGCTTCGACGATGGCCTCAACGCGCTGGCGGAAACGCGGTCCGGTGAGATACTGGTAGACCATCTCCGTTTTGGTTTGCAGACCTTCCGAGGATTGCCGCGCCAGGGCGATCTCCAGCAATGATTGGCGCAGGATAAGCGCTACAGGCAGCGCGGCGCGAGGATGCGTTACCCAGATGCCCTCAACCATTTCAAAGGTTTCAACGCCCTTTGGCAACGTTTGGCTCACGATTACGGCGATTTCCGCTTTGGCGGTACGCTGATCTTCCCGCAGTTTGGCGAGCCACATATCGCTCCAGTTCCGGGTGCGCTTGGTTTCCCAAAGAATGGTGCCGCTGAACTGGCCCTCCGTGCCGACGACACGATGTAATACATCCCCGCCGTAATCGCCCTTGGGTACCGGCTCGATCGCATCGAACGGGAATTTGGCACGCAGCAGGTTTTCGAGCGCCAGCTCCTGCACTTCTCCCTGAAGCTGCTGCGATCCCTGCTCGGCCCTGCGCTTCAGCTCTTCAATCTTTTGCTGCATGGATGCAATCGTCTGATCTTTTTCCATCACCTTGAGCTTAAGTCCCTCCTCCGCTTCTTGCCTGGCCTTCGCGCGTACTTCGCCGAGTCCGTCCTGTATGCGTTTTTCCACAGTAAGTTCGAATTCGCGTCTGGCATCATCGAGCTCCCGTTGTTTTTTGGTAAGATCGGCTTGTACTTTTTGCGCCGCGGCGAGCTTCTCGTCGCGACCTTTGAGTACTTCCTGAAGCTCCGCGAGCTCCCGTATCTTGTTTTCCAGCTCGACGGCGCTGGCAAGCCTCGCTTTTCTGGACTCTTCGGCAATAACGCGAACACGTTCGATATTCAACTGCGCGGCGACTCGATCGGCTACCTGGGTATCCAGGGTGCGTTTCGCCTCTGTCATTTCTCTCTCTTTTTCCCGCATGCTGAGTTCGCGTCTCGCGATCTCGTCATCTTTCCGCAAAAGCTGCTGCTCGAACTGCTTGCGCGTGGCGGCTAGCAGCGGTGCGGCAAGCGACTCGGTGAGCCGGATTTCGGTTTTGCAGTGAGGGCAGGTAATGATGGGTTCCGTCATGCTTGTTCCTGGGATGGATTCGCCGCTTCTGTCTCTATGAAAGCGGATTTGATGTTCCGATTATAGGTTAAACCGGGTTGCAGGCGGCGGCACCGTCGCAAGGTTTAGTTTCTGCGCCGGTCTCAAGTGCGGTGGCATGCTATTTTCGGATATACTTGCTTTCATATTGCCTGACCGGATGCATGGTCAATCACGCATCAACTCTTTCCCTTCAAGTGTTGTTTATATGGGTTCGATTCGTTGCGTTTCCACATAAGAGCAATGGAACGGATATTTTTCATGTCACCACATAGGAGCGAAAACAATGAGCGATCAAAAAACTGGAAGTGCGCCCCACACTCTGCCGCCTTTGCCTTACGCGGATAATGCGCTGGACCCCGTTATATCCGCCAATACGCTGAGCTTTCACTACGGCAAGCATCACAAGACTTATGTCGATAATCTGAACAAGTTGGTAGCGGGTACGGAGCTGGCGGATTTGTCGTTGGAAAAGGTCATTGCCGCAACAGCCGGCCAAGCGGATAAGGCCGGTATTTTCAACAATGCTGCGCAAATCTGGAATCACACTTTCTACTGGAATAGCCTGTCCCCAAAGGGCGGGGGCGAACCTCCTGCGGCATTGAAGAAAAAAATCGAAGCATCTTTCGATACCGTGGAAGCGTGCAAAAAAGAACTGGCGGCGGCGGCGACGACCCAATTCGGCAGTGGCTGGGCCTGGCTGGTGCAGGATGGCGACAAGCTCAAGGTGGTCAAGACAAGCAATGCGGATCTACCCTTGACCAAGGGATTAAAGCCGCTGTTGACCATAGACGTGTGGGAGCATGCCTACTACCTTGATTACCAGAACCGTCGCGTGGATTATGTCAATGCTGTGCTCGACAAACTGATCAATTGGAGTTTTGCGGCGGATAACCATGGGTAGCATGCCCAAAGCGCCGCTGTGATCAGGCCAATAACGGAACAACTGGAGATCATCAAGCGCGGCTGCAGCGAGCTCCTCGTGGAAGAGGAGCTCGCGCAAAAGCTTGCCCTGGATCGTCCGCTCAGGATCAAGGCTGGATTTGATCCCACCGCCCCGGATTTGCACCTTGGGCACACTGTTCTGCTTAACAAGATGCGTCACCTGCAGGATTTAGGGCATCGCGCCTTGTTCCTGATTGGCGATTTCACCGGGATGATCGGTGATCCCAGCGGCAAGAACACGACTCGTCCCGCCCTCACTCGGGAACAAGTGGATGAGAATGCGCAATCCTATGCAGATCAAGTTTTCCGGATACTCAAGCCCGAGCAGACTGACGTGGTATTCAATTCCACATGGATGGACAAGCTCAATGCCGCCGATCTGATCAAGCTGGCGGCCACCCATACCGTTGCGCGCATGCTTGAGCGGGACGATTTTGGCAAGCGTTATGGAAGTAACAAGCCCATCGCGATTCACGAATTTTTGTATCCGCTCATTCAAGGTTATGACTCGGTTGCCCTCCGAGCGGATATCGAGCTGGGAGGCACCGACCAGAAGTTCAATTTGCTGGTGGGGCGGGAACTGCAAAAGCATTTCGGGCAATCGCCGCAATGCGTCCTCACGATGCCACTCCTGGAAGGGCTGGATGGGGTCAATAAGATGTCCAAATCCTCCGGTAATTATATTGGCATCGCCGAGACTCCCACCGAGATATTCGGCAAGCTGATGTCTGTTTCCGATGAGCTGATGTGGCGTTATATCGAGTTATTGTCGTTTGAGCCGATCAGTGTTGTGCGTCAGTGGCAGCAGGAGGTGCGGCAGGGGCGCAACCCGCGCGACATCAAAGTCCTGTTCGCTCAAGAGGTTGTTGCGCGTTTTCACAGCAAACACGATGCGGAAATCGCACTGGCTGACTTCGAGGCACGCTTCAGGCGCGGCGCGATACCGGGTGACATTCTTGAGAAAGTGTTGCATACTGGAAGCGAAGGATTGCTCATTGCTCAAGTACTCAAGCAAGCCGGATTAACGGCCAGTACGACTGAAGCATTGCGCATGATCGAGCAAGGTGGTGTCAAGTTGAATGGTGAAAAGGTTGGCGACAAAGCGCTCAAGCTAAGTCGCGGAGAGACCGCCGTAGTACAAGTAGGCAAACGAAAATTCGCCAGAATTATCCTCTCCTGATAAAGAGTGCAAGGAAGTACCAGAAACCCCTTGACCCTCTGTCTGGTATCTGTATAATGCCGCCTTCTGTCGCGTCTACCTGAAGTTTGTAGCCGGCATCGTTCTTTAAAAATTTACAGCCGATAGGTGTGGGCACTTGACCGGGACACCCGGAACTATTTCGTCTTTCGAGACAAAATACCGGGTAGCTTAAGAGTTGAAGTGCTCGCACGATGTAGATTCCGGCTCCTATCTTGATAGAAATCGGAATCGCAGTAACACGTCAAGCGAGAGTTTTACCAGTATTGAACTGAAGAGTTTGATCCTGGCTCAGATTGAACGCTGGCGGCATGCTTTACACATGCAAGTCGAACGGCAGCACGGGGGCAACCCTGGTGGCGAGTGGCGAACGGGTGAGTAATGCATCGGAACGTATCCTTAAGTGGGGGATAACGCATCGAAAGATGCGCTAATACCGCATAATCTCTGAGGAGAAAAGCAGGGGATCGCAAGACCTTGCGCTTTTGGAGCGGCCGATGTCTGATTAGCTAGTTGGTGAGGTAAAGGCTTACCAAGGCTTCGATCAGTAGCTGGTCTGAGAGGACGACCAGCCACACTGGGACTGAGACACGGCCCAGACTCCTACGGGAGGCAGCAGTGGGGAATTTTGGACAATGGGGGAAACCCTGATCCAGCCATGCCGCGTGAGTGAAGAAGGCCTTCGGGTTGTAAAGCTCTTTCAGCCGGAACGAAAAGGTTACGGTTAATACCTGTGACTAATGACGGTACCGGAAGAAGAAGCACCGGCTAACTACGTGCCAGCAGCCGCGGTAATACGTAGGGTGCGAGCGTTAATCGGAATTACTGGGCGTAAAGCGTGCGCAGGCGGTTTTGTAAGTCAGATGTGAAATCCCCGGGCTCAACCTGGGAACTGCGTTTGAAACTACAAGGCTAGAGTGTGGCAGAGGGGGGTGGAATTCCACGTGTAGCAGTGAAATGCGTAGAGATGTGGAGGAACACCGATGGCGAAGGCAGCCCCCTGGGTTAACACTGACGCTCAGGCACGAAAGCGTGGGGAGCAAACAGGATTAGATACCCTGGTAGTCCACGCCCTAAACGATGTCAACTAGTTGTCGGGTCTTAACGGGCTTGGTAACGTAGCTAACGCGTGAAGTTGACCGCCTGGGGAGTACGGTCGCAAGATTAAAACTCAAAGGAATTGACGGGGACCCGCACAAGCGGTGGATTATGTGGATTAATTCGATGCAACGCGAAAAACCTTACCTACCCTTGACATGTACCGAAGCTCGCTGAGAGGTGAGTGTGCCCGAAAGGGAACGGTAACACAGGTGCTGCATGGCTGTCGTCAGCTCGTGTCGTGAGATGTTGGGTTAAGTCCCGCAACGAGCGCAACCCTTGTCATTAATTGCCATCATTCAGTTGGGCACTTTAATGAAACTGCCGGTGACAAACCGGAGGAAGGTGGGGATGACGTCAAGTCCTCATGGCCCTTATGGGTAGGGCTTCACACGTAATACAATGGCGCGTACAGAGGGTTGCCAACCCGCGAGGGGGAGCTAATCTCAGAAAGCGCGTCGTAGTCCGGATCGGAGTCTGCAACTCGACTCCGTGAAGTCGGAATCGCTAGTAATCGCGGATCAGCATGTCGCGGTGAATACGTTCCCGGGTCTTGTACACACCGCCCGTCACACCATGGGAGTGGGTTTCACCAGAAGCAGGTAGTCTAACCGCAAGGAGGGCGCTTGCCACGGTGAGATTCATGACTGGGGTGAAGTCGTAACAAGGTAGCCGTAGGGGAACCTGCGGCTGGATCACCTCCTTTCTAGAGAAGATTCCGGATCAAGTGTCCACAACCTATCGGTTGTTCTATAAAGCAGGGCTGGGGGCTCAGGTGTAGAGGCTGGAAAATCGAGAAGCCCCGGCCCTTATTTTTGAGCTCTGTTCAGGGTCTGTAGCTCAGTTGGTTAGAGCACACGCTTGATAAGCGTGGGGTCGGTGGTTCAAATCCACCCAGACCCACCAGCTAACGGGGGTGTAGCTCAGATGGGAGAGCACCTGCTTTGCAAGCAGGGGGTCATCGGTTCGATCCCGTTCACCTCCACCAATTCTGCGGTCAGGGATTAATTAGTTTAGAAAATAGAAGTAAACGAAAACGTTTACTTCTGGTTTTTAACCAGCGGCTGTATTTCGGGGATCATAAAAGGAAGCATGCGAGGTGCTTTGCATCAACCTTTGCTTTCATAATGTTTTCCCTGCGTTCTTTAACAATTTGGAAGAAGTAAATATTTCGCGTTCAGCGAATGCGTGGCTTTTTTGGGCCTCGTGTTTGAGGAAAGCGGAATAATGGGTTAGATTGTATCGACGCACTGTATTTTTAGTCGGATGCAGTGCGCGCAGACACCTGTAACTAATTGGTTTGGAATAGCTTCAGAGCTGGATCGAATTTTTGATTGTTTCCAGTCCTGATTTCCAATTCCGAGCCCTTAAGGTTATAGGATCAAGCGAATAAGTGCATGTGGTGGATGCCTTGGCGATTACAGGCGATGAAGGGCGTGGAAGCCTGCGAAAAGCTCCGGGGAGCTGGCAAACGAGCATTGATCCGGAGATGTCCGAATGGGGAAACCCGGCCCGCAAGGGTCAACCTTGACTGAATACATAGGTCAAGCGTGGCGAACCTGGCGAACTGAAACATCTAAGTAGCCAGAGGAAAAGAAATCAACCGAGATTCCCAAAGTAGTGGCGAGCGAAATGGGAACAGCCTCCAATTTTTAGCACTTGAACTAGCCGAGCCGTCTGGAAAGTCGGGCCATAGTGGGTGATAGCCCCGTAGGCGAAAGTTTGAGTGTGGAACTAGGATTGGGACAAGTAGGGCGGGACACGAGAAATCCTGTCTGAATATGGGGGGACCATCCTCCAAGGCTAAATACTCGTAATCGACCGATAGTGAACCAGTACCGTGAGGGAAAGGCGAAAAGAACCCCGGGAGGGGAGTGAAATAGACCCTGAAACCGCATGCATACAAACAGTGGGAGCGGACTTGTTCCGTGACTGCGTACCTTTTGTATAATGGGTCAGCGACTTACATTCAGTAGCAAGCTTAACCGAATAGGGGAAGCGCAGCGAAAGCGAGTCTTAATAGGGCGTTTAGTTGCTGGGTGTAGACCCGAAACCAGATGATCTACTCATGGCCAGGATGAAGCGGGGGTAACACCTCGTGGAGGTCCGAACCCACTAATGTTGAAAAATTAGGGGATGAGCTGTGGGTAGGGGTGAAAGGCTAAACAAATCTGGAAATAGCTGGTTCTCTCCGAAAACTATTTAGGTAGTGCCTCACGTATCACCTTTGGGGGTAGAGCACTGTTATGGCTAGGGGGCCGTTTAGGCCTACCAACCCATGGCAAACTCCGAATACCGAAGAGTGCGAGCGTGGGAGACAGACATCGGGTGCTAACGTCCGGTGTCAAAAGGGAAACAACCCAGACCCTCAGCTAAGGTCCCAAAGACACAGTTAAGTGGCAAACGAAGTGGGAAGGCTAAAACAGTCAGGAGGTTGGCTTAGAAGCAGCCATCCTTTAAAGAAAGCGTAATAGCTCACTGATCGAGTCGTCCTGCGCGGAAGATGTAACGGGGCTCAAACTGTGCACCGAAGCTAGGGATTTACACGCAAGTGTAGATGGTAGGAGAGCGTTCCGTAAGCCTGCGAAGGTGGCTTGAGAAGGCTGCTGGAGGTATCGGAAGTGCGAATGCTGACATGAGTAGCGATAAAGGGAGTGAAAGGCTCCCTCGCCGTAAGCCCAAGGTTTCCTGCGCAACGTTCATCGGCGCAGGGTGAGTCGGCCCCTAAGGTGAGGCAGAAATGCGTAGCTGATGGGAAACTGGTCAATATTCCAGTACCTTTGTTCAATGCGATGTGGGGACGGAGAAGGTTAACTCGGCCGGGTGTTGGATGTCCCGGTTCAAGCGTGTAGACGTGCTGCTCAGGCAAATCCGGGCGGCTTAGTTGAGGCGTGATAACGCAACGTCCTTCGGGACGCCAAGTGAGTGATACCCTGCTTCCAGGAAAAGCCACTAAGCTTCAGTTGAATGAAGACCGTACCGCAAACCGACACAGGTGGGCGGGATGAAAATTCCAAGGCGCTTGAGAGAACTCAGGAGAAGGAACTCGGCAAATTAACACCGTAACTTCGGGATAAGGTGTGCCCCTGGTACGTGTAGCGCCTCGCGCGTGAAGCGGAAGGGGGTTGCAAAGAAATGGTGGCTGCGACTGTTTAATAAAAACACAGCACTCTGCAAACACGAAAGTGGACGTATAGAGTGTGACGCCTGCCCGGTGCCGGAAGGTTAAGTGATGGGGTGCAAGCTCTTGATCGAAGCCCCGGTAAACGGCGGCCGTAACTATAACGGTCCTAAGGTAGCGAAATTCCTTGTCGGGTAAGTTCCGACCTGCACGAATGGCGTAACGATGGCCACACTGTCTCCTCCTGAGACTCAGCGAAGTTGAAATGTTTGTGAAGATGCAATCTCCCCGCGGCTAGACGGAAAGACCCCGTGCACCTTTACTGTAGCTTTACATTGGACTTTGACAATATCTGTGTAGGATAGGTGGGAGGCGTTGAAGTGGGCTCGCTAGAGCTCATGGAGCCGACGTTGAAATACCACCCTGATGTTGTTGAGGTTCTAACCTAGGTCCATTATCTGGATCGGGGACCGTGTATGGTAGGCAGTTTGACTGGGGCGGTCTCCTCCCAAAGTGTAACGGAGGAGTACGAAGGTACGCTAGGTACGGTCGGAAATCGTGCTGATAGTGCAATGGCAAAAGCGTGCTTGACTGCGAGACTGACAAGTCGAGCAGATGCGAAAGCAGGTCATAGTGATCCGGTGGTTCTGTATGGAAGGGCCATCGCTCAACGGATAAAAGGTACGCCGGGGATAACAGGCTGATTCCTCCCAAGAGTTCATATCGACGGGGGAGTTTGGCACCTCGATGTCGGCTCATCACATCCTGGGGCTGTAGCCGGTCCCAAGGGTATGGCTGTTCGCCATTTAAAGTGGTACGTGAGCTGGGTTTAAAACGTCGTGAGACAGTTTGGTCCCTATCTGCCGTGGGCGTTGGAAGTTTGAGTGGACCTGCTCCTAGTACGAGAGGACCGGAGTGGACGCACCTCTGGTGTACCGGTTATGACGCCAGTCGTATCGCCGGGTAGCTAAGTGCGGAAGAGATAACCGCTGAAAGCATCTAAGCGGGAAACTCGCCTCAAGATGAGACTTCCCGGGGGTTAAACCTCCCTAAAGGTTCGTCGAAGACCACGACGTTGATAGGTCGGGTGTGGAAGCGCAGTAATGTGTTAAGCTAACCGATACTAATTGACCGTGCGGCTTGATCCTATAACCTTAAGAAAGACATATCAGGTGTTTGCCCTGATGCAATCTTCCCAATTTACTTCTTCCAGAATGTGGCTCGCGATGAGACAACAAGATTCATTGCTCTCCCGCTTGCCATAATAAAGTTACGCTTGGCGGTCATAGCGCTTTGGACCCACCCCTTCCCATCCCGAACAGGGCCGTGAAACGAGGTCGCGCCGATGATAGTGTGTATTCACATGCGAAAGTAGGTCACTGCCAGGCACCTATAATAAAAAAGCCCCAGCTCTTATGAGCTGGGGCTTTTTTATTGATGCATAACTTAAATCGGAAAATACGGAATTGAGTATGACGGCTATTCGGATTCAGCCTAAAATCCGGTAGTTGAAAGTGCGCAATCCGCGCCGTCGCGGGCTCGCTCAAGAGAGGTAAGAATTAAATAATAATGAGTTCTTCATGAATCATAACCCTAGACTGCAAATGAGCAATCAACCGCTGCACTTAGATTCAGTGCACTTGGTTGGGAAATAAATCAAAGCGGGAAGGTTTAATGAAGACTCGATCGCCCCGAACCAACTGTAATTCGCGAAAACGCTCCTTGCTGATCTCTACCTGGATCAGCTCCTTATCTTCGCTGTCATCCCGGATAAGTTCAAGACGGACCACCGGTCCCACTGAAAGGATATGGAAAACCCGCGCAGGAAGCGCGCCCCCATCGTGAATCACCCGGTCAACATGGATATCATGCGGACGTACATATGCGACAGCAGCCAGTTCCTCAGCTTCGGTATGCTCAGGCGCATCGACTTCGATACCCCCTATCCAGGCGCGTCCATGGTGCAGCCGACCATGAAATAGGTTTACCTTGCCAAGAAACTCGTAGACAAACGGACTCGCCGGCTGCTCGTAGACTTCGTCCGGCGTGCCGATCTGCTCAATGCGGCCTTCATTCATTACGACTACCCGGTCCGCCACTTCCAGCGCTTCTTCCTGATCATGGGTGACGAACACGCTGGTGATATGCATTTCGTCATGAAGCCTGCGTAACCAGGAACGCAGCTCTTTGCGCACCTTTGCATCAAGCGCCCCGAAGGGTTCGTCCAGTAGCAACACTTTGGGTTCCACCGCCAGCGCTCGCGCCAGTGCAACGCGCTGACGCTGGCCCCCGGAAAGTTGATGCGGATGCCGGTCAGCCAGCCAATCCAGTTGTACCAGTTTCAGCAAGTTGTGGACCCGATTGCGAATCTCCGCATCCGCAGGGCGGCTGTCCTTTGGACGTACACGCAACCCAAACGCGACGTTCTCGAATATTGTCATATTGCGGAACAGCGCATAGTGCTGAAATACAAAACCTACCTGCCGCTCCCGCACATGTTGCTGGGTCGCATCTTCACCTTGGAACAATATTTGGCCGGCATCCGCTGCCTCGAGACCCGCGATCACCCGCAGCAAGGTGGTTTTTCCGGAACCCGAAGGACCCAGCAACGCCAGCAGCTCACCCGAATGCACTTCCAGACTGACATCGCGCAGTGCGGCGAAAGTCCCGAATTGTTTGGAAAGACCACGTACCTCAATGCTCATTAGGATTCTCCCTGTCCCTATTCTGCCCATTTCTGGATTCAACGAACGTTTTCAGTGCAAGCGTTACCAGTGCAAGCAATGCCAGCAGCGATGCAACCGCAAATGCAGCGGCGAAGTTGTATTCGTTATAAAGGATTTCGACGTGAAGCGGCAAGGTATTGGTACTGCCGCGGATATGGCCCGAGACAACGGATACCGCTCCGAATTCGCCCATTGCCCGTGCATTGCAAAGAATGGTGCCGTACAATAGACCCCACTTGACGTTAGGGAGCGTGACGCGGAAAAAGGTCTGCCAGCCGCTGGCGCCCAGCACCACGGCGGCTTCCTCTTCCTCGGTACCCTGTGCCTGCATCAGCGGGATCAGCTCACGGGCGATAAACGGAACCGTCACGAAGATCGTGGCCAGAACGATGCCCGGCACTGCGAATATGATCTTGATATCGTTTTCCGCCAGCCACGGCCCAAACCAACCCTGCAAGCCGAAGATGAGCACGTAGATCAGCCCTGAAACCACGGGCGATACCGAGAATGGCAGATCAATCAACGTAATCAACAGGTTCTTGCCGCGGAATTCGAACTTTGCGATAGCCCATGCAGCCGCTAGGCCGAATATCAGATTGAGGGGGACCGCGATCGCCGCAGCGGTCAGGGTAAGCTTGATCGCCGCCACTGCGTCCGGCTCTGTAATGGCAGCAAAGTAGACATCCACGCCTTTCTTTAGCGCTTCGTAGAAGACCGAGATAAGAGGTACGAAGAGGAATAGTGTCAGAAACGTTAGCGCCAGTCCGATCAACGTCCTGCGTACCCACGCGGGTTCATCTGTCGCTGCTCTACGGTGTATCCCGGCGGGTGTCGGCAATGCAATAGTGCTCATCGATAGAATCTCATGCGGCCATACTCCGGCGGCTCCACCACTGCAGCAGATTGATGATCAGCAGCATCACAAACGAAATCACCAGCATGACTACCGCCAGCGCGGTGGCGCCCGCGTAATCATACTGCTCAAGCTTGGTGATGATCAGAAGCGGAGTAATCTCCGAAATCATGGGCATATTGCCGGCAATGAAAATGACCGAGCCGTACTCACCAATCGCGCGTGCAAACGCAAGCGCGAAACCTGTCATCAATGCCGGAAAAAGTGTGGGGAAAATAACCCGCGTGAAAGTCTGCAGCCGAGTCGCACCCAGCGTTGCCGCGGCTTCTTCCAATTCCGACTCGATATCCTCGAGCACCGGCTGAACCGTACGTACCACGAATGGCAAGCCAATAAAGGTCAACGCAACAAAAATGCCGATCGGTGTGAAAGCGATTTTGATGCCGAGAGGCTCGAAAAATTGACCAATCCAGCCGTTACCTGCGTAAAGCGCGGTCAGCGCAATACCGGCCACCGCTGTTGGCAGCGCAAAGGGAAGATCCACCAGCGCATCCACAATCTTCTTGCCTGGAAAGCGATAGCGTACCAATACCCACGCCACCAGAAGACCGAATATGGCGTTGACCACCGCAGCTGCAAATGAAGCCCCGAAAGTCAGCCGGTAGGAGGCCACCACACGGGGTGTCGTCACTACAGCCAGGAATTCCGGCCATGTGAACGCGGACGTGCGGATAAATGCCGCTGACAGCGGGATCAGTACGATAAGACTCAGATAAAGCAGGGTAAACCCGAGCGCCAGATTGAATCCTGGCAGAACGCTGTATTGCTTGAATGTGCCCAATTCAAAACTCCTATTGATCCATTTGCTTAACCGCTTACATTTCCTGCCCGCGCTGCATGACCCTCACCCCGCAGCTGCCCGAAGCTCCTTGCTTCAATCGTGCGGGCCGGTTCTCCCAGAAAACGGCCCTGCAAGAAATCGGCACCTGCTCGAATTGCAGCCGCTAGCTGCTGGCTGGTTTCGATATCTCGCACCAACAGAGCGGCCCCGAAACGATGAACGGTGTCCAGCAGCGAATCCGGGCCATTGTGCTGCAATAGGGTTGAAGCGTCCTGTCGGACGATATCGGGATATAGGCTTCCCAGTTCCGCCATCCAGTTGTTGCCTACACCGCTGTGATTCGCCGCGATCCGATAACCGCGTGAACGATAGTTGCCGATCACGTGCCTGAGCAGCCGCCAGTCCCGATTCACCTCGGCCGGAATTTCAATAACCACGCGAGAGGCAGCCACCCCGATGAGATCGAGGACCTCGGCGAACGCGCGGCCATGATCGTCCTTGACGCTTTCCAGCAGGCGTGGCTGCACGCTGACGAAAAGATCGCCCGGCCCCAAAGCGATACTGAAATAATTGATCGCATGCAATGTCCGGCACAGGCGATCCAGCTTGACCAGTAGCGTATCCTCCGCCGCCAACGCAAAAATGCCCCATGGAGGTACCACATTCTTATGGTCGGGTTCGCAACGCACGTAAGCGGCATGCCCAACAACCTGGCGGTTATGTGCATCAACAACCGGCTGAAAGACGCTTGACAAACGATTATTGGAGAAATGCCCGATTACCCAGCCATCATCTTCCGAGGGATGCAGCAGATAATCGGTGGTCGCCTGAACCCGCCTCAATTCATCATGCGCATTCCTTGTTTTCATACCGGTGCTCTTTCCTTCGTTCAGGCAATAAGATAATCGAAGCTGCCAGGCAGCCCCATTGTTCAACGATGAGTATTATCGATTGGATAGCGTCGCCGCGGCGACAGGGAACCTCGCTTAATTCCATACTTTCCAGCTTTCTCCGCAACTCATGCGTTGAGTTTCTGCAGAACACCAGGGGTACGCCACTTTTATTCGCCTGCTGCTTCAAAGCATTCGATACGCTGTGGCTGACATAATCGTACAGTATCACCACCAGTCTGGCGCTGCCGGGAATTGTACGCTTGGTAATTCTCGACTGTCGACCATCCCAGTGTTCGACATCGGTCAGGCCGTGCGCGAGGAGTTCCCGCTTCAAGGTTTGTATGTAGTCCCCACCCACGATCAATGCAGTCATGCTGACTCCTGAATTATATGGTGGCGCTTCCGCGCCGCAGGATGCTTATTTCTGATAAATTTGATCGAACGTCCCACCATCCGCAAAATGAACCTTGTATGCATTCTTCCAGCCGCCAAACGCATCATCGATCTTGAACAGTTTGATGGCAGGAAATCGATCAGCATATTTTGCGGCAACCTTGGTGTCGGTAGGACGGTAGAAATTCTTTGCGGCGATCTCCTGACCTTCCTCCGAGTATAAATACTGTAGATAGGCTTCGGCGAGATCGCGCGTACCCTTCTTGTCCACCACTTTGTCTACTATCGCGACCGGCGGTTCGGCGAGTATGCTGAGTGACGGCACCACGATTTCAAACTTGGTGGGACCGTACTCCTTGATCGCGAGGAAGGCTTCGTTCTCCCAGGAGATGAATACGTCGCCGACACCGCGCTCGACGAAAGTCGTGGTTGAGCCGCGCGCGCCGGAATCAAGCACTGGAACATTCTTGTAGATATCCGCGACAAATTCTTTTGCTCTGGCCTCACCAAAGTTTCGCTTCCCAAATTCCCATGCT
This sequence comes from Nitrosospira sp. NpAV, assembly GCF_000832065.1. GTDB lineage: Bacteria > Pseudomonadota > Gammaproteobacteria > Burkholderiales > Nitrosomonadaceae > Nitrosospira. Next base: position 340,497 of record NZ_JXQM01000001.1, on the reverse strand, counting down.
GCCAGATAATTCCACTGCGCGCCGCCAGAGGTTTTTGGATTGGGTGTAATCACAGCCACACCAGGTCTGGCCAGATCGTTCCAGTCCTTAATCCCCTTGGGGTTGCCTTTGCGCACCAGAAAAATAATGGTCGAGGTATAAGGCGTGCTGTTGCGCAAAAGGCGCTTCTGCCAGTCTTCAGGCAGCAATTTGGCTTTTTCCGCGATGGCGTTGATGTCGTTGGCCAAGGCGAGCGTCACCACATCCGCCTCGAGACCGTCGATCACTGAGCGCGCTTGTTTGCCGGAACCGCCGTGGGATTGCTTCACGGCCACTTTCTCCTTGGTCTTTGCCTGCCACTGTTTTATGAATGACTCATTGAACTCCTGGTAAAGCTCACGCGTTGGATCATAGGAGACATTAAGTAAAGTCCTGTCCGCGAAAGCGTTGCCGTTGATTAACAAACTCGCTAGCAAGGCTGCTGTCAGCCATGTTTTAATTTTCATTTTTCCTCTGATGTGATAATTAAATAAATCTAATCAGGCTCCGATTAAAAAGCACTGATTACTACTTCAACATAAAAAAAGTCGGAGCCTCTCGGGCTTCTGCCCAACGCAGCCATTTGCCTGTTACGTGTGAAGTTGCCGCTGACGAAGTGCGAATAGCCCACCGTAGTGTCGATATTGGGTGTGAGTTTATAGCGCGCGCGAATATCCAAAGCATGTCCGATAAAATCACCACTCCTTCCAGTCGGATCACGATTGAAACCCGGATTCCGAATCGCACTGTTATTGCCATCGAGCAAGTTGTTAAAGCGGTCAGTGCTGCTGGCGAGCCAGAACCAGCTATAGCCGCCATCTATACGCAAATCTTTGGCTGGCTGGAGCTCAAGCTTGATTTTAGGCGCTTTAATATTTTCAAAAACAATGTAGTCGTCCGCGGACCATGGCCGCGCGAAACCGAAGAAGCGTTCAAACCGGTTATTGACGTTGTCATTAGGGTTGCGATCTCCGCTTGCGTAGCCATAAAAGGCGCTGATACGCGGTTTCCAGTCGTGTTTGAAGGTATATCCCGTCTCGAGCGTATAACCGTGTGCGTCATGCTGCTCCGACCCGTTTCTGCCGAATTGATAGATCAGGTTGAAATCATAATCCAGATTGGTATTGCCTATCTTCCCATAGCCACGCAGGGCGGGCGCGTGGATTTCACGGTCAATTTGCCCGGGCATTTTGCTGCCGTCCTGTGCAAGGCCCATATAATAGGGCTGGAGCGTAATAATATCCGACCATTTGCGCCAGTGACCGATAACCCCGTAAAACCACTGATTTTCGACACGCTGATCGAAAGCGGCCAGTACCCGCTTAACGGGTTGATAGGCCCATAAATCAACTTCCCAGTCATTCGCTTCCTGGCCCAGATTAATGCGAAAGCCTTCGAAAGTATTGGTGGTGTTGCGCCATTCGTTACGCCCGATCAAACGCCGGTCCAGCGCCTCATAAGCCATACGGCCTACCCGAAACCTGATTGGACGGTCCTGTTTCCGATCGTCTTGACCCAACGCGCGCTTGAAATACAGTTCGCCATACCCCTGAATCAGGTCGTAGTCGTTAAAATCACGGTCATCATGCGGGAATTTGCCGTTGTAGCGTCGGGAATCCTGAAATTCAATTGCGCCGCGAAACGGATCCAGAATTTCCCTTATTCCAACATAGGCGCGTGAACGTAGTAAAAAAGGCTGGTCAAGTGTAAGGTCGGTGCGTCGTATATCGTTACTCCGAAATTCGTACCGGGTACGGTGATCCAGGCCTACATCCAGCCAGGTGATATCTTTGAAGGCCTCGATACCGGTTTTGCTCAGATTCTTTACATATCTTGGCGGATCAGACTCCGGTTGTGTGGAATAGCTGCTGGCAGGTTTAAAATAGCTGGCGGACTTTTTGCTGGCTTCCGGTGTGGCAGCAAGCGGGGCAGCCGATTTATTCGATGCGGCGGGGTTGCCCGATGACGGTATCGCCCATTTGTAGTCGCCATCCGATAATGGGATTGCCCATTTATAATTATCATCCGATGATTTTATCAACTGTTTATCTGAATCAAATATCCCGGCCTGAGCCAGTTGCTGCGCCCCCTGCTGGGTTCTCACCGAAGATTCTCCCGCTGGCTTATGGCTTTCCCCCGCTTGTAGCAAGCTTACGGGTGATGTGCTGATTGCGGATGCAAGCGCGATTTGCCAATAGTATTTCACTGCTCTCTCCGTAAGTTTATCTGGCCGCTGCTCTGAATAATGAGAAGGCATCGCCGAAGGGCAGATGCCTTTTACTTAAAGCAGAAGATTGTCGACAGAGTAGAAGTTACCAGCCCCCCCTTATATGAGGAACTAATAAGATTAGATTTGTTTATCTCTTTTTATCATATAGAAAGTTGTGAACGCCTGATTTCGAAGGAAATGGCAAATAATGTATATGTGGGATGACTTAAAAGGCGCTCATTAACACTTCAACGTAGAAAAAGTCGGTGTTGCCTGAGCGCTGTACGATATCGTCAGGATGCGCCTCTATCCTGTTTTTTACGAACTCGCCGGCGGTGAAATGAGTGTAGCCGAACGTGGTGTTGATCCGCGATGCGAGTTGATAGCGCAAGCGCAGTTCCACTGCGCCTCCGACATAGTCGCCGCTCCTTCCGGTTCTATCCCGATTAAAACCGGGGTCTCTGACCACGCTGATGTTGCCGTCGAAGGTATCGAAAAGACGATCCGTGCTGCTGGCCAGCCAGAACCAGCTATAGCCGGCTTCTAATCCCAGCTTTTGGGTCGGCTGAAGGTCAAACCTGATCTTGGGCGCCTTGATATTCTCATAAATAACGTAATGATCCGCTGACCAGGGGCGCGCAAAACCAAAGAAACGGTCAAAACGATTATTCACATTGTCGTTGGGATTCCGGTCACCGGTGGCGTAACCATAAAAAGCACTCACACGCGGTTTCCATGCGTAATTGAAGTTATGCCCTACTTCGGCGGTGTAACCATACGCATCATGCCGCTCGGTTCCATGAGTACCGAACTGATAGCTGAAATTGACATCGTAATCCAGCCAATTTCCAATCTTGCCGTAGCCACGCAGCGACGGCATGTGAAGTTCCCGATCGAGCCGGTTTGTTGCGGTATGGCCATTGGGGTCAGCCGTTTGTTTCTGACCCATGTAATATGGTTGCAGCGTGATAATGTCGGACCACTTGCGCCAGTGGCCAATCACGCCATAAAACCACAGGTGATCGTTGCGCCGGTCAAAATCATTTTGCAGACGTTTGACCGGTTGATACCCCCACATATCGATTTCCCAGTCATTGGCTTCCCGGCCTAAATTTAGACGAAACCCCTCAAAGGTGTTGGTGGTATTGCGCCATTCGTTGCGGGCGATAAAACGCCGGTCCAGCGTTTCGTAGGCCATGCGCCCCACCCTGAACCTGAGTGGCCGGTTCTGTTTGCGATCATCTTCGCCCAGCGCATTCTTGAAATACAATTCGCCATACCCCTGGATCAGGTCATAAGGGTTGTACTCCTGGTCAGTGGTCGGAAACCTGTTATTGTAGACTCGCGAATCCTGAAACTCGATAGCGCCCCGGAACGGATCAAGAATTTCCCTGATGCCCAGGTAGGCGCGGGAACGCAGAAAGAATGGGTTATCGAATCCGCCTTCAACCCGGCGTACGTCGTTGTGCCGCATTTCGTAACGGGTGCGGAACTCAAAGCCGATATCCAGCCAAGTAATGTCCTTGAACGCCTCGATGCCGATGTCGCTCAACCGGCGCACATATCTGGGTGGATCGGTGTCGGGATTAGTGGCATAGCTGTTGGAGCGCCGGTGATAGCTTGTGGGTTTGGAGGTTGCTTCCGCTTTGGCGGCGGATTGCTCCCACCAGTCGTACTCGCGATCCGTATTCATGGCCGGTCTGGGAGGAGACGGTTCAGCAGGCCGATGCCCCGGTTTGATCGCCCATTTGAAATTTCCGTCTGTTGATTTGACTGCCTTTTTATCTGCGGCTGATGCTTCCGCCTGGCCTATTTGCTGCTGTGTTCTTTGTTGGATTACCGAGGATCTGCCCGGCGGTGTGCCGGGTTCCTCCGCCTGAATCGGACTTACAGGTAATGCACTGAGCGCGGATGCAAGCGCGATTTGACAATAGTATTTCATTGATTTTTTCCAAAATGACTCTCCCGCTATTCCGGGCAGGTCGCCTGCGCAGTTGTTGCGCGTGTGCTGCGCCATCGGCAGCAAGCCGACAACCCATATTAAAAACATGCTTTCTTGTAATCTTGCTGGCTACTACTCGGGATAAGAAAAGGCACTGTTTGGTGACAGGTCCTTGAACTAAACCGGAGAAGCATTGGAATGGAAGTTATCAGTGTCCCGTTATGCAAGGAACTAATAAGACTTGATTTGTTTATCTCTTTTTTTCATATGGGGGGTTTGCATAGCCATCGTGCTCTGCTATGCGGTTGACGCCGGTCGCTTTCACTGAGCGGTCTTCACGACCCGGATCGGCCGCCTAATAGGATTATCCGAAAGGATTATCCGAATTTAATACGGGGTTCCGCGAAGTACGCAAGCAAGCCCCACAGGATTCGCCGTGTTCGCCATGGTTACTTCACGTAATAGATTTGATCGAACAGGCCGCCGTCGTCGAAATGAGCAGCCTGGGCCGCTTTCCAGCTACCGAATATTTCGCCGATGGTAAATAGATTCAATTTCTGGAATGCCGCCTGATGACGTGCCAGGATCCTGGCATCACGCGGACGGAAGTAATGCCTGGCGGCAAGCTCCTGCCCCTCTTCTGAATAAAGATATTCCAGATATGCTACCGCGAGTTTGCGAGTGCCGCGCTTTTCGACCACTTTGTCTACGATGCTGACCGGGTTCTCTGCCAGAATACTTATCGATGGATAGACCACGTCAAATTTATCGTCACCGAGTTCTTTTCGGGTCAGGAATGCCTCGTTTTCAAAGGTCAGCAGGACGTCGCCGATGCCGCGTTGGACGAATGTCGTCGACGCTGCCCGGCCTCCACCGTCCAGCACGGGCACATTCCTGAATAACCTGGCAACGAAGTCTTTCGCACCCTGCTCGTTGCCGCCCCTCTTGATCACATACCCCCACGCAGCGAGATAGCTGTAACGGCCATTGCCGGAAAGCTTCGGGTTGGGAATCACCACGGCCACACCCGGCTTGACCAGATCATCCCAATCATGAATGTTCCCGGGATTACCCTTGCGAACAAGAAATACGGTAGTGGATGTATAAGGGGCGCTGTTGCGCGGGAAGCGCTTCTCCCAATCCCGTGGAATCAATCCTCCTCGTTCCGCAAGCAGATCGATGTCGTTGGCCTGGTTCATGGTGATGACGTCGGCCTCCAGACCATCCAGGACTGCGCGAGCCTGTTTGCTCGATCCACCATGGGATTGATTGATGGTCACCGTCTCGCCGGTCCTTTGCTTCCAGAAAGCGGCGAAGGCCGGATTGTAATCTTTGTAGAACTCGCGGGTAACGTCGTAGGAAACATTCAGCAGCGAGATTTCTCGAGATTCCGCTTGTGCGGCGCCGATTAGCAGCATTCCGGCAATCAGTATTCGAAACATGCTTCCTCCGTGGCCTTGCTTGGCTTACGCCCTGGGATTAATGGGCAGCACCGCCGGATGGCGGGTACCTTGAATTAGGGGAAAAGAGTATCGACGGAACAGAAGTTACCAGCCCCTCTTTATACGAGGAACCAATAAGATCCGATTTACTTATTTCTTTTTATCATGAGAGAGGGGTTGTGCTGACGGTAGCGTTACCGACCGCAGTCACCCACCGCGCCTAATTACGCAAGCAGGCCCGGTGAGCGTCGGATGCGGCGGCAAAGCAGGCATGGCAGCTCGGCCCGGTCAAATCTCCACAACTTTCCCGGCATTGCGCATTTTCGATGGTGAGCTGACTTCCGCACAATGCGAAGCGGTTGCTTGGTTTCGTCGGTGCGGCAGGGCCGGAAGGGCCGCCTGGGCTGGGTCGCGCAGTCCCTGACGGAGCCGTTCCAGGGTTCGCCGGCGGAGTTGCCGCTCCAGCGGATAAGGCTGCCGCATTTTGCGTGTAGATAAAACGCCAATCCGTATATTCTTCCGCGTTGGTAAAGTCGTTAAATTCACGGGGAAATCCGTCCCGCTTGAAGGGCTTGGCGGTGGATAGACTGTGTATCCCGGTAATGCGCCCCTGTTCCCTTACCAATCCCCATTGAACTGCTCCGGTAATCGGGTCACGGTAGATTCTGCGCAAATGGTGTCGCGTTTTGACAAAACGCTTATCCTCCAGCAGTTCTTGCAGCGTGAGCGGATAGTGCTTGACCCCTCCCGGGGTGTTTTCATAATAGCTTCCTATGGCTTTGCGAAACTGTTCGCCGATAAACAGGAGTTCCCGTTCTTTTTCCCGCTGCGCTTCGGCATGCCAGACTTGGCCGGTAGAGGCGAGGGCAATGCCGGAGATGATAATAAACATCAGTAGCCCGAGATAAGTGAATCCTTGCTGATGCCCGGCGAGTGTATGCCTACCAGTCACCATAGCTTGATCCATCCATTGCGAGACCGGCGGCGCCGCTATGCAGATCGTATACGCCGCCCGGGGTATCGTCCGACGGTGTAACGATAATCCAGGTTTTTGCGCTTTCAGTCATGGGATCCACCGGTATGCTGCGTATATATTTACGCTCCGCCAATTCTTCCAGGGTGTAGGGATAGCGTGCCTGATCACCATAAAACTTGTCCACGGCTTCACGCATCACAGTAAGATTCTGCTTCAGTGCGGCTTCTTTCGCACGATCCACTCCGCTGAAATAGCGGGGCGCGGCTACCGTCAGCAGGAGCATCAGAATGGCCAATACCACCAGCAATTCGATCAGAGTGAAACCGGGAGATGTGCGGCCCATGCCATTACCATTCGTTGTAGGGGATACCGTTCAGTCCGATTTCCCGGCTGAGGGAATAGACGTCGAACACGTCGTCTCCGGCCTGGGGAGAATCCTGGCCGCTTTCGTAGCTGCGCTTGCCCCATGTTTCCTGCGAACCGGCCTCCGTGTCAGGATTCATCGGGTCGCGGGGCACGCGGCGTAGAAAGCGTACAAGCCGCTTCTTCGGATCGCGTGCATCCGGTATGCCTTGCGCAAGCGCATTCAATGAAGCCGGATAGCCCGAAGTCTCCGCCGCCTTCTCTACGCGGCCTTCGTCAGCCGCTTTTTTGTAAGCATCCAGCGCGGTCCGGATGTCGCGCAGCGCGGCGCGCAATTCCGCTTCCTTCATGCGCTTGACGCTTAACTGGCCGAGGGGCAGCAACGCCATGGCAAGGATACCGACGATGGTCACCGTTACCACCAGCTCGATCAGGGTAAAGCCTTTCATCGGGCATTCACCGGAGTACCGAATGGATCGGTGAGAGGCTGAGATTGCCCCCCGCCGACGGGGCTTGAAGTATCCGTGGCCGGATTTGGGGCCGGGGAGGGCACCGGTGATGGAGTTTGCGGCTGGTCTTGAGTTTCATCCTGGGGCACAGGTTGTTCTAAGGGGAGGGGAAGTTGGCGTTGAGGCAGGTTGCGTCCGGTGCCGCCTCCCCCGATACCCGGAACAACGATCTGCGGCCGGTCGTTAATGCTCAATTCTGTCCCGGACCAATATTCCGAAAGTTCCGATTCCGGACGGCGAATGTTATTGAGAATGCGTGGCGTGATGGCGAGAACAATCTCCGTCTTGTCTTTTTTGTCCTCCTGATTGGCGAATAATCGTCCCAGTACTGGAAGATCGCCCAGTCCCGGTATCCTGCTCGCATTCATGCGTTCGTCATCCGAGATAAGACCGGCCAGTACCTGGGTTTCGCCATCTTTAAGGCGCAAGAGGGTGGTGGCGTTGCGGGTGCCAATCTGGAAAACCTGGGAACCGTTTCTTAAGGTTGTGGCTATCCCCAGCGAACTGACTTCCAGCGCCACCTTGATGTGGACATGATTATCCAGGGCGATGCGCGGCTCTACTTCAAGCTTGAGTCCCACATCGATATACTGAACGCTTTCGGAGGACGTGCCGGTAGTGCCTGCCACATTGGTAGTTATCAGCGGCACCTTGTTGCCCACCTGCACCCTGGCTTTCTCGTTGTTGCGCACGCGGACACGGGGGTTGGACAGCAGGTTGATATTGCCTATGGTTTTTTTGAAGTTTGCGACGGGGTTACTGTTGATATTCAGAAATTCGAGTGGAGCTGAACCGAGATTGGCGGTCAATGCGCTCAAGGTAAGTCCCGCGCTGCTGCTCAACGTAGTGGGATACTTGATTCCCAGTTCTTGCAGGCGGCTACGGCTTATTTCCAGCACGTCCATTTCCAGCATGACCTCAGGGTCGGCCATGTCGTTGGCAGCCACCAATTTTTCGGCAATGCGGATCACCTCCGGAGTATCGCGAATCACCAGCATGTTGAGGCGCTCGTCGATATGAACATCCTTGCTTTTGAGCATGGTCTTGAGCAGCACCGCTATCTGCTTGGCGCTGGCATTGGTGAGAAAGAAACTGCGAATCATCAAATCCTGATAATCCTTGAGTTTCTGCAGCGTATTGGGAAATACCAATGCGGTAGTTTCGGATAAGGCTTTTTTCTGCAAGCCATTGGTCGCCAGTACCATTTCTATGGCATCCTCAATGCGGGCATGCGAAACAAATACCGTTGCCTTGGCATCCTGCTTGATGTCCTTGTCCAGAATGAAGTTGATCCCCGTGGTACGTGAAAGCGCTTCGAATACCATCTTGATATTGGCGTCGCGCAGTTCCAGTGAAACGGGCTGGTCGAATGGCGACTTGAGCCGGGGGGGCTCATTACGTACAAACTCCTGTTTGCGGCGAATCTCACCCTGTAATTCAAGTGCCCCGGTATGGGATGGCATTTCAAGCAATACTGCTCGCACCTGTGCCTGCGCCGCATCCGGATTGTCCGCATTGAACAGGCGGCGGGCCTCTTCCACCTGAACGTCATATTTTCGTTCACTCGTTATCGCAAGCTGGCCTGCCAGGGCACGCGCATTGGCAGGGTCCACCAATAGCACGCGTGCAAACAACGCCTCCGCGTCAGCGGTTCGTCCTTCGTGCACTGCCCGGTCGGCCTCCTGCAGCAATTCATAGACAGCCCGTTCATGCGTGACATGAAGATCCTTGCGAGTGGGCATATCCTCCGGTTTTACCCGTTGGGCGGCTTCTGCATTGGCAATCCGTTCTTCCGGTGTGTCGCCCGGCACGCCATCTTTTTGCCAGGGTGCAAAGGCGCAGGCGGACATCATCAGCACCGATACGCAGGCGAGGCAGGCAGCCAGGCTGGGAACCCCGAAGGTGATGTTCATCAAAAAGCTCCTTGATGACCATCTTCGGCGGATACGGCGGGCCTGGCGGTTTTAAGAAGTGTCTGAGGCTGCCCCAAGGGGAGATAGGTAAGATTCAAGGAAGTGGCATCTTCCGTGTCAAGCCGCCAGACGTTGTCAATGTTCTGGCCGGCTACGACTGAATGTACCTTATTGTTTTCGGACAGGAAATATGTCGTTCCCGCCGGGCTGTCCGCCAGTTTTCCCAGATAGGAAAACGGGGGGTCCGGGACAACCGGCGTGGGGGGCGGCGCAGGCGCCTCAGATGGTTTGGACGCCACAACCCAGTCATGTGACTTGAATAAATCCGCAGACTGGCTGTCCTGTTCCGGTGTAAGGCGTGTCCGGCCGCTCAGCGCGCTCCAGTTCAATGCAGCGGATAACTCCGGGGATGCCGCTCCGTCCCCGGTATTGGAGGGACCAGGTGTCCGCTGGGTTGAATGCGCAAGCTGGATGACTCCTTCCTCTTCCCGGTCATCAACCTGAATGGCCAGCCATGCAGTGATGGCCAAGCCCGCCGCCATGGCTGTCCGGCGCCTGATGGACACCGACCTCATGCACGCTTTCTCACAAAAAATACAAACCGCAGAATGACTGCGGCCTGTCCTTCCCCCACCTTCCCCCGTTCGAGCGCAATATCGGCCAGCGCCGTTGAGGGGAGTTTTTCCAGCACTTCCAGAATAAGGCCGTGAATCTGTGAATAAGTCCCTGTTACCGGCAGCGTGACCTCGAAGCGTCGCAAGGCTCCCGCCGTCTTTTCCACCAGCGCGTATTCCCCCTTATTCAATTCCAGTCCGTTGTCCCGGGCCAATATAAATAGCGCATCCAAGCCATCGGAAAGCTCATCCACGGTAGGAAACCGCGCCTGAAAGAGCGCGAGTTCCTTCGCCAGAATCTGATCTGGCGGCAAGATAGGCACAACCGGGAGGGGTTGCAGGGGACGCTCGGCCAACTCCATGCGCAGGCTATCGATCTCGCCGCGTAGGGGAAGTACGCCAGCCAGCAGGAAAACCAATGTAGCCGCAAGGAGCACGATCCCGCTCAGTCCCGCCGGGCCGAGGCGGCGCGCCAGACGCCTTATCTTCGATGTCATCGCGTCCATATCAGCCCGCCCAGCGCGCGCTCAGGGCAAAACGGACGGGTCTTTGCTGATCCGAAGCGACCACTTCGTGTTCTTCGAGAACCACATCGGTCATTTGCCCGGTCGCCGCCAGTTTGCGCACATAGTCCAGCGCATCTGCGAGCTGGCGCGCTTCGCCCGCGATACGCAAACGTCCTTTGGCAGCGTCAGGGCGTATGGCCAGCAGCGCGATCTCCGGCCGAGCGATTTTTTCCAGCATCGAGAACAGCGCCGGCCATGGACGGCCCAATTCGCTCAGCACAGCGTTGGCCTGGCGGATCTGGTCCTGCATTGCTTTCTGAATTTCAGGAGAAGGCGGTGCATTCAAGGTGCGACTCGCGTGGGAATTGTTTCGCACCCGCGATTGCAGGTTTGCGCGTTCGCTTTCCAGCCGGAGGTATTCCCAACCGACGGCGGAAAAGAGCAGCAAGGCCGACAGCAATAGCCCCCACGCCCAGAATGGTGCGGCATGCGGAGTCCTGGCGTAATCAAGATGGATTTTCATGGAAACCATCTCAGGACAGCGCCAGCATGGCACCTGCAAAGATCCGGTCCTGGATGGGCGTCAATCCTGGAGGCCATGCGGGCACTGCCATTTCAACTTTCCAGTCATTCGCCGCGGATACGCAGTCAACGGATTCTCCACCGGCCAGTTCCGGTGCGCACAGCCGCAGCGAATAATGGTCATGCAGTCCGGCGGTAATAGTCAATCGATCCACTATGCCGTATAGGCTGCCGACCCAATCATCCGTCGCATGAACCTGTTGCACCCCGCACCAGCCCGCCTGCTTCCATGCCAGGAGACTTAGCCGTTCCGGCTCCGCCAGCACAAATATTCCATCCGGGGTCCGCAGGGCGCGATCCAGCCGGTTGAATGCCGCCATCAGGTAAGGTTGAATCGAAGTCAGCCGGGCTCCCGATGTGGCAACCGTATTGCGCAGGGCGACAATGAGTTCGCGATCTACGGCGCAGGCCAGAGCGGGATGGCCCGGTGCGGCGTCACTCAACCTGATATCCCAACCGGCGACTGCATCGCCGTGCGCACGCTCAAAGGCATGACGTGTGAGCTTATCCAGTTCTTCCCGGCTGCGTGCGCTATCCGGATTGGGAACAATCGCATACCGCAGCAGGCGATTGGAAAGCATTGCCGTAACCCGCATTCTGTCGGTCCGCACCGCATGCAAGATATCAGGTAGCAGGGAGAATGCGCCGCGCCAGGATGAGGCTTTGTCCACGGCGCACGAAACCATATCCTTGGCGATGACGCGCGGATGCAGGCTCCCGGTCGCATGCAGCCATGCCACGTGATCCGGATAGATCGCCAGAACGAGCCTGTCACGCCACAAACGTGACACGATTGATCTCCTCGAGAGTGGTTTTACCGCTGGCCACGGTTGCCAACGCTGCTTCGCGCAAATTTCTCATGCCGCGCGCGCGGCCCGCTTCCTTAAGTTTTCTTAGTGGTTCGCGAGCGATTATCATTTCCCTGAGTTCATCATCCAGCGCCAGCAATTCCGCCACCGCTTTGCGGCCTCGATACCCGCTGCCGCGGCAGTGTCCGCAACCGCGCCCCCGGCGGAAACGGAAGTTTTTTGCGGCTTCCGGCGATAAGCGGGACGCTGCCAGCAGCTGTGTGGAAGGCTCATAGTCTTCAATGCAGTGCGGGCAGACCAAACGTACCAGGCGCTGGGCCATGACGCCGTTGAGTGCCGCCACCAGGCTGTAGGGCTCCACATTCATATGCAGGAAGCGGCTGATCACGTCAAACACGTTGTTGGCATGGAGCGTGGTGAAGACCAGGTGTCCGGTCAGTGCCGACTGCACGGCGATCTGGGCGGTTTCAGCGTCACGGATTTCACCCACCATGATTTTGTCCGGGTCATGCCGCAGGATGGAGCGCAAGCCTCGCGCAAAGGTCAGCCCCTTCTTTTCGTTGACGGGGATTTGCAGCACGCCGGGCAACTGATATTCGACCGGGTCCTCGATGGTGATGATTTTGTCATGACCGTGATTGACCTCGCTGATCGCTGCATACAGTGAGGTAGTTTTACCGGAACCGGTGGGGCCGGTGACCAGCACCATGCCGTAGGGTTCGCTTACGAGTTGGCGGAAACCCTCGATAATGTAGTCATCAAAACCCAGTTGTGTCAGGGACAGGCCGGCGGCCTGGTCCGACAGCGATTTACGGTCGAGTACCCGCAATACGGCATCTTCCCCAAAAATACTGGGCATGACCGAAACCCGGAAATCCACGTCACGCCCCTGCATCATCACTTTGAAGCGGCCATCCTGGGGTACGCGGCGCTCGGCGATATCCAGTTCCGACAAGACTTTCACACGAGATACCGCCTGCTCGGCCATCTCCGTACCCTGAATGGCGCCAACCTGCGCGAGGACGCCATCAATACGGTATTTGATGACCAGTCCCAAGGCTGCGCTTTCCATATGAATATCACTTGCGCCGCTTTTTAGCGCATCATATAACGTTGAGTTGACCAGCCGGATGATCGGACTGGCATCCGCATTAATACTCTGCAACGAGAGATGTTCTATATCGCCGGCGGGAGCTTTCCCGGTTTCCGCAGAAGACAGCATTGCCCCGTCCATCGCGTGCAGGCTCTCTTCGTGACGCGCCAGATATGCCAGAATATCGGCGCGATGGGCCAGGTAGAGATCAAAAGGTTCGTGTACGCATTCCATTGCCCAGTCGAAAAATTCGATATGAAATGGATCGGCTACAACCAGGCGCAATCGTTTCTCCGGAGTGCGCAATGGAAGGCATTCATGCCGGCTTGCCAGCGTGAAACTCATGACGTCGAAAGCCGGACTTGACGCATACAGGGCCGCCATATCCATTGCCTGCAACCGCGCCACGCGCGCCAGTTCGGCGACAAAGTGGACGGTATCCAGCTCAGAGTTGGCTTCCAGCACATCTACCACGGAACGGCCGCTGCGCTGCGCCAGCAAACGGGCTTCGGCAATTCCCCGAGGGGAGAAAAGTGTCGTCGCGGCTGGCGTCGAGCTCATTGCAGGCTACCTGCCAATTCAAAAATAGGCATGTACAGCATGAGTACCACAATGCCTATCACAAGCCCGATAACGATCATCAGCAGCGGCTCGAACAAACGTGTAAACCATTCCAGCCAGCGTGCGATTGCTTCATCGTGCAGCGTGGCGATATGCTCCAGCATGGGGCCCATTTCACCACTTTTTTCTCCGACCCGGAGCATGCGCAATGACACTGGCGTGACCAGGCCGGCGGCTTCCATCGCCTCGGAAATGGCGCGGCCTTCACGGATGAGCGTACTGGCGCGCGTAAGGCTGAGGTGGAAGGAGACGGCCAGCAATCCACGTGCCATTTCCAATGCTTGCGATACCGTGATACCGCTCACCAGCAGCATGCTTAAGGTGCGGTAGAAACGTGCCAACTGGAAAATCCGCATTTGTTCACCAATCATGGGGAGACGCCATAGCAATCCCACGAGATAGCTGCGCACTTGCCGCACAGACAGTGCGTAGCCCAGGGCGATAATAAAGATAAGCGTGGTTATCAGAATGGCGTTTCCATGCCGGTCGATCAATCCCGCCCACGCGAGCACCACTTGCAACATCCAGGATTGCGAGGTTCCGGCATCTGTATAGATCTGAGAGAACCGTGGCACCACGTAGCCAAGCAGAAACAGGATCACCAGGCTGCCGACCGTTATCAGGAGAAATGGATAGATCGAGGCGGCAACCAGTTTTTTCTTGAGTACTTCCACCTGCTGCTCATAGCCGATATAGCGCATGAGTGCCTCCGGCAGATCGCCGGTTCTTTCGCTGGCACGTATCATGGCGGAATAGAGAAGCGGAAACTCTTTAGGATGGCTCGTCAGCGCGGCGGAGAATGTTTGTCCGGCATAAAGGGCATCGAGTATGCCTTGCAACGTGACGCGTACTTCCGGACGGTGCTCCTTTTCGGCAATACCTTCCAGTGATTCGATCAGGCCGAGCCCGGCCTTCATCAACGCAAACAGTTCCCGGCTGAACAGCAGCAATGGAAATCGCCCGCGCCTTCTCATGCGCAGCTTATCGGGCCGTGTTTCCATCGAGATGACTTCGTATCCCTGGCTTCGCGCTTGCCTGGCGGCATCTTCTTCATGCGGCGCGTCAAGGTCCAGCGATATCAACTGACCGGCGGATAGGGCGCGAACGATATATCGCATCTTACCAATTGACGATATCCACGTTATCTTCATCGCCCCCCGGCTGGCCATCCTTGCCTTGAGAAGACAAGTCGTACTCGCCGTGTTCGCCGGGCGCCTTATAGAGATAAGGCCGTCCCCATGGATCATTGGGGACGGCTTTCTGCAGATAGGGCCCCGACCATTTTGCTTCGGCCGCCGGTCGAACATTCAACGCCGCCAATCCCTGCTCACCGGTAGGGTAGCGTCCAACATCGAGGCGATACTGGTCCAGCGCCTTCTCCAAGGCATTGATCTGCGCACGGGCGGTCTTTACTTCCGATTTTCCCAGCTGGGCGAAATACTTGGGTGCGACATACCCGACGAGCATGCCAAGAATGACGAGAACGACCAGCAGTTCCAGCAGGGTAAATCCGGACTGGCTCCCGCGTTCCGAAGTATATCGGCGTTCAAACATATATTTTTTGTCTTAAAGTGGATTCAGTTAAATCCGGTGCCAATCTCTCAATGAAATCATAGGCAAATCCGCGCAGGTAGTGTCCACGGCGCACGGCGATGCGGGCAAAGTTGGATCCAAACAAATGCCCCGCGGGAATAAGGGCCAGTGACACATCTCGCTCGGCGCTGAACGCCAGAGATGAGACCACCCCTATTCCCAACCCAAGCCCTACATAGGTCTTGATAACATCGGCATCCATCGCCGTTATAACAATATCCGGTTCAAGATTTACTTTACGGAATGCGTGATCCACATGAGATCGGCCCGTAAATGAAGGATGATAGGTAATCACGGGGAATTTGCTTAAATCTTCAAGCGTCACCTTATCCAACGCCAACAGCGGATGATCTTTCGGAACGATCACCCCATGCTCCCATTCGTAGCAGGGGAAGCTGATCAAATCCGGGATCTGGGCGAGTGTTTCTGTGGCGATACCGATGTCGGCGTCACCGCTGAGCAGCAGTTCCGCGATTTCCTTGGGACTTCCCTGGTGCAAGGAGAGATGGACTTCGGGTACATCCAGCATGAAGCGTTTAATGACATCCGGGAGAACATAGCGAGCCTGCGTATGAGTGGTTGCCACCGTTAAATTTCCCTTCTTGCGCCCTGAGAACTGCGAGGCCACGCGCTTGATATTTTCGGCGTCGAGCAGTATGCGGTTCACGACTTTCAGAAGATCGCCGCCCGCCTCGGTTAATCCGACCAGTCGTTTACCAAAACGAGAAAAAATCTCGACACCAAGCTCGTCCTCCAATTCTTTCAACCCCTTGGAAATACCCGATTGAGAAGTAAACAGCGCCTTTCCCGTCTCGGTCAGATTGAAATTCTGCCGGACTGTTTCGCGGACAATTCTTAATTGCTGAAAATTCATAAGCGGGAATTTACGTGGTTATTGAAGAGATATAAAGTTATAAAAAAATGTTTCCATATGAATTTTTGTGCTAAGAAAGGCATGCAAAATCGTTGCCCATAAATTCGCCAATGGACCTTGCCGCCGAAGCTGCGGAGGTGGTGGTAAGTCCATCGGCGCGGGCTTTGATCACTATCATTTGGGGTTCACGGAATGCGCACTGAGGGGTTTCAAGCGGTTTTGATCGAGACTGTCGCGGTAATCCTGGAAAATGTTTTCGAGTTCCACGCGTTTAATCTGAGTGAAGGGCTCAGCGCGTAAAATACTGGTAAAGGCTTCCGGTCTCTCAACATGATTGATCAGCTCGCGTCCGAACTGATATAGCTGTTCGTTTTTACCGGAACAACTTGCCAGGGTATCGTCCAGCGCCGTTTTCTCCACAGTCATTGTCTTGAGGTGACGCTGCATTTCCAGCTGCGCTGCGCTGATGTCTGCCAGCTCGGCTCGCGCCTGCCCCAAATTATTTTCGGCCTCCTTCAGCCTGGCTTCCAGATCGATAGCTTTAGCTTGCTCCTTTGCGTAATCATCCGCCAGGCGCTTGTTTTTTCGTGAAAACCCATCCAGATTTTGTTGCGCTTCATTTGCACGCTGCTCCTGTTCCTTTAGCTTTCTGCCCAGATTGGCATTGGCCTGTTCCAGTTCCGCCGTTCTCGATTGCGCCTGCTTGATGGCTTGCTGCGTGCGGCGCTGAGCCTCCCGTTGCCGTGTTTCTTTTTTATCGGCGGACCATGCTGGCATCATCAGGCTCACCGGAAGTATGAATAAAGCCATTATCCATGTGATATTCAGGAGCAAAGGAAATCGCAATAGCGGGGTGAACACGTTAGAACCTCGCGGTGAGATCAATCTGAAGGACATCGATACCCAGTTTTGGTCCGATGATTTGATTGGCAGTGAGCCAGCGGCCGGTGAACCAGACATTATCGGCAACCGCGTAAGCAGCACCTCCGATCCAGCCTTGTGCGTTCGTGCCTCCCATATAAAATTCGGAATCGGTAAAACCATCGAGCAGCGAATCGGATTCCATGCGTTTGAATGCGCCGAACAGGAGCCAGTCATGACGTCTTGCCGCCAGCAGTTGGCCCATGTCCTGGAGCATGGTCGTGCCGATATCGAGACGCACCTGGTAGGCTGTGTTGCCTTCCCTTCCGTTCAGGTTCGCACCGCGCTGCCGCATCTTGGCGGGATCGAAAGCGAGATTCCGCGCGTAGTCCCCCATCAGGCGGATGCGCACGGGATTAAATGTGGCCAGATCTATCCCTCCTGTCAGGTTCAGCTCACGAAATTCGGATGCCAACCCATAGACACCTCCGCCATCCAGTCCGGCAACGGGTGGATTATTCAGTTGTATCAAGGAATTGCCTTTCTGACGCCACTGCACCGCACTGGTATTCAGTCTGATATCCCCATTCAAGTCGCTGATTCGTCCTGACATGTTTTCATAGTGATAATAGGCTGCTGCCAGCGTGATCTTGGACTGACTGGTTAAATTCCATTCCAAGCCAGCCTGTCCTCCAAATAACCATTTATCATTTTTTGCCAAGTCGACTTCCTGGATGGGAAAAACGCCCCCAGTCCCGAACACCAGCAAACGGTCATTGACCTTTGGCCTCGCTGAAAACATGATCCCGTCGAAGTTCAGATCGGGATCCCACACCATATCGGTACGGTAAAAAGGATTGGCGACCTTCCCGCCACTAAGAAGCAGCCAGTCGTTCGGCCTGTAATTGATATAAAGCCTGTCGAAAAAGGCGGCAAACGAGCGATTGCTATCGCCGAGCGTTTGATTAGCCGCAACCGGATTTTCACTTGCTCCATTCGTTGCCAAGCGAACTCCAGCCGTGAAGTGATCCGTAAGTTTCACATCCACTGCGATTCTGGCTCTTGCGCGCCAACGCAACCGATCCACGGTGGTATTTTCTACATCGACGCCAGCCAGCCGGAATACTCCTGGTGGCGCATTCGCTTCGGAAAATGAAGTGCTGTCATGGCGCAGTCGAACATCCCCGCTCCAGGTAAACCGATCCAGCCATGAGGGGAGGGGCTTGCGGTCTCCCCAATGTTCGTTTTTCGCGTGTGCCAGCACGTCCTGTTTGATTTCCTCGCGCATTTCCTGCTTCACAAACTCGGGCACGTATTGCATGCGGATGACTTTGCCTTTGCCATCGGTTTCAACTGCTTTGCCTTCGGCAGTGGTTTTTGGCTGGGCATCACTGGTTTTGGAAGAAACTTCCTCCGCTACCTGCTTAAGTAGAAGATCCGCTTTCTCTTTGGACAGAATCCCTTCCTGCACCAGGAGGTTCACAAGCTTGACCGTACTCGCGTCAGCCATCACCATGCCTGAAGACAGCAGACTGAATATGCCCAGGATTATGTGTGGTAAAAATCTGATTTTCATAGTATCTCTTGCATCGTCATCCATCAGCCCGCCGATCGGGAGGTGATTCTCAATTTCACGGGTTGTGGCATGCTCTCCGGAGGCGGCTCCGACAGCGATGCGATATTATTCAGCGCTGCCTTGATCAACCCGTCTATCTGCGTGTTTCCACTGCTTCCTTCCAATTCGAAGCGCTCGATCTTTCCATTCCCGGTAATCCAGACCTTGACTACAAGCCGATAATCCCCCTTGGCGAGATCCTTGTCTTTGGCCAGGGCGCTTTCGATCCGATCTTTGAGCAGCCCGGTAAACCAGGCAAACCGGTCTTTACCGCCGATCGTGGTGCCCCCCTGGTATTCGTTGGTGACCGTACCCGCCTGAAACGGACTTGGACCATCGCCTGCCGCGCCTTCCATCTTTAGAGATTCAGCCGGCGGTTGGGGTGCTTCCTGTGGCTTGGGTTGTTCCACCTTCATTTCCTTTGGTTGCTCCTTGGGCGGTTCTTTCGGCGGCGGCGGAGGGGGCGGAGGTGGCGTGTCAGGCAGGATCTTTATGGTGGTCGGTGTTTTCTTGGGACTGGTATTTCCCATCATCAGATTCTTCAAAACCAGACCGATACCTGCCAGAGCCAGTAACAATCCCAATCCGAGCGCAATGTGTTGCAGCCGGAACCTGCCGCCCGCTGTTCTTTTCGTCGTCCTTTTCGCTGTGGGCATCGATGTGCCTTGAAGCAAGCTGTCCATCAGCTTCCTATTTTCGCCGTCACCAAACCGACATTCTCAATTTCCAGGCGTGTCACCAGATCCACGACGGCAATCACTCCCGCGTAGGGCGCTTTGGCATCGCCCTTGATCATCACGGCAAACTTGGGGTCGCGCGCTTTGGTTGCACTGAGATGGGTTTCGAGTTCGGCGAGGCTCACTCCCACGCCGTTCATCAGCATGCCGCCGCTTTCCTGTATCTGCACGATCTTCACCTCGTGCTGCTCCGTGCTAGGCTTGCTGGAGGGCTTCGGCAGATTCATGGTGAGCCCCTGCACGCCCGCAGTTGTCATGAGAATGAAGATGACCAGCAACACATATGCCAAATCCAGCATGGGCGTGATGTTGATGGTGTCGTAGGGTTGCGATTCGTTCTGTATCTGCATAATCCTGAATCCGGTAGCTGACCGCTTCTTTAATAGAGCAGCGTTATGATTAAAAAATATTTCCTAATATTTGACTTCACCCCGTCCAACTACCGGATTCAGGATTATTCAGCGCTCTTCTTGGTGACCAGGCCAATCTCCGTAATGCCCAGCTTCTTGCAGATCTCCAGCACTCCGGAAATCTTGTCGTAGTGCGCCGCCGCATCGCCCTTGAGTACCACCGGCAGAGAAGGGTTGTTACCTTTGAATTCACTCAGGCGCTGTTCCAGCATCACCATATCCACAGGGTACGCATCCAGATAAACCGCTCCATCCAGCGTAACGGTGATTGCGCGAGTCTGCGGTTGAGCCAAGCTTGCGGTGTTACGCGTGTGCGGCAGTTCAACCTTGACTCCCTGCACTGAGGCCGTGGTCATAATGATGAATATCACCAGCAGCACATAGGCGAGATCCAGCATTGGCGTGATGTTGATCTCGTCGTAAGGCTGGTTGTCTTCCTTGACATCCCCTGACATGGCTCAATCCCTCTCAGCGTCCATACAACTCGGCGACCCGTGTCACGAATTCATCCACGAAAATCTGCATATCGGTAGTGATGTTTTTGATGCGGCTGGCCAGGTAGTTGTAGCCAAACAGTGCGGGGATCGCCACGGCCAATCCGGCGACGGTGGCTAGCAGGGCCGCGGCGATACCGGGAGCAATGGCGTTGACATTCACGTCGCCCGCCGCAGCGATCGCGGCAAAGGTAATCATCACGCCGACCACCGTACCCAGCAGGCCTAGGAATGGCCCGCCAGAAATGGCAATGGTGAGCAGCACCATGTTGGCGTTCAGTTTCTTGTTCTCGCGGATGAGATTGGCATCGATCGAGGCCTTGATGGCGTCAATCGATGCGCCCGTCAGCGCAAGCTCGTTGCCATTGGTGTAGCGTTTGCGGATTTCCTTCAATCCTGCCCCATAAAGATGGAACAGGGTGGAATCGGGGTAGCTTTCGTCTCTGTCGAGTGCCAGCAGGTCGTTGCTGCCAGCATTGCCGAAGCGTTCCAGAAACAGACGGTTGCCGCGGTCCGTGCGAGCAATCAGCTTGCCTTTCACAACCATCACGGCCAGGCTGATCGCGAACATGACGGCGAGAATAATGATCACCACCCATGCATCCACGGTGAGGTTCTGGAAGAGAATGCCGAAGTAAGAGACGCTTTCCTCTTCTTCCTCGCCGTCAGTGGAAGGCTTGCCTATTTTCAGCAGTTGGCTGTCCATTCCCTGACCTGCCGCCGCCAGTTTGATCCAGTCCTCGCTCCGCGCCATATTGGCGATTTGCACTTCATCCAGTTCGCCGGTATAGCCTGCGCCGATCTCCACGTTGCCTTGCGCATCGGGCAGCGCCAGATCGCCCGTGCCCACCGGTATGCCATTCACATATAGCGTGGCCTTGCCTGCGGCTGCCGTGACTGCCACATGCTGCCATGCGGCGGCCTTGATTTCCCCGCCAGAAATGGCACTCGCGCCGGACGCCAGTACCAGCTTCTGGCCATCGATCTTGATGGAAAGCGATTCCTGACGGTACAGCATGGCCTGCTGAGGCAGCGCACCCGGCTTGATCCAGACCGAGTACGAAAAATTATCTCCCGCACTCAGCTTGAGCGCGGCCGCTGGCCCGATGCGCAGCGGCTGGCCGTTAAATACGGCCGCCGCGCCGAGCAGGGCAGCTTTTTGCACGGTTATTTCACCCGTTGCCGCCCATCCATTCGCAGAGTCATCCTGCAACAGCGATTTTTCACTGAAATGGAAGACAGCCGCGGTCCCGGAGTCCCAACTACTCCTATTGTCAGCGGTACTGGCAGCCGCGCCGTTACCATAGTAAAGCCAGAAATGCGCCGATTTGTCCGCCGGATTAATCTGGGGAAGCAGTACCCAGATCACCGCCAATTCGTTGATGGAATCGAATTTCTCGATATGAAACTTGAGTTCGGTTTTGTCATCCGCCGAGATAAATCGTAGGTCGGCTCCATCCGCGTCCGCATCCAGAAAATTAAAGTTGCCCGAATGCAGACGTACCGCCACCGGCACTTGATCCACTGTCCCCACGCCCTGTGGGTTCAACGTGATTTTTGCTCTGGCGGTCCATGCCTCATCCCAGTAAGCTCCGGCAACCTGGGAAAATGAGATGAGATGCAAAGTCAGCAATAAAAAAAATACTTTATTCATCAGGCTATCTATCCTCGATAATTCAAGCTTTACCGGCATGCGCTACATTTCGAGCAGTAACTTGAAATGCATACGCATGTCGCCGGTTTGTATGTTGGTGGTGCTATTCCGGAAATTTCGTAGAGGCCAGGCAAAGTCAAGCGCGCCGCTAAAACCACTCAGGCCTCTCAGACTCCTCAAGCTCTCGGGTGACTTGATCCTCATGCCTATCCCCGTGCTCAGGATGCTGTATGACAAGTCGGTGTTCAGGCGCTGGTAGTTGTTGGTATACGCGCCGTCGACGAATACAAGCAGCCGCCAGTCGATCAGATCCCCCGGCAGACGGGGTGTTTGCAATCCCACCGAGCCTTGAAAGCCGTTGTCGCCCAGCAGCTGGGATTCCGGATAGCCGCGCACAGTCTCGACTCCTCCAGCGCTAAACTGCTCATTATTGACGAGCGGTTGATTGGCAATCTGTGCGGACACTCTTCCCGACAGGAGAAAATCCCGCGGTAAGGTTTGCTGACGTTGGAGATCGGATCGAAGATAGATGAAATCGGCTTGCGCGCCATGTCGTTTGCATTCGAATTGATCTTCAAAAAATCCTGGCAGGCACTCTATCTTGCGTTCACTCAAGGGACGCGCGGAGAAGTGCACACCCAATCCAAGCTGGGTGGTGCCGCTGGCATCCTGCTGGGTGCCGCTGTATTGAAGGCTGATGGGGAAATAACGTATCGGCGTTACGAGCCTGTTCGTCCCCAGCTGCACCGCCTGATCGAAGTTTTTATAGTCGAAGCCAAGTGCCAGGCTGTGATAATAGTTATCCAAACCGGTTAACGGCAGAACGAGCCGGGTGCCGATAATATCGCCCTTGCCGATCACGTTTGTGTTACCCAGTACCGCGACATTGCTATCCGCATGGACGCCATAAACGGCGAGCATGATGCCGCTGTTTCCCAAACCCATCAGGTAGGTTCCCGAAAAGACCTGAACCTGGTCAAGATTCTCGGGCGAAGTCTGGTATTGCATACTCAGGCTGTGCCGCCGCTGCCAGAGATTGTCATAGCGGAGGGTGCCAATCAGCCGTAATCGGCTGGTATTGGGGCTAAAGCGATCATTCAGCTCCACGCTCGCGTAAAGTGGCGATCGATCCTTGACATTCAGATCTACGTCCACGGTACCCGGTGTTACACCCGCGCGCAGTACCGGGGACACGCGCAGGCCTGCGGAGCGATTCAGCAAGGCCATTTCCTTCTGAACCACTGGAAAATTGGGAACGCTTCCTTCGGCCAGGGAAGGCACCGCTTCACGAATACGGCCCAGCGAGTAGTAACGCGAGTCTTTGATACGTAAGCGCCCCACCTTTCCTTCGGTGACGCTTAATCGAACGACACCATCCTTGACATCCTGCTCGGGAATATCCACAAAAACCGTGACGAAACCACTCTCCTTGTATTTCTGCTCCAATGCCTTGCGCGCGGCTTCCAGATCGTCAATCGTTTTGTGTTCTCCCATAAAAGGATAGATGATCCTTTCCACGACCATCTGGGGTAATACGGTGTTTCCTTCAATCTGAATATCGAGAATATCGAAAAGTAATTTCTTCTCGGCTTCCGCAATCTCGGTGTTTGCTTCGCGGGCAGGCTGAGGCGTTTCCGCTGATACGGAAACGCTTGGCCAGAACCCGAATTCGGCGATTAGTGCGAACAAGCAAAATATCCTGAAATTATGAAACACTCGGTGACCCAGTATTGTTTGCTGCCTCATCAAAACAGTAACGGACTGACGTGTAGACGCGCATGCTTCATGCTTTATGCATATAATCATGAATTGCGCGAGCATTACGCTCGAATCTCGAGCCAGAGCACCGTCCCTTCTTGCAAACCTCATTCGATTGTTGAATACGCTGTTAAAAAGAAGCGATCAAATCGTTCACATTCTCACCTGCTTCGCATATATCGCCATGGGCCGATAGTTCGTGGAGATACGAGAAAAACTCATTCTGCATGAGCATTCGTTAAATCAACCAAAAGTCATATCATGCGGATATTCGTTCATTAAGCATTCAGACGGGATAGAAATATACGATTGAAGCGGATTTAAATGAACCTATAAAAAATGGTTACCATATGAGTTTTTATGCTAAGGGAATCCATGCGTTCTTCGCCAAAGGAGGCCAAAACCTTTTGGGTGAGTTCCGCTAACAAATGCAGGATGATGGGAATGAGCGACGTGTGCCGAGCCGGATTCCGGGAGGTGGATGGGAATGATCGGGTGGCGGCGGCTACCCGCGAGAGATCAGGGTGGAGTTCAATTATATGAATATCATATAGCCGGCATCCGGGGAGACCGTATGCCATGCAAATGAATCCTGGACTATCTGCCTGCCGAACTTAAGGAGGAATATGAATTCTAGGTGTGGCGTCGACTACGGAATTATTCACCCAGGCCCAGCACTTCGACGCGAATAAATGAAGGCAGGAGCTGACGTGTGTTCGAGAAACCGGAATTATTGTTGCTTGCCGCACCACGTCCGAATTCATCGACGGTTCTTGTGACTGACGCGCCAACACTGGATCCGGCAGCCGCAGCGCCGGCCAGCGCGCCGCTATCCGAAACAGGGGTCCCCGTTGCCACGCCGCCAACGCGAATATTGTCCGCACCCACTACCTGCACCGCGGCAACATTCAGGTTACCGGCTACACGGATGCCCGCATCACCCGCATCGACGATACCCCTGGGGGCCAGCAGATCGACGGAACCAACGGTGGTCGTGGTGCCTGTCAGCAACTGACCGATACCGCTGCCAGAAACCGCGCCGCTGGGATTGACAAATATGTTGCCATTGGCATCCGTTTGTATCACCGGCGGCGGTGCTGCGGAAGCAGTTTTTGCACCCCTGCCGGCATCGATATTTCCGTCGGAAGACCACAACAGGATATCTCCACCTTGCAGGGTAAGGATACGTGAACGATTGACGGTGAAATGTTGCTTCGCAAAAGCGCGGATAGCCCCCTCGCCAAACGCCATGATGCCGAGATTGGCCGCCGCCGGAATATTGGGTCTGACAGACTCGTCGATTTTCAGCGCGGCCAGTTCAGCCGGGGGATTGGTCAGCCCCACCACTACCGAGCCGCCGGGCGCCAGCAGCGAGATATCGCCGCCCTGCTCGGTTTTGATCTGGCTGAAAAAGAGATTGATATCGCCGGCATAATCGACTGCCGGGAACAAGGTCTGGATGGCGTCGTAGCCGCGGTCATAAGTGGCGCCGCTGAGATTATGCTCCAGGCCGGTGATCCTCAATTCGCTGTATAGAACCTGAGAGACGAAAGGCAGCTTCTGTTGATCGGGCAGGGCGCGGAATGCTGCGAGCGCTTGCGTATCCGTCAGGTCGCCCTGGCTGGCAAGTTGCCTCATATAGGCGGTCAGCGCCGCCGAGTGCGTGCCTGACCGTTCGGCACCTGCTACCAGATACCGGTCTATGAAGGAGGTGTAGTTGGGGGTACGCAGCCCCCCGGTCGCTTCGCTACCCAGGCCCGCTGCTGCAACGATGCTGGCGCCCCCCGCTGGCAGGCGCGCGTCATCGGTGCTGCCGCGGGTGGTTACCCCCGCGCTGTTACCCAAGTCGAGGTTGCGGCCTGCCAGTATCTCCAGCAAACCCGGCCCTCCCACGCGGATACGGTCATAATTGCCAAGCAGCTTATTGCTGTTCGGATCCTGTCTGATATCGAAAATAATATCGCGTCCGGCTTGAAGCAGCGTTAAATCGTCCACATTTAAATTTTTGCTGTCCAGATTGAGATTACTGATATCTTTGCCGGCAATGAATTGCGCTTGCTTGGGCAGGATGATCAGTTGGCTGTCACCTAAAATACTACCCGTCTCGGCAATAACACGGACTGGCTGCGTATTATTTCTATACAAGGGAAGGATGGGCAAAGCAGCAGTATCCAAATGAATGTCTGCACTTAAACCCGGGATTGTGGAAGTGCCGACGGCATTCAAAAATGGAGCCGGCCTGAGCGGGTTGGCAACGCGACCGGGATCGGCTTCGTATATGCGTGTCATGCCACCAAAGGTGATGTTGCCATTGGCCAGCAGATTCAAACCACCACTGGGAGAAGGAAATAGGCGGGTCTCATTGACCTGCATATTGCCCGACAACGCTACGGCCTCAAGACCTGCAGGATAGACCTGCAAGTTTGGGTTTTTGAAGCCCGCCTTGGTTAACCCATTAGCGGGCAAGCTGTCCAGGATCGCGCCAACGTTGTTATTGAGCGTCAGATTGCCCGCAACACTGGCAAGCTCAAGCTTGCTTGTCGCGGAGTAGGTATAGAAAAACGTGGGCGTATTATTTAGATTGTTTCCGAGAGTATTAGCGCGAGCAGCAGGCAATGTCGTAGCGTTCAACACCCCTTCCAGTATGGCATCCTTGCGCACCCGAACATCGATTTTGCCGTCGCCCATCACCAGCAGCGTATAAACAGGGGAGGTATCAGAGGAAGATCCGTCAGCGGTATCCTGTACGGCACGTGCGGAGCCAAGGGATCCGCCGGCGCTGATCAGTGCATGGCCGCGATCAACCTGAAACATGCCGCTGTTGACATTCCCGCCGGCCAGCAGCGTCAGGTCGCCGCCGCCCTGTATCACCAGGTCGGCGGGATCAGGGACGGAACCGGCCGCGCCTGCGAGCCGCCCGTTGGTTGGAATCACGGCGGAGAGGTTATTGATATTGTTGCCGGCTTTTACCGCGATATCGCCGCCACCCAGTGCACCGACCCCTTGTTGGAAGCTGGCAAAATTGACCCACCAGGTCGTGTTCTGGTTTGCGGCTATGGTACCATCGGTGTTGACTTTGCCGCGGCGCCACAGCCAGTCGGCGACCAGTTGCTTGCTGGGCGCGCTGGTTATGTCCTGTCCCGCCTGGAGACTGATATCCCCGCCACCCACGGTGTAGTTTGCGCCCAGCGATACATTCAGGCGATTGACAGGCGCCTTGAACAGATCCGGATCGATTGCTATGCCCGCTGTTCCGGCCGTATAGATCACCGAAGCGGAAGCATTGGGTTGGGTAAAGCTGTCCGTGGCTTGGTCGTAGCCAATCCGTATATCACCCGCGGCTGCGACATCGATATCACCGGTGCCGGTGCGTATCAGCTTGCCGGGTGCAAGAATGAAATGGCCATCCGGCATGGCGGTAACACTCAATGAGTCCGCGCCGGATAAGTCTGCGCCCCCAACCAGCCGGTAGGACCACGAGGGGCCTATCCCCAATGCGGCGCCCGGCGCAGCCGTGGCAAAGCCATCGCTGATGCTGCCTTTGACGATGAGATCGCCCCCTGCGCGCAGGGTAAGCACGCCCGGTTCGTCTCCGGAACGGCTGGCTGAATAGAGATTCCAGTCGCTGTCGACCGTCAGGTTGCCGGAGGATAGAACTTCCACTCCGGGCCGGATGTGGAAGGCGCTGTCGCCGCCTCTGCCCAATGTAGTCAGGATCGTATTCTTGTGAGCCATGAAGCTCGCAATATCGGCATCGATCTGGTCGAAGCCCAGCGTGGCGCCGTTCGTGCCGCTCGCGGTCAACGTATCCACGTTACGGTAAACTTGGACTGCTTCCAGCACTGTGGTGGAAGTGCCCTGGATAGCCGAATTCAGGCCGCTCACTGCCACGCCATCGCCTGCGCCGCCGCCGGTACGCGGTGCGCGCAGCAGCACTTCGCCGCCCACACCCCCTGTCCCGGCACCGACATCGATCTGGCTGTCGGTTTGAAGGTCGAGCGAGCCCGCTGCCGTGCCCAGCACGACTTTTCCGCCTCGCTCACCGGTTGCCGTGGCATCGGCGCGCAAGGTCGCACTCTGGGTCAGCGTCACGTCGTTGTTTGCATGAAGCTCGATCCGCCCACCGGTGGCGCCGCCGGCGTCGATGGTGCCCGCTACGGTAATGGCACCCTGATCGGCGCTGAGCTTGTACTGGTGGGCATGAAGGGTATCGGAGGCCGTTATCAGAACGTTGCCGGTGCGAATACGGGCGTCGACCGATTGGGTAAAGCCGCCGGCGGCCAGCGACCGGTTCAATGCGGAGTAGTTGCCCAGGCCCAAATTTTTGACGTCGAGCTCGAACGCACCCTGGCGCTTACCGGCAGCAGTGGTGCCGGCCCGCAGGTCGCCTTCTAGAAACAGGGAGCCGAGCTCCGCCTTGATGGATAAAGTCCCGGCATCGCTGCCATTGCCACCCACGCTGCCGTCGGCCGCATCTGTCGCGCCAGCGAGATCAACCACGGCGGCGGATAGCGTCCCGGCCGCTGCTTTGATATCGACGTTACCGTGGGCGGACTGGAGGCTCACTTTGCCTGCGGGGGCATAAGCGCTTATTCCCCCCAGCTTCTTGTCGACGCCTGAAGCGTCGATACGCGAGCCCGCCTGCAAGATAACGTTATCCTCGGATTGAGCGCCGGTGGCTTGCAGCGTCAGTTCCCCGGCACGTACCGAGATCAAGCCGCCCTGGCTGATTTGCGTGCCGCTGATTGCAAGTTTTCCGCCTATGCCGGCTTCCGCCAGTGCACCGGCACCCAGCCCTACTGGATCGATATTTACCTTTCCGTCCGCGTTGGTGATACTTTGGTCCGCGCCGGTCGACGTGCCCAGCCTCGCAGATTGCAATTGCAGATCGCCCGCATTCGCCAGATCGAGCTTGCCATCACCGGCTGCTGCAATATCCTTCCGCGCCTGGAGATGTACGGAGGAGAAGCCATCGATGTGTTTTTCGCCTTCACCAATGAACAGACGGCCGGAGTTGGGCGCATCACTATTGAGCGCAAGAACGGTCAGGCTGCCTGTGCCGTCGCCCGCGCACGCCGTGGCACAAGCCGCCTGATTGAGGTTGGTCAGATTGATGGAAGCCGCCTGCAATAATTTGTTACCGGCGCCATGACCCACCAGCCCCCAGCCATCGAGATGAAGACTGTCGAGACGCGGCTTGCCATTCACATCGATATTTCCCAGGACCAGGGAGCCATGCAAATCAATGGTGCTGTAGCTGCGCACGGTCAATTCAGTGAGTTCGCTAAGGCTAGCCAGCAGTGAGGAGGTGAGGTTGAGACCAGTCACCGGCGTACCGGCGGGCGCATCGCCCATACTAACCCTGCTCGACGAGAGCGAGATGGCGTGGGCGTCGATGCGGGCGGAAGGCGCAATCCGGCTATCCGCCGCGGCATCCAGGATAACGCTGCCGGTACTCGCGATTCTTGCCTGATCCTCCATGATCAAAGTGCCCAGCAAGTTTGTTGAGGGATCTGCGATCGCACGGTTGAAGTTGGGCTGAGGCGCCTCCGCGACGCGGAGCAGGGCACCATCTCCGTTCACCTGTAGCGCGCTGGCGCTGTTATCCAGTGCTCCCTGGCTGCGAATGGAGCTGCCGGACCTTGCGACGACTTGCTGCTTTGCCGCCAGAATGATTTCCGGCGCAAGCAGGGTAGCCGCTGCGCTATTTCGCAGTTCGACCCGCTCGGCGCCCACTGTGAGCTGATCGCCTGAAGAAGAGGCTGTGCGTCTCCCGCCTATGAGCAGACTCTGGGCGCCCAGGCTGTTGAGTCCCGAAGTCTTCAACTGCAACGTGCCGTCGTCCGGACCCAGACTATCGACCAGACTGATGGAGGGGGCTTCCACCGATACTTCGCCACCCCGGCCATCGCGCACAATGGCGTTACCCTTTGCATCCTTGCCAACGACGAAGGTGGCCGCGTTGAAACCGATGGCGCCATTCAGTAATAGTGCATCGGTGGCCGCAAGCTGGAGCTGTCCGGCGTCTGCAGCGATTTTCGGAATGGCCGTTCCGCCGGAAACCGCCGTTTCAGAGAAAAACTGGTTCGAGAAACTGTCATTATATTGCGATTGAGTTCGTACCACGTTGCCGGGCGTGACGTGAAACAGGGAGGTGCGGCTGTCGGCAATATCCGTGCCCGCAACAGCGGTGCGCCCGGCCACGATGCTGGAACTATCTATCTGTGCGAATACGGTGCCCAGGGGAAGATCCTGATACCCGAGCGCGGCGGTAAGCGCAGGGAGCGGCATATCCCGTATCCCCTTGGCGGCGGAAATCGCGTACGCGCCCGGCAGCAGGGCGTAGCGGGCCGGAAGCAGCACATAATAGCCTGCTGCCAGGCCGGGCACGCCGCTCAGATAGACCGTGTCACCGACG
The DNA here is from genome assembly GCF_000832065.1 of Nitrosospira sp. NpAV. Taxonomy (GTDB): domain Bacteria; phylum Pseudomonadota; class Gammaproteobacteria; order Burkholderiales; family Nitrosomonadaceae; genus Nitrosospira. Next base: position 310,486 of record NZ_JXQM01000001.1, on the reverse strand, counting down.
TTCACCCCGGAGCCGATCTGATACTGATGGTCGAGCGGGGCAAATACCGATGGTGATTTGGTTGAACTGAAGGCGGGGAGAATGGCCGCGGTATAACGGCCATCCAGCACGTCCTGCGAACCGCCCGGTCCCGCCACGAATTCGTACGCATACAGGTCACCACCGCCGGAAAGATCAGCCCTTGCGCCACTTGCGATTGTCACGGCGGGCGCATTCAAGGATATTTGCTTCGCTAACGGTGATGAAATGAGGTTCGATGTGGCCGGATCGACCTGGTACACCCAGGATTTTCCATTCTGCACGCTGCCGAAAGGGATTAGCTTGCCATCGCCGGAGACCGAGGTGACGCTGCCGTCCTGCAGCGTGACGCCGCCGGTTGCATTGAAAGCGATCTGCCCCAGCGGTGCGCGCACTACCCCGGCCTGGTTGATGGTGGTGGCGTTGACCGTAAGCTTGCCGCCCGCTGACAGTGGCGTGTCTGCCAGGCTGCCACCGTTGGATAAGAAGGTTACCGCACCGGGCGCATAAGCGCCCTCCGGATTGAGGGTGAAGTCCGCGCGGGTTACGGGGTAAAGCTGAGCCGCCTGAAACATCAGGTCACCGGCGGTTTTGAGCGAACCTGTAAAATTGGTGGTTGCATCGGTCACACTGTAGGAAAACCGGATATCACCATTGCTGTGATAGCGTGCGGTGGAAAATCCGTCGAGTATGCTTTTGCCGCGGATATCCACCAGTTTGGCGCTGACCGTCAGGGTCGCATTGCCGATTGCCGGGTCGCGCACCGGCAATGTATCTGCCGCTCCAGGCTGGTTTTTACCATTGACATTTCCCAATGCCACATATGCCGCGTGCAGATTGGCGGATGCGCCCGGGTTACCCCTCAGCACAGGCGCATCCAGCACCAGGCCGCGCCTCGCACCGAGATCCACACTGCCATCCACTGCGATCACATCCGTGCTTCTAAGTTCGATCTGATCGAAGCCGCCGGCCTGGAGTTGCTGTGCACTGATCCGGGCGGTCCCATTGGCTGGGGAGGCCGGCAGGCTTGCGGCCGAATCCGAGGTAAGGGTCAGGATCCGGTCTTGCGTCGGATAAATTCCCGCCCCCCCGCCAAGCGATACATTCGGATTGACGGTTCGGTCATACGAATCCAGTCCGATGGACAATCTGCCTGCGGCAGCGCCCGGGACAGATGCTGCTCTACCAAGCAAACCACCGTTGATGGCTATGCCCTCTCGTGCCTGCAGGCTGATTTCGCCTCCCGTCCCGGCAATGGCGATGGTTTGCACGCCCGTGGTGGTGAACTGATCTATCTCGCCCCTGGCTCCGGAAACATCGATCAATGATCCGGACTCCAGAATCAGATCGCCTTTATTCGCGCTCAACACCACGCTGCCTGCATCCAGCATCCTGCCCTTGCGCAGGCCGTCCGCGCTATCCCTGCGGATCTGTGCCACGCTGCTTGCCTGCAATCTTGCGCTACTGCCTATCCGTAGATGCTGATTGCTTACGAAGCCTTCCGTATTGTCGTCATCGCTGCCGATAATCAGCCCACGTGCGACACTCAGGTCGATATGGCCCGCCGGCGCATCGATGGTGCCGAGAACCTGCAGGTTCTCGCGTGCGGAGAGCGATACCGACGCACCCGGGTCGGTGATAATGTAGGCTCCCGCCCCCATGGTCAGGTTGCCCAGTCCCAGTCGGCTCAGGGCGCTGGTCGATGCCAATGTCAGGCTTACCGGGCTGCGGAACAACTCGTCCAGCATACCAATGCGGCTGAAAGCTGAAATATCGGTTCCGGTGGGCCTGATCAGGTAGCTTGCGTCCGGTATCCAGTTCTGCATTTGCGGGCGGATCTGCGTGCCGGCTACAATCTCCAGGTGGTTGACTCCAGTCAGGCTGTACGACGCAAAGCCGCCTTGGCGGAAGGCGGCCGGATCGACCCAGTATTCCCCGCTATTGCCTGAAGGCGCTCCGCCTATCCTGACCGTGAGGGCAGTGACGGCGAGCGTGTCGCCATCGAACAATCCATAGCCCAGCAGTCTTCCCCGCATTTCAACCGTGCCCAGCATATTGCCGGCATTATCAACGCTTGTCGAATTCAACTGGATGCTTCCGCCCTTTCCTGCAGTCAGCTTGTTATTGCTATCCACCCATCCGCCGCCGGACACATCGATCTGGCTGTCGGCGCCGACCACTACATTCTTAAGGGCGGTCAAAGCCACCTTTCCGCCGTCGAGCAAGAGGGGCGCATTATCGGCGGTGGCATAGATAAGCGGAGAATTGTTGATCCAACCGCCGCGCACATCGATTTGCGTGCCGGCTGCGAGTTGAATGCTGCCTTCCCGGCTTTTCAGACTGACTTCGCCTGAAAGGATATTGATGTTGCCGGCTACATTAATGTCCGAGGTTGCCAGCGCAGAAAAGGCTCCGCCGGGCGAAAGCCGCAAATCCGTGGCAGCAGGGAGTGTGATCGTGTCGTTGCTGAACAAATGCAGGCTGGAGAAACCGCCCTGTTTTATCAAATCAGCCGATAGCTGCAGACTTTGCCGGGATTCCGGTGGCGCCGGGGTACCGGAATCGAATCCCTGCGGCAGGCCGGGAGCCGACTGGCTTAGTACAATGTTCCTGGCGCGGAAATCCGGGGTTTCCCCTCCGTTTACTTCCTGGCTGGCTTCGCCAATCACCAGCGTGCCACCCTTGGGCAGGTCGGCCTCCATTCGCTGCAACAGGCCTGGGGTTGCATGCGCCCGCAACGCTCCTTGCAGCGCCGCCCAGGGCGTGCTTACGGAGATCGTCCCCGCAGATTGTCCTTCCGCATATCCCTGCAATACCGGGCGGGGCGTCGCCACGATCGTGGTGGTGCCCCACTTGCCCGACGTGAGGGTATATCCGTCGGCAAAGCCGATGTAGTTGATGTCGAGGGGCGCGTCGGCGATATTGTAGATCCTCCCATCGCTACCCAGCAGGGTCGTGGTGCGATCAAGTCCCTGTTGATACTGGATGGTTCCGCCGGAGATATCGAGGATGGAGCCGCTTCTGGTGATCACGTCACCGCCCGAATCCAGCGAGATACTGCCGGCCTGCGTCAGTTTCTCGGAAATCCCGCGCCCCAGATTATTACGGAACGGAGTGATATCCGCCAGCGGGGTGCCTTTGCGCAGATCGACCGTGACCGTTTTGCCTTTCAGGAAGCCGTTGCGTTGCAAAGGGGCATCCTGCAACTCGTTCGAGCGCAACTCCACTTGAACCAGATTGCGTTCGGCGGAGAGCTGCACGCCTTGCAATCCGGAAGCATCAATGCGGCTGGCCGTGTCGAGGTAGATGCGGCTGCCGTCGGGCTCGATGGGCACCGGCTTGGCGTTATTGCGATCGCGTACTCGGTCGTAAGGATTATCTGCCGCCAATGCGCTTATATTGCCACCCGGCGCGATAATGGAGGCGTTCCCCTGCAAGGCTATCTTTTTGCCGACTAATGACACTGCTGAGGATAGGAAAACCTGAGTATCGTTGACGGTTTTTGTGTCAGTGGCATCGGCGATGATCTCGGTGACGCTGCCATGGGACAAGGTTAAAGTGCCACCCTGATTGGGCAATAGTTTGTTGCTGCCATTTTCCGCGACATTGACAAATCCGGCGGAAAGACTGTTATCTAGAGGATTTCGCCGCGAAACGTCTCCGGCGGACAGTTGGATGGACCCATTGGCATTCACTGAAGTCGTCGCGGTCAGGCGGCCGGATTGATTTACCAGCAGCCCCGCCAAGGTGATGTTGCCGCGTTCCGCCGTAATTGTTCCCTGGTTGCTGGCGGTTGAATGGGTGAGCCCGCCCGCATCTACCTCGATGAGCAGCCCACGCAGCGCCGGGTCGCTGCTGGCGGCCAGATAGACGGTTTTTCCAGCGCCTAATATGGCCTGCCCGTCCGGCGTCGTGATCTTTCCCTGATTGGTGACCGTGGGTGCCAGCAGCATGATGCGCCCGCCGTTGGCGGTAGCAAGAACGGCGCCCGGCTTGATTTCGACATTGCCGGTGAAACCGGTTCCGCTTTCAAATACCGCCGGGAATGTATTATCTATTACACCTGTGTTGCCCGTGAGCAATCCTCCAAGATAAGTTGCATCCTTGATATTGAGGGTTGACGCGACCAAACCGCCGACATCGACCTGCGCCCCGTCGGCAAAGAGAACGCCGTTCTGGTTGATCAGGTAAACCTGACCATTTGCTCTTAGTTGTCCGGCAATCGTACTTACATCTGGCCCCCACACGCGGTTAAGGGTAGACGCGGTGACGCCGGGCTGGTCAAAAACCACCGCCTTGCCGGCGCCAATATTAAAATCCTTCCAGTTGAGAATGGCCTGTTCGCTTAACTGGTGCACTGTCATGGTGTTGCCATTGATATCGGGCATGCCGCCATGCCCTATCTGCCCGTGGCCCACGAAAGGCAGATCACCGCCTGCGCCGCATGCACCACCCGCGCAGGGCGTCGGCAATGAAGCCGGATCGATGGCGTAAGCCACGTTCGACCATGCCTGCATCACCGCGCTGGCTGCCCACAGCAATCTGAAGCTGTTATTCAATCCCTGGCGCAAGCGCTTGGGACGGCAACGTTTGGCTGAATTATGTACCGATGGTTTCACGCTATGAAAGCCTTAATCTTTATTAGGATTCCAGTGCTGGACTATCACAAATAAAATAAAAAATTTCTCCAAAAGATCCTTCCTAAACCTGTTGCTCGTCAGGCAGGTGAATGTATTCGGCAGGAATCATCTACCTGATCAAAAACTAATGAGTCCCCACAGGATGTGGGGACTCAAACCAAGACCCCACAGGACGCAGGGCTCCAACCAGAACCCCGCAGGACACGGAGCCCGGTGGCGACCTCCTTACTCCACCAGTTGCAGTGGAGCAGTCGAGTTGCCGAAGCGGGTGCCTTTGGCGCGGAAGGCATCCAGTGCGGCATTCCCCGTTTCAGGGAACGTGATGGGATCAAGGATCGTGCCGGGAACGGTGGTGATCACGGTCGGATCCAGCGCCTTGTTGATGAAGGCGGTGATTACGCTGCCCCAGGGAGTGCCATTTTGGTGATAACGCTGACCATTCACCGCGTTCTTGCGCGTATTGACGGAAGCCTGGTAGAAGTAGTCGTACCGCCCGCTGATTGCCTGTGCCTTGTTGAAGGTGGTGGTGCCAACGCTTGCGCCATCAATGCTGGTGAATTGCCAATTACTGGCTCCGGTCGGAATATTTTCCAGGCCGAGGATGCCGATTGCGCGTTTGCCCTTGGCGAATACGCCGTCCAGAACGCTGGGTACGTTGCCCGCGCTGGGTTCGGTGCGCACGGTGTATTCGTTATAATTCACCGGATCGCCCAAGTCGCCCGACAGGTTGATGGGATCGACTGTTCCTCCAAATGCAAGGCCGCCGGGGTTATTCAGGAAATACTGGTTGGCGGCGGCTTTGGCACCGGAACCGAAGTTCCGGTCGATCACCACCACGGGACCCGCTGGCAGGTTCCCGGTATCCGCCGCATTCCTCAACTGGCTCCAATCCTGGATACCGCCCGAGAGAATAGCGGCGATTTCGGCCTTGCTGAAACCATTCGGGCGCTGCGCCGCCAGATTGTTGGTGACGGCAATGCCGTTTACCACGGCATAAAGCGGCTGGGACGTAACATGGCTCAATTCAGCTGCAGTCACCGGTGCGACACCCGAAGGCAGGTTCAATCCGGTGAAAAGCGCCAGCTCTTCGTTCGCCAGACCGATATCCGGCGCCTTGGGATCCGTCAGGCCGGTATTGGTAATCCGGTAGGAAGGATTGCCGCCCGCGCTGATAAGCGTGGCGTTGCCGATAACCCGGAAGTAAGGCAGGGTCTGGCCGCGAACCAGCGGGCCGATACCATTGGCAAACACGCCTCCCAGCGAGCGGTAGACGATCAGTACGTTCGAACCGGCCGGGAGGGAACCCGCGGCGGCGGCAAGCTTGCCGTATACTGCGCGGAACGACCTGCCCTTGGAGTTGTCCGCCTGATCAGTGTAGTAGTCTATGGTGCCCGGAGTGAACAACGACTTGGCGATGGTTTCAAACACATTGTTTTGTTCCGCGCCGCCGCCTGTGTAGAGAATTAGATCCGGCGTGACGGTGGGCCCCACCGCATATGCCTGACCGGCAAAAGCCAGTGCGAGCGAAGAAGCAAAAAGCTTCAGTTTCTGTTTCATTTCCAGTATCCTTTTAAAATAAGTTAATGCCGAATATTTTGTGGGTATTCAGGCAAAAAGCCGCTCCCAGCCCGGCAAAAGTGTGCCGGAGCTTTGTACAAAAAACCGGGAGTGAGTTTTTAAATACAGCAGCCCATCGGACTCGAAGAATTGAAGAGGCAGTGTTTCTTTAAGTCCGACAGGCCGCTACGATAGAGCGTTGGAACGGCGTCGGGCGACAGTGCCGACTAGAGCCAGACCGGCCAGAAGCATCGCCCAGGTTTCAGCTTCCGGGACTGGAGAAACGGTAAGTTCCCCGGCGCTGCTCAGTGTCACCGTACCCAGCAACGCTGCATTCACGATAGCGGTATTGGAGGTGCCGTTTTTTGTGATTTCATAAAAACTCAGGGTCTGTCCTAATCCCGCAGTCGTATCGAATGTAGCCTTGGTATTCCAATTGGGACCATGCGCAATCTCATAGGATGCATAGTCGGCGGAGCCGTCTTTCAGATGCAGGTAAGTATCTCCCCCCACAAACCCGGGAGCGTCTATGGCGCCTTGGCCTCCGTTCGCGCCTATCGCGCTTGCGGCGGTTATATACGAATTTACATTGCCAACCCAGGAATTCAGTTGGGCATTGCGCGTGCCGTTGGGAACGCCGTCAGCGGGTCCCGTCGTCAGGAAGCTGATGGGATCCCCGTCTATCGAACCGGAATTGGTATCCGCCGCTATCAGATTCCATTTGATATCCGCCACATGGGATGCGCCCACAACGGAGAGAAAGTTGTTCCAATTTGCGTCGGCGGCCAGGTTGTGAGAGATTCCCGCGAAGGATGAATTGATATCATCCTTGCGCAAACCGGTATCCCATGCAAAGGTATAGCCGCTCACGGATTCGTACGCATTGAACAATACCGAGCTATTCCCCGTTGTACCCGTATATGCGGCAAAAGCGGAACCTGAAGTGGCTAGCGCCACCACGGCCGCGAGATATTTGATCTTGTTGGATTTCATTAAAACACTCCTTGATTTTCAATTGACGAAGTAACCGAACTGCACTCGCATCCTAGGGGGAAATTTTTATAAATGAAAACAACATATTCGCATGAGGAAATGAGTTGATTTCATAACCTGAATATTTATTGGCGAAACGATTCGCATAATTCCTGTTCAGAGGATAAACACGAATAAAGAAATCCACAAAGAACAAAAAAATGTAACGTATCGACTTTTAGTCATGTCGTCGCCAGCACAGATATTTCACCGGCTCGAAAGTGATCATAAGCGGCATGAATAATGGCGTTTGATGAATAGCGCTGAACCCGGTTTGTACACCAGCCTTCGCGGGTGCCGGCGGGCTTTTGCGCCCTGCTCCGCGTCAATAGGCTCTGCTAACGGCTTGGCGCAGGATGAGCAAACAAACTGTTGCTATCCCGGGGATTTTCCTTAAAATCTAGCGGCGGGTGGGTTCAGAAAGTAGCGTGCCACTGGCTGTCCGGGCCTTACGGCATCTACTCTGTTCGGCAAATCACTGTTTTTAGAGCAATGGAAAAAAATGGAAATTGTGTCCAGAAAAGAACAACATAATATTAATAAGCTGCATAAGCGGCTGAGGCGCCTTGTCGGCGCGGCCATCGCCGATTTCAATATGATCGAGGCGGGAGACCGGGTGATGGTGTGCCTTTCGGGTGGCAAGGACAGCTACGCATTGCTCGATATCCTGCGCAGCTTACAAGCCCATGCGCCGTTGCCATTCGAATTGATTGCGGTGAATCTGGACCAGAAGCAGCCCGGTTTCCCCGAGCATGTATTGCCGGGATACCTTACCAGCATTGATATGCCTTTCCGGATCGTCGAACAGGATACCTATAGCGTGGTGAAACGTGTCATTGCCGAGGGTAAAACAACTTGCAGTCTGTGCTCGCGTTTGCGTCGGGGGGTGTTGTACCGCGTCGCCGGCGAACTGGGTGCGACGAAAATCGCACTGGGGCATCATCGCGACGATATTCTGGAGACCCTGTTTCTCAATCTCTTTTACGGTGGCAAGTTGAAGACCATGCCGCCGAAGCTGGTGAGTGACGATGGGCGGCATATCGTGATTCGTCCGCTCGCCTACTGCAAGGAGAAAGACCTGGAAGCCTACGCCGAGGTTGCGGATTTCCCGATCATTCCTTGTAATCTGTGCGGTTCTCAAAAAAATCTTCAGCGGCAGGCGGTGAAAGAAATGATGCAACAATGGGATAAGAAATTTCCTGGCAGGCTGGAGACGATGTTTACAGCGTTACAGAACGTGCAGCCTTCGCATCTGGCCGATCCGGCGCTCTATGACTTTCGCGGACTCAAAACGGGAAACGAACCTCTCGCCGATGGCGATAAGGCGTTCGACCCGGAAACATTCGAGCCAACGGTGGCAGAAATCCTGAGTTTGAATAAAGACCGAGGTTCCAACACTTCAACTTGACTGACCGAAATCTCCCGGCATATCGATGAAAATGTCGTTCAGATCTGTTTTCTTTCCAACGGTTTTCCTTGCCCTCCTAACGATGGCGTCGCCTGCCTGCCCGGCCCTGCCGTTCGACAACAAGAGCGGCATTCCTTCGCTCGCTCCACTGCTTCAGGACGTGACTCCGGCGGTGGTCAACATATCGGTCCAGACCCGTTCCGCCATTGAAGACAATCCATTGTTCCGCGATCCGTTTTTTCGCCGTTTTTTTGAACTTCCCGATCAGGCGGCCCGTCCTGAACGCAGCGCCGGATCGGGGGTGATCGTGGATGCGGCCAAAGGGTATGTCATTACCAATTTTCATGTGGTCAAGGACGCTCAGCACGTTCTTGTCACGCTCAAGGACAGGCGACAGTTTCAGGCGAAGCTGGTGGGAACGGATCCCGGCACCGATATTGCCTTACTTAAAATTGAAGCAAAGAATTTGCGGGCTTTGAGCCTCGGTGATTCCGATTTGCTTAATGTAGGGGATTTTGTAGTTGCTATCGGCAATCCGTTCGGTCTGGGGCAGACCGTCACCTCCGGCATCGTCAGCGCATTGGGCAGAAGCGGGCTTGATATCGAAGGGTACGAAGATTTTATACAAACCGATGCATCCATCAATCCGGGTAACTCCGGCGGTGCATTGGTAAATCTCAAAGGAGAGTTGATTGGTATCAACACCGCCATTATCGGCCCCTCCGGCGCCAATGTCGGCATCGGTTTCGCGGTGCCAAGCGCGATGGTCAAATCGGTGCTGGATCAGATCGTACGCTTTGGTGAAGTGCGCCGCGGCCGGCTGGGCGCGAACGGCGAAGATATCACCTACGATCTTGCATCATCTCTGGGATTGGCATCCACCGAAGGCGCCATCATCAGCTCGATTGACTCCGGCTCGCCTGCGGAAAAGGGAGGATTGAGGCCGCGTGACGTTGTAACGGCGATCAACGGGCGCGCGGTGCGCAATGCCATCGATTTGCGCAACAAAGTAGGAATGATGCCGATTGGAGAAACCGTAGACCTCAAGTTGATAAGAGATGGCAAGCCTCTGACCGCAAAGGTAAAGATCGCCAAGCCACTCGATGTTCCCGGTACCGAGGCGGAAACCGTGCCTCAGCTCGCAGGCGCAACGGTGGCGAATCTCAAGGGAGGGGCGTCACCTCGCGGGAAAATGGAAGGCGTGCTGGTGACCAAAGTGGACGCAAACAGTCCCGCATGGCTGCATGGGTTAAGGCCCGGCGACATCATCGTCGGCGTGAATCGCAGGAAAGTACGCTCGGTACAGGAATTTCTTGCGACTCTGCAGGCGAGCGAAGATGTCCTCGTTCTCAACCTGCTGCGAGGCGATTTCAGATTAACTATCGTAATTCGCTAAAGGCGGAACTGTTCCCGGTAAGCGAAGCATCGCGGATTCCGTTCGCGGTATAATCCGGGCTTTATGACAGGGAAGCCGGTTTATGCAGGAAAAATACCATCCCCAGGAAATCGAATCGGAAGCCCAGCGGCATTGGAGAGACAGCGCCGCGTTCAAGGCCGCTGAAATACCTGGCAAGCCGAAATATTATTGCCTGTCGATGTTTCCGTATCCGTCCGGCAAGCTGCACATGGGACACGTGCGCAACTACACTATTGGCGATGTGCTGTCGCGCTATCGCCGCATGCAAGGTTACAACGTCTTGCAGCCCATGGGATGGGATGCCTTCGGTCTGCCCGCGGAGAACGCGGCGATACAAAACAACGTGCCCCCCGCGCAGTGGACGTACGACAATATCGCTTACATGCGCAAGCAGTTGCAGAGTTTGGGGCTGGCTATAGACTGGAGCCGCGAACTTGCCACCTGCGCGCCTGAGTACTATCGCTGGAATCAGTGGCTTTTTCTGCGGATGCTGGAAAAGGGACTGGCTTATAGAACGACCGGTACTGTCAACTGGGACCCCATCGATCAGACGGTGCTTGCCAACGAGCAGGTGATAGACGGGCGCGGCTGGCGCACCGGGGCGCTGGTGGAAAAGCGCGAGATCCCGATGTATTACATGAAGATCACGGCCTATGCCGACGAACTGCTGGAAACATTGAATGTTTTGCCTGGCTGGCCCGAGCGGGTCAAGACCATGCAAGCCAACTGGATCGGAAAGAGTTTTGGGGTCGACGTTATCTTTCCCCCGGACCCCCTTTCCGGCATGCCGCAGGCGCTGAAAGTTTTTACTACCCGTGCCGATACGCTGCTTGGCGCAACTTACGTTGCCGTGGCGGCGGAGCATCCCGTTGCGCTATACGCGGCAAAATGCAATCCAAATCTTGCCGAATTCATCGAAGCATGCAAGCACGGCGCTACGATGGAAGCTGAAGTTGCCATTCAGGAAAAGAAAGGGATGAACACCGGATTATTTGTCGTTCACCCGTTAACCGAGGCAAAGCTGCCGGTATGGATCGCTAATTATGTGCTCATGGGTTACGGCGAAGGGGCGGTAATGGCTGTTCCGGCCCATGATGAACGCGACTTCGAGTTTGCAACAAAATATTCGCTGCCAATCAAGCCGGTAATCAAACCGAGAGACGCCAGTCTGGCAATCCCCCTCACACAGGCGTATGTGGAGCATGGTGTCACTTTTAATTCAGGTGAATTTTCCGGCCTTGAATTCCAGGCGGCGGTGGACGCACTAGCGGCAGCGTTGGAACAAAAGGGATTGGGCGAGAAGCGTGTGCACTATCGCCTGCGCGACTGGGGCATTTCACGCCAACGTTACTGGGGTTGCCCCATTCCTCTGATTTATTGTGACGTATGCGGCGTGATACCGGTTCCGGATGACCAGCTCCCTGTGGTACTTCCGGAGGATCTGGTGCCGGATGGCGCCGGCAATCCGCTGGCAAGAACACCGTCATTTTATGAGTGCTCCTGCCCTCAATGCGGCAAGCCCGCAAGGCGGGAAACGGATACCATGGATACTTTCGTGGATTCCTCCTGGTATTACATCCGCTACGCCTGTGCCGGCCAGGAGACCATGACTGATGCAAGCGTGAACTACTGGCTACCCGTGGATCAATATATCGGTGGCATCGAACACGCTATTTTGCATCTCCTCTACTCCCGCTTCTGGAGCAAAGTCATGCGTGATCTCGGCCTGATAAAGTTCGATGAGCCATTTGCCAACTTGCTGACACAAGGCATGGTACTGAATGAAATCATGTTTCGCAAAACAGAAACCGGACGCCTCACCTATTTCAATCCGGCGGACGTGGATATTCAGACCGATGAGCAAGGCAGGCGCATCGGTGCGCGGCTGCGTGTGGATGGCCAACCGGTTGAGTCGGGCGGTATCGGTACCATGTCGAAATCCAGGAACAATGGTGTTGATCCGCAAAAACTGGTGGAACAATATGGCGCCGATACCGCCCGGTTGTTCATGATGTTCGCCAGTCCCCCGGAACAGACGCTGGAATGGGCGGATACCGGGATGGATGGCGCATTCCGCTTTCTAAAACGATTATGGAAACAAGTGTATGAGCATCTGCGGCAAGATGCGCCGGCGGCCGATCCAATGCAAGCTGGCGAGGTTGACGGAGAACTCAAGGCCTTGCGTTTCCAGTTGCACCAGACCATCGCGAAGGTGGGCGACGACCTGGGCAGGCGCCACACTTTCAATACCGCCATCGCGGCGGTGATGGAATTAATGAACGCTCTCGGCAAGCTGGAAGATTCCAGCCCGGCGGCGCGCAATTTGATGCGGGAATCGCTGGAAAAAATCGTATTGTTGCTGTCGCCCATCGTTCCTCATATCTGTCATGCGCTGTGGCGAGAACTCAAACCCGGAACCGAACTCCTCGATCAACCATGGCCGCAAGCGGATAGCACGGCGCTTGTGCGAGATGAAGTTGAGCTAGTGGTGCAAGTCAACGGTAAACTGCGTGGCCAAATATGCATTAACAGAGATACAAAGCGTGAAGAGATAGAGCGTATCGTTCTGGAAAATAGTCAAGTGCAGAAGTTTATCGCCGGGAAGCCAGTAAAGAAAGTGATACTGGTGCCGGGCAGGCTTGTCAATATCGTTGTGTGAGAAGTCCCACACTTGGAGGTTCAGCCATGAAGAATATTTTGTTGGCCATATTATGTTTCATGCTTTCGGCATGTGGTTTTCAGCTACGCGGCCAAGCCTCTCTACCGTTTCAGACGATTTATATTTCCTTTCCTGTGGGGCATCCCATTGGCATCGATGTCAAGCGCCTTATCCAGGCCGGTACCACTACGCGTGTGGTTGAGAAGGCAAAAGACGCGCAAGCTACGCTGGATATTATCAGTGTAGTGAATGACAAACAAATCATGTCAGTATCGGGAGGCGGAAGGGTGCGCGAGTTCGAATTGCGTTACCGGGTTTCTTTTCGCCTCTACGACGCCAAAGGAGTAGACCTGATTCCCACCAATGAAATTGCCCTGCGTCGCATCATCCCCTTCACGGACGCGCAGGTCGTGGCGAAAGAGGGAGAGGAGGCGATGCTCGTAAGAGAAATGCAAAGTGACTCCGCGGAGCAAATCCTGCGGCGGCTGGAAGCGGTAAAAACGGTACCCGCCAAGTCATCTTGAATCGGGCGCCGCGGTTCAATCATCAGCCACGGATCTAGGATAATAGCTTAAGTCATGCGTATTGGTTCCGAGCAGCTTTCCCGGCATCTTCAGAAACAGCTTGCGCCGCTCTACACGGTATTCGGCGACGAGTTGCTGCTGGCCATCGAGGCGGCCGATTTAATTCGCGCCAGCGCGCGTCAGGCTGGCTATAGCCAGCGGGAGGTTTTCACGGTAGACCATCACTTCAATTGGGCTGAAGTGCGGCAGAGCAGCAGTAATCTTTCACTGTTCGGGGAACGACGTATAATAGAAATACGTATTCCATCCGGTAAACCAGGAATGCAGGGCGGCGGGGCGATAGAAGCGTATTGCCGGTTACTCCCGCCTGATACCATCACGCTTGTCACCTTACCCAAAATTGACAAGCAGGGTTCGGCGGCTAAATGGTTTCAGGCGCTCGAAAAAGCGAGCGTGATGATTCCGGTTTTTCCGGTGGAGCGTAGCCGTTTGCCCGCATGGATTGGTCAGCGGCTTGAAATGCAGGAGCAAAGTGCCGCACCCGAGACATTGCAATTTCTCGCAGACAAAGTGGAGGGCAACCTGCTTGCCGCCCACCAAGAGCTCAAGAAGCTTGCGCTGCTCTACCCGACTGGAATATTGTCTTTCGATCAGGTGAAGGATGCAGTGCTGGACGTGGCGCGTTACGACGTTTTCAAACTGTCAAATGCGATGATGGCGGCAGATACCGTCCGGTATACCCGGATATTGGAAGGCTTGCAGGGCGAGGGTACGGCATTGCCGTTTGTTGTCGCTACACTCGCCGGACAGATCCGCTCGCTGATAACCATTCGTAAAGGGCGGGATTCAGGCAAACCACTCATGCAACTGATGAATCAAGCCAGGGTATGGGGAGATCAACAGAGGGTGGTGGAAAGCGCGATCAACCGCATCAGTGCGGAGCAGTTGGTACAGGCCTTGTTGCATACCGCGAAAATAGACCGGATCAGTAAAGGCGTTGCGCAAGGCGATGCGTGGGATGAGTTGCTGCAACTGGGGTTACGTTTCTTGGCCGGCAAGCGGCACAGCGTTCATTAATTATGCCGGCCTAGATAAGTCACGACTGACTTAATTCATTGTCTAATGGGAAACGGGATATGGATATCATAGACATAAAAACTTATATGCAATCAATAGGGCGCGAAGCCCGTAGCGCATCGCGCCTGATTGCCAGGGCTGAGACAGCGACCAAAAACCGGGCGCTCACCATGATGGCGGGGGCCATCAAACGCGATGAACAACGATTGCTGGCCGCGAACGCCGAGGATGTGGAAAGCGCGAAAGTCAGAGGGCTGGATGCGGCCCTGATTGACCGCCTGACACTCACCCCGAAAGGTATTGCCGGCATGGCGGAAGGGTTGTTGCAAATCGCCGCCCTGGCCGACCCGATCGGGGAAATCAGCGATCTGAGTTTTCGCCCCGCCGGCATACAGGTAGGGAAAATGCGCGTACCCCTTGGGGTGGTTGGCATCATTTACGAAGCGCGTCCTAATGTGACGGCCGACGCCGCGGGCTTATGCCTCAAGGCGGGTAACGCGGCCATACTGCGCGGCGGATCGGAAGCGATTCATAGTAACCAGGCCATCGCGGCATGCGTAAGGGAAGGATTGGAAGCTGCCGGGCTGCCCCAGACCGCCATCCAGGTGATCGAAACCACCGACCGGGCCGCCGTGGGAGAACTCATCACCATGAAAGAGTTCGTCGACGTGATTGTGCCCCGTGGCGGCAAGGGGTTGATCGAGCGTATTTCGGATGAAGCGCGCGTTCCGGTCATCAAGCATCTGCACGGTGTATGCCACGTTTATATAGACGACGGAGCCGATCTGGATAAGGCGATTCGTGTTGCCGACAATGCCAAGACGCAGCGCTACGGCACCTGCAACACCATGGAGACGCTGCTGGTGCATGAAGCCATCGCCAGGGAGGTGCTTCCTCCTTTGTGCAAAATCTATCTGGACAAGGGTGTGGAGCTGCGCGGCGATGCGGCTGCGCGCGCCATCGTCGCGCAAATGAATGAAGCAGTGGAAGAAGATTGGCATACAGAGTATCTCGCGCCGATTCTGAGCGTGCGAGTGGTAAGCGGCCTGGATCAGGCCATGGAGCACATTGCCGTTTACGGCTCGCAGCATACCGATTCAATCATTACCGAGGATTACAGCCGTGCCCGCCGTTTCCTGCGTGAAGTGGATTCCAGTTCGGTGATGGTGAACGCATCCACCCGCTTCGCCGACGGGTTCGAGTATGGTCTCGGTGCGGAAATCGGTATCTCCACCGACAAGATTCATGCACGGGGTCCGGTGGGACTGGAAGGATTGACCAGTCAGAAGTTCATTGTGCTGGGTGACGGACACATCAGGCAATAAACAGATCAGGCATAAATATTTCCAACAAAGAGCGCTACGAGAGACTAAGAAAGCTCGGTTCCTTTTATAAAGTTTGTCATGACTCAGTTGATCGAAATCAAAATCCCCGATATCGGAGACTTCACGGATGTTCCCGTTATCGAACTGCTGGTGAAGCCGGGCGATACGGTGGAAAAGGAAATGTCGCTTATCACGCTGGAAACCGACAAGGCGACGATGGAAATTCCGGCACCTCAAGCGGGCGTTGTGAAGGAAATGAAGGTCAAGATCGGCGATAAGGTTTCGGAGGGGACGACCATAGTGGTGCTGGAAACGGCAACTGAATCGGCTAAAACGGCTGAGCCAGCTTCGCCGGCCAAGCCAATTGAAGCGCCCGTTTCGTCGTCTGCATCGGTTCATGATTCGCCTGCCGGGGTGGCTTCCGCACCTGTGCCCGCCAAGCCGTCTCCCGATATTCCACAGGGCGATATTCATGCCGATGTAGTGGTACTGGGCGCGGGGCCGGGCGGCTACACCGCTGCGTTCCGCGCCGCCGATCTCGGCAGGAAAGTTATTTTGATCGAGCGCTATCCCGCACTCGGCGGTGTATGCCTCAATGTCGGCTGCATTCCCTCCAAGGCACTCCTGCACGTGGCGAAGGTCATCACCGAGGCGGAAGAAACGGAGCGCCAGGGGATCGCTTTCGGCAAGCCCGCCATAGAACTCAATAAGCTGCGGACCTGGAAAGAATCTGTTGTTGGCAAACTTACCAAAGGGCTGACTGGATTGGCGAAGCAGCGCAAGGTGCGAGTAGTACAAGGAACGGGAAAGCTCATCTCGCCGAATATGATTGAGGTGGAGACATCCGATGGCCGGAAAACCGTATCTTTCGAGCATTGCATCATCGCTGCCGGCTCAAGCGTGGCACGCATTCAAGGCTTTCCCTATGATGACCTCCGCCTCATGGATTCGACCGGTGCGCTGAAACTGGAAGATATTCCCAAGCGCATGCTCATTATTGGCGGGGGTATCATCGGCCTGGAAATGGCGACAGTTTATGACGCGCTGGGTAGCAAAATCAGCGTGGTGGAGTTGATGGATCAATTGATCCCCGGCGCGGATGCGGATCTTGTCAAGCCGCTGCACCGGCGCATACAGAAGCGCTACGAAGCCATTTACCTGAAAACCCAGGTCACACGGATCGAGGCGCAAGAGAATGGTTTGAGAGTTACATTTGAAAGTGCATCGGATACCAACCCGGCACCCGAACCGCAAATCTACGATCGCATTCTGATGGCAGTGGGGCGCCGCCCCAACGGCCGCGATATTGGCGCGGGAAGTGCCGGGGTTACTGTGGATGAACGCGGCTATATCCCGGTAAACAAGCAGTTGCGCACCAACGTGCCGCATATTTTCGCTATCGGCGATATTTGCGGCGAGCCCATGCTGGCGCACAAAGCATCGCATGAGGGCAAGCTCGCAGCGGAAATCATTGCGGGCGGGGAACACACCAAGGAAGCGGTATTCGATGCTCGCGCGATTCCATCAGTCGCCTACACCGACCCGGAAATCGCCTGGATGGGCCTCACCGAAACCGAAGCCGGCAAGCAAGGCGTCGAATACGAAAGGGCGGTGTTTCCCTGGGCGGCGAGCGGCCGCGCGATCGCCATGGCGCGCGACGAAGGGTTGACTAAACTGCTGTTGGACAAAAAGACTCGCCGCATTCTCGGTGCGGGCATTGTTGGCGTGAATGCCGGCGAACTGATTGCCGAAACGGTGCTTGGCCTGGAAATGGGGACGGATATGGAAGATATTGGACTTACCATCCACCCGCATCCGACCTTATCCGAAACCGTGTTTTTTGCCGCAGAAATTGCGGAAGGGTCGATTACTGATCTGTATATGCCGAAGAAATGAGGCTAATCCCGAGCGATGGGCTCCCTGAGCCGTAAACCTTTATTCCCGGTTATTCGCTGGCCAAAGCCGGCTATCCTTGATTGCTTCTCGCAGCCTCGCCGTTAATTTCCCGTACTTTAGATTCCTCGCCGTACGGGAGGCACCTTCAGACTGACCTGATATTTGCGGTAGAGATCCAGTACTTTCGGTACATACATCCGGGTTTCTTGAAACGGCGGAATCTGATTTCCATATTTGACGACATTGTTCTCCCCCGCATTGTAAGCAGCCAGCGCCAAGCTTACATTGCCGTTGAACATTTTCAGCAAGTCGCTCAGATATCGGCTACCGGCGTGAAGATTCTGCACCGGATCAAAACTGTCGGTGGCGCCATATCGCCGCGCAGTATCCGGCATGAGTTGCATCAGACCTGCCGCACCTTTTTTCGACACTGCCGTGGCATTGTAAGCCGATTCCGCGGAAACCACGGCATGCACCAGCGCACTTTCCAATGCGTAAGTCCTGGCGATCTGCTCGATGATGGCGCCATATTGAACCCTGGCCAGCTTGCCGGACCGCCTGTCACGGGTGCCGGGAATTGTTTTCCTGGCCACGGCGTCGTGAGCCGCCGCAAATGGAACATAGCGTTTATCCGTGGGTACATTGCTGAAATGCGCGACCCCGTTCTCGTCGGTAAACCAGTAGATAGTGGCGTTGGCCGGCTGGGCGGCCAGACCATATGCCAGTAAGGCCGTCATTATGAATGAGCGTGGCGAAAAAAAATTCATGATCCTGCCTGGTGGAAAGAGGATTTCGTTCTCTTGCTTTTTCTCATTTGATTCAGGGAAATTATACCTATCGTCGCGGAGCGGCCAAACTGACTATTTATGAGATTGTATTGACTTAACGGCAGAAACTGCTGTTTGCTCAAGTGATCCGCAATTATCGTCCCGCGTCGCCAGTCGTTTTCCTGCCCGAAGGTTCCGCTCCATTGATACGAGCGCCAACGGCCCAGCCTTCGATGTTTGATGAAAATTTCTGCCGGATTCAAGTATGGGGTAATATTGTTTCAATTTGAGTATGAGACCCTATTATTTCAACGGTTAGTAAAAAATCCAGGCCGCGTCAGGAGGCCATTGCACATTCATTTACGGATAAGAGAGGCTAACATCATGCTGCACAGGGTACTGGTAACCTTTATTTATGCCTGGGCGCTGCTTATGATGTCGGGATGCTCTGTCTTTATGGCGGCTAACCAGCCAGCCAGCAAGAACCTGGAGCTGTTCTCGGTAGGAACACCCAGAGATATGCTCCTGGCCGAGTATGGTCTGCCATCCGTAAGCGAAACGAAGGACGGCAAAAGACGCGAGATCTTTACGTTCAAGCAAGGTTACAGTACGGCAGCAAAAACCGGCAGGGCTGTTTTTCATGGTGTTGCCGACTTTTTTACGCTTGGTTTGTGGGAAGTGGTGGGTACGCCTACCGAATTGGTTTTTCAAGGAGAGGAGATGGCATTCGACGTTAGTTATGACGAGAATGATCGAGTCGACAAGGTAACCGTATTGAAGAAAAAATGAGATACGGCTGCCCTCGGCTTTCCGTAAGCCGGAACCTGTATCATGGAGGAAGCTGCTGCTCACCTAAGTAATCCGCAATCGTGGCAAACTGCGCCACCGACAAGTTCTCCGCCCGCTTGCCCGGGTCGATTTCCAGCGCCGTATAGTCCTCCGGTTTGAGATACCCGTGCAATGTATTGCGCAGGGTCTTACGCCGTTGCGAGAATGCGGCGGAGACGATTCCGGCAAATACATTCTCCTTGTCTGCCTCAATTAACGGTTGCCTGCGCGGAATCATGCGCACAATCGCCGACTCCACTTTTGGCGCAGGCCGGAAACAATCCGGCGAGACCACGAAGAGCCGTTCCATTTCAAAGCGGTATTGCAGCATGACCGAAAGCCGCCCGTAATCCGAAGTGGAAGGTTGAGCTACCATACGTGCCACCACCTCCTTTTGCAGCATGAAATGCATATCCCGGATACTGTCCGCAAATTGAGCCAAATGGAACAGGATGGGTGTGGAAATATTGTAGGGCAGGTTACCTACCACCCGAAGATTTTTTCCTAGTGCCTGAAAATCGAATTCCAGGGCATCGGCCGAATGTATTGTCAGGTACCGTTCCGAAAATTCGCGATGCAAGCGTTCGACAATATTACGATCGATTTCCACCGCATGCAGGTGATCGAGCGATTGCAGCAAGGGTCGCGTCAGAGCCCCCAGACCGGGCCCGATTTCCACCAGAAGGTCGTCCCTGCCCGGATGAATGGCGTCAACGATATCCGCTACGATCTTGGAATCAATCAGAAAATTCTGGCCGAAACGCTTACGGGGAATGTGTTGCATGAGTCCAATCCGTCAACCGGTGTCGCGGAAATCCGGTGAGTTAATTTGTGGTAAGGCGCCAATCTTTTTTGAACTATTTCCGGTGGCAGGCCAGTGTCGCCGCTATGTCGATTGCCGCCAGCAAACTGCCGGGATCGGCTCGGCCGGTTGCCGCCAAATCCAGGGCGGTGCCATGATCCACCGATGTACGAATAATAGGCAATCCCAATGTAATGTTCACGCCTGCGCCAAAACTGGCATGTTTCAGCACAGGCAGTCCCTGATCATGATACATGGCAAAAATACAGTCGTAATGCTTCAGGCATGAGGGATTGAACAGGGTATCGGCGGGCAGCGGGCCAATTAGATCGATGCCTTCGCCGCGCAGTTTTTCCAGCGAAGGGATGATGATATCTATTTCTTCCCTGCCGAGATGGCCGGATTCTCCGGCATGGGGATTTAATCCCGCCACGGCGATGCGGGGACGCGCGATGGCGAAGCGCGCAATCAGGTCGTGATGAATAATCCGCAGCTTCTGCTCCAGCATTTCGCGGGTGATAGCCGCCGCAACATCTTTCAGCGGTAGATGGGTGGTGGCAAGCGTTACCCGCATTCCGCCGCCGACCAGCATCATGACTACCGGACTGTTTGTGAGTTGGGACAGGAATTCCGTATGACCGGTAAAGATGATGCCGGCGTCGTTAATGATGCCTTTATGAACCGGTGCGGTGACCATGGCATCGAATTCACGCTTCATGCATCCATCAACAGCGCGTTCCAGCGTGTGCAGAACATAGCGCGCATTGGCTGGATCAAGCTTCCCCGGAATAGCCGATTCGGCCAGCGGCACATGCAGTACATGCAAGCTGCCGGTATTATGTTCGATCTCAGCAACTGGGGAGTAGTCCGCTATTTCGAGCGGAAGCCGTAATAATCGCGCTCGTTCCCGCAGCAATTCACGGTCGGCGATGACAACCAGCCTCCATGGCAGATCCTGCTGAGCGATCTGCACGCACAAATCAGGGCCGATCCCGGCAGGTTCGCCTGCGGTGACGGCCAATATCGGGATTGCAGGGAATCCAGGAGAAGTCATGAGGCCACCGGAAGAAAGCCGCTTCTTGCATTCGCGATGTCGCGCGAGACCGATCGCAGCGTCTCGATACTAACCTTCCTCCAGCCGGTATTCGACGTAAGCCCGATCACGCAATCGTTGCACCCAGTCCTGGAAGGCCGCGTCAGCTTTACGTGCACGGATCGCCTGGCGGGCCGTTTGCCGTTGCCGTTCCTTGCTCATGTCCTGGGAACGGCGTTCCATTACCTGAATCAGGTGCCAGCCGAATGGGGACTGTATCGGTCCGCTGATTTCGCCATCCTTAAGTGCGCTCATGGCGTGCTCGAATTCCGGCACGGTATCGCCGGGCGAAACCCAGCCCAGATCACCTCCTGATGCGGCACTGGCATCTTCAGAGTGCAGTTTTGCCAGTTCGTCAAATTTGCCACCGTTGTCCAGACGTTCTTTCAAGTCGGTTATGCGGCGCCGGGCATCGCCTTCAGACGTAAGTTCATTGATTTTTATCAGAATATGGCGGGCATGAGTCTGATCCACCATTGTTACGGCTTCGTTTTGATTGCGCCGGCCGACCAGCTTGAGGATATGAAAGCCGTTGGGGCTTTGAATGATGGAAGATAACTCGCCGGGTTTCATTGGCGTGATGTATTCGGCGAACCTCTTTGTCAGCTGGCCGGCGGGACGCCAGTCCAGCAAGCCACCTTGCGCGGCGTCGGCGGCATCGGAGAATTCGGCCGCAACCTTGGCAAACTCGGCACCATTTTTTAATTGAGTCATGGCAGCATCTGCTCGCTGCCGCATGGCCTCGATTTTTATGGCATCCGGCTGTTCCGGCAATTGGATCAGAATGTGTGCAATCTGGTATTCGTAGTTGCCATCCCCCGAGTTTTCCTGCGTATGCAAGAAATTATCCACCTCGCCTTCAGTTACACTTATCCGGTTGTTTACCTCGCGTTCTTTCAGCCGTACCAAGATAATTTCGTCACGAATCTCGTCACGGAATTTGTTGAAGCTGATCCCATCCTGCTCGAGCGCGCTGTGGAACTCCGACAAAGACAATTTATTCTCCTGGGCGATGCGGCGGATAGTCTGGTCGAGTTCGGTATCGCTGACGGTCAGGCCCGTTTCTTTCGCAAGTTGTAGCTGTACGCGATTGACGATGATGCGCTCCAGCATCTGCTTCTCCATTACCGCTGGCGAGGGTGCCTGCATCCCCTGTTTTTGCATTTGTTTAACGGCGACTTTAAGCATCTCATCCAGTTCGTGACGTGTAATAACATTCTCGTTCACAACCGCGACGATATGGTCTATAGTTTGAATACCGCTGGAATGGGCGGGCTGTTGAGCAATAGCGATTCCGGCTGCGAGCATAGCCAGCAAAACAGGGGGACGTAACAAAAATTTCGTGCCCATGCGAATAAGCATATCAACCAAAATCTGGTGGTTGTAGCGTACTCACCATGAAGGTGAAGGTCAAGTGGCGCAAGAAGCCTTTGTAGATCATAGCGCTAAACTGGAGATAAGCAGCCCACTGCCGGATTTAGGTTCACTGATTGCAGAGCGGGGAAATCCTGGCGATCCCGCAAGCCTTCGCAATTTATAATACGGACCTATGGACCCTCCACTGTGCCGCTCCCCTGGCTGCCGGTCCTGGTGTATCCAGGGATACTACGCTGCAATACCTGTAGCGGGTTTGATCCGATCTGCATCAGGCCATTCAACTCAAGTTGCAAGAATGCCGCAGTGGTTGTTCTCTGTGTGGCAAGAGTCAGATGCTGGACCACGAACCGCAACGACCAGCAGCAGGCATTATACTCAAGTCCCGCCAGCCCTTCCAGAATCTTCTGATCTTCTAACGAGTAATTCAGCCGTGCCACAGTCTGCCATCTTTCCGACCATCGCCACTGCGACGACGCATCGACCTGGTGCAACACATCGCGAGTGAACCGGTAGCCAAAATTTATCACCCTGCCGGGCTCGGGGCGGTAGCTCAAACCTGAGCGCACCACATCAGCCATCAGTCGGGTGTGGTCAAATTGCACGCTGGTATCGGTGCTTATCGTGGGTGTGATAAATCCCGTGATCGCGGCGATAAAATCCGGTCTTCTGTTGATTGTCGAGGGCGCATCCAGAGTGATGCGGCGATCTATAAAGCTTACTTGATGACCCACGGCGAGCCGCAAACGCTCTTTACCGGTATCCGCCTCTATCAGACGGGATGTGAGCGCGAAGGTCAGCTGATTTGCGTCGTTGATACGGTCGCTGCCACTAAAGCGATTTTCGGTTAAGATCTGGGCAAAACTGAAATCCGTCTTGGCGGAGTCGAAGTTGGGCAGAAAATTTTGGTCACGGAACGGCACATAAACATAAAAGAGCCGTGGCTCAAGGGTCTGAGTGAACCGCTCTCCACGCAGCTCCGTTTTGCGATCAAACACAACGCTGCTATCCACGCTGAACAGGGGCAGGGTACGAGAGAGATTTGTATCCTGTGGTCCCGAGGGTGAGACAGGGGACTCCAGATTATACGTCGTGTGGTGGAGGCCAACCTTTGGCGTGATATAGCCAAATGCGCTGCGCATAGGGTAGCTTACGCTGGGAAAGAAGGTGGCACGTTGGCCGCTTACCAGAGTAGGATGCGAAAAATTCGTCCAGCTGCTGACAAGATTGAAATCCAAGCCGAGAACATCGGCTTTATTGGCGGTAAGCGTGACCTGCGGTAGTCGCTTGTAAGGAGCCACAACCGGATTCAACGGATCCTGGATAGTCTGAAATTGCTGTACGAGTGAAGTGACATTCAGGGTGCCGTTGTCTCCCAGATTGCGATTGTAGGCGACCAGACCCTGCTGCAACAGATTGGTTCGGGAAGTCAGGTTCATGGTATTACCGAGATCGCGGAAGTAAGTGTCGTCGGATACCCGGTTGTAGTCCAGGCGGCTGAACCAATGTTTACCAAAGGTCTGATTATGCCCAAACGCCACCCGATAGCGGGTTTCCTTGGTGTCCAGGTCGCTTGGCAATACCTCGGCAATCAGGTTGCCATTTAAATTGGTTCCCAGATAGCGGAACTCGCTGTTCAACGCGACACCACGCCGCGACATCGCACGTGTAGAAATCGTTGCATCAACGTTGGGTGCGATGTTCCAGTAAAACGGGACCGTAAGTTCTATACCAGTCCGGACATTGTAACCATACAGGGGGGCCAGAAGCCCCGTCTTGCGCTTGCCGCTGAATGAGAAGTTCATCCAGGGCGTATACAGGATTGGGGTATCCTTGAATGTCAGCTTCACTTTTCGGGCGGTGCCCTCTTTCTTTGCGTTGTCGATTTCAGCGTCGTCGACTTGCAGATACCAATCATCATCTCCAGCCGGACATGTTGTATAAGTCGCCTGCCGAAGCCGATATTGGTTCTCACCTTCAAACAGCAGCATATTGGCCTTGCCTCGGCTGCTCGCATCTTTTAAACGATAACTGGGTTCACTCAGTTGCCCGGTTTTGTCCGCCAGATTGAATTTGAGTTGCGAACCCTCCAATATATCTCCCCGTTGTTCCACACGCACACCGCCCTGCGCCTCCGCTATATCCGTATCCTGGTGGTATTTCATTCGATCCGCCGAGATAAACTGGTCTCCGTTAAACAGTTCGGCCCTTCCAATTGCATCCATCTCCTTTCCAGTGTGGCCCTCCAGGCGATCCGCCGAGACAAACACAGGCCGGGCTTTTTTCTGTTCCGGCTTGGTGGTTGGGACAGGTAATTTATCTCCATCTTTCAGCGTCACCAATCGCGGCTCATCGCCCGGCGCCACCGCGCCGCCGAGACGCAGCCGGGTATCGCCTTCCTGTTCAAGATGTCCCCAGATTTGCTCAGTTCCGATGATTATGGGTTTATTTTTACTTGGTTCCACTCCTATGCCCGGCATTGCCAGCCTGTTTTCATCCTTCAATGGAGGTGCCGGCGTGGATGGGAAGGTAGGTGCAGCTCCGGTTTGGCTGCCTTGGGCACCACTCCGCAGCTGGGCCTCGCCCTCCCGTTCAAGATGCCCCGGCAGGTGCTCGATTCCGGCCAATACAGGCGTGTCGTCCTTGTTTTCCGCTGCGGTGACAGGCAGTCCCGAAGTGGGCCCGTCCTTTGTAACCGGCGATAGTGTATAGTTCTGCTGCGGCTTCAATGGTGCGCTGTCTGGTGCACTGCCGGGCTGTTTGACGGGGACATTATTTTGATCGGCTGAGACGACAGGGCCGCGGCGCAACTCAGTCTCGCCCCTCGCTTCGATTTCATATTCATGATGACCTTGTATGCGCTCCGCATCGATGAATACGGGTTTGTTATCCTTCTCCGCCTGGGCGGCAGGGTCCGCTTGCTTGCTCTTGTCTTTCGATACGGATGACGGCGTGTCGGCAAGTGCATTGAATACAAGGCAGAATAAACAGGCAGACCAGCGGATGGAGCGGGAAAAACGCGATTTCATGTGTGAATGTTCATCCTGAAATGGCATCTTGACACGGATGAGTTACCATTTCCGGATTTATAAATCTCGCATCATAGTATGAGGGGCGCGACAACACGCTGCCTAGTGAGGTCGGGATCGGGTTATGAGAATCGAGGAAGCTTCGCATTAGGCCCCATTGCTTAGCTGGCCTTGATGATGCATGAACGCAGGGCGGCAAAAACCGTAAGTGTAACAAAAAATGGAGCACAACCTATCGCATGCTTGCGTATAGGCGCCAGGGAATCTCTGAGCAGGTTCGTTTCCCGCATCGCGCTCCAATTTGGCCCACTGGCCGGTTCCGGTGCAATAGTTGGTAAAAACCGCAATTTAGCTTGGCGCCATAGCTGCCATAATTCATTCATATTCGGGAGTTGAGCTTTGCATATCCATATTCTCGGCATCTGCGGCACGTTCATGGGCGGGATCGCGGCGATCGCACGCGAAGCGGGTCACAAGGTGAGCGGCTGCGACGAAGGCGTTTATCCACCCATGAGTACGCAATTGGAGTCTCAGGGGATAGCGCTGATAGAAGGATTCTCTCCGGAACAAACCAGGCTGAATCCCGATTTGTTCGTCATCGGTAATGTGGTAGCCCGCGGCAACCCACTCATTGAGGAAATCCTCAACCGCAGCCTTCCCTATATTTCCGGCCCCCAATGGTTATCTGAAAATATATTGCGCGACAAATGGGTTCTGGCAGTAGCAGGGACCCATGGCAAGACTACGACCAGTTCGATGCTGGCTTGGATACTCGAATATGCCGGGATGGAGCCAGGATTCCTGATTGGAGGCATACCGCGGAACTTTGGGTTGTCGGCCAGACTTGGCGGTTCGCCTTTCTTTGTCATCGAAGCGGATGAATATGACACCGCCTTTTTCGACAAGCGTTCCAAGTTTGTTCACTTCCGCCCCAGAACCGCGATTCTCAATAACTTGGAGTTCGATCACGCCGATATATTTGCGGACCTTGCAGCAATCGAGCAACAGTTTCACCATTTCGTACGCGTAATTCCCGGTAATGGCCTTATCGTCAGCAACGGGAAGGAGAACAGTCTGGAGCGTGTATTGACCAAGGGATGCTGGACGCCGGTAGAACGGTTAGGCGTGGCCGATGGCTGGCAGGCGGGGATGCTGGTCGACGGCGGGGTTGCGATTCATTTCATGGGTGAGGCTCAGGGGACATTGTATTGGGAGTTGCTGGGGGAACATAACCGCATGAATGCATTGGCTGCGCTGGCCGCAGCTCGTCATGCCGGCGTGCCGGTAAACATGGCTATCGCCGCACTGACACAGTTCAAAAATGTGAAACGCCGCATGGAAGTACGTGGTGAAATCAATGGCATTACGGTATATGACGATTTTGCCCATCATCCTACCGCCATCCGGACCACCCTTGAGGGCCTACGCGACACGGTACGTGGAACACGCATCATCGCCGTGCTTGAGCCCCGTTCCAACACCATGAAAATGGGCATATGGAAAGACAGCCTCGCGGATAGCCTTGCGGTGGCTGATCTGGTGTTTTGCTATACCGCCAACCTGGGATGGAACGCGCAAGCGGCACTGAGCGGCATGGGCAACCGGGCGGTAAGCCATGACAATCTGGAGCGGCTAATCGCAGCCGTCGCGGGTGCAGTTCATTCCGGCGACCATGTTCTCATCATGAGTAACGGCGGTTTCGGCGGTATCCATGAAAAGTTGCTCAAGGCGATAGGTGAAACCATCAAGAATCAACAGCGATGATGTCTTGGCGGTATGGCAAGGGGGCGCGAAGTGACAGTTACGGATAGAAATCATCGTGATGGCTTCACTGTTTCGCAGCTTGCATTGATCCATCGGCCGCTTGTATCCGCGTGCTCATTGACGGGACGATCTTGTACGGTACCCTTGAATATTGTCCATCCGGAGAAACTTTCGGGAGTCGTAAATGTGCCCTCGGCTCTCCCACTGCCTTTTAATTGAGGATTTGTGCAGACGAGATCCATCGTGTAGCTGTTTTCTGTCCGGATCGCGTTTTTAACACTGCATCCCATTTGATTTTGATGAAAGTAGGATGGAATTTTCTCATCCGCCATTTGTTGGGTGATGCAAACCCTGGACGTTGCGGCTCCATTTTGGACCTGGGGCATCTCCAATCCGTATTGCTTGGCCAGATTTGTCAATTGTTGCATTTGGTCAGGCGGAATCTGAGGCACCAGAGCCAGCAACATCGACGTTGTCGTGACCTCCCACAATCCCGGACGTATGTTGTTTTCGGCTGCGCCTCCCGTTGCGGGAGCTACGGACAGCAGGAATAGCGGTAAAAGCATTTTTCGCATCGAATCTCCTGAAAACGGCAGCAAATAACTTTCAAAGTGAATGGATCAGAGAAGTCTCGCGCGGGATTTCCCCGCTTTGGGCTCACAAAAAGCTGTAGCCAATGGAGCAACTACAACTATTGGTCTTTATCGTCGGAATTTGTCTTAACCAGTCAATTTCTCGCTTCGATTCGTCAAGTCCGGCAGACTTTTGCGTATTACCGCTTGAACTTAAGTTTTGATCAACGTAATCTGAGATGGTTCGCGTTAAAAGCGGCGTATTTACATATGTATACGTGCGGGAACCGCGACGAAATTAACGCAGTTGCCATTTTTATTAGAACCGGGATCGATTATGTTATGGAAAGGAGAATTGAAATGATCGCGTTGCGGAAATATAGGCATATTTTAAGCATGCTCTTATTCTGCACCTCAGCGAGCACATGGGCAAGCATGGGCGATAGCGAGCTCGTCACTGCCGCTGAAAAGGGTAATCTTTCCCGTGTCAAGGCGCTGCTTGCGGCTAAAGCCGATGTGAACGCCAAGGCGGATAATGGCGCTACCGCATTGATAGTAGCATCGCAGAATGGTTACGAAGAAGTGGTGCAAGTGTTGATAGAAGCCAGGGCGGACATAAACGCGAAGACAAGCAACGGCACCACCGCATTGATGCAGGCGGTGCAGAAAGGGCACAGGGAGGTCGCGCGGGAGTTGCTTGTTGCTAAAGCTGATGTGAATGTAAGGAGGGGCGATGGCGTCACGGTGTTGATGCAGGCTTCGCAGGAGGGACAGCGTCAGATAGTACAAATGCTGCTTGCCGCCGGGGCTGATGTGAATGCCCGGCTGGACAATGGCGCAACCGCGTTGATGCTGGCCTCGCAAATGGGCCATGCGGGAGTGATACAGGCACTGCTCGCCGCCAAGGCAGATGTGAATGCCAAAGCAGGAAATGGTGTTACAGCGCTGATGCTGGCGTCGAAGTATCGTCGCGAGGACGTAGTAAAACTTCTTCAGGAGGCGGGTGCCAAATAACAACGCACACAATACTCGGGGGGAGCCCTGAAGAGCTCTCCAATTTTTCCGATGAATTCCATGGAAAGCTTATTCAGGGAGTAACTTTATTGCAAACTCCAGGAAAGGTCGTACTGCTCCGGGAAAGGACCGGACTTGTAATCGATAGGGGCATTTGCCTTGATACTCTGCCGGGTCAAGACCTGGCGCACCATCTCTGGGATCATGACCATTCCGACATAGCGTCCCAGGCATTCATGGCTGCCGAAACCAAAATGGAAATAATTGTACCAATTGCGTTGAGGAATAAATTCATCCGGCGATTCGAACGCGCGTTCATCGAACATCGCCGATAAGGTAACCGGCAAAACATGAGTGCCCGCACGCAGAACAGTGGCATGACCGGTACCCTTCGCCGCGGTGTAGTCACTTGCGGTCGTACGAAACAAATAGGGGGTGATCGGCACAAAGCGCAGAGCCTCCCAAACGATGCCATCGAACTCGGTGGGAGTGTCCTTTAGCGCAGCGGTCTTGGCCTTCGCAAGCCATTCCGGCCGTTCCATCAGATACTGGATGATCTGGGCAACCGCTTGTGCGGTAGTTTCGATTGCGCCAATCAAAAGACCGCCGGCATTCAGTCCCAGCCGTTTGATGTCGAAATCCAGTTGTTTGGGGTAATCCGTGCGCAACATTCTGGTCACGATATCATCGTCCAGCCGCACGAGGGTTGAGAGGGTTATTTCCTCCGCTTTTACCTGCAGCAGGCGGCGGGCGATAAGTTCAACGATGAACATGCCGAGCGCTTTGGAAGTTTCATTATGGCGATCAATAATCTGCTGGGATTTTTCCGGAGGCAGCAGATCGAAAGGCTGATTGTGGAAGGTGTCCCATTGGTTCCAGTAAGACCACTCGATCAAATCACGCCTTTTCGCTCCGGTTAGCCCAAAATATTCCCGCACCAGCGTGGCTGGCACCATACGGCAATAATTGTTGACCAGCTCAATGTTGCCATTGGCGGTGTCGAGTATTTCCTTGGAAACATTCGCCACCATTTCGCGCACGGCGGGTAGATCGTCGCGATTCAACATGCATTGCATCAGCGATTTCTCGCGCGTATGCAGGGCATCATCGTCATGCATCATCAGGTAATCGGCCATTTTCGGGACATAGGGCTTAACCGTGAATACCTTCGGCATGCTCAGTACTTCCCTGACATCATCGAAACGTGTGACCAGGGTGAATTTGGGCGTTATCAGGATAGGTCGTTTTTCACGCAGCTCTTTGAAAAACGGCAACGGCTCGGTATCGATCCAGCGGCGCGCCAATGGGGCTTTGTCTGCATCGGCAGCTGCATCATACTGCTCCAGGTAGTTTGTACTCATCGGTAGCTCCCTTGCGGTTTGTAGGTGATGGATATCAAAAATTGTGCTGATCAGGAGTCGCGGAGTCGATCATAGCGTCTTCAGGTATTCGAGCAAATCGAGGCGCTCTTCTTTGGACATGGGATAAAGGCAATTACCTCTGATGGATTTATCCACAAGTTCATCTTTGATTGTCTCATCCATGCACTGGTCCTTGATCTTCTGATCCACAGGCCCATCAGACTCGTCCACCGTGCGTCTGACGCCGTAATCGTGTCCGGCGTTGCTATTTCCCCTGATGTCCGTCTTGAAAATGAAACCACCATATCCACTGCTTTTTAAGCCTACCTTAACGGGGTCGAATTCGCGTGAGCCGACTTCAAACTCGTCAGGCCGATATTCTCCGTCTTGCGGATCTCCAGGACGTCTTTTGGGTAACAATAAATCATAGAGTGTTGGCACGGAGCCATTATGCAGATAAGGCGCGGTTGCCCAGATACCGTTGAGCGGCCGCGCCTTATAGGATTTTAAAGATGCGACTGGATCGGCCGTGGTGTCTGGATCGTAATCACCGTGTTTGATCGATGGTTTGATCTCATTATGGCGGAATCCTGCTGCCAAATTGGAAATCCAGTCGATCCAGCGAGGTAAAAACCATTTGTCCTGATCGGGAGTGGCGACAACCCCAATAGTCGCTCGGGTCAGCAAGGCCGCAACCGGTGCCCGCCGATCCAGCAAGACATCACCCACACTCATGCCGACATACTGATTCCGCAGAATGCCTGAGAAGCCTTGGTAACTTACGCTATTTTTGGCCATCTGGGTGTCCGTACCCACATCGCTCGCCCTCGACATATGCGCCACCACGCGGCGATCAGGATCGTCGCGCTGGATTCTTGCATGGCAGCTCACGCAATGCTTATTGAACAGGGATCTCCCATTCGCAAGGCGGGTCTCGTCAATGGGTGGAAGGATATCCTCCGGCCATAGTGGAGATTGAAGACTCAATAGACGCGCTTCGATAAGGCGCAGATTCTGGACATTAACGGAAGAATAATAGCTGATATGACGACCATACAAACCTTGTCCATTGATGAAGGCGGATAGCGAGAATCCTTTATTTTCCGTCCAGTCAAGTGTGCCGAATACGCCTATCGCTTCCCCTGTATTGCGTGCAATTGCCTTAAGTCCTGCATTTTCCGTGAGGCCATTCCATTGAACATAGTCATGCTGAGGAGTGTCCCATAAGAATGGGTAGCTTACCGGTGCGTCAGGTGGGTTAAACAGTTTCTTGCGTAAACGCCCGAGTGCTTCCCAGCCATTGTTCTCGTTTAAAGTCCTCACGATATTTTCGACGATATTGTCTCTTTCAGCGCCGCTCAGGACATTCCCTGTATCATTTGTTATCGATCTTATCTGTTCGTCTGTCATCGCGTGGCTTCCCATTATCCTGGGGTCACGCAATAATTCCTGGAGCTCCTTGACATTGATGACATGCTCCAGAACTCTGTTGTAAATGCGCCCGAACGCATCCAGTCGCGCGTAGCCGTAATGGAGACTGCTGTAGTTGATCGTAATATAGCTGGCGAGCCGCTCGCGATATTTTTTTAGGTCTGCGAGTACCTCCGCCTCAGTCTTGTAATTACCGCGGGACAGTACATTTTTCACAAACCGGCTGCGAACTTCCTCCTTTTCGAGGGTTGCTATCAAGGCACGTACAATGTCGGCCATGAAAGTTTCCATATCGGCGCTTGCCGGGCCACCATCGATTCGTATCCCCTTACCCTTATAGTTTATCTGTCCGGTATGGCAGGCGGAGCAAGTCAAACCAAGATACTCTTTACCCTTATAGTCATCCTTGACAAATCCGACCGGCAACCCATCCGGGTTACTGGAAGTGGCTTTCTGCGGCAGATAGCGATAGCGATTCATGTTCTCGTTAGCGCGAAACGGCTCGGGTTTGCCAACCTGCTCCAGCGCCAGGAAGAAGTCGTAGGGCATCATGTCGGATCCCTGCGTAATGGTGTAGAACCAAAGACTATCGGCGGGCGCCCATCCTTGATCGAGATACTTTATCGCTGTAAAGCTGTCTCCAAAAACATCCTGTTTTACTGTTGTTGCGCCTCTGTCCGGATCAGTGTCAAGTGCCGCGCAGGCTGGCAGGAGGGCGATCACAAGAATTAATCCAGGAATAGAAAACGTACGTCGTTTTTCTAACGCGATGGAAAATTGGTCCACAGTGTTTCCCCTTTATGGCGAGAATGCAGTTACTTATGAAAATATTATAGTCGATTCCTGAAAAATATCTCTATGGATGAGCTTAACAGATAATTCGGGGCACCCCGAATCTACGCATACGGGTGGTCAGTTTACGGCCTTCTCGCCGCTTGCCTGGAGCTATAGACTAACTCGACCAAAACCGTCTCGCCACCCCCCTCGCCATCATCTCGCGCCCCAAGGATGATCTGGATTGAATTGAGTGCAACGCTTGGGTGAAAAGGTTTTTCTACGGATGCATCTACCTGGGCGCTAACATTAATGTGCGGGATCACCGTAAGAAAACCGCGCATAATGCCGTGTTCTGCGATAGTGGATTAAGCAATCAGAATTGGGGCGGACACGTCTGTTGGCTGGTCTCGTTGCAAGCGCGTTTCAGGTTATAATTCAATAATTAATCCTCCGCCAAGAACCATTTTATGAATGTTTTTTACGAAGAGGAAGGTACCTTTAAAGTAGGCACAGTCCTTGCTGATAATACGACTTCGCTTCAAGTGGAGGCGCCTCACGGCAAGCGTGCAAAAATAAAGGCGGCTTCGGTGTTGCTGCGATTTGACGTACCCTCTCTGTCTGAATTCATGGATCTCGCGCAAAAAACAGCGGAGGATCTCGATCCCAATTTTCTCTGGGAGTGCTGCGAGAGCGAGGCCGAGTTCGCCAGCGATGCCCTCGCCGCGGATTATTTCGGTCACTTAGCCAGCCCCGAGGAAGCAGCGGCGGTGCTGATCCGGCTGCACAGTGCACCGATGTATTTTTACAAAAAAGGCCGGGGACGCTATAAAGCGGCACCATCGAAAGCGCTTGAGGCCGCGCTTGCCAGCCAAGAAAAAAAGCGCCTGCAAGCGGAACAGCAGGCCCGTTATGTGCAGTTGCTGAATACATTTATCCTGCCGGAAGAATTTAGACCGTCGCTGTTCAATCTCCTCTACCGCCCTGATAAGAATACCGTTGAATGGAAAGCGCTTGATGTCGTTTGCGCCGAGACGAAGCTAAGCATTCCCAAGTTGCTGGAAAAATGTGGCGCGATACCCTCCACGCATGACTATCATGTTAACCGGTTCCTGCTGGAGCATTTTCCTGAAGGCACAGGCTTCGGTGGGCTTGGGGCAGGCGGCGAATTTCACGATCCGCAGGATTTACCCATAGCGGATGCGGCTGCTTTCAGCATAGATGATGCAGCCACTACAGAAATTGACGATGCCTTTTCGGTCACGCCGCTGACTCTGGGCAGCTTCCGCATCGGCATCCATATTGCCGCTCCCACATTGGGCATAGCGCCAGGCTCCCCGCTGGATACAGCGGCGGCACAGCGTCTTTCTACCGTTTATCTTCCGGGCAGCAAAATTACCATGTTGCCGGAAGCGGTGATTCACCACTATACATTGGGCGAAGAACGATTATGCCCAGCGCTTTCAATGTATATTGATGTGGCGGACGATTTCACCGTCATCGCCATAAACAGCCGCATCGAGCGCGTAAGGATTGCCGCCAATCTCAGACACGACGCGCTGGAAGAGCATTTTAACGAACACACGCTTGCGGCGGGAAGTCTTGATCATCCTTTTGGCGTGGCGTTGCTGACGCTATGGAAATTTGCCTGCAAGATGGAGGCGGTTCGGGGTAAGGCCAGCGACAGTAACAATGAGAAAATCGATTACAGCTTCAATGTTACGGATGATCGCATCACTATCAGCGAGCGCCGGCGGGGTTCGCCTATCGATAAGGTGGTGTCTGAGCTGATGATTTATGTTAATACGGAGTGGGGCAAACAACTCGCCGATAGCGGCGTCACTGGCATCTATCGCAGCCAGAGTGGCGGCAAGGTCAGGATAAGTACATCTCCTGCGCCACATCAGGGGTTAGGCGTTTCGCAGTATGCCTGGATCAGTTCGCCGATGCGCCGTTATGTGGATTTCATCAATCAACGGCAACTGGTGGCACTGCTGAGGAAGGAGACGCCGCCTTATACCCGGGACAATGAAAGTCTGCGGATATCCATGCGGGATTTCGAAGCCGCCTATGAAGTCTACGGAGATTTTCAGCGGAGAATGGAGCGCTACTGGTGTTTGCGCTGGCTATTGCAGGAGAATGTCAGTACAACGGGAGCGCAGGTACTTAAGGAGAATCTGGTGAAAATGGATCATCTCCCTTTGGTAGCACGGATACCCTCCTTACCGGAAGTGCCGCCGGAGACGGCTATTGAAGTGGAGGTTTCCCAGATTGATTTGCTCGAACTCACTTTCCACGCAAGATTCCTGCGTAAATTGGATGCATAGATCGAGCGTGAACGCATATGACGCGTATCTCATTGTTGTTTTACAATGGATACCGTCCCTTGAATATATATCGGTAATTTTTTACGCATTACTAAACTTAAATCCGGTAGCGGGTTTGCCCCAGAGGTGAGAATTAAGTGGCAAAAAATCTTTTATGAATCAGATTACTATACTGAAGAATGAGCGATCAATTACCGGGTTCTGGTTAAATTGAGCGTCACTCCAAATATATCGGATTTTAATTCAGCCTCATTCCACGGTTGGCTGTTAAGGTCTTCGTCACGCCTGAATGTGACGATATTGATCTCGGTGATTTTGCATGCGATTGTTTTATTCGGGATTAGCTTCAAGCTCCCTTATCCGGAGATCGGCAAGACCGCTGCGCCGCTGGAAGTGGTGTTGGTCAACGGCAAATCCGTATCGAAACCGCGTAATGAGAGTACTCTGGCGCGGGCTAACCTGAACAGTGGAGGTAACGCCGGCAACAGCCGCCACGCCAAATCGCCGCCTCCCTTATCGCCGGAACATAACGACGCTACGGATACCGCCACGGCTTCGGAAAACATGGAACAACTTGAACAGGAAACGGAAAAACCGACGGAGGGCAATCATGATCAGGACGCGTATCAAGCAGATCTTCCTTCGGAACAGTCTGAACAAAATCGCTCGGGGCTCGCCGGTCTGAAGGGTAGCGACCTGGTTCAACGTAGTCTCGAGATCGCGCGCCTGGAGGCCCAGACCGCCCGGGATTACGAAGCCTATCAGCGTCGCCCAAAACGCAGATTTGTCGGTGCTCGCACGCAGGAATACCGCTTTGCCCGTTACATCGAAGATTGGCGTCTCAAGGTGGAGCGGATTGGCAACATGAATTATCCTGAAGCGGCAAGGCGGGAAAAACTCTATGGAAACTTGCAACTCACTGTTGGTATCAAGTCGGACGGCAGTCTGGAGTCGCTTGAAATAAATCGCTCGTCGGGAGAGAAAATTCTGGACGAGGCGGCAATACGCATTGTCAAGCTGGCGGGTCAGAATGGATTTGCCCCTTTCCCGCCCGACGTCAGCCGGGATACGGATATCCTGCATATTACCCGTATCTGGTCATTTACCCGTTCGGATGGATTGACAAGTCAATAAGATCCGAAGCCGTTCCACTGTTCGGCATCGTTGCGCTATCTCTTAAATCCAGCAGGCGAATAAAGTGCAATTTGCCCCCTGGCGGTCTCATAAATGTGAGATTGCGTAATAATAAATATTTATTATTAATCATGGCATTGATCTATTAAGGCAACCCCGATTCAGGACTCATGACTGATTCTTATGCCGTCATCGGCAGTCCCATTGCTCATAGCAAATCGCCCTGGATTCATGCCGAATTTGCACGGCAGACGGGGCAGGACATGCGATATGAAGCGATACTTGCACCCGTGGATGCGTTCGCCGCAACGGTTGCGGCTTTCCGGGAACGCGGCGGTAAAGGCATGAACGTGACGGTTCCATTTAAACTGGAGGCCTGCGAGATTTCCAGCCGTTTGACTGAACGGGCGGGTGCCGCACAGGCAGTAAACACCTTCGTATTCAGCTCGGACGAGATTCTTGGCGACAACACTGACGGCGCTGGGTTGGTACGCGACATCAGAACCAATCTGGGGTTTTCCCTTACCGGTAAGCGCATGCTGCTGATGGGCGCCGGCGGCGCGGCCCGGGGTGTAATGCTGCCGCTACTGGAACACAAACCAAGCATTCTGACAATCATCAATCGGACTAAACAAAAAGCGCATGCGTTACAGCAACAATTTTCTCGGTACGAAAATATCGTATCCGGCGACTATGCGGATATTCGCGGAGAAAAATTTGATCTCGTCATTAATGCCACTTCCGCCAGCCTGCAGGGCAACCTGCCGCCGCTGCCTCCTGGCATCTTCGCTGCCGAATCGCTGGCCTATGACATGATGTATGGCGATGGATGCATTCCTTTTCTGCAATTTGCGAAGCAACAAGGCGCATCAAGTCTGGCGGATGGTATCGGTATGCTGGTGGAGCAAGCGGCAGAATCATTTTTCCTATGGCGTGGGGTAAGGCCAAAAACAGATCAGGTAATTAGAGGGCTAAGGAATCTCTAAATAATTTCTTCATTGAGCCTATTGCTGGCAAGGCGGGGGAATCATTCGGCTTTCCCCCAAGATCATATGCCTGAAAATTTAACAGTATCATAGCCAGCGCATGCGAAAATTTATCAAGCGTTGTTTCTGGCGTGCTTTCCTGCTGCTTGTCGGCGTGGTGCTTGCCTATCAATTATGGATTCTCGGCCATGTTGTTTATTGGAACTCCTACAATCCTTCCACCAGCGCGTTCATGCGGAATCAATTGGATGCATTGCGTCATAAGGGTGTCACACCGGCATTACACACTCAATGGATGCCTTACGAGCGAATTTCCCCTCATCTCAAGCGTGCGATTATCGCCGCCGAGGATGGCAAATTCCTGGAGCATGAGGGTTTTGATTTTGAAGCCATCCAGAAGGCTTATGAAAAGAACCTGAAGACCGGCAGGTGGGCTGCGGGTGGCTCTACTATTAGTCAGCAGCTTGCGAAAAATCTATTTCTTTCCAGCGAAAAAACGCCATGGCGCAAGCTTCAGGAAGCTGTCATTACGCTGATGCTGGAAAACGTGATGTCCAAGCGGCGTATCCTCGAGATTTACTTGAATGTCATTGAATGGGGAAATGGCGTATTCGGTGCGGAGGCCGCGATCCGTTACTATTACGGTATTTCAGCTTCCTCTGTCACCGCGGAACAAGCCGCTCGCCTCGCCGCCATGATTCCTAATCCACGTTTCTACGATCGGAATCGCAATACGCCGTGGTTGTCGAGAAAAACGGATATCATCCTTAGCCGTATGGCATCCACGCAAATTCCCTGATGATTTCTTACCCCGAGATGAGCCATCCTACATCCGGCGGAGGTAAGGTATGCGGTTTTTTAGAGGCAAGGCAAGGCGCAATGGTGCGGAATGGTTGTTCCGCTCCTCATCCGGAGGGTAAGCGTCAAATAATATGAAATATTGTTATTAAGCATAACACTGATCTATTAAATGAACGCTCCACCACCGGATTTAGGATCATACTTTGCGTTCACTCTCCTCCCTGTCATAATATCCGCCCCGCGTCTTCTGATTTTTCCTACAAACAGATCATCCCGTCATGCCAATCGTGTAGCGTGTCAGAAAAACGGGTAGATGATAGCTTCAACCTGAATTCAGTCTTCCGTGAACCTCAGCATAAAAGGGAAGAGTTGTTTTTATAAATAGAATCATAGTGTTAAACTGAAGAATGGTCAGTTTTATCGCCGGATTCGGATTTAGAGCAGGATAAGAACGTTAAATTGCAGCGATGTTCCCATCGCGCCACCAGAGTGACCACCCATGTCCAAGGCAAACAATCTCAGGGAGACCGAAGATCTGCAAGAGAACTTGCGGCGCCTGACGCATTTATTGCGCAAACATAAGCTGGTGGAAGGTCTCGTACATACACAGCAAATGCCGCGTCAGGAACTGGTCGAAGCCCTGGTGCATAAACAGAATCTGGCGGAACTGCAAAACCTGCTTGACAGGCTCCACCCCGCGGACGTCGCGCATATTCTGGAAGCCATGCCGCTTGAAGATCGTTTGATGATCTGGGAGCTGGTCAAGGCGGAGCGCGATGGCGAAATTCTTCTGGAAGTTTCGGACGCGGTTCGCGAAACGCTCATTGCCACGATGGACAGCGATGAAATGCTGGCGGCGACAGGACAGCTGGATGCCGACGAGATCGCCGACCTTGCCCCGGATTTGCCCCGCGATGTTTTGGAAGATGTGTTTCAGTCGTTGCCGATGGAGGAACGTGAGCAGTTACGCGCTGCCATGTCCTATCCGGAAGATGCGGTGGGCGCACTGATGGATTTCGACGTGGTGACTATCCGGGAGGATGTCACCATGGAAGTCGTGCTGCGCTATCTGCGCCGTTTGGACGAGCTGCCTGATCATACCGACCAATTGTTCGTGGTGGACCGGAACGAACATCTTAAAGGCGTATTGCCGGTCAACCGGTTGCTGGTCAGTGATCCCGATACCACGGTGGGGGCGGTGATGACCACAGAGATGGTGAAGCTCCACCCTAACGACGATGCACATCACGCGGCACAAGCCTTCGAGCGCTATGATCTTGTTTCCGCTTCGGTGGTCAATGCGGAAAACAAGCTGGTGGGGCGTGTTACCGTTAACGCAGTGATGGATTTTATTCGTGAACAGGCGGAAAGCGAAGCGCTGAATGTGGCGGGTTTGCGGGAAGAAGAGGATTTGTTCGCACCCGTATGGAAAAGCGTGAAGAATCGCTGGACTTGGCTGGCTGTCAATCTGATTACCGCATTTGTTGCATCGCGCGTGATTGGCGTGTTTGAAGATTCAATCGAGAAATTGGTGGCACTGGCTGCTCTGATGCCAATTATTGCCGGTGTTGGCGGTAATTCCGGCAATCAGACAATTACGATGATCGTGCGCGCACTCGCTTTGGGCCAACTCAATGCCGGTAGTGCACGTAACCTGTTTGTCAAGGAAATTGGCGTGAGTGCGGTGAACGGCCTGGTATGGGGTAGCGTAGTCGGATTATTCGCATTTTTTATCTACGGCAGCGTCTCTCTGGGTCTGGTGATGACGCTGGCGATGATGTTGAATCTGCTGTTGGCGGCGCTACTGGGTGTGCTGATTCCATTGACTCTACATAGAATGGGCCGTGACCCGGCAGCGGGCTCCAGCGTGATGATTACCGCCGTCACCGACAGCGGGGGTTTTTTTATTTTCCTCGGTCTCGCAACTCTTTTTCTGGTTTAGCCGGAATCCACCGCAGAAGTTTCACTCAGGGCAGAATTTTCTCGCCAGCGATCAGCTGTTCCAAGGATTCGCGTTGGCGGATAAGATGAATACGGCCGCCGTCCACCATGACCTCGGCGGCGCGGGGACGGGTATTGTAATTTGAACTCATGCTCATGCCATAAGCGCCGGCGGACATGATGGCGAGCAGGTCGCCCTGCGTCAATGCCAGCTTCCGGTCATGCCCCAGAAAATCGCCAGTTTCACAAACGGGGCCGACCACCTGATAAATCTTGTCGCCGCCGCCATTTGCAATAACCGGCAGGATCTCATGGTAGGCGTCGTACAGTGCCGGGCGCATCAGATCATTCATGGCCGCATCCACGATCGCGAAATCCCGGTGGGGGGTATGCTTGAGATACTCGACACGTGTAAGCAATACACCCGCATTTCCTACCAGCGCGCGGCCGGGCTCAATCAGGATACGCTGGCTGCGCCGGCCGATTGCGCTGCATAATGCAGTGATATAATCCTGCGCCGCTGGCGGATTTTCTCCCGAATAACGAATTCCCAAACCACCGCCCAAGTCCAGATGATCGATAGTCAGTCCCTGGGTTTCGAGGCGAGTCAACAAGTCAAGTATTTTCCCGCACGCTTCGACAAAGGGATCGAGTTCGGTCAATTGTGAGCCGATATGGCAGTCCAGTCCGCTGATGCGCAAGTGGGCAAATTTTCTTGCGGAGGCATAAAGCTTTTCCGCTTCGTCGAAGGGCACGCCAAACTTGTTTTCCTTGAGGCCGGTGGAAATATAAGGGTGGGTCCTGGCGTCCACATCGGGGTTGACCCGCAGGCTTACCGGCGCGGTTTTATTCAATGTACCCGCCACCTGGTTCAGTACGGTCAACTCCGCTTCCGACTCCACGTTGAAACAGAGTATTCCGGCGGTAAGCGCCGCACGCATTTCGTCCGGCTGTTTACCCACTCCCGAAAACACCACTTTTTGCGGATCACCGCCCGCTTTCAGCACCCGCTGGAGTTCGCCCCCGGAGACAATATCGAAGCCGCTGCCGAGACGGGCAAATAAATTGAGAATGGCCAGATTGGAATTGGCCTTGACCGCGTAGCACACCAAGTGGTCGCGTCCCGCAAAAGCGGCGTCGAATTTCTTGTAAGCGGCAACGAGCGCCGCGCGCGAATACACATAACAGGGTGTACCGAATTCCTGGGCAATGTGACTCAGTTGAACCGATTCGCCGTACAGCTCGCCATCGCGATAATCAAATGAAGGGAAACCACTCACTTCTTTTTCACTTCGTCCTGGGATTGCTGCGATGATCGCGGAGGTTGTTCTTGCGGAAGATAGAGATCCCCCTTCAGGCCGCAGCCATTGAGCAGCAGGAGCAGCAGTGAAGCGATGCAGAATTTATGCATGGAACGATACCGGAATGATGGATACGAAATACTAACATAAAGGTTAAGAATCTCTGAATAAGTCTCCATAAGTCAGCCGGCCATCACAGAGAGAATTTTATTCAAATGATTGACAGCGTCATTGCGCGCCGCAATGGCTTCATTTACCTTGCACTGAGAAGTGTTTTCCTCCATGGCATGCGCTTAATAGCTCATGCATATAAATCGTGGCAAAGTATTTTCTGTCATTTGCCCACGTTAAGCTTCCGACGTACCGTAAAGCCACACCCGCTGTGAGCCGGGGCCGGAAAATCCAGGATCTGCCAAAGCCGCAAGGCCTGAAGCCCATCTGCACGCAGATAGCCGGAATGCCAGTACATCATTTATTAAAAAAATGGAAAATTAACTTATTTTATTAGAGGATTTATTAAAATGAATCATATGAAAGTATCATTATTGGGACTCATGCTGGCGGGGTATATAAGCTCTGCATCCGCCGTGGGGCCGGGTTACTTGGGAAATTTGAGCGGTCAAACGTACACCATCGGTAACACCTTCTCGGCGATAGCCTACGGCTCGTCATTTGTTGACACGTATGTTTTTGATATAGCGCCTCAGTCTGTTACGGTCGGTACGGCTGTCACGATCAATCTGGATATCCCGCTCTTTCCCGGACCCGAGTTTGAACTATCAAATATGTCAATCAAGTTTACCGATGCAACCGGTGTTACGACTTTTGATATTGATAACCAGACTAACCCTGCGGACAACACGCTTTCTGTTTTCGCCACCTTGCCTGCCGCCCTGGGTTACAAATTTATCGTGGCAGGCGATGTTACGGGTAGCTTTGGCGGCAGCTACGGCGGTGTTCTCCAGGCTATGCCGGTACCTGAACCTGAAACCTACACCATGTTCATGGCCGGCTTGGGGCTGATGGGCTTCATGGCGCGTCGTCGCAAGATTTCTTAAACGGGCCTTACCTTAAGCTACAGAGAGGCGGATGCTCCTCTGTAGCTTTTCGTTTTTGTGCTCGAGAGTTTTTTCCTGGCACTTGGTTACCCACTGGATTGAGATCAGCCGCTTCTATCGGGCAGCACCAACTTCTGTTTTCGATACAAAGCAGTCTAGCGATACCGCTTACGTTTGTATGGTCAAGAGCATAGGTCTTGTTTATTTACTGCGTCTCCAATACCTCCTCTCTCAAGCCTGCCGGATCGACCCCAAAAATATTTCGTCCTGTACTCGGTAGAATCCAGGCATGCACCTAAAAGCTCATGCTTATGAATTCTAAAGAAGTACCTGCTGTCATTTTCCCCCGTTAAGCTTTTGACGTACCGTAAAGCCACACCTGTCATGAGCCGGGGCCGGAAAATCCAGGATCTGTTGCAGCGCAAGGACTGCTGAAGCCCGTGTGTGCGCAGATAGCCAGAATGCTGGTACGCATTTCTTTACAACATAAATCTTCGAATCCAAATTCTTGGGAGGGTCATTCATGAGTTACTTAAGACCATTGCCGGGCTTGCTGTTTGCCCTCGCAATATCGGTTTATCAGCCACTCGGATACGCGGCGGCATCGACATCTTATAGTTTTGCAAATATCACCCATAACAACACGGGAGCCGAGGTGGATGGGGAAGCAAACCTGAAGGTTGAAGTGATAGATCTTGGCAGCAGTCAGGTAAGATTCAATTTTACCAATAATTCCACTTCTTCCCTGACCGATGTCTACTTCGACGACGGTACGCTTCTAGGGATTGCATCCATTACATATTCATCGGGAGTGAATTTCTCGCAAGGGGCCAGTCCGCCTAATCTTCCCGGCGGCGACTCCATCAGCCCCGCATTTGTGACAACCGCCGGCTTTCTGGCGGATTCCAATGCACCCGTCTCGCACAACGGTGTTAGCCAGGATGAATGGCTTGCCATTGATTTCAACTTAATGGGCGGTCAGACATACAGCGATGTTATCAGCGCGCTCGCACTTCCAAACAATGGCGAAACCGGCGACTTGCGCATCGGTTTGCATGTACAA
The DNA here is from genome assembly GCF_000832065.1 of Nitrosospira sp. NpAV. Classification (GTDB taxonomy): domain Bacteria; phylum Pseudomonadota; class Gammaproteobacteria; order Burkholderiales; family Nitrosomonadaceae; genus Nitrosospira. Next base: position 267,513 of record NZ_JXQM01000001.1, on the reverse strand, counting down.
CAGTTCGCGACTGGTGGCGGCAGTGAGAGTTTTATCAATATATCTTCTCCTGTCCCCGAACCTGGAACCTATGCCATGCTCATGGCTGGCTTGGGTTTGATGGGCTTTATGGCACGCCGTCGCAAGGTCCTTGTATAGAACCGGTCCTGAGACACAGAGGGGCGAGCTGCCCCTCTGTATTTTTTAGTGCCTGGAAGTCTGCGTCGCCAAACTCCTTGAACAGTTGAACCTAACGAAGCGAACCTAATGAAGTAGTTTCTGGATCTTGTTGTCCGTCACTTTTTTTTATCGAGCGGTATCCACGAATCATACCTGTACAAGATGAGCAGCATATCGGATGCTGCTCATCCAAGCCTCTTCAATTCCTTTCGCGCCGCGCCATAATCCGGATAGATACGTCCCACCGTTTGCCAGAAGGCGGACGAGTGATTCATTTCGATGAGGTGCGACAATTCATGTGCAACCACATAATCCACCAGCTTGAGCGGCATTTGTATCAATCGCCAGTTGAGATGGATAACTCCACGTGCGTTGCAACTGCCCCACTGGGTTCGGGCGCGAGACAGGCGCAGCTGCGGTAGCGCAACACCGAGCTTATCCGCATATAGCGCGATTCGTTCGCTGAAGCAGGTCAGTGCGTTATGGTGATACCAGTCCATCACAATTTTTTCAATTTGACGGGAGGTCAGTACGGATGGCAGCGGCAATTGCATCTGCCTATCTTCGACTCCAGTCCTTACCTTTGCCCGAGTCATTTGTGCAATTCCGGTAGTTGTCGTCGACAACTGCCAGGGTTCGCCCAGCAACGGGAAAATGGCCCCTTCCTCCCATACCGGTTCGCTCGACTCTCTTGTTTTCCATTCGTCGAGTTTCTCCACTACCCAGTCAGCCTTGTTTTGCAATACCGATTCGATCCAATGCAATGACTCTCTCGACGGAGCACGAACAGTTAGACCCCGGCTATCTATTTTCATACCGATCGTTCTACGTTTGCAGCGCTTGAGCGTATAAGCGACTTCCTTGCCGTTCAGGCTGACACGGCGGATTTCTCCCGCGAACGCCGCTTGCTTATCCTTCGGAGACCGGGATAACTTTGCTTTCGTCATATACTTCCTGATTCCGGTCGCCGATATGAATCATCTCCGCTTCGATCCAGGTTTCCACTATGGCATTGAGATCGCCGGGTTCCATGCCTGTGGGATCTATCGGCACGCCGATGCTCACTGTAATCATGCCAGGATGCTTGATAAAAGCATTCCTGCCCCAGAATTCTCCCGCATTGTGCGCGACTGGAACGACCGGTGCGCTGGTATGGGTGGCGAGCCATGCGCCGCCAATGTGGTATTTGCCTTTTTTCCCCGGCGCAATGCGCGTGCCCTCAGGGAAAACCACGATCCAGAAACCTTGCTTCAACCGGTCCTTCCCTTGCTCGACGATTTGTTTCAGCGCCGCCTTTCCCGAACTGCGATCGATTGCGATGGGACTGTTCATTGCCAATCCCCACCCGAAAAATGGAACGCGCAGCAGTTCTTTTTTAAGGACCCACACCTGGGGCGGAAAGATCTGCTGAAACGCGAGGGTTTCCCATGCCGATTGATGTTTGGACAGGATGATGCTGGGTGTTTGCGGAATATGCTCCGCACCGATAACGCGATACCGTATGCCACAGACGATGCGCAGCAGAAACAGCATCAGATGCGCCCAGCCGGAAGTGATGCGATAGCGGCTGATGGGCGATAGCGGAAAGGCGGCGAATACAATCAGGAAATAAAATGGAGTAATGACGATCTGCAATAGACTATATAGCATTGAACGCAGCATCGGCAGGATCATATTCATTCCGTCAGCGCGTCGACAGCTGCCGCGAGGTCAGGAAATATCCGCGTGTTTTTCGGCAGTCCGCCTCCCGCTTTCGTTTTCTTTCCTTTACCGGTCAGCACCAGAACCGGAATCGCACCGATCGCCGCCGCAGCTTGCAAATCACGCAATGAATCACCTATGGCGGGCACATCATTCAACTCCAGACCGAAACGCTGCGAAATTTCCTTGAACATTCCGGTCGCGGGCTTGCGGCAATCGCAATTATCCGCGGTAGCATGGGGGCAGAAGAACATCGCATCAATGCGTCCGCCCGCTTGGTTTGCAGCTTTCCACATTTTGTCATTGATCGCGTTGAGTGCCGCCATGTCCAGCAGCCCCCGGCCGATGCCGGCCTGGTTGGTGGCGACCACGACCCGATAGCCTGCCTGGGTGAGGCGTGCAATCGCTTCCAGGCTGCCGGGAATCGGCTTCCATTCGTCCGGCGTTTTGATGAAGGCGTCGCTGTCATAATTGATGACGCCGTCGCGATCGAGAATGACCAGTTTCACGATAGGTGGCCCATATCAAGTCGCCAGCCTGGAAATATCGGCTACACGATTCATTTCCTGTTGCAACCGGGCCAGCAGGGCAAGACGATTGGCGCGCAAGACGGTATCCTCCGTATTGACCATCACGTTGTCGAAGAAGGTATCCACCGGTGTTCTCAACACCGCAAGCTCTTGCAAAGCCAGGCTGAATTCTCCCAGCCTGAAAGCACTATCCGCTTTTGGCATTACCGCATTGAGTACGGCATGCAATGCCTGCTCGGCAGGCTCTCGCAACAGATCGACATTTATCGTATCGCTCACTTCGCCTTCTACTTTCTTCAAAATATTGCTCACCCGTTTATTCGCAGCCGCGAGGCTTCCAGCTTCGGGCAAAGCGGAAAAAGCACGCACGGCGGCAAGGCGCTGGTGAATATCGTTCAAAAACTGTGGCCGTTTGGCCATAACCGCTTCAATCTGTTGCGATGAATACCCGTGTTCGCGCAGTTGGCCGGACATTCTTTCATAAATGAAATTATGCAGCTGATAAGATTCGGCATCGCCGAAATTAATCCGGTTAGAGAACACTTCGCTTGAAATGTCTATTATTTCTTCCAGAGAGATTTCGAGCTTCTTTTCCATCAGCATGCGAGTCACGCCCAAGGCGTGACGGCGTAACGCAAAGGGGTCCTTTTCCCCGGTCGGAATCTGTCCAATGCCAAACATGCCAACCAGCGTTTCCAGCTTATCCGCCAATGCCACGCAGAGTCCGGTCATATTACGTGGCAATTCATCGCCTGCAAATCGTGGCTTGTAATGGTCTTCGATAGCGAATGCGATATCATCCGCCAACCCGTCGTGCTGGGCATAATAGCGGCCCATGATACCTTGCAGCTCGGGAAACTCGCCTACCATATCCGTGAGCAAGTCCGCCTTGGACAAATTCGCTGCCTCGCCCGCTTGCGCCGCCAGCTCGTTACCGCCCAATCGCAGACCAATCGCCTGTGCGATTGCCCAAATCCGCTCCACGCGTTCCGCCTGCGTACCGAGCTTGTTGTGATAAACCACTTTGCTTAACCCAGCAACACGCGAATACAATGTCTTTTTTTTATCCTGGTCGAAAAAGAATTTTGCATCGGCCAGTCGTGAGCGCAGCACGCGCTCGTTGCCGGCGACTACCTGACTGGTGTCAACAGGACGGATGTTCGAAACGATCAGGAATTGGTGGGAGAGCCTTCCGTTTGCATTCAGAAGCGGGAAATATTTCTGATTCGCTTTCATGGTCAGAATCAGGCACTCTTGCGGTATTTCCAGGAATGCCGGGTCAAATTTTCCCGCCAGAACATTTGGCCATTCGACCAGCGCAGTTACTTCATCCAGGAGGGCCTCGTCTTCGACTGGTTGCAGGCCTGTCTCAGCCGAGATGGCCTTAAGCTGCCTAATGATTTCGTCACGCCGCACCGGAAAACTGGCGATAACCGCACCTTCGTTTGTCAGTTGCACCTCATAATTATCGGCATCCTTCAGGATTATCGTCTTGACCTTCGCTTCAAAGCGATGTCCCTGTGTCTCTCGTCCTGCGGTTAAACCAAGAACGCTGACGGGTATGATATCCGTGCCGTGCAGAGCGACCAAACCGTGCGCGGGGCGCACAAAATTCACGCTGCTCCAGCCGTCGGCCAGTTGATAGGTCATCATTTTGGTAATTGGCAACTTGAGGAGGGTTTCATCAAGTGCCTGCTGTAAGCCCTCCACCAGCGTCACGCCCTTTACTATGCTGTCGAAGAACAGGCTTTCCACCTTGCCGTCCAACGCTCGTTTAAGCTGGGGTATCGGCGTATGCGCCGCATCGCCGCAGAGACCCCTTATTTTCTTGAGTAGTGCGGGTGTGGCCTGCCCGTTAACGTCCAGGCCCACTGAGACCGGCATCAATTTTAGTGAAGCGGATTTGTCAGGCGCCTGCGCAGCCACGTTTTTAATGTGTACCGCGAATCGACGCGGCGAGGCGAAAGCCGTAATGGCAATATCATTCCCCGCTAAGCCCCGGGCTTTAAGGCTTGCAGTCATCGCCTCCGCAAAGCTGTCACCCAGTCTCTTGAGTGATTTGGGTGGTAGTTCCTCAACGAGCAACTCAATCAGCAGATTTCTGGTTGCGTTACTCAAGCGGTCTTCTCCGTCATATGCTCGACCCACTCGCGGGGCGCCATGGGAAAACCCAACCGTTTGCGGCTCTCGTAATAGGCTTGCGCGACGCTACGCGCGAGATCGCGAATTCGCCCGATATAGGCTGCACGTTCCGTAACGGAAATGGTACCGCGTGCATCCAGGAGATTGAAGGTATGCGCGGTTTTCAGCACCTGTTCATACGCTGGCAGCGCCAGCCCATGTTCCACCAGATACCGGGCTTGCGTTTCGTGGCAGGCAAAGGCATTCAGCAAAAAATCTATATTGCTATGCTCGAAATTGTAGGTCGATTGCTCGACTTCATTCTGATGGTATACGTCGCGGTAGGACAGACCCGTCGTCCATGTCAGATCGAACACGTTTTCCACACCTTGCAAGTACATGGCGAGCCGTTCCAGGCCATACGTGATCTCGCCCGTAATCGGCTTGCAGTTCAATCCGCCGACTTGCTGAAAATAGGTAAACTGCGTTACCTCCATTCCGTTCAACCATACTTCCCATCCCAAACCCCATGCACCGAGCGTTGGATTTTCCCAATCATCCTCGACAAAGCGAATGTCATTTTGCTTCAAATCAAAACCGAGTTCTTCCAGCGAACCAAGGTATAGTTCCAGAATATCAGGGGGTGCGGGTTTCAACACGGCCTGGAACTGGTAGTAATGCTGCAGACGATTTGGATTTTCGCCATAACGCCCATCCTTGGGCCGGCGTGCAGGTTGCACATAGGCGGCTTTCCAGGGTTCCGGGCCGAGGGCGCGCAGAAAGGTGGCGGTGTGCGAAGTGCCGGCGCCGACCTCCATGTCATAGGGCTGGAGCAGGGCGCAACCCTGTTTGTCCCAATAATGCTGCAGAGTGAGAATGATTTCCTGGAATGTGAGCATGAGGACGCTTGAGCAAATTGCGGCGATGACTAATGTCTATCAACGCCGGGATTTTACAGGTTTTTGTGTCCGCCGCGAAAAATCGGCAACAAACTGGCAGTCAGCAACACACCGGCGAGGACGAATAACAGATGATTGCCGAACCGGATATAAGGCGTCGCACCCGTGTATCCTTGCGCCATGCCGTGCAGAGCGGTTGTGGTGAATACTTCCGCTTCCTGCAATACGATGCCGCGTTCGTTGATAATGGCGGTAACGCCGGTATTGGTGGCGCGCAGCATGTAACGTCCCGTTTCCATTGCACGCATTTGCGAAATCTGAAGGTGTTGCCGCGGGCCGATGGACCGGCCAAACCAGGCGTCATTGCTGACGTTGGCGAGGAGGGTGGCTTGAGGCAATTGCTTGATTATTTCCTCCCCAAAGACATCTTCGTAGCAAATATTCACGGCAACCCGCTGCCCGGCTAGATTCATGGGCTGCTGGTCAAGCCCTCCGCGCGAAAAATCTGATAACGGGATTTTCAGCACATCGATGACCCAGCCAAATACAGATTTCAATGGAATGAATTCGCCAAACGGTACCAGATGGTATTTGCGGTAGCTCTGATCGGGGGATGTGCCAAAGCTGAACATGGTGTTGTAGTATTCGCTGCGTCCGCCGGGGGCCTCGACCATGCCGACAAGAACATCGCCATTATTCTGTTTGGCATGGGTAGCGAGTTGCGCCAGATAACTCGACGGTACCTCGTCGCGGTATAGCGGTACCGAAATTTCAGGCGTGATAATCAAGCGGCTGCTGCTTTCCAGCACGAGTCTGGCGTAGGTGTCCATCGAAGTAATGAGTTGGTCCTCTCGCCATTTCAAATCTTGCGAGATATTTCCCTGCAGCAGACTCACTGTGACCGGTTCGCCTTGCGGTTCAGTCCAGCGGATCTGCTGCAAGCCGGCACCGATGATCCAGATTGCCAGAAGAGGCAGCAGATAACGCCATTCCCGGAATCGCTTTTCAAGAAATAGACATGCCAGCGCCGCGCTTAGAACGAGTATCAGCGATACGCCGTAGACGCCTATCACCGGGGCATAGCCTCCCAACGGGCTGGCCGGTGCTTGCGAATAGCCCAGCGTCAGCCATGGAAAACCCGTGAACAATACGCTGCGCAGCCAGTCGGAGAGTCCCCATAACGCACCTGCGCTCAACGACCAGACGATGGGCGCGCTAATGCGTAACTTCCTCAATATCCAGCCTGTCAATGCCGGGAATAAGGCGAGATAGGCGCACAGAACGACCAGCGCAAGCACCGCGGCCGGCATTGGCATTGCACCGAAATCATGCAGGCTGACATAAATCCAGGTTACACCCGCGCTGAACAAGCCCATACCGAAGGTGAAGCCCAGCAAGGCCGAGCGCAGGGGTGTTGTGCTTAAGCGCCAGAAATGGCATAGCAGTGCGAGCGTGAAAACCGGAACTGGAAAAAGATAAAACGGCGCAAAACCGAGAACAGTCATTGCGCCGAGTAGAAAAGAGAGGGCTAATTGCGAGCGGAGCGTATTTTTTGACACTTCAATCAATCATGTTGTCAGATTCTATGGGAACGAAGGGGCGCAATTCACTCAAGGTGGGCAGGAGAACCCATTTTGGGCCTTAATTGTTGATTCTTGTCAGGGTAAGCTTATGGCTTAACGATGGTCAAACAAGAGCGAAACGAGCGAACCAGCTGCGTGGGGTGGTCGAAATGGTAAGACAACGTTGGCTTCACGGTTTATTGACCTGACTCACGCTTTGATGCTGATCCTTCCTTCTTGGGGAGCATTAACCGGAACGTGGAACCAGCCCCGAGCTCGGATTCGATTTCCAGTTTCCCGCCCAAAAGCCGGGTCGCTTCCGAGGCGATGGCGAGTCCCAAGCCTATGCCTGGCTGACCATACGTGTCACCCCGGCGGAAGGCATCAAACAAATGACTCAGGTTTTCCGGTGCAATTCCCGGCCCCTGATCACTAACGCTCAGTACCCAATCGATGTCTTCCTTATCCGAGTTATTTCGGGCCAACACTTTTACTCTGCCTCCTGAACTATATTTCACCGCATTACCCAGCAGATTCTGCAATACAAGCGTCAGCAGCCCCTCGTCACTGATGACCTGCGCTCCATCGGGCACGTCCAAATCCAGCTCTATTCCTTTGGATTTGGTTTCATACGCAAACTGGCTGGCAACTTCAGAGAGCAGCGAATTCAAATCCACGGTTTCCGCCGTATGATGGACAGGTTCTCTCCGCAACTGCTCCGACTGTAGAAGCCGATCCATCCCGGCGGTCGTCTGGAGTATCGCGCGCTTGACGGATTCCAGATCCGCGACGCTATCCGCGAGCTCCGGCACTTGAGTAAGCCTGCCAGCGAGCAACTGCACATGAAGCATCGCGTGGTGAAGGTGGTTCCGGAGATCATGCGAAAGAAATGAAAGATACTTGGCCTGAACCTCGGTGGTGGTTCTATTTTGCTGTTGCAGGTGCTCGATAAACCTGACGACTCCGCTTTGCAGTGCAGTGTCCACGGCCATGTTCAGCGCAATATTACTGCGCATATCCAGCAATTCATCCATTGCTTCGGTGACTTGCTCGATGATGATCCGGCGCAGCAGCCGGTACTCGACGACCAGCTCATGCATATTGTAATTTCCTTGAAAACGGGACTCACCATGCATTTTGCTGCCTTCTATGAGCTCACGCGTGGTGAGCGGCTCTTCCGAAGCGAATGCGTCTGCAATCTCTTGCAGAATCAAAGGTACCGAGTTGCGAAGGTTCTGAAGAGTGAGCGCATCGGCGGCAGGAAGTGTCTGGACCACGGCGGCTTCCCATGCCTGAAGGACGGCATCCTTCCGCGACCTTAGGGCGGATGCCAGAAGCGGGAAGGCGTGGTACGCCAAAAGATCAAGCGTCAAGTCTTCCGTGGACATCAAGCGCTCTCCTTGAGGGCAATAAAACGTTCAGAGAGACTAAATGGTTTGTATTGCTGAACCAGCGAGACAGAGTCCGAAGAGTCTGATTTATGCCGAAAGGGCGAATATTCGCGACGTATTCCCGCCTTTCGGCACCCATGCTCGGCCCGGCTGCAAGCAAGCAGATCATCTTCTCTCCCGTATGTGACATATTGACCCTACCGTCGATATAGGAAGCAATTTTTATGTTAAACTTCACACTCTCAAAAGTGAGGCAAGCATGCCGGGCAACGAAACCAACATTTTAGCGCATAAACCGCTTACTCTGACAAAAAAACGACTACGCTGGCTAATTCTGTTATCCAGTTTTCCGTTATTTGGAATGGTGGCTGCCTTTGGTATTGCGCCAGATACCTCGCCGGAGGATCTCCCGGTCGAGGAAGTAATCCGTGGTCTCGAGCTCCCCGAAATCCCCGAAATCCTTCCGCCTGCCGATGTAAATATGACGTTCTGGCGTCAGGAACGGATCCAGGCCGGCGACACAATCGCGACCCTGCTGTCTCGACTCGAAGTGAATAATCAGGATGCAGCCGGCTTCCTTCGCGATTCGAGGAATATCAAAGCCACGCATCAATTGGTACCCGGCAAAATCATCCATGTGCAGACTACTGCGGCGGGTGAATTGCTGCTACTGCGCTATTTTCCCGGTGGCAGCGAGCAATTGGTAATGGAAAAGATTGATGGCGCTTTCAAGGTAAGTGAACAGCCGGTTAAACTGGAGACACACATTCAGATGAAATCCGGTGTGATAAACAGTTCATTGTTCGCAGCCGTCGATGGCGCGGGTGTGCCTGAAAGCGTTGCTACGCAGATTGTCGATATTCTGGCATCTGACATTGATTTTCATCGGGATTTGCGTAAGGGCGATCGCTTTACAGTAGTTTACGACTCCCTTTATGGTAATGGCGAACCCGCCAGGCCCGGGCGGGTACTGTCGGTGGAGTTCATTAATCAGGGGACGCCTCATCGGGCAGTCTATTTCCAGGCGGATAACGGTGAAAGTGGTTATTACACACCCGATGGAAAAAATCTGCGAAAAGCCTTCTTGCGTTCGCCACTGGAGTTTTCCCGCATCAGCTCGGGATTTTCCAGCGCACGTTTCCACCCTATCCTGAAGACATGGCGCGCTCATAGCGGCATTGACTACGCCGCACCCACCGGAACGAGAGTGAAGGCTGCCGCGGATGGGACGGTGCTGTTTGCCGGCTGGCAGGGCGGTTATGGTAATGTCGTTATCCTGCAACACCATGGGCAGTACTCGACCGTTTACGGTCATCTATCGACCTTTGCCAAAGGCTTGCGCTCGGGACAGCGTGTCACCCAGGGTGATGTCATTGGTCATGTGGGTGCAACCGGGATGGCTACCGGCCCTCATTTGCATTATGAATTTCGCTTCAACGGCGTTCAACGTGATCCCACACGAATAGCCATGCCCACCGCTAATCCCGTCTCACCCAGGCATATGCCGGCATTCTATGAATACACGAAGCCGCTGATGGCTCGATTGGATATGCTGCGCGGCACCAGCCTGGCCTTTCTGGACTAGCCAACCCTTTATTTCTCACCTACTTCTACCCTCTCCCTGAGGCAGAAGATAACAGGGTGCGCAGGCGAACGGATTTGGAAACCACTTACTATATCGGCATTATGTCCGGCACCAGTCTGGACGGCGTTGATGCGGTGCTCGCTGATTTTGGTCCCTCCCCCCCCTCTCTGCTATATACGTTTTATCTCGCTTACGGCGAAGATCTTCGCAGCCGTTTGCTGGATCTGAATCATTCGGATTATGATGAGCTGCATCGCGCGGCCATGCTTGGCAATGAACTGGCCCGTCATTATGCAGGGGCTGTGGCCGGCTTGCTGGATAAATGCGGCATAAAGCCTCAGGAGGTAGCTGCCATCGGCTGCCATGGCCAGACCGTGCGTCACAGTCCTGAATCGGGCAGGGGCTACACCATTCAGCTATGCAACGCCGCCTTGCTGGTTGAACTCACGGGTATCACTGTAGTGGCCGATTTCAGGAGTCGTGACATCGCGGCGGGGGGGCAGGGCGCTCCTCTGGTTCCGGCATTTCACCAAGTCTTGTTCAAAGATCCACGAGTTCACCGTGTCATTGCCAATATCGGTGGAATATCCAATTTGACCAGCCTTGTGCCGACCGGCGAGGTTGCCGGATTCGATTGCGGTCCCGGCAATATAATGATGGATGCGTGGTGCTTGCGTCATACCGGCCGATCATATGATGAAAACGGAGCATGGGCTGGATCCGGCAAAATAATCCCGCAGTTGCTTGAGAAGCTCCTGGCACTTCCGTTTTTCTCCATTCCCCCGCCAAAAAGCACCGGTAGGGAAGTATTCAATCTAGACTGGCTGGAAAGCTGCTTATCGGGAGCTGAGGAGCCGGTGGACGTACAGTCAACTTTACTACAACTGACTGTGGCTGGAATTGCCGACGCGGTGCTTACTCACTTTCCAAAGGCTGAGGAAATCTATTTATGTGGCGGTGGCGCGCGTAATGCCCAGCTTGTTGCACGATTACGAACAGCGTTGCCAGGCAGGAAGGTGGAATTGACGGACAGGTTTGGCATTGATGCCGACTGGCTGGAAGCCTTTGCTTTTGCCTGGCTGGCGCGGCAAGTTCTCCTGGGCGTTCCCGCCAGCCTTCCCTCAGTTACCGGCGCTCGGGGCGCCCGGTTGCTGGGTGCGATCTATCCATGTTGAACGCATGTTTTATTTCCGCGACGTCATCGGTATTTTTCCTGCAAATAAAAAGCGGAAGCCATGGCTCCCGCTTTTTAAATAAAACCATACAACCCATCCAAACTGCCGGATTCGGGTTAGACGGAAAATGAAGATCCGCAACCGCATGTGCTCGAAGCGCCGGGATTCTTGATGACAAATTGGGCGCCCTCGGCATTTTCCTGATAGTCGATTTCCGACCCGGCCAGGTACTGAAAGCTCATAGCGTCAACCAGCAGCTTTACGCCGTTCTTTTCCATTACCGTATCGTCTTCACTTATCAGTTCGTCAAAAGTGAAGCCGTATTTAAAACCGGAGCAACCTCCACCCGCAACAAATACCCTGAGGTTGAGATCATTATTCCCTTCTTCTTCAATCAACTCTCTGACTTTTCTTGCCGCGCTATCGGTAAAGATCAATGAGGCTTGCATTTCAGAGGCTAAATTTTCCGCGGTTGCAGCATTCATATTGAATTTCCCGCATATAAATTTATTAGGGGGACAAAATTATGCTCTGCTGTCGAATAAACGTCAATCAGCATGGGCAGCGGGTATCAACGCCACTACGTTATTGTCGGGTTGCGTTTTATCCAGATGATGAAGCATGCCGTCAACCGCTGCGCCAAGCTGTATCTCCATGCTTTTATAGTGTACATCGCCAAAGATCCTGGCTTTAGGCTGCAATTCCACATACTCGCTTCCGTATATGGCACCAGTTACGGTGCCATTAATAACCGCGTGAGAAACCTGAATTTTCCCCTCAATGATCGCCTGATCGCTCAGCACGAGAGTGCTGGGCCTGTCGCCAGTCGCGGTAATGTTGCCCGTTATATGACCGTCTACGCGCAGCCCTCCGCTGAAATTGACATTGCCCTCGATATGGGTTCCTGCACCAATAAGCGAGTCAATCTGATTTTGGGGCGCGGATGTTTTCTTTCCAAACATTTTTTCTCCTTTACAAGGATAGGTTAACGGTCTGCGTTAGCCTCGCCTGCGTCACGCCTTTTTCAAATACCTTTACCTGCATGCTCTCCACTAAGGCATCTGGCGGCAGGCGGAAGCTTCTCTCCACTCGCTGGTAGAACTTGAAGTTAACGTCAAATGTATTTGATGGACTTTCGCTGGCAAGAGGTGTGACCATTTTTTCACCATTCTGCCGGAAATTGACAACAAATTCCAGACTACCCTGAAAATCTTTGGAGCGCTGCCCGCCCTGGACCAGTAGTAGGCTGTAACGATATTCTCCGGGCAACTGGCCGCGCGCCAGCTTTAAATGACTAATCGAAACGCGTTGTTCGGTTTTTCCGGTGACCGACCCAAGATTCTGGAAAAATGCGACATCTTCCTTCAAGCGAATATTTTCATCTTCCAGGGCTTTAACATGCTTGGTAATGTCTTCACGCGCGGCGGTGTCCATCTGCAATTGGTGCTCAAGTCCGGCCACCTTCATGCGTAGCTCGTCATTATCCTGTTGCAAGCGATTGTTTAACCGAGATAACCGATCCAACTCATGGCCTGGCTCATTTTTATCAGAGCCCGTAAACTGATGCCCCGCCTCGTACATACCCCAGGCTAGAGCCAATGCGAGCGCGGTAAGGAGTCCGATAGCCAGCCAGCGCAGGTATTCCGGCCTTTGCGGACGTATCGCTACGCGCGGCGCAAAAATGCCAGACCTTCTTTTAGGCGTTTTGATCATGGCCTTCAGTTTACGCTGTTATGATAGCGAGACACTGAGGTTTGGAAGAATATCGGCAGCCTGCGGGTCTTGAAGGAAATGGATTGCGAAAGCATCCAGCCTGCCAATATTTCGTCAATTTCTCGATCAATAGAATAACGATTGCTGGCCTTAAGAAACGTCAGAACTTGCTTTCCCCCGGCCATTTTTCTGCTCCGGCCCTGCAAGCCGATGAGGCGGCTAAGGCAGCAACGGGGCATAATCGATACCAAGGGTTTCCGGAAAACCGAGCATCAGGTTCATGTTCTGTACAGCCTGTCCCGCAGCGCCCTTGACGAGATTATCCGTTACCGAGAGTATCACCGCGGTATTACCCCCCTGTGGACGATGGACGGCGATACGACAGTAATTGGAGCCGCGCACTGAACGGGTTTCGGGATGCGCGCCTGCCGGAAGCACATCGACAAATGGTTCATCGGCATAGCGTTTTTCGTATATAGCCTGTAAATCGGCATCCTTGTTAAGTCTGCCATATAGCGTAGCGTGAATGCCCCGGATCATGGGAGTGAGGTGCGGGACGAATGTCAATCCTACCGGTCTTCCCGCCACATGAGACAATCCTTGTTTGATTTCAGGCAGGTGCCGGTGTCCGGGCACACCATAGGCTTTGAAATTGTCAGAGGCTTCGGCAAATAATGTGTGTATTTCCGCATTGCGTCCCGCGCCGGAGACGCCGGACTTGGCATCGGCAACAAGGTGCTCCAAGTCTACAATACCAGCCTCGATCAAGGGCAGAAATCCGAGCTGCACCGCAGTGGGATAACAGCCAGGATTTGCTATGAGCCGCGCGCTTCTGATTCGCTCACGATTGATTTCGGGTAGGCCATAAACCGCTTCCTCCACCAGATCAGGACAAGCATGCGTCATCCCATACCATTTTTCCCATACCGTTATGTCCTTGATACGAAAATCAGCGGCGAGATCTATCACCCGTACCCCCGCATCAAGTAGCGACCTGACCTGTTGCATGGCAATGCCGTTTGGCGTCGCAAAGAACACAACCGCGCATTTATCCAGCTCCGCTTCGGCAGGATCACAAAATTTTAGCGGTATCCGTCCACGCAGGCTTGTAAACAACTCGGCGACGGCCATCCCGGCCTCTTTGCGCGAGGTGATGGCCTGTATGCTTACCTCGGGGTGTTGCGACAAAATTCGCAGCAACTCCACGCCGGTATAACCGGTCCCGCCTACAATACCAACTTTAAGCATAAAATCTCCAGGTTTTTATGCGTAGAACAGGACTCTCCATCCGAGTCTCCACAAATGCCAATGCGATGTTGCATATCCAGCTTTCCATATCAACAATCCTGCCCATGCCCCCGGTTATGGATTGAACAAGAGGACTTGTCCCAGATCTTGCATTTTTTAGAGGTGTCATTGTTTAATTGGTTCGATTAGCCGAGTACTTAGAAACACAACCGGTAGATCAACGATCCTATCTGTTCCTTGGCGACCTGCCAATCCAACTACGGATTTAGGCTGGCCCGGAAATGCACATTGGGTGCCCTCCGAGCCTACGTGGGTGCTGGCGGTCAGTTTGCAACCCACGGATTCAGAATTATAAGCAACAAGTAAAAAAGCCGCCAGAAACAAGGCGGCTTTTTAGGATGGGATATGTAAAAAAACTTATCGTTTGGAAAATTGTTTACGCCGACGCGCTTTACGCAGCCCCACTTTCTTCCGTTCCACTTCACGCGCGTCGCGCGTTACCAGACCAGCATTGCTCAATATGGGCTTGAGTGTGGCGTCAAAGTCAATCAAGGCGCGGGTAATGCCATGACGCACCGCGCCAGCCTGCCCTGATTCGCCGCCCCCATGGATGTTGACCACGATGTCGAAGCTCGTAAGATTCCCGGTTAACTCGAGCGGCTGACGAACCACCATGCGGCCCGTTTCACGGGAAAAGAATTCATCGACCGGTCTGTCATTGACCGTGATCAATCCCCTGCCAGGTTTGATGAATACCCGCGCCACCGCACTTTTGCGACGACCGGTCCCATAGTTATACGTTGTGCCCATAATCTCAAGCCCTGATTTCGAGTTGTCGCGGTTGCTGCGCCGCGTGCGGATGCGTGGCACCGGCATAGATTTTAAGTTTCTTTAACATGGCATAACCGAGCGGACCCTTTGGCAGCATACCTTTGACCGCTTTTTCCAGAGGCCGTCCGGGGAATCGCGCATGCATTTTAGCGAAACTGGTTTCGTAAATACCGCCGGGGTAGCCGGTATGACGATAATAAGTTTTGTCTTCCATCTTGTTTCCGGTGATGCGCAGCTTATCGACATTGATCACTACGATAAAATCGCCGGTATCCACATGAGGCGTGAAGATGGGCTTATGCTTGCCCCGCAGACGACGGGCAATTTCTGCAGCGAGGCGGCCCAGCACCTTGTCCGCCGCGTCGATCACGAACCAGTCGTGGATTACTTCATGGGGTTTGGCCGAAAAGGTTTTCACAACATCCGCCTTTGCTTATTTCAATAAAGCCGCGAATTCTATGTCAGACCAGGTCGAATGTCAAACCGGCCTTCGGCAAGCGGGTTCAGAAATAAAATAAGCTATGCCGGATCGAGTCTGGTCGCGCGGCGATTCGATCTTGTATCCGCAGTACTCATTGCGGAACGTGGCACATTTTATCTGGAATCCCGAGTCATCAGCCCAGACACTTTTTCTGTGAGCGTATACATCAGTGCCCACCATTACAGCGATTCGAAGGCGCGAATCTTTATCTATTCCCACCAAAATTTTTAGGAAAACAGGTATCATGTTAACCCGAATATTTCATAAATCCACGCGTCCTCACCGATCTTTTGTTTCGTATGGAAATTGTGTTCAGCCGGACGTTGAATAACTACGCCGCTCTTTCACAAAACTCCCCTATAAAACAAAATCCTGTGCAATCATCGCGCGAATTTATGAAACCTCCGGGGTTAAAAGAACAATGCCGTAAAAACGTTTGCTGATGTCCGCAAATTACCGGCGTGAAGAATACCGTAACATCCTATTATCTTATTGTCTGAGGAGAGCGTTTGTATGTCACAAAAACACCCTGTTATCGCTGTTACGGGATCGTCAGGTGCCGGTACATCGACAGTCAAGAATAGTTTCGAGCATATTTTTCGCCGCGAGAAACTGACTGCTGCGGTGGTAGAGGGCGACAGTTTTCATCGTTATGATCGTGATGCGATGAGGGAAGCCGTCGCGGAATCGGAGAAAGACGGTGGTCATCCCATCAGTCATTTCGGTCCCGAGGCCAATGAGTTCGAGAAACTGGAAGCGCTATTCAAGGAATATGGCGAGAGCGGAGGTGGCAAGACACGCCTGTATTTGCACAATGACGAAGAGGCCGCGCCCTATCAGCAGAAGGCCGGCACATTTACCCCCTGGAAGGCGATACAGCCTGGTTCCGATATGCTGTTTTATGAAGGCTTGCATGGGGGAGTCAAGAGCGATACCGCCGATGCGGCAAAGTATGTGGATTTACTGGTGGGTGTCGTGCCTATCGTCAATCTGGAATGGATCCAGAAAATCCATCGTGACATGAACGCGCGTGGCTATTCGGCGGAGGCGGTGACCCATACCATTCTCCGCCGCATGCACGATTATGTGCATTACATCACGCCGCAGTTTTCGCGTACCCATATCAATTTTCAGCGAGTACCGACGGTTGATACGTCCAACCCTTTTATCGCACGTGATATTCCGACCCTGGATGAAAGCTTTGTCGTGATTCGCTTCCGTGATCCCAAGCACGTCGACTTTCCTTACCTTCTTGCCATGATCAATAACTCGTTCATGTCGCGTCCCAATACCATCGTCGTGCCGGGAGGAAAAATGGGACTGTCCATAGAATTGATATTAACGCCACTGATTCTGGATCTCGTCGCGAAAAGCCGGAGCATATAGCCGGATAGGCGCTGCCAAAAGGTACTTTTTGAATTTGAATTAGCGGGTAATCTGCAATGCGGATTGCCCGTTCAACTATTTTCTCCTCGTCCAAATAATTCCGGCGATACTTCCCGGAAACAGTTTTCTCCTCATGTCTTCCCTACTGTCGGAACTGAATCCCGAACAACTTGAAGCCGTTACCCTGCCACAT
The DNA here is from genome assembly GCF_000832065.1 of Nitrosospira sp. NpAV. Lineage (GTDB taxonomy): Bacteria > Pseudomonadota > Gammaproteobacteria > Burkholderiales > Nitrosomonadaceae > Nitrosospira. Next base: position 250,538 of record NZ_JXQM01000001.1, on the reverse strand, counting down.
CAGTCAGCGCTAGTGCTGGCAGGCGCGGGCAGTGGCAAGACGCGGGTACTCACCACACGTATTGCGTATTTGATCCAGTCCGGTCTAGTCAGTCCCCATGGCCTGTTGGCTGTTACCTTCACAAATAAGGCAGCCAAGGAAATGCTTTCCCGGATCTCCTCCATGCTGCCGGTCAATACGCGTGGCATGTGGGTGGGTACCTTTCACGGTCTATGCAACCGCATGCTGCGTGCCCACCATCAGGATGCGGGGTTGCCGCAGGCCTTCCAGATTCTGGATTCCGCCGATCAGTTGGCGGTGATCAAACGTATGTTGAAGGCTCTCGGCGCGGACGACGAAAAATTCCCGTCACGCCAGGTGCAATGGTTCATCAATAACGCGAAGGAAGAAGGGATTCGAGCATCACAGGTCGAAATCCGTGACGATTTCACGCGCAAGATGACTGAGTTTTACCTGTATTACGAGCAGCAGTGCAACAAGGAAGGCGTGGTGGATTTTGCTGAGCTACTGTTTCGAAGTTATGAGTTGCTGACTCGCAGCGAACATCTGCGCGAGCACTATCGTGGCCGCTTTACCCATATCCTGGTGGATGAATTTCAGGATACCAATCGCTTGCAGTATCGATGGCTAAAACTGCTCGCCGGCAACCGGGCCGCGGTGTTTGCGGTTGGCGACGATGATCAGAGCATTTATGCGTTCCGTGGTGCGAACACCGGCAATATGAAGGATTTCGAGAGAGATTTTCACATCTCTAAAATCATCAAGCTGGAGCAGAACTATCGCTCTCACGGCAATATTCTAAATGCGGCCAATACGCTGATACGCAACAATAGCAGTCGTCTTGGCAAGAATCTGTGGACTTCGGAAGGCCATGGCGAACCGCTGCGCGTGTATAACGCCCCGACCGATTTCGATGAGGCTTCTTTCATCGTGGACGAAGTAAAATCGCTTCGTGCCGAGGGCGTGGCACTGTCCCAAATAGCATTGCTTTATCGTTCCAACGCACAATCGCGCGTACTGGAGCACGCCTTGTTCAATGCTTCATTGGCTTACCGGGTATATGGCGGCATGCGTTTCTTCGAACGTCAGGAAATCAAGCATGCCTTGGCATATTTGCGCCTGATAGCAAATCCCGAAGACGACAACGCGTTGCTCAGGGTCATCAACTTCCCCGTGCGAGGTATTGGTATGCGCAGCCTGGAGCAGTTGCAGGACGAGGCCAAGCGGCAGGGAGGAAGTTTATGGGCGGCAATGCTGTCAAAATACAGAAGTGGAGCAGTTTCCGTCCCAGCCACGGGCAGGCTTGACGGCAATCCATGGTTGGATAAGCCAAAGAAGGGGGTCGAGGGGTTTGCCGTATTGATCGAATCGATGCATCAAGTTTGCGAAAAATTGCCGTTACCGGAAGTCGTCGAACATATGCTGGAGCGTAGCGGACTAGTGGCGCATTATCGTGCTGAACGCGAGGGGGCGGATCGCCTGGAAAACCTGAATGAATTGATCAATGCCGCCACCAGCTTTGTGCATGAAGCCGAAGATGATAGTCTCACGGCATTTCTAAGCCATGCATCGCTGGAAGCGGGTGAGCATCAGGCCGGTGGCGGCCAGGATGCGCTGCAGTTGATGACGGTGCATTCAGCCAAGGGATTGGAATTTCACAGCGTTTTTCTGAGCGGACTGGAGGAGGGTTTATTTCCCCACGACAACAGTCGCAACGAAGCAGGAGGCGTGGAAGAGGAAAGACGTTTAATGTATGTAGCGTTGACCCGGGCCCGACGGCGGTTGTATCTGAGTTTTGCTCAAAGCCGCATGTTGCATGGCCAGACCCGCTACAATATTCCCTCACGTTTCCTGCACGAAGTTCCGGATAGCTTGCTCAAGTGGCTTCAGCCAGTGCAGAAGACATCGCTCATGAACGAGGAATGGGGGACAAGGAGGCAAGGTCCAGGCCGGGTTATCCAGGAAACTGATTATGGTGCTCAAGCTCGCGCATCGAATATTCGGGATACCGCGGCATCCCAATGGCGCATAGGACAGAACGTGATTCACGCCAAGTTCGGCACGGGGGTGATAGTCAATTGTGAAGGTCACGGAGCGGACGCCCGCGTTGAGGTCAGATTCGGCCGTACCGGCACGAAGTGGTTATTGCTGGAATATGCCAAGCTGACCCCTGCGTAATTCACCGCTCAAGCTGATTCGGCTGATTCGGCTGTATCCACGAAGATATCCCTGTAGCTTGCGTAAATCGAGGCAAACAGGGTCGGCACCAATACGAATAATCCCAGACCATAGGGTATCGAGGCGAGTATCGTCAGCGCCACTAGCGTAATGCCATAAATCTGGAACGCTATAATGTTTTTCAGGCAAGCAAAAAAGCTTAGCCGCATCGCATCCACCGCGGGCATGCCATTGAATATCACCAGCAGAGGCGCAAACCAGGTAGCCATCATCAGCGGGATGGAAAGCGATAGCCCGACCAGCGAGGCGGACAACATATCGCCGGAGACATTTTTCAATTCATTCTCGTCGACCCGCTTTCCTTCTATCAACAGGTCCATCAGTACGTCACCCCCGACAAGCATGAATATGCCAAGGATTAATACTTGTCCTACCAGATAAATTCCTCCTATCGTGATCAGAGGTCCAGAGGTGTTCCTGAAACCTGCAAGCAAGTGAGCGATCTCCAGTTTTTCGCCTTGTTCGAGCGCCCTGCATCCTATCATCAGTCCCGCTAAAAATACCGGTGAAAGAAGCGTAAAAATGAATTGCCCTGCCATTGGGATAAGCGACAACGTGGCAGCGATGAGAAGCAAGGTGGTGCACAGTAATATCCACATCACCGGAATCTGACGGAATATGAAGAAGCCCGTCATAATCCATTGCCACCCTTGTTTTGCATCGACTTGCCTGACTTCCATTTTTTGTATCTCCGATAGAGTAGCGCCTGCTATCCAATCTTGGCGTGCGGTTACAGCTCATACCCAAACTTGTGCCAGCCTTGTGTGGAAAGCCGCATGGTTTTTTAAGGTGCGCATAAAGTGAGCAGGATTCTTGGCATGGGTAAGTTCTCCCATGCGCGGCAAGTGATAATCATGCAACCGCGACAACCAGAAACGCAAAGCCCCGGCTCGCAGCAGCACTGGCCAGGCACCGTGTTCGACAGGGGTGAGCGGTCGGATGCGGTGATAGGCTTCGAGTAACGACAGCACACGGTTTACATCCAGTTCGCCATTTTCATTCAGACACCAGTCATTGGCCGTAATGGCGAGATCGTACAGCAACACATCGTTGCAGGCGAAATAGAAATCGATGACCCCTCCTATCGTGTCGTCGATGAACAGTACGTTGTCGCGAAACAAGTCCGCATGGATCACGCCACGCGGCAGATCTTCGAAACGATACAACGACTGGAAATGCAACTCTTCTTCGAGAATCGCTCTTTCCTCCCTGGTAAGAAATGGTATGACGAAGGGTGCCGTGGCTTTACACCATTCGGGACCCCGCGGGTTTTCCATTTTTTCAGGATAGGCAAGGCCCGCCAAGTGCATATTCGCCAGGAGCGCACCCACTTCGGCACAATGTGCGAGGGTAGGATGTTCCTGTGATTTGCCGGGCAAACAGGTAACGATGCTTGCCGGCTTACCGTTTAGTTCACCAAGAAGTCTCTGGTTGAGATTGGCGACCGGACAAGGACAAGGGATGCCGCAGCGCGACAAATATGCCATCAGATTCAGGTAGTAAGGCAGCTCGGACGAGGTTAGTTTCTCAAACAAGGTGAGAACATACCTACCTTGACTGGTGGTAACAAAATAATTCGTATTTTCGATGCCGGAGGAGATGCCCTGCAGATCAATCAGTGTGCCCAGCGAATAGTTTTTCAGCCATGCGGAAAGCTGAGGCTGAGTAACGGTAGTGAAGACAGACATGAGCGAGAGAAAAAGAAGGGGGAGGAGAAGATGGATAAGATGCGCGATCTTCTTATTCTTTACGGATATTTTAACCTAAATCCGGAGGTCGACTGCTCATTTTTCAATTCATTTGTCAATTGGCCGCCATGAGCCGCACAGATTCTCCGCAAACCTTCATCCTGTCCAACCACAGGAATCAAGTTAAACATGGATAATCCCATTAGGCGGCGCCGCGAGCGTGCCCGAGTGCCAGTGGTCGGTTTGCGGCCATTCTCGCTGCTTGCCCGGTGTCCATAGACCCGCTATGGACTTTCTTTCAACCGGCAAACTGTCTCGCAACCCGCCTCGCCATCACACGCGTCCCGACGGATTAGCTGGTTAAAACTGGCGTAATATCCACATGGGTGGTCGGATATTCTGATCGAGGCCGCCAGAGCCGCCAGCGGAAAACGTCCCGTCTCCCTGGTTGTCAATCAGATAATACGGCAGACCAATGCGGGGAGTTACTTTAATCATATAGAGACGTCCATTGATACGGTATTCTTCGATCTTATCCTCTCCGCGTTTGGTGATGGTAACCTGTGGTTCAAGCGCGGCATCATCCTGGTCACTGCCCGGCGATGGCAAGGCGATTTCTGGTGGTTCTGGTACTTCCGGTATGGGCTGCAGGTCTTTGGGCCTACTGGGCTTGGATTGCGCCGCTGCTGGCAGTGCGGCGCTCAATAACAAAATCAGAATTATTAGACGCATGACTGCTCCTGGCAGGGTCAACGCACCCATTCTATCTGAAAGAACCCGGATTTTATAGATTGAGTTGAACTTCCCGTTCCGCCGCGGAGGGTTCGAAACCGCTCGTTTCATAATACTGGAAGATTGCCTTGACTACCTCACGGGGTTCATCGATCACCTGAATCAAATCCATATCCTCTGGCGCGATCATGCCCTCGGTTACGAGGGTATGCTGCAACCAGTCGAGCATGCCGCGCCAGAAGTCCGAGCAAACCAGAATAATCGGCATTTTCCGGGTCTTGCCGGTTTGAACCAGCGTGAGTGCTTCCATCAGTTCGTCCAGCGTGCCGAATCCGCCCGGTAACACGACATAAGCGGTGGCGAATTTCACGAACATGTATTTGCGCGCAAAGAAATGACGAAATGTCTGGCTGACGTCCTGGTAAATATTGCGATGTTGTTCGTGTGGAAGCTGAATATTCAGGCCGATACTCGGCGACGTGCCAAAATAGGCGCCTTTATTAGCCGCTTCCATGATACCTGGACCGCCTCCCGAAATTACCGAAAAGCCGGCATCGGACAATTGCCGGGCGATCTGTTCGGTTAATATATAGTTGGGATGATCAGGAAGCGTACGTGCACTGCCGAAAATACTCACTGCTGGCCGAATCGAATTCAAGCGTTCCGTAGCTTCCACAAATTCTGCCATAATGCCGAACACGCGCCACGATTCCCTCGCCGACCAGGTTTTTTCCCGGAAATCATTCGTCATGGTACGCGCCAATTTGTCTTGCGTGCTCATTGGAAACCTTTGGAAGTTAAATGAAAACATTGCTGCTGGTTGATGGTTCGTCCTATCTGTATCGTGCTTTCCACGCGCTGCCGGATTTGCGCAATCGCAATAATGAACCGACCGGTGCGATCTATGGCGTCCTCAACATGCTGCGCCGTTTGCACAAGGATTACCAGGCTCATTATAGCGCGTGCGTATTTGATGCAAAAGGCAAGACTTTTCGCGACGACCTCTATGCGGAATATAAATCGCATCGTCCTCCCATGCCTGACGATCTGGCGGCGCAGATCGCGCCGCTGCATGAGTGCATAAACGCGCTGGGTTGGCCCATGCTGATCGTGGAAGGCGTAGAGGCGGATGATGTGATTGGTACACTGGTTAAACAGGCCGTGCGCGAAAACATGCGTTGCATTATTTCCACCGGTGACAAGGACATCGCGCAACTGGTGGATCCGCAAGTGACGCTGATCAATACCATGAGCAACGAGATGCTCGATGAAGCGGCGGTGCTTGCCAAATTTGGCGTGCCACCCGCACGCATGCTTGATTATCTGGCATTGGTGGGCGACACGGTGGACAACATTCCGGGCGTGGAAAAGGTCGGTCCCAAAACCGCGGTGAAATGGCTCACCCAATATGGCACGTTGGATAATCTTGTTATTCATGCCAGTGAGATTGGCGGGGTGGTGGGGGAAAATTTGCGCGCGGCGCTCGATTGGCTAAGCCGGTCGCGCGAATTACTGGCTATCAAGTGTGACGTGGTGTTACCTGTCGGTCTACACGATCTTGGGCTGCAGCCGCGGAATACCATAAAACTGGCCGAGCTGTATGAGCGGCTGGATTTTAAAACCTGGTTGCGGGAATTGCGGGAGACCGGTCCAGGGGCGATTGACAATACGTCCTCAGCCATCATATCTCAGAAAGCGGATGCGGATACGATGCCGGCGGCGGACTACCAGACTATTCTCACGCAAGGCCAACTGGATGAATGGATCGCACGCATCCATGCCGCTCCTTTGGTTTCGTTGGATACGGAAACCACCGGGCTGGATCCGATGCAGGCGCAACTCGTCGGAATTTCGTTTTCCGTTGAACCTCATCAGGCGGCTTACCTGCCGCTGACGCACCGGTATGCAGGCGCTCCCCAGCAACTGCCGGTCGATCGCGTGATCGATAAACTCAAACCCTGGCTGGAAGATGCGGGCAAAGCCAAAGCAGGCCAGAATCTCAAGTATGATAAACACATTTTTGCCAACCATGGCATTACCTTGAACGGTATTGCCCACGATACGCTATTGCAATCCTACGTACTGGAGTCGCACCGTCCGCATGACATGGATAATCTTGCGCTGAGGCACCTTGGAGCCAAGACCATTGCCTATGACGAAATCACCGGCAAGGGGGCGGGGCGTATAAGTTTTGATCAGGTGGATATCGAACGCGCGGCGCAATATGCGGCAGAGGATGCCGATATCACGCTGCAACTGCATCAACACCTCTATCCCGAAATAGCGAAGGAGGTAAAGCTCGATTATATCTATCGCGCACTTGAAATGCCTGTATTGAATATACTATTTGAAATGGAGCGTAACGGTGTATTGCTGGACTTGAAGTTGCTGGAAATCCAAAGCCGTGAACTGGGGGAGAAAATGCTGGCGCTGGAAAACCAGGCACACGCAATCGCCGGGCAACCATTCAATCTGAATTCACCCAGGCAAATTCAGGAGATACTGTTCAATCAGCTCAAGCTCCCGGTTATCAAGAAAACACCGGGCGGCACACCGTCCACCGATGAAGACGTGCTGCAACAACTTGCGCGGGATTATCCCTTGGCAAAAATCCTGCTCGATTACCGGGGGCTTGCCAAGCTCAAGTCGACTTACACGGACAAGCTGCCGCGCATGGTAGATGCCGCCACCGGACGCGTGCACACCAATTACGCGCAGGCGGTAGCAGTGACCGGGCGGCTCGCCAGCAACGAGCCCAACCTGCAAAACATCCCGGTGCGCACTGCCGAAGGGCGCCGTATCCGCGAAGCGTTTATCGCATCGCCGGGGCATCACATTATCTCCGCCGACTATTCGCAGATCGAGCTACGCATCATGGCGCACATATCACAGGACGCGGGATTACTCAAAGCATTCGCCGCAGGCGAGGACATCCATCGCGCCACTGCAGCGGAGGTGTTTGGCGCCGCACTGGAGGCGGTAAACAATGAGCAGCGCCGCTACGCCAAAATCATCAACTTCGGGCTGATTTACGGCATGTCTGAATTTGGTCTCGCCTCGCAGCTCGGTATTGAACGCTCTGCTGCCCGTGCGTACATGGAGCGGTACTTCACCCGCTATCCGGGAGTCGCGAATTACATGCAACGCACCCGGGAAAACGCCAGAAAAACCGGCTATGTCGAAACCGTATTCGGACGCAGACTATGGTTGCCGGAGATCAATAGTTCCAATGGCAATCGCAGGCAGGGTGCGGAACGCGCTGCAATCAACGCGCCCATGCAAGGCACCGCCGCCGATATCATCAAGCTCGCCATGATCGCGGTGCATGGCTGGTTAGCGAGGGTGAATTTGCGTAGCAAGCTTATCATGCAGGTCCATGACGAGTTGGTACTGGAAGTACCGGATGATGAAATCGAAACGATAAAAGCTGAGTTGCCGCTGCTGATGGGTGGCGCAGCGAAACTCGATGTGCCACTGTTGGTGGAGGTGGGCGTGGGGCCGAATTGGGAACAGGCACACTAACAGCTTGCCGGACTTGGAGGAAACCGGTTGCAAAAGTGACTGGCCGATCCATATGAAGCAACTGTTGGCCCTTGAGATCGTCAAATCTGTCTCGTCCAGTTTTTTCCGCCTGCGATTCTTCAAGTCCAGCAGGCTGCCGGAAATCGCGCGACAAATCTTCCGTGGAGCGTGCCTTCTTCCGGCGGCAGTTTTTTATACTGCCAGCAACATGATATAACTTGCTAACAGGGTAAAAATTACCGTAAAATCACACCCTTTTCGGTTTCGGACCCATACAGGCATATATATGGTCATTATTCGATTGGCGCGCAGCGGTGCCAAGAAACGCCCGTTTTTCAATATGGTAGTAGCGGATTCCCGCGATGCCCGTGATGGCAAATTCATTGAGCGCATTGGTTTTTATAACCCCAGGGGGGTTGAAAGCGAAGAAACATTGCGTGTTCAATTGGATCGCGTCACTCATTGGCAGTCACAAGGCGCACGGTTATCCGACACCGTCACAAGACTGATCAGACAGTTTGGTGCAAAACAAAAAGCCGCGGGAAGCAGTTAATTCGGGCATAGAAATCGAGCCAATGGTAGTGATGGGGCGCGTTGCCGGCCCCTTTGGTGTATTAGGCTGGATCAAGGTTTTTCCCTATACTGAATCTGTGGATGGATTGCTTGACTACCCCATCTGGTGGCTGGGCAGAGGCAATGGGGAATGGCGTGAGGTAAAAGTTACCGGCTGCGAAGTTCACGGGAGCTTATTGACGGCCGCACTTGAACCATATGCCGATCGTACTGCGGCAATGCGGTTGAAAGGTATGCAGATTGCGGTGCCTCGCAGCCAGTTACCGGATTTGTCAAAAAGTGGTAAAGATGGCTACTACTGGTCGGATCTGATCGGCCTTGACGTCATCAATCTGCGGAATGAAGAATTGGGGAAAGTAACCGGATTATTGGAAACCGGCGCCAACGATGTGCTTCAAGTACAAAGCCCGATAGAAGGAGAAAGGGAACGCTTGATCCCCTTTGTCAGTCAGGTGATCGTTAAGGTGGACTTAAAGGCTTATCGGATAACGGTGGACTGGGGTATGGACTACTAGTCGTGACTTTTGAGTTCGACGTCATTACGCTGTTCCCCGAAATGTTCGACGCCATCACCCGATACGGGATAACCGGCCGGGCGAAGGAAAACGGGATTTACCGGTTGCATACCTGGAATCCGCGCGATTTTACTGAGGATAATCATCGTACGGTGGATGATCGTCCTTATGGCGGCGGCCCTGGAATGTTGATGCTGGCGCAGCCGCTGGAAAAAGCCGTCAACGCAGCCAGGATCCGGCAGACGGGCAATGGCGTTGATGGGGCAAAAGTAATCTATCTTTCCCCACAGGGACGCTTGCTAGACCATGATCTGGTAATGAAACTGTGTGAACTGCCATCATTGGTGCTGCTTGCCGGTCGTTATGAAGGTGTGGATGAGCGCTTGATTGGGCGTATGGTGGATGACGAAATTTCCATCGGCGATTATGTGCTCTCGGGCGGAGAGCTGGCGGCAATGGTGTTGATAGATAGTATGGTGCGGCAGATGCCAGGGGTGTTGGGAGATGCGGATTCAGCCAGCCAGGATTCGTTTGTGAGCGGGCTGCTTGATTTTCCCCAATATACACGACCGGAAGTCTATGAGGGTGAGCCCGTGCCGGAAGTTCTCATGTCCGGCAATCACGCCAGAATCAGGCGCTGGCGTCTGCAGCAATCGCTGGGCAGGACATGGCTGAGGAGGCCGGATTTACTGGCGTTGAAAATCGAACGTGGCCTGACCGGAGAAGAAAGGGAGTTGCTCGAAGCGTTCAAGCACGCTTATGAATCGAATTGAAGCAATAGAAACCAAGCGAAATAAAAGTAAGGAGTAGCAAATGAATCTGATCGAACAACTTGAAAACGAAGAAATCAGCCGTCTGAGCAAAACAATTCCGGATTTCGCCCCGGGCGATACCGTCATCGTTAACGTCAAAGTGGTTGAAGGCGACCGTAAACGCGTACAAGCTTATGAAGGCGTTGTTATCGCCAAGCGTAATCGTGGTCTCAATTCGGCCTTTACCGTGCGTAAGGTGTCCAGCGGCGAGGGCGTGGAACGGACTTTTCAGACCTATTCACCGCTCATTGCCAGCGTAGAGATCAAACGTCGTGGCGATGTCCGCCGCGCCAAGCTTTATTATCTGCGGGATCGTTCCGGTAAATCGGCGCGCATTCGCGAGAAGCTTCCCGCCCGTGCCGCGGTAAAGAAAGCAGCGCCGAAGGTAGAGCCGGCCTAAGTTTTCATTGTGATGCCCGCGATCCGGAACGGAATTAATGGGACAAAGTCAGTGATGGCTATTTAGCAGTAGATAGCCAATTGATTGGCTTGATATCCCAACCCTTGGGGCACTTACCCGCTTTAAGCCGATATCGCAGTCTTTCTTATTAAGCTAATTATCGCCCGTGGGATAATATGCTTATGGAATCGCAGATCCCACCTGGGTGGATTCCACTCCATTCAACTTTAGCAACATCTTCTCGGTTTTGGGGACGAGTACCTTTCTGCCCATGTTGCCGGTGCAACTTCTGGTACAGCGGCTGCTCTACGAGTGGATCAGCCGACCGCCGGATAGAAGCCGGAAGCAGATTTCCGCTTAATTCCGCTTAATAGTAATAAAAATTTAACTTTACTCGTGTATTTTTTAAGTATGGTGCGCCCATACTTATTTTATGGAGTCCACTTGTGGGCACTAGTTCTGGTAGTTGTAGTTACCAAAATAATGTTTTGGCCCTGTCGCGGTAAGATCACGCAAGATTCCCTTGCCATCATCTTGCCGTAGGCGGATGGTGGTATCTCAATGTTAGTGGCCCCTGTCGTTAACATTCTGGTTACCCCAAAAATATACCTATTGATTGTTGAATCTTCGGTTTAGTACGCGAGGCTTCTGCATGATTTCGGTCTGATGCCATGTGGGTATTGCCTGCGCGGAAGTGATGCGTATTCGCCACCGTCACTGTGCCGGGCTATCCAAGCATATACCTACGAATGGTTTTAATAAATCTCAATCAGTCTGCGCATTCGGGCTCCACCACTGATGCCGTTTGATAGCTACATCGAGCAGAATGATTAAAATTCAAAACTCCCCGTCTGGAGTGATAAGCCAGTGGCATCCTTTCAAAAAATTGTCCACGCCAATTGCCGGTCAAATTCCAAATTGCTTGGGACAAAACGCCGGGGTTCAGAAAATATCAGAGCAATGGCGCTTGTAAGGATACTTTTTCTTTGTTCCATGTTGCTTACCGTAGTGTCGGTTCAGGCACAGACCGAGCCGGATCCACGCGCTACAGATGCATTCGATTTCATGAATTTGTTGGCAAAAAAGGGGTGGCATGATCTGAAGGACGAACGTTGGAACGCCTATGGCCAGTTCACCTATATTTCCAGTTGGAAAGGCGCATTCCCGGCCTTGTATACCAATCTGAATGGAAGCCCCAACTCTCTGTTGCCGGAAAGCGAAAGAAGCTTTAGCGGAACCGCTACGCTGTATCTGGGATTCAAGACCTGGAACGGTGGTGAAATTTATTATGCGCCGGACATGATTTCCACGCGGCCTTTATCCGATTTGAAGGGTCTGGGGGGAGCGATACATAACTTCGAGCTGCAAAAGGGCGGCTCTGAAGTTCCTGTCTATTTTACATCCAGATTATTTTTCAAGCAGACTTGGGGGTTTGGTGGAGACCGCATACAACTTGACTCCGATCCAATGCAACTTGGCACAACCGTGGACAGCAGGCGCCTCGTTGTCAGGGTTGGCAAATTCAGTGTCCTCGATTTCTTCGACAAGAATTCGTACTCCGGCGATTTGCGCCGGCAATTTTTTAACATGGGCTTCATGACGTATGCTGCCTTCGATTTTGCCGCAGATGCGAAGGGATATACCTGGGGTGCTGTAGGCGAATACATTCATGACAATTGGGCGGTGCGCTTCGGTCATGCAGCCGTTCCCATCGATCCCAACCAACTTGCCATCGACACGAGAATATTTACCTATTATGGACAGCAAGTTGAGTTTGAGCATAAGCATCTGTTGAATGGCCAGCCTGGCGCCGTAAGGGTGCTGGCTTACAGGAATCATGAAAACATGGGTAAATTCAGTGATGCCATTGCCGCCTTCCAATCCGACCCTAATAGAAATGCCACAACCTGCACGAGTTTCAATTATGGATCCGCAAACGCGGGAGCCCCAGATTTATGCTGGGCACGTAGACCCAACGAGAAAATGGGCATAGGGATCAATCTCGAGCAGCAGGTGTTGGGCGATATCGGATTGTTCTTCCGGGGAATGTACAGCGACGGCAAAACCGAAGTGTATACCTATACGTCAACTGACAGATCAATCTCCTTAGGTGCTCTGGCCCGCGGTTCCCGGTGGGGGCGTAAAAGGGATTCGCTTGGAATCGGATTTGCCGCAGGCTGGATTTCGGACGAGCATGCCAGGTATCTGGGTATGGGCGGTATTGATGGATTCGTCGGCGACGGCCGGATTAAAAGGGGTCCTGAAAACGTCGTGGATATTTTTTATAGCCTCAGTCTACTGAGCTCGCTATGGGTGACGGCCGATTATCAGCATATTACCAACCCGGGCTTCAACGCTGATCGTGGCCCCATAAATGTTTTCGGGATGAGAGTCCATGCCGAGTTTTAGTTTCCAGCCCGATTCCGCAAGGGAATTCTTGATGTTTTCCGGGATATAAAACCACAGAGCAGAAAGACAAGTGCGTTTGGCTTTGCGATAGCGTATTGTCTTAAGATGGAGCCCGCATGTTATGTTTGCCCATGCCGACGCCTATCTTTAGTCCGGTTCCCGATAACTTGAGGCCAAGCACTCGATTCTCCCGCCATTACGGCGGGCAGCGAGGTACATTATGGAAGCAATCGAAAATATCAACTTGCTCTCTCTGGCCGACACCTCGTTGAGTCTCGCCACCGCATTTATCATGGGAGGGCTCATCGGCCTGGAGCGTCAATTCCGGCAACGCACGGCAGGGCTCAGAACCAACGTGCTAGTAGCCGTCGGTGCAGCGTTATTTGTGGACATGGCGAATCGTCTGCAGGGTCACGAAGGGGGCTGTTCATGTTATCGCCTACGTAGTCTCCGGCATTGGCTTCCTCGGTGCCGGGGTGATCATGCGCGAGGAAGGTAATGTCCGGGGAATCAACACCGCTGTTACACTGTGAGGTTCGGCGGCGGTGGGGGCCGCGGCCGGGGCCGATCTGATCCTGGAAGCGCTACTCGGCACGATCTTCGTGCTCACGGCCAACACACTTTTGCGGCCGGTGGTGAATCGCATCAACCGCCAGCCCAACTACACGCCAGGCGTGGAGATGACCAACACAGTCTATGTGATTGCCAAACGTGAGTATCAGAAGGATGCGCTCGCATTGTTGGAGCAGAGCCTTGAAGAGGCCAACTACCCGACAAGCGATCTTGTAGTGCATCCCTTCGGGGCGAACGAAGTGGAGATCGAGGCCGTACTGCTGGCTGCCTCGGTCGACGGTGAGGAACTTGACCGTCTTATCGCGCGGCTGGCGCTCGAAGCTTACATCAGCCAAGCCTTCTGGAGTCCCAGCAGTTCAGAATGAGCCGCTGTTTCACCTGGCGAAATCTACAGGAAACTATAGTAGGCGCTCAATTTTTCTTCGGTTCCGGCTTATTCTCTATTTCCTTATACCAGATATCGTAAACTTCATCTGGCCATAGTGATTTGATCCAGACAATCACGTCATCGATTTGCTGGTTTGTCAACTTGCCATCCCACGCTGGCATGCCTCCGATATCAGCCGGACTGCCTACCCGGATCATTCTTTCCAGTGTCTCGGTTGAGTGATGCCAGGCGTGGGCGCTGCCGTCCAGTGGCGGCGGCGGGTACCTGCCGTCAGCGCCGGGAGTGCGCCAGCCTGGCGTGGCTTCCCCATTGGGTCCATGACAATTGGCACAATTTGCGCGATAAACCGCTTCGCCCCGCTTGATTTTCTCTGGATCCAGCTTACGCGCCGCTAGGTTTTTTGGTTCCGCCGCCGGCGGGGCAGAGGGTGCCGGTTTGGCAACGGAAGGGGCTGAGTCGATAGAGGGCGCGGCCGGCGCGGCAGCGGTAGGCGCGGGCGCAACAACGGGTGGTGCCGGCGCAGCGGCAGGAGGCTTCGATTCACCGCAACCGGCGACAAAGACAGCTACGCTTGCCAGAAAGAAGTAATGCAGGTTCATGATACCTTTTGTATTCATCCGCACGAATGCGGCGGTTAAAGATTTTCTTTTCTGGTTCCCAGGGACAGTGACAGTAAGAGGAGATTTCATGCCCCTCACTTCAGTCTCATCAGGGATTCTTTTGAATCAGAGGGAAGATGGCGGCTGTACACGGTAGTATCGCCTTGCTTGTTGATTAGAAGGACATCGTAAGGATCGCTGCGCGCGCCTTCCATACCGGGAGAGCCGTGGGGCATTCCCGGAGCGGTCAAGCCGATAGCGCGGGGACGTTCTTTGAGAAACCGCTTGATATCCTGGGCAGGCACGTGACCTTCAATCGCGTAACCGTCAACCAGGGCGGTATGGCATGAACCAAGCGTGGTGGAGATTCCCGCACGCTCGCGTACTTCCTTGTTGCCCACATCGTGGGTGTTGACGGTAAAGCCATTTGCGCGCATATGGTCGACCCATTTTGCGCAGCATTTACAGGTTGGGCTCTTGTAGACGTCGACCGTTGTCGCACCGGCGCCCATAGCGACACCCCATAAGGCCCCGGCCAGAATAGATCCAGCTAAAAATTTGTGAGTCAGTTTGTTCATTTGGTCTCCACTTCGATTATTCCTTTCATACCTTTGAAGTTCATGCCTTTGAAGTGGCCTGGCAACGGGCAGGCGAAGTCGACCACGCCCGCTTCAGTGAAATGCCACACCAATTCTCCAGTCTTGCCCGGGTTGACCGAGATCATATTCGGTTCATCGGGATGTTCCTTGCCGGGGAATTTTTTCATCATCTTGCCATGCTGATCAATTTCCTCCGGGGTACCTATCATTATCTCATGCTTTTTCTTGCCAGCGTTCTGGAGTACAAACTTTACCGTTTCCCCCTGCTTCACCTTTATTTCAGAAGGCTTGAAACGGTTTTCGACCATTGTTATTTCAATGGTACGCGACACGTTGGCCGGGTCGCCCGGGCTGCCGACGGATGCAGCTCTCTCTTTGTTGTCGTAATCCTGAGTAAGGGCGCTGGTCGAGATCAAGCCCAAGGTTAACGCAGATGCGATCAATATCTTTTTCATTTGATCCTCCGTTATATAGAAATCCCGAATCACAGTCTTTCGAGCGTTGCTCTTGTCATCATGATTGCCTCCATGTCAATATAGCAAAGAACATGTCCAGCCGCCCAATTTAACCCAAAATGTCAGATGCGATCAGCGCATCCTAGTTGCTAACCTCATGCGGCAATAGACCGAAAAAGCGGCGTTGGAGTTCCTGTTCTTTAATGCCGGCAACATTTTCAGCGGATTTCAGGGTTTATACCTGCGACTCCGGCTATCAGGCAAAGATCATGGGACAGCTTAATTTCTTTGGGGGGAGATTTACCGTAGTGACCCAAGGACCCGGGGGTGAGGTTATGGCGGGTCTCAAGTAGCGTTCAGCAGGTTTCAGCTCTATATCTTCAGTTCCAGTTTAACTGGATGGGACTGTCGGCTCGACGAAGGTCATTCACGACAGTGGTTTTCAATGGGTGTTCGTATCGTGACTCTCGAACTTTGGTAGGGGTTCTGGCAGGCCCATTGAATAACTCGTCATCATAATTCTTCATGCCGGGGCGATAGACACTCCGTAACGGCCAAAGTACAATATCCGCGCTATTGGCTCATGAATCATTACGCTACGTCGGCCTAAAGCCCTGAGTTAGCCACTTGGACTGTCATTATGGCGGTGGCAATCCGAAGCTCATTCCTGATCAGTTTCGATGAAGCCGAAACCCGTATTGCTCACCTGGGGCCAGTGAACGTTTTGAGTTCGAAGAACTGCCCAAAACGTTTTTGACCAATACTCCGATGAAAATAGGCACATGAAAGCCCTTCAGCTTCGATCCGTATTAGGCACGCTGGTATGTCTTGCGTCCTTTCTCGCGCTCTCCGGCTGTGTATCGCCTATTGCTCTACACCGCGCCGTGGGGGCCTATGATGAAGCCATTACTAATGCTGCGTCCAAACAACTGCTGATGAATATCGCCCGCGCACATCATCATCAACCGATTCATTTTACTGGCGTTTCGAACGTTGCTGCCACTTTTGATTTTCGTTTCAGCGCAGGGGCTACCCCCGCACTGGGGGGGCTTGCCGGGCAAGTTCTGATGCCGATATTCGGCGGCAGCGTTGCTGAAAATCCCACTATCAGCATTGTTCCGGTTGAAGGGGAGGAGTTCACAAAGCGGCTCCTTACACCGTTTCAGCAAGGTAAGTTCACTCTGTTGCTCCGCCAGCGCTTCGATATTGATCTGTTGCTGAGGCTGATGGCGCAGGAGGTACGCATTCAGGGCCCCGCAAAACAGATGTCATATCGCAATAGACCCTCCGATGCATCGGGTTATGAAATGTTCCGTCGCGTGGTACTTCATCTTTCAGCCATTCAAGACCAGAACCAGCTTCATGCCGAACCGTTAAATCTGGAACGCACCTGGATCATTCCCGCCGGTTCAGTTTCAGCAGAAGGCTTCCAGGCTCTGGAGAAAGAGTTTTTTGTGCAGTATAACAAGCAGGACAATACCTATACGCTTCGTAAACACGTCCCGGGACCGATTCTCATCACCAACTACGATCCCGAAACGCTATCCCCGGAGGAACGCGCGCAGCTGAACGACGAGGCGGGGGTCTGGAACGCCAACGATGTTGCCTTTGACATCCGTCCTAATCATTTGGGTGGAGACTGGCCTATGAGGGGAGTTTTCCGGCTTCGAAGTTTCCATGCAGTTATCAGTTTTCTGGGCCGCTCTATTGGCGACGAGCCGGAGCATCATGTTGAGAAGGACCCAAGAACTCCACCCATCAAGGATGATGAAAATCCCATCACCACAATGGAACTCGTCGTATCGGACTCGGTCCTTCCGGAAGAGGATTTATCGATTCGTTCATATAACCGGTACTATGCGGTGAATACAAAGGGACCTCTTGCCCGTTGGAACCGGAGTGCCTTCCAGATGGTGTACCTTCTGTTTCAAATGACTGTAACCGATTTGCCCCGTACCGGTGTGCCGAGCATTACCATTGCCAAATAAGCCGTATCCTCGAAAGTCTCAAGAGGTGCTGAGGATGTTTCGTTGTGGGAAAGTGAAGGGATTAAGCACGCAACTGCCGGGCCCGCTGTGGCGCTGCTGAATGCTGCAATCAACGGGATTGTTTTATTGGGGGCCTGCGTATTTTGAGAAGCGCCATTCTCCCGGCGCAAGGCCATGCAGGGAATATGCGCCGATAGCATGGCGGATCAATCGCAGCGTAGGGAAAGATACAGCCGCCGTCATGCGCCTCACCTGGCGGTTTTTGCCTTCCGTGAGCGTCAATTCAATCCATGAAGCAGGAATATTTTTCCGGAAGCGAATAGGCGGTATGCGCGGCCAGAGATTTGCCGGATCATCCATCAGGCGTGCTTGCGCGGGCATTGTCTTGAAATACCCCAACACCACACCCCGGCGTAGCGTGTCCAGTGCAACTTCCCCGGGGATACCCTCTACCTGCACCCAGTAAGTTTTCGATAGCTTGTGCTCGGGACTGCTGATTCTGTTTTGCAATTTGCCATCATCGGTGAGAAGCACCAGGCCTTCGCTATCGACATCGAGTCGCCCGGCGGGATAAAAACCCGGCAATGGTATAAAGTCCTTAAGAGATTTGTGCCCCGCCTCAGGCGTGAACTGGCAAATGACTCCGTAGGGCTTATTGAAGAGAATCAGACGAGACATGGTTCTTTATCTATACGGCTAATGAAACTTCAGTGATGGACCGCGCGGCTCTCGCCGAAGAAATGAAACAGACCTTAGTCCGTGTCGAAATCGGGTGCTTTACATAATACGTCCGGCCCCAGCACTGTTCGCCGGATTTCAACCACCTTGCGCCGGGATTTGATTCCGTGTTTAAGCGTCACCTGACGTAGCGGTACATCAAAAGTCGCAGCGAGAAACTCCAGCAGTGCGGTGTTGGCTGCCCCCTCCACGGGTGGCGCGGCCAGTCTGACTTTCAGTGCGTCGCCATGCAGCCCAACGGCCTCGGTGCGTTTTGCGCCAGGTTGTATGTGAAGCGTAAGGACAAGCCGCTGGCCTCCATCATCGCTGCGGTACCAAGTCTGATCGGGCATCATAGGCGGCGGCACATGAATCTCCCGTGACGTATCAATCAATCACTAAGCATTAGAACAGAAGAGAGATTTCCTTTGCTGTTCCCGCCACAACGAACAGCAATAATTGAATGATCACCAGCACAAACAAGGGCGACAAGTCGACATTGCCGATCGGCGGAATACGCCGGCGGATAATTCCCAGGAATGGCCGTGTGAAGCTGTCGAGCGTCGGGGCCAGCGGAGTATGAGGGTTGAACCAAGAGAGCACTGCCTGCATGATTACTGCCACCAAGATGATATAGAGCGTCATTTTGATGATTTCCATCAACCCCAGCAGCGCCAGCCCCGTGATCGCGATACCGATATTCGATCTGAATTCGTACCCTTGAAGCATAAGCATGCCGGTCAGCAGCATGCATTGCGCAAGCCACGCCAGTAATAGCGTGGAAAGATCTATTCCGCTGTATCCGGGAATTATCCGGCGTGCGGGCCGTACGATAAAATCGGTGAGTGCCACGAGAAATTGTGAGAGTGGGTTACGGTAGGGCGCGCGTAGCAGTTGCATATAGAAGCGTAGCAGCAGCGCCAGAGAAAACAAACCCAGCAGAGTATCCAGCAGAAATATCAGTATCTGGTTGAGCATATACGTCCTGGAAAACAGTGGCCCATGCGGTAAATTTTAAGTCCGGCCAAACTCGTCGCCCAATTCATGCGAGCGCTGATTCGCCATATGGATCGCATGTACGACCGCATGCTTGACGTTGTCATTCTCGAGGGCTTGGATCGCACGCTCCGTGGTGCCGCCTTGGGAAGTTACGCGGGCACGTAGCGTGGCGACGTTTTCATTACTTTGAATTGCAAGCCGGGCAGCGCCGATAAAGGTTTCCAGGCTTAATTGCCGTGCCTGGCTTGCATCCAATCCCAGTTCCTGTGCTGCCTTCTGCATGGCCTCGATGAAATAAAATACGTAAGCCGGACCGCTGCCCGATATGGCCGTAACCGCATCCAGCAGTTCTTCGCGATCGCACCATAGCACGGAACCCACCGCCGCAAGTATGGCCTCTGCGTTGCGCTTATCCTCCGCACTAACGCCAGCCAGGGCATATAGTCCCGTGACGGCTGCGCGAATCAACGCGGGTGTGTTGGGCATGGCCCGTACCACACGTGCATAACCTTCCATCCAGCGGCTTATATCCGTTGCGCGTATACCGGCCGCGATAGATATAATCAAATGATTGTTGAGCAATGCCGCAAGCTCCCGCGCCACGGCTGAAAGCTGTTGCGGCTTTACGGCCAGCACAATGATGTCGCTATCGGATAAGCCTTCGGCGAGTTCCGTCACGGTTTCAACTTCAAATTCGTGCTTTATTTTTTCACGCCTTTCGGCATTGATTTCGACTACACATATTTGCCCAGGCGAATAACCCTGCTGCAATAGTCCGCCGATCAAGGCGAAAGACATATTGCCGCCGCCGATAAATGTAATATTCATGTCGCTCCTATGATCCTAAATCCGGTAGTAGTGACTCTTGCCCGAAGGTGAGAATCAAGAAGAAATATTGTTATTAATCATAACACTGATCTATAAACGAGCCGTTAACCACCAATGTTTAGGATGATTGTGAATCTCGTAAACGCGATAATATCGCGAATTGGAGTTTCGGCTTCGCTGTGCACCTGCTCCTTGCTTATTTTTGACAACGCGGACAATAAAAACTGGAACGCTGTCCCTGTCTGATTTGCATGATGATCGTATCGCACTTCCGGCACGGTTGCCCATTTCGTTGATATACCCAATATTGCTGCTGAAAATAGCCGGGATTGCCGTTGCTGTTGACGAAGTCGCGCAAACTGCTGCCGCCCGCTTCGATCGAGAGATTAAGCGTTTCCTTTATTGCCTGTGCTAATTTCTCGTACCTGCGCACGCCGATCTGCCCTGCGGGAGTCATGGGGCTTATACCCGCGCTAAAGAGCGCTTCGCTGGCGTAAATATTGCCGACGCCGACGACAATCCGGCTGTTCATCAATACTTCCTTGATACTGGCACTGCGGCCTCGGGTTTTCGCATAGAGTAAATTTCCATTGAATGTTGCGGTAAGCGGCTCAGGCCCAAGTCGAGCCAGCAATGCGTGATGGACAACATCGCCTGTTTCCCACAACACCGCACCAAAACGGCGCGGATCTCTGAAACGCAGAATCATGCCGGTATCCAGTATCAGATCGATATGATCGTGCTTCTGTGGCGGCGTGGCGGCCGACAGCAATCTCAGGCTACCCGACATGCCGAGATGCAGGATCAGCGTGCCGGTACCGCAGTCAAGCAGGAGGTATTTGCCTCGCCGCGTCACCGTATTGATTTTCAACCCGCAAATTTTGTGTCCGAGATCGTGAGGTACCGGCCAGCGCAGATTCGGATTTCGCAGCGTCGCACCGGTAAGACGATGCCCCTCGAGATGGGAGACGATGCCACGGCGGATAACTTCGACTTCGGGTAGTTCAGGCAATTAGAATACCTCTGCAAGGTTCGGGGTTCATCTCCTTCCGCGCCGCCACCATGTGATCAATCCGCTTGCCAGGAAAACCAGCGGCAAAACGATGAGAAAACCGCCAGCAATCATGAAAAGCGTTGATTCATTTAACACCAGGTTGCTGTCGAGTGTGGCCCGGGGTTGAATAGTAATGAGATTCTCGTCGCCGGTGAGCCAGTTGACGAGATTAATGCCAAAATCCAGATTGTTGCCGTTGCCAAGATACGTGTTCGCAAGAAAATTCCCGCTGCCGATAATGGCGATACGCTGTTCGCGGTCATGCACGATACGGTTCAGGGCGGCGGCGATGCTTACAGGACCGGATACGTCATACAGTTTGTCAAAGGCGATGCCGGAATCCAGCTTGCCTGTTTCCACCCATCCATGGTCAGCCGCCTCCACCAGTGAAACGCTATGCCAATTGTCATTTTCGTTGACGATTATCTGACGAGCAAAAGGAAACATCGTAATATAGTCGAAGTTGCGAGTGACTGGATGCTGCCCATAATTCGCGCCCAACGCGACAGTGATGGGCAATTTTAGCTGCTGAGCCTGAGGATCAACCACCACGCCTGGTGTGAGCGTCAAATCCAGTTTCTCGGCAAGCGGTTGCAGGCCATGCAAGGGTCCCTCATCTATTAGCCACAACAAATTGCCGCCGCGGCCGATATATGCAAGCAGCTTGTCCACTTCACCTTCCTGCAGGTCAACTTGTGGCGAGGCAATTACGAGTACGCCCGCGTTGGCCGGTACATCGGGAGCGGTAGAAAGATTGAGTGTCCCGGTTTTGAGCCCCTTCGTCATTAATTGTTTGCCGAATTCCCCCAGGTCATGGCTCGCAAACCCGTCCAGTTTGCGCTCGCCGTGTCCGCCAAGCATTATCACCGGTTTTTCCCTGGAACGCGCCAGCCGCATCAGCAGATTGGTGAGCGCCTGTTCGTTGACCGTGATGAGGCGTTCACTTTTGCCATTGAACGTTACCACCATTTCCCCGTTTTCCTGGACACCCGCGTCCTGCGTGAGCTTCGGCTGCGTTGCGGGGTCGATGAATGTAACGACAAGGTCAGGTTTGATACGCTGATAACGCGAGAGGAATTCACGGATGATTTTACGAATATCCCCCGATTGCGCGTCTTGAGCCGTGGCGTAGACAGTGACGCCAAGCGGGCCGTTGATTTTTTTTAATACCTCGACGCTTGCTTGGCTTAGGCTGTTGCGCCCATTTTGGCTGATATCCCACTGAATGCGGGTTTCACGCGCAAGGTAACCTAGCAACCCGGCCAACGATATCAGCAGCACCAAAAATACGCTGTTTTGCATCAACCAGTACAGTCGCCGTTGGTGAGTGACCATAGTCATTATCACATGACGCCACGGTTAACCACGCAGCCGTTCCTTATCCAGCCGGCGGATAGATAGCACCAGAAAGACTAGGACGAACAGCGAGAAGTACGCTAGATCAAAAGTATCGATCATGCCGCGATTGAAATTTTCATAATGTGCGAGCAGAGAGAGATCACGTGTGACACTATCCTTATCGTCCCCCGCCGCGATGTCCAGCACCCACAATATCAGCAGTGCGCCCAGGGCGCCGGCAGCCGCAATCGCCGGATGGGCGCTAAGGCAGGAGAAATAAAGTCCGAGAGAGGCGAAACAAGCGGCTATCAGGAACAAGCCGGCGACATTGCTCAGCAGCAAGCCGAAATCCAACGGGCCGCCTGCCAGTAGAGACATCGACAGCATTACGACCAGCATGATCATTATAGAAAAGAACACCATCAGGCCGAGGAATTTTCCCAGAACGATGTCGATCATCGAAATAGGTGCTGAAATAAGAAAGGTCATGGTGTGGTTGCGGCGCTCCTCGGCGATGAGGCGCGCGGTTAAAAGAGGGGTGATCATCAGCAGCACTATCGCGGCCATAGCGAATACCGGCGCAATAATCGTTTCCGTCGCGCCCGGTGGATTGGCGATTCTCACAAGTTGCGGCTGAATCTGCAGAAAAGTATCGAGATGCGCCAGGAAAATCCAGGCCAGCACGAGCTGCACCAATGCAAGTAATATCCAGGCTAGCGGTGAGCCAAACAGGATTTTTAACTCTTTCCGGGCAATAACCAGAATCATGGCGATGAAGAACTTTTGGGATTTTCCGTATCCATGGTGAATTGCATGAATGTTTCTTCCAGGCTGATTCCCTTCTGTTTCAGGTTGTTGAGGGAGTCACTCAATACCGTGCTTCCCTTATGCATGATCTGTACCCGATCGCATATGCTTTCGACTTCAGGCAGAAGGTGAGTCGAGAGAATGACGCTCCGCTCAGTACCCAGCTCACGGATAAGAGTACGAATTTCCCGTATCTGGTTAGGGTCGAGTCCGACTGTCGGTTCATCAAGTATGATCACACCCGGATCGTGGATAATGGCCTGGGCAATTCCCACACGCTGCTGATAGCCTTTTGACAGCGAACCAATCAGACGTTTACCTGCGTCATCCAGCCCGCAGCGGTGTATAACTCTATCCAGCGCAAACTGGATTTCTGCGTTGCTGAGGCGATGCAACCTGGCGGCGAATTGCAAGTATTCGTTTACTGTTAGCTCCCGGTAGAGTGGGGGTATCTCGGGTAGATAACCGATGCATGCCTTGGCATCGCGAGGTTTGTCCAGCAAATCTATTCCGCAGATCTCGACGCAACCGGCGCTCGGAGCAAGATTGCCGGTGAGCATGCGCATGATGGTGGTTTTACCCGCACCGTTGGGGCCGAGAAGTCCCAAAATTTCACCATGCTTAAGTTCCAGGTTGATTTCGCGCACGGCGACGCGATTGCCGAAATAGCGGGATAAGCTACGTGCGGAAATGGTGGGTGAAGCGATTTGTTCAGTCATCTGAATCCGCCGGCTTTGACTGGGCGGCGTGCGCCGAGGAGTATCACTATAAACCTAAATCCTGTAGTTAACCGTCCGTCCATTTCCAAAGCAGATTACCTGCAAAGCACCGCCGTATATGGTTGTGGTAAAATCACGTTCACCGCGGCTGCTCTCCTGTATGTTCATTTCCGATTTTGCCCGGCATGTGCCCACTCACTTGTCAGGTTAGCGCTTCACAGAACTCAAGCAACATATTCGAAAGTTCATTAATTGTTTTCCCGGTTGGTTCAATCTGAATCCGGTAATTGGACGGGATGAGGTGCGATTTTGGAGCGCAGGGCAAGGTCAACAACGCGGAATGGCTATTCCATTTCAAGGAATCGCTAGGCAGTCCCATGTCGCAAAAACTGTGCAATTCGCCCCGCCACAGCCCTCACCCGAGAATGTGAGAGTCAATAATACGGAAAAATACGAAATATTGTTATTAAATCATGCCACTGATCTATTAAGCGGGCGATCAGCCACCGGATTCAGCTCAATCGGTAAGTGGATTTGTTTGGAACTTTGAATTTATAAGGCTGCCTATAGAAGTTCGTCCAAGTCTCCTTGCTTGGCAACGTCCACTTGTGAGAAGTGTAAAATATACCTAATATGTGGGCTGTACTGAAGGTCAGCGCTGCCCCATATTTTCTTATTAGCCTTATTTTCGGACCTACCCTGTCTTGATTTTCCATGAATCTTAAAATTCCCGGCGCATTGCTGCTGCTGTTCTTCCTCGCTGCCTGTGCACAAATTCCAGGCAAGGCCCCTGTCAATGCACGCAAGCCAGCGGAGCAGGCTGATGCTGGACGGTCAAAATTACCCAGTCAGGACTTGACCCCCCCCATCCTGTTTGATTTTTTACTGGGTGAAACGGCCTTGCAGCGCGGTGACCAGGAAATCGCCACCCGTACTTATCTCAAACTGGCGAAAACCACCCGTGATCCACGCGTCGCCCAGCGAGCCACTGAAATTGCGCTTCATTCACGTCAAGCCGCGCCGGCGCTTGAGGCCGCAAGGATTTGGGTGGAACTTGATCCGAATTCGGTTCCCGCGCGTCAGACCACCGCGGCGCTGCTGGTGAGTGCGGACAGGCTGGACGAGGCGCGGCCGCATCTGGAGAAACTGCTGGCTTTGGAGGGAGGTAGTACCGATGAGGCTTTCATGCAGTTGAACAGTCTGCTGGTCCGCAACTCCAATAAAAATGCAACGTTCGAGCTGGTGAAACAGCTTGCCGAACCGTACCCTAAGCTACCGGAAGCGCATTTCGCGGTGTCTCAGGCCGCATGGTTTGCCAACCATTTCGATATTGCGCTGGCTGAGATGAAGCAGGCTTTGGCGCTCCGCCCGGATTGGGAGATGGCGGCCATTTATCAAGGGCGGATCCTGGCGCGAACTTCCAATGCCAGCGCCATGGAGTTTTACGACGACTATCTAAAGACTTATCCAAAAGCCAATGATACACGCATAACCTATGCCCGCCTGCTATTGGTGGAAAAAAATTATGTCAAGGCGCGTGAGCAATTCGAAAGATTGCTGGCTGAAAATCCGGGTAATGCCGACGTCGCCCTAGCGGTGGGTTTGCTATCCATGGAGTTGCGCGAGTTCGACATTGCCGAATCGAATTTCAAAAAAGCGCTGGAGCTGGACTACAGAGACCCGGGCATGGTGCGCTTTTATCTTGGTGGCATATATGAGAAAACTCAGCGTTTTGATGAGGCGATGGAGTGGTATCGCTCCGTAGCGGGTGGAAGTCAATATATTCCGGCACAGATAAGATATGCCGTTCTGCTGACCAAGAAGGGTAAAACGGATGAGGCTCTCAAATACTTGCGGCAACTGCCGGTCACGAATAATCAGCAGCGTGCCCAGCTGACGATCGCCGAAGCCCAATTGTTAAGAGAGACGGGCGCCTATCAGAAAGCATTTCAGTTGCTGAGCAACGGCTTGGAAAAACAACCCGACCATATCGACCTGCTCTATGATCGGGCTCTGGCAGCGGAGAAAATTGGTAAAACCGATATTATGGAGCAGGATTTACGCAAGCTCATTCAATTGAAGCCTGATCACGCTCACGCTTATAACGCGCTGGGTTACGGCCTCGCGGAGCACAGCAGCCGTTTGCCGGAAGCATTGGAACTTATTGAGAAAGCCATTACGCTTTCCCCTAATGACGCCTACATTATGGACAGTCTCGGCTGGGTGCACTACCGTATGGGCAACCTCAACCAGGGACTCAGTTATCTGAGGCAGGCCTTCGGAATGAATCCGGACCCGGAAATCGCCGCTCATCTGGGCGAAGTTCTTTGGGTGCAGGGAGTAAAGGACGAAGCAAAAGAAATCTGGCAATCCTCACTCAAAAATAATCCCGGTAACGAGACGTTGATCAATACCATGAAGAAATTCATGAAGTAATACCGAATGGATCATGCTGATGTAATGCCGGCACAATCCGGGATTCGGCTGTTTCCGCTTTTTAAAGGGCGGCATGATGTACCGTGGTGGAGTCTGGTTTTATGCGGGCTGTTTCTCCTTCCCGGATGCACCGCCCTTGTTCATAAGGGCACCCCTGTCAATACCATCGTCATTGAACCGGTGGCAGGCGCCGCGGAGGCAAAGCCGGCTGCTTTCCGGCTGATTGGCAGAGCCTCGGTAACGGGCGGTAAAGATAGTTTTTCTGGTGGCGTGCAATGGCATCACACCGATACAGGTGATGAAATCCTCCTCCTTTCCCCGCTGGGGCAGGCTGTGGCGCAAATACAGCGCAATCGTGAAGGCGTTTATCTGACGACTTCCGAGCAGGAAACTTTTTATGCCGATGATGTGGAAACCCTGACTGAACGGGTGTTGGGCTGGCGTTTGCCACTTATGGGTTTGCAATACTGGGTGCGAAGCGTGAATTCACCTGCAACGGTGTCCGAGGTGGATATGGATATCGACGGGACCGTTGTGGCGATTCGTCAGGACGGCTGGGAGATAAGTTATTTGGGCTATTTTCCGATGTTGGCAACACAAACCATGCAGACAAAAACCACGCAGACCCAACCAGCGCATCCGAAATTGTTGATGCTTAAACGCCCCGGCCTTCAAATAAAACTTGTCATAGATAACTGGAATGCGGGTAATCACTGAGGTCAGCGCCGATTCGATGACCAAGCTCATTTGCCTCGCCCCAGCCAAGCTCAATCTGTTCCTGCATGTGGTCGGGCGTAGAGAAGATGGCTATCATCTGTTGCAAACGGTTTTTCGCTTCGTCGATTTTTCGGACCGGTTCAATTTTGCTGTGCGGAAAGACGGCGTGATTAAACTGCATACGCCTACTCCCGGCGTGCCAGAGGATAAGGATCTGTGTGTGCGTGCCGCAAAACTCCTGCGGCGGGAAAGCGGTGTCTCTTTGGGTGTCGATATTTTTCTCGAAAAGCGTATTCCGATGGGAGGTGGATTGGGCGGCGGGAGCTCCGATGCGGCGACGACATTGCTGGCGCTCAACCGCTTATGGGGACTGGATTGGAAAAGGAGCCGGCTATTGACCCTTGGGCTTGAGCTGGGTGCGGATGTGCCTGTATTCATCTTCGGCGAAAATGCTTTTGCCGAAGGGGTGGGTGAAAAGCTTACATCCATCATGCTCCCGCCCGCGTGGTATCTCATCCTGATGCCACCGGTGCATGTCTCAACCCCGGAGGTTTTTGCCAGTAAAGAATTGACACGAAACACGATTCCAATCAAAATACCGCCCTTTTCGGTCGAGCTTGGGCATAACGATCTGGAGCCGGTGGTATGCCGGACATATCCCGAGGTAGCGCGCCATCTGGAGTGGCTCAGGCGGCTCGAAAACACCCGGAAGGTAGCGATGACAGGCTCCGGCGCTTGTGTGTTTGCCGAGTTTTCCACGGAGCGGGCCGCGGAAATCGCCTTGGCGCAGGTTCCAGCCGATATGACAAGTTTTATGGCGCAAGGATTGGATCGCCACCCGATGCATGATTTTGCGGAGCAGTAAATTTTTGGGGAGTCGCCAAGTGGTAAGGCACCGGATTTTGATTCCGGCATTCGTAGGTTCGATCCCTACCTCCCCAGCCACGTTTTGAAGTGCCAGATCAGTCATTCCGGATGTACGAGGAATGGCTTGTATTTCTTTATCCTTTAGTGCCGGTTAAGAATTTCACATAGTCAACTGCCCATGGCCTACGATAGCTTGATGGTTTTCACCGGCAATGCCAATCCCAAGCTGGCGCAGGATGTGGTGCGGCATCTCAATATCCACGTAGGACGCGCATCGGTGGGCCGTTTCAGCGACGGCGAAGTGATGGTGGAGATCCTCGAAAATGTCCGGGGGAAGGATGTGTTTGTTTTGCAATCCACCTGCATGCCCACCAACGATACGTTGATGGAATTGCTGGTATTGGTGGATGCGCTGAAACGGGCGTCGGCGGGGCGCATTACCGCGGCAATGCCCTATTTCGGCTACGCCCGTCAGGATAGGAGGCCGCGTTCGGTACGAGTGCCGATTACCGCTAAAGTGGTGGCGAACATGCTGACCACGGTCGGGATAGATCGGCTGCTGACCATGGATTTGCATTCGGACCAGATTCAGGGGTTTTTCGACATTCCTGTGGATAACATCTACAGCATGCCGATCCTGCTGGGAGATTTGTGGAAAAGCGATTATCAGAATCTGGTGGTGGTTTCGCCCGATGTAGGCGGCGTGGTGCGAGCGCGGCAGATGGCTAAACGCCTGGAATGCGATCTGGCGATCATAGACAAGCGCCGTCCGAAATTCAACGTTGCCAAGGTGATGAACATCATTGGCGAGGTGGATGGGCGCACCTGCGTTATCATGGATGACATGGTGGATACCGCCAACACGTTATGTGAGGCGGCCCGTGCCTTAAAAGAGGAAGGTGCCGAGAGCGTGCTGGCTTATTGTACTCACGCGGTCCTGTCCGGCAAGGCGGTGGAGCGGATTGAGAATTCCTCGCTTGACAAGCTGGTGGTCACCGATACCATTCCGCTGCGCGAGGATGCCAAAGCCTGTGATCGCATTCATCAGTTGAGCGTGGCGAGCCTGCTGGCGGAGACAATGTTGAGGATCAGTAACGAGGATTCGGTGAGTTCATTGTTCATGGAGTAAACGTTTATTAATCGGAGTCATCTGGTCGCGGATGCTCCCCATTCTGGAGAAAGCAAGATGCAAATCGAAATCAGCGCCAACAAGCGCACGTTACAGGGCAAAGGTGCGAGCCGCCGCCTGCGTGGTTCCGGCAAGGTGCCGGGCGTCATTTATGGCGGAGAGAGTCCGGCGCAAGCAATTGAGCTGGATCATAACGGTCTTTATCACAAACTCAAGCAGGAGGCCTTCCATGCTTCCATCCTATCCATGGAACTGGATGGAGAGAAAGAACAGGTGTTGTTGCGTGATATACAAATGCACCCGTTCAAGCTGCAGGTGTTGCACATCGACTTCCAGCGCGTAAACAAGAATAAGAAAATACACATGAAGGTGCCGTTGCACTTCATTAACGCGGAGATTGCGCCGGGGGTGAAATTATCTGGCGGTATCGTCAGTCATGTGCTCACCGAACTGGATGTTTCCTGCCTGCCGAAAAATTTGCCCGAATTCATCACGGTTGATCTGACCGACCTTGCCGCCGGAAATACCTTGCACCTGAGTGATCTGACGCTACCGGAAGGCGTGGAGATTCCCGCGCTTGCCAAAGGCGAGAATTTGCCGGTCGCGACTATCGTCATTCCGCGTGCCGTGGCTGCCGAGGAAGCGGCCGCCCAGGTGGCCGCAGCGGACATCCCGACGACCGTACAGAAGAAAGAAGGTGTTGCAAAAGAGGGTGAGAAGAAAGACGCTGGGAAGAAGAAATAGTAATTTGTAGTTTTTCATGCAGCCCGCTGGGTGGAACCTCTGAATAAGTCCTTCGTGGGCGCGACGGTAGCTTTGTGGGATGAGATGCGCGAAAGGCAACGACGCGAATGGCGATCCCCTTCGCTAGGAGCCTGACAAAGCAGATCGCCCGCAAAGCCGCTGTCCCTTCGGGTTGCGGCAAATCGGCATGCTCACAAGACGCAAGACGCCA
Organism: Nitrosospira sp. NpAV; assembly: GCF_000832065.1. Lineage (GTDB taxonomy): Bacteria > Pseudomonadota > Gammaproteobacteria > Burkholderiales > Nitrosomonadaceae > Nitrosospira. The sequence goes on along the minus strand of NZ_JXQM01000001.1, from coordinate 220,481 downwards.
GTCATAGCTTGGTCTACATTGCCAGGAGTGAAGCGCGGTGAGCGCCGATTTTGCCGCAACGCGCCCACGGAAGATTTATTCAGAGGTTCCCAAGTTCCGGCGGGCTTTTCTTTTTAGTATGTGACTTCCTTCTGTTACGTTCGATGAAACTCATCGTCGGTCTCGGCAATCCGGGCAGGGAATACGCCGCCACGCGTCATAATGCCGGGGCCTGGTGGATATTCCGCCTGGCGGATGAATTGCGCATTACGCTGAAAGCAGAGGCGAGATTTCATGGCTTGTGCGCGCGTACCGGTCAAGGCGATGCGGAGTTATGGCTGCTCAATCCGCAGACTTACATGAATGCCAGCGGGAAAGCCGTGGCGGCATTATGTCGCTATTATAAAATTCAGCCTGAACAGATACTCGTGGTTCATGACGAACTGGATTTGCCAGCGGGTGTTTCCAGACTGAAACTGGGCGGGGGGCTGGGCGGGCATAATGGCTTGAAGGATATTGCCGCGCACCTTGCCACCAAGGATTTCTGGCGCTTGCGTATCGGCATCGGCCATCCCGGCGACAGAAACGCCGTGGTAAATTATGTATTGCAGCCGCCGCGTAAGGAAGAAGCACCGCTGATAGACGAGGCGATCCACCGCAGCCTGGAAGTCTGGCCGCTTATCGCGCAAGGCAATTGCCAGGCGGCCATGCTGAAACTGCATACAAAAGTAATCAAGGATGAAATGTAGAGAAGTGTTACCTCTCATTTCTCTCTCTTGCCATTCGTGGCTCGAATTTACCACTAGGATTCAATAAATTTATGAGCCTGAAATGCGGTATCGTGGGCCTGCCCAATGTAGGAAAATCCACGCTGTTCAATGCGCTGACCCGGGCGGGCATCTCGGCGGAAAACTATCCCTTCTGCACCATCGAACCGAATATCGGCATCGTCGAAGTGCCCGATCAGCGCTTGTCCAAACTCAGCGCGATCGTCAACCCGCAAAAGGTGCAGCCTGCCATCGTCGAGTTTGTCGATATCGCCGGTCTTGTCGCGGGTGCATCCAAAGGCGAAGGGCTGGGCAACAAATTTCTCGCCACCATCCGTGAAACCGATGGCATCATCAACATGGTGCGCTGCTTCGTCAATGACAATGTCGTGCATGTCAACGGCAACGTGGACCCGGTCTCGGATATCGAAACCATACAGACCGAATTGGCCCTGGCCGATCTGGCGACGGTGGAAAAGGCGCTGCAACGTGAAACCAAGCTGGCCAAGTCCGGCAACAAGGATGCGATCAAGCTGGTGGCGCTGCTGGAAATGACACGGGCTCATCTCGATCAGGGCAACCCCGCCAGAAGCCTGGGATTGGACAAGGAGCAACAGCAATTACTGAAGCCGCTCTGCCTGCTGACCGGCAAACCCGCCATCTACGTCGCCAATGTGGACGAAATGGGGTTCACCGGAAACCCGCTGCTGGCGCGCGTACAGGAATACGCCGCCAAAGAGGGTGCGCCAGTGGTGGCGATCTGCGCAGCCCTGGAAGCGGAAATCGCGGAAATGCCGGATGAGGATAAACAAGTTTTTCTGGCTGATATGAATCTGGAAGAGCCGGGGCTGAATCGGCTGGTTCGCGCTGCCTACCAGCTACTCGGGTTGCAAACCTACTTCACCGCCGGTGTAAAGGAAGTGCGCGCCTGGACCATCTCCAAGGGCGATACTGCTCCGCAGGCCGCCGCGGTGATTCATACCGATTTCGAGAAAGGTTTCATCCGCGCGGAAGTCATCGCTTATGACGACTTCATCGCCTGCAAAGGCGAGCAGGGTGCGAAGGAGGCAGGCAAGATGCGACTGGAAGGCAAGGAGTACGTGGTCAAGGATGGGGATGTGATGCACTTTCGGTTTAACGTCTGAGTCGTCAAGGTGATTTCAGGAGATTTCACAAAGCTTCTGGCAGATGCCAAAGAACCCTGCGTCATAAGGGCAATGTATCAGTATCGTCTGCCCAGCTATGAGCCTTGATGGCGGCTTGTTGGCCTTGATCTTTGTTTCCAGCGACTTGATGAAGTGGATCGACGCGGCGACGTGGGTGAAGATCAGCAGGCTTTCGTCATAGTTCAATATCGGGTTGTCGTGCGCGAGGCTCTTGTTGTTGCGAACATCGTTGAACGCTTCCGACACCGAGATGCTGGATTTCAGGATGTGCTCGGTCATCACTGACTCAAGGTGAGCATCATCGCGCAGCGCTTTCACATATTCCCCGAAGACGCTATGCAGTGGCTTGCCTTGGTTGATCTCGATGCCGTGCGGCTCGCAGGTCACACGGATGAACTTGTTGACGAAGGTATTCAGGCGATCCAAGCCGCCTTCGAGCTGATCGCTGAGCAGGCGTTGTGCGATCTTGCGGCAGTCGTCAATCAGCAATGAATTGCTGTCGCCAAAGCACTGCTCGTCAGCTCCATACCCGATCAGGTCGTCAATCACTCGACCGACCATATGATTGCCGTCGGTTTCCCCAGAAGGTGCGCATCCGGTCAGCCTATGAGGTGCTGCGCACTTTGTAGCACTCTGCGTCGATCTTAACACGGTCCTCTTCGAAGAACTCCCCATAGGTGTGATCCAAGAAGTTCAGAGTGTAGTCGCTGCTCATACCAGCTTTCCGAGCTTGCGGCGTCCGCTTCCCGATAGATCGCTCATTACTCTTTCTCGTGCCCACTATGCCGCTCCCGGTTCAAAGTGGATTCACTCTAACTAAATGAATGCATTCGCCATGTTTCACAGCGAGTCGGCCGCACGTCTATTTCACTTCACCTCAAATCGCAAGTAATACGAGAGTCGCTTCGATTCTGCAATCTCATCGTGGGGCAGCAGCAGGTACTTCCATGGCTTTGTGCCCACCGTCGCGGCATGATCTGATGCGTACTTGCACCAGCGTGCTGCTGCAGCGGCCTTCGCCTGAACCTCTTGGGTATTGATGTCGGTGCGCGCCTTGGTTTCTACCATGAAAACCGTTGTGTCCGTTTCCGCAACGAAATCCGGTATGTACTCGGGCTGCTCAGTACCGAGCTTGTAAAAAATCTGGAACTGCCCTTTGGCTGGCTTAAACCACTTCGAAGTATCACGCTCCAGGATGATCGCGAATCGGCGTTCGGTATCCGAGTCGAATTTCTGTAGCGGATACAGGCACCGGGCAAAGCCACCGAACAGCATCTGCTTGATGCGGCTTATCTCGACGACCGTTTCCCGGAAGTGATGCGCCGTCTGGCCTGCCGTCGCGGTGTAGTTGCAGGGTTTCAATTCTGTGAAGCCACGGCTAACTTGCACCTCGTACTCAGTCGCTTCTTCCCAGAAATGTGCCATCATCTGCGCGCGAATCTCGCGTGCGATCAGGCGGCGATCTCGGTCTAGCACATTGACAGCCTCGTCTTCGGAGAGATAGCTCCGGAGGTGTTGCACCGTCTGCCCGGATAAGTCATACAGTAGATTGGCGTGCGTGAAGTAATCGATGTCGTCGAAGTCCACCAGCGCGTGGACGATATAGTCCTCTGGACGCTGTTCCTTCAGGCCCACTTCCGCCGCTAAGGTAAACTGCTCGTTAGTACGCAACATCTGCCCCACGATTTCCCGTTGGCCGGGTTGGAGGTGAAGTTGGCTCACGTCGATCTTGAACGGATGAAAGCCAGTTGTGACCTCGCCAGTCGGCACTACTGCGATGCGCGGAATGTCGATAGTTTGCTGAATCACTATCTCCGTGGTTTTTGTCACCACTGCCAACAGATCGAGTTCTGGAGCGCTCTTGTCAGCGCCTGCCAGCAAATTCCCTTGCATTGGCTTTAGACGCTCGGCTACCTCGGCCAGAATCTCTTTCTGCACTTCGGGCTTCAGCAACGCTGCGCTGGTCGGAACGAGATCGCGTTTGACCTCGTACTTACCGATCACATCTATCACGACGCGAGCGGCCTGCTTCTCTGCATCCGTTGTGAATACCGGGGCAGGCGGGGTCGCTGACGTTGTACCAGCGGCAGTGCCATTACCAGATGGGGCCAGCGCCACTACCGGCGCGTCCGCTAAACCAAGGTGCGTCATCGCTCCCGATCCCACCTGCACACTGACCTTCTTATCATCAGCGCTCGGCGCATCGAGAATGACTTGCTTCAAGCGAATCGGCGAATCGCCACGGTTGGCCTCGTCGATGATTTCTTGGAATTTGTCGTGCGCGACGATGTTCAAGCGATCTACTGACGCTACGCCTGTACGCTTGCCATAGGGCAGGCGCAAGCCGCGACCGATGGATTGTTCGATCAGTGTGCGCGCATTGGCTGCGCGCAGCGGCACGATGGTGTAGAGGTTAGTCACGTCCCAGCCCTCTTTGAGCATGTTGACGTGAATCACGATCTCGGTTGGCTCATCCACGCTTTCTACCGCGAGCAGGCGCGTGATCATTTCCTCCTCTTCCGCGCCGGTACGGCTGGAGTCGACCTGAATCACTTTGCCTTCATAGCGCCCTTCATAGAAAGCTGCAGATTCGATCAGTGTTTTAAGCTGTGCCGCATGCGTAGTATCGCGTGCAATAACCAACATGAACGGTTTGACTACTTTGACGCTGTTTTCGCGGGCGTAAGTCAGCAACTCGACTTTAGTCGTTTCGTGCAGGCGCACGCCGTCCTCCAGCTTGGTCTTCTCGACCTCTTCCGGCGTGTGCGCCTTAACGTCGAAGTTGCACTGGGTGACAACAGCAGGTTCTTTGACGAAACCATCCTCCATGGCGCGAGCCAGCGGATAGTCCATCACTACATTCTTGAACGGAACAGGTCCGCGTGTGGATTCCACAAAGGGCGTCGCGGTCACTTCAAGGCCGAGAAGTGGCTTGAGTTCGTTAATGGATCGCACGCCCGCGCTTGCTCTGTAGCGGTGCGACTCATCCATCAGCAGCACGAGGTCGGTCAGGTTGGCGAGGTGATCGAAATAGCTCTCACCCAGCACTTCCTTCATCCGCTTAATGCGTGGCTCTCTGCCCCCCCGCACTTCTGAATTGATCTTGGAGATGTTGAAGATGTTGATGCGTACATCATGGGCGAAGCCCATACCCTGATTTTCAACGGCGGCACCGGTCTGATCGTAGTTATCACCGGTAATGATCAAGGGAGACTGTTGTGCAAATTCGGCGATGCCCTTGAAGACATATTTCGGTGTATTGCGCGTGAAGTCATTGATCAGCTTGTTGTAAATCGTCAGGTTGGGTGCCAACACAAAGAAGTTGTTGATGCCGTGTGCCAGGTGCAAGTAAGCAATGAACGCACCCATCAGGCGCGTCTTGCCAACACCAGTAGCGAGCGAAAAACACACCGATGGGAATTCGCGCTCAAAGTCCTCTAGTGTGGTGAACTCGGTCTTCAGTACGGAAAGGATGGCCGAGACATCACGCTCGTGACATAGAAGATCAGGAGCGGCTTGGAGTGCGCGAATCAATTTCGAGAGAGATTCAGCTTGTGGCGGACGAAGAGACAAACGACCGGTAACGGCGTTCTGAACGCGTACATTCATTATTCGCCCTCTCTGAACAGGCCGCCTTGCTCAGGGACTACTTTCTTGTCTATCAATGTCTTAGCAGTACTAGAGGGGTTAGCAGCATATGGCATTTCCACCTGAGCCATTGGTAGGTTCGCCACGTTCAAACTGTAGTCGTCATGGCCCCATTCGCAGCGAGCCAACACCATTTTCGGAATCTTCTTAAGTGTCAGATTCGGCCAGCGCTCAGCCGCCTTGGCTGCGGTTACGCCGTGGAAAGCCGCGCAACACACGAGCAAACTCTGATCGCCGCCGACCTCATCGGAGAGCGACTGCAACTGATCGTGCGACAGGTTCTGCGTCGTGACATAAATGAAATCGAGTTCGCTGGAATGACCGTGTTGCCACCATCGCATTTCAGATGGCGCATAGGCGAACCCTTCGAGCTTGGCCAGAGCCTCCGCCAACTGTGCAGCGTTGTACTCAGGATTAATGACTGGGTTGCCCCAGCGGTCATTGACGATCAGGCTCGGCGCCAATTTGTAGTAGCGAAAACCGCCGCCGCCTTGCCAGTTTACGGCTTCGGTGACTCCTCCTCTGTCTTCACCGTCAACAACTCTTTTCATGCGTGGAATGACGTGGGTATGACAATGTTCACCAAGTTCGACCATGATCCAGCGTCGACCCATCTTGTGAGCGACTGCCCCAGTAGTGCCAGATCCTGCGAAAGAGTCGAGAATCAGATCGCCGGGCTTCGTGGCTATGTGAATGACTCGCCTCAGAAGACGCTCCGGCTTAGGCGTAGCGAACACATCTTCTTTTCCTGAGAGTGCGTACATTTCTTTCTTTGCCTCGTCCGTATGTCCGACTTCCTCATGCGGCCACCAAGTCCACGGAACAAAACCCTCAACTTCATCGAGAAAGCGAATCAAATTCGGTTGTCCGTTTCCGTCCTTTCCAAAGTAAATACGGCCTGCATCACGAAGTTTTTGGAATTCTGGTTCAATCGTCGACCAGCAACGCCCCTCGGGTGGATAGTGTTCTGCACCGCCTGGAGCAGTGATCTTGTACATTTGATTCGAGCGATACCCTTGCGCCGTCATCGGGATACCGCGCCAGCGACCACGAGGATGATTGTTAGGATTTTTGTATATCTTTGCCTGTTCTCCAGTAATCGGAACCCTATTGCGAATTGCTTTAAAACGCTCAGCATTCTTGGCATATAGAATGACGTAATCATGTGCATCGCCGATGGCTTCACGATTTTCACGTGAATATCGCTTCTGCCAGATATTGCTCGCGACAAAATTTCCTCGCCCAAATATCTCATCACATAATACCTTGAGGTAATGTGCCTCTTTGTCGTCAATCGTAATCCACAATGATCCATCCTCAGACAGCAAGCGCTGAATGATCTCCAGTCGATCCCGCATCAGCCCCAACCAGATTGAATGTTCTAGCCCATCGTCATAGTGGGTGAAGGCGCTACCCGTGTTATACGGAGGATCAATGAAGACACATTTCACCTTTCCGGAAAACTCCTGCTCCAGCGCTTTGAGTGCAAGCAGGTTGTCGCCAAAGATCAACCGGTTGTCAAAGATGTCATCTTCGGACACACGATGCTTTGCGTGATACGATTTCTCCGGGTCCTCAAGCAAGATGCGCGGCTCCAGCTTCGGCCGTTTCTCTTTGCCGATCCAAGTGAGTTCTAGTTTTTGTTTTGACATAAGTATTCCTAATTCTGCTGCGCGAGCGCCGCCATCAGGCGACCCTTCACTGCGCGACAATCTGCCCGGTTCTCGAACACGCTGCGCGCTTGTTTGTTCCATTGCATGGCCTGCACAACATCCACCATGCGTTGCGCTACCGTGTCGATCTCTCTTGAGAGGTCGCCACATTCATTCATCGTCAGCATTAACTCGACGCCGTTTTGCAGCTGTGTGCGGATGAACAGGACGTGCAGAAGTAGCCATCCACAATGCTTAAGGATTTCGCGCGCTGGCAGCGTTTCCGCAGGAAGATTTGCCGGGTCGGCCTCAGCACTTGCACGATCCCGAACTTTGGTCTGTACGATCCGGCCGATTTGCACAGAACGCCAAATCTGTCTTGCCGTGAGCGAGTCGGGGAATAGCCGGAAATAGGCATCACGTAAAGAATCACTTTCGCCGACGAGTCCAGCTCTTCCAAACAAACGCCTCTTATCGGTCTTGGCAGCCACGACAAACTCTTGCCAATCGCTCCCAGTCATCGTGCATGCCAGAATCGGTGCGGCATCCCTGATGCTGAAGCAAGTATTGGACGCTGGGGCATCGTCATCGCCGTGCTTGACCTGATACTCCACGCCTGCCATTTCCAGCGTTTGCCGCCAAACCGACTGTCGCTCGTCCAACGCGGCAAAATCTTCCAGATCGACAGCATTCTGCCGATTTCGTGATCTTGTCACCCTGTCGCCGAAATCATCGGGGGCATTTTCAAGGCAGACAAACGTAGCCAGGACTTCGGCAGGATGTGCGTCATAGTAGGCGGCCGGTTCTTGCGCGATGGCTCCAACGGTTTGTGCGCCGTTGATGATTGAAAGCCCTTTGAATTGAAACGTCCCGGATAATCGGTAAGGATCTATGGGGGCCTGCTCCCTGAACCTGTCGCAAAGGAAGGTCACGCCATTGTTGAAATAAAAAAAGTGATCAGCCTCTTGTTGCAGCGTCTCGCTTAGCCCCGCGTTGACGACGGTAGAGCCTTTGAAACGACGAATATTCCGCTCGACGAGATGATCCTTATACTCAGCCCATAATTCAGCCAGACGTTTGGCGTCGATACGCCCATACACTGCTTTGTAGGGAGCGACGGTATGGCCGAAATCGCGTAACACGATATTTTCCTCGATGTCCGGCGCGGATCGACCATCAATGTGCAGCTCGTGCAAAGTCACCAAACCGTAGCTATAACACTTCACGAAGTCGGGTCTCGCACCGTTGAAGGCTCGTTCTATTTCACTGAAGATGTGGCGTCGGTCGTCGGAGATAGCCGTGCCTGAATGAACGAGCACGACGCGCACGCGGGCTTCGTTACTCAATGCACTCATGAGTGCGGCTCCATGCGCTTGTAGCGCTGCGTTAAATCGCTCCCAACGTCCTTGCAGCAGATCGAACACGCCATCGCGGAATTTCGATACTTCACCTAGCTCTGGCTCGCCGACACCAGTATCTTTGTACTTTGATTGGACGAGCCATATTGTTTGGTCGGCAGCAATAAAAACCGAATCAATTCCTTGATCGAAACCGCCGTCAATGCTTGCTGCGATGGCTTCATCCAGGCTTGCACCTGCATCCTCATAGAGCACGAACGCTGCAATGGCCTTCGACAAAAAATTGCTGCGACGAGCTTCATCCGTTTGGCCGGTTCCAATAATGCGCTCTGCGAAAAATTCATCCAGTCGCGCGCATAACAAAGTCAGCTCCAGCGGGCGTATTGGGGCCGCCATCAGAGCAATTCCCATTCGACGGTAAACAGGGTCTTCTCCTCCACCTTTTGTTGCAATTGCTGCTCAAGCTGCGCAATCAAATCGTTGCGTTGCGACTCGACCTCGTCTTGCCGATCAAACAATTCGCGGCGGAGCTTGCTACGTTTACCTTCAAGTTCCCGTTGGCGCTTTTGCCAGTGGAGTTTTTCATCGAGTGTGGGCGAAACAGCAGCAGTGCGACGGACCTCTTTTATCTCTCGGTCCGTTTCCTTGATTTCTTGCTCCAAGCCCAATTTTAGGTCATCTGCCCAAGCGTCGAGCTTTTCGACTTCTTGCTCGAAATAGCCAAGGTTGCGCTGATTGATGCCGTGTAGAATTTCGACCTTGCGTGCCTCCAAGTCTGCCGATAGCGCCGCGTTTTCTATGGCAACAGAGCCTATCGGCTTCGCATGCGCAGGGAGGCGCAGCAACTTTGCCGGATCATCCTCTTCAAGTACGCTACCGTCGGCTGTGGTTGCGGACAGGATCAGGTGCTCCTCCCAGCGGTCCAGTGCTTCAACCTTGACGAGGTTCACGGTAAGCCAGCCAGTCCTTTGGCGGTATGGCAATAAGGTACTTACTTGTGTGCCGTGTGCCTCATAATCAAACACGAGGCGTGTTGAGGTTAGCTGACGATCTTTCGCCTGATTTAGTACCCATTCAGCGAGTGGGTGGCCGAGCCGGTACAGGTGAGCGTCACCGCTTCTCCGTGGAAGCTCATAGCGGCCCAACTCAATGCTAAGCACGTCGCTGGCGGGCAGTTGACTGAGCACAAATCCATGCTCGTCGAATGCCGCGCCGGTCCCAAGCTCGGAAAACGTCAGGTCTAGCAACATCCGCTCGAACCGGCTTCTTGCGGCAAGGCTGTCTTCCTTACGCACCCGCAGCTTGTTTTGTACTTCTTCGTCGAAGTTTTCGATCAATAGCTGCCGTGTTTTGACCATTGCCTCATTGATCTCGCCGGAGAGTTCAAGTTGCAGCTGTTCAAAACCTGTTTTGATGGCATCCGAGTCGCGGCAATTCTGATAAATCTCGGCAATTCGCCGCTCGAAATCGACGCCGGAACCAATCGCTCCCAGCACCTCGTCACTGGCTCCGAACACGCCTTCAAACAGCTTGAATTTCTGGTCAAGCAGGTCATACACCCGAGCGTCTGCCGCGTTGCTCCGATCAACGAAATTGACAACAACAACATCGAATTTCTGCCCATAGCGATGGCACCGACCGATTCGCTGTTCGATACGCTGCGGGTTCCACGGCAGGTCATAGTTGATGACTAGGGAGCAGAACTGAAGATTGATACCTTCGGCCCCGGCCTCGGTCGCGATCATGACCGTGCCGCGCTCTTTGAAATGCTCGACCAAGGCAGCGCGCGTATCGGCGGTTTTCGAGCCGCTAATTCTGTCAGTTCCCTCGTGTCGCTTCAACCAATCCTTGTAAATGGTTTGTGCGCGGGCATCGCTGTTCGTCCCATTGAACAGCACAATGCCTTTGCCATACGACGAGTCTGCTAGCAACGACAGCAGGTATTCCTGCGTGCGCTTTGACTCGGTAAAGATGATTGCTTTTTTTGGAGCCTGTAATCGCTCCAGTTCAGCAAATGCTTTGTCGAGCGCAGTTAGAAGTACACTTCCTTTTGCATCGTTGCGAATATTGGTTGCCAGATTCTTGAAGCGCCGTAGCTCCTCAATCTCCTGTGCAATCAGATCCCGATTCTGCGGCGCTAGTGCCGGGCCGTCGCTACCGTCACCGTCCCACTCATCTGCAGTTTCGTCGAGCGATTCGTAATCTTCGTCGAACTTTTCCGCCAGATCGGGAGCTGATGCTGCATCATCGAGCAAGCCTTGCAAGCGATTCGCCATGGTGTCCAACGCGCCTGCAATCGCATGCGAGGATGACGCCAGCAGTTTCCACAGCACGAGGGAAATCAGTTGCCGTTGACCATCCGGCAGCGCCTTGAGGTTTTGCCGCCGCAAATATTCAGCTACAAGATCGGATAGCTCGCGTTCATCGTTCGACGGTGTGAATTCCTGTACGATGGCTTTGCGAGCGGTATACGACACATAGGGCTGGACGTGTTGTCGCAAGGTGCGCTTACAGATCGGTGCAAGGCGAGTTTTCAAACTATTGAATCCTGCGCCCTTTGCCTGCCCGCCAAACTGCGTGCGGAAGCTATCGAGGTCGCCGAAAACACGGTCATCAATAATGCTGACCAAACCGTACAGCTCCAGTAACGAGTTCTGCAATGGTGTCGCAGTCAACAATACTTTGGAATGCACTTTCGACAGCGCATCTTTCAATGTGCGCGCGATAATGTTGCTCGTCTTATAGGCGTTGCGTAGCCGATGCGCTTCATCAAGCACGACGAGGTCCCAATCTATGGCCCTAACATCGTCGGCCTTGCTCTTCGCAAATTGATACGAGCAGATAATCGGCCCGGCAAGCTGTAGATTATGGCACTCACCGTTCCGGGCAGTGTTGTAGTTCTTGGCTTCCAGAATCGTGCACTGCAATCCGAACTTGTCTTGCAGTTCTTGATGCCACTGCTTACGCAAGTTGGCAGGGACAATGATCAGAATGCGACGACGGCGCTCCGCCCATCGCTGCGAGATGACCAGTCCAGCTTCGATGGTCTTTCCAAGACCAACTTCATCCGCGAGGATCACTCCCTTCGACAGCGGGTTCTTGCAGGCGAACAGCGCAGCCTCAACCTGATGCGGGTTGAGATCGACTTGCGAGTCCACCAACGTGGATGCGAGCGATTCCACGGTATCGCCTGCCGCGCGTCGAGTCAGCAGCCATGCGTAGTACTGACTCTGATGCGGTGTCAGAAGCTGCTGTGTCATCAGTGGCGGCCCTCTCTTTTTCCTTGTCCAGACGTGACTCGGTTGCTGACCTTGCTCACGTTTACTCTGCCTCTGGCTTCATCTTGTTGATGCTTTCGGCGATCCAGCTATCCAGCTCGGAGCGGCGAAAACGCCAAGTTCCTCCAAGCTTAAAGGCCGGAATTTCGCCCTTCTGGGCGAGACGGTAGGCCGTCCGCTTCCCGGTCTTGAGAAATGCAGCAACTTCGTCGAGCGTCAGGATTTCGTCCTCTGTACCAGTCATTGTCTCGTCTTCGGTGTTTGCCGAGATTGAATTTTAGTTGCCAAGTTTGGCCAATTTTACCATGCGTAGCGTAGCCAGCCAAAAATTGGCCGCGAAAGGGCACGCCGCTGCAAAGTCCTCATAGGACCTGGGTTGATGTTCGGGATGGACGCTTGGCCATCCGGCCGGTCGCAGCGGCGAGGTCAATCGGCCGAAAAACCACTGCCCGTATGAACGTGAGTGTTTCAGCGTGCTTTTGCCACATCCATCCTACAGTCGGTATTCACATATTCTTGACACATTGCGGCACATTTATTGCCACTTTGTCGCACATTCTGCCATAGTCTTCATCCACTGCCTGTCACCATTCTTTCGTATCCACCTCCTGTTAATCGACGATGTCGAGAAAGGTCTAGCCGATATAGAAGCTGGCCGTACGCGCAATGCTCGAACGGTCCTGGCCGGCTTGAAGCGCAACGCAAAACACGCCGCTCGCTCCCCCAAGCGCTGAACCCGTGGCTTCACCAAAAGCCACCGTCAAATTTACCGCTAACTTCGAGTTCAATCTTGCATCGATTGATGCATTCTGGTTGGATCAGGAAGCTTCGCACGCCTTCATGCAGTTACTTGAAGACCTGGAACAGACCATCATCGACAACTTGGAACGGCATCCCGGCATAGGGCGACGCTTTTTCGCCCGCTCACCTCAATCACTGGAAGTCCGTGACCGTGTCTCCAAGTTGCAACAGCGCCTGGGCAATATCGACGTACGCGAGTATCTTTCAGGCGACTATTTGATCCTCTATGGCGCGGAGGATGGCCCCGGAACCACGGGACAGCCAATTACGGTATACCTGCTAACGATCCGCCATTACCGCCAGCTTTCGTTTGATTTAGAAGGATTCTGGCAAGCCAATCGTGGGGAGCCGGTTTGATGCAAATTATAAATATCCCCATGCGCCTTGCTCCCATGCCTATATTTTGATACGCCATTGTGGCCATATTTTCCCTTGTAATCTCAATTGCAGCCCATATATCCGGTAAAACCAAGTGGTTGAGGTATAATCCTGTTTCTTTCAAATTCCGCTTTGCTGGAGGTTGTCATGCCGATTTATGAATATCGCTGTGGATCTTGTGGGTTTGAAAAAGAATATCTGCAAAAAGTGAATGATGCGCCGGTTGCGGCTTGCCCCGCGTGCGGCAGCAATGCTTACACGAAACTTATTTCCGCCGCGGGGTTTCAGTTGAAGGGCAGTGGCTGGTACGCGACCGATTTCAAGAATGGCGCGAAGCCGAAACCCAAGGCCGATGCAGAAACCGCTGCGGCTACAAAGAGCGAAACCGCCGGTACAACCGCACCAGCAGCCGATGCCTCGTGCCCGGCCTGCACCACTGACTGAATCCCCGGAGCGGGCATCTCCCAATAATGAAACGTTATTTCGTCACCGGACTCCTTATCTGGGTACCTCTCGGCATCACCGCCTGGGCGTTGAATTTTTTGATTGGCACCATGGACCAGTCGCTGCTGTTATTACCGGCCAAGCTTCATCCCGAGGCCCTGGTGGGGTTTCATATTCCCGGTGTCGGCACGGTGCTGACGCTGCTGGTGGTATTCATCACCGGCTTGCTGACGACCAACATCATCGGCCAGCGGTTGGTGTTGTTCTGGGAAGGCGTTTTATGGCGCATCCCGGTGGTGAAATCGATCTATTATGGCGTCAAGCAAGTCAGTGACACGTTGTTTTCTAGCCAGGGCGAAGCCTTCCGTAAAGCATTGCTGGTGCAATATCCGCGTGAGGGTTCATGGACTATCGCGTTCATGACCGGCTATCCCGGTGGTGATGTGGTTAATCATCTCTCGGGAGAGTATGTGAGCGTGTATGTGCCCACCACGCCCAATCCCACTTCCGGATTCTTTCTGATGATGCCGAAAAGCGACGTGATCGAGCTCGATATGAGCGTGGATGCGGCGCTCAAATATATTATTTCCATGGGTGTCGTAACGCCCGGCAACGGCAAAAAACATCCCGGCCAGTCACAAGCGGTATTGCTGCATGGCAATAATCCTGCCAGTTCCGCCAGCTCTACGGCTGCAGCAAACGACAAATCCTGATTTCCACTTTTCTCCGATTCTCCGACACATCCATGCGCACCAACTACTGCGGCTTTATTGATGCCAAATATTTGAACCAGATGGTCACTCTCTACGGCTGGGTGCATCGTCGCCGCGATCATGGCGGCGTTATTTTTATTGATATGCGTGACCGCGAGGGTCTGGTGCAAGTGGTGTGTGATCCGGACAATGTAGCGGCTTTCCAGAATGCGGAAAAGATCCGCAATGAGTACGTGCTGAAAATTACCGGCACGGTACGGCATCGTCCCGCTGGTACGGTGAATCCCAATCTCGTCAGCGGTGAAGTAGAAGTGCTGGTGCAGTCCATCGAGATCCTCAACGCCTCGCTGACGCCGCCGTTCCTGATGGATGACGAAAACCTGAGCGAGGCCGTGCGTCTGGAACACCGCTATCTCGATCTGCGGCGTCCGCAGATGCAGGCGAACTTGCGTTTGCGCTACAAGGTGGCAATGGCGGTCCGTATATTTCTCGACCAGCACGGCTTTATCGATGTCGAAACGCCGATGCTGACGAAATCGACACCGGAGGGCGCGCGCGATTATCTGGTGCCCTCGCGCGTCAACTTCGGACATTTCTTTGCGTTGCCGCAGTCACCGCAACTGTTCAAGCAATTACTGATGGTCGCGGGGTTCGATCGTTATTATCAGATCACCAAATGTTTTCGTGACGAGGATTTGCGCGCGGATCGCCAGCCTGAATTCACCCAGATTGATATCGAGACTTCTTTTTTGAATGAAACCCAAATCATGGCGTTGATGGAGGAGATGATTTGTGGTTTGTTCAAAAGCGTAATGAATATCGATCTTCCCACCCCTTTTCCGCGCCTGACACACGCCGAAGCCATGTCCCGGTATGGCTCCGATAAACCCGATTTGCGCGTGCCGCTGGTTCTGACCGAGCTTACCGACGTAATGAAGGATGTCGAATTCAAGGTCTTTCGCGAGGCGGCACACAAACCGGGCGGGCGTGTGGCGGCGCTGCGGGTTCCGGCCGGTGGGGAATTATCACGCAAGGAGATAGACGACTACACCAGTTTTGTGGCGATATATGGTGCAAAAGGGCTGGCTTATATTAAAGTCAATGCGCTGGAAAAAGGCCATGAAGGCTTGCAATCGCCGATACTGAAATTCCTGCCGGAGGCAGTGGTGAAAGTTATCCTGGAGCGCACAGGGGCAAAAGATGGCGATATCATATTCTTTGGTGCGGACAAGGCCCATGTGGTGAATGAGGCACTGGGCGCGCTGCGGGCCAAGGCCGGACATGATCGGGGACTTGCGGAACCCGGATGGCAGCCCTTGTGGGTAGTCGATTTTCCCATGTTTGAGCATGATGACGAAGAGAATCGCTGGAAAGCCTTGCACCACCCCTTTACTTCGCCTGCCGATGGTCACGAAGATTTGCTCGAAACCGATCCTGGAAAAGCCTTATCCAAGGCGTACGACATGGTGCTGAATGGATCGGAAATTGGTGGCGGCTCGGTGCGTATTCATCGCCAGGAAGTGCAGTCAAAAGTATTTCGCGCCTTGAATATCGGGGCCGAAGAGGCGCATGAGAAATTCGGTTTTCTGCTGGAGGCGCTGCAATATGGTGCGCCGCCTCATGGTGGCATCGCATTCGGCCTGGACCGGGTCGTTACCATGATGGCGGGTGAAGAATCGATCCGTGATGTGATAGCCTTTCCCAAGACCCAGCGCGCGCAATGTTTGCTGACTCATGCGCCCAGTGGGGTAGATGAAAAGCAATTGCGGGAACTGCATATCAAGTTGCGGCACGTGGAGGCGCTAAAAGGCTAGGAGCCAAGGATGACGGGTTAATGCTTACGCTATGGAACCCCGATAGTAAGCGTTATTCGCCGGCGCACTCTTGAATCTCTGCTTCCGGGGTGAAAATGTATAAAATCCCGATTTCCGTTCTGGTAGTGATCCATACACCCGATATGCAAGTCCTCCTGCTGGAGCGGGCTGATCATCCAGGGTATTGGCAGTCGGTGACGGGTAGTCAGAATCCGGGTGAAACGCTCGTGCAAACGGCAGTGCGGGAAGTGGCGGAAGAAACAGGACTGGATGCAGCCCGCTACCGCCTAACCGGTTGCAACATTCAGAACGAATATGAGATTTATGAGGAGTGGCGCTGGCGCTACGCGCCGGAGGTGACGCGCAATACCGAACATGTTTTCGCTCTGCTTTTGCCGGGACCCGTACCTGTCACAGTGGCTGCACGAGAGCATTTGAACTTTATGTGGCTGCCCTGGCGAGAAGCGGCGGAAAAGACTTTTTCTCCCAGTAACGCCGAGGCGATACGAAAGCTGGCTGCGGATAGATGTGGCGGGAGAGGCTAGGATGGCAGAAAGGGAAAACAGGAATCCGGTAGAACCGATAGCCGGTATGCCGGTCTTATAGGGTTCGATATATTTTCCGATGAGCAAGGAATAAATGGGAGTAGCCATGCAAGCAGAAGCCATAGCATTTGAACGTTATGACACTTTGCAGGACGATGACTGCGAGCAACGCATCATTGAAGCCAAGGCCGCGCTGGGAAAGCGGTCGGTCATACTCGCGCACCATTATCAGCGCGCGGATGTTTACAAGCATGCCGATCTCACCGGTGACTCCCTGAAGCTTTCACGCCTTGCCGCCGCAACGGATGCGGACTATCTGGTATTTTGCGGCGTGCATTTCATGGCTGAGGTAGCCGACATTCTGTCGAAGCCGGAGCAGATTGCCATCCTGCCCGACCTGGCGGCCGGTTGTTCAATGGCCGACATGGCCAATCTTTCCAAGGTGGAACGGGCATGGCGCGAGCTGGCGGAAGTGCTTGAGCCTGACGAGGCCATCACCCCGGTAACGTACATCAATTCCGCCGCCGACCTGAAAGCCTTCTGTGGCGAGCATGGCGGTATCGTTTGTACTTCCAGCAACGCCGTGAAGATTTTGCAGTGGTCTTTTTCGCGGCGCGAGAAGGTGCTATTTTTTCCGGACCAGCATCTGGGGCGCTGGAGTGGTCACAAGATGGGGATTCCACTGGAAGAAATGCCGGTATGGGATTTTGATGAGCCGATGGGCGGGTTGACTCCCGAACAAATCAAGAAAGCCAAGATTTTGTTATGGAAGGGACATTGCTCCGTACACCAGATGTTCCAGCCGCAGCACATACTGCGTTTCCGCAACCAATACCCGGATGGAAAGGTGATTTCGCACCCGGAATGCAGTTTTGAGGTATGCAAGAATTCCGATTACGTCGGTTCCACCGAGTACATCATTAATACCATCCGCGAAGCGGAAAAAGGAACTCGCTGGCTGGTCGGTACGGAGTTGAATCTGGTTGGCCGCATTGCCGAGGAGTTCAAACCCGAAGGAAAGATAGTGCAGTTCATGGCGCCGACGATATGCATGTGCTCCACCATGGCCCGCATTGATCCGCAGCATCTGGCCTGGACGCTGGAAAATCTGGTGGCGGGAAAGGTGGTGAATCAGATCAAAGTGCCTCTGGCCGAGGCGACACTTGCAAAGCTTGCATTGGAACGGATGCTGGAGGCCTCATAGAAATGACGACACCATTTCTCCATGGTTGACCGGAAGCAGATGTGTTGTCGCGCGATAAGAATATCAAATTTCCGCGAAATCTCCCGAGCTAAAGCTCGCTGTTCATCATATGCCCAATAAGCTGCATATCGCCACCTATAATATTCATAAAGGTTTTTCGCATTTCAAGCGGCATATGATGGTGCATCAGCTGCGCGATAACTTGCGTGCTCTTGATGCCGATATCATCTTTCTGCAGGAAGTGGTCGGCCTGCATACCGGGCATGCGGCCCGTTTCGAGAATTGGCCGCGCGGCCCGCAGCATGAGTTTCTGGCGGATTCGGTCTGGTCTGATTTTGCCTATGGAAAGAATGCGGTATACGATGAGGGGCACCACGGCAATGCGATTCTGAGCCGTTATCCTATTTTGCATTGGGACAACATGGATGTTTCCGCGCATCGTTTCGAAAGCCGTGGTTTGCTTCATTGCGAAATGGGTATTCCCGGCTGGCCGGAGAATCTGCACTGCATCTGCGTCCACCTGGGACTGTTCAAACGCGGGCAATCAAAACAATTGCAGGCATTGGAACAGCACATTGAGGAGGTGGTGCCTCAGCAGGCGCCACTCGTTATCGCCGGGGATTTCAACGATTGGCGTGAAATGGCAAGCCGCATTCTGGTTAAACGGCTGCACCTGGCCGAAGTATTCGAATTGATGGGCGGGAGAGCCGCGCGCAGCTTTCCCGCCGCTTTGCCGTTGTTCCGCCTCGATCGCATCTACGTGCGCGGTTTCCACGTCCAAAACGCGCAGGTGCACCAGGGCCGTCCCTGGTCCAAAATTTCCGATCACGCCGTCCTGTCGGCACATATGATCCGAAGATGATGCCTGATAACCATGACGAGATCATTGCCGCTGCCGCTCTGCTAAAAGCCGGCGGCATCGTGGCCTTTCCCACAGAAACGGTTTATGGACTTGGGGCGGATGTCTCTAATTCTTCCGCTGTGCGGCGGGTATTCGAAATCAAGAAACGGCCTGCGGACCATCCGCTGATCGTTCATTTTGCCGATGCATCCCGATTGCACCATTGGGCGCGGGAGATACCGGAGCAGGCCAGCCAACTGGCTGAGCACTTCTGGCCCGGACCTTTGACGTTGATACTGCCGCGCAGCCGCCACGTGCCTGAAAATGTAACAGGGGGCCAGGACACGGTTGGACTCCGGGTGCCGGATCACCCCATTGCGCTTGCCCTGTTGAACGCGTTGGGACCGGAAGGAGCCCTTGCCGCACCTTCAGCCAACCGGTTTGGACGGTTGAGCCCCACCACGGCAGTTCATGTGCGCGAGGAATTTGGCGATGCTGTAGACTTGGTGCTGGATGGCGGGGCGTGCAGGGTTGGCCTGGAAAGCACCATTGTTGGTTTTAACGATCACACCGCCATCATCCTGCGGCCGGGCGGTATTCCGCTGGAAGCACTGGCGGAGGTGTTGGGCGGCAAAGTTATCGTGCCCGAGAAGACGCATCGCGCTGGGCGCGTGCCGGGTTCCCTTGCTTCTCACTACGCCCCGGCAACGCCAATGGAGCTCTTGCCGACCGAGTCTTTGTGGCGGCGTGCGCTCGAATTGGAGGCGCGAGGATTGCGCACGGTAATCATGACGTGGTCGGATCAGAACCCTGAACGATCGGGCACGAGAAATTTGACCCATTTCCCCATGCCCTTGGAACCCAAAGTCTACGGCAGCCGGTTGTATGCAACCTTGCGCCAGCTTGATCGCGAGTGCTTCGACCGCTTGTTGATCGAGACGCCTCCCGATGGCCCTGCCTGGATGGCAATTATGGATCGTTTGCAGCGTGCGAGCCGCCTTCCGGACCCTGCGATTAAAGTTAATGATTACACCTCGCCACAAGAGGATAGGAATATTACAAATGTCATATAAAGATAGAGATAACCCCGTTCGCGCGGTATTGTTTGACGTTGACGGCACGCTGGCAGATACTGAGCGGGATGGCCATCGGCTCGCTTTCAACGCCGCCTTTAAGGAACTCGGTCTTGACTGGGAATGGGATGTCGAACTCTATGGAGAGTTGCTGGCCATCACCGGCGGCAAAGAGCGTATTCGCCATTACATGGAGAAATATGTGCCTGCCGAACTGAACAGAGCTGAGCTGGATAACTGGATCGCCGGCTTGCACAAGGCCAAGACGAGGCACTATGTGGCTCTGCTTGAACGCGGGGAGACGCCATTGCGCCCGGGTGTTGCCCGTTTGATACGCCAGCTGCGCGAAGCCAAAATAAAAATTGCCATTGCCACCACTACTACGCCGGAAAACGTAACTTCCTTATTAAAATCCACTCTGGGAGAAGATTCTCCCGGCTGGTTTGACGTCATCGGTGCGGGTGATATCGTTCCGGGAAAAAAACCCGAACCGGATATTTATCATTGGGTATTGGAACAGCTGGGTTTGCCGGCGGAGCAATGCATCGCAGTGGAAGACTCGGAGAACGGACTGAGAGCATCGCTTGCCGCAGGGCTCGACACCGTCGTTACCGTCAACGAGTACACTCGCCCGCAGGATTTCACGGGTGCAGCGGTCGTGTTGTCGGATCTGGGCGAGCCAACGCGGCCATTTATAGTATTCGAAGGAGATACTGGTGGCGGCGGATGGGTGGATATCGAACTGCTGGCAAGACTGAAAGCTCAGCGTGGAATATTCACGGACTAAATAAACTCAAACAATTCATCAGTTTCAGGCCGAAATTGGAATTGTCATATGGAAAAGGTAGTATTGTCATTTACTTATAACTGACAAATCTCCGCCAAGAAAATATGCTGCATCCCCGCACCGCTATCTATTCCCGCCGGACCCTGTACTTCTTTGAAAGCGCCGGGCTGGTCGTTATCGCGCTGGCCACGATATATGCGGGCTACCAGGAAACCATGTTGATGATCAACAATGGCAGGGTTACCTTGGCGGATTTGTTGCTGATGTTTCTCTATCTGGAAATCCTGACCATGGTGGGTTTATATTTCGAGTCAGGCAAGCTGCCGGTACGATTTCCTCTTTATATCGCAATGGTGGCCATGGCGCGCTATGTGATTGTGGATATCAAGGAGATGGACAACATCCGATTATTGGGCGTATCCGCCTCGATAGTGCTTATCGCGGTGGCGGTGCTGGTTATTCGCTATGGGCATGTGCGTTATCCCTACCTTGAGGATCTGGAGGACTTGGCGGATGCTACCCCCAAAAAAAACAATCTGCGCGACTGATACCTGAAAGGCACTTAATGGAAAAACCCCTGGTTGGCGTCATCATGGGCAGCAATAGCGACTGGGAAGTGATGAAGCATGCGGCAAGTATATTAAAGGACTTTAATGTGCCTTATGAAGCCGAGGTGGTTTCCGCCCATCGCACACCGGACCGCATGTTCGAGTATGCAGAAACCGCGGCCGAGCGCGGGCTGAAATGCATTATTGCCGGCGCGGGCGGCGCGGCGCATCTTCCTGGTATGGTTGCCGCCAAAACTATTCTGCCGGTGTTGGGTGTGCCCATTCCATCCAAACAGCTTCTGGGAATGGATTCGCTTCTTTCCATCGTGCAAATGCCCAGAGGCATCCCCGTTGCCACCTTCGCTATAGGCGAGCCGGGCGCATTTAACGCGGGCCTGTTCGCGGCGGCACTGTTAGCGGTGGAAGACACGGGGCTCGCCACGCTGCTTGCGGACTTTCGCAAAACCCAGGCAGCGCGGGTTGCGGCCATGACCTTGCCCAAGTTATGAGCATCATGCCGGGCGCGATGCTGGGGCTCCTGGGTGGCGGCCAGCTCGGGCGTATGTTCATCATGGCGGCGCACAGCATGGGTTACCGCGTCACGGTATTGGATCCCGCCAAGGACAGCCCGTCGAGCAGCATCGCTGACCGGCATTTGCGTGCCGATTACCTCGACGCCGATACCTTGTATAAATTGGGATCGACCTGCGCGGGTGTCACCACGGAATTCGAAAACGTGCCGGCCGAATCCATCAGGACCCTGGCTGAACACGGTGTGGTAAGCCCCGCCGCAAGCAGCATCGCTGTCGCCCAGAATCGCATTCTGGAAAAGAAATTTATTGTGACCAATGGTTTTGAGGCCGCCCCGTATGCGGTGATTCAGAATTCGCACAATTCGAATGAAGCGTTGCCGCAAACGCACCCGGAATTGTTTCCCGGGCTACTCAAAGTAAGCCGCTTCGGTTATGACGGCAAGGGTCAAATACGGGTCAATAACGCGACGGAGCTTGACGCCGCATTTACCAGATTCGGCCGCGAACCATGTGTACTGGAACAATTGCTGCCATTGGAGAGCGAAGTGTCGGTAATCGTGGCACGCGGATTCGATGGCGAGGTGGTTACGTTTCCCGCATCCGAGAATCAGCATCGCAATGGCATCCTGGACGTCAGTATTGTTCCCGCCAGAATATCCCCGGAAATTATTCAGCGCGCGCGCGAGATTGCAGTCGACATAGCGGAGAAGCTTGATCATCGCGGCGTACTGTGCGTCGAGTTTTTTGTATTCGCCGATGGCTCGTGTCATAAATTGCTGGTCAATGAAATCGCGCCGCGCCCCCATAACAGCGGCCACTACACCATCGATGCTTGTGTCACTTCCCAATTCGAGCAACAGCTGCGAATCCTTTGCGGCATACCGCTTGGGAGTACCGCCATGCACGGTGCGGCGGTGATGGTAAATCTATTGGGCGATCTATGGCAACGAGGCGAGCCGAAATGGGAAAAAGTGCTGCGGCATCCCTCCGTCAAGCTCCACTTATACGGTAAGCTTGCCGCCCTGCCTGGGCGAAAAATGGGACACTATACCGTGCTTGCCGATACCACCGAAGCCGCGTTGCAGCTTGCGCTGGAAATCAAGCAGGCGCTGGTGTAGATCATCATGGCTGGCCAACCCGCACTGTTTGAAACCAGCATACAAAGCCTGCCTCTCCTGCATCGGGGCAAGGTACGCGACATTTATGCGGTGGGTGATGACAAGTTATTGATTGTCCAGACCGATCGGCTTTCAGCGTTCGACGTCATTTTGCCCACGCCGGTACCGGGCAAGGGCAGATTGCTCACGGCATTATCCAGTTTCTGGTTTGAGAAACTCGGTCACATTATTCCCAATCATTTGACCGGGATCGCCCCCGAATCGGTGGTAACAGAGATGGAACGCGAACAAGTAGCCGGTCGTGCATTTGTGGTCAAGCGGTTGAAATCGCTGCCGATAGAAGCCATCGTGCGCGGGTACGTCGTGGGTTCTGGATGGAAGGATTATCAGCGCACCGGCGCAATCTGCGGCATTGCGCTTCCCTCCCGCTTGCAGGAAGCTGCCAAGCTGCCGGGTGGGGCGATTTTCACCCCATCCACCAAGGCAGCGGCGGGTGCGCATGACGAAAATATTCCTTTTTCCGAAGTGGAGAAGCTATTGGGCCGGAACTTGGCGGTACAGGTGCGCGATAAGGCCATCGCCCTTTACACCGAAGCGGCGGATTATGCGATAACAAAAGGCATTATTATCGCGGATACCAAGTTTGAGTTCGGCCAGGATGACGCGGGCAGGCTTTATCTCATAGACGAGGCGCTGACTCCCGATTCATCCCGTTTCTGGCCGGCCGATCAGTATGCACCGGGAAAAAATCCGCCCAGTTATGACAAGCAATTTGTGCGCGACTGGCTGGAAACTCAGGACTGGAACAAAAAAGCGCCCGCTCCTGCACTGCCTCCGGATATTCTTGCCAGGACTACGGAGAAATATCAGGAAGCGCTTCGTCGGCTGAACGGTTAAACCCGCGGACTGCGTACAAACTTACTCAAACAACCCGATCAGCATCTTTGTTCCCAACAGATAAAGCAGCCCTACAAAAATCTTCTTAAGCGTGGCGGTTTGCACGATGTGAGTCGTTTTCGCACCCAACGGCGCGGTGAGCGTACTGGCCAAGACTATCCACCCCAATGCCGGCAAATAAACATATCCCAGGCTGTATTCGGGCAACGGCTGGGATTGCGCCATGCCATTGGCAATGTAGCCGATGGCTCCCGCCACCGCGATAGGAAAGCCCACGGCAGCGGCGGTACCAATGGCATGCTGCAACCTGACGTTGCAGTACGAAAGAAATGGTACCGTCAACAATCCCCCGCCGATTGCAACAAAGCTGGATACCGCGCCGATAATGCTCCCGGTCCCGAACATGCCCAGTCTGCCGGGAAGCGTGCGGCTGGGCTTGGGAGTCATTCTCAGCAGCATCTGGGTGGCAGCGTAATATATGAATACAACAAAAATAACACTCAGAAGCTGGCTGGAAAGCGTGCTGACCAGCGTTGCCCCCGCCACTGTGCCGACGATGATTCCTGGTGTAATAGTTCTTACGACTTGCCAGTTCACCGCGCCGTGAGCATGATGAGTGCGCAGGCTGGAAACGGAAGTGAATATGATCGCCGCCATGGTAGTGCCGAGGGCCAGGTGCAGGATGCGGTCAGGAGGAAAATGCTGGGCACTGAAAATGAACGTGAGCACCGGCACCATGATTAACCCGCCGCCGATACCCAGCAATCCGGCGAAGAAACCGACAACCGTGCCCAACAGCAAATATGCCGGCCACCACTCCACGTCAAATTTTGCTGTACGGTTTCAGTAGCTGGGAGCGGGTCATTACAAAATTCCCATAATGAATTTCCATTCTGCCGGATCTACCGGCGTAATGGACAGGCGGCTGCCTTTTTGCAGGATGCGCAGGCTGGCCAGCTCCGGGTAACCTCGTAACTCCTTGATGCCAACCAGGCGGGTCTTCTTGACAAACTGCACATCCACATTGAACCAGCGTGGATTCTCCGGCGTCGCTTTCGGATCGAAATATTTGCTGCCGGAATCGAATTGAGTGGCGTCTGGATACGCGCGCTTGCTGACCTCGGCAATCCCCACGATTCCAGGTTGCTCGCAGCTCGAATGATAGAAGAAAACCTGATCGCCGACACGCATCTGGTCGCGCATGAAGTTGCGTGCCTGATAATTGCGCACCCCATACCATGCGACAGTTTGCTTGGGCATCGATGCAAGGTCGTCGATGCTTACATCGGAAGGCTCCGATTTCATTAGCCAGTAACGCATAGTAGATTCACTCAGTTCCTATAATATTTTTAACTAATTGTCTAATCGAAAGATGTTTATACACATGGCCTTGATTGTTCCATACACACGTCCTATAAAATCCGGATCGTAATCCCACCCAGATTCCCATCCAAATATCTATGGCTAACCCGTCTCAGGAACAAATATGGGGAAACTTGCAGCAGTGACATGTGAGACAGCCAAACCAGATCCAGAGCGCGAGCGCCTGCTGGGATGGCGATGGCTTGTCTCTTCGAGTACGACCACACGGCACAAAAACATGGACAATAGAATATGAGTTTCAGGGAAGTCGCACAAAATATACTATTGGCGGTTATTCATGGGGCGGCGCACCTGGGGAAAGCATATCAGAATGGCTGCGGCACGGCCAACTATCTCTAACCCAAGCCCATTCGATCGCTGGAACGTGGAGGTCCGCGAGAAGGGCTGGGCGCGACCCCGCGGCTGAATGGGCAGCCCTGCTATTGAAAGAGATCGATCTAGCGGCGGCAAAGCTCGCGGTGGCGGAAGCCGAGGCTGCGTCGCCAACCGTGAAGGAAGCTGCGGTATGGTTTATGGCGAAGATCATGGAGGGGAAGAAAAGCGCAGCTGCGGTTCGCTACCGCCTCGACCGGCTAATAACACTTATCGGCGATAAGAAAATAAGCCACGTAACGCGGCAAGATATTATCGCGGGGGGTTAATGCTGGTGTACTTCATGTCACAAGCGGTTGGATCTATAGCTATTCAAGGGAAGAATTGCTTCAGCACCGTCTTAATATCGGCATGAATAAGCTCCACAGGTGTTGGCCAGGATTTGATTATTTCCCAAGATCAACTATAAAGAACTAATCTCAGTGAAAAAAAACTCACAAAAAATTTCAGGGGAATAAATATGAAAAAAGTTATTTTGGCATCTATATTGTTGCTGGTTATGAGTGCTTGCTCCACACCGATATTGAGGACAACGAAATTTCCGAATTCAATCTTTACGCCACCCTCAGATTCAGTGTCCTACCCAAAATCATCTACCGCTCCCGCCCGAATTGGTGTCCCATATTATTTACCCCAGGCTCTCATTCCTATAACCATCACTCTAGCTACAAACAAACCACCTGCAGATACTCCCGAAACCAAAAACTCAAAAATAATTAAAGATAAAAAAACGCCAGAGCTCGCAGATGCCGAAACCCCGGCTGTAAAGCCGGGCACACCCATGAGTCCGACCCCTGTTTCCCAAAAAATTGGCCAGTACGAAGTAACAATTGGAGCACCATTGCTAATTCCCGATACCAGTCGGCCACCCTTTTTTCTGGAATACAACCCGGAGAGTGCTACGGAGGATGACATAAAAATTGGAGTTGGAGCTAATCAATTGCTACAAACTATAGAAGCTACATCAATAGATAAGTCAGGAGAAGCAATCATAAAACTTGCCGAAATCGGAATTCGGTTGGCAGAAATAATGGCTCTTGATGGCTCTCAATGCCCAGAACTTGAGCCTGTAAAAATATTTACTTACCTCGACCCCTCGTCGGTCAAAAATGAAGCATCCCCGTTTTCCATCGACGACTTAAACGATTTGCTGACACTTAACCGTGTGCCCATGAAATTTTCGGTAACTCCTGTCTCTGTAACCGTGCCGAAGAGAGCAGGTGTCTTACAAAGAAAAATAGATGATCTGAAGAAATGGAAAGCCGAGTCAGAAAAGAATTTAAAGAACGCAAAAAACAACGAAGAAAGATCGACATATAATAAGTATCGAGATACGGCAAACGTTGCAATAGGCACGATGGAAAAAGAACTGAAGGAGCAACAAAATAAAGCAACGGATGCTGAAACAAGCAATTCAGCGACTAATGAGTTAGAAGAAGTTAGCAAAGACCGAACCACAGGCCTACTCTTTCGAACTTCGGTGCCCTATGTGTTAGAACTGTCCTTTGGGCCAGAAATAAATATGAGCGTACAAGACCATCCTTGGTGTGTGGACCCTCAAACGCATCAAATGATGGTGATGGCTCCAAACAAAGGAAGAGTTTACGCAGTGGACGTCAACCGTGGAGCATTAATTACTAAGAAGACTAATCTGACAATCGTCGATGGAATGCTGACTAAAATTGATGTAACCAAGCCCAGCTCTCTGATCGGAGTGATCAACATTCCGTTGGATATACTGAAATTAGTACTTAGCGTACCCGGCGAACTTTTAACGCTTCGTGTCAAACGAATTCGGGATGAACGTGATATGACTCAGGCCCAGGCTGAACAACTAACCTATGAACTTCAAAAATATAATAATAATAAACTTCTCCAAGATACTGTAAAACCAGCGGCTATACCGGTAAAGTAATCTCAAGCTATTCAATTCTCACTTTCAACAGTTATAGAAGCATCTTGAATATGCGGAGATATTCGTTGTAGGCCAGTATCGATGAGGAAAAAAAATGAAATTCAGTCATTTTTCTCGCGCCGTTGTGTTACTTAGCAGTGTGTCATTGCTTTTTGCATGCTCAACTCCCTTCAAAAATCCTGCGTTCGAGTCCCGCCCGTCAGGAGAGACCAAATTCCATGGAATCTCGCAACTAGTGGCCGTAGCACCAAATCATACCTTGGACGTGCTTATGGTACACGGCATGTGCACTCATAGTGCGGAATGGGCCAAGGATAGTATCAAGCAGCTCAATTTGATCTTGGGTGGAGAGCCCGATCCGCAGGTTGAAACAACCCAAGTTGATGGTACTCAAGTAACCCTTTACCAATCGAATCTTTCCGTAGATGGGGGAAATGTCCGGACCAGTGCTCTGGTTTGGTCGCCCGTCGTAGCGCCGCTAAAGCATCAGCTTTGCGCCGACCAGACAAAGAAGTCCAAAACCTGCACCGATAGTGGTTTTTCAAAACCCGCATATCCGTATGAAAGAGCCACCTTCAATCGAAAACTCAAGGACAGATTGTTGAACGACTGCCTTGCGGACGCTATTATTTATCAGGGTAAGTCTCGAGATGCCATCGTTCAACAGGTACAGAAGGCTATTCTAACTGCGGTATCTTCGTTAAATAGAGAATCAGCCTCTGCCTACGACTTTAATATCGCCGCCACAGAGTCAACACCGTTGGTATTTATTACCGAGAGTCTAGGTAGTAAAATAACCTTTGACGCCATTTACAAACTGATCCATAGCGAAGAGAAAAATGCAAAGGCAGCTGGATTGCGTACCTTTGACAGGACAGCCTTAGTGTTCATGGGTGCCAACCAGATGCCCATCCTTGCGTTGGCCGATCAGTCGCTTGATGGCACTTCATTTTTTCTTACTAACAGCGCAAATTATCCGACCGATCCATTAGCAGCATTGATTGCCATTAAGAAGATGCGTCCCTCGCTTACGGCTCCTTCAATACCCAAAGTTATCGCGTTTTCGGACCCAAATGACTTATTCTCATACATTTTAGTTCCCTCAAAGGAGGTTGCAACTTATGACGTGGTAGACGTCGTCGTATCGAACAAGAATACCTACTTCGGTTTTTTTGAACCTCCTGAGACGGCTCATACTACCTATCTAGCTAATCCGTCAGTCATGCGACTGATTGCCTGTGGGACAGAAAAGATTAGGTGTGGCTCTAGATACTAATCCGAGCAACTGGTCGTGCGCCCTCTCGAAATGATGCCCTACTGTAACTGATGTTCTTCTTAGGGTTAGCTATAAAGTGCAGGAGCACCCTGGGTTGTAACGATGCGGTCTCACGAATCTGGCGGGCGTCATAGCGCCCAGTGAACTGTGCTGTTGCGTTGAATTGTGTAATGCTTTCGACTTGCTTTGAGGAAGAGAATGCGCGGTTGAAGCGCGTGGGGGCTGATCTGACGCTGGACA
This sequence comes from Nitrosospira sp. NpAV, assembly GCF_000832065.1. Lineage (GTDB taxonomy): Bacteria > Pseudomonadota > Gammaproteobacteria > Burkholderiales > Nitrosomonadaceae > Nitrosospira. Next base: position 191,751 of record NZ_JXQM01000001.1, on the reverse strand, counting down.
AGCACATCCTACAGGACGTCATCCGAAAAAAAGTCTGACGCCGACACGCCGCCGGGAAATTGTTCGATGGATCATCGATATGTGCAAGGTGAGCGTTGAACGGACGTGTCGGCTAGGCAAATTTCTCTCGCGGCAGTTGGTACCGCAAGAGTACGGCCAAGGATCAGTCAGGATTGCGCATGCGCATTCGCGACATTGCCATGAGCCGTCCACGATTTGGTTACGAGCGCATTCACGTTTTGCTTCGGCGCGAAGGTTGGCATGTCAATCTCAAACGTGTCCACAGGCTATATTGCCTGGAAGGTCTTCAAGTGCGCATGCGGGTACGCCGAAAGAAGCATATGAGCCTACACCGTGGGCCGGCACCGGTGCCTACAGCGCCAGGACAGCGTTGGAGCATGGATTTTGTGCACGATCAGTTGGTCAATGGGCAAGCGTTTCGGGTTCTGACGGTCGTCGATAACTGGAGTCGTGAGAGCCCGGTATTAGAGGTGGGATTTCGGTTAACCGGCAGCAGCGTGGTTGAGGCACTCGGCCGAGTAGGCAAGACGGTTCGCCTGCCAGCATCCATCACGGTGGACCATGGCACCGAATTTACTTCCCGGGCACTGGACTTCTGGGCTTGGGAGAACAAGGTGCAGCTTGACTTCACGCGCCCTGGGAAGCCTACGGACAACGGGCTTTGCGGGTCATTCAATGGTCGTCTACGTGACGAATGTTTGAATACGCACGAATTCGAATCCCTGGAACAGGCAAAGCGTATCATTGAAGCTTGGCGACGCGACTATAATGATCATAGGCCCCACGGTTCGCTTGGAAAACTGACCCCAAGCGAATACGTTAAATCCAACCAGGTCAGATTGCCAGAAGTGGCCAGATTCTAGTTTTGAATCCCATCGGAATTGAGGGGACGTCAGCAGGGAAGAATTCTACTTCTGAACTGTCTACTTGACGGGGAAACTTATGCACCAATATCCCCTAGCATAATCTTGCAGACATCTCTTTGCACGCAGTGACAGGGAATCCGCGACTGTATCGGGTTACGAACTTTCTGTATGCACGTTTAGAGCTTGTGTCGTTCTAGCGTCTTTTAGATCGTTGCGCTCGATAACAAGAATCATGCAAACGCGCCGATCCGTTCTGAATCATCTGTGCCTCCAGTTTTCTTTTTATGCGATCAGCATAATTTATTCATGTTCAGAAAAAATCTCTTGGTTATGAGAAGTTTTGGGTCGGCAGCTTTTCTTTGCAGACCACAAAATTCAGGCCCTTGTATAACTCCACCACTTTCCGAGGGTAAGCCTGAAATACCGCATTTCAGGCTTACCACTCCCCTAATGACGAGCTTCTTTCACAGTTGAACCAACAGAGCCGTTCCCCCATCTCATTGTCCGCCGTCAGTTTAATTAAAATGATGTCTAGTTCTTTAGTTGACGCAATTCTCTTCGTATTTCGTCTCTCTGTTCATCAGATGTTCCGGTTGGTCTGACTTTACAACTCTCATCCACTCGGATGCATGATGCATGCACGACATAAATGTTTGACGGTCTAATAACATGTGCCTCGATTCAAAAGCGCACATCATCCACGGGTAATTTCGATCAAACCACTCTATGGCAAATATTGAGCCACTGATTTCTGCAGCGAAGGAGGAAAGGGGACTAATTGCAACGTTTTTACTTGCCGCCCGCTCAGCCATATATCGATTAACCACTTCGCCAACTTGTTCGCTGGGATAGCTTTTCTCTGCAATAGCAGGGCATAGGGGAACTCGAATTGTTGCACAAGCCGAGACGGCACTCGCCAAAATAATTGCTGAAATTCTACTGGTCTTGTTCATCAATGACCGCCTGCCCAAGTGATTTCGCCATATCTTTCTTTACTTCATCCACAAAAACTGTGTTCTTTTTTAAAGCATATCCAACGAATCGGAGCGTACCCTCCCCATCGGAAATAGTTAATTTAGTTCCACTCTGATCAACTTTATGCTCTTCCTCATGTGAGCTATAACTGGCCTTTCCGCCGAAACCAATGCCGAATGCGTTAAAGCCCCCTCCAGCTGAAGCGCTAAATTTCTTGACGAAGTCATATTTCCAAGCCTGCGAGGATTCGAATTCGACCGCAAAACCTCGTACAATGATTAACTGCGTCGGATAGTAAAGAAGTGTACCCTTAGCTCCAAAGAATTCTTCGAAATCACGGATATTTTCCAAGACTCGTTTGTGTGTAAATAAAGTGGGTTTGAACCATGCGGGATACTGAATTCCCACCGAGAACGCGGCTTTGGAACCAATAGAAATTTTCAACCCTTTCTTAAAATCTTCGGAAATTTCTTTGTGTTCCGATGCGCTTGCGCTCGCACTTATGAAACCATAACTAACGTTCCCGGAACCACCCCAATCGGTAGTTATCGATTTAGAAGCCTGTGTAGCCTTATTAAAACTACCAGTAAAAGCGCCGGCCGGATTCGTTTTAATGGTTTCAAGCGTCATGTTCCACGTAAGCACGCGTCGATCATCGAACAGTGCTGTAGAGCCAAGTGGTAATAATGCTAAGTACGTAAGATTGAATTGCTCACCATTTGGATACTCATAATCCGGAAATATGGGATACCGCAGACGCATTGAAGGATTGTCAAAGTTAAATTCGGCATCCACGACCTCTCTGTCGGCCGGTTCCGGGTATTGGCGATCCAGAATGGTTTTCTTGTCAAATGTGACTGTTTGCTGCTCACGCATCTTTTCTTCGATGTCGCGCAGATGCCCGTATACGTTGCTCCATTGAACGTAAGCGCTCATATCGCCTATTTCATATCCCATGGCCTCCGCATAATCTTTCCAATCTGCTCGGTCTTGTATGGCGAACTCCCTCATTTGCCTGCGGATCATTTCGAGTGTTTTATCTAAGTCCGCCAATAACAACTGCTCTTCCGGTGTGAGGACCTTCTTCACCACATATTGTCTAAGAAGATGCAAGAAATTTCCGTAAACCTGCGACAGATCGGCAACGGCTGTTTGAACTGTTCCCATTACAGGACTTGGTGAGATCGCTCTATCTGAGCGCCGCAGCATGTTGTAGTACGAAAACCACTTGTAGCCTCCATCTGGAACTCCTTTTGATGAAATATCTAACGTATCCGCGGCTACCTTAAGCTGCAGATATTCTTCTTTCTGCAGTGTGCCGACATGGAGTTTTAGTACGTCGTAGTAATTGTCTAAGGTCAGTTGCGTAGCATCGCCGAAAGTTATGTCTTTTACAGGGCTGTCAACTAATGGGTACATGATCTCTTCTCCTTTTGATTGTTGTTAAAAATTAGCTTCCAAACGAGAACAAACCCATCTGTCCCCGACACATGTTTTATTTATAGACGCAGGTCTGACCTGCCCTTTCATTAGCTTCATGATGGGGTAGGGTCACTACTGAGGAAGAAATACGATTGGCATATTAACCTCTAGTAGCTGAAGAAATAATCAATATTCCGATTCGATGGCTGATGCCAACATCAGTTGTGACGTGCCCCCGATACGTCCGGAATCTTCGTCCCGATAGATTGCTATCGAAATTCCATGGCACATGGGAGCTAACCCCTCTATACATGTACCGGGTTGACCAAAAATGACGCTGGCTATCTGAGTGCCATGCTCTGTTGCCTTACCACCAACTCGTCGGCCAAACTCAAACGGATCGCTTAGCTGGATGGCTGCTGCTTCAAGACAAGGATGTGTAACATCCACCGGCCCATCAAGGAGAGCAACTCTAATTCGAGGGTCACCTTTAGGAAGTGCTGCAAGAATTTCGCTTCCGTCGCTAATGATCGATTCAATACTTTCCATAATTCTTATTGATAGCACCCTTTAATAGGCCAGTAACAGGGTTTTTCTAAGTCTTCAAAGAGTAAGTGCTTGTCTTTAAGTATTATTGATAGCCAACTTCTGATGCCATTCTAAACATGCGACACATCAATGTCGTCACCCGTTCGGGTGACGCGCTTCAGAATAATTTGCTTAAAATATTTTTCAAATAATGTGCTACAAATATCTAACGAGGTGAGCGTTAATTAACTTGCTTCCATAAGAATCGGAATCCAACTGACACGTTTTAGAGGGAGCCAAGTCGTGTCTTCCATCGTCCAAACAGAACTCAACGATTTGAGCGGACTGGTTGATCGCGTATATCAAGCGGCGCTTAACCCATCGGCTTGGAGTGATACTTTACCGGCCATGGCAGAGTGGCTGGAAGCGCCCATGGCAATGTTGTTCACGCCGACGATGCTGCCTCAAGACGGGGGCTTCTATTTCAACTACGGTATTCCGGAAGCTGCAATGGAGTTGTGGCGAACTCGCTATCAACCTCTAGATATATGGACCACGGCTGCAATACAAAGTAATCGCTTTCAGGAAGGCCTGATATTCACCGGTGAAGATATTGTGTCAACCGAGGAATTGGCGAAATCAACCTGGTATCAGGAATTTCTATCCAAGATCGGAATTGGGCAGGTACTTGTTAATACAGTTTATGGTTTCGATTCCCAGGTGCATCGCCCCACGGTGATATCCTATTTTCGTAATCTGAATGACACCGGCTTTAGCGTTCAGGACAGGTGGAAATCTTCGCTCTTGTTGCCGCACGTTTCGCGTGCCATGGGCGTCGCGTCGCGGCTGCGCAATGCGGAATATCAGCTGGCAAATACGCTGACGGCACTGGATCGGTTAAACCACGGCATTTTGCTGATGGGTGAAAACGAAGAAGTGGTATTCAGCAATCAGGCAGCATTGCGCATACTCAGCCTGGAGGACGGCTTACGCTTACAGGTCCAAAATCATCAACATTGCCGGACACATCTTGTGGCTAAATTGACGCGCAATCAGGAATTAATGGACGAAGCCATACGCGAAGCCGTGAAGCCAAGTATTTTGTCCGCTCAACATTTCTCAAAAACGGTGGTTATATCGCGGCCCTCGGGAAAGCCGGTATTTACGCTCAATTTTTCATCCTTGCCCGTCCAACATGGTTTTGCGGTTGGCGTGCACAGCAATCCAAAGGCTATTGCGTTTATTACGGATGGTGCTGCACCAGTTGAAATTAACCATACCCTGCTGACAAATGCGTATGGCTTAACTAAGGCAGAGATTTCTGTCGCGGAATTGATAATGGACGGAAAGAGTCTAGAGGAAAGTAGCGTCAAATGCGGCTTGAGCATCAATACGCTCAAAACCCACCTTAACCGCATATATGGAAAAACGAATACGGCAAACCGCGCGATGCTAGTTAAATTGTTAGTGACATTAAGCCAGAATGCATAAGAAATACGAGGGTGTTTGCACAGTTCGCCACAGTTAACTAGCATCTGCATCATGATTGGTGCACGCAACGGAATATGCCGTTTTCCTTATCCTTTCCAAGATACCTCATTAAGCGGAATTCCCAGCGCATTGGCCACTCCCCGGCCATAGGCCGGGTCGGCTTTCAGGCAGTTCCCTATATGGCGAATCTGGATTTCCCGAGGCGCACCACCGATCGAACGTGCGGTATTCTCAAACAACACTTGTTGCTGTGCCGGAGACATCAGACGGAACAGGTTGCCGGGCTGGGAGTAGTAATCCTCGTCCACGCGATGATTCCAATGGTCGGCGGCACCCTCGAGGCTCAACGGCGGTTCGGAGAAATCCGGTTGTTGCTGCCACTCGCCGTAGCTGTTCGGTTCATAGCCAAGCGTGCCCCCATAGTTGCCGTCTACGCGCATCGCGCCATCGCGGTGATAGCTGTGAAACGGGCAGCGCGCCGCATTGACCGGAATGAGGTGATGGTTGACGCCAAGCCGGTAGCGCTGGGCATCGCCATATGAAAAAAGGCGGCCTTGCAGCATCTTGTCGGGCGAGAAACCGATGCCCGGCACGACATTGGCTGGATTGAACGCGGACTGTTCCACTTCGGCAAAGAAGTTTTCCGGATTGCGGTTCAATTCCATCACGCCCACTTCAATCGGCGGATAATCTTTGTGCGGCCAGATCTTGGTCAGGTCAAAGGGGTGATACGGGCAGGTTGCCGCCTCTTTTTCCGGCATGATCTGAACAAACAGCGTCCATTTGGGAAAGTCGCCTTTTTCGATGCTTTCATACAGATCACGTTGGTGGCTTTCGCGGTCCTTCCCGATGATGGCGGCGGCTTCCGCGTCGGTAAGATTGCGTATTCCCTGCTGCGTCTTGAAGTGGAACTTGACCCAGTGACGTTCGTTGGCGGCATTGATGAAGCTGAATGTGTGGCTGCCAAAGCCGTGCATGTGCCGGTAGCTGGCGGGGATGCCGCGGTCGCTCATGACGATGGTGACCTGATGCAGCGCTTCCGGCAGGGATGTCCAGAAATCCCAGTTGTTGCGCGGGCTGCGCAGGTTGGTGCGCGGGTCGCGTTTGACCGCATGATTCAAGTCCGGAAACTTGAGCGGATCGCGCAGAAAAAATACCGGTGTGTTGTTGCCCACCAAATCCCAGTTGCCTTCCTCGGTGTAGAACTTCAGTGCGAACCCGCGAATATCGCGCTCGGCATCGGCCGCACCGCGCTCTCCCGCTACCGTCGTGAAGCGGGCGAACAACTCGGTTTTCTTGCCTACCTGAGAAAAAATCTTTGCCCGTGTGTAGCGGGTAATATCGTGCGTCACGGTAAACGTGCCATAGGCGCCTGAACCCTTGGCGTGCATGCGCCGCTCAGGAATGACTTCGCGGTCGAAGTGGGCAAGCTTTTCCAGAAACCATACATCCTGGAGAAGTGCCGGGCCGCGTGCCCCCGCGGTCATGACATTCTGATTATCAGCAACCGGTGCGCCTGCGTTGGTGGTTAATTTCTTGTCATTGCTCATAGGTATCTCCTTCGTTGGGAATCGGCTCGCTTTTAATGATGAGTGTACTGGACAGGTTCCTCATAGTCACGTGACCGGTATCCAACCCTTAAATACTGGATACGTGCGCTACCGGAGATTAACCAGGGGGCGGTACCAGATCTGCCCGGATATCAAACCTGCTTTGGTTTATCGTCTAATATAAAGATCACAGTCATGCGATGGTTGATTATTGTCATGAGGACACCCAAAAGGGCTCCAGCTGGCCGACGATTGGAGCGTCGCGAATTTCTTCTTTCTACGCTTGCTGCAGGATTCGCCATGATGGTTCGCCCGATCGAAGCGCAGACGATTACGGCCCACGACATGACCGCCCGCACCGGTGAAACCGGGATCGAGGCGAAGGATCGCGAGTGTGATGCTTCGGACATTATGCTATTTCTGTGTGGCGACGTCATGACAGGCAGGGGGATTGACCAGATCCTGCCCCATCCTGGCAACCCTGTTCTTTATGAACGGTACATGAAAAGCGCGACCGGCTATGTGGGGCTTGCCGAAGAAGTGAACGGCCCAATTCCAAAGCCGGTGGATTTTTCCTATATCTGGGGTGATGCCCTTGCCGAGTGGAAACGAAGAAAGCCCGACGTGCGCGTCATTAATCTCGAAACCGCGGTCACCCGCAGCGATGAGGTGGAGAACAAGGCGGTCAATTACCGTATGCATCCGGACAATATTGCCTGCATTATCGCGGCAGGTATCGATTGCTGCGTGCTTGCAAACAATCACGTTCTGGATTGGGGGTATTCTGGCCTTGCCGAGACGCTGAAAACCTTGAGAATGGCTGATATCAAAATGGCGGGGGCAGGTGTAAATATTCAGGAGGCGCAAGCTCCCGCGGTGTCGGCCGTGCGTGGGAAAGGAAGGGTGCTTGTATTCTCATTCGGTTCTGAAACCAGCGGCATACCTTGGAGCTGGGCTGCTTCGGTGGAAAGACCGGGAGTCAATTTGTTACGTGACTTTTCTTCCAAAATGGTGCGGGGCATTCACGATAACATCAGATCCGTGAAGCTCCCTGGCGATATTGTGATTGCTTCGATTCACTGGGGCAACAACTGGGGTTATGAGGTTCCGCATGAGCAACGGGAATTTGCTTACCAATTGATTGATGAAGCCAGTGTGGATGTCGTTCATGGCCATTCGTCCCACCACGTAAAGGGAGTGGAGGTTTATAAGGGAAAACTTATCCTTTATGGCTGCGGCGATTTCTTGAATGACTATGAGGGGATTTCAGGACATGAGGCATACCGGGGGGATCTGTCTCTGATGTATTTTGCAGGGATGGAGCTCTCGAGCGGCGACCTGATCAGTTTGCACATGATGCCCATGCAGATGAAGAAGTTCAGGCTAAATCGCGCATCTGCGAATGATACCGCCTGGCTGAGGGATATCCTCAACAGGGAAGGCCAAAAATTTGGAACTTCGGTAGAACTTGGCGCCGATAATTCTTTGATGCTGCGATGGGCATCACCAGGTTAATGCAAATTGAATAAGCTCCATGTGGCTGCGCCGATGATTGGGAGCATTTATTTCGTCATTCCCGCGAAAGCGGGAATCTACGATTTATGGAGCTACTGGATTCCCGCTTTCGCGGGAATGACGACTAGGGGGATACTTGAGTGGAACGTAACCCCGCCGTCTGTATCCTTGCAAGCAAGCGTAACGGCACACTTTACATCGGTGTGACCAGTGACTTGGTGAAGCGGGTATGGGAGCACAAGCAGAACCTGGGGGAAGGCTTTACCCGCAAATATGGCGTGCATATGCTGGTTTACTTCGAAATGCACCATGAAATGACCGAAGCGATCTGGCGCGAGAAACAACTCAAGAAATGGAACCGGCCGTGGAAGATTGAATTGATCGAGAAGACCAATCCTGGCTGGAGGGATTTATGGCAGGAGATTGTTTAGCGCGCTGGATTCCCGCATTCGCGGGAATGACGGTGAAGGGTAAAGAGGGGACTACGACTGATATTCCATGGGGGATTTGTTCTGAGATTCTTTAATGGATCAAGGTTGCCCGGCTCCCGGTAATCTAAGAAACTCGCGCCGCGTTTTCGGTCCGTAGGTGAGAAAGTGCGGCTCGGGATGCTCAAGGTAGGCAAGCCGCTCGCGCGCGATTCGGTCGCGCTGGGTATACCGTCTCACTTCCTCCGGGCTGATCGAGTATACCCGCGCTGCGTTGAGTCCAAAGATTTTTGCCCGCAGCTGTGGAGTCATTTCAGGATAACCATGCCTGGCTCGCAGTTCAGGGGCAATCTGGAAAGCCCGGAACGCCTGGATCTGGTCCTGGGGGGAGCCGTACCATATGGAGTCCGTGCCCCAGAGGACATTGTTTTCGCCGCAGTACTTCAGGAGCTTGCCCAGCGCGTGTGCCGCAGCCTCCGGGTCGCGCATCAGGTAACGCCAAGTGCTGCCGAGCTCGGCGTAAACATTACTGTTGGGCGCGACGCCGTTCTCGACGAGTGAACGAATCAGCGTATCGATGCCATCATCCGCGCCTCTGCCCTCGAAGGCGCGCTCGGGAACGCTGGTGACAAAACCCGAGTGGTAGATCAGGAAAGCTACGTCGGGAAAGCGTTTGGCGACAACGCCGATGTCGCCGCATTGGCTATGTTCGTAGGATTGCTGGCCAAAGGGTAGTCCCTTGTGGATACAGATGACTTTAACGTCGAGTTTGCGTGCCTTTTCGATGAACTGGGTGCCAATGTCATCCGACAGGAAATAGCCTTTGCCGCCGGGACCGAATTGGGTATAGGTTTTCCATGCGGACACGCCCCAGCGCTCTTTCAATTCATCCATTGCGTCGAGATCCCCCGTCTGGTTGGGATTGACGCGTCCATGGAGCAGCAATCGATGCATACCCTCCATCCGGTCGACGATCTTGCGTACTGCATCCGCTGTCTGAATGGTGAGCGGTTCGGCATCGGGCTTCGAGGGGACGAAGGAAAGTACCATCATGTCGGTATCGGAATCCAGGAATACATCCTTGATGAATTCCTCGGGCCCGAGGCAACGCAGGTAGCTGCGTGAGCCGGGCTCTGCCGCGAGTGCACAGCCCGCCTTGGGCATCTGGCTTAATGGATTGCTGCCGGAGGGAAGTTTCCGCAGCCACGCACCGTTTGGGTCCACGAAGTGGCCTTGCACGTCGAAGATAAATTCTTCCTTGCCACCGCCGATGGACGCTTGCGCGAGCGAGGGCTCAAAAGCAGCTTCGGCCGGTAGATCGAAAAAGCCGCCCAACTTGCCAGCGGCGGCGTTTGCCGCATTGAAAGCAAGAAGCGTGGAGGCTGCGCCGCACGCGGAGATGAGAAAATTTCTTCGTGAAATAGCCAAGTGCTTTGCATTGGAAGTCGCAGCTTCGTGGGCGAGGCGGTTTGCGGCGTTATTTGCGGGTGATAATGGCACTGGTTCGAATTCTCCGTTCGACGTTGTGTCGAGTTTGATGGGGAGGCGAGTGCCATTGGGATCAATGCGTGAATTGGACGGGTTCATATAGCCAGATCCTCTTCTATATGGGACAGAGCACGAAAGAATTTCTCTTCGCTTCATGACAAAGTCATGAGTTTCTCCGCATGGAGTCGGCCGCATGTTACCAGCGAGTCAGATCGAAGACAAAAAAAGCGGCATGGCCGCTTTTTTTGTCTTCCGAATAAAGTCCCCGCAGATGCCGTCAGTCCATTTATCTTGAACCTTAAGGTCCAAGGTGGTCACTAGCCGGATGCATCAGGCGCTTCCCTGTGGGATGCGCACAACAGCATCACTTTGGTTCGTAACCGATTCTTAAAAAAGTTGGTTCAAAGAATATAGGTCTAAACAAACACCGCAGGGAACAACTCTTACCGCTCCCGCCGTCAGGCAGAATAATCACCGATTGCATTCCGCCTTGAGCGCAAACTGGAAACCCGGCCGGGCTGACTTGAAGAAACCTCGTAAACATGGATTAAAACAACTTATCCTGCTCCGGCATTACGGCATCAAGCGCCACCTGCATGTGAACGATTCTACGCTTAAATTCTTCCATGTCAAAGCCCCCTTTTTTTCTTGTGGTGAGCAATTCATGAGCGATATTAAGTGCCGCCATGATGGCGACGCGCTCGGAACCTACCACCTTTCCGCCATCTCTGATTTCGCGCATTTTTTTATCAAGATAAGCAACCGCTTGCAGCAACTCGTCGCGTTCCTCGTCAGGGCAGGTGACGCGAAATTCGCGCCCCATAATCGTGACGTCCATGGTAGTGGCGGCTTTCATTTTTCGTTTTCAGGAAGTTGCGTCAGAAGGATTTCCAGACGGCCGGCTGCGGTGTTTATTTTTTCCGCCAGATGTTTATTTTCGCTGGCGGCACTCGCCAGTTGCTGGCGCAACTGAATATTCTCAGATCGCAGCTGCTGGCACAACCGCACGAATTGATTAATTTTCTCTTCCAGAGAGTTTAGTTCGGATTCCATCGGCTCACTATAGTTCGGTAATCCTTGCTGAGTCAACTGGTAAGGACATTGTTCAAATGTTATTTCGGGGTTTGCCGATTCCATATGAGGAGATCAGCTATTTGATGATTCAATCAAAACGGTCCGATTCTGGTAGAATTCCCGCCACGTTTAAGGTGCTTGGCCGCTATGCGGTCGAGTTAAACGGGAATCAGGTGACATGCCTGAGCTGCCCCCGCAACGGTAAGCAAGTGCGGGCGTATCAATCAAGGAACCTCTGAATATGTTCTTGTATGTTCAGAAGCTGCCTGACGCCACTGTGAATTCTCCAGTTCATGGGAAGGCGATACGTCAAATCTTGCGAGCCCGGATACCGGCCTCAAACACATACGGTATAGGGAACTATCGCGTGGGGCGATATCCTGATCGATTCTTTTCGTTCAAGACATCTGCGCGGTAATTCTCCGTTTATCAAACAGTGGACGGGGTGTCTGCTAAACACCAAATTCATGTTTTTTACGGCTGCTTTTTGTGGTCCGTACATACCTGATAAGTCTATGCGTCGATAAATGCAAGCGTGCCGGTACGTATAGGCACCCTTGGGCGATGCCCGATATCGGAACGCATCCCGATCTGAAGTGAAGGGCGTATTCAATAGCGTCAGGAGTAATGAATGAAATCAGGCCGCATGCTCATGCTAGGGTTGATAGTGAATCAGGCCGGATTGGCGCTGGCAAACGATGTACCTAAAACTGTTCTGCCGGAACTCACCATCTATGGCGGCAACCGGATTCCTATGACTCGAGAACTCACCAATTTGCGGATCAACACGGTGAAATTGAAGGTTGAGGATAACGACTGGAAGACGGTATTGCAGGAACAGGTTCAAATCAATGAGCTCGGTCCAGGCGGTCCGGTGTCCCTGTTTATGCGTGGTTCCAACTCGAACCAGGCACTATTTATGATTGACGGGATCAAGATGTATTCAGCCACTAACGGAGCGCCAAACTTTGCCGCCATCGCACCAGGCTTATTATCATCTGTTGATGTGATTCAGGGAGGGGCATCCGCCGCATTTGGGTCCAATGCGGTAGGCGGGGTAATTAGAGGAAATATCGACATACCGAAAGGGATCATGTTTTCAGCCGGGGGCGGGTCGAGATTTTCGGAGAGAGCTGCCAGTAGCCTCGGGATACGGGGAGATTCCTATTACGCAGGAGTACGCGTGGTACAAGATATTATCCGCCAGGGGTCCGCAACGAACAGCAGTAATCCTTTTGCTTTTAATCCGGATAACGACCCCCGGAAGCGCTTAGGAATCGTGGCCAAGGCCGGCGGTTGGATAACACCGGATTTCCAGGTAGAAGCAACTGCCTTGGGTTCCGAGGTCAAGACTTCATTTGACGCTTCGCCGGTCACCACCGATATGAACAACCAATCGATCGCCCTGGCCAATGTCAGAGGGATCTATTCGCTTCCCCGTGATTTCAGCGTGATGGCCACATATGGTGGATCCGTCGACAGATCAACGGTGCGAGGTGCTTTCCCTGCCGTATTCAATAGCCATTCCCTGCAGGCATCGGTGCAGCTGGAAAAGAAACTTAAAATTGGCCGGATCTTTACCGGAATGGATCATGAGATTCAGGGTGTAGACAGCACAACGAAATTTACTTCCACCAGCAGGAGCAATGTAGCGGGATTTCTGGGAACGCAGTTGGATACCGGCCAGCATGTAGTGGAAGGCATGTTTCGCCACGACGAGAATAGCCAATTCGGGGACTACAACACTTATTCACTTTCCCTATCGCGGAAATTGGGCGATTCCTGGCGGGTGGGAGCGCTGACTTCATCGTCGTTCAAGGCGCCGACTTTCAATGATCTCTATTTCCCCACCCTATTCGGATTCGGCGGCAATCCTAATCTCAAGCCTGAACGCGGCCGGATGCACGAGGCGTTTGTGTCATATGACGGAGGAGGGGCAAGCTATCGGTTTGGCTATTTTATGAATACCATCAAAGATGCCATAGTGATTAACAGCATGTTCTCGCAAGTGGAGAATATCTCCCAGGCCCGCATCGATGGATTTGAAGTGAGTGGAACCCAACCTCTTGATAAAAACTGGACGATACGCACCAATATGACCTTCCAGGATCCGCGCAACCAGCAGCTCAATACGATTCTTCCACGCAGGTCCAGAATGTTCGGCACCGTGGCGATGAGATATGCGGCGGGAAATTTCATGGTGGAAGGCATAGCGAGAGGCGAGGGTGCGAGATATGACGACAATGAGAATCTCCACAAATTGCCGGCAATGATCATTGTAGGCTTTAGCGCATCCTACAAGCTTCAGCAAGGCCCAACCCTGCGCGTTCAGATTGATAATCTTCTCGATAAAAAATACCAGCCGGCAGTCGGGTTTAACGGAATTCCGCGAACAGTCTGGGCAAGTATATCCCATACATTCTGATAGTTACGGTTACCGTAACGTGATCCGAAGTCTCGATTGAAGGGATCGCATAGCCGCGAGGTCGTCTTGCCCGAATTGCCACATCAGAACTCCACGCATTGCCTAGTCACGCTCACGCTGCTAAAGTCCGTTGGTTCCCGCTTTTATCTTTTCATTCACGCAAGATCCCCAAGCCATGAACAGCCGCCAGTTGTACTCGCGCCTGATGAAATATATTGCGCCCTACTGGGAGGTGTTCGTGTTCTCTCTGATGGGTATGATCGCGATGGCGGCAACCGCGCCGGTGATAGCCGCACTGACGGTGCCGCTGCTGGATGGCGCTTTTGTCAATAAAGACGTGGAATCAATGCAGCTGGTTCTGCTGGCGATCATTGTGTTGTTCACGGCGCGTGGTGTGGCGGGCTATATCAGCACTTATGCGATCAACTGGGTAAGCAGCAAATTGGTCGTGGATTTACGGGCGGAGATGTTCGATAAATTATTGATCCTGCCTGATTGTTATTATGCCGGCCAGCCCGGTAGCAGTCTCGTTGCCAAGCTCACGTCCGATATAACTCAGCTCACTCGTGCCGTCATCGACGTAATAACGGTGATGGTGCGAGATACATTGACTGTTATCGGACTATTGGCGTGGATGCTCTATCTCAACTGGAAACTGTCGGTACTGGCTTTATTGATGGTATCCGTGGTCCTGCTGATCATACGTTCCGTCGGCAAGCGCTTGCAAAGTGTGGAAAGGGAAGTGCAGCAAACAGCGGATAGCATCACTCAGGTATTAAAGGAATCCATTGAAAACCATAGGGTAGTCAGGCTTTACGGAGGTCGGCGCTACGAAACCCATCGTATGGGAGAGGAGGCACGCCGGGTGCGCGACTTTACCATGAAGCAGATTGCCATAGCGGCTTTAAGCGTTCCGCTGGTGCAACTTGCAATCTCGGTTGCACTGATGGTCATATTATATCTTGGGACGCAGGAAGCCTTTGCCAACGAAACCACGGCGGGCGGTTTTGTATCCATCGTCGTAGCCATGTTGATGCTGAGCGTGCCGTTGAAGCGGATTGCCGGTGTAAAAAGGTCCCGACAGCAGGAGGTTACCGCTGCGGAGAGTATATTCTCGCTATTGGATCAGCCGGCTGAGCCGGATGCGAGAGCGGACACAGGCACAATTACCATTGATCGTGCGCACGGGGAACTGCGATTCGAGCAGGCCAGCTTTTGCCGTGGCTCTGTAAGTTCCGGAACAAGTACCGGCACAGGCGAGATACTGGATATCACGCTGACCATACAACCGGGAGAGACGGTGGCGCTGGTGGGTCTCTCCGAGCGCGATAAGACTACCCTCGTTAATCTGGTTCCACGTTTCATTCGTCCCACGTCAGGGAGAGTTCTGCTTGATGGCCATGATTTGGCAAGTCTTACGCTAGCCAGTTTGCGCGCCAATATCGCGCTGGTTTCCGAAGGCGCAACACTATTCAACGATACGGTGGCGGCCAACATTGCTTATGGTGCCATGGGCCGTGAAACAGAATCCAGGATTACCGCCGCGGCGCAAGCCGCTCACGCGATGGAATTCATTCGTGAAATGCCGCAGGGATTGCAAACGATGGTAGGGGAGCGGGGCGTAAAACTTTCCGACGGACAACAGCTGCGTGTCGCCATTGCCCGGGCATTGTTGAGAGATTCGCCTGTCCTGATTATGGACGAGACGCTTCAGATGCTGGACTTTGAAACCAGCCACCATGTGCAGGCGGCATTGGAAGCCCTGATGCAAGGACGAACCACGCTCGTCATAGCGCATCGTTTATCCACCGTGGAGAGAGCGGACCGTATCGTAGTGCTGCAGAGAGGACGCATCGCAGAAATCGGCAGCCACCGGGAATTGCTTGCAAAAGAAGGTACTTATGCCAGGCTTGCCCGAACTTTTGTTTGAATCATTTATTTATTGATCGCTGAGGGGTTCGATGCCTTGTTTGTATTCCGGTACCCATCTCGTCAACCCCTCTTTGGCTTCCTCATCGCTAAGCACTGGATGCTCGTTCAGCCATGCCACGAGATCCGTCAACCATTGTGCGTCCACCTGGCGGGCCTGCGCGATGCGCAGTTTGGAATGGGGCGTAGGCAAAGTGTTTTCATCGTCCGCCAATAATTCTTCGTAGAGTTTTTCCCCAGGACGCAGTCCATTGTAGACGATCTTGATATCTCCCTCGGTCAAGCCTGATAGACGAATCATATCTTTTGCCAGGTCGGCAATCTTGACGGGTTCACCCATATCCAGCACGAAAATCTCGCCACCGCCTTCTTTTCCTCCCATTAAGCCGGCTTGCAGCACCAGCTGTGCCGCTTCAGGTATGGACATGAAGTAGCGCGTAACCTCGGAATGGGTGACGGTAATCGGCCCCCCTTTTGCAATCTGTTCGCGGAATTTTGGAATCACACTGCCTGTGCTGCCCAGCACGTTGCCAAAACGTACCATGACAAAACATGTTTCCTTCATCTTATCATCCGGATTGTTTTCTTCGGTCAGCCAAACCGATTGCTGCAGCGCCTGACAAACCATCTCCGCCAGCCGCTTGCTGGCACCCATGACGTTTGTCGGATTGACGGCTTTATCGGTCGAAATCAGTACGAATTTTTCCACCTCATACTTGATTGCCGTCTGTGCCAGGACGTAAGTTCCCCATACGTTATTCAGGACAGCCTGCCAGGCATTTTCCTGCTCCATCAGCGGAACATGCTTGTAGGCAGCTGCATGAAACACAACGGCGGGCTGAAATTGCGAAAACACTTGAGACAGCCGGGCTTGATCCTTGATGTCGCCTATCAGAAATACCATTGGCATTTCCGGGAAACCGACTCGGAGTTCCTGTTCGACGTTGTAAAGCGCGAACTCGTTCAACTCAAACAGCACCAGGCGTCGCGGCTCGAACTTCGCGATCTGCCGGCATAGCTCCGATCCGATGGAACCGCCCGCTCCGGTGATCAGTACCGTTCTTTCCATCAGCAGGCCATGCAGTCTGTCATTATCCAATACCACCGGATCTCGCCCCAGCAGATCATCCAGCTCGACGTTGCGGATTTGCGACACTGTGATTTTGCCGCTGATCAAATCGTCATAAGAAGGCACGATCAAGGCCTTCACTCCAGCGGCTGAACACATTTCCAGTGCATGTCGGCGGTCGCGGTGAAGGCGATCAGGATGACGGCGGTCGAGTTGAGACCGGTGGGTTTTCCGACGATCGGAAGCGATGGGAGTCATGGCAATGATGGCATGAGCCACACCCAATTTTTCCGCTATGGCAGGAAGCTCATTGATCCGACCCAGTACCTTGAAACCGTGCAGCATCATTCCGCGTTTTGCGGGATCGTCATCCAGCAATCCCACTACTCGCCATTGCACGCTGCGGGCGAGCTCTTTTACCAGACCGATTGCACCATCACCCGCCCCCAATACCAGGACGAGATTCCCCTCGATTGCTTTTAATCCATAGAGCCGATGCTCCTTCCATAAGCGGTAGGCCAGGCGGCTGCCTCCCATGATAAACAGAAGCAGGATGGGGGCCAGCAGCAATACGGTGCGTGGTGTGCCGGCCAGTATCTGCAGCATGAATAGCACCAGTGGCACTGTCGCCGCCGCCGTCAATACCGCAAGCAGAATACGTCGCAAATCCGGCAAGCTTGCGTAGTGCCAGAGTCCGCGATACAGGCCAAACCAGAGGAATGCCGCCGCATGGATCGGGATGATCCAAGGCAGGATTTCCTTTAACGATTCCAGGTATAGAGAGGGTATTTCAAAATTGAAGCGGAACGAATAAGCGAGTCCCCATGCGACGACCGTCGCGGCGATGTCGTGAACGAAAGCGATTACGGTGCGTATGTTGAGTTTGGGTAAGGGCATTCCGTCAATCGCCGGGAAGGCGCTCCAAATACCGCTCGGACACAATCATCATACTCAAATAAATTCCGCCCCAAACCATGCCGACTCCAAGCTGAACGGCAATATCCTGGTGCATTGCCCACATTGCGCTAACTCCCGTGGCCAACATCAGAATATAACCGAGCAGGGCCGTATTGCGGTGGCCAAAGCCGCCACGCACCATACGCTGGTAATAGTGAACGCGATGCGCCTGCCAGAATCTTTCGCCGCCCAGGCAACGCCTTAAGAGCGTAACAGAAGCATCGGCAATAAATGGCGAAAAAACCAGTACCGGCAGCCACAGTGGCCATGAGCCATTTATCCAGCCCATTATCCCCAGTGATGCGGCCAGGAATCCCAGTGGAATCGCGCCCGCGTCTCCCATGAAAATGCGTGCGGGATGAAAATTAAATATCAAGAACGCCGCGGCAGCTGCGGCAATACAGAAGTTTATGACGGCAAATGATTCGTCTCCGCCCGACCATGCGGTCAAGCCATAGCAGGTGAAACCAATGAGTGTCATCCCGCCCGCCAATCCATCCGAGCCGTCCATGAAATTATAAAGATTGATCATCCAGACGATCGAAAGGGTGATTATTGTAACCATCATCCACCCATGTGTTTCGAATAGCAATGCGACCGAGAACCAGATAGCCACCGCACCATGCATCAGCAGTCGTCCCAGCACAGGCAGCCCGAAGATGTCATCGGCAAAAGAGATCAGCACCAGGAGAGCAACGCCCAGCGATACGGAAATCGGCAGAGCCGCGGGGGTAGTGGCCCATGAAACCCCTATGCCCAGCATCATGCCGACCCCGCCGGTGCGGCGAATGGCCCTGGTATGCAGGGAGCGGGGATTGGGGTGATCGAGTACCTTGAGGACGTTGCTCCTTATCAGCCACCAAATAAGGATCAGCGTTACTATAAACGCTATTGACGGTGGGATCGCAAGTGAAAAGGAAAGGGCGTCAATCATACTGAATTATCCGGTTAAGCGCCCAGTTTTGGGGTACAGGGCAGGGCGTTGCGAACAACTCAGCCATGCGCCGCAAAAACCGGGCAATCCGTCCCGCAGCGGGCGCATTTAAAAGGTGAGAATAAAATGGCAAAAAAATTCTCTACGAATCATAGTCCTAGATTGATAGATGAGCAATCAGCGACTGGCTTCAGGATTATAACTGCCCAAAACATTGTGCGGCGATTTCTGCAAGACCAATGTTAACAGCTGTATTTGTCTGCGACTGGCGGATTACTGTGGGCGGCAAGAAGCGAACTTGCTCTCCTTTACAAAAGGAACTGCGAATTTTTCTTCGTTAATTTGATTCTCTGTCAGGCCTCTATCACCCGTTTTTTTGGTCAAGAAATCTGGTATCGTTGTCCCGCGGCTTATATAAGTTCGAGGTTTTCGAGCATGTCGTATCCCTATGCGTTTCTTTATTCGATCCCGCTGAGATAGGTAGCCTTTCAAGTCGTTCGCCCGAAAATTGTATTTTATAAACAGAATCAGCTGGTGAAAAAGACATCGCTTAACACGCAGATTCTATTGGGTGTGCTAGCTGGCATATTGCTGGGCATGGGATTTTCCGGGCTTGGACAAGAATCAGCCATTGCACAAAATGGACTTTATATCGCCGGGCTGATCGGGACGCTGTTTATTGACTTGTTGAAAATGGTGCTGATACCGCTGGTATTCACCTCCATTGCTGTCGGAGTTGCCAATTTGCGTGCGCACCGCCAGATACACAAGGTATGGAAAGCAACACTGGGCTTCTTTATATTTTCCATGGCGCTTGCGGTTATACTGGGGCTGACCGCCGCCAATCTATTCCGGCCTGGCGAAGGACTGCAGCTTGCGATGTTTCAGGATGCCATGCGGGGTTTTGAGGCCAAGCAGATGTCTCTGCCTGAGTTCTTTGCCCATTTTCTACATTCATTATTTCAGAATCCCATAACAGCGTTAGCTCAGGGTGACGTGCTGGCTGTAGTGGTTTTTGCACTCTTGCTGGGAATAGCCCTGGTGGTGGGCGGCGAACGCTACGCCAATATTATCGTGTTATTACGGGAATTCCTGGAACTAATATTGATGCTAGTGGGCTGGATTATGCGGCTGGCGCCATTAGGCATCATGGCGCTGCTGCTACAGCTGGTCGCGACTCAGGATACTGCCTTGCTTGCGACGCTGATAAAATTTATCGTGGTGGTGGTGGGGTCCACGCTGCTGCATGGCGTGGTGGTGCTGCCGCTGATACTTTATCTGGTAACCGGCATGGCGCCGCTCAAGTTCTGGCGCGGTGCGCGCGAAGCGCTGGTAACGGCTTTTGCCACCAGTTCCAGTTCGGCCACCTTGCCTGTCACTTTGCGTTGTGTGGAACAGCATTTGCATGTCAAACGCGATATTGCCGGCTTCGTCGTACCGCTCGGCGCCACGCTTAACATGGATGGGACCGCGTTATATGAGGCCGCCGCAGCGCTGTTCGTCGCCAATCTGGTAGGTATCGAACTCAATCTCATGCAGCAGATGATCGTGTTTTTCACCGCCATGCTCGGCGCAATGGGTGCGCCAGGTATTCCCAGCGCAGGCATGGTAACCATGGTGCTGGTGCTGCAGTCGGTCGGGCTGCCTGCGGAGGCCATCGCTATTCTACTTCCAATCGACCGCTTGCTGGATGCGTTCCGCACGGCGGTCAATGTCGAAGGAGATATGGTGGGCAGTCTGGTGGTGCAAAAGTGGGTGAGGGGTGAACATGATGATGGTATCGGCATTTAGAGATGACGCCCACAAAAGAATGAATTGCACCCTTGTATTTCATCGTGGACAGATAGCATCACTTAATCTGAATCCGGCAGTTGTAGCGAACTCGCCTAAGAGGTACGGGTCAAGTAAGGCAACAAATCGTTGCGGGTCATGGCGCTGAACTAAAAGCGGTTAACTCCCGGACGTGGGGCGAGATTGATTCCACATTCAGATGCTTGCTAGTCATCCATCACTTTTGGAAATCCCTTCCCTCGCACACCGTTCCAGAAGCTGTCGTAACGAAAACGTTTCCATGCGGAGGCAAAGCAGTGTGACATATTGCCGCGCGGCAATATGTCACATTCCCAAGCTGATTTTCCCTATCTACAATTCAATCCAATGCCCTGGGTTTAACAACAGCGAGTGAGCAGGGAGACGTGTTCACCAAACTGAAAGAAAGCACATGATTAGTGCTATCGGAAGCATTTCGCTTGGATCGCAAAGTGTTGGCTAAGAAGCATGTCTTCACCAGTTTAAAAATACGGGAACTTCAAAAAAAGATAACCGGTGGGATAGATCGGTTCCTGATGTCTGGAATCGCAGTAAGCCAGCAAGGTACAGGCGGTCGTGAAGTGGAGATCCGGTGGTATTCGGATATGCCGGCACAGTATAGGAAAATTCCTTTTAATTTTGCCAAGGAGATGAGCAGCTTGCAGCAAGTACTGCACGCTCGAAGACGCCTATGAAAATCCCGAAAAGAATTGAACCGCTTGTCGAGGAAGGTCTCGTCGATGAAGTCATTTGCCAGCTCATGAGTGGCAAGGAAGCCATGGTGTATGTGGTCCGTTGCGGAGAGGCGATTCGTTGCGCGAAAGTATACAAGGAAGCCAATGTACGCAGTTTTCATCAGAGTATCGATTACACCGAAGGCCGGAGAGTGAAGAGCCGCCGCCGCGCCCGTGCCATCGAGAAGGGTACTCGCTATGGGCGCAGAGCGCAGGAAAATGCGTGGCGAAGCGTGGAATTGGATTCCTTGTGTCGTCTTGCCGCCGCCGGCGTGCGTGTGCCGCGGCCTTATAATTTTTTTGAGGGTGTACTGCTGATGGAACTGGTGACGGGAGCGAATGGCAATGCCGCTCCCCGCCTCAATGACCTGGTGCTAACGGCAGAACAGGCATGCGAGTATCACCTCACCCTCATCAAGCAGGTGGTTCGCATGCTTTGCGTCGGTATCGTCCATGGTGATTTATCTGAGTACAATGTACTCGCCAGCGGCGACGGACTTGTCATTATTGATCTGCCTCAGGCCGTTGACGCGGTAGCCAACAGTAATGCCCAAAGCATGCTGATACGCGACATCGACAATCTGACCGCCTACTTTGGCCGCTTTGCTCCCGAATTGCTCGCCACTGACTACGGGCGGGAAATATGGCCGCTCTACCAGAGCGGCAAGCTGCACCCGGACATCACCCTGACAGGACGGATTGAACACAGCAAAAAGCCCGTTAATATAGCCGGCGTCATGCGGGTGGTTAACATTGTGCTTAAGAAAGAAGCGGCTTGGCAACGGCATAAACTGGAAATTAGAGAATAGGATATTTCATTATCGTCTATTCACAAAGCTCAGGAAAATGGATAACCGCGTCAACGGAGCCCAGATATAACCATGCATAGCCGAATGCGACAATTTGTCGCATTCTCATGCTTCCCAAAATGGATTATCCTCACAGCCCGGTATAGTTATGAGAGGAAGTTATGCGGCGGCAACAGATCTATCATATTGCAGCCCTGCTCTTGCTGAGCACTTCAGCTGCCATACACGCAAGTCACCCGGATCCGGCCTCGGAAGATCAAGCGCATGCGAAGCCCCGGCCTCCCAAGACAACGTTGGGAGTGGGTGTAACGTTGGATGAGGGTGGCCGGTTATGGTTGGCGAAAGTGGAGGATCAGCGGCTGCTGGTTTCCCGTTCGGACGATAAGGGGAAAAGTTTCTCCAATCCCGTTGTTGTTACACCTGAGCCGGAAAATATATCGGCTGACGGAGAAAATCGCCCCAAGATCGCCATTGCCCGCGATGGCACCGTGCTTTTGACTTGGATACAGTCCCTACCGCAGAAATATTCAGGCAATGTCCGCTTTGCGCGTTCGACGGATTCAGGCCGGACTTTTTCGAAACCCGTGACCCTGAATGATGACGGCCGCATTACCAGCCATCGTTTTGATTCGCTGGCCATTGATGGCGCGGGCAGAGTCGTGGTGGCATGGCTTGATGCGCGGGATCGGGATGCGGCAAGGGAACAAGGCGGGGAGTTTTCCGGGGTGTCGGTTTATACCGCGCAGTCCAATGATAATGGTGCCAGCTTTGGCGCGAATCGAAGATTCCAAACGCATACCTGCGAGTGCTGCCGGATTGCACTCACCTGGACGCAGGAAGGTCCGGTGGCGTTTTGGCGGAATATTTTTGGTGTCAACACACGTGATTTTGCTATTGCAAACCTGGATAAAGGCGGGAAGCGGCGCGCCACGGATGATGAATGGCAAATTGATGCCTGTCCTCATAATGGGGGAGGCATTGCAACTGATCGTCAGGGCCAGTTGCATCTGGTCTGGTTTACCAATGGCGCGACCCGCCAAGGGCTATTTTACAAACGTCTCGGTGGCGATTGGGAGTCGCAGCCGCTGGCCATCGGCGATCCCGCAGCCCAGGCAAATCATGCATCGGTGGCCGCTGAGGGCAAAACGGTTCTCCTCACATGGCGTGAATTCGACGGACGTTCCTATTCTGCGCAGATGATGTATTCGAATGATAGTGGCATGTCCTGGAGTGAACCGCAGCGTTTGATGGATTCCGCTGGGGCGACGGATTATCCTATACCGCTGATCGACGGAAAGAGGGTGCTGTTGGTGTGGAATACAGCAATGGAAGGCTTACGTGTTCTGCCATTTGAGCGCCTTACCGCCAGAGAACCTTTGAAGTCTTCTGTGGAGCGCGTCACCGACAACCCCAGAGTGGTCATGGCGCACCCCACGGATAGGGATCCCGTAGCTTGGTCTACGACGTCAGGGAGCGTGCGGTAAGCCCCATTGGTGGTAACCTCAGCAAGAGGGGTACAGTGCTTTGCCAGCGCCTCCTGATAAATGGAAACGATCATTCGTTACTGCTCTTATCATTAAAGTATCCCATCCCGCGAAGCCGCAGATGCGGCCTTATGGGACGCCCCGGATGTGATTGCTCGTAAGTTTCCTGGGTATGGCCTAATCCGATTGACATAAATCGTCCCATTGGCCGGAAAAACTGAAATTTTGATGAAGTAGTATTTAAAATGCGTAATAAAAACCGCGACCATAAGCTGGTTATTATAAGAAAACAGGCGAGGAAAAAATCAACATGAAATCTATCTTTATCGCCTTGGTGAGCGTATTTTGCGTCTCTTCCGCTTGGGCCGAAGATTCGGAGCAACTAAAAAACACTCCGTCGCAAAACTCCGTGAAGGGTTCCCGTGAAAGCAGACCATCCGCTGATATATTTCAGTCGACTGGCGGCATCAGCGGACTAAGCGCGCAACCGAATAAAACGATCCCGCCGGCACAAACCTCGAATCAGGTCGCACAGACTGCGGTACCGCTTGCGGGTGCCGTAGAAAAAGAAGTGCCAAATGAAGCACCTGACAAGGACGAAGGGAAAAATAAGGGCAAGGATAAAGTCAACGAAAAAAGCAAGGATGAGCCGGTATCCGACAAGCAAAAGGAAACCGTATTCAAGGAGATGGTAGTGACGGGAGAGGTCGAGCGCGATTCGCATTACACTTCGCCGTCCACTCGCGTCACACGAACCCAGATCGAGCGTCAGAATGCGCAAACGACGGAAGAAGTGCTCAAGTATCAGCCCAGTTTGCAGATAAGACAGCGGTATGTCGGCGATCCCAACGGCGTGCTCGGTATCCGCGGTGCGGATATGTTCTCGACGGCGCGCAATATGGTCTATGCCGATGGTTTGCCGATACACAACTTTTTACAGGCCTCCTTTAATGGTGCGCCACGCTGGTCCATGGTGGGTCCCAATGAAATTGACGCCGTGGATATCGTGTATGGCCCTTTCTCAGCGGAATACAGCGGTAACTCCATCGGTGGCGTAGTAAACATACGAACGCGCATGCCGCGCAAACAGGAATTCTATGTCGAGACCAGCCTCTTCATTCAACCCTACAAGCTTTATGGGCCCGATAAAGGAACGTTTATAGGCGACCGGCAATATGTGTCTTATGGCAACCGGTTTCAAGACAAATTATCGGTATTTCTGGCTTACAATCGATTGGAAGCCCAGAGTCACCCGCAATCCTATTTTATCGACAATACGGGCCTTGGAACTCCCACCAGCGGGCAAACCGTTGTCACCGGCGGTATTCGTACGCCCGACACGCGCGGCACGCCAAGTATCATCTATGGCGATACGGGTCCGGAGAAAGTGAACACTCACTTGTTCAAGGGCAAATTGGGCTATGACATTACTTCCGAGCTCCAGGCGATTTTTACGGTAGCCTATGAGGATCGCACTCGCAACCAGAATCATCCGCGGAATTATTTGCTGGACACGTCCGGGCAAGCATTCTTTGGTGGATCTCAGCCGCCGAATCTGCCTAATGCCGCGTTTAACGGTTCCTCTTTTGATGTGCTAAACAGAGGGTTTGGCTTCAGCTCGGATAAACGCGAAACGTTGAATCTGGGCCTGCAGCTGCGGGGTGCGCTTACCGAAAATTGGCATATCGATACAACCATCAGCAATTTTGACGTTCTCAAGGATACCCGCGCTACGGCGTTCTTCAATCCGAGCGATCCCAACGGGAATGCCACCGGCCAGATTCAGGATTTCAAGAAATTCAGCTGGCTGAATTACGATCTCAAGCTGAGTACTCCCGCAGTGCTTGGCAATCAGAAATGGTCATTTCTGACGGGATATCATTTTGATCAATATAATTTAAGCTTCCGGCAGTACTCGTTGACGGACTACGCGACACTTACGCGCGGCCCCTTGCAGGCTAACAGAAACAACGATGGGCAAACCTCGACCCACGCGATGTTCGCCCAATCCGCCTATCGTTTTTTGCCGGATTGGGATGTTACAGTGGGGGCGCGGCAGGAATGGTGGGGAGCCAGCAAAGGCGTTGTCGGAAGCACGGCGGTACCCGATCGCACCGAATCCGCGCTTTCACCTAAGGTTTCTCTGGGTTATGAGCCAGGACCATGGAAACTCCGTTATTCATTTGGAAGAGCGCATCGGTTTCCAGTGATCGCGGAGCTTTATCAGTCACTGAGTAGCCCGACCCAGATTATCACCGCGAATGCGTTGCTCAGACCGGAGAACGGTGTGCACCACAATTTCATGATCGAGTATACGCTGCCCAGGGGTTATGCCCGCGTGAACGTTTTCCGGGATGACATCAAGGATGCCATCCAGCAGGTGCTAACGGCCTCAGGCATACAGACACAAGCCTCATTCCAGAATATCGATCAGACCAGTACCACCGGGGTTGAGCTGATTTTTGACCAACGTCGAATTATGGGTTCGAAATTTGATTTCATGTTCAACGGCACATGGATGAACGCGAAGGTGGATAAGGGGCCCCTTATCAGTTTTACGGAAACAACCGGGACGCAAGCGAATTTTGATCTTACTGGCAAGCAACGCATCCGTTTACCCCATTGGCGGGCAAACTTCTTTACTACCTACAATGCCACCGAAGCCTGGGATATCTCATTCTCGGGCCGCTATACCAGTGATTCGTTTAATGATCTCGATAACAGGGATCATATAAATAACGTGTTTGGTGCCCAGAGCGATTTCTTCTTCATGGACTTCAAAACCAGCTACCGGTTCAAGTTGCAGAATGGTTTGAAAAGCCGGGTTTCGTTTGGTATAACTAATCTGAATAACGATAAGGCGTTTGTTTTTCATCCTTATCCGCAGCGTACCTATCTTGTTGAGGCCGCGTTTAGTTATTAGAGAGCCTTCTGAACAAATTTACGTTGACCCCCGACTAACCCGGATGCCCTATTCGGAGCTCGATATGTTGCCCCTTGCCGGGGCCGAAGCGGCGAAGATCAGCCAAACAAGTTAACTACTCCATCAAGGCCGACATGATTGATTGAGTAGGTGGCTTTTTCCTGCACGATGGGCTTGGCATGATAGGCGATACTGACGCCAGCCTCTTCGAGCATCTTAAGATCATTCGCGCCATCACCGATGGCGATCACTTGTTCCCGCTTCAATCCAAGTTCCTCACGCACGCGTTTTAGTATATCGGCCTTTCCCTGGGCTCCAATAATTTCACCCAGTACCTTGCCGGTAAGTTTACCCTCCAGGATTTCAAGCGTATTGGCGGCCGCGTAATCAAACCCCAACTTCTTTCTTATTCTATCGGTAAAGAATGTGAATCCCCCCGAAATGACCATTGTTCTGAGGCCTACTGATTGCATCCGTTGCAGCATCTTTTCCGCACCGGGACTTAATCGCACGCGCTCATCATAAACCTGTTGCAGCGCATTTTGGTCCAGTCCTTGCAGTAATGCAGTACGTAGTCTCAAGCTCTCAGCAAAGACGATCTCGCCGCGCATGGTTCTCAGCGTAATGTCGGATACTTGTGGCTTTACACCGTGCATATCGGCGATTTCATCAATGGATTCGATCGCAAGCAGCGTGGAGTCCATATCCATGGCAACCAGGCCAAAATCTCCAAGGGGCATCGAGTTCTCGACAAAAGCGAAGTCCAGTTCGGCATCGGCACAATATTCGGCGATGTGCTCCCGCTGGCTCGCATTTTTCAGCCGGAACGCCTCACTGGTGATGCGTTCGATCTGGCTAGCGCCAGCAAGCTTTGCCAATTCCCTTAAATCATGGTTAGCTACCTCAAGGCCCTGGATAATGAGATTCATGGATGTCAATGACCGTTAAGAAGTTTCTTGTACGAAGGATTATGTTAAGCGCCCCGCTCAACAGAGGGCATGTCTTGTTATTATCATAAGGAAATCTCACTAGCAATTGGAAGTGGATCGCCTGCATAGCAACTTTCCGGGGAAACGCGGAGGCGGCGTGAATGCCGATATTTTAACAGTCCGCATTTTGCCAGCAATCGCGACTCACTTCCATACCTGGTCTCCGAAAAACTGAAGATGATATGCGTATCATCCGTTCAGCATAGTTGCCGACACTCTTAAGAAAGTTCCGTGCCGCGGATTGTTATGGGAACATATGATTATGCATCACCTCTTTCAAAACGAAATGTATAAACAGGTAAAACCATGACTAAACCGCTCATTATCGGAACCCCGCTCAGTCCCGCCGCCACGAAAGTAATGTTGTTAGGCAGCGGTGAGCTCGGCAAGGAAGTCATTATCGCCCTGCAACGCCTGGGCATAGAAACCATCGCCGTCGATCGCTATGCCAACGCACCCGGCCATCAGGTGGCGCACCGCGCGCATGTAGTCAATATGGCGGATGGCGCTGCGCTGCGTAAACTGATAGAACAGGAGCAGCCCCACCTCATTGTGCCGGAAATCGAAGCGATCGATACCGCCATGCTGGTGGAGATCGAACGGATGGGTGTGGCGCGCGTCATTCCCACGGCGCGCGCCGCGCAGCTTACCATGCATCGCGAGGGAATCCGCCGTCTTGCGGCTGAAACGCTGGGCTTGCCGACGTCATCATATGCCTTTGCCAGTGGCCTGAAAGAATTGCGCGCGGCAATTGCAGATGGCATCGGCTACCCTTGTATAGTAAAGCCGGTGATGTCGTCCTCTGGCAAGGGTCAATCGAAAATCAATGGAGCCGGCGAAGTGGAGGCCGCATGGAATGATGCTGGAAGCGGCAGCAGAGTGGATCAGGGACGGGTCATTGTCGAGGGTTTCATCGATTTTGATTACGAAATAACACAGCTTACCGTGCGTGCAGTAAGTGCGAATGGTGACGTGGAAACACATTTTTGCGAACCCATCGGCCATATTCAGATTCATGGCGACTACGTGGAAAGCTGGCAACCGCAGGTAATGCCGCCTCTAGCGTTGCGACGTGCGCGTGACATTGCCGAGAAGATCACCGGTAACCTCGGGGGCCTGGGTATTTTTGGCGTGGAGCTATTTGTTAAAGGTGACCATGTCTGGTTCAGCGAGGTCAGTCCGCGTCCACACGATACCGGCATGGTGACGATGTGCAGTCAGCTTCAGAACCAATTCGAGCTGCATGCCCGCGCTATACTCGGCCTCCCAGTGAATACCGATTTGCGCGTACCCGGCGCGAGTGCCGTGATTTATGGGCAGATGAACCAGGAAGCTATTGCGTTTAGTGGCGTGGACGATGCGTTGCGTGTACCGCAAAGCGACTTGCGACTATTCGGTAAGCCGGAAGCGTTCCTCAATCGCCGCATGGGCGTGGCGCTGGCGAATGGTGTCGATACTGCCGAGGCAAGATTCCGCGCAAAACTTGCAGCCAGCCGGGTGGTGCCCGTAAAAATACCGCTTAAAAGTGGGGCGCTAAGGTAAAGCCCAGGGGTATTACGCCGTTATTATAGGTAGCCCATCAGAATAATGATGCGTATAACATAAAGCTGAACTGTGAAATGAGAACTGCGCGATAATACATCGTGTATTTTAGGTGTTGGAACCAGGAGATAAGGAAGTGAAAGGATTTTCGATAGAGATGGATAAGCTGTATACGCTGCCACAGGTTTCAGCAAGACCGGTGTCATGCTGGATAGCTCTGGTTTTGCTGGGCTTGAACATAACGGGATGCAGCTTTCCCAAATCGCAGCCTCCTGAACTGCCGGTCATTTCCCCAGAGCCCAGCATGAAGGAACAGCAGGAAATCGAACGTCTGCAAAAACTGCTGGTGGAAAAGGAGGTGGAAAAAGAGGCACAGCAACAGGAAATCGAACGTCTGCAAAAGATGCTGGCGGAAAAAGAGGCGCAGATCCGCATTCAGCAGGTCCGGCAGCAGGATCAGGCCAAGACTTTGCAGGAGACAAGCAATCAGGCTGTCCACACCCAGGTCAAGTTGCGGCGGTTGGCCACGCGCCCCGCCGCTGCCTCGACCATCGCGGAGGCTGAGGTTGCCATGGAAAACTTGAAGTCATCCCAATTTACAGAGTCCGAACAGGTGATGCAAAGCCAGGCGCAGCGTTTCCTGAGCGCCGCTGCTGCGTCCTATGCGGAACACAATCATGTCGCGGCCATGGAGTACGCCGCGTATGCTCGTGGATTTATCGATATGATAAAGAATAATCGTACTTTCAAGGTGCCAGATCCGCGCCGGGTGACAACGCCGTTCGACGTGCCCATCCCGTTGCGTGCCGCGACCAACAGCAATCTGCGTCAGAAGCCGATGCTGGGCGCAGCGGTACTTAGTATCATAAAGAAAGATTCCCCCATGACGGCGGAGTCATATCAAGGTGACTGGCTGAGAATTCAGACGGCCGAGGGGCAGTCAGGATGGGTGCTGAACACTTTGGTGGAGGCCCAAGTGGGCAAATAGTATTGCCCGCCACGACGAATACTCAAAATGCTTCGATTTCCTAAGCCCGGGGCTAGGAAACGCAGAATGCTCGATTGCGGCCGGCGTGCTTGGCTTCGTAGAGTGCGCTATCGGCGCGAGCGAATACTGCTGTCGGTGTTATGTCGGCTGACTGGCACTGCACTACACCGATGCTCACCGTTACTGCGATGATTGAATCATTGGCCCTGTAACGCATATTTTCTACCTGAGAGCGGATGCGTTCCGCTGTATTCAATGCCTGGTCCGCTGAAGTTTCCACTAGAATAATAATGAATTCATCGCCGCCATAGCGTGCTGCATAGTCGATACTGCGGATCGACTGGACGAGTATTCTGGCTACCGCTGCCAGGATCTCATCGCCAGTGATATGGCCATACGTGTCGTTGAGCGTTTTAAAGTAGTCGATATCCATCATTAACAACGTAAATTCTCGCTGGGTGCGGTTGAAACGCGCAAGCTCATCGCTGAGGATCGCATCAAGTTTGCTGCGGTTGTATAGACCGGTAAGACTATCCGTTATCGAGAGTGTTTCCAGCACCTGATTCTGCTGCTGCATGGCTTGATTGGCGGCCATGATTTCGGCGTGACTGTGGCGCAACTTGTCCGCCATTTGGTTGAATACCTGTGTGAGATGACCCAGTTCGTCGTTTCGTGTCGCTGCCAGCCGCACCTCAAGATCGCCGCTGGCAATCCTGTCCGCTGCGCCGATCAGCCGTTGCAACGGTCCGACAATCGAACGGCCCATCTGAAAGGCTACTGCTGCCACCACTATAACCAGCGCGCCCACGAGCGCCAGAAACATATCGCGCAGATCCACCCAGGCGCCATAGACCTCGGCACGATCCCGTTCCGCTACGATAGTGACCGGCAGATTTGCGGATACATCGGCGAGTCCGATAACCTCTGGATGTGTCATTCCCCGGAAAACCAAGGATATGCCGGGTTGCTCCTCAAGGCGTCGCAGGACCGACACATCCAGTTGTTTCAGTTTTTTCGAATCAGTCTGGCTGCCGACAAGAATCCTTCCATCCCGATCCAGCAGGAGTACTTCTCCCGGTGGGGATTTTGCGGTGTCTTTTAAGTGGGGTTGCAACATACGCAGGTCAAGCACGGCTACCAATGCACCCATTAATAGGTTGTCATATGATAATACCGGAACCGCAATGCTGAGTGTTGCAGTGGCATATTGCTCATCCCAATGAGGCGGGACGATCACGAGGCCCTCCGTGAGCGAGTGGGGCGGCCAGTCGTTTGGAAGCGTTATGGCTGCGGCTGCTGCCGTTGCCGCACTGCTGGCCACAATCTGCCCGCCTGCATCCACTACCGTCAACTCCAGTAACGTATCGAGCTTTGTCTGGATTGAACGCAGATAGTGCGCCAGCGCCTGCGGATTTTTAGTGGCCGCGTTTGCGCGGATATTCGCTTGCGGACGCGCAATCGCTGATAATCCATCGATGACTGCACTCGAAGTGGATGTTACGCGCACTTCATGGGCGCGTTTATCAATCCAGAGTTCTATTTCGCGGCTGGCATCACTGGTCAGCGTACGAAGCTCACGGGTAACATTGTCGCTGATCTGTACCTCGTTCTGCCGGAACGATAGTAATCCCAGTCCCAATGACGGAATGAGCGTGGCTATGATGGCGAAAACCATTATTTTGCTTTTTATACTTTTTAACCACACCATGTAAATAAATGTTTCTAAAAATGTCAAAATGGGCGGGGATGTCATGCCCGAATGCAGGAGGATTTTCCTTGAAAGCGCTCGAGCACTTGAAATTCTTCAATAAAAACAACATTTATAGCAACTTTCAATGAAATTTGCGCTGGTATTGCATACCAGGATACGATGCAACTCGTAAGCATGATTCATTTTACTGGATTTTCATTTGCTTAACTCAGCGATCAAATTCCTTATCCGTTTTACTCGTTCGGTCACCTCTGCAATTTTGGCCTTTATTTTTAACCGATCCGGACCCGAAAGCTCGTATTCGCGGCTGCGTTGAATGAGTGCAATGATTCTGGCGACATCTACCGGTGGATGGGGGATAAATTGCACCTGGATGTAGTCAACGCCGGCTTCTACCCGGCTGATTCCCAATGGCTTGGCGGCAATACGCAGGTGATGGCAGTCCAATAATGCTCTGACAGGATCGGGCATCAAGCCGAAGCGGTCTATCAATTCACCTTGCATGTCATCCAGCTGTTCATCATTTGAGCAATTGGCCAACCGTTTATACAGTACCAGGCGCTCATGCACGTCGCTACAGTAGTCGTCCGGCAACAAGGCCGGCACATGCAGATTAATTTCGGTCGCGACGCCTAGGGGATGCTGGATATCGGGCTCTTTGCCCTCTTTCAACGATCGAATGGCGGCATCCAGCATGGTGGTGTAGAGATTGAAGCCAATTTCCTGCATTTCGCCGCTTTGGGATTCGCCCAGTACTTCGCCCGCACCGCGGATTTCCAGATCATGCATGGCGAGGTAAAACCCAGCTCCCAGTTCTTCCATAGTTTGAATGGCTTCAAGGCGCTTTCTCGCTTGTGCGCCAAGCGCCTCTTCTTCTGGTACTAAAAGATAGGCATAGGCTTGGTGGTGCGAGCGGCCTACCCGTCCGCGCAACTGATGCAATTGGGCAAGGCCGAATCTGTCCGCGCGATTGATGATGATGGTATTGGCAGTGGGAATGTCAATGCCGGTCTCGATGATGGTGGTGCAAAGCAGCAGATTGAAGCGCTGTTGATAGAAATCCTTCATCACATGCTCCAGCTCGCGTTCGCGCATCTGTCCGTGGGCGATCTGTATACGTGCTTCCGGCAACAAT
Source organism: Nitrosospira sp. NpAV (assembly GCF_000832065.1). GTDB lineage: Bacteria > Pseudomonadota > Gammaproteobacteria > Burkholderiales > Nitrosomonadaceae > Nitrosospira. Next base: position 158,955 of record NZ_JXQM01000001.1, on the reverse strand, counting down.
CGGGCAAGCTTGTCATGCATCGGCTGAATAGTGCCTATTTCATTGTGCAGAAAATATATCTGGCCGCCACGTTTTAATTCTCGTAGACACGCTTCACGGATGACGCCCTCGGAAAGCCGGTTGACAAAGGTTTTGATTGCAAGCCGCCGCTGGGGTGCGGTGGCGATCACGGAAAAGTCGCGCAACCCCTCCAGTGACATTGCAAGCGTACGGGGGATGGGCGTCGCGGTAAGTGTCAGTACATCGACCTCAGCACGTAGATTTTTCAGCTGTTCCTTCTGGCGCACCCCAAAACGATGTTCCTCGTCTATGATGACCAGCCCCAGGTTTTTAAATTTCACTCCTTTCTGAATCAGTTTATGGGTGCCGATAACAATGTCCATTTGTCCGCTGGCCAGTCCCGTCAATGCTTGTGCCTGCTCCTTAACCGAACGGAAGCGTGACAGCTCGGCAATTTTTATTGGCCACTCGTCTGCAATCAGACTGAAGCGATCGGAGAAATTCTGAAAGTGCTGCTCGGCCAGCAGCGTGGTAGGTACCAGTACCGCTACTTGCTTGCCATCGGCAACGGCGACGAAGGCAGCGCGCAACGCCACTTCCGTTTTACCAAAACCTACGTCGCCACAGATCAACCGGTCCATCGGTTTACCCGAAGTCAGGTCCTCGATCACCGACTCGATCGCGGCCGCTTGATCCGGTGTTTCCTCGAAGCCGAAGCCTTCGACAAAAGCTTCATAATCATGTTGCCTGAAAGCAAATGCATGACCCAGGCGAGCGGCACGTTGAGCATACAGATTGAGCAGTTCCGCGGCGGTATCCCGCACCTGCTGCATCGCTTTGCGCTTGGCTTTGTCCCATTGACCGCTGCCGAGTTTATGCAGCGGTGCGGCTTCCGGCGCCGCCCCACTGTACCGCCCGATAAGATGCAGTTGCGAAACCGGTACGTAAAGTTTGTCTCCGCCCTCGTATTCGAGCGACAAAAACTCTGTTACGCCTTCTCCAGCATCCATGCTTACCAGGCCAAGGTACCGGCCGATGCCATGCTGTTCATGTACCACCGGATCACCGGGCTTGATTTCGGAAAGATCGCGCAGCATTGCATCACCCACCGCGGTAGCTTTGCGCGAATCGCGTTCACGGCGGCCATGCAGATGCCTTGCATAGAGTTCGTTTTCGGTGATGAAGGCCATGCCTTCAGCGGAGAGTATGAAACCGCTATGCAATGGCGCAACGCTAAGCATGAAAGGCTGGGTACTCGCCAGGAATTGCGCATAACTGTCGCAAATATCCGGAGATAACCCATATTGCTTCAAGTGGTCCAGCATCAGCTCTCGTCTACCAAGGCTTTCCGCCAGCAGCAATGTTCGTCCAGAAGATGATTTGAAGCTGGCGGTGAATTCCGGAATGAACCTGGCAAGTTGCTCGGCAGGATTACCAGCACGGCGGTCGATCTGCAGGGGTGGCAGCGAACGGGTCAAATTTTGGACATCGGGATTCACGCTTCGTGCTTCGGATGGGATTTCAACACGAGGATAAGGCTTTAGCGCACCAAAAAAAGCCTCTGTTGGGACAAACAATTCTGCCGGCGGCAGTAGCGGCCGGTCATGGTCGCCACGTAACAATTGATAGCGCGATTGCGTGTCGCGCCAGAAGTTCTCGACTGCGGGGTAGATATCATGGTGGAGACATAGCGGCATCGTTTGTGGCAAGTAGTCGAACAATGTCGCGGTATGGGCGAAAAACAGCGGCAAGTAATATTCGATGCCCGGAGGCGCGACACCTTTGCTTATATCCTTGTAAATTCGGCTTCTTGACGGATCACCCTCGAATTTTTCGCGGAAATTGCTTCGAAAACAAGTGCGACCTTCTTCGTCAAAAGGGAATTCACGCGCGGGTAATAATCGTATTTCGCTGACGGGATAGACGCTTCTCTGCGTATCCACGTCGAATGTGCGGATGGACTCGATTTCGTTATCCAGCAAATCAATGCGGTAAGGAAGCGGACTGCCCGTCGGGAACAGATCAATCAGGCCGCCGCGCAAACTGTATTCCCCTGGTGATAGCACTTGAGTGACATGTGTATAACCCGCCAGAGTCATCTGACCGCGTAGCGCGCTTAGATTGAGCGTTTCTCCCCGCTTAAGAAAGAAGGTGTGCGCAGCGAGATATTCTAGCGGAGGCATGCGATATAGCGCGGTAGTGACGGGTACAATCAATATATCGCAAGCGCCACTCATGATCTGATAAAGCGTGGCTAACCGTTCGGAAACCAAGTCATGGTGGGGTGAGAAGGTATCATACGGCAGTGTTTCCCAATCCGGCAGCAGATGAGTTCTCAGTGCGGGTGAAAAAAAAGGCATTTCTTCCAGCAATCTTTGCGCGGCAAGTGCGCTCGCCGTAATAATCGCTATCGGTTTTGCCTGCTGCGCCAGTTGTGCGAGCGCGAGTGCATCACAGGAGCCGTCAAAATGAGGATAGCGAATGATTGATCTGGGCGCAGGTAGCGGCAGCTTAAGGGGCATTTGCGGGTATTATGGTCTATTGTCTATGGGCAGCGAATGATAAACGCCCTCGGTCCACATTGAAAAGAAATTTATGTATCAGTTATCAGCACCCGGCATTCGGTACAGCTGGTTGACTATTGCAGAAAAAGTAGCGCTACCGTTCGTCCGGTTCAACAGGCTGATCAGGGGACGAGGGATAGATGGCAAAATGAGCATGCAAAGGTTCCTGCCTTTTCGAAACCGATAATCAGGCGCCAGTGCTCAAATCGGTTGGAAACCAGTGGTCCAGAATGAATTGAAGAGTGCAGTTGCCATTGAACTCATTCACTTCCAGCCGGTACACCGCATCGATTGTTTCCGGAAGTGGAATAGTATGGAAAAACAGCATGGCATCATAAAGACGGCCTAATTTGTTCGAGCTATGTTCTCCGGGCTGTGTTTCCTGCCGCCTCAGTTTTAATTTGAGATGTTTCTCCCCGATGACTCGCTGAGTTTCCACTCGAAAGCGGGCATTGAACGCAGGCTGGGGGAAACCCTGCCCCCATACCTGTTCCGTAAGATGCAACGCCAATTCCGGATTCAATTCGGATTCATCCAGACTCCCATCGGTTTCGATAACAAGCGCGAGACCCGCCGGGGTAAGCAATGTTTGCGTGATTTGCTCGAAAGCATCACGAAATTTTTCGAAATCAATGGCACGGAGGGTCAGTCCCGCAGCTGCCGCATGGCCTCCAAATTTGAGCAGCAGGCCCGGGTGACGCTTGGAAACCAGATCCAATGCATCCCGCAGATGGAAGCCGGGAATAGATCTCCCCGAACCTTTTATTTCTCCATCGCCACCTGATGCGAATGCGATGACGGGACGATGAAATCTGTCCTTTATGCGCGATGCGAGTATGCCGATCACGCCCTGGTGCCAGCCGGGATCGAATAGGCTCAAGCTATAGGTATTCAGGGAGTTGTCAGTGGTATCTTGCCCCGCATTTTGCCTATGATGCGTGGAAAAGGCGGTTTCCAGCATAGCCAGAGCGCTGTCCTGCATATCCGCTTCGATTTCCCTGCGCTGACGGTTGAGCGCGTCGAGTTGCGCAGCCAGCTGCAAGGCGCGAGATTCGTCATCGGTGATAAGGCATTCAATCCCCAGCGCCATATCGTCGAGCCGGCCGGCGGCATTCAATCTCGGCCCAAGCATAAAACCCAACTCGTAAGCGGAAGCCCGACGGTAATCACGCCGCGCGACTTGCAACAGGGCGTTGACACCCGCGCAGCCACGTCCTTTGCGGATGCGTTGCAAGCCTTGCCGCACCAGGATGCGATTGTTGTCATCAAGTTTCACGACATCGGCTACGGTGCCCAATGCGACCAGGTCAAGCAGGCTGGCCAGATTGGGTTCTTTTCGGGGAGGCGCGAATATTCCTCTGGCGCGCAATACCGCCCGCAGCGCCAGCATCAGGTAAAACATCACGCCCACTCCGGCAAGATGCTTACTGGGAAAATCACAACCGCGCTGATTGGGGTTTACAATAACGGCGGCATCCGGCAGTTCATCCCCGGGCAGGTGATGGTCAGTTACAAATACTTGCATACCGAGACGATTGGCTTCCGCTACGCCTTCCACGCTGGCAATGCCATTATCCACTGTGATGAGGATATCCGGACGGTTCATGGCGGCCGCGGCGAGCCGCACGATTTCCGGCGTGAGACCATAACCATATTCGAAGCGATTGGGAACGAGATAATCCACTATCGCGCCAAATTTTCTTAGGGCACGTATGCCAACAGCACAAGCGGTGGCGCCGTCCGAATCATAATCGGCAACGATGAGGAGGCGCTTACGCGTAAGAATTGCGTCGGCCAGGCACGTCGCCATGATGGAAACGTTCTTCAGATGTTCAAATGGAACCAGCCGCGACAGTTCGACGTCAAGTTGATTCGGCGCTTCGACGCCACGCGCGGCATAGACGCGAGCCAGCACCGGGTGTAAGCCATATCGGACCAACGCCTCGAAGGCATGCGACGGATATTCGCGAATGATGATATTGGGCATGCGCGGGTTATCGGAATCCTTAAATTTCCAGTATAACGCCTACCGCTTTATTCGCGCTTCCTTCTAGTTGCCCTGTAATGAAACTACCCGTTATCCATTCACTGTATAAGTCGGACTCAAAAGTGGTAGTGTGCTCCGATACCGATATATTCGACCCTTTCCTTATAAAACTGGCCGGTTGGAGAATTGCCGTGAAAATATTCCATGAGAAATTGGAGCTTGCGGCCGAAGGCCTGAAAATTATCGAATTGGACCCCGGCCCTGGCGGATACATCGGTATTCCAATTGTTTTGTTCCCAGTTTTTCAAGTCTACCGCCAGGATCGGTCGCATTGAGGCAAATTCTATGCGCCAGGGACTTCTGAACTCCACGCCATAGTGTATTAACCAGGGCTTGATTGTCGATGGTTGCTTGTGAAAAATACCACCCCCACCCCCATAAACCCGTACTCCATACGGAAGCTCGTAAGAAAGCTTGAGATCAGCTCCCTCGTAGCTGAGATTTATGCGCTCCAAGGTGGTTCGCAGCAGGAACTCGTCACCAAGATGTGAGCTTTGATGGAAAATTCGGCCAAAGGCGGAAAATTGACGTGCGCGAACGCTTGCGTAAACCGATGCAATAAAATCTGTATTGATGAGATCGGATGAGCGAGCATCCAGATTGAAGTCACTGAAGACGCCAGCCTGAAGCCCCGTCTCCCATTGCACAATGGATTTCCCCAGATTTGCCCGATAAAACGGTATCGTCTCACCAAAACTGACAGCCCCATTGTTATTTCCATCGATATTATCCCCGATATAATTGCGATAGGCGGCCGAGAAGTGAGCCCACCGAGGATCAGCCAGTAACGGTTTAAACAAATGGCCGGTGGGTAGAAAGCCTGTCGCAAAAACTGTTTCCGGTGGACTTTCGGGGGCGCTTCGGGTACCAGGTGCCGCAGGAGCGGCTATAACCTGCTGATTGATGTTTTCCGGCCTTCGGTCCGCCGGCTGCATGATTTGAGGATTTGCTATAGCCTGCTCACTGGTGCTTTCCAGCGCTATTACACCGGTGACGCCGGGGATTTCCGATAATATCTGTAAAATTCGTGTTCGGTCTTCCGGCGTTAAATCGCCTACCGGTACCGTAATAACGCCGTTTCGTACAATCAGGGAGGAGAGATCAAGCTTGAAATCACGTTTGAGAGCCCCCGCAGCATAACCCGCAATATAAGAATCATCGGGTATTGCAGCGCTGACAGCGGATGGATGAAATAAAATGGCTGCAAGGATGGGTAAAAACCCTGAAGCAACTGCCATCTTTTGACCGTACAGTCTGAATAACCAGGAGAGCGTGGATATTTTTTTTCTTGGCATTCTTCACCTCTGTTTAAATGATCTGAACAACGGTTTTGTTTAGTTCAAGCGCATCGGCAACCAAAAAATATTAATGAGAAAATGGAGTTATGTCGGTACGCTTCCACACAAAGTATTGTTTCCAATAATTGAAATTACCGGTACCTGCTGAGAGAAGCGGCGGGCCTGCTTGCGAATTTCTGCTAAATCACAGAAACTGATGACATCAATTTAAGGTGATCTCTTATCATCTTCCATCGCAAGTCTCTGTTTTGATTGAGGGGTGAAGAAGGTGATATTGGGTTTGTGTATTTTGGCCGGCACTTATCTGTCAGGAGCTCAGCACTGAAGCAGTGGCTTTTACTTTCTCTCGCGATTATCAGCGAGGTTGTGGCGACCTCCGCCTTGAAGGCGAGTAACGGATTTACACAGTTGTGGCCCTCGCTTTTAGTGGTGGCAGGTTACGCTATCGCCTTTTTTTTCCTGTCGTTGACCTTGCGCACTATTCCGGTGGGAGTGGCGTACGCCATCTGGTCCGGTGCCGGCATCGTACTCATCACGCTCATTGCCTGGTTGGTTTTTGGACAATCACTTGATATGCCCGCTGTCATTGGACTGGTGCTTATCATTGCCGGTGTGGTTGTTTTGCAAGTATTTTCAAAGTCGGCTGTACATTAGCTGCCGGACTTGAGGGACACTCCCGAAAAAAACGTCCCGATCCATGCTGCTCGGGCCAGTGGAACCCATCGGCTTCAACATCCCTTAAGCCTGTCTCCATCCCATCACTTGCCTGGATTCCCCAAGCCCAACTGGCTGTGAGGTGTACCAACGTCCAATTGTACCTGTAGCCAAAGTTGCTACGATGCAAACATGCTCAACGCTGAGTTTCAGCGTAATAGCCCTAGCATCGGGAGCTTCATATCATGAACACATCAAAAATTTTGTTGCAGTCGGCGGCATTGCTGATTGTTGTATTTTCCGGGAGCGTCCACGCTATCCCGATATTGCAAGTCTATGCGGCGGGCGCCACGGATGAGGGTACTTATTCCGTGCAGTATAACCATGGCAGCATGAGCCGTCCGGAAGCTGATAGCGTATTATTTCCTGTGCATCCCTCTGCATGGAATGAAAATACTGGCGGTAATAGCCTGTTAGGTGAATTTAGCGGACTCAAGTTGCTTTATAGCCTCTACTCAGCCTTTGCGGCGCCGCTGCTGAGTTCGCCCGCCGCCGGCTTTACAATCTTCGACCTTCCCCTGGGGGAGATCACCGCGAATGATGAAGGTATCGGATCGAGCGAGGATGAAAATACAATTATTGGCTTTCTCGCCACTCTGGGTCTCGACGCGGCGGATTGGGGGAAAACCGAGAGGAGCCCGGAGGCTCCTGGCCAGCAGGCCCCATCGGATCAGGCTCCCAACAACACCGTGACTCCGCGCCGCGCGAGGACTGAATGCTCCCAACGACATTATGGGCAGCCGCAAAAGTCCGGTTTGCGGGAAGATGATCTTTGTTTCGGTGGAGGAGGGCCATCCGGCGCTGGTAGCAGAGGGGGCCGAGGTTTGCTCACTGCCAGGAGCGGTGATGCTGGCGGCGGGTCAGGTGGAGGCGCCCCAGGTAGTAACGGTTCGGGTAGTAATGGCCCCGGTAGTAATGGCCCGGGTGGTAACGGTCCGGGTAGTAATGGCCCGGGTGGTGGAACTGGACCTGGCGGCGGTGGTCCTGGTGATGTCGATCCTCCCACCACCATTCCCGGTGGTCCTGGTGATGTCGATCCTCCCACCACCATTCCCGGCGAAGTGGGCACTATTCCGGAACCGGCGACATTAGTGCTTCTCGGCCTCGGTTTCGCGAGCATGTACATCGTGCGTGGCCGCAAAACGGCGTCTGCGTCGAGAAACCAACCCTATCGAAATTAATCAGGGGAATGTCCGACAGGCTGCCAGGGAACTTCCAAATAAAAATATCACATGCTTTTCTTCGCCGGGAGTGCGCGTTTGTCCGGGGAGGGGAGGGGTGTTTTCTCAAATGGGGAGTGCTTGAGTATAAGTTTCTGCCCGACCCGCAGCCGTTCGTTACCATTGTTCCATGACTTTATTTGTGCGACGGTGACACCGTAACGCAGGGCGATGCTGGATAGCGCGTCACCCTTCTTGACGGCATAGATGAAGTCGCGTTGAAAGATTCTCGGCGCAACGGGCTTGTCGTTCATAATGGAAATATCCGCACCATCAGCATATTTGCTAAGCGGTACCAGCAACGTTTGTCCCGGCATAATTCCGCCACGTCCGTGAATGTCATTGACGAGTTTCAATTGCTGTAAGCTGATGCCGTACCGTGCCGAAATTTTTTCTGCGGTTTCCCCCTTTTTTGCCTGGTAGGCTTGCCACGATACCAGGGGCTTGTCGTGATTCCTCAGATTTTCGGTAAAAGTATCTACTTTATCGACCGGGAGCAACAGGATGCGTGATCCATTGACATTTATGACAGGCCGGTTGTGGGCGGGATTGAGCGCGTTAAACTCATCCACGGAAATATCCGCCAGTTTTGCCGCCAGTTTTACATCCATATGGCGAGTCGTCGCGACTTCTTCAAAATAAGGCTGATTAGGTACGGACTCAAGCTCGATACCAAAGATTGCTGGATTGGAGATAATATTTTTTATGGCAATCAGTCGCGGAACATAGCTCTGGGTTTCTGGCGGCAGGTTGATATTGCGAAAATCCTCTGGCAGCCCATTATCGCGGTTTTTCATGAGTGAACGCCCCACCGCACCCTCGCCCCAGTTGTATGAAGCAAGCGCAAGCTCCCAGTCGCCGAACATGCTATAGAGGTTCTGTAAATAATCCAGCGCAGCGCGGGTGGCCGCGACAATGTCCCGCCTGTCATCATGCCACCAGTTCTGTTTCAAACCGTAGTCCTTGCCGGTGGATGGAATAAATTGCCAAATGCCGGAGGCATGGCTACGAGAATAAGCCTTGGGGTTGAAAGCGCTTTCAATAATAGGCAGCAACGCGATCTCGGCGGGCATGCGGCGGCGCTCTACCTCTTCAACGATATGAAACAGATAGCGTTTGCTGCGTTCAACAATGCGCTTTACATATTCGGGGCGGTTGACATAGAAATCCTCCCCATTGCGCACCTCATCGCTATCCATTTCAGCCATGGCGAAGCCGCTACGTATACGCTCCCATAAATCGGCTGGAGGCGCCGGTATCGCGGCGGTGGAATCATCCGTTTTATCCGCTTCTTCAGAGGGTGTATCAATGTTGCTTTCCGCGACGGGAACATCTTCGGATTTTTCGTGAGCTTCCGCCGGGATAGATTGAGAAGTTGGCCGGCCAGCGGGTTCTGCTGCGTAGGTGGTAAGATTTGCGGTTGTCAGCGCCAGGCTGATAATCAGGAACACTATGGATTGTTGTATTCGCGGGCTTTCGACTAGTGGCATGACCATTCTGTAAGATTTGTAATTTTGAATGTGGTGTAGGTGGATTTTAAAATCAGCAGGGCTGAGATAAGCTCCCGATAATGCAACGGCAAATAAACACGGAATCTCCGTCGGTACTGCGTGGCAAATTATCCACGTGTAGTAGACTGATCCTCAAATTTACCTAGCTCTACCAACGGTAAAGGCTTCCATCCCGATTTGCGGTGTTCCACGATAATATTGGTGAAAATGCCGCCGCGTACGAAAAATTTGGCAGTGAGGCGAAGGTATCTTGGCTTCAAGACGGCGGCCAGGTCATCGACAATGCGATTCGTGACAGCCTCATGGAAAGCGCCTTCATTTCGGTAAGACCAGATGTAAAGTTTAAGGCTCTTAAGCTCGATGCACTTTTTATCGGGGATATAGTCGAGGATCAGGGTGGCGAAATCCGGTTGCCCTGTCTTTGGACAGAGGCAGGTAAACTCCGGAATTTCCATATGAATATGGTAATCTCGCGCCGGTGTGGGATTGGGGAAGATTTCCAGTTCTTTTGTGGGACGACTGGGCATTCTCTTATCTCGGTCAAATCGGTTAGAATGGTCTGCTCCCAAGTGGATCTTTCACGAATGACGTTAAGATTTTACATTAGGGCTGCACAATTATAACTGTTTGCGAACGATAAATTGCGTCTCTCTCATATCAAACTCGCAGGTTTCAAGTCCTTTGTCGATCCCACAGAAATTCCCGTTCCCGGTGATCTAGTCGGGGTTGTGGGCCCAAATGGGTGCGGCAAATCCAATGTAATCGACGCGGTCCGCTGGGTTCTGGGCGAATCGCGGGCATCCGCGTTACGCGGCGAATCCATGCAAGACGTTATTTTCAACGGTTCCGCCAATCGTAAGCCGGTGGGACGCGCAAGCGTCGAGCTGATGTTTGACAATAATCTCGGTAAGGCGGCGGGGCAGTGGTCGAGCTATGCGGAGATCTGCATCAAGCGGGTGCTGCAGCGGGAGGGCGAGTCGACCTACCATATCAATAATATTCATGTGCGCCGCCGTGACGTTGCCGATATTTTTCTTGGCACCGGCATAGGCGGGCGTGGCTACGCCATCATCGAGCAGGGCATGATCTCTCGCATCATTGAGGCAAAGCCGGAGGAGTTGCGCATATTTCTTGAGGAGGCGGCCGGGATATCAAAATACCGCGAGCGCCGCCGCGAGACGGAGCTGCGTCTGGCAGATACGCGCGAAAACCTTTTGCGGATGAGCGATATTTGCCAGGAACTGCAGAAGCAATTGCTGCATCTGGAAGAGCAGGCCAGGATTGCCTCTCAGTTCAAAGATATGACGGCTCGGCTGCATGCTGCGCAGAACCTTTTGTGGCGAGCACGCAAACAGGAAGCTGCCATGCAGCGTGCCGCCGCGGAAAAAGAGTCCCAGTCTTTGCAAACAGCTCTCGAATTCGAAACGGCGAACCTGCGCGCAGCGGAAAAGCGCTTGGAAGACAAGCGTGCCCAACATTATGCCATCGGTGACAGCCTGCATGAAGCTCAGGGCGAGCTTTACGCCGCCAACGCGGAAGTCGCGCGTATCGAACAGCAGGTACGGCACTTGCGCGAGAATCATCAGCGTATGGAACAGCAGATCACTATGGTTAGAGGTCAGCTTGCACACCATGAAAAACAGGTGGAGGAGACGGGTGACGGCCTGCACCACTGGTATGGGGAGCTTGCACGCGCATGCCAGGAGCGCGATACCGGCAAGCAGAAAGCCGAGGCAGAAAATGATAAATTGCCGCAAGCGGATTCAGCTTTTCGTTCGTGCCAGCAAAAATTGGCTGAAACACAGCGCAACCTGCTCATGGTTGAGCAGGCTGGCCAATTAGAAGAAAGTCATCGTGCTCATGCCGAGAAAAGCTTCCAGCAGCTTGAGGCCCGCCGCACAAAACTAATGATGGAGCGAGATGGCTTGCTCGAGCCGGATGTCGCAGAGTTATCCCATTTACACAGGGAGACGGAAGGCACTGCAATCGGCCTGAAACAGAAACAGGAAGTGCTTGCGCAAACTGAAGATCTGTTGCTAGCTGCGAACGAAGACCAACGTGAATTGGCGCAGAAAGCGCAAATGCTGGAGCAGCAGATTACCCAGGCGGAAGCCCGGTTCAACGCCCTGCAACGCTTGCAGCATCGGCTCGAAGGCAGCCAGGGATTAAATGCGTGGCTTGTCAAACACCGGCTGGATGCGGTGCCGCGTTTATGGCAAAGCATCCAGATCGAGAAAGGGTGGGAAGATGCGCTCGAAGCAGTGCTGCGAGAGCGTCTTAACAGCGCACAGTTGGAGCAATTGGAAGCTGTGCAAGACTGGGTAGATGATTCGCCTCCCGGAAAATGGGCATTGTTTGAGTCTGCGGGATCGCCGGTACGGCGCGAGTCTATGAATGCCATGACAGAAAACAAGGAAGGTTGGACACCGCTGCATGGGTATCTCTCTTGTGAAAATGCGGGGATAAGGTCCGTGCTGGACGAATGGCTGAGCGGAATATTTGTGATCGAGGGAATACCGGAGGGCCTTTTACAACGAACGAAACTCTCCTCCGACGAAATGCTGGTCACGCGTGAAGGTCATATTTTCACGCCCCACAGCCTTACTTATTATGCGCCGGATTCGCAATTGCATGGGGTATTGGCGCGGCAACGGGAGATGACGCAGATTAAAATCGAGGCGGATACGCTGAAAGTCAGCCTCTCTGCTGAGGAATCCACCCTGGAGTCAGCGAAAGAAAATTGCCGGGAACTGGAATCCTCAGTATCGCGTCTGCGTCATGACGCTGGAGAACTGCAGCACCAGTACCATCAGGCACAAATGCAGGCATTGAAACTCACTCAGTTAGCCGAGCGGGCTAACCAGCGCCGGAGCCAGATTGATGGCGAGCTAACGGAAATCGACCATCAGGCGGTTGCGGAAACTGTCCGAATGCAGGATGCCGAAACAAAGCTGGCAGAATACCGGATCCAGATTGGAGTTTTGCAGGAACAGGTGCAAGAGGAAAAACTGGCGGGTGAAGCAGCGGAACAGTTTCTCCGCACCCAGCGTCAACTTGCCCAGAATGCGGTGAAGGAAATGCAGGAAGCAGCATTTCATGAAAAAACTTGCCAGAATAAAATCAATGAGATGGAGAATTCTATCCAACTCATCAACGAAAATATCATAGAACTTAGAGCCAATCTGGAAAAATTACAAAATGATCAGGGCAATTTCGATGAAACCTCGCTGAACGATCGTCTCCAGGAGTGGTTGTCATTGCGGGAACGACGGGAACATAAGCTGGCGGCGGTAAGAAATGCCTTGGAAAGCGCGGCCAATGATCTGCGCGGAATAGAGCAAGAGCGCATGACTTTCGAACAAAAATTGCATCCGCTGCGGGAATCCATTAACAGTGCGCGCCTCAAGGAACAGGAAGCAAGACTTACTGAGAATCAGTTTGGCGCCCAATTAAAGGAGGCGGGAGCGGACGAGGAGGAATTGATGCAAATTCTCGGGAAAACGAGGCCCTCCTCCTTGCAAAGTGATATTAATCGTCTCAATATCGAGATAACCGCCCTGGGTGCGGTTAATCTGGGGGCATTGGAGGAATTGCAGTCCGCCCAGGCACGTAAAACATATCTCGATTCGCAATCTCAGGATCTAAAAGAAGCGGTGGAGACTCTGGAAAATGCAATTCGACGGATAGACCGTGAGACCCGCGAGCGTCTGTTGGAGACTGTCGACAAGGTTAATGGTCATCTGAATGAGTTGTTTCCCACCATGTTCGGCGGCGGGCAAGCGAAGCTGGTATTAAAGGGAGAGGAGATTCTTGATTCTGGCATACAGATCTTTGCACACCCCCCGGGTAAGAAAAACAGCTCTATCCATTTGCTGTCCGGGGGTGAAAAAGCCCTTACCGCGCTGGCGCTCGTGTTCTCGCTGTTCCAGTTGAATCCGGCTCCATTCTGCTTGCTGGACGAAGTGGATGCGCCACTCGACGACAGCAATACCGAACGTTTCTGCAATCTGGTAAAGAGAATGTCGCGTCATACCCAGTTTGTGTTCATCAGCCACAATAAAATCACGATGGAGATGGCGCAACAATTGATAGGTGTCACCATGCAGGAACAGGGCGTCTCACGCGTAGTTGCGGTAGAAATCGAAGAAGCCGTCAGACTGAGTGATACAGCCATGGCGACCTGACTGGCATGGCGGATATGAGCGAATTGCAGATCAGCCTGATCGCCATTGGTTTCGTGGTGGTACTCGGGGTGGTTTTCTTTAACTGGATGCAGCAGCGGCGCTATCGGCGCGGCGCGGAAGAGGCGTTTTCACAAAAACATGAAGATGTGTTGCTAAAAGCCAAAACGGATGCTTTAACTACTGAAGATGAACGGGTTGAACCGCAACTCGGTAAGGAGATACTACGGGAATTGCGGGGGGAGCCAGGCGCGGAATCTGAATCGACGGAAGTTATGGAGCCGGATCTGACTGTCGCCCCCGCAACGGCCGCACCGGATGATTCGCCTACATCAGACAGTTCAACCGCATCAGCCAGTTCAACCGCATCAGCCAGTTCAACCGCATCAGCCAGTTCAACCGCATCAACCCGTTTGGCCGCATCTTATGAACAGGGGCCCGTCAGTCATGGCAGCGTCGTGGATACGGTCGATTATATCGCTGATATTCGTGCCGGAACATCTGTCGCAGATGCAGAGCTGGCGGAGGTATTGCAGCGGAAATTCGATTTCAGCAAACCGGTGCGATGGCTGGGACAAAGAAGTCTAGGCGCGTCTTGGGAAGAAATTACAATAGAAACAATTGGCAAGGGTGGTTATATTAACTTGAAGGGCTGTCTGCAGCTGGCCGATCGTGCCGGTCCCGTAAGTGAGGTAAGCTTATCCGAGTTCCATGACATGGTGCAGAACTTCGCAACGCGTGTGAACGCGGTGGCGGAGTGTCCCGATGTCCGCCAAGCGTACGCGCACGCATTGTCGCTCGATCAGTTCTGCGCGGACGTGGATGTCATGATAGGTATCAATATTGTCAGCAGGGATAATAGTGTATTTACCGGCGCCAAGATCCAGGTCTTAGCCGAGGCATCAGGTTTTAAGCTGGGAACCAATGGGGCTTTCAGCTATCGCGATGAAAACAATTCTGTATTGTTTTCCCTCAATAACCATGAGTCCTCTCCATTTCTTCCCGACAGCATGCGTATGGTCACCACTCATGGCATTACTTTTCTACTCGACGTGCCCCGGGTGGCAAACGGCGAGAAAATTTTCGGTGAAATGATGCATCTTGCCGGGATTTTTTCCGACACCCTCGGGGGCATCATGGTTGATGATAATCATCAACCCCTCAGCGATAGTGGTATCGGCAAAATCAAACAACAGTTGAGCGCCATTCAATCCATGATGCTGGCACGTAACATTCCGGCCGGCAGCGAGATTGCGTTGAGACTGTTTGCGTGAATGAACGTCCCGGATCACATCTCGCACCAAGCACAGAATCTGCGCCATACCATCGAACTGCATAACTACAATTATTATGCACTGGACACCCCCACCATTCCGGATGCCGAATACGATAAGCTATTCCGGGAGTTGCAGGAACTTGAGCAACGCTATCCCCAACTCGTTACACCGGATTCTCCCACGCGGCGCATAGGTGCCGCACCGCTCAAGGCATTTTCGCAAATTGTTCATCGCACACCGATGCTTTCCCTCGGCAATGCGTTTGAGACAGCCGAGGTGGACGCCTTCGACCGGCGCGTGCGTCAGACCCTCGGGGTGGACAACGTGGAATACATGGTGGAGCCAAAATTTGATGGGCTTGCGGTTAGCCTTCGGTACGAAGAGGGGGTATTTACGACCGGCGCGACCCGTGGCGATGGATACATAGGCGAAGATGTCACCTTGAATTTACGTACCGTCAAATCCATTCCCTTGCACCTGCATGCCGGGTTGGGCAACGAATCACCACCCGCCCTGCTCGAAGTGAGAGGCGAGGTGCTGATGCTCAAAGCTGATTTCGAGAGACTTAACCGTCAACAGCGTGAAAAAAATGAAAAGGAGTTCATAAATCCCCGCAATGCCGCAGCCGGGGCGTTGCGGCAGCTTGATCCCGGCATTACCGCTACTCGACGGCTTACGTTTTTTGCGTACGGCATTGGTGCGGATATCGATGGAAATGTGCCTCACGATAAACAAAGCCGCATATTGGATTATCTTGCATCGCTACACTTTCCGGTTGCCCGTGAGCGCAGCGTGGTGAAAGGTGTGACGGCATTGCTGGACCATCACCGTGAGATAGAAGGCATGCGTGAATGCCTGCCTTACGATATAGATGGCACCGTATATAAGGTGAATGATTTGGCTCAGCAGGTAAAACTCGGGTTTGTTTCCCGGGCCCCCCGATTTGCCGTGGCACATAAATTCCCCGCCCAGGAAGCGGTAACCGAAGTGCTGGGAATCGATGTGCAGGTAGGTAGAACCGGTACCTTGACTCCAGTTGCACGACTGAAACCGGTATTTGTGGGGGGGGTTACTGTAACTAATGCAACACTGCATAATGAGGATGAAATCCGGCGCAAGGATGTGATGATCGGAGATAGCGTCATTGTACGGCGGGCGGGTGATGTGATTCCCGAAGTGGTTGCCGTACAGAGGGAAAAACGATCAATGCACGTCAAGTCTTTCGTCATGCCCGATCACTGTCCGGTTTGCGGGGCGAGAGCGGTACGTTTGCCTGGGGAAGCAGTGACACGCTGTACCGGTGGACTATTTTGTCCGGCGCAGCGGAAACAGGCAATTCTGCATTATGCGTCACGCCGCGCCATGAATATTGATGGTCTGGGAGACAAGCTGGTCGAGCAACTGGTGGATAACGCCATTATCAGAACCCCAGCGGATCTTTACAGACTGGGCCTGGCTGCGCTGGCCGCCCTGGAGCGCATGGCGAAAAAATCCGCAGGTAACATCATAAATGCTATCGAGAAAAGCAAGCATACTACGCTGGCCAGATTCATTTATTCTTTGGGTATCCGAAATGTCGGTGAAACTACCGCCAAAGACCTTGCCCGGTATTTTGGGAATCTCGATCGATTGATGACAGCGGATACGGAAGTCTTGCAGCAAGTACCGGATATCGGCCCGGTGGTGGCTGAGAGCATTGTTGATTTTTTTGCCGAGCGACACAATCTCGAAGTCATCGAGCAATTACGTGCGGGCGGGGTACGGTGGGAAGAAGGCTCAGGCACACAGCTGGCGGAGGCGGACTCCGGTGTCGGCCTTGGTCAGCTCAGAGGCAAAACTTTTGTATTGACGGGCACTCTGCCTAATCTCTCCCGAGAAGATGCCAAGGAAAAGATCGAAGCATTGGGAGGTAAAGTCACAGGCAGCGTTTCGAAAAGAACTGATTATGTTGTGGCCGGCAGCGACCCTGGCAGTAAATACGACAAGGCGGTCGAGCTGAGGATAGCCATCCTCGATGAGAGAGGGCTGTTACAATTGGTGCAGGATTCACAGATTGATGGACGTTCAAATTCCGAAAACCCTTAGTCGAGTAAGCTTATGCCAAAAATAACCAAGGCCGTTTTTCCCGTAGCGGGTATGGGTACCCGTTTTCTCCCAGCAACCAAGGCCAGTCCCAAGGAAATGATGCCTGTGGTGGACAAACCGCTGATTCAGTACGCCGTAGAAGAAGCCATTGCGGCGGGTATTACAGAGATGATTTTCATTACGGGGCGTAACAAGCGCGCAATCGAAGATCATTTCGATAAGGCTTATGAAATGGAAACAGAGCTGGAAGCTCGGGGTAGACACGAGACGTTGAAAATATTGCGAAGCATTCTGCCGAAGAATGTTTCCTGTATCTATATCCGGCAGTCGGAGGCCCTGGGGCTGGGCCATGCAGTATTGTGCGCGCGTCCAGCGGTGGGCAACGAGCCGTTTGCCGTACTGCTGGCGGATGACTTGCTGGTTGGCGATGAGCCGATCACGCAGCAGATGACCGGGGTATATGAACAGAATGGCTGTTCTATACTGGCCGTGCAGAATGTTGCACCGGCAGAAACAGTGAATTACGGTATCGTGAAATGCGGGCCGGGAATGAATAGACTTCACCCCATTACAGGAATGGTGGAGAAGCCTGAGCCTGAAAAAGCGCCCTCGACTCTGGGCGTGGTGGGTCGTTACATTCTCACGCCAAAAATTTTTACCCATCTGGAAAAAGTCGAACCAGGTGCCGGTGGAGAAATTCAGTTGACAGACGGTATCGCTTCGCTGTTGCAGGAAGAGCGTGCGCTTGCCTATGAATTCTCGGGGATCCGCTACGATTGTGGAACCAAGATCGGCTATCTTAAGGCAACTATTGCGCTGGCACTGGCGCATCCTGAAGTAGGGAAGGAGTTTGGGGATTATCTTGACTCGCACGATTGCCGCGCTCCCCTGGTTTGATATTAGGCGTCCTTTTCAGGTTTTGCTAGGTATTGCATATTGATGCTATCTTCCGACGAGGCAGAGAAGATCCTCGGCAGAGCAGAGCAGATATATTCCGCTGCCGCCGTATCACAGACTGTCAAACGTATGGCGGCAGATATCACTATGGAGCTGGCGGGCAAATATCCATTGGTGTTGAGTGTGATGGGGGGTGCGGTGGTGTTTACCGGACAACTATTGCCGCTATTGGAATTTCCGCTTAATTTCGATTATCTGCACGTCAGCCGCTATGACAACGAAATCCAGGGTGGCGAAATCAATTGGAAGGTTCCGCCTCATGAAAACGTGCGAGACAGGGTAGTATTGGTGCTGGATGACGTTCTTGACGAAGGGATTACGCTTGCGGCAATCCGCGACTGGATCATGGGTCATGATGCGGCAGCGTTTTACAGCGCGGTTTTTGCCGAAAAAGATCTCGATAGACCCAAGCCAATCAGTGCAGATTTCGTTGGTGTCATATTGCCGAATCGTTACGCGTTCGGTTTTGGAATGGACATACATGGCGCGTGGCGGAATTTGCCCGCGATATATGCGTTGAAAGAATGAACCCGGATCCGGCAGTTGACTGCTCATTTAGTCGATCAGTATTATGATTAACGAAATATCCTATTATTTGACGCTCATCTCTTGGGCGTGTCCACTACGCTTAATAAGCGTATTTCCAAAATCTTGCACTGTTGGTTCCTGAAAGTATGCTCGCAATAATAGGTGGCACCGGCATGACCCAGCTCGCCTGCCTTGAGATATCACATCGGCAGATTATGAGAACTCCCTATGGCGAGCCGTCCGGTCCTCTGACTTTTGGCAAAATAAACGATCATGAAGTGGTGTTCCTTGCGCGTCACGGCTACGGACACACCATTCCGCCCCATGCGGTGAATTACCGCGCCAATCTTTGGGCACTGCAATCATTAAACCTTTCGCGAGTGGTATCCGTCGCGTCGGTGGGCGGGATTCGTGCCGATTTCAAGCCTGGTATGATTGTCATCCCCGATCAGATTATTGATTACACCCATAGCCGCAAGTATACTTATTACGACGGCACGGACAGGCCGGTTACCCATATTGACTTTACCGAACCTTATTGCCCGATAACGCGAAAACGCCTGCTGGAAGCGGCAAAACGGGCAAACGAGAAAATAATAGACGGTGGTGTCTATGGCGCCACCCAAGGGCCACGTTTGGAAACCGCTTCGGAAATTAATCGGCTGGAGCGAGACGGTGTGGATATGGTGGGTATGACCGGCATGCCGGAAGCAGCATTGGCAAAAGAATTAGGTCTCTGCTACGCGACTATCGCAGTCGTGGCAAATCATGCTGCAGGTCGTGAAACAAGTGCTCATGCCATCCGTCTGGAGGATGCTCATGCTGTTCTAGAAAAAGCGATGGTGGGTGTCAGGAATATTCTCGAATGGGTGGTGGAGCTCGATGTCGATTAGACCGGTGCTGAAAATGGGTGATCCCCGTTTGTTGGAAGTAGCCAGAAAAGTGGAGAAACTCGGCACATCCGAGCTCGATGACCTGATTCAGGATATGCATGACACGATGGAAGCGCTGAATGGCGCGGGGCTGGCTGCACCGCAGATTGGAGTTGGCCTTCAAGTCGTGATATTCGGTATGAAGCGCAATCCAAGGTATCCCGATGCGGAAGAAGTGCCTTATACGGTGCTGGTGAATCCCGAAGTAGCACCCCTCACGCGAGAAATGGAACAGGACTGGGAGGGCTGCTTGAGCGTTCCCGGTATGCGTGGCATGGTGCCGCGCTTTACCAAGCTTCGCTATCAAGGCCTGGATCAATATGGCAGGCCTATCGACCGCGAGGTGGAGGGGTTCCACGCTCGTGTTGTGCAGCATGAGTGCGATCACTTGCAGGGTATCCTTTATCCCATGCGAGTCACGGATTTTCGGACATTCGGTTTTACCGACGTTTTGTTTCCGGGTCAGGCACCCATGGACGAGTAACAAGCAGATCGCGAAAATCCTTGCCGGGAATGGTCAGCCGGTCTGGCTAATCTGTTTTTCATCCACTATCAAATCGGAACAGGCGAGCTGCTGCGCTAATAATTGGGCCAGGTGACGGGCACTTCGTTTCCCGCTTTCGACGATGATATGTGCTGTTTCCCGGTAAAGCGGATCACGTTGGGCATAAAGTTCAGCCAGTTTCCTGCGAGGATCCGAAGTTTGAAGCAATGGCCGGTTCTTGTCCTGCCGGGTACGCCGCCATAAGTCGTCAACGGTCGCCCTTAGATAAATTACCGTACCACTGCGTTTTAACATCTCACGATTTTCGATACTGAGCACCGCCCCACCTCCCGTGGCAAGCACGATATTTTCGCTTTTCAGCAGCTCTGTCAACATCTCGGTTTCACGCTTGCGAAAACCAGTTTCGCCTTCAATTTCAAAAATTACAGGAATGTTGACTCCGGTGCGTTTCTGGATCTCGCGATCCGAATCAAAAAAAGTTTTGTCTAGAAAGTGAGCCAGTAATTTGCCGATAGTGGTTTTCCCTGCGCCCATCATGCCCACCAGGAAAATGTTACCGCTCGTTTCATTTGCGCCACCGTTCTCGGTTTTTTCTGACGCCAGTCTTGCATTAGTGGAATCCATACATGCAATTGTAGCGGAAATACCATAGCGCGCACATACAGACAAAGGCACGATCGAGCTTGAGAATCCAGGCGCTGTAAGCAGCGCTGGTATGCGGGATAAGAGCACAATTGGCCGATTATGACTTGCTACGGAAGCAAGACCGGATTTTGGGGGCTGGCAACGCGGGCGAGGTTACATGCAGGAAAGGTTTTCGTCAATCCGCCCGGATGAGGGGCGCTTTGCTGAACTCCTCCTTGCTCAGCCTCCCATCCCGATCAACGTCCAAACTCTTGAAAACCTGAGCCGGCATTTTTTGCTTCTCGGCTTCTTGCGCGCTTATGTAGCCATCATTATCCGTGTCATATAATTCCCAAGGAGGGTTTATACCTTTCTCGCTTGATTCTGCAGGTGTTTGAGCATGAACCAACGACGAGATGCCGACAATTAGTATTGCCGATAAGGGTCCCGTTTTCTTTCGTAATGCCGGAAAGTGATTCACTGTGTCTCCTGAATAACCATCGGTGAGGATGCGGATAAAGATCCCTCAATTCATTAAAAGGTAGATTATTACTAAAACAGACGCAGGTACGCCTAGAATCCAGGCGAGAAAATATTTACCCATAATAGTTCTCCTGAGAAAAAGCTTGAGAGAAAACTTATTGGATCTTGCATCTTCATAGCATATTTATCCCCGATAATCGCCCCGTCATGGAAAGCGCGTGCGTGAGCGCTGGTTATGCGAGCGTAACAAATGCACCACTGAGGGCAACACTTGCCGTATCATCAATGTTTTGGCCTTGCCACCCAGTAGTCCCGCCGTAACGGCGGCGCCGGTTCTTGTTGCCCTGCGCAGGGATCCACGGGGCATTATCGCCAGCACCGCCACCAATCCCAAGGCAGCGGAATAGGGGTGGCGCGTTAGAAACTTGAACGTATGGCTGCGCGGGAATACATGCAAGGCATCGGCAGGAACATCCTCTTCTTCCATGTGGCTGAACCTGGACCGATAGGCGTCCCGGCTGGCGTGCATCCGATCCAATAGCGCTTTTTTTTCATCTTCAAGGGAAGCGCTCATACTACATCCTTCATCAATTTGACATCCTGCCGCAATTCGTCACGCAGGGTATCAAAAGTGGAAGCAGGGCTTGTCTTACCTTGGCTTCCCATATAAGCCGCGAAGGCGATCAAGGTATAACAAGCCGCTACGCCCCATGCGGCGGCCACCCGATAAGGGGTATCCCAGCAAGTAACGATGATGGCAAGACCCAGGAAAATCAAGCTCAAGATAGCGAAAAGCATTACCACCACAAAACTGATTATCCGTTTTTTTAAACTCTGCTCCTGAATCTCCACGGATATTCTTACCAACTCAAGATAATCGTCGATGCGTTCCAGCGCAATGACGGCCAAGTGCCTGGCTTTTTTGATGGTTTCAAACATGGCGATTTGTCTCGACTAATATGCCAGCGCCAGAATCAACTAACGACGGGTAATCAACAGGCCAAGCAGAAAGCCGGCCAGCGCCGCATAACCGACCGATTGCATGGGATGCTCTTTTACGTAGTCCTTGGAATACTCGACGCCATGATCGAACTGTTCACGGGCATCATTCGCCATCTCGGTGGCGGCCTCTCGGGTAGAATCAATTTTTGCCAGCAGCTTTTCCTTGGCTTCTTCCACCTCGGCTTCCGATAAACTGGAGATACGGGAGATCAGATCACCCAGATCGGCCCGGAGATTGGCCAATTCCTCGCTGGCGACGGCACCAGCCCGCTTGCCAGCCGATTTGGCGGCGTCACCCACCTTGTATGCCGCAGTACTAGCGCGGTGCGTCATATGTTTCAACTCAGCCTGTGCTTCATCTGTTTTAGTCCGGGAAGTATTGGTTGCCATGGTTGACTCCTTTTTTTAGTGGAAAGTATGCGGTGCTTTCAGCACGAATGAAATACCAGTTTCCCGCAATTAGCAATACGGGTATGTACGTTGACACACATAATAAAATCGATTTGTGCTTCATCCCAGATATCCAATCAGGCGGCTCTGCGGACCTACCCGAGAGCTGGCGGTCAGTTTGGGGCTGTTTTTGCCGCTTGCCGGGGATCCATGGATCAAGCTATGGACTTCTTCCAATCGGCAAACTGTCTCGCACTCGCTTCGCCATCCTCTCGTGGCCTGGGGGATTATCTGGGCTTGTTCGATTATCTCATCTGTAGTTCGTTACTATACACTTTAGGGCCGGTGTAATCGATAAACCGAATGGGTTGGTAGAGGAAAGACAGTTTCGAATTCCAAGGAGCATCTTCTGTTCCACGTAGGTTCAAATTGAGCGAACCTGCGCAACAATGCTATAATACTGCGCTAATCTGGCTTTACTGCTGATCCTGTTGTGAAAATCAGCTTAAAATCGGATTAAATTCACATATCCGCCTATTCCAAGGGTGCTCTCCGGTAGAGCGACGATGGCGGATAGAGGCTCAACCCAAAGGAGAAACTCATGTCAGTAACGATGCGGCAAATGCTGGAAGCGGGCGTTCATTTTGGACATCAGACCCGTTTCTGGAATCCCAGGATGGCTCAGTATATCTTTGGCCATCGTAACAAAATACACATCATTAATCTGGAAAAAACCCTGGCGATGTACCAGGATGCGATGAAGTACGTGCGTCAATTATCCGCTAACAAGGGCACGATCCTTTTCGTTGGCACCAAGCGTCAGGCGCGCGATATCGTGCGAGAGGAAGCGATCCGCTGCGGAGCCCCCTATGTCGATCAGCGCTGGCTCGGCGGGATGCTGACCAATTTCAAGACAATAAAGCAATCCGTCAAGCGCCTGCACGACATGGAAGCAATGATGGAGGATGGCACGCTGGACAAGCTTTCCAAAAAAGAGGCGCTGGATATTCAGCGTGAACTGGAAAAACTCAATCGCAGCCTGGGTGGTATCAAGGATATGAAGGGAATTCCCGATGCCATGTTCGTGATTGACGTGGGCTATCAGAAAGGTGCAATCACGGAAGCCAAAAAACTCGGTATCCCCATTGTTGGCGTAGTTGATACCAACCACAGCCCTGAAGGGCTGGATTACGTAATTCCCGGTAACGATGATTCCAGCCAGGCCATACGCTTGTATGCACGAGGGGTGGCCGATGCGATTCTGGAGGGGCGTAACCAGATTGTTCAGGAAATCATCACAAACGAATCTGTGGAGATGGATGAGACGATCGCCGCGGAGTAGCATCAGCTTGGGCTGCAACTTTCGCACAGGCTGTCGGCAGCACTGATTTTATAATAGCTGCCGGCGAATGTAAGGCAGCGGTTTTACT
Source organism: Nitrosospira sp. NpAV (assembly GCF_000832065.1). Taxonomy (GTDB): domain Bacteria; phylum Pseudomonadota; class Gammaproteobacteria; order Burkholderiales; family Nitrosomonadaceae; genus Nitrosospira. Next base: position 135,207 of record NZ_JXQM01000001.1, on the reverse strand, counting down.
AATTTTGTATCTGGAGTGAGTATGGCGGACATTACCGCACAAATGGTAAAGGAATTGCGCGACATGACCGGCCTGGGCATGATGGAGTGCAAAAAGGCACTGACTGAAACCAGTGGTGACATAAAGGCAGCGGAAGATCTGTTGCGGATCAAGAGTGGCGCCAAGGCAAGCAAGGCAGCCGGACGCGTCGCTGCGGAAGGAATGGTGGCGGCGTATATTGCACCCGATGGCAAGCTTGGCGCGTTGGTCGAAGTCAATTGCGAAACCGATTTCGTTGCGAGGAACGAGGATTTCATTCAATTTTCCCGCAGTGTGGCGCAGCTGGTAGCGACAGATAGCATTGCAGATACCGTGGCGTTGGCAGCCGCTGTATTGCCGGGTGGCGAAAATGTGGATGAGTTCCGAAAAGCGCTGGTGATGAAATTGGGTGAAAACATCAGTGTACGCCGTTTCGTGCGCTATATTGCAGAAGGGCATCTTGCTTCATATTTGCATGGCGCGAAAATGGGCGTCATGATCGATTACACCGGCGGTGACGATACACTGGGCAAGGATCTGGCCATGCATATCGCGGCCAGCAAGCCGATTTGCATTTCGCGTGAGCAGGTTTCACCGGAGCTGCTGGCGCGTGAACGGCAGATTTATACCGCGCAAGCGGCGGAGAGCGGCAAACCCGCCGACATCGTCGCAAAGATGGTGGATGGACGTATTGCTAAATATCTTGCTGAAGTGACATTGCTTGGTCAACCTTTCGTCAAGGATGTGGATCAGACAGTGGAAAGATTGCTTGCAGCGAAATCAGCCAAGGTTAATGCTTTTACCTTGTTCATCGTGGGGGAGGGCATCGAAAAGAAATCTGGCGATTTCGCTGCCGAGGTGATGGCTCAGGTGAGCCAAATGAAGGAAGGCCAGGCCTCACAGCCAAATTAAAGATGTTCATGACGAGTACTGTCTATAAGCGTATTCTGCTGAAGCTTTCCGGTGAGGCCCTGATGGGTGAGGACAGCTATGGCATCAACCGCGATGTCATAGAGCGAATTGTCGCCGAAATTGCAGATGTGAGCCGACTGGGTGTTCAGATCGCAGTAGTTATTGGCGGTGGCAACATTTTCCGTGGCATGACATCCTCGGGCGAAGGGATGGATCGTGCCATTGCGGATTACATGGGTATGTTAGCCACAGTCATGAATGGCCTGGCACTGCAGGATGCCATGCGGCGTGCCGGCTTGGTAAGCCGGGTGCAGTCTGCGTTGCGTATTGATCAGGTGGTGGAACCCTACATTCGCGGTAAAGCAATGCGCTATCTGGAAACAGGGAAGGTGGTAATCTTCGTTGCGGGTACCGGTAATCCTTTCTTTACCACTGATACCGCCGCTGCGCTACGTGGAATGGAAATGAATGTGGATATTGTGCTCAAGGGCACCAAGGTGGATGGTGTATATACCAGCGATCCCAAAACAGACCCCAATGCCATACGCTACCACAATCTGTCGTTTGATGAAGCTATCGCTCAGAACCTGAAAGTGATGGACGCCACCGCCTTGACTCTTTGCCGCGATCAGAAGTTGCCGCTAAATGTATTCAGTATCTTCAAGGCGGGGGCGCTGAAACGGGTAGTGATGGGCGAAGACGAGGGAACGCTGGTGCAGATTTAAATTCAAGATTGAATACAAAGAAAGTATTTTGTCCTTACCGTAATTGTCAAATACCATGATCGCCGATATCAAGAAATCTACTGAACAGAAAATGCAGAAAAGCCTTGAAGCATTGAAACTGGATCTTGGCAAAGTGCGAACTGGTCGGGCTCATACCGGTCTGCTCGATCACATTACCGTCGATTACTATGGAACTCCCACGCTCATTGGCCAGGTAGCCGGCGTCAATTTGGCGGACGCTCGTACAATCACCGTCGCACCTTGGGAAAAGAAGATGCTGAGCGCGATTGAAAAGGCGATCCGGAATTCAGATCTGGGGTTGAATCCTGTCACCGTCGGTGAAATAATCCGTGTTCCCATGCCGCCACTTACCGAGGAACGCCGCCGTGACCTCACCAAGGTAGTCAAGCATGAGGCTGAAACCGCGAGAGTAGCGATGCGCAATATTCGGCGTGATGCAAATGCCCATCTGAAAGACCTGCTCAAGGAAAAGAAGATCGCAGAAGATGACGAGCGCCGCGGGCAGGATGAAATTCAGAAACTTACCGACCGCCACATTGCGGAGATAGACAAGCTGCTGCAGGTCAAAGAAACAGAGTTAATGGCAATCTGAGACATCAGGTATTACCATAACGCAGGGTAGGCAGGCCATCCGCAAACTGAGCACCCCTTAACTCATTGTGTTCCTTCCATGCCTCTTACCACCAGCTCAACGCGAGAAATACCTGAAACCGGGATGATTCCCCGACATATTGCCATCATTATGGATGGTAACGGACGTTGGGCGAAAAAGCGTTTTATGCCTCGGGTGGCGGGGCACAAGCGTGGAGTCGAGACGGTGCGGACCGCAATCAAGGCTTGCGTCGATCGCGGGGTGGAATACCTCACTTTGTTCGCCTTCAGCAGTGAGAATTGGCGCCGGCCGGCGGAGGAAGTCACGTTCCTCATGCAACTCTTCATTTCTGTACTGGAACAAGAGGTCGTCAAATTGCATGAGAACGGCATTCGCTTTAAAGTGATTGGCGACCTTTCAAAATTCGAACCAAAAATAGTCGAGTTTATTTGCAATGGAGAAGCGCTGACCGCCAGCAACACACGCTTTACCCTAACCATTGCGGCCAATTACGGCGGGCGCTGGGATGTCATGCAAGCTGTTCGCAAGATGCTGCAGCAACACCCGGAATTAGCGACTTGTTTCGACGAAAAAGATTTAATGCAATATTTTGCGTTGAACTATGCCCCGGAACCTGATTTATTTATTCGTACCGGCGGTGAAAAACGCATTAGCAATTTTATGCTATGGCAGCTTGCCTATACCGAGTTGTATTTCACCGATACCCTGTGGCCGGATTTTGATGCGCAGGCACTGAATTTGGCCATTCAATCCTATCAGCAACGCGAGCGCCGTTTTGGACGCACCAGCGAGCAACTTCAAATGGCCTCATCCACCAAAGAGCTACAAGAGATTGCCGCCGAGAGAGTGGTGAAGTTTCAGTAACTTGTTGCTCGGCCTGTTTTTGTCCAGCCCTCTCCATGCTTAAGACCCGGATTTTAACCGCCGTCATCATGCTGCTTCTGTTTCTGGCCGCATTGTTCTCCCTATCAGCAATTTTCTGGATGATATTGTTGCTCGCCCTGACTGTGGCTGGCGCATGGGAATGGAGTAAGCTCGCAAGATTCTCCCTCATTTATTCCATCACTTATCTGCTGCTTACCGCCCTATTGGGGGGAGAGTTGTTATTTACCTTGGGCGAAGCGGTTTTGGCCGATCCCTATTCCCCATTATTTCTCTGGCTTTACGTCGCTTCGTCGGTATTCTGGGCGCTGGGCGCTACCGGTTTACTCAGATTGAATCGGCCCATCAGGAATCCAGTTTTATTGACACTGATAGGCTGGATATTACTATTGCCTACTTGTCTTGCCCTGTTCCAGCTGCGAGCCATCGACCCGTTGCTCCTGCTGGGTTTCATGGCTACGGTCTGGATTTCTGATACGGCGGCGTACTTCACGGGGCGTGCATGGGGAAAACATAAGCTTGCTCCCGGCATCAGCCCCGGGAAGACTTGGGAAGGCGTGGCGGGAGCGCTGGTGGCGGTCGCCTTTTATGCTGTGGCGTGGAGTTATATCGCCGGAGAGAAAGCTCCTTCCATATTACTTGTTCCGTTGCTGCTGGTACTTGTCGTGATGGGTATTATCGGGGACTTGTTCGAGTCATTGATGAAACGCCATGCCGGAGTTAAGGATAGCGGCAATATTTTGCCGGGCCACGGTGGTATACTTGATCGCATCGATGCGCTAACGTCAACCCTGCCGATCGCTGCTTTGTCACTCTTATTTTTACAGTCCGAACTATGATAGCCATTCGTCATCTCACAATCCTTGGCTCCACCGGTACCATAGGCGTGAATACGCTGGACGTGGTGGCACGCCATCCCGGCCGGTTTCGCATTGTTGCGCTTACCGCTAATAACAATGTAAAAAAAATGCTGGAACAATGTCGTTATTTTCAGCCACGTTATGCAGTGATGCTGGATGCGGACAGCGCCGAACGGCTGCGGTCGGAAATTCGTGCGGCCGAACTTGCCACCGAAGTGCTCTCCGGTGTCGAATCGCTGGAAAAGGTAGCTTCCCTGCCCGATGTGGATACGGTGATGGCGGCGATTGTCGGTGCTGCCGGCATCCGCCCCACATTTGCCGCCGCTGGCGCGGGTAAGCACGTACTGCTTGCCAACAAGGAAACCATGGTGATGGCCGGTCGGATCTTCATGGATGTCGTTAAACAGAATCACGCCACACTCCTACCGATAGACAGCGAACATAATGCCATCTTCCAGTCGCTGCCGCAGAGTTTCTCCGGAGACCTGAAGGCGGCCGGCGTGCGCCGAATTCTATTGACCGCCTCTGGCGGACCATTCAGGCGATTGTCGCTAAGCGCGCTGGATCATGTAACGCCGGGGCAGGCCTGTGCTCATCCCAATTGGGTGATGGGGCAGAAGATTTCGGTTGACTCCGCCACCATGATGAACAAGGGTCTGGAAGTCATTGAAGCGCACTGGTTGTTTGATGCGGTGCCCGAGCAGATACAGGTGGTTATCCATCCGCAAAGCATTATTCATTCTATGGTGGAATACGTGGATGGTTCGGTACTCGCACAGCTTGGCAATCCCGATATGCGCACTCCGATTGCCCATGCCTTGGGTTTTCCTGAGAGAATTGAGACCGGCGTGACGCCTCTGGACATGTTCAAAGTGGCGCGGCTGGATTTTGAGGCTCCCGACTTTAAACGCTTCCCCTGTTTGGGACTTGCATATCAGGCGTTGGCTGCTGGGGGCAGCGCACCGGCGATCCTCAATGCCGCCAACGAAGTGGCAGTAGAATCATTTCTCAAGTGCCGGATGCCATTTACCGCCATTCCAGTCATGATTGAACATGTTATGGAAGCCGTTAGCCGCAAGGACATCACAACGCTTAGTGATGTGTTGACAGCTGATGGTATGGCGCGTGAAGCCGCGCATGAATGGTTGGCGTGTCTGGTATAAGGTACTTGGCTTATTGGCTGCCGGAATGGGCCAGATGGCCGTTTCACGCGCCGGCGTGCCGCCGGCGAAGCCGACCGGGGCGAGAAGCGGGTCATCGTGCCTCTGGTAAATGGGCAGCAAATCCATCATTAACAAATCTACGCGTCCTTTTTCGTTCTCCGCTTGTCACCCGCTTGATCTTTCCCTCCGTTTTGCGGTTTCGATCTCGTTTTTATGAGACGACAATGCGGATTGTTCCTTTAATGAAATCTCTTTTGCCCCGCGATCCTGTCGTGGTGCGCTGATATGACTTTTTTTTCCACAATTATCGCTTTTATCATTGCCCTGGGATTGCTGATCGTATTTCACGAATTCGGCCATTACCTGGTGGCGCGCTGGTGCGGAGTGAAGGTGCTGCGTTTTTCCATCGGTTTTGGCCAGCCATTATTGAAGAAGCGCTGGGGAAGCGATCAAACCGAATGGGTGGTGGCTGCCTTTCCCCTCGGCGGTTACGTTAAGATGCTTGACGAGCGTGAAGGCGAGGTTGCGCCCGGGGATTTGCCGCGATCATTCAACCGCAAGCCGGTAGGATACCGCTTTGCAATCGTCGCGGCAGGGCCGATAGCGAATTTCTTATTGGCGATCCTGTTGTACTGGCTGCTATTCATGCTGGGTGTCAGCGGCATGAAGCCCATGTTGGGACCGGTCGCTCCTGCGACCCCCGCCGCGTTTGCAGCTTTCGAGACGGGAGAGACAATAGTAAAAATCGGAACCGAACCCATCGCTACCTGGCAGGATGCGCGCTGGGTGCTGCTATCGCATGCGGTGGAAAGATCGCCTTCCGTAACCGTCGAGACACTTGGCCGCAGTGGGGAGATAGTCTCGCGGCAGTTGGACCTGAGCGGTATGCAAGCTGGCGATCTGGATGGAGATTTTTTGCGAAAGATTGGTTTGAGCAGCTATCAACCAGCAATAAAGCCCATTATCGCGAAGGTAACTTCGGACAGTGCAGGCAACCGCGCCGGTTTGCTGCCAGGTGACGAGATCCTGGCGGTGAACGGGAATAAGACCCCACTCTGGGAAGACGTGGTGCAAAGGATACGAGTCAGCCCCGGAATACCGCTCGACCTGGAAATTCAACGTGGCGATACAACTATCGATATAAAGGTCATTCCCGACACGGTTACTGAAAACGGCGAAAAAATCGGCAGGATCGGTATTGGACCGCAAATCGATCAGGATGAACTGGAAAAACTGCTGATAAAAGTAAGCTATCCAGCCGGATCAGCCATCGTCAAGGCTGTCGATAAAACCTGGGAAATGTCGGTGTTTACGCTCCAGATGCTTTGGAAAATGGTGGCTGGAGAAGTATCGTGGAAGAACGTGAGCGGACCTATCACCATCGCCGACTATGCGGGTAAGTCGGCGCAAATGGGACTTGCATCTTACCTCGGATTTCTTGCGCTTATCAGTATCAGTCTAGGGGTATTGAATTTGTTACCTATTCCGGTACTGGATGGGGGTCATTTAATGTATTATGTCGTCGAAATCGTCAAGGGCAGTCCGCTTTCTGTCAGAGTCACGGAGATTGGTCAGCAGGTCGGAATGGCGCTGTTATTCACCCTGATGGCTTTTGCCATATATAACGATGTCAGCCGGCTCATCTCCAGTTAAAGCATGAATGTCAAGTATGAAAGTCAAATATCTCGTGGCGCTTGTTTCTGTTCTTTGCGCTCCGGTTTCATGGGCTCTTGAGCCATTCGTAGTTAAGGACATACGGGTGGAAGGGATACAACGCACTGAAGCGGGCACAGTGTTCAGTTATTTACCGGTTAAGGTGGGCGATACACTGGATGATGAAAAAGCCGCGACGGCCATCAAGACACTCTATGCGACCGGTTTCTTCAAAGATGTTCGACTAGAGTCCGACAATGGGGTTTTGCTTGTCGTGGTGGAAGAACGGCCGGCCATTGCACAGATCACCATTTCCGGGGCCAAGGAGTTCGAGAAGGATAAGCTGAAGGAAGGCCTGAAACAGGCAGGCCTGGCAGAATCGCGCATCTTTGATCGTTCCATGCTGGAGAAGGCCGAGCAGGAACTGAAGCAACAATACCTCAGCCGAGGGAAATATGCTGTAAAGATCACCACCACGACAACTCCGCTGGACCGCAACCGGGTGGGCATCGACTTTCAGGTGGATGAGGGAAAAACCGCCAAGATCCGCAAAATCAATATCGTCGGCAATAAAAATTTCGAGGAAAAGGAACTGCTGAGTGCGATAGTACTGCGAACGCCGGGCTTGCTGACGTGGTTTACCAAGGAAGATCAATATTCGAAACAGAAGTTGGCTGCCGATTTGGAGTCGTTGCGCTCATTTTATCTTAATCGCGGCTATCTGGAATTCAGTATTGAATCGACTCAAGTATCCATTACCGCCGACATGCAGGATATTTACATTACGATAAATATCGTCGAGGGCGACAAATACACGGTGTCCGAGATCAAGCTTGCCGGTGAAATGCTGTTGCCGGAGCCCGAATTGCGCAAGCTTGTAAAATTGGCCCCAGGTGACGTGTTTGCACGGGAGAAACTGACCGAATCCGTCAAGCTTATTACCGACCGGCTTGGAGACGATGGTTACGCGTTTGCAAATGTCAACGCCTCGCCGCAGCTGGATAAGGAAAAACACCAGGTAGCGTTCACCTTTTTTATTGATCCGGGCCGGCGGGTTTACGTAAGACGGATTACCATCACGGGCAACAACCGTACCAGGGATGAAGTGATTCGACGGGAAATGCGGCAATTTGAGGGAGGATGGTATTCAACCTCCAAAATCAACCAATCCAAGCTGCGTGTGGACAGGTTGAATTATTTTAATGCTGTTAACCTGGAAACGCCGGCCGTTGCTAACGCCACCGATCAGATCGATGTAAACGTCGAAGTCAAGGAAAAGGCGACAGGCGCCGTCATGTTTGGAGCGGGCTATTCCAACATGGAAGGACTGATACTGAGCGGTTCCGTTGCCCAGGACAACATATTCGGAACCGGAAAATTTGTCAATCTCATGGTCAATACGGGCAGTGTGAACAAGACCTACTCGCTCTCGTACACGGACCCCTATTTCACGCGCAATGGGGTAACCGGCGGCTTTGATATTTACAAGCGTGTGCTCAATACACGCTCCCTCTCCTCGGTAAGCACTTTTAATACCGATACCACGGGTGCCGGGTTGCGTCTGGGCATTCCACTGAACGAGAATGACAGTATCATGGCCGGCCTTGGCCTGGAAAATACGAAAATCGACCTGGGTCCGAACAGTCCGCAACGTAACATCGATTTTGTGGAAAAATTCGGAAGCAGTACCATCAACATACCGTTGACGCTGAGCTGGCGGCGTGATGGTCGCGATAGCGCCATCTGGACCACCTCGGGTACCACCCAGCGGGTGTTCGCGGAAACGGGTTTGCCAGGCGGCGACCTGACTTATTACAAATTGGATTATCAACTCAGGTGGTATTATCCACTCACAAATATTTTCACACTCATGCTGAACGGGGAGCTCGGCTATGGTGACGGCTACAATGGAAAAGAGCTGCCTTTTTTCAAGAATTTCTTTGCCGGCGGCAATACCTCGGTGCGTGGCTACAACATCAGCTCGTTAGGTCCTCGTGATGCCAATAATAGAACGCTGGGGGGCAATAGACGCGCGGTGGGCAGCGTTGAAATTCTGTTTCCGATGCCTGGCATGCGGAACGACAGATCAGTGCGCTTGAGCGCGTTTGTGGACGGTGGTACCGTATGGGGTCCCGACGGAGTGAGACCGGAGCTCGAAGGATTGCGTTATTCCACGGGAATCGCTGTTACCTGGATTTCTCCGATGGGGCCGCTTAAAGTCAGCATCGCCCAACCGATAAATAACCAGCCCGGGGATAACTTACAGCGATTCCAGTTTCAATTTGGACAGCAGTTCTAATCAAACGGATAATCGGGAGATAAGATTGAAACATAAGGTTCAATGGCAATGGCGGCGAACTGTCATGGCAGCATGCGTAATTATTGCCTCTGCCAGCGGATTCTTTGACGTCCATGCGAATGATATCAAGATTGGTGTGGTCGATACCGAGAGAATACTCGCGGAATCGGCGCCGGCGGTCAGGGCGTTGAAGAAGATAGAAAAGGAATTCCTGCCGCGCGATCAAGAAATCAAGAAGATGGCATCGCAGGCGAAGGTGCTTCAGGAGGTTCTGGAGACAGAAGGTAAGACCATGCCGGAGGCGGATCGGCGTAACAAAGAGCGTGATCTCGCCATACTCAATCGGGAACATCAGCGCGCCCAACGGCAGATGCGCGAAGACCTGAGTCTGCGTCAGAATGATGAAGTCGCCATCCTGCAACTGAGCGCCAGTAAAGCTATTCAGGTTATCGCGGAAACAGAGAAGTATGACCTGATATTGCCCCTGCGTGACCTGGTTTACCGTAGTCAGCGCATGGACATTACCGAGAAGGTTATCAAGGCGCTGGCGGATAAATAGAGTATTGACTGGAGGTTGCGTCGTTGTATCTCGGCCCGATCTTGATAACACACACTTCACCCTGACCACTAACCGGATTTAGGATTATGGATATACATGAAATTCTGCAATATTTGCCCCATCGCTATCCTTTTCTTCTGGTGGATCGCGTTCTATCCTGTGAACCTGGGAAAAACATCGCCGCGCTCAAGAACGTAACGATTAACGAACCTTTCTTCGGCGGTCATTTTCCTCATCACCCGGTTATGCCGGGCGTGTTAATTATTGAAGCGCTGGCGCAAGCTGCTGCGCTTCTAACGCTCAAGACCATGAATGTGAAAGTCGACGAGAATTCGATATATTATTTTGTCGGCATAGACAGGGCTCGTTTCAAGCAGCCGGTCCAGGCGGGTGACCAGTTGATACTCAAGGCAACCATAGAGCGGCAGCGGATCGGCATCTGGAAGTATTCCACCCAGGCGGAAGTGGATGGCCGCATTGTCACCGAGGCCGAGTTGATGTGTACCGTGCGAAGCAAGCAGCCATAGCGGGTTGCATGGGGTCGCAGTTTTGATACTGACGGTTACCTTCATCCTCGTTGACTGAGAATTGGAGGCTGTTAGAATGGTGGAAGGGATTAACTGGGTTTGCGGCGTCGATGAGGCTGGCAGAGGGCCGCTAGCGGGTCCGGTGTTTGCCGCTTGCGTGGTGCTTGGTCCAGATCATGGCATAGAAGGGTTGGCGGATTCAAAAACACTCAGCGAGGCTCAACGTAACAGGCTGACCATTGCCATTAAAGCCTATTCGGTGGCTTGGGCTATTGGTTCCGCATCTGTTAAAGAGATTGATAGGTTAAATATTCTGCAGGCAAGTCTGCTTGCCATGAAACGTGCAGTGGAAAGCCTGTCAATTATTCCTGGCAGAGTACTGGTGGATGGGAACCATAGCCCTCGTTTGAGGTGGCCCGTTACCACTATTGTTGGGGGCGATAGTCTGATACCGGAAATTTCCGCCGCGTCGATCCTTGCCAAAACGGCGCGCGACGCTGAAATGGTGGCATTGCACCAGCGCTTTCCGCACTATGGTTTTGATCGCCATAAAGGATATTCCACCACTGAACATATTGCGGCCTTGCGGGTCCATGGAGCATCAGTGATACATCGTCGTCATTTTGCGCCAGTCAGGGAATTGATAATAAATGGTAAAGCTCAAGTGGCAAAAATTTAGTCCCCTGTTCGAGAAGGAACCTTATTTCATTTCGTATTACTAATATAATATTTACTGCTGCCAGCATGCTTGAAGCGTAGAGCGATGGATGAGTCAGTGGTATTTTAAGCGCGGGTGCAAGAAGCGATTATGCGCACCGATTTGTAGTAACTTACCTCACAGACCTGAATAATATGCGTATTGAAAAAGACACGGTGGTATCCCTCACTTATGAGCTTCTTGATTCGGCCGGCGAGATCATGGAAAGTACCGCCTCGCCGATCAGCTATTTGCACGGTGGTTATGACGGTATTTTTCCCATGGTGGAAGAGGAATTGCAGAGCAAGGAGGCGGGTTACAGTTGCTCCGTTTTTATGGAACCGGAAAATACCTTCGGTGAATACGATAGCCAATTGGTGCGAGTGGAGCCACGTGATGCGTTTCCCGACAATGTCGTGGTGGGAATGCAGTTTGAAGGCGGCGAGGAAGGTTCCGACGACGTTTTGATATTTACCGTAACGGATATTGCCGATGACAAGGTCGTCGTGGACGGTAATCATCCACTGGCTGGCAAGGCCCTGCGCTTCGACTGTACGGTTACCGCGGTGCGTCCCGCCACTGCGGAAGAGCTATCCCATGGCCACGTCCATGGAGCCCATGGTCATGAACATTGAACCTAAATCCGATAGTTGATTGCTCATTATATAAATCGGTATCAGGATTAATAACAATATCTCGTGTTTGTCGGACTCTCACTTCCCATGTGACGCCATCTGCGGACGATGTACAGTTTTTGCGGCACATGCCTGTTGTTTACAACGCCTTGGAATGGAATGACTAAAAACCGCATATTCCAACCGTCCAATCATCTAATTGAGGTTGAATTTCAATTCCGTAAGGCTATTGACTATTCTTTCTCCGTTGCCTTTTTCAGTGCGTAGAGTTTCTCCAGTGCTTGCCTTGGACTTAACTCGTCCGGTTGAATTGCGCTCAATAGTGTAAGCGCGGGGTGTTCCAACAAGGTTGCCTCTGCGATGGTGGCTGCTCCCGAGAATAAATCGCCCTGCAATTGCTTGTCCACCGTTTCCTGCTCAAGCTTTACCAGATACTTTCTGGCTGTTTTGATGACAGGCTCCGGCACGCCGGCCAGCGCCGCCACCTGCAACCCATAGCTTTGACTCGCAGGTCCCTCATTGACGGCATGCAGAAATACAATATGATGTTTGTGCTCTACCGCGTCCAGATGCACGTTGACGGCTTGTGCGAACTCCTCCGCAAGTCGCGTCAGTTCAAAATAATGCGTCGCGAATAACGTATAGCTGCGGTTCTTTTCCAATAGATACCGGGCAATCGCCAGAGCCAGCGCGAGGCCATCGAAGGTCGACGTACCTCTTCCGACTTCATCCATCAGTACCAGGCTTTGCGGGCTGGCATTGTGCAGAATATTGGCGGCTTCCGTCATTTCCATCATGAACGTCGAGCGACCGCCGGCAAGGTCATCGGACGCGCCGATGCGGGTAAAAATCTGATCCAGCGGACCCATGCGGGCACTATTGGCGGGAACAAAACTGCCGCAATGGGCGAGCAATGCGATCAGTGCGACCTGTCTCATGTAAGTGGATTTGCCACCCATATTGGGGCCAGTGATGACGAGCATTTGACGCCTGGAGTAGCCGCCAGCACCGAGCCGGACATCATTGGCGATGAAGTTCTCTACCTGGTTTTCCACTACCGGATGACGGCCTGCCTCAATTTCGATCACGGCATCACGGGTAAAAACCGGCGAAACATAATCAAGTGCGAGCGCCCGCTCGGCGAAGGCAGCGAGCACGTCAAGTTCCGCAACACTCCGGGCAACCTGTTGTAGATGACCGATATACGGTCCAAGCATATCCAGCAATGCATGGTATAAAAGCTTCTCCCGTTCCAGCGCCCGATCCTCAGCGGACAGTGCCTTGTCCTCGAAAGCTTTAAGCTCCGGCGTGATATAGCGCTCGGCATTTTTCAGCGTCTGCCTTCTGCGGTAGTCATCGGGGATCTTCTCGCTATGGGCATGCGTCACTTCAATATAAAAGCCATGCACCCGGTTATACTCCACTTTGAGATTCGAGATGCCGGTACGTATTTTTTCCCGTGCTTCCAGTTGCAGCAGAAACTCCCCACAATTATTTTGTATGGAGCGCAATTCATCCAGCTCGGCATCATAGCCATCGGCGATTACGCCACCCCCACGCAGTACAACCCCGGGTTCTTCGCGCAACGATCTTTGCAGAAGGCCGACAAGCGCTGCATCCGGCAACATCATTTTCGTCAGTTGGGCGATATGCGCCCCGGTAGCGTCCGCAATCTCGGCAACAGCCGTGGTGATCCGGGGCAATTGCTTCAAGCTATCGCGCAGCCCTGACAAATCCCGTGGGCGTGCGGACGCCAGAGCAATACGTCCGGTGATACGCTCGATGTCGGCTACATGCCGGAGGCATTCGCGTACCTGAAAGTGCGGCCCCAGGCCCCCCGTGCCGATTAAAAAGGATACGCCATCAAGCCTGCTTTGGATTACCGTGTGATCACGCAACGGATGATGCAGCCATTGCCGCAACAAACGGCTGCCCATGTTGGTCGAGCACGTATCGAGCAGTGACAGCAATGTGGGCGACGTATCGCCAAGCATGGTTTCGGAGATTTCCAGATTGCGACGGGTGGTGGCATCCATGCGCACATAGCCGCTATCCCGTTCCACCTGTAGCGCTTTGATATGGACGATACCCGCTCCCTGGGTGAGGCGAGCGTATTCCAGCAGCGCACCCGCCGCACCCAAGGATGCATGCAGCCCATCGCAGCCGAAACCGGAAAGGTCACGGGTTTCAAATTGCGTAGAGAGGATGCGGACGGCGGCATCGAAATCGAACTGCCATGGGGGCAGACGCTTGAGGGGCAGCTTTTTAAGGCTGCCCGTACCCGTGTCATTGAGTCCAGCAAGCGTATCTAAGGACTCCGGCAAGAGAATTTCCGCGGGTTTCAGGCGTTCCAGTTCACTCGCCAGATTATCGGCTGAAGTCTCCATCACGCGGAATTGCCCTGCGGCCAGATTGAGCCATGCCAATCCCAGTGTGGATTCATGCACACATAAGGCCAGCAGCACGCAGTCACGTTTTTCTTCCAACAGCGCCGCGTCGGTTAGCGTCCCCGGTGTGATAATCCGCGTGACTTGGCGTTCCACGGGACCCTTGGCAGTGGCGGGGTCACCGATCTGTTCGCAGATCGCGACCGATTCACCGAGCCTGATGAGTTTCGCCAGATATTGTTCGGCCGAATGATAAGGCACGCCCGCCATCTTGATGGGTTCCCCCGCCGAGGTACCTCGGCGGGTCAGGGTGATGTCGAGCAGTTTCGCGGCTTTCTCCGCATCATCAAAGAACAGTTCGTAGAAATCTCCCATGCGATAAAACATCAGCATGCCGGGATGCTGCGCCTTGATGCGGAGATATTGCTGCATCATGGGGGTATGATTTTTATCCAATGGGCTTCTCTTCCGACTGGCTCGTTTTTGGTCCGATGACGGTTTTTTGCGCTATTCCCGCCATAATCCCACCTCGGGGATCAGTGTGAATGCTGGAAGGCACTATGAACCCGGAGGAGTGGTCGCTCGATGCCTCCAGAACTTCGGGATATTCTGATGATAGCGGCGCGTTACCAGATTTGCCGCCAGCCCGCTCCAGCTTTGATGGGCGGCTCCCAGGCCCTGGCCGGTTTCACCATGGAAATATTCGTGGAATAGCAGCAGGTCGCGCCAGTGGGGGTCCGTCTGATGCGGGCTATCCATGGGAAAGGCCGGAATCAGATCGGATTCGTCGCGGCGGAAAATGTCCACGAGCCGCTCCGCCAGCATCGTGGCGGCATATTTGAGGGTAATTTCGTAGCCGTTCAGACAGGGTGCCGGGAAAGTAAAGGCATCACCCAGAAAGCGATGCAGTTTCTCGAGGGCTTGAATCAGCAAATAATTGGTCGGCATCCATACCGGTCCTCGCCAATTGGAATTGCCACCAAACATGGGTGAGTCGGATTCGCCCGGCACATACCGGATGAAGGTATTGCCAATACCAGGGATATGCTCCGGATTCTGATATGTGGCATGGCGCTTGGAGACCCCGCGCACTCCATGCGGAGAAAAGAATTCCTTTTCATCAAAAATACGCGGCAGCATTTTTACGAGCATCGAGGCGGTTACCAACGACAGCAAATGCTCTCCGCGTTCATTGGTGTGCACCGGGCAGGCACATATGGTGCTTCCATCGAACATTCCTCCCTTGTGTTTCCAGAGCAATGCCTTGAAGCGCGTGCGGTGCTCGAGCAATCGCGCATCCACCACCTCGCAGGCAAATAGCGGGATGATACCCACCCAGGAAAAGACATCGATACGATTTACCGTGCCATCCGGGCTGATCATGAGATCCTTGAAGAAGCCATCCGCCTCATCCCAAAGGGATACGCAGGCGCCGGTATGACCGGCAATAGCATAGCCTATTGCCAGAAACTGGCTATAACACTGGATGGCAATATTTTCATAAGCCGGGTCTTCAACCGCAATTTCCAGTGCGATGACGGTTAGTTGCAGGGAAAACATCGCCATCCAGCCGGTGGCGTCGGCCTGCTTCAGGGTATATCCGGAAGGCAACGGTTTGGATCGGTCATATACCGAGATATTGTCCAGTCCCAGAAATCCTCCTTCGAACACATTTGTGCCAGTGGCATCCTTGCGGTTAATCCACCAGGTATGATTCAGCAACAGCTTATGCAAGACACGCTTGAGGAAAGTGATGTCACCCTTGCCACGTTGCACCCGCTCCGCGCGGAAGACCTTGAGAGCGGCCATGGCATGTACCGGGGGATTCACGTCACCGAACGACCACTCATAAGCAGGGATCTGCCCGTTGGGGTGCAGATAGGTTTCGAGCAGCAATAGCTCAACCTGGTCCTTGGCGAAGTCCACATCAATGAGCGCCAGGACGGCACAATGGAATGCCAGATCCCAGGCGGCAAACCAGGGATACTCCCATGCGTCCGGCATTGATATCACATGGCTTGCGTTGAGATGGCGCCAACTGTGATTGCGTCCGTATTTTCTTGACGAGGGGGGGGATACGCCATCGCCCTTCAGCCAAGCGGTTACGTCATAATGAAAAAATTGCTTATTCCATATCGTGCCCGCCAATGCCTGGCGAAGGATGCGGTGATCCTGGAGACTGGCCTCGGGTAGTAGTCCTTTAAAAAAAGCATCAGCTTCCGAGCGGCGCAGTTCAAAAATATCCTCGTGATGAATGAAGGGCTGGGAGCGGCGGACGCGCGACAATACCAGGTCGATCGTGCCGGCCTGACCCGGCGCAACCCTGAATTGGTGCACGGCGCCGAACTTGGTGCCGTGCTGTTGCGGATTCACAGCCGCGTGTTCACCGTCGACCAGATAGCGATGGAATGCGTCTTTGACATAAGGCCCAGCGTTGGCTGCGCCCCACAAGCGCGAGTGATTGGTCTCATTTTCGGTATAAAGGACATCGGCCCGCTGCCGCCCGTAGAGGTGATATGTTCCCAGCATCGAGTGCTCCGCCATGACTGCCCAAGCCGCGTCAGCGGGAGCGGGCATGGCGCATAACGCCGGTTTCGGGACGCCGTTCTTCGACCATGCCCAGTCATTGCGAAACCATAGTTGCGGCAACAACCATAATATGGCTTCGTCTTCTCCCCGATTGCTGGCACGGATACGAATATGCAATTCCTCGGGCGACGCCTTGGCGTAGAATATTTCCACGTCCCAGTAGCGCCTGTCGGCGAAAGCACCGCTATCCATCAGATCGAATGACGGATCCTGGCGCGTACGGCGTGCATTTTCTTCAACCAATCGTGTATAGGGAAATGCGGACTGCGGATATTTGTAGAGATAGTGGAGCCAGGAATGCGAAGGAGTGGCGTCAACATAGAAGTAGCATTCCTTCACATCCTCGCCACGATTACCCTGTTTGCCGGTGAGACCGAAAGCGCGCTCCTTCAGGATGGAGTCCCTGCCGTTCCATAGCGCCAGGCTGAAACAGAGCCGTTGTGCCTCGTCGGCGATACCCCCCAGGCCATCTTCGCTCCAGCGATAGGCGCGCGAACGGGATTGGTCGTGATCAAAATATTCCCAGGCGTCACCATCCGGACTGTAGTCTTCGCGAACGGTTCCCCAGGAGCGTTCGGACAGATAAGGTCCCCACAAACGCCAGTTCTCGCCGCCAGTTCGTTGATTTTCGAGCCGCTGCCGTTCCGCATCCGCTTGGTTAGACAATGGCGTTACTCCTCTTTTTCTGCGTTGCGTCGCAGCAGGCTGCGAGTGAACTCGCGACTTCCGGATTCAGGATCATTGATCGTTATCTATCTCCCCCTTTAACTCGTTCGTCAAATGAGGTGCAATGACTTGCAGCAGTTGCGCAAAAATCTTCGGATTGCCTGCAAGCAAGTTGCCGCTGTGCATATAGGTGGCGTTGCCTTCCAGGTCGCCTAATAATCCGCCGGCTTCTGTAATGAGCAGGCAACCGGCGGCGATGTCCCATGGGGATAATCCTAGTTCCCAGAATCCATCGTAGCGTCCCGCAGCCAGGTAGGCGAGGTCCAATGCGGCGGACCCGGGACGGCGGATGCCGGCAACCCTGGGCATGATACCCCTGAATATGGCCATGTAGGCATCCACGTGCGAAAACTCCCGAAACGGGAAGCCGGTGCCGATTAGGCAGTCACCGAGATGAGTGCGCTTGCTCACGCGCAAACGATGATCGTTGAGATAAGCGCCTTGCCCGCGGCTGGCCGTGAATAATTCATTGCCGGAAGGATTGTATACGACCGCCTGGACTGGTATGTTCCTGTGCATTAATGCGATGGAAACCGAATAGTGCGGAAAGCCATGAAGAAAATTGGTGGTGCCGTCGAGCGGATCGATGATCCACTGGTATTCCGACTCGCCTTGAGCGCCGCTTTCTTCTGCTAAAATTGAATGATTGGGATAAGCATCCAGCAGCACCTTTATAATGGCTTCTTCCGCTGCACCATCGACTTCGCTGACAAAATCATTATGCGCTTTGCGCGAAACATGCAGCAGATCGAGATTCTGCGCGGCCCGGTTAATAATACCGCCTGCGCGGCGTGCGGCTTTAACCGCGGTGGTGAGCATAGGGTGCATGTTTTGGATTCAGAATTGAGTAGAACGCAATTTTAACCCAGATCCTCCCAGAGGACGCGAGATGATAGCGAGACAGTTTTGTCGGTTGCAGAAAGTCCCTAGCCTGGTTTATGGATACCCGGCAAGCGGCGAGGGTGGCCGCAACCCGGCCGCACATTGAGGTAGGCTCACAGAGCCGCCTAATAGGATTATCCGGGTTCAATATGAATCTCCCCTCTCCGCTGGATAAAATCCGCATCGTACTCAGTCATACCAGCCATCCCGGCAATATCGGCGCAACCGCCCGGGCAATGAAAACAATGGGTTTGAGGTCGCTCTATCTGGTAAATCCCAGATCGTTTCCCGATAAGGAAGCGGAAACGCGTTCTGCCGGCGCATGGGATATTCTGAACCAGGCCAAAATTTGCGCGAGTCTTGACGAATCCTTGAGCGGTACCGGCCTGGCGGCGGCGGTTACCGCACGCACGCGCGATCTTTCGCACGAAGTTTTTGATGCACGGCAGGGAGCATTGGAGTTGCTCAATCATGCGCGCCAGTATCCGGTTGCGGTGGTTTTTGGTACCGAAATGTCCGGCCTTACCACTCTAGAGGTAAGCAAATGCCAGATGATGATCCATATTCCGGCCGATCCGGACTATTCTTCCCTCAATCTCGCCAGTGCCGTCCAGGTAATAGCATACGAATTACGCATGGCGATGCCGGAATTAAGTTCTCTTTCGCCTGCGGCAAGCAACCTGGCGGAGTTCGATGAAGTTGAACTGCTTTATCTTCATCTTGAGCGGGCGGCTATTAGCTGTGGGTTTCTGGATCCCCGGGAACCGAAACGATTCATGCAACGGATGCGACGGTTATTCGCCCGCGCGCGGTTGGAAAAAGAAGAGATAAATATATTGCGGGGAATTCTGAGCGCTCTCGAGAAGCGGATGCAGTCGCAGCCGGGGATCTCCGAATAAATATCCCGGCGGTTCCCATCAATTCATACACGCGGCTCCCTTTTCAGGGGCTTGAGTGCATGCCTTCAAAGTTCGAGTCAGAAGATTTCCATGGATAAGCTGGGCTCCTGGTTACCCAAACAAAATAGTTGACTGCGTTAAAGGGACTTTATATACTTGACAAACATTGTCGGGTATTATCCCGGATGTTTAATAAATTGATTGCGCTTCCTCGCTGGTCTTTTTATTTCTATAGCAGTTTGTTCAGTCGGGTGTACGGATACTTGCGTCACTTTTCACAAAGTCTGCAAAACAGAATCCTGCGCAATCGTCGCGCGAATTTATGGAACATTCGGGGTCCGAAGAATGACGGTTCAAGGGCTTACGCACAAGATATTATTCTAAATCCGGCAGCCGACCGCTTATTTGTCAGTATGTGATTTTGATTTTTTAAGGAATTATTGTGTCATTTGATTCTCATTTTTTGAGTGGGTCCGCGACGAAGCGAGTGGAACAGCCATTCCGCGTCGTTGCTCCTTGCGCTCGAAAACCGCGCCTTACCCCCGTCCAACCACCGGATATTTAATGATTATTCCATGTTGACTCTGTATCAATTCTCATAAGGAGCAGAAAATGCGATTGACGACCAAGGGACGCTTTGCCGTAACAGCAATGATTGATCTCGCCTTGCACGGCAGCCAAGGGCCTGTGACGTTGGCAGGAATCAGCGAACGTCAGAAGATTTCGCTGTCTTACCTGGAGCAATTATTCGGGAAACTGCGTCGCAACAAATTGGTGGGCAGCGTGCGTGGGCCCGGGGGCGGTTACTGCCTGGCGAAACCGATGAGCGAAGTGTCTGTGGTAGACATTATTCTCGCCGTGGATGAACCGATTGATGCAACCCAATGCGGAGGCAAGGAAAACTGTCACAATGATCAGCGCTGTATGACTCACGATTTGTGGGCCAGCCTTAATGTCAGAATACGCGATTACCTGGCGCTGGTCACGCTGGAGCAACTCGTGGCCAATCCTAAAGTAAAAGATATTGCGGTATTGCAGGATATGAGGGCGTGCAAGCAGTCCGAAGAAACAGTTCTGGCTTGATCAACGGATTCCAGAACCCGGACGCATTGGGATGCCGCTCGCTCCAGAGAGGTGAAAGAGGTGATGGACGTTTATTTCGATCATAATGCCACTACTGCGGTCGACGATGCCGTGCTGGATGCAATGTCGCCGTATTTTCGGGCAAAATTCGGCAACCCCTCCAGTCGCCATGCCCGTGGCGTGGAAGCCCGCCGAGCAGTTAATCAGGCACGCGAACAAGTAGCGGATTCGATCGGCGTGCAGCCTGCCCAAGTGATTTTTACCAGCGGCGGATCAGAAGCCAATAACCTGTTCATTCAAGGTGCGGCGGGCTACCTGAAACCCGCACGAATCATTGTCAGCGCGGTTGAACATCCATGCGTGATGCGGGCAGCTCGGGAGTTGACGCGAAGCGCAAATGCGAAATGGAACCTGCACCGGTTGGCTGTCGATAATCTGGGACGGGTGAGTCTGACTGATTTTGACAATGCCGTAAAGGAGCAGCAACCTGGCCTGGTGTCGGTGATGCTGGCGAACAATGAAACCGGTGTAATTCAGGATGTGGCGGCGATTTCGGAGAAAGCCAGGGCATGCGGCGCGTGGATGCACACTGACGCGGTACAGGCGTTTGGCAAAATTCCAGTGAATTTCGCGTCGCTCAACGTACATGCCATGACGTTATCCGCCCATAAGATTTATGGCCCCAAAGGGGCGGCGGCACTGGTTATCGACAAACGGGTATTGCTTAAGCCACTTATTTACGGGGGAGGGCACGAAAATGGATTGCGTTCAGGTACCGAGAATGTTCCTGCCATTGTCGGCTTTGGCGTAGCCTGCGGATTGGTTAAATCGAGGATAGCAGAGAGCGCCTCCCGCATTGCGGCCATGCGGACACAATTGGAACAGGGGTTGGCTGAAATGGGTGCCGTTATTTTTGGGTTGAGCGCATCACGTTTGCCTAACACGTGCTATTTTGCATTACCGGGTATTGAAGGCGATACGCTGGTTGTTCGTCTCGACAGGGCGGGTTTCGCGGTAGCCAGTGGTGCCGCCTGCTCCAGTGTAAATCCTGGCCAAAGTCATGTGCTTGAAGCAATGGGAGTGGAATCCATGCTGGCGCGTTGCGCGGTGCGAGTAAGTCTGGGCAGCGACAACACCCCGGCTCAGGTGGAAAATTTCCTTAAAGCACTGAGCGGCGTGGCGGATGAATTGAAACGGATGAGCATGGTTACGCTTTAAGTGTCAGATGAGTATGGCGAGTCGTTTTCCTGGTTTCACATTTGATTCGATAATCTCCATGCTATAGGCATGCTTTAAAGTATCCTTCTGGTGAACGGCCTAAACCTTGATAATTCATTAGGCGGCTCTGCGAGCCTATCCGGGTGAGCGGACTCTCCCCAACCGGCAAAACCCTCTCGCACCTGCCTCGCCGTCATCTCGCATCCTAACGGATTATCAGGGTTGAGAATAGTGGGGTATTTCCGCGAGTACGTTGCAAGTCTTTCAAAAGAATGAAACTGAATCCAAAGTGCCTGTTGTTTTAGGGTCTGCTTTCTATTTTGTTTGGGCGGAAGATCTGGCTTATGTATAGAATCACCTGAGAAGAATCGATTTCTCCAATTTTTATAGCAATATATCTCTAAAGGGGTAATAAGTTGGCACAACCCAATTTTCAGTATGAGAAACGCCAAAGGGATTTAATCAAGAAGAAGAAGCAGGACGAAAAAAGGCGGCGTAAACTGGATAAGAGTAAGGGGCAGCCCGGCAATACTCCGGACCAGGCTCTGGATGGGTCGAATACGGAAGATCCTGAAAAAACTTAACGCGGGTGGTTCATAATTGACGTGTGTCCTTGCTGGCCTGCGCAATTTATGAAATATCCGGGACTAAGGAATCATTGAACCATTCACGAGATACAACGCCATGACCGACAGTCATCTACGTGTATCAGTTGTTCCTGAGGACGGTCTTGTCCGGTTGACCCATATTATTTATCTGCTGCACGGTTTTAGCGTTCTGATGGGCATTCTCGGGCCAGCGCTTATCATTACGACTTTTCTCACCGGCTGGCCTTCCATAATCGCGGTAATTATCAACTATGCAAAGCGTAATGACGTGCGCGGAACTTATCTCGATTCGCATTTTGGCTGGCAAATACGCACCTTCTGGTATACGTTGCTTTGGGTGGTAGCCGCAGCATTGCTGTTCATCACAGTGATTGGTATCGTCCTCGCATATATTGTGGCCGTAGGCGCTGGTGTCTGGGTACTTTACCGCATAGTCCGCGGCTGGATTGCACTCAATGACGGTAGACCCATGCCGGTCTGAACCAGAATCCCTTCTCTACTCGTTTCTGCTCACTTCCATTTTCCACCCCAAATCCGCTCCATTTAACTACCGGATTTAGGTTAATTTAATATCTTGTACTTCGCATCCCTGAGCAATGCGTCCTCCCCGGACGGATTAATCAGAGTTCTTATGTGTGTCGCCGTACAGTCCAAGGCCGTTCTGCTTATTAATATGCCATGATCTCGCACTTTTTTTAATGGTGGAGACAAGCCTCTGGAGGCATCGATGCGCAGGCCGTGACCAAGAGCAAGAGCGCCGAAGGAGAAACGGAAACTTAGATTTGCACGTCAGGAGGTAGGCATGAGTACAGACAAGAGTAAAAGCGATGGAGGGAAGTACAGCAAGCGGGGCTTTGCCTCCATGGACAAGAACAAACAACGGGAAATCGCCAGCAAGGGCGGAAAAGCTGCTCATGAAAAAGGGAGCGCACATCGATTCACCTCTGAAGAAGCTAGCCGGGCCGGCCAAAAAGGTGGGGCCGCGCATGGGAAAAATGCGGCGGCAGGCGAGGGCCGTCAGGCCAGGCCACAAAAATAGTCGAGGCGTGAAAAAAAGAGTCATGCACCGTCCCCTTCGATTTTTCGCCGATGGAAAGGGGCTTGTATGAGGGACTTCTCACATGGAAATTAGGATCTGCAGCATGGGTCCGCTGAATCGAGAGAACCATCATGCCGCTGATCCAAGGTCCTAAGCAGAATAGGATACTTGCGGAGCTGCCTTCTGCAAGTTACACGCGCTTGTTACCATTTCTTGAATTGGTGCGGTTGCCGGCAGGTTACATAATCCATGAGCCTGGGTTCCCTATCAGGCAGTTATATTTTCCCACGACTTGTCTTGTCGCACGCCGGTATGAGATGGAGAATGGCCTGTCTACGCAGATAGGGACTACCGGCAATCAGGGTTTGACCGGTATCTCTTTTCTCCTGGGGGCAGAAACCAATCCGGTGCGTGAAGTAGTGCAAAGTACAGGGAGTGCTTATCGCATCAATGCGAGCTTCCTTAAAAAGGAATTCGAATCGAGTGGAGACTTCCAGAATCTTCTCTTGCGTTTTGCGCAGGCACTAATTTTTGCAGATCAAGGCTTCTAACCGGCATCCGTCGGCCGGACTTAAATGGAATCGCTGTAAAAATCGAATGTAGAAGCGTGGGCAAGGTCTCTGCGGCTCATTGTCGGAATTCGGTATTCCGCCCTGTAGTGTGGGGTTTCGTACAGACCCCATTCTCATAGAACCCGATAATAAATACAGTTGCATGGCGAAAGTCCTTGATCTTAAGGGCTATGCAGTTGAATTAAGAAAAGAAAGAAATTATTGCGGGCCTTGCGTGAAATGATACGTATTTAGACGCAGTTTGCCCAGATGCTTCATAAATTGAGGCGCGTCTTCACTGGTCTCTTGTTTTGCATGGAAATTTAGTTCAGTCGAGTATATGAATAACCACGTACTCTTCACAAATCTCCTTGTAAAACAAAATCATGCGCAATCATCACGCGAATTTATGAAAATCGGGGTACATACTTGGAGATCTATCATGAAAATAGCAAATATCCTGATTCTGGGTTTAGGGCTCGCCGGCTTAAGCGCGGGAATGAATAGCGCGACGGGTCAGAGCGATAATGAAACGCGCCAGGGGAGCGCCCAAGCGCGGGATGCGATCACAAATGCCCAAACAGTCCGTGAAACGTCCATGGCGCGACCCGAACAGAAAAAAAGCGAACATGACCGCTCCAATATCTTTGCTGCTTCGAACTCAGCAGCTTCCTCGCCCGCTTTTGATAATCAACCTGATAAAGGAAAGATACTGGGGTTCGATTTTTATCGTGACCCCCTGAATGCCAAGAAGCCGATGCAAACATTTGAAGAGATCATGAAAGCCGATGTTGCTGATCGAGCGAAGGTCATGAAAACGCAGCATGAATTGCTTCTCCGGCGTTACGATTTGACCCCCCGGCTTGATCGGGAAGCTAAAATGTCACGCGGCAAGCCGCTCGCGGTGGGTCCGACAGCGCGATTGGCTGGAGGGATGAGCTGGCAAAAATTGGCTAGCATGTCTCCATCGGAAATACGTAGCCAGAACGTGTTTCCTTATCCCGCTTTGCCTCATCCCAAACAAACGCCGGGCGGGCAGGTTTTCCCTCAGGTTCAGGTCAATATGTTTCCGCGGCTGGAACGGTTTGACATCGAATTCGATTTACCCGAGGCCTTCCTGCCGGAATTTCCGCCAGCGATTTTTCTTCAGAACCGGCCTGAGCTGGGCGATGTCTCGCGGGGAGAAGTGGTTTCGATCAATAATTACTATCGACTGTTCAAGGATCTTCTGACACCCGTACAGCTTGATGGCCTGCGGATGCTGCTTACCCCGTTCCCGCAGGAGGAGTTTAACCCGACTGACGACCGCAAAAGCGCACAACCCAGCTTGGGAGTTACCTGTTTCGATTGCCATGTGAATGGCCACACCACCGGGCAATTTCATCTCACCCCCGATGTCAGGCCGCAGGAACGGCGTTTCCGGCTGGATACCGTCAGCTTGCGGGGCCTGTTTAATCAGCAGATTCATGGATCGAAACGGAGCCTGCGGTCGGTGGAGGATTTCACCGAATTCGAGTTTCGCACCGCTTACTTCAATGGTGACGCAATTCATTCGATGAAAAAGGGCCTTACGATTTTTGATCGCATTCACGTTAGCCATATGGCGCAGCTTCAGAACATGCTGGATTTTCCGCCCGCACCCAAGCTGGATAGCCAGGGACGGCTCGATCCAGCTAAAGCAAACGAGAAAGAGCTTCGTGGTGAAAAACTCTTTTACGGGAAAGGCCAGTGCGCCAGCTGCCATAAACCGCCCGCCTTCCTCGACCATCAGATGCACGACCTGAAACTTGAACGCTTTGTCAATGAGCCAGGCGACGGGCCGATGAAGACCTTTACCTTGCGTGGCATCAAAGACAGCCCCCCTTATCTGCATGACGGACGTTTGTTAACGCTCGAAGACACGGTTGAATTCTTCAATTTGGTGTTACAACTCAAACTTACGGACGAGGAAAAATCGGATCTTGTGGCTTACATGCGGCAGTTGTGAGAATGATTCTGCCCCGGATGGACGCTAATAGTCGGGTGGTCTGTTCGACCGCCGACTTGGGATTAGCGAGTGGGCGCGTTTAACGAAAAGATAAGCGGTCAATTGCCGGGGGCGACTCCTATCCGACGAGTGTAGCGCGCCCAACGTCTACCTCGCTCACATCCGGGCATGATTAATACGTTGAATGGCTTGATGGGTTCGCTACGCTTCCCCATGTCCTACCGAATCTCGCCAGATTCCGTTCCCATCATTTCCCCGAAGCGAACGGCTCGGCCGGGCGTCCATAGCGGATTAAACACTATTCTGTTTTTGGGGAATAACATTACCACCGTTGAGCCGAGGAGAAATCGGCCCATTTCATCGCCTTTTTCGAACATCCGGGCCTGTACATCATATCGCCAGTCACGAAGTTGGCCGGCACGCCGGGGATTCACGACACCATGCCACACTGTGGATATACTTCCCACGATTGTTGCACCCACCAATACCAGTACAAACGGTCCGCGTTCCGATTCAAATACGCACACGACACGTTCGTTACGTGCAAACAGGCTGGGTACGCCCCGAACCGTACCCGGATTTACCGAGAATAGAGTGCCAGGAATATAGATCATGCGAGTCAATCGGCCACTGCATGGCATATGCACCCGATGATAATCCTTCGGACTTAAATACAAGGTTGCGAAGTTGCCGTCATGAAATTTTTCAGCCAACTCACTATCGCCGCCCATTAGCGCAGTAGCCGAGTAATTACGTCCCTTAGCCTGAATTATTTGATTGTCGCGGATGATTCCTAACTGGCTGATGGCACCATCGACCGGACAAATATATCTTGTCTGAGCTATGGGGCGCTTTTCTGTCAGTAGCGCACGGGTAAAAAAATCATTGAAGGTTCGGTAACTATGGATATCAGGATTAATCGCTTCGCTCATATCTACCGCGTAATGCTGAATGAATCGCTGAATGGCAAACGTGGTAAGTCCACCGGCATTGGCTTTGGCAAACTTGCCCGCCAATTCGGTGAGCGCCTGCTTTGGCAGCAGATATTGAGGAAATACTGATAAAGCAGTAAACACTTGGAGTACCTATGGAGGCAAAAAATAGTGGAGGATTATAATGGTTTGAGTTAATTTAGTCTCGGCATGATCGTTCAAGATGGGCGCTTACCGTTTATCGAATATGAAACTGATCGATCCGCAAGCAAGCTACTTGTGATCTGACAGCTCCAAGTTAGGGGTATTCACATTTACAAGTGCTACACTTGAACTATAAATTGTTGTCGCATCCTTTTTATGACACAGGCTGACGACAAAAAATCCGGGTCCGATACAACAGTCCCGAATAATTCTCCATTTACGGAAAAGGTTGAGGCTAGGGACCTAATGTTGATTGCAACAGCGGCTATGGGCAGGAATGCCGGGTTCGCACACCATTTGATAAGCTGGTCGACCCGGATGCGATCCATAAACTGATAAAGTCGATAATGTTGAAGGGTAAGTGAGTATTAACCGGGTATGGGTATGGCATCCGGCTTTTGCGCCCTGTTGCTTACCTCTTGCCGCGTCTGTTCTTCCTGTTGCTGGAGTTCCCACATCTGGGCATAGGCACCGTTTGCCGCGAGCAGTTCCCGGTGAGTGCCACGCTCGATAATACTGCCTTTGCTCATAACCAGGATCTGATCCGCATCAGCAATAGTGGATAGACGGTGGGCAATGGTCAGCGTGGTGCGATTGACGGCAACACGCTTCAATTCCGCCTGTATGGCCTTTTCCGAGTTTGAGTCCAGTGCCGAGGTGGCCTCGTCAAAGATCAATATCGCAGGTTTTTTCAGAATCGCGCGAGCGATCGCAACACGTTGCTTTTCCCCTCCGGATAACTTTAATCCGCGTTCGCCCACGGTGGTTTCGTACTTATCCGGCAGGCTCTCGATGAAATCATGAATATGTGCTGACCGGGCAGCTTCGAATACCTCCTCGCGGCTTGCCTCAGGGCGTCCGTAGGCGATGTTGTAATAGATGCTGTCGTTGAACAGGACAGTGTCCTGCGGGACGATACCCACGGCCTTGCGCAGGCTTCGCTGTGTCACGTGACTGATATCCTGACCATTTATCAGAATCCGGCCGGCGGTGATATCGTAAAAGCGGAACAGCAGCCGGGCCAGTGTTGATTTACCCGAACCGCTGTGTCCGACCACGGCTATGTTGCGGCCCGCGGGGATATCGAAACTTACGTCGAACAGAATCTGGCGATTGGCCTCATAGTAGAAATCCACCCGCTCGAAGCGAACCGCCGCATTTCCCGGGGTGAGGCCGGTTGCGCCCGGCTTGTCTTTGATCTCCTCACTCTCCGCCAGTAAATTGAACATTTTTTCCATGTCCGCCAGTGAATGCTTGATTTCACGGTAGACAAATCCGAGAAAATGCAGCGGCATGGATAGTTGCAGCATGAAAGCATTGATCAGTACCAGGTCGCCCAGGGTCATGCTGCCTTTGATTACCCCATCGGCTGCCAGCCACAACAGCAAGGTGACGCCTACCGCGATAATGGCGCTTTGCGCGGAATTGAGTGCGGCGAGCGAAGTCTGGTTACGCACCGCCGCGGCTTCCCATTTCTGCATGTGCTCGTCGTAGCGCCGCGCTTCCCAGGACTCATTGCTGAAATACTTGACCGTTTCGTAGTTCAGCAAACTATCAATCGCTTGGGTATTGGCTTTCGAATCCATATCGTTCATGGTCCGGCGGAAAATCATACGCCATTCCGTAACAATCAGCGTGAGCGCAATGTAGGCGACGAGCGTCACAAAGGTGATCACCGAGAACCAGATGTCATATCTGGAAAGGAGAATGGCTGCCACCAAACCGATTTCGAGCAATGTCGGCAGGATATTGAACAGCATGAAATTGAGCAGAAAGGAAATGCCGCGTGTTCCGCGCTCGATGTCGCGCGATACGCCGCCGGTTTGCCGCTGCAGGTGGAAGCGCAGGGACAATGCGTGCAGGTGGCCAAACACCTTGATTGCCACCCGCCGGATCGCGCGCTGTGTCACCTTGGCAAATATCGCATCGCGCAACTCGCCGAACAGCGTACTGCACAGGCGCAGGACACCGTAACCGGCCAGCAGCAGAACCGGCAAGACCAACAGCGTTTGCGGGCCATCGAGCGCATCGACAATTTCTTTAAGAACCAGTGGCACGGCGACATTGGCAAGCTTGGCCATCAGGAGGAGTATCAACGCCACAACTACCCGGCCTTTAAATTCCCACAGATAGGGCAGCAAGGAACGAATGGTTTGCCAATCGTTACGATTAGCCGATGGCTTTTCCAAGCGAGTGGGACGCATTACTCAGCCAGCTCTGCCGGATTCAACCTAAACCCGGCAGTTGGACGGGATGGAGTGCGTAGCTTTTCCGGCACAGAGCAGGTCGCAGCATACCTTGTAATGAATCCACCACAAAGATAAAGGTCAAGTAGCATAAAAAGTCTTTGTGAATCATCCCACTGAACTGGAAAATGAGCGGTCGACGCCTGGACTAGGATTCAAGGATAAGCCGCTGCAGGGGCGCCTGTGGTGCCATATTTCGCCGCTTACCTGGCTAATAGGGCAACTATTGGCCTTCAAGATACTCTAAAT
The DNA here is from genome assembly GCF_000832065.1 of Nitrosospira sp. NpAV. Taxonomy (GTDB): domain Bacteria; phylum Pseudomonadota; class Gammaproteobacteria; order Burkholderiales; family Nitrosomonadaceae; genus Nitrosospira. The sequence continues at coordinate 106,043 of NZ_JXQM01000001.1, read as the reverse complement.
CTGTTATCACCCGGTCTTTTTGATTCTTTCAAATCGGGGAGGCGCCAGGAAGAATTCAAATGGCTCATGGAACACAGTATATCGTGATTTCGTATCAGCATCGGCTGGCTATGTGAGATTCAGAGGTCGCTTGCATTTACATCCGAGTACATAAAGAATAGACAAAGTCGTCATCAGAATACGTTTTCAGGTTTCCCAACTTCCAGGAGAGATATCAAAAATGGAAATCACCTGCTATCGCGATAATGAAGTAGGACATGATTCCCGCTATCTGCCCGCAGCCACTTACAATCTTGCGATTACGCTGCTTGCCCGTTGCCCCAACGGACATTTATTCGTTCCTATTCGTTCCATGCAGTACTTGGCTATTCTGGATGCGGAGGAATTCGTTTTTCTGGATGGTGAGCGTAGATGCTGGGTCGACATTGCATGGCGCAACTTTCGATCCCGGGCGCGAACTTCCCTTGATCAACCAGTGGAGTACGATGCGGTTTATTATCGTTCTGACCCGGCGGATATCATGTCACGCTTGCAGACAGAATTTCCCCGTGCATTGCAAGCCCTGGCCGGCAAGGAGAAGCTCGATGGCCCGGCGAAGGTGATCAAGTTTCCTGCATCCAGGGTTTAATCGCCGTTTCCCGGATCAGGATCGCCCTCGAAGTGTCCTGATTGGATCAGAAAAGTAATGCAGCAGGTGACGATAGCGAAAAACCTATTTCCGTCGCAACTTAGCCGATGGAGGCATATTGCCCGTTTCCCAGCGGCTAATCGTCGTCCTTTAGCTCCGCATCCCAGCCTTTACTCTTCGCATTGTTGACCGCCTGGGCATAGATGTGCGCATGCCGCTGCCGCAGATCATCGGGTAACCGGCTGGGCAGGTGGGCGTAGGGCTCCCATGCGGCATAAACTTTCTCGTAAAGATTTTGTATTTGCGCCGCATCCCATCCGGCACATTTTTCCGAGTCTGGCAGAATGCCGAACACCCAGGCATCGAATATCATGCGTCCGATATGAGTCAATCCCCCATCCTGGTCCTGGTCAACGCCCACATAATGTTGTTTCATCATCGCGTCAGTCCTGCATAAAGTACCGGCAGCTTCTCCGGCAATCGTTCCACATGATCGACGACCATATAGTTTTTCGCCCCAAAAATACGTGACACATATTGGTCGGCGCGAGGATCCAGACTCATGCAATAAGTGACGATGCCCGAGCGGCCGGCCTCTTCCACGGCTTTCCTGGTGTCATAACGCAAATATTGCGGGTCGCGTACATCCACATCCGCCGGTTCACCATCCGTGATCACCAGCAATAGTTTCTTGGATGATTTTTGCAGTTTGAGATAATGGGCGGCGTGACGGATCGCCGCGCCCATGCGAGTGGAAAGTTGTCCGGTCATGCCCGCCAGTCTTGCCTTAGGCACTTCATTATAAGCCTGTTCGAAATCCTTATAGCGATAATACTCGATGTTATGCCGTCCATCCGAACAAAAGCCATGAATGGCAAAAGGGTCTCCGATTTTTGCAATCGCGTCCGATAGCAGCACGGTGGCCTGACGAGTAAGTTCGAGCACGGTATAATCCTGCCCCGCCACCTTTTCATTGGTGGACTCTGACAGGTCCAGCAATACCAGTACCGAGATGTCGCGAACTTTTCTGACGGAGCGCATCATGATGCGCGGATCGGGATGCAGTCCCATGCGGATGTCCAGCACCGAACCAATGGCGGCATTGATATCAATCTCATCGCCATCTTCCAGCTTACGGATACGGCGCACTCCCTGTGGCTGCATGGCATCGAGTAAAAATTTCATGCGTGAAATTTCGCGCTTGTATCGTGCCGCAATGTCGTCAATGAGTCGCGTGTCGCCCGATTTAGCGCGCTTTTCCTGTACCGTTGCCCAGGCGGGGCGCTCAAGCTGAATCTGATAGTCCCATTCGGAATAATGGTAAGGCTGGGAAATCGGTTCCCTGCCTTCCGATTCGTTGTAAGAAATGCCATTGTCTTCATAGGGGAAGAATTCCGTGCCCATCACCCAGATTTCCTGGGCGTCATCCCCCGCGCTTTCCACTTCCACTTCATTGGCAAATTCCATGACGCTAACATATTTCCGGATTTGCCTCGGCTCTTCGTAGCCGGCTGTGAGCGATTTCTCGAAATCGAATTCCTCGAATTCCCAGAAATAGCGGTTGTCATCGAGATAAGGTGCGGTCAACAGATCCGTGCGTGGATGGAAGGCGATGCCCTTGTCTTTAATCCCGTGGGCAAGCTGCACACCAATTTCCCAGGACGTCCGGCTGGTATCGAGTCTGTCCTGCGCCTGAGCAAAGAGCATGCGGCCTTCAGCTATCCAGGCATCGTTATCTTGATAGCCAGGATCGAGTAATGCCCGAGCCAAGCGATTCAGATAATCGCCAATACTTGTATTCATTTCCGGTGTGGCCTGATGCAACATCGACCAGATCTGGCGCAGACCAGGAAAGCGCCTAATCGAAAGTGCTTCGACACGCGCATCTTCGATCACCGAAATGAGTGCCATCTGCAAGGGATTCAGCGCTTCCGCTGAGATAGGTTTTTTGGTTTCCACCAAATGCGCGGCTGCGTGAGCAGCCGCGGCGCGATAAACTTCGCTGGCAGCGACATCCCCAAACGCGTCGTAAGCATCCGGCAGGTGTATCAAATAATTTTCGATAAAAGGTTTATAGCCTTCGCGTGTTTCGAAGTCACCGGAAGTGGGCTTCATGAAAAAATCCCGCGCCCACAGGGCACGTAAATACATGTTGATACGGCGCTGCACATCGACAAACAGGGTGCCCTTGCGCTCTTTCTGCATCACAGCCAGTGATTCCTTGGAATCGAGGCTGAAATATCTGATCTGCTCTTCGTAATTGGTGCGGTGCGCGTGAGCACCCCACAATGCCCAGCGGCGCAGACCGCCCAAAGTCAGTTGTTGGAACAATACATCCAGGTTGTCGAGCATGGGACGCACACCGCGCGGTGCCTGGGCGATCAAGGTATTGAGGAATTGAAGATAGCTCTGGAACAGATGGGCATCGCCCAAACGTTTGGCTGCTGTCGGTGCGGTGGCAAGCATGAGTTCTATCACCGCGCCGGAAGTTTTGGAGGCCAGCATCAGGGCTGAGGTTGCCAGATCCGATACCACGTCCTCACCTATCTCTTTTGCTACCTGCGGGGCTTCATCGATCCAGGTATCCACCACTCCCCGCCCACGCCCCAAACCTCGCAGCGCTGCAGCGCCTTTCAGATAATTATCCAGCCCGCGCGGGGAAAAAATCTTGACCGCATCGGGCCAAGCGCTATGCAACAAGGCCGTGGACCCGGGTTCCAGGTTCTCCAGCAGTTCTTTATAGTCGTCGAGATGAATGCTCATACACGTCTCATTCCCTATTTGCTATCCGAATTCTGGGTGAACGTGTTTAAACGATCGCTGAAGAAGACCCTTCTGATATAAGTTCTGAGGTTCATTCGGATGTTCCTTGCAGCCTGTTCTCAAAAGAAGGTTGCGACAGCCGCATCCAGCGCATCGCGCATGTCGGGATCGTCGGTGATCGGACGCACCAAGGCGACCCGGCAAGCAGCATGCGCGTTTACTCCTTTGACAATAAGGCTGCCTGCATAAATCAGCATGCGGGTGGAAATGCCTTCATCCAGACCATGCCCCTTGAGGTTACGTGCACGTTCAGCGATCGAGACCAGTTTTTCCGCAATGTCTTTCGTCACACCGGTTTCATGCGTGACGATTTCGGTTTCAATCGCATGCTCGGGATAATTGAAATCCAGGCCACCGAAACGCTGCTTGGTGGATTGTTTCAAATCCTTCATTAGACTCTGGTAGCCGGGGTTGTAGGAAATCACGATCTGAAAGTCGGGATGGGCATGTACGAGCTCACCCTTCTTCTCGAGCGGCAATACGCGGCGATTATCGGTCAGCGGATGAATCACCACAGTGGTGTCCTGGCGAGCTTCCACGACTTCGTCAAGATAACAGATGGCGCCATAGCGGGCAGCAATAGCCAGCGGTCCATCCTGCCAGCGTGTGCCGTGCGCATCGAGCAGGAATCGGCCCACCAGATCGGAAGCCGTCATGTCCTCATTACATGCTACGGTAATCAATGGCTTTCCGAGTTTCCATGCCATGTATTCGACGAAACGGGTCTTGCCGCAACCGGTAGGACCTTTGAGCATCATGGGCATGCGCACGGAATAGGCAGCCTCAAATAACTCGACTTCGTCGGCGACAGGACGGTAGTAGGGCTCTTTGGTGATATGGTATTGTTCGATGGTATTGGACATGTTTTCACATTCTCCGGCAATGCGCACAAATGAACCCACCGCGCAAATGAGGCAGCGAGTGCTTGACTTTTTAGACGAACAAAAGCCCCCGCACCTTCCGGCGACGGGGGCTGTAGATTTCCCGCCGCCGTTTAAACGGTCTTGCCGCGGTAGATCACCATAGAGGTACCTTGGGACTGGGCAAAGTTGTCATAGCCCACCAGGCGCACATGGTTGTTGGGATTGGCTTTATGACAAGCATCGGCCTCCGCCAGAATGCGGTCGACATCGGTCTCGCCAAACATCGGCAGCTTCCACATATACCAGTAATTATCCATCAGATACTCGGGCTCGGTGTGCTCGACGGCAGGATTCCACCCCTTTTTCACGATGTATTCGACTTGCTTGCGAATATTTGCTTCATCCATCGCAGGCAGATACGAGAAGGTTTCAAATTTGCGGCTGGAAGGATCGTTCAGACGGCTTTTGTAATCTATCATCTCAGACATTATTAACTCCTGTGTTATTCGATTTGAATCACGGCGCACATTTAGTGCGCACGTGAATGTGCGCTTTACTTGTGAGCGACGTCCAGTTTGTCCACGGTATCGAATTCGAATTTGATTTCTTTCCACGTTTCCATGGCGATCTTCAGTTCGGGGCTGGAAGCCGCAGCTTTGGTCAGAATAGCTTTGGCTTCCTTCTCGATCGGCACACCCTGGTTACGGGCTTCGACGCAGGCTTCCAGCGCCACGCGGTTGGCAGCCGCGCCGGCGGCGTTGCCCCATGGGTGGCCCAGGGTGCCGCCGCCAAACTGCAGGCAGGCATCATCGCCAAAGATAGCGACCAGTGCAGGCATGTGCCAAACGTGGATACCGCCGGAAGCAACCGGGAACACGCCAGGCATGGAACCCCAGTCCTGATCAAACATGATGCCACGAGCGCGATCTTCCTTGATGAAACTGTCGCGCATCAGGTCGATCCAGCCCAGCGTGGCGGCACGGTCTCCTTCCAGCTTGCCAACCACCGTACCGGAATGGAGATGATCGCCACCGGATAGACGCAGAATCTTGGCAAGTACGCGGAAATGAATACCGTGGTGCGGGTTACGATCGATCACGGCATGCATGGCGCGGTGGATGTGCAGCAGGATGCCGTTGTTGCGGCACCAGTTGGCCAGGCCCGTGTTTGCGCAGAAGCCGCCAGTGATATAGTCGTGCATGATGATGGGCGCGCCAATTTCCTTTGCATACTCGGCACGCTTGTACATTTCTTCCGGGGTGGGCGCGGTTACGTTCAGATAGTGACCTTTGCGTTCACCGGTTTCACGTTCAGCCTTGTGGATGGCTTCCATGACAAAGTCGAAACGCTGACGCCAGCGCATGAAAGGCTGGCTGTTAACATTTTCGTCATCCTTCGTCAGATCCAGGCCGCCGCGCAGACACTCATACACAGCCCGGCCGTAGTTCTTGGCGGACAAGCCCAGCTTGGGTTTGATGGTGCAGCCCAGCAAAGCGCGGCCATATTTGTTGAGCATGTCCCGCTCAACCTGGATGCCGTGGGGGGGGCCACCGCAGGTTTTCACGTAAGCGATGGGAAAGCGGACATCTTCCAGTCGGAGGCCACGGATGGCCTTGAAGCCGAACACGTTGCCAACCAGGGAAGTGAACACGTTGACCACGGAGCCTTCTTCGAACAGGTCGATTGGATATGCAACGAAAGCATAGAAACAGGTATCATCACCGGGTACGTCTTCAATGCGGTAAGCACGGCCCTTGTAGTAATCCAAATCGGTCAGAAGATCGGTCCAGACCGTGGTCCAGGTGCCTGTGGAGGATTCTGCGGCGACTGCTGCAGCGGCTTCTTCACGGTCGACCCCGGGCTGGGGGGTAATCTTGAAACATGCCAGAATGTCGGTATCCAGCGGCGTGTAATCCGGCATCCAGTAGGTTTGCCGGTACTCTTTCACGCCGGCGTTGTATGTTTTCCCTGCCATAGTATTTTCTCCAGTTGAATTCCACTCATTTCCATTGGAACGAGGGAGCGTTACAGACATTACCACTTGCATAAGTGCTTGAAATTCTGGCGCTCACTATATCGATAATCAACCATAAGAACAAATTAATAATTTTAATGATTATGATAAGATAAAGCTTATTATTTGTAATATATCCACTCATGCTACATCTCACCCTCAGGCAACTAAAAGTTTTCGAATCGGTCGCCCACAATCTAAGTTTTTCGCGTGCCGCGGAAGATCTCTTCCTCACCCAGCCGGCGGTTTCGATGCAAATCAAGCAATTAGAGGACAATGTCGGTCTGCCCCTATTTGAACAACTGGGTAAGAAAATTTATCTGACTGATGCCGGGCGCGAGCTGTATCACTATAGTCGCGCAATTTCGCAGCAACTGGCCGATATGGAACTTGCGCTGGACGAATTGAAAGGTCTCGAACGAGGCAAGCTCCATATCTCGGTGGTGAGCACCGCCAAATATTTTGCCCCACACCTGCTGGCCAGGTTTTGCCAGCGTTACAGCGGCATTACCGTAAACCTCAATGTTTCCAATCGGGAAACGGTGCTGAAGCAATTGTCCGACAATGTGATCGATCTCGCCATTATGGGTCAACCGCCGGATGGCCTGGATATCACCACTGACTCATTCATGGAAAATCCCCTCGTCATCATTGCTCCACCGAATCATCCTCTATGTAATGTTCGCCGCATTCCGGTAAAAAGATTGGAGCAGGAAACGTTCCTGGTGCGCGAACCCGGCTCCGGTACACGGGGAGCAATGGAGCGCTTTTTTATGAAGCATCATATTTCCATTAATCGGGGCATGGAAACTGATACCAGCGAGGCGATCAAACAGGCGGTGCAAGCGGGAATGGGACTTGGGATCATGTCATTGCACATCGTCGAGCTGGAACTCGAAACCAAGCGGCTGAAGATTCTGGATGTGCAGGGCTTTCCTATCATGCGCCACTGGTACGTGGTGCACCTGAAAAATAAACGCCTTTCAAGCGTGGCGCAGGCATTCAGAAAATTCTTGTTGAAGGAAGCGCCCGAGTTGATGCCGGATATAACAGGCGTGGCAAAATGGATGCCGGACGGGGAAAAAAGCTAAAAAATGGCGCGTGATTATTCTTAAGTTGGCGACCAACCTCCACCCAAAGCCCTGTAGAGCTGAATAATGGATACCAGATGCAGACGGTGTGTTGCCGCGAGGGCGTATTCGGCATTGAACAGATTACGCTTGGCAAGGAGCACATCCACATAGCTCGTGACGCCTCCGCGATAGCGGAGATCGGCCACATGCAATGCCGAGCCCAGCGCCTCGACCTGCTCGTGCTGCGCCTTGCGCTGATCATTGACTTTACGAACCGCCACCAGCGCATCTTCCACTTCCTTGAATGCCACCAGGATGGTTTGTTTGTATTGCGCCAATACCTGTCTCGCCTGGGCTTCCGCGGCCCGCTGTTCGAAACCCAGGCCTTGCGCATTCAGCAATGGGCCGGCCAGCCCGAGCCCGCCCACTCCAAACTCGCTTCCCGAGAGCAGCAGATTGGATAAAGCCGGACTGGCTACCCCCAGAAAGCCCGTAATCGTGAGCTTGGGAAACCGCGCCGCTTTGGCCATGCCGATTCTGGCGGTGGCCGCCGCCAAGGTTTGCTCAGCCTGGAGAATATCGGGGCGCCGTTGCAATAATTCGGAAGGCAGGCCGGCTGGCACTTCCGGCGGCATCAGTTGTTCTGTCAGCGAGGGGCCTCGCGCAATCGGCATGGGATTTTTTCCAAGCAATACACTCAGCTCATTTTCCTTCTGAACCTTTTGCCGTTCAAGTTCCGCCACTCTGGTAGCGGCGTTGGCACGTTCCGCTTCAAACTGATCCAGATCGAGACGGGAAATTACTCCGCCTTGCAGTTGCGCCCGGGCAATGGCAACCGATTCTTCCCATGATGACAGGGCACGCCGGGCAATATTCTGCTGCATATCGAATTGCAAAAGGTCGAAATAGGACTGCGCCACCGAACTTACCAGTGTAAGCACGATTGCCCGGCGATTCTCCTCGCGCGCCATCAGGTCGGCACGGGCAGCCTCATTGGAACGGCGCAGCCTGCCCCAGATATCCAGTTCCCAGTTCAGGGTCGTCTGTCCGAAATAATTGAAGGGTGTCGGAAAGCCGGGGATAAGGAAGCCGCCAAGCGTGCCCATCGCCGGTGCATTGGCGTTGATATCCATTTTGGGGAGAAAATCCATGCGTGCTATCCCCAGGCGGGCCTGGAGTTCCTCGACGCTCGCGATCGCTTGTTTGAGATCCTTATTTTCCAGCAGAGCCTGGTTGATGAGCCGTTGCAGTTCCTCATCCCGAAGAAGCTCCCACCAAGGCAGATTGGCGATGGATTGCCCTTCCGTTTCTGTCATGCGAAACTTCTCGGCGGTGTCGATAGCGGGCCGGAAATAGTCCGGTCCCATGGCGCACGCTGTCAGAAGCAGGCCCGGGATAAGCAATAATATCCGTCCCCACGAGTGACTATTTTTCTTCCGTAAAGGCGAGATTATCATTTGTTTAGTTTGTATGATGATTGCGCTGCACTTCCTGTTGTCACTGCACTTATACGAGTGAGGAGGGAGTCGGGAAAAGATTAGCTTGGGACCTCATCGAATTTGCTCCCTCGTATCGCAGAACTTCCAATCTTTTCCGCCGAGACCTATCATCTGGCACCCCTATCCTGGCGACCATCCTCCACCCAAAGCCTTATAGAGCTGAACGACGGACACCAGATGCAAGCGGCGCGTAGCCGTAAGGGCAAATTCGGCATCGAAGAGAGTGCGTTTGACAAGGAGTACATCCACATAGCTCGTAATGCCCCCCCGGTAGCGTGCATCGGATACGCGTAAAGCTGAGCGCAGCGCTTCGATCTGAACTTGCTGCGCCTTGCGCTGATCATTGACTTTACGAACTGCCACCAGCGCGTCTTCCACTTCCTTGAATGCCACCAGGATGGTTTGCTCATATTGCGCCAACACCTGTCTTGCCTGAGCTTCCACGGCCCGCTGTTCGAAACCCAGGCTTTGCGCATTCAGCAGTGGGCCGGCCAAGCCGAGCCCGCCCACTCCAAACTCGCTTCCCGAGAGCAGCAGATTGGATAAAGCCGGACTGGCTACCCCCAGAATGCCCGTAATCGTGAGCTTGGGAAACCGCGCCGCTTTGGCCATGCCGATTCTGGCGGTGGCCGCCGCCAGGGTTTGTTCAGCCTGGAGAATATCGGGGCGTCGTTGCAACAGCTCGGAAGGCAGGCCGGCGGGCACTTCCGGCGGCGTCAACTGATCTGTCAGCTTGCGTCTCCGCTGAATCGCCATGGGGTTTTTTCCAAGCAATACGCTCAGTTCATTCTCTTTCTGGACCATTTGCCGGCCAAGTTCCGCCACTCTGGTCTCCGCATTGGCATGCTCCGCCTCGAACTGATTCAGATCGAGACGGGAAATCAGCCCGCCTCGCAGTTGCGCGCGGGCAATGGCAACCGAGTCCGCCCAGGAGGATAGCGCGCGCTGGGCAATATCGAGCTGCATATCAAATTGCAAAAGGTCGAAATAAGACTGCGCCACCGAACTTACCAGTGTAAGCACGATTGCCCGGCGATTCTCCTCACGCGCCAGCAGATCGGCACGGGCTGCTTCACTGGAACGGCGCAGCCTGCCCCAGATATCCAGTTCCCAGTTCAGGGTCGTCTGTCCGAAATAATTGAAGGGCGTGGGAAATCCGGGAAGAAGGAAGCCGCCGAGGGTGCCCATCGCCGGTGCATTGGCGTTGATATCCATTTTAGGGAGGAAATCCATGCGTGCTATTCCCAGGCGGGCCTGGAGTTCCTCGACGCTCGCGACCGCCCGCTTGAGATCCTTATTTTCCAGTAGAGCCTGGTTGATGAGCCGTTGCAGTTCCTCATCCCGAAGAAGCTCCCACCAGGGCAGATTGGCGATGGATTGCCCTTCCGTTTCTGTCATGCGAAACTTCTCGGCGGTGTCGATAGGGGGCCGGAAATAGTCCGGTCCCATAGCGCAGGAGGCCAGGAACAAGCTGGAGAATAATAGAATACCGACTCTGTTAATGTATTGCGTCATGCCGTTCCTGTTGGGTCCACATTTATTATTCTTCTTTGGCTGAGGAGGAATCATCAGTTGCAGTTCGCTGAGTTTCAGCCGTCGCATGCTTACCTCGGTGCGTGATTTTCCCAATCATTACAAAAAAAAGCGGCACGAAAAAGATAGCCAGAAACGTGGCAGCCAACATGCCCCCGAATACGCCCGTCCCAATGGAATTCCGGCTGGCCGCGCCGGCTCCGGACGCTATCACGAGGGGAAATACACCGAGAATAAAGGCCAGGGAAGTCATGATGATAGGCCGGAAACGGAGGCGTGCCGCTTCGAGTGCGGCGTCAGTCAGTGATAAGCCCGCTACGTATCGTTGATTGGCAAACTCGACGATCAGGATGGCATTTTTTGCGGCCAGACCGATCAGTGTCACCAATCCGATCTGAAAATAGATATCATTGGTCAGGCCCCGCGTCCAGATGGCTAGCAACGCGCCCAAAATTCCAAAGGGTATGGCGAGAATGACCGCCAGCGGAATGGACCAGCTTTCGTACAAAGCGGCCAGAACGAGAAAGACCATAAGTAGGGCGAAGGCGAATACCAGGACGGATTGTCCTCCCGCTTTATGCTCCTGGAACGATATCCCGCTCCAATCGATCGCATAACCCCGGGGCGTCAGGACTTCATCGGCTACCTGCTCCAGCGCCGCAAGGGCTTGGCCTGAGCTGTATCCCGGCGCGGCGCCTCCCAGCACCAGTGCGGTGTTGAATCCGTTGAAATGCGTGACCGGATCCGGGCCGCTGGTAAATTCGGTGGTGACGACCGAGTCCAGAGGAATCATGGTGCGTCCCTCGTTATTCTGGGCGCGCACGTAGACCTTGCTGATATCGTTCGGATTGGACCGATATTCCGGCAGCGCTTCCGTTTGCACGCGATAAATACGGCCGAATTTTACGAAATCGTTGATGTATAGATTCCCGAAATAAGCTTGCATGGTATCAAAGACCTCGGAAATGGGCACGCCCAGCGCTTTTGCCCGCTCCCGGTCCACCTGCGCATAGAGGCGGGGTGCGCTCACCCGAAAATTCGTGCTGGCAGCCGCAATCGCCGGATGTTCCATTGCCTTGGCTACAAATTCCTGCGCAACGGCGGCAAATTCGGCAAAATCGCCCCCGCTGGGGTCTTGCAATTGCAGGGAAAAGCCTCCCGTGGAACCAAGACCCCGGATCGAGGGCGCATTGAAGGCCAGGATCAAAGCTTCGGGAATCTTGGCAAATTCCTGAAAAGCCGCCGCAATAAGGCCGGGAACCTGCTCTTCAGCATTCCTGCGTGTATCCCAATGATGCAGCGGGACGAACATCGTCGCCTGATTTGTTCCGCGCGTCCCGAAAACAAAATTCTGTCCGGCCAGCGTATCTGTCGAGTGAACGGCCGGAACCGACTGGAAATAACTCTCGATTTTACTCAGAACCTCTATTGTCCGTGTCTTGGAGGCGCCATCCGGCAGTTGGACGATGGTGATAAAATAGCCCTGATCTTCTTCCGGAAGGAAACTGCCCGGGATGGTTCTGAATAGGCCGAAGATGACCGCTATCAGCGTCCCGAAGACTACCAGAGCTATCACCGATCGTTTCAGGATGACTCCAACAACCCCGGTGTAGTGCGTCTGCATCCAGTCAAACGACCGGTTGAAGGTTTTCCAGACTCCCCTGGGCTGGCTGTGGCTTGGCTTGAGAACCAGGGCGCAGAGGGCAGGGCTCAGGGTCAGTGCCACGAACCCGGAAATGGCTACCGACAGGGCGATGGTAATCGCGAACTGCTTGTACAGCTCGCCGGTGATTCCTCCCAGAAAGGCGACCGGCACAAACACGGCAGCCAGCACCAGGACAATCGCAATAACTGGCCCGGTCACTTCGTCCATCGCCTTTTTAGCGGCATCCTTGGGCGATAGACCCCCTTGTGTCATGTGCCGCTCGACATTCTCCACCACCACGATCGCATCATCCACCACGATGCCGATAGCCAGCACCATGCCGAACAGGGTCAGGGTATTGATTGAAAATCCCAGCGCCGCCATACCGGCAAGGGTTCCAATGAGCGAAATAGGGACAGCGATGGCCGGAATGAGCGTCGCGCGCCAGCTCTGCAAAAAAATAAAGACGACCAGGATGACCAGGAGCGTCGCTTCAACAAGCGTCTTTACGACCTCCTTGATGGAAACGTCAATGAACGTGGTGGTGTCGTAGGGAATATCATAGGACACCCCCACCGGAAAACTCTTGGAAAGTTTATCCATCTCCTCACGGACCCGCTGGACGGTATCGAGCGCATTGGCTCCGGGCGCGAGAAAGGTCAAGAGAAACGTGTTGGGCTTGCCGTTCCACCGCCCTTCAAGGTCATAGGATTGAGCGCCCAGTTCCACCCGCGCGATATCCCGCAGCCGCACCATGGAACCATCGGGGTAGGCCCGCACGATCATGTCTTCAAATTCGTTTACCTCGCTCATGCGTCCGCGCGTGATGACCGGGATGGTGAGTTCTGTGCCTTGAGATGTGGGTTCACGGCCTATCCTTCCAGCCGGGAAATCCCGATTCTGTTCCCGGACAACTGCCGCGACCTCAGTGGGCGTGAGATCGAGTTGCGCCATCCGGACAGGATCGAGAATTAACCGCATGGAATAGTTCTGGCCGCCAAAGATAGTCGCATCCCCGACACCAGGAAGCCGTTTGACGTTATCGAGAATGCGGAGCAGGGCATAATTTGAGAGAAAAACAGTGTCATGCCTGGGATCGGTTGAGCTCAGCGCGATGACTGCCAGCAGATCCGGCGACGTCTTTTTAACGGTTACGCCCTGGCGAACGACTTCATCAGGCAATTGCGGTTCGGCAAGTCGCTGCCGGTTCTGTGTCTGGACTTGCGCGATATCCACGTCAGTCCCGATTTCGAACGTGAGCCTCATTGTCATATGCCCATCATTCGTGCTGGTGGAATCGTAGTACAGAAGATTATCGATACCGGGAAGCTGTACCTCGATCGGACGCGCCACAGCCTCCGCGACAACTTCCGCGCTGGCACCGGGATAGTCCGCGTCGATCTGCACCATGGGCGGCGTGATTTGCGGAAACTGGGCAATGGGCAGCGTCTTTAACGCGACCAGGCCGACCACCACAATAATGATGGACAGAACCGACGCAAAAATTGGACGATCGATAAAAAAATGGGGAGTCATGGGGTCTTTTGCGTAGCTTCTTGTCCTTCGGAATGGTCATTCGAAGCATTCTCTCCATTCCGGTATGGAATTACGCTTACTTGGACGCCTGGCCGCACGCGATGAAAACCTTCCACCACCACCCGTTCCCCTGGATGTAGACCTTTTTCGATCAGCCATTCATTCCCATGCCATGTACTAGCCTGGATCGGGCGCAGTTCCGCTTTGTCTTCCGCATCGATCACATAAACAAACGATCCTTTGGGTCCCTGCTGAACCGCACGCTGCGGGATAAGCATGGCGCCGGTACGGATGTAACCCTTGAGGCGAATCTTGACGAACTGTCCAGGGTAAAAATAGGATTGCCCGGGAGAAAATCCCCCTTCCGGGTTGGGAAACATAAACCGCGCTTGCAGCATACCCGTCTCGGACCGCAAGGTAACATCCGCAAAATCCAATATCCCTTCCCCCGGATACACACTCCCATCCGAAAAGGTCATTACGCCGCGTAATTGAAAAATATCCGGCCGCTGCACTTTATGTTCAGCGAGTTCGCGGCGCCGCCGGAGGAGATAGCTTTCCGGAACGCTCACATTTACATACATGGGGTCCAGTTGATCGATGGTGGTCAGAAGCGTCGTCTGAGCGGAAACCAATCGTCCTTCGTAGAAATGGCTGCGGCCGACGCGGCCGCTCACGGGCGCGGTGATCAGTGTGTTGTCGAGATCAAATTTCGCTTTTATCAGGTCGCTTTGGGCAGCCTCCAGCGCAGCTTTGGCTTCCAGCGTTCCCGCCACGGCATCGTCGACGTTTTTTTTGCTGACAGCTTGTTGCTCGAGAAGGGGTTTTACACGGGCCAGATCCTGTTCCATCTGGACCAGCCGGGCCTGAGCCTGAGCCACTCTCGCTTTGCCACTGAGATAAAGGGCCTGGAATGGCACCGGATCGATCAGGTATAACTGATCATCCTTTTTGACATTTCGGCCTTCGGTAAAAAAGACTTTTTTGATGATCCCGGTCACTTGCGGTCGAATTTCCACCGGGCGAAAGGCTTCCGTTTGCCCGATAAACTCCGGTTCATCCGGGACTGTTTGAGTGGTCACGGTAATGATTTCCACTTGCGGAGTGGGCGGAGGGGGAGCAGGCGCCTTCTCTGAGCAGCCGGCAAGCAGAATCAGGAATAGCCCGGCATTCATACGAATAATGCCAGTCCTGTTCAGGATGACTCGCCTTATCAACCATTGGATTGTCGAGTTCATATGTCCTGGGTCTTGGATTATCCTGAAAAAAAGAATCTGATGAAGATGCAGCAATCAGGATGTTATCGGAAATTTCGGTTTCCGGAAGATCAGATCTCGGTGGAAATCCAAAGAAACTTCAATTCGATGCCCGTGACGCGGCATCGATCGTTATCCCGGCGACCATCCCCCGCCTAGCGCTTTGTAGAGCTGAACAACGGATACCATATGAAAGCGGCGCGTGGCCGTGAGGGCAAATTCGGCATCGAACAGGGCGCGTTTGGCAAGGAGTACATCCACATAGCTTGTAATGCCTCCCTTGTAGCGAAGATCAGCTACACGCAAAGCTGAGCGCAGCGCTTCGACCTGTTCCTGCTGTGCCGTGCGCTGGTCATTGACTGTGCGAATAGCCACCAGCGCGTCTTCCACCTCCCTGAATGCCACGAGGATGGTTTGCTCGTATTGTGCCAATACCTGCCTCGCCTGGGCTTCCGCGGCCCGCTGTTCGAAACCCAGGCTTTGCGCATTCAGTAAGGGCCCAGCCAGCCCGAGCCCCCCCGCCCCAAACTCGCTTCCCGAGAGCAACAGATTGGACAGGGCGGGGCTGGCAACCCCGAGAAAACCGGTGATCGAAATTTTGGGGAATCGCGCCGCTTTGGCCACTCCGATTCGGGCGGTCGCCGCAGCCAGCGTTTGTTCCGCCTGGAGAATATCGGGACGCCGCTGCAACAATTCGGAAGGCAAGCCAGCCGGTACTTCCGGGGGCATCAACTGATCTGTCAGCACTTGGCCGCGCTCGATTGGCACCGGATTTCTCCCCAGCAATACACTCAGCTCATTTTCCTTCTGAACCATCTGCCGTTCAAGTTCCGCCACTCTGGTAGCGGCGTTGGCGCGCTCCGCTTCAAACTGGTCCAGATCGAGCCGGGAAATCACGCCTCCCCGCAATTGGGCCTGGGAAATGGCCACAGATTCTTCCCACGATGACAGGGCGCGCCGGGCAATATCGAGCTGCATGTCAAATTGCAAAAGGTCGAAATAGGACTGTGCCACCGAACTTACCAGTGTAAGCACGATTGCCCGGCGATTCTCCTCGCGCGCTATCAAGTCGGCGCGGGCTGCTTCATTGGAACGGCGGAGCCTGCCCCAGACATCCAGTTCCCAGTTCAGGGTTGTCTGTCCGAAATAATTATACGGTGTCGGAAATCCCGGACGAAGAAATCCACCCATGGTGCCGAACGCCGGGGCATTGGCATTCACTTCCATCTTGGGAAGAAAATCCATGCGCGCTATATTCAGGCGGGCCTGAAGCTCTTCAATGCTTGCCACCGCCTGCTGAAGATCCTTATTCTCGAGTAAGGCCTGATTGATGAGCCGTTGAAGCGTTTCGTCGTGAAGAAGCTCCCACCAGGGAAGATTGGCGATGGATTGCCCTTCTGTCTGTGCCATGCGAAACTTTTCCGCGGTGTCGATAGGGGGCCGGAAATAGTCGGGTCCCATGGCGCAGGCTCCCAGCAGAAGGCTTGGAAGTAACAGCAGTATACGAATCTGCCGGGGATATCCTTTCTTCAATGAAAGAATCGCCACTGTTAATTTGAGTGTAGCGGAAGACGCGGCGACCGCAACGATCGATTTAATGTCGCTGACCAAGCTAGCCGCTGCTGGATGGAGTAATCTTGGATGTGGCGTCATGTCATTTCTGCCTGCGCATCTTCCACCCGCTTCTCCGTTTTCTTACCCGTAAGCCAGGTAAAGAACAATGGAATGAATATGGTGGCGACAAAGGTGGCAAGCATCATTCCGCCAAACACACCGGTACCCATGGAACGGCGGGCAGCGGCTCCCGCTCCCGTCGCGATTACCAGCGGCACGATTCCCAGCACGAAGGCCATGGATGTCATGACAATCGGGCGAAAACGCAAACGCGCGGCTTCAATCGCGGCTTGCGCCACCGGCATCCCTTCCTTCATTTTCTGGCTGGCAAACTCCACAATCAGGATGGCATTCTTGGCCGCCAGCCCTATCAGGGTGATCAGGCCCACCTGAAAGTAGATATCATTGGGCATCCCGCGAATTAAAACCGCGAGCAGTGCACCCGCCAGGGCAAATGGCACCGCCATGATAACGGCAAGCGGCAGGGCCCAGGTTTCGAACTGTGCGGCCAGGATGAGGAACACCATGATGATGGCGAAGCTGAAAGCAAGGATCGCGGCCGAACCGGTACGTTTTTCCTGATAAGCCTGCGCTGTCCAGGCAATCTGATAATTATCCGGCAAATTTTTTGCCGCAATTTCTTCCACCAGTTTGATGGCGTCACCTGAGCTTACACCCGGTGCACCGCTTCCCATTACCTTGGCGGAAAGCAGACCGTTGTATCGTTCCAGTTGCTCCGCACCCACAATGGTGCTGATTTTGCTGAGTGCCGACATAGGCACCATCTCTCCGGATTGGGACCGCACGTATACTCTGCCGAGATCTTCCGGTTTCATGCGATATTGGGGTTCGGCCTGCAATTGCACGCGATAAGTTCGCCCGGACTTATTAAAATCATTGATATAGAGCGAACCCATAGTGCTTTGCAGGGTGGCGTACAGGTCCGCAATCGACACTCCTTGCGAGATTGCCTTGGCTTCATCCACTTCAATAAAGAATTGAGGTACCGTGGGTCTGAAAAAGGTGGCGATTCCAGCGAGGCGAGGCTCCTGGTGGAGCGCGTCAATGAAGTTGTTCACGACGCCCGCCAAGCGCACAGGATCCGAACCACCCCGGCTTTGCACATAGACCTCAAAGCCGCCGGCGGTACCCAGGCCACGAATAGCCGGCGGGTTAAACGCTATCGCTATGCCATCCGGCTGCTGCATGCCGATACCGGATAACTTGTTGACAATATCCTCGGCTGTAGTGGTGCGCTCTGACCAGTCCTTAAACGCAACGAACATGGTTGCTGAACTCGTTTTATTTCCTCCGCCGATAAGATCAAAACCGTTGACCACAAATTGGTGAGCAACCGCCGGGTCTTCCGCGATAGCGGCGCGCACCGCTTCAGCGGTTTTGGTTGTGCGAGCTAGTGTAGCACCGTCCGGCAAAATTGTTGCGGTCACTACATAGCCCTGATCTTCAGGCGGCACAAAACTGTCGGGAACTGTTTTAATCAGGTAGATTGCAACGGCGATGATACCCGTGAAAACGAATGTTCCGATGATTTTGTGTTTCAAGGTCGTGCTGACCATATGGATGTAGAAATTGGTCAGGCGGCTGAAGCCATTGTTAAAGGTGCGAAAGAATGCGGAGTCCCCATGCGTATGTTTCAGCAGGATGGCGCATAATGCGGGCGTGAGCGTCAACGCCACCACACCGGATATGGTGACCGCAACCGCGACTGTCACTGCAAACTGGCGATATAGTTCGCCGGCAATGCCCCCCATAAAAGCCACAGGTACAAACACCGCGCACAGCACCAATACAATAGCCACGACGGCGCGTGCGACCTGCTCCATGGACCGGATAGCGGCTTTCATCGGCGAAAGTTTTTCTTCGTCCATCAAACGCTCGATGTTTTCCAGGACGACAATGGCGTCATCCACCACGATCCCGATAGACAGCACCATGGCAAATAACGTGAGCGTATTGATGGAGAAGCCGAACAGCCACAAACCGGCAAAGGTGCCAACCAGGGAAATGGGTACGGCGATGATGGGGATCAGCGTGGCACGCCAGCTTTGCAGGAAGATATACACAACCAGAACAACCAGGATCATTGCCTCGCCGAGCGTTTTGACGACTTCCCACATGGAGGCTTTAACAAATTTGCTGGTATCGTAAGGGATGACATAATCCATTCCTTCCGGGAAATATTGTTTCAGCTCATCCATTTTGGCCACGAGCGCGTTCGCGGTATCCAGGGCGTTTGCGCCGGGCTGCAGAAAGATGGGGATACCCGCGCCGGGTTGACCATTCAGCGCCGTGCGCACGTCGTAGCTGAGTGCGCCGAGTTCGATCCGGGCGACATCCTTGAGATAGAGAACCCCGCGGGGGCCATCAGCCCGCAAGATGATATTGCCGAATTGTTCGGGTTCCAGCAACCGGCCCTTGGCGTTAACGGTATAAACCAGTTGCTGATCTGCCGGCGCCGGTTCCTGGCCTATCTTGCCCGCAGCATACTGTGCATTTTGTGACCTGATAGCCGCAGCGACATCCGTGGTGGTCACGCCGAGTTGCGCCATGCGATCAGGGCGCAGCCAGATGCGCATGGAATAGTCCTGACCGCCGAATACCATTGCGTCACCCACACCTTGAGTGCGTTTGAGCTCATCCAGAATGTTGAGCGTGGCGTAATTACTGAGATACAGCGGGTCGTACTTTCCCTTCTCCTTCGAGATCAGCATGAACACCAGAAGGATGTCATTGGACCGTTTCTCTATTTTCAGGCCTGTTCGCCGGACCTCATCGGGCAAGCGCGGCAAAGCGATATTGACGCGATTGCTGGTGTTGAAAGTCGCCTGGTCGATATCCGTGCCGACCTCGAAAGTTGCGGTAATGGTGAGCGTACCGCTGGAGTCGGCGCTGGAACTGAAATACAGCAGGTTATCGACGCCGCTCAACTGTTCTTCAATCGGTGCGGCAACCGTTTTAGACAAGGTTTCGGCACTTGCGCCAGGAAAGGTCGCGGTTATCAACACGGTAGGAGGCGCAATTTGCGGATACTGTGCAATGGGCAGTTGCATCGCGGCCGCCAGCCCTGCCAGCACGATGATGATGGACAATACCGATGCAAAAATGGGCCGCGTAATAAAGAATCGGGTCATGAGATTCCCGCTTACGTCTGTTTATCGGGGTCGGACTGGGCAGGGGACTTGACGGGAGCTTCAACCAAAGGCGCCGTGGGCGCCCCTCCCGGTGCATGAGTTGATACAAGCGTGCCCGGACGGAGCTTGATGATGTTATCGACGATGACTTTATCGCCTGCTTTCAGCCCTTCCAGAATCACCCAATCCTTGCCTATCCAGTGACCCGTCTCCACTGGCCGTATCGTAGCTTCATTTTTTTCGTTGATGACATATACACTTTTGCCCAGATCAGATGTTTGCACCGCAACCTGGGGTACGAGAAAAACTCCATCGCGCTCGCCAGTGATGACACGTGCGCGAACAAACTGTCCAGGAAGTAGACGCTGGTCCGGGTTCTCAAACGTGGCGCGCAGTTGTTGCGTGCCCAGTGATGGATCGATGCGGCTGGCGGCGAAATTCAATTCCCCTTTCCTTTCGTACTCCGTACCGTCGGGTAATACCAATGTGACCTGTTTCACCCTCTGCTCGGTAAGGGGTCCGCCAAGCTGCGCCAGTTCGCTATCGGAAAGACTGAAGCGTACCCATATGGGTGATACTTGGACTAGCGTGGTCAACAGGCTGGCGTTGGCTTCCACCAGTGCCCCTTCGGAGAATTGGAAGCGGCCCGATATGCCGTTTACCGGCGCTGTCACCGTGGTATAGGAAAGATTGAGCTCGGCATCACGTACGCGTGCCTCGGCATGCTGCAGAGCGGCGCTCACGATTGCACTGTCAGAGACGGCATTGTCGTATTCACGCTGGCTGATAGCTTGCGTATCGAGCAGTTCGCGCAAACGGTTTTCTTCCCGTTCGGCTTGTTTGATACGGGCTTTCTGCTCAGCGAGCTGCGCTCTCGCCTGCGCCAGCGCATTTTGATACGGCACGGGATCAATCTGAAACATCGGCTGGCCAGCTTTTACCGCGTTGCCTTCTTCGTACAGACGTTTGAGCAGGATGCCGCCGACACGCGGCCGTATTTCGACTTCCTTGGCCCCTTCGGTTTGCGCAACGGCTTCGGCAGCGATCGGCACGCTGGCAGGTTGTACTTCGATTACGCTGACAGGAAGCGCCATTCCGGCAGGGGGCTGATTGGCCGCCTGGTCGTTTTTCCCGCATGCGCTCAATGCAATGCCCATTACCAGCGTAATGATCAATTTTGAATGCATTGCCGTTAACGAAGTACGAAATTTATTCTTATAATAGCTGGCGGCTGCCATTTTTAACTCCATGCCGGATAAACGAAACAGCTTAAAATTATGCGGTTAAACGAAATAACTTGCATACATTCGTGGTTGTATGTAAATTATATACAAAAATCTCTTAGTGTAAATAGAAAAATTAGCAAGGACCCCACATAGATGGTTCGAAAAACCAAGGAGAATGCGGAATTAACCCGGCAGCATCTTATTCAGGCGGCACGGGAAGTATTTCTGACGCGCGGTGTCAGTCGCACCACGATGGAGCATATTGCCATTCAGGCCGGTGTTACGCGGGGGGCCATCTACTGGCACTTCAGCAATAAAATCGCCCTATTTCAGGCGATGCGCGAACAGGTATTTTTGCCCTTGATTGATCGCATGGATGATACCTTGCTGGTGGAACGCTCTGAAGATCCGCTTGCGTGCATAGAAAATTTTTTGTGCGGCACAATCCAGGTTTTGATGGACAGTATCGAGACACGGCAGATTTACGAAATCATGATGATCAAGTGTGAGTATGTGGACGAATTTGCTACCGTGTTGCAGCAGATTTTATCAAACTGCTCCGGTATCGAGGAAAAGCTTAAACTGGTATATGAGCGCGCCAGGGCTCGCGAGCAATTACATGCTTCCCATGACCCCTCTCAATTAGCGACGGATACGCATCTATTTTTTATCGGCCTGCTGCATATGTGGGTAAAAGATACGGACGGCAATCGATTCCGCTACCAGGCAATAGAACTGGTCAAATCTCATATGAGACTCCGCCGCCGCTAGACGGGTTATCTCGTCGGGTCGCGGATGATGGCCAGGTTGCGTTAAAGAAAAATCCCCCGGTTCAAATTGAAACTGTCCTCGATCCCCCATAGATGCGATGAAGTCATTGCCGAGCCGCACTGCAGCCTTGACACCACGGTCGGCGCCACTTCCCTCATCAATGAGTCGGACGAGAAAGATAAACTAGAATGGTGTTCTTGATCTGATTAACTATGCGCTGTGGATACCAAAAATTGGATGATCACGTAGCCGCTCTGCGTGCTTGTTTCAGCTTTCATACTCAGTTTCTTGATTTAGTCATGCGTGACGTCCGCGGTCAGGTGGAGTCTTCGCCGCCAGATGACTGCCCTGCTACCCCATCCTGTTTTCAATAACCACAGCTGAACTTAGCGTTCCAAATCCGGACGAACAAAGCATCGGCGTTCATTATTTTTCCGGTAGAGATAGTTGACTAAATCAATCAAGTATCTTATAGTTGACCAAATCAGTCGTGTATTGATGAAGGTACTACGAGGTACTGGCTGAACCGATTGTATTTAATATCTCTATTGATTGAATTTACGAGAGTAAAGAGGAGAGGAGCTTATCATGAGGCTAACAACCAAAGGACGGTTTGCGGTAACGGCATTGCTGGATCTTGCGATGCAGCGTAGCACGCATCCCGTGACACTCGCTGAAATCAGCCAGCGTCAACAAATCTCGCTATCTTACCTTGAACAATTGTTTGCCAAGCTGCGGCAACGTGCACTTGTCGACAGTGTACGCGGCCCGGGTGGTGGCTATTGCCTTGCCAAGGACATGGCGCAAGTATCGATTGCCGAGATTATCCTTGCAGTGGACGAGCCGATGGATTCGACTCAATGCAGCGGAAAGGAAAATTGCCACAATGACAAAAAATGCATGACACATGACTTGTGGATAAAACTTAACGATCTGATTTTCGATCACCTGGGCGCGATAACGCTGAAACAACTGGTTGATGATCAGAGAGTGAGGCAAGCGAGACAGAGTGGCGTGGTGCAAATGCTGGATATGCGTAAGGTCGTGCCCGAGCGTGAACGGGGTGTGATGCCCGAACGTGAGCGTTCCGTATATCCGGCTTAGTCATACATTTATTTCGATCATCATCATCATTCATGAATGCGGGGAATAGTGATGGCGATAACATTAACTGAAAATGCCGCGAAACAGATCCGGAAGCAGCTGGCGAAGCGCGGCAAGGGATTGGCCTTGCGCATCGGCATAAAGAAAGTGGGCTGCTCTGGTTTTGCCTACACATTTGATTATGCGGACGAAGTTCGTGAGGATGATCGGATGTTCGAATCTTGCAACGCCAACGTGGTGGTGGATGCTGGCAGTTTCCCGTTTCTCGATGGCTCGCGTATTGATTTCGTCAAGGAGGGTCTTAATGATTCATTCAGATTTGACAACCCTAATGTCGATAATATGTGCGGTTGCGGCGAAAGCTTCAGTCTGAAGGAACCCGCCAAGGTCTAGCCTGTCGGTAAAAGACACCAAGATGGCGAAAAGGATGCAAAAGAATTTCGAGTAACGGGTGGATACGAAGAATTTTCTTCGACGTAAACGATATTGGAGCAGTCTAATGAGCGCAGTATTACAAAATCTGGTCAACCAGCCCTATAAGCACGGTTTTGTGACCGATATCGAATCCGATATCGCGCCACGGGGGCTTAGCGAGGACACCATCAAGCTGATTTCGGCCAAGAAGGATGAGCCCGAATGGTTGCTCGAATTTCGGCTGAAGGCGTATCAGCAATGGCTCAAGATGGAAGAGCCAAAGTGGCCGAACGTTAAGTACCCGAAGATCGATTTTCAGGCAATCAGCTACTACTCCGCACCCAAGCCGAAGAAGAAGTTGAGCAGCATGGACGAGGTTGATCCTGAGTTGTTGCGTACTTTCGAGAAGCTTGGCGTACCGATGCATGAGCGCGCGGCGCTTGCCGGCGTCGCCGTCGATGTAATTTTCGACAGCGTGTCGGTGGCAACCACATATAAGCAGAAGCTTGCCGAAGTGGGTATTATTTTCTGCTCGATTTCGGAAGCCGTTCATATGCATCCGGAGCTGGTGAAGCAATACCTTGGCACCGTGGTGCCGGTGGGCGACAACTACTACGCCGCGCTCAATTCGGCGGTCTTCACCGACGGCACATTCTGTTTTCTTCCCAAAGGCGTCAAATGCCCGATGGATCTGTCAACCTACTTTCGTATCAACACGGAGGAGTCGGGGCAGTTCGAGCGTACCTTGATCATCGCCGAGGAGGGAGCATCAGTTTCTTATCTGGAAGGTTGCACCGCGCCCAAGTTTGATACCAATCAATTGCATGCGGCGGTCGTCGAACTGGTGGCGCTCGACAATGCCGACATCAAGTACTCGACGGTACAGAACTGGTACGCTGGGGACGAAAATGGCCTGGGCGGCATCTACAATTTTGTCACCAAACGTGGCTTGGCCAAAGGAGTCAATTCACGCATTTCCTGGACCCAGGTTGAAACGGGCTCGGCAATTACCTGGAAGTATCCTTCCTGTGTATTGCAGGGCGATAATTCGGTCGGCGAGTTCTATTCCGTCGCGGTCACCAATAATTATCAGCAAGCCGATACCGGCACCAAGATGGTTCATCTGGGAAAAAACACGCGCAGCACCATCGTCAGCAAGGGTATTTCGGCCGGTCATTCCAATAATAGCTACCGTGGCTTGGTCAGAATTGCGCCCACCGCTGCCGGAGCCCGTA
This sequence comes from Nitrosospira sp. NpAV, assembly GCF_000832065.1. Taxonomy (GTDB): domain Bacteria; phylum Pseudomonadota; class Gammaproteobacteria; order Burkholderiales; family Nitrosomonadaceae; genus Nitrosospira. The sequence goes on along the minus strand of NZ_JXQM01000001.1, from coordinate 81,657 downwards.
ATTATTCACAATGCGACTCGATGCTGATCGGCGGCGAGTGCAGCGCCAATACTTTTCCCTACATTCAGGTTCGTAATCATACTGCCAAAGTCGAGCACGAAGCATCAACGTCAAAGATCGGCGAGGATCAATTGTTCTATTTTGCGCAACGCGGTATCGGCAACGAGGAGGCGGTATCGATGATTATTAATGGATTCTGCAAGGACGTATTTCAACAGTTGCCGATGGAGTTTGCGGTCGAAGCGACCAAACTGCTCGGCTTCAAGCTCGAAGGGAGTGTCGGATGATTTATCAGGACAGCAAAACGCTGCTTGAGGTACGCGGATTGCGGGCGACCGTCAATGGCATCGAGATCCTCAAAGGCATTGATCTGACGGTTAGAAGTGGTGAAATCCACGCAATCATGGGAACGAATGGCTCAGGTAAAAGCACCTTGGCAAAGGTGCTTGCCGGTCATAACGCTTATAAAGTCACCGGGGGTTCGGTGACGTTTGAAGGTGGCAATTTGTTCGACCTCGAACCTGAGGAACGCGCGCGTGCCGGTTTATTCCTTGCCTTCCAGTACCCGATCGAGATACCCGGCGTTGCCAACAGCCATTTTCTGCGCCTTGCTTACAATACCGTGCAAGCGCAACGTGGCAAGGAGGAGCTTGATCCACTCGAATTCGAGGATTTTGTGCGTGAGAAAATGAAGTTGCTTGAAATGAACCCGGATTTTCTCGATCGTGGCGTCAATGAAGGTTTCTCCGGCGGAGAAAAGAAAAGAAACGAGATATTACAGATGGCGCTACTTGAACCCCGCCTGGCGATTCTCGACGAGACGGACTCCGGCCTTGATATCGATGCGCTCAAGAGCGTTACCAATGGCGTGAATCAGCTTACGAACAAGGACAATGCAACCATATTGGTGACGCATTATCAGCGTCTGCTCAACTATATCGTGCCGGACTACGTGCACGTGATGGAGTCGGGCCGTATCATCAAGACGGGTGGAAAAGAGCTTGCGCTGGAACTCGAGACGCGTGGTTACGATTGGGTCAGCGTCGAGCAACGTACCGCGGCCAGAGTATGAGCCTGAGCATGGTTACCGGTAGCAGCTATCTTGAAAGCCTGCTTCAAGGGCAGCCGCAATTGCCATCAAGCCCGCTGGCATGGCTTAATCAGTTACGGGCCGATGCCGTCGAGCGTGCCAGTACACTGAAAGTACCCACTACGCGCGATGAGGAATGGCGTTTTACCGATATTTCGCCGCTGTCCAACCTGTCGTTCCAACCGGTGCGTGCCGAATCGTCGTTGAGCATCGCCGACGCCGAAAAATTTTATCTCGAGGAAGCGGCTATCCGGCTTGTGTTCGTCGATGGCGTATATGCGCCTCAGTTGTCAGGACAGCCACATGGCACCAAGGACGTGGGCTTGGTCGTTACGAATCTATCGGAGGCAGTGGCGGCACATGCAGCGGCGATAGAGCCGCATCTTGGCCGCTACGCCGGGTTTCAGGACAACGTGTTTGCCGCGCTCAATACCGCATTCCTGCATGATGGAGCGCTGATTCTCGTACCTCGCAGCGTAGTGGTCGAAAAACCGGTGCATCTTTTGTTTATCGCGACGCAAAAAGAGGTGGCAAGTCATCCGCGCTGCCTGTTGATAGCCGAATCCGGTAGCGCGGTAACGATCGTCGAGGACTATGTTTCCTTACAGGAAGATGCTTACGTAACTAATGCGGTGACCGAGATCGCGCTTGCCGATAATGCCCAGGTTGACCATATCCGGGTTCAGCGCGACAGTAACGAGGCATTTCATATTGCGAATTGCGCGGTGTCTCTCGCGCATGCAAGCCGCTATCGATCAGTCAGTGTCGCGCTTGGCGCACGCATCTCGCGCTACAACCTGAACACGCTGCTTGCGGCCGAAGGAGCGGAGTGCGCCATTGACGGGCTGGCGTTGATCACCGGACGGCAGCTTGCCGATACGCATACCTGCATCGACCATGCGAAACCTCATGGTACGAGTACCCAGTCACATAAATGCATCGTGGATGGTGCCGCGCATGCAGTATTCAACGGTAAAATCGTGGTTCGTCCGGATGCGCAGCGTACCGATTCCTCGCAGTCGAGCCGTAACCTGTTGCTGAATGCGAAAGCGCGCGTGGATACCAAGCCGCAGCTGGAAATTTTTGCGGATGACGTAAAGTGCGCGCACGGGGCAACTGTTGGTCAACTCGATAATGAGGAAGTATTTTATCTCAAGAGCCGCGGGCTCTCCGAGATCACGGCACGCAACTTGCTGACATATGCGTTTGGCGCCGAAATCATCGATCGCATATCGATTGCGTCGCTGAAACACCGGCTTGAGCAGACGGTGCTCGAGCAAACTCAGAGAAACTGAATTATGCAGCTTATCGAATCCGCTTTGGAATCACAATTTGCCTCGATGCTTGATATCGAAAAAATTCGCGCTGACTTTCCGATTCTGAAGCTTCAGGTCGACGGCAAACCTCTGGTCTATTTCGACAACGCGGCATCCAGCCAGATGCCGCAGCCGGTCATCGACCGTCTGGTGCGTTATCAGACCACGCAACACGCCAACATCAATCGTGGAGTGCATTACCTGTCAGAAACGGCAACCGCGGAATATGAGGAATCACGCCGCAAGCTACAGCGCTTTATTAACGCCCGCGAAGACCGGGAAGTCATCTTCACCAGTGGCACCACGGATGCGATCAACCTGGTGATGCACGGCTACGGCCGCAAATTCATCGGGGCCGGCGACGAAATCATTTTGACCACGTTGGAGCACCATTCGAATATCGTTCCCTGGCAGATGCTGGCGGAAGAGAAGGGGGCAAAAATCCGTGTTGTGCCCATCACCGATGCAGGTGAGCTTATCATTGACGAGTACGAGAAGCTTTTTAACGAGCGCACGAAATTCGTCGGCGTGATGCACGTGTCGAACGCGCTGGGTACGATCAATCCCGTCAAATCCATGATCGCGTTCGCGCATGCGCGTGGGGTACCGGTACTGGTCGACGGGGCGCAGGCGGTGCCGCACATGAAAGTCGATGTGCAGGACCTCGACTGCGATTTCTATGCGTTTTCAGGTCATAAGATGTGCGGTCCGACGGGTATCGGCATTCTTTACGGTAAGGCTGAGTTGCTTGAGCGCATGCAGCCATTCAAGGGCGGCGGCGATATGATTTTATCGGTGACGTTCGAAAAAACCACCTACAATACCATCCCGCACAAGTTTGAGGCGGGTACGCCCCCGATTGCATCCGCGATCGGACTGGGTGCGGCGGTTGATTATTTATTGTCAATCGGCATGGATGCTATTGCTTCGCAGGAACTTGACCTGCTTATCTATGCGACTGAACAGATAAGCCGTGTGCCGGGGGTACGTATTATTGGCACTGCCGCAATGAAAACCGCAGTGCTCTCATTTGAAGTCAAGGGTGTGCATCCGCATGATATCGGTACGCTCCTTAATCAGGATGGAGTCGCAGTGCGTACGGGCCACCATTGCGTGCAGCCGGTGATGCTGCGCCTCAAGGTGCCGGCCACGACACGCGCTTCTTTTGCCTTTTACAACACACTGGCCGAGGTGGACACATTTATCGCGAGTCTTCGCACCGTACAGAAGATTTTTACGTAATGAACACGAAATCACTTTATCAAGAAGTTATTCTCGACCACAACAAGAAGCCGCGCAATTACGGTACGCTCGATCACGCAAGTCATCATGCCGTCGGTCATAATCCGCTGTGCGGTGATCATCTTGATATTGCACTCAATCTTGACGGTGAGCGCATCGATCGTATTGCTTTCCATGGTGAGTCATGCGCGATTTGCAAGGCATCGGCCTCAATGATGACCACCGTCGTAAAAGGCAAGACACGGGCGGATGCTGAGACATTGATTCAGGAATTTCGTGATATGGCAATCGGCAAGCTGGACCTTGAGGGTGGTCATCACCTCGGGCGGCTTACCGTCTTTGCGGGAGTGCGCGATCTTCCGACACGTGTCAAATGCGCAATTCTGCCGTGGCATACATTGCAGGCGGCGCTCAACTCCGTCACCACTACATCGACTGAGGCTGAAGAGGATCCGATGCATGCCGCGATCGGCGACGCCTAATGGGAGAGGAACATGCCAAAGATATCTGAAATAGAGGGTACGCCAAACCGGAATGCGTTGAAATTCATTCTAAAGGAGCCATTGACCTGGGGCGTGACGCACTCATACGACAATGCCGAGCAGGCGAAGGACGATCCTCTCGCCGCCGCGCTGTTCGATATCGATCATGTGACCAATGTATTTTATGTCGATCGCTGGATCACGATTACGCAGGATGGTGGTGCCGATTGGCAGGATCTGGCGCGCGAAGTCGCCGATCCGATCCGTGCCGCGCCCGCGGCAACTTCGCAATCAGCCGCTACTGTTGCGGCGGCAACCAGCGCCATTGCCGGTTTGAGTCCCGAGGACCAGCAGCGTCTTGAAACGATCAATACGCTGCTCGATGAAGAGATACGACCCTACTTGCAAAACGACGGCGGCGATCTTCATGTGCTCGGCCTCGACGGCAATAAACTCAGCGTACACTACCAGGGCGCATGCGGCACTTGCCCGAGCTCAATTTCGGGCACGCTCAGAGGCATCCAGAATATGTTGAGGTCGATAGAGCCTGATTTGGAAGTAGTCGCGATTTAGCAGCGTATCCGGCGGTAAGCGGCCATAAAAAAGTAAGGAAAGCGGTTTACCGCAATGTTTCCAGGTACTCCTTCAACACGACGGCGTTATTGTGGTGGAGCTCCTTGGAGCCAAAAAGAAGCGTGCCGTTTCCGTTTCCAAGTTTTGCGATGAGCTCCTTTACGGCCGCATCATTGTGTTTAAGCTCATCCCGGTATCTGCGCCGGAATTCGGGCCACTTCTTCACCTCATGTTGATACCAGTCGCGCAACTCGGTCGAGGGCGCTACTTCCTTGGCCCAGAAATCGATCCTGGCCTTAGCCTTCGAAAGACCGCGTGGCCACAGGCGGTCGACGAGGATGCGCAGCCCGTCTGGGTGCGCGGGTAGCTCGTATACTCGTTCAAGTCTGAGTTTCATCGTCATCGCAAGGCATATCGCCTACCGTCAGTCAGTTATAATTCGACCTATATCCCAGGAACTTGTTCCTTGCTTCGGAGGGGTTTGAGTACAACTATTTCCGAGGGACATCTAATTCATCCGATGGTGCTGAGGACTATACTGTTATCCTCCGGCGGTCGGTCTCATGTGAACTCGCCAAGGGTAAAATCAAGTAAGGCGAAAAGCTATTGCGTGGATCATGGGCATGCAATCGACCAGTGAACTGAAGACGAGCGATCAACTGCTGAATTTAAGTTAAAGAAATCAAATGCTCTGGATAAAATCGCTACATATCATTTTCATGGTGACCTGGTTTGCCGGGTTGTTTTATTTGCCGCGCCTGTTTGTCTATCATGCGATGAGCGATGACGCGTCCGGCATTGCCCGTTTCAAGGTGATGGAACGCAAGCTTTATTATGGCATCATGACTCCCGGTGCGGTATTGACGATTCTTTTTGGCCTGTGGCTTTGGCTGGGTTATGGTATTTCCGGCGGATGGTTGCATGCCAAGCTTGCATTGGTGATCGGACTGGTTGGATATCACCTCCATTGCGGCAGGCTGCTTGCCGATTTCAAGTATGATCGGAACCGTCACAGCCATATTTATTACCGCTGGTTTAATGAAATTCCGGTGGTAATTCTGTTTGCGGTGGTGATACTGGTGGTGGTGAAACCATTTTAAGAGTTACCCTCTCCTCACCATCTTTTTACATAGTTCTCCAGATGCAACACCTTCGGAACCCATCAATGTCTTTGAAATCCCCTAATCCATGAAAACCATTATGGTTGATCTTGCCGCGACACCGAGCGCGCGCAGTTATCCAATACATATCGGTAGCGGCATTTTGGGCCAGACTGAACTTATTCTGAGCCATATGCCACAGAAACGGGTGGCAATCGTGACCAATACCACGGTGGCGCCACTTTATCTGGAAAGGCTGCGCAGCGCGTTGGAAGACCAGGGTGCGGCATCGGTTCCCATCATCCTTCCTGACGGGGAAGAGCACAAGAATTGGCAAACGCTCAATCTGATTTTTGATTCGCTGCTAACAAAACGCTGTGAACGCGGCACTCCGGTTATCGCGCTTGGCGGAGGCGTGGTCGGCGATCTGGCTGGCTTCGCCGCCGCCACCTATTTGCGTGGCGTGCCGTTTATTCAATTTCCGACCACATTGCTGGCGCAGGTTGACTCTTCGGTGGGTGGCAAGACAGGTATTAACCATCCGCTTGGCAAGAACATGATTGGTGCATTTTACCAACCCCGGGTGGTGGTGGCTGACAGCACCACACTGGAAACCTTGCCCGAAAGAGAATTACGTGCAGGTATTGCTGAAGTCATCAAATATGGCCTGATCCGGGATCCTGCTTTTCTCGTGTGGATCGAGCGGAATATGATAAAGCTTCTGGCACGTGATCCTGAGGTACTGATCGAGGCCATTCACCGTAGTTGCATGAACAAAGCCGAAGTTGTCGAGGCCGATGAGCATGAGAGCGGTATGCGCGCATTGCTCAACTTGGGGCATACCTTCGGTCATGCCATTGAAAACGCGCTGGGTTATGGCACGTGGCTGCATGGCGAAGCTGTCGCTGCGGGTACGGTACTGGCGGCGGAATTGTCACGGCGCATGGATATGATCACCCAGACCGACGTGGAACGTATCCGCAACATCTATGTACAAGCTGGACTTCCTGTCGCCGCTCCCGACCTGGGTCCGGAGAAATACCTGCATTTGATGGGGCTGGACAAGAAAGTGGCAGGGGGGAAAATGCGTTTTGTTCTGCTTCACCGAATTGGTGAAGCCGCCGTCCATTCCGATGTGCCTGCGGGAATTCTCACAGAAATGCTCCAGGAATGTACCGCTAATGCATGAATTGGCACCTTACGCGGTATCTCCGATAAACTCGCGCGGCCGCCGTATCGGCGAGGAGTCGTCACCCGGCCGCACGGAATTTCAGCGTGATCGTGATCGCATCATTCATTCTACGGCGTTTCGCCGACTTGAATACAAGACCCAGGTTTTTGTTAATCATGAAGGCGATCTTTTCCGCACGCGCCTGACACACAGTCTGGAAGTGGCGCAAATCGGCCGCTCTGTAGCCCGGAACTTGCGTCTTAATGAAGACCTGGTGGAGGCGATCGCCCTGGCACATGATTTGGGCCATACTCCATTTGGACATGCGGGGCAGGATGCATTGAATGCCTGTATGAAAGACTATGGCGGCTTCGAACACAATTTACAATCCCTGCGAGTGGTGGATGTGCTGGAAGAGCGCTACGGGGCATTTGATGGTTTGAATCTGTGCTTTGAAACGCGTGAAGGCATACTCAAGCATTGCGCCAGGAAAAATGCCCGAAGACTGGGCGATGTGGGCGAACGTTTTCTCACGGACCAGCGGCCATCGCTGGAAGCGCAGCTTGCCAATCTCGCCGATGAAATTGCCTATAATAATCATGATGTAGACGACGGCTTGCGTTCAGGTTTCATTACGCAGAAGCAACTTGAGGAGGTCGAACTTTTCTCCCGGCACCTCATGTTGGCTAAAAAGCAGCATCCCGGAATCTCGGGGCGACGGCTGATCCATGAAACTGTGCGGCGCATGATCAATACGCTGGTGGCGGATCTGATCAGGCAAAGCGCGATCAATATCGCCGATGCGCATCCGGATGATTTGTCTGCAGTGCGGATGGCACCCGCGCTGATTGGTTTCAGCAATAAAATTCAGCGGGAGCAGCAGGAATTGAAAAAGTTCCTGCGCGACAACCTTTATCGGCACTTCCAGGTCGCGCGCATGAGTACAAAAGCGCGTCATACCATCGAAATGTTGTTTAACGCATTTCATTCCGATATCCGATTGCTCCCACCCAAATATCAAGCTAAATATTCCCAGAATGAGCACCACGCTATTGCCGACTACATAGCAGGTATGACCGATCGTTATGCCATTAGGGAATACCGGCGATTGTTCGCTATCGACGAGACCTAGTCCGGACTTAGGGTAACCCACTGCAGAAGCCCTGTGCAAGTCTCCGGGGCCGATCCTGTTTTGCCGTTTTTCGCCAGCAGAATAACCATTGGCCTTTAAAATCATCAAATCTATCCTGGCCCAGCCACTTTTGCTTCCATTTCTTCAAGCCCGGCGGGTTGCTGGCCGAGATTCTTCCATCATACTCATCAGGGATAATGTACCCGAAGGCCAATCGCTGGTAATATCGGGAACTGGAAGTTGCAGTTCGTCCAACTACCGGTTTTAGGTTAAATAGATTCCGATGACAAAATTAAAAAACGATACCCTGCTACGAGCCCTGCTGCGGCAACCTACCGAGTACACACCTGTGTGGCTGATGCGCCAGGCAGGCCGTTATTTGGCTGAATACAACCAGACCCGCGCCCGCGCCGGTAATTTTCTTGCGCTGTGCAAGAATCCCGATTTTGCCACCGAAGTCACCATGCAACCCTTGGCACGATTTCCGCTGGATGCCGCGATATTATTCTCGGACATTCTTACTATTCCCGATGCAATGGGGCTGGGGCTCTATTTCTCCGAAGGCGAGGGCCCCAAGTTTGAGCGTCCGTTGCGCGAGGAATGGGAAATTCGTGCGCTCACGGTACCTGAGCCAGCGGTGCATTTGCGTTACGTGATGGATGCTGTTTCACAAATTCGCAGGACGCTGGATAACCAGGTTCCGCTGATCGGTTTTTCAGGCAGTCCCTTTACGCTCGCCTGCTACATGGTGGAGGGATGCGGCGGCACTGATTTCCGGCAAATCAAGACCATGTTGTACCAGCGGCCGGATTTGCTGCATCACATACTCAACATCAACGCCCAGGCGGTCACCGCCTATCTGAATGCGCAGATCGAGTCCGGCGCTCAGGCGGTGATGATTTTTGATACCTGGGGTGGCGCATTGTCGCACGCCGCATATCAGGAATTTTCTTTGCGTTATATGAGCCAGATATTGGCTGGAATCAAGCGCGAGCACGACGGTGTGCGCATTCCCAACATTATTTTTACCAAGGGTGGCGGATTATGGCTAGAGAGTATCGCCGATAGTGGTTGCGATGCGGTGGGTCTGGATTGGACCGTCGATATCGGTGAAGCACGCCGGCGCATTGGTCATAAAGTAGCGCTGCAAGGTAATCTCGACCCCGCGGTCTTGTTTGCCACGCCGGAAATCATTACCGCCGAGGTGGAAAAAATTCTCGCCGCCTATGGCGCCGGCGACGGCCACGTATTCAATCTCGGGCACGGTATTTCCCAGTTTACGCCACCGGAGAGTGCCTTGACGCTAGTGGAAGCCGTCCACAGCATCAGTCGGAGATATCGTCAGCACTAGCACAGTATGAGGACTGAAACGGATCGGGGCGGAAAATAATCGAGCAGGACAAATTTTGATATTTTCGAAAACCAATTGTTGCTCCCTCTGTCGGTCGAAAAAGGGGTGGAATATGAGCCGGTCAGTTTTGCAGCCGGTATTCTTTAAGTCCGACAGGTTTCCAGTAAAAGGGTATAAACTACAAAAATATATTGCTTAGAATTTCGTAATTGTAATAAGTGGGCATGATGATTGGTTCCATAAGCCCTCGGTGGTTCACGCAGCAAATTGGAGAATTTCCTGTGAGGTTGGGGAAAGCAGGATGTATCAGTTTTCTGGTCTAGTGTTTGTCAGTTCGGTTGAACCTTCGTTATCTTATATTTTCGATAGGATCTTTCGTGCATATACTTATTATTGAAGACGATCCCGCGATTGCCACCAATCTCTATGATTTTCTGGAAGCTCGCGGCCATAGTGTCGATGCCGCCGCGGACGGCATCACGGGTCTGCATCTCGCGGTTACACAGCGATTTGACGGCATTTTGCTCGACCTCGGCTTGCCCGGCATGGATGGCATTACTCTGTGTCGAAAGCTTCGCCAAGAGGCGGATCTCGACACGCCTGTGCTGATGCTGACAGCGCGCGATACACTGGCGGACAAGCTGAAAGGTTTTGATTGTGGAGCGGACGACTATCTGGTGAAGCCATTCGCGCTGAAGGAGGTCGAGGCGCGTCTAGCCGCGATGCATAAACGGCACGGAGGTAAAGTTACCAGCCGTATACTGGAAAGCGATGATCTATCGTTCGATCCAAAAACGTTGTCGGTCCGTTTTGCCGGTGCAGCCGTCAAACTGCCGCCAAAATGTATCCGCTTGCTCGCGCTCATGATGGGCGAACCCGGCCGCGTATTCAGCCGGAGAGAGTTGGAGTCGGAGGTCTGGGGCGATGCGCAGGGAACCAGCGATACCTTGCGCAGCCACATGCATGAATTGCGTCGTGCATTGACCCGGGCGGGCGGCTACGATCCAATTGAGACAGTTCATGGCCTTGGCTACCGCCTCATTTCCCGTGCCGGGGTTTAAGCGCGGCCTCCGCCTGCGTGTTGCGCTGGCATTTGCGGTATTCTGCATAGTTGTCGTTGGAACGCTCGGTATCAGTCTTTATATCGCTTCGGACGATATCGAAGAGGCACATATCGAGCAGATCATTGAAACCGAGATGGATTATCTGCTCCAGCGCTATCGTGAGCGCGCTGATTTTGTACCGCAGGTCGGATCCAATCTCGAAAAATACATTGTCCATGATTCCATCGAGGAATCTCATCTCCCTCCCTATTTGCAGGGTCTCAATTATCGGCGTCACAAGGTGTTCCGGGGTCCGGAAGAGGTTCGCGTCGCGGTAAGGCACGTCGATGGCGTGAAATTTCTCGTTGCCTACGAAATCGGCCTCCACGACCAGCGGCAGCAGGAACTCAGGCTTCTTATCGTGCTATCTCTTCTGTCGGTGGTGGGCGTCGCCCTCGTGGTAGGGTATTTGCTTGCAGGATTGCTGGTCAAACAAGTCACCGACCTCGCCGAGCGTGTGAGGCATCTTGCGCCCGGTGACGTACAGGGCGCGACCATGATACAGCCGGGACAGGATGAAGAGGTGGCTCAGCTTGCCCATGCGCTGGACGACTATCAGAACCGTATCACACGCATGCTGCGGCGTGAGCAGGAGTTTACCGCCAATGTCAGTCATGAATTGCGCACCCCGATCACCACGATCCTGACGAGTTGCGAGCTGCTGGTTACGGAGCCTAATCTTTCCGAACGCACGCGCTCCCGCATCGGGATGATCGAAGCCGCGGCGACGCGCATGGGCGAGCAATTGCAGGCTCTGCTATTTCTTGCCCGTGAGCAGGCTCTGGGCATTATGGAACCTGTCGCGCTCGCCGAATGTGTTTATGACGCGGTGGAGCCCGTATGCACGGAAATCTACCGCAAGCGCCTTATTTTCGAAGTAGCGATAGCGCCAAAGGCTGTCCTCACTTTGAACCGCCAGGCGCTTCATACCGCGCTTGTCAACCTGCTTCGCAATGCGGTGCAATATACCGAACGTGGTTTTATCCGGGTAAATTTCAGTCGGAACCGGCTCTCGATTGCCGATTCCGGCATCGGCATCGAGCCTTTTTATATGCCTCTTCTGTATGAGCGCTTCTTCCGTGGATCAAGCCAGGGGGAGGGCTTGGGGATCGGCCTGGCCATCGTAAAGCGTATTTGCGACCATTACGGTTGGATCATCGAGGTTGAAAGTACGCCAGGAAAAGGAGCGACCTTCCACATAACATTTCCCTGACCCTCACAGGCAGGTTTTCACAAATTCCTGATATTTCATATGTTAGTATGCTCAATGTTTTATGTCCTTAAATAACCAAACGATGGAGCCTGAAGAATGCCTAATGAAGTTATTCGCCTGCCTATAGAAAAGCGCATAGACTGGTTATTCGATCTCGCCGACCGCCATGGCGCAGCATTTCGCAGCCCGGAAGCATGGGTGGCCCGCGAGCGTTATCTCGCAGAACATCCCACAGCTATTGCCGTGCTGAAGTGTATGGATGGTCGTATCAATATTCCGGTGATGACCAACACCCCCCCAGGTATTCTCATGCCATTTCGCAATCTTGGCGGCGCATTTGATCTGGGATGGCCTCATCTGGGCGAGGTGCTTGCTCACCACGTGCAAAATTGGGTAAGCACCGGCCGACGAGTGCTCTTTCTGGTTACCTACCATTTTTCCAAAGGCGATCCGCATCGTGGATGCGCCGGATTCAACTATGATACTGCAGCGGCATATGCTCATACACAAGTCATCCGGCGCCAGATGGAACAGATCTTCGGTACGGGGCACTCCACCATTTATCCCCTTATCTGTGGTATTGAAACCGACGAAGACACAATAATCGTTCATGGCTCCAAAGGTGAGAAGCTTGATCTATCAACGCTTGGGGCAGATGGTCGAGCCACGCTGGAACCTCGTCTTGCCGCTCTGCTGCCTGATATGCCGCCTCAGATGCGTGCCGATCTGTTGCCGCTGTTGCTGGGTAATCTTGATACTATCGCGCGGGTTCGCGAACAGACAGAGCGTCACGAGCGGCAGCTGGACATAGAGCACTGTGAGTGGATGATTTGCCTCGGTCGTGGCTTCGACTTTCTGCACACGCCCAATCTGGCCCTGATTATCGGTCCCTATAGCCCGAATCTGGATGTACCGATCGGCAAGGCCGGCGGCATCATTCAAGGCAACATGCGAAGTGGCCGTATTCCGGATGATGGTTTTCTTTTACTGGCGTCGGTACCCTACATGGAGATCGGCATGGATCGGGCACGCGCCGAACTAAAATCGATTTTCCTGGCGCGTTTCGGGGCCGAGGTGATTCGACAGCAATACCCTCAACTCGCCGAAAAGATGTTTGTCCGCACTGCTGTACTTGATTGGCACTCACGTACCCTGGAGAGGGTTGTCGAAAGTTCAGCAGATAGTGCCCGTAGCGAGATTGCCGCATCATTCTGATATGTAGATAAGATGAAGATGGGTCTTCCGGGATTGCAGATTGAGAGTTTCAGAAGACCCCATCGAGAATCAAGCAACGCTTTTTTAAGGCTCCGGTCAATTCACCAGGCGGTTTAGCCATGACTCAGCCGCCGCCCGATTGATGTCGAGAACTAAATCGGGAAAGAATCCAAAGAACAATATCAGGAATGCAGGTACACATAAGAGAGCGAATTCACGGGAACGCAGATCCTGTACCTGGTTTAATCTCAAATGCATGATTGGTCCAAAAAAGGTGCGTCGCACATACGACAGCATATAGGCCGCACCAAGAATGGCCCCGAGTAGCGCAGCAATGCCCAACCCTGGATGAGAATTAAGCGCACCGATGATCAATAGCAATTCTGCCGGGAATCCGCTGGTTCCCGGTAAACCCATGCTGGCCAAGGCAAATATGAAGAAAAATGTTGTCAGTCGGGGCATTACCTTCGCCAAACCACCCAGATGAAGAATTTCCGTACTTCCCAGGCGATGCTGGATAAAACCGGCGATTAACATTAGGCAGCTTGCCACCACGGTGAAATTGAGCAACTGAAAAATTGCACCTTGTATTCCCTGCATATTGAGAGACGCGATGCCTACTACCACCAAGCCAACATGACTAATACTGGCGTAGGCCAGCAAGCGCCGCAAATTGGTCTGTTGCAAGGCAATCATGGCAGCGTAGATAAAAGTGATGGCCCCCAGGATGCCAAGCACCCAGGCATATTCTGCGGAAGCATGGGGTGTTAGCGGCATCGCGAATCGTAGTATGCCAAATGCACCCAATTTCAGACCCACCAGCAATGCTGTCAACTGTGTGGGTGCTTCTACGGCGGTTGTCGGCAACCAGGTATGAAACGGCGCCAGCGGGGCCTTCACCGCGAACCCCGCGAGTAACAGCAGAAAAATGATAACCTGCAAATCATCTGATATAGGAGTTTGTAGCAGCTCAGGAAAACTAAAGGATAAATTCAACGGGACATTCCCACCCGTTTGCATGGCATGGTTGACTCCCAGCATGATGAATGCAAAGAGCACCGGCACACCGCTAAAGAGCATATACAGTATGTACTTCATCGCGGCGGCGCGTCTCTCGGGCCCGCCTCCCCAAAGACTGATCAGGAAGAAAATGGGAGGCAATATCAATTCCCAGAACAAGAAAAACAGCATTAAATCCAGCGCGACAAATATGCCCATGGTGCCGCCTTCCATAGCCAGCAACAGGGCAAAATGAAAACGGGTTAAATGCTGTACAGAATTCCACGAAGCGATAATGGCGACCAGCGTCAACAGTGCTGACATCGGCAGGAATAATACTGAAATTCCGTCGATCCCAATTAAGAACAAAATATTCAGACTTGGTATCCATGTATGCTGTTCAACCAGCTGAAAGCTATCGCCTTTAGTGGCGTCAAACAATTGAACAACAACTAGCGTTGCAACTAACTCAGCGCTGGCAATCAACAGCGCCATTCTTTTCGCCAGGTTAATATCGGAGGTGAGGCCAACCGCAATGCCACCCAATAAAGGCAGCAGAATTACAAAGCTTAATATGGGGAAATTTGCTTCAATCATGTTGACTATCCTTCGAGGGGCCGCCATCGACAGGTTTAGTCTGCATGTCTTTGGGATGTTTTTCGCCGGGCTTGTGATAATAGGCGCTCATCCCCGTTGGATCCCTTTCGATATAATTCAGCCAGGGGGCCGTGTTAAAACCGGTACCGATAAGCAATGAACAAATCGTCACAGCGATGACAGGTTCCATTCTTACCGCATAATGATCAGTCCCGTGTGGTTGTACCGCCCGCTTGGGAGGGGCCATAAATATCTGCTGAAAGGCCAAAAGTAGGAATGCAGCCGCTAGCACGTTGCCCACGAGAATTGCGATGGCAACCACCCAGCCATATTCTTCGATGGTGCCTTCGATAAGCAAATGAGCCGCATCGAATCCCGGAGTCCCGGGCATGACCATGGTACTCAGTGCGCCAATGAAAAAAAGTAACGCCACGCTGATATTGGTATCAAAAAGACCACCCAGTCGTGGGGTAAAAGCGGTGTGCGTGCGCTCATACACCAAGCCGATACTGAACAGCATTCCTGCTGATGCCAGGCCCCATGCCAGCGACAGGAAGACCCCGCCATTCAGTCCATGCTCGTTGAAACAGAAAATACCGATAACCAGCATGCCGACATGGCTGATGACGGAAAAGGCCAGTAACCGGCGAATGTTGATTTGCATCAGTGCTAGCAGCGCACCATAGAAAATGCTAATCAGACCCAGCGTAACCACAAATCCGGCCCATTGTTCAGCGGCTTCTGTCACTACGGGCAAAATGAAGCGTGCGGTTGCATACACTCCTAACTTCAAGCCCACCAGGAAAATGGTGACGCTGGCCACAGAGCTCTGCTGCGCCAGGATTGGCAGCCAGCCATGAAACGGAAATAGCGGCATACGAATGGCAAAGCCACAAAATAGTAGAATAAAGATCAATGTTTCATTTTTTAATAGGGTCTTATTTTGCTTCAGCGTCATCCAGTCGAAACTCAAGGCGTGGCCCGAATCCATCAATCCAAAACCGAGCAGCAGAAAGCCTGCCAGGGTCATCAGCAAGCCCCAGCCCCAGTATTGCACCAGTCGGGTGATTACCCATCGTTTTTTATGTCCTGTCCCACCGTGAACTGTCAATAAAATTACCGGCGCCAACTCAAGCAAGGTCCAGAACCAAAACTGCATAACATTCAGTGCGGAAAATGCACCGATCAAGATAGCTTCATAGCCAAGCAGGCACGCAATGAATTGCCAGTCTAATGTACGTTGAGTAGTGATTTTATAAACAAGAACCAGTAACGCTAAAATAGCCGTGAGCGGAATAAACAGAATATTAAGTCCGTCAACCCCGACGCTATAATATGTATAGTCAAAGAAACGTTCCTGTTCGGCTAGCTGCGTTCCGGCTTTCTCGGGATCGAAGACAGATAACAGGTAGAAACTCAAGGCCACGTTAAGTAGCGTGCCGGCAAAGCCAAAGCCTATGGCAAGCCGGAAGGAACGCGAAAACAGAACGGCAAACATGGCGGTCAGAGGAACGAGTGTCAGCGTGGACACCAATGGAAACGCCAAAGATTCTGACCAGAAGGAAACATTGGTAATCATGGTGGTGCTCACAGCGCAACCAATAATATTGTTAATACGAACAGCGCGAGATAGCCGGGATTGAGCAACAGCTGCTCGATTTTGTTGGCGGCAAATCCTAGTTGACGTCCGTAATTAATCATGTCCTCGCCAATGCCACGTATCACCAGACGATCCTCGAACCAGTACAAAACTGCAGTAATCCGTCGGGTAAAATTACCGGTGAACCCACTGCCCCGAGCGAAATCACCCTGCTTTTCCTGTTGCATGGCAATTTTCTGTTTTTCCAGCGGAGTCAGGCTTCCGGCCACACCCAAGGAAGAATAAAGGGACTGCCGTGTGGCGATCTTTTGTTTTTCCAATTGTGCCAGGGTAGATATCGAGCGAAGTGACGGAAGCGGGGTTCCCATGGCGCGATCGACGAGAGCATCAAAATAAGCCAGATCGTGGGCCAGTTTCCGGACCGGTTTTACTAGCGCCCAATCGGTAATCTGATCAATCCAGAAACGTTGTAAGGAGGCAACATACACCCAGCGCAATCCCGCTATTTCCCGGTCAACCGGTTTGATGGGATTGCCTACGATAAAATGCATGAGCGACGGTGCGGTGAGAACCTGATAACCGCGAACCACGGCATGGGCGCAGAGATGCCAGCTTGCCAGTTGCCAGAAACCCAGCCCGCATTCCAAAAACATCAGGCCCAATTGCCCCGACGTTGAGAAGAAGAGAGAGCTTTTTACATCGGTCTGGGTTAGTCCGACGACAAAGCCATAAATAGCCGTCGCCAATCCCACCGCTGCCACCAGAGCCATGACCAGCGGTGCTCTTTCAAAAATGGGTTGCAGCAACACCAAGAGGTAAACGCCCGAGTGAACCATGATGGCGCCATAAAATCCCGCACTGGATGGCGTAGGTCCTTCCGCCGCCCGCGCGAGCCATGGTGCAAAAGGCAGTTGCGCGGACTTTGCAAATGCCGCGATAGCGAAACAAAGTGCAATTGCACTAGCTTGCCCTCCCGACAGTTGTGCCGATAGCACATTAAGCTGGGTCCAATCGAGCGTTTTAGTCCAGGCATAGCAGAGACCAATGCCCAAAATAAACCCGATGTCGCCGGCACGAACCGTGACAAATACACGGGTCGCGTTTTGAGCGGCGACCGGACGGTCATAAGCATAGGCAATCAGCAAATAAGAGCAGAGTCCGGCAACCTCCCAACCTATAAAGGTTCCTACCGCGTTGCCGGACAATACCAGTAATAGCATTGCTGAAGCGTACAGGCTTAATAAGAAAAAGAAGCGGTGAAACCCTGCTTCTCGATGCAAGTAATTGACCGAAAATCGGATAATGACGAATAAGAGGATTGCAAATAGGGCGGCCAATATCACACTGAAGCCAGTGGTGATAAAATTAACATTAACAATCAATGTATTGCTGCCTAACCACTGGCCTATCCGGAATGAGCCCACGTTTGCACCCATCAAGGCGCCCCCGAGCAGCGCCAACGCCAGCAGGCACGACAGTACGATAGCCCAGCTGGCAATAGCCGCCGTCGTAGTTTCGCTGTTTTCGCCCTCGAGCTTCCCGAACAGGTGTCCTATACCGATAACTGCCGCAGCAATCAGTGGAAAAATGGGAATTAGCCCAGCGAGGACGTCCATGATCCTATATCTCCAATAATGCGGGTTGCCTGATCAATACAGGAGATAATGGCTGACTGTGATCGCGGTAATATTCTGGCGAATTTCTGAATATGGGTATTTTTGCTGCTTCAGCTTGCCAGAGAACAAATCCGATACCGCGCTCAAAGATAAATATCTCACTGCTATCAGGATCTTTCGCGCTGAGAAGTATCCATCCTCCTGCTATCAATTCGCGCAGGCTCTCCTGGCGGGCGTAAATTTGCTCAAGAACGGATGTTTTGGCTTCGACCATGATTTGCAAGCGCATCGCTTCATGAATCTCGATCATCTGGCGCGGGAGGCCGGTACGCAAATCGCTGGATGCCCCTTCCATGACTCCAAACATTCCAGCCACGTTGTGCGGTACCTTTGTCCCGCAACCAAATCGTTCATTATTCGCGGTAGAGAAGTAGTATTCCAGATTAATGCCGGCACCTACGGGTCCTACAGCCAGCAGGATGCCTTCCAGCACCTTCCCCTCTGGATCCTGGGTTGGATCATAGGAAATGAGGAAGACACGGCGATCGAAGAATACGCCTTGTGTCACCGATCTGCGTCCCACCACTGCAGCTGCGTTGGTGGCATGTCCCAATTCAGGCCTGGCTTGGGAAAAATCGGTAGCACGCTCTTCAATATGTTTCAGAGCTTTTACCGGTGTAGGTTTACGCGGTGCTGATGCCAGCCGCCGGCAACGTTCATGCGCGGACATCTGTTGCCCATGACGCAATTGGCCAAGTAATTCGGTGAGTCCATCTCGCCGTTCCTCAGGTACATCGCCCAGGTCATACCAGATAATTTCCTCATTGCAGGTGTTATGTTCGGCGCCAATGAACCAGGTATCGGATGGAATATCAATGCCCCGTTCCACTAACAGCTTGCGTATTACCGGGCGATTGGCCATTGCCGCAAACAGCCTTGCGTTCGGTCCCCCATGACGGCCGCTGCATGCCCCACAGTCATAGGCCGCCAAATGAGGGTTGTTCTGGCTGATAGAGCCATGCCCCATCAACACTACTAGTTGCGAGAATCCGTAGGTCAACCCGGCATTCCGTAAAAAACCGGCAACTTTGTCGGCCTGCTCCTTGTCCGTAAAGCCCAGCTTGGGTTGGGCCGGCGTGGCAATCGTTTCATTATCCGTTGACGTAAACATCAGTTCTGTGTCGACTGCAGGAGATACCAACTGGCGCACCTCTGCCACCAGTTTTTGCTGGCTTCTAGGTATTATTGATTTGGCCAATAATCCAAGGAGAGTGACCGGCGCAATTGCATCAATAAACGGATGGGACAATACGAGGTTGCGACGTATACTTTGATGCAGCAGGTTAACGCCTGCCTGTAACCATTTGCGCCCGTTGGTATGCCGGATCATCGCTTGTTCGCGCCCGGATCGCGGTATTTCCCTTACTTCATGGGCAGGTGTTACCACTACCGGACATAAGGGCGTTACCCTGGTGTCATCGAGACCCTTATAGTTCATCGGTACGCCAAAGAATCCTGCCGCACCCAGCGTTTCAATATCAGGGTTGAGTTCTTCCAGATGTCTGCGAAAGCTTTCTTCGCGATCATCTATACAGAAAATAATTTGTGAGCTGGGACGGGTATTGCGCTTCGCCCAGGTTCCCCGATTGTGATTAGCGCTTATCGCCTGAAAGATGCTGTCGCGATAGTGTCGCTCATAAGCGTAAAGCCAGACTTTGCCACGTTCCGTTATGGAAAATTGATCCAGCAATGTGATTATTTGCAGCAAATCCCGTTTTTCGAGTGTCTGTAGGGATAAGGCACTCAGGCCTAAGTGCTGGCACAAGCGAAACAGGCGCCAGCCGCTACTATAAATGGTGTGGTTTTTACCTTGTTGTTCAGCCAGCGGACTCAATTCCCAGGTCTGAATCAGGTCGGCAAGGTGTTGCCAATCAGCACGTTTATGTCGTTCTGAAACTGCAAGCATTGTTAGCGATTCTGCCCGCTGGGTCAGATATTCCGGCAATTTTCCCTGATATAAATGGTGCCGAACCAAAAATTCTGATAAGTTTTTACGAAAATATGTCTGTAAACTGCTCAACTTCGCTTCGATCAGCCAAATTTCTCGGCAGACTTGATTTAACCAGAGCCGATCAAGCGTTAACCGTATTGCCAGATAATCGGCGAGATTGGGTTTTGCGTCCTCTACCGCATAATAGGAAGGATGGTGTTGGCGCCAGTTAATCAGGCCAGACCAGCCCGGCAATTCAAGTGTTAAGCGCTGGAGATATCCTTCCCATTTTGTTCGAGGTATTTCAAGCTGAGTTAGTTGAAGGATAATGGTGTCTAAAGCGTCGGAGGGCAATTCCGCTATAATCTGCTGCCAGTTGGGCAGATCCTGCAAGAAGGGATTGGCATCATATTGAACAATCGCCCGCCAGGCAGCATAAAGACCCAAGCGGCTTCGCTCCGGGGTATGCCAGGCAGCTATGCCTTCATCCATGCTCGATGCGCAGATCCGGATTAGCTGTGGGCGCACAGAGTCAAGAATATCGATTCCGCTCAACGTCATGACAAAGCCGCGGAGGGTAATATCATCGCCGAGCTGATCATCTAAATCGTCCATTATCTTTCTCGCCTGCAGTTGCATTTGCTGATGAACCGAGGCTCCATCGCTTCTTTCGCGAGCATAGTCCAGCCACTCTTCAGCTTGCTCGAGCGACAAATCAAGCAAATTCTCAGGGTGTAGTCCAGCCTGTTGCATTCCAAGCTTTGTCACAATGCTTTCCCACAGTTGCTTCACTACGCTGTCCGGGCGGGCACTGCCGGCAAGGAGTTCGTCACGAACTTGTTGAGGCACATCCGCCTGTACGGCATCCAGTGCGTTCAGCTCTTCTATTTGCCAATTCAGCTGACTTACGGTCAGGGGCTGCAAATCGAATAGCAGAGCGATCCGATACAATTCCTTTCGGCTGATGTTTCTGTCTTTTAATTTGCAGACGATCTGTTCTGCTTGTAAATGAGGGTCATGCGCGAGCGCCGCAAAAATATCGTCATCATTGATACGCCCTTGCTGATAAAACTCACGGCTGCGTGCTTCAGGAAGATAACCACAAATACCGGTTAATTTTTCGAAGTCCGCCAATGCTTCCTCAAATGGGAGATGCTGGAAGCCATGCAGGGTGTTGTGATGCACAAAATCAAGGATGGGCGCTTGACCGGGCAAGACATGATCCAGATGATTTAATGCCGTCGTGATCTGCTCGCGTAAATTACCTGCGGGATCGGTACCTAAGGATGCAGTATGCATGGCTAACCCTCCAGAACTCGTAGCCTGATCAGGCTGTTCATTTGTGAGACGGTTGCGGTTGACAAATCAATCAGTGAGGCTGGCAGCAAGCCGAATAACACAATGCCAGCGACCAAAACTCCCAGTGCTAATAGCTCAGCTGGTCTTAAATCTTCAATCTGCTTCATTTGCGGTTTTACCGGACCCGTGAATAGCAGACCAATGGTGCGGATCGCATAAGCGGTGCTGATTAAAATGGCCAGACTGAAAAACACCATGAGTTCGCCCCATTGCCGGAAACCGCCGATCATTGCATGGAGTTCAGCTACAGCTCCCACGGTTCCGGGCATACCCATTGCAGCCAACAGCGTGATGGTGGTAAAGAATGCAAAACGCGGCATCACCTGAACCAGAGAACTGTAATCCTGAATGTTGCGGGTATGGGTGCGGTCGTAAAGCAGGCCCACTACCAGAAATAACGCGCCCGCAATCAGGCCGTGCGCGCTCATCTGCAAGACCGCCCCAGTAAAGCCGGTCTCATTCAATGTTGAAATTCCCAATAAGACGATGCCCATGTGACTGATCGATGAATAGGCGACCATGGCTTTGAGGTCACTTTGCCGCCATGCCAGTAAACCGCCATAGATCATGCCGAATAGCGCCAGAAAAACCAGCAGCGATTGCATGGCTTGGGCAGCAATTGGCAGGATGACTACGACCCGGAGCAGACCATAAGCTCCCATTTTCAGTAAAACGCCGGATAGCAAAATGCTGACTGGACTGGGTGCTTCAACGTGAGCGAGAGGCAGCCATCCGTGGAGCGGGAATATCGGCATCTTCACACCAAACCCAATCATGAAACCCAGAAAGGCCCAGATCTGCTGATCCTTGGGCATTTCCTGCGAAACCTGGTTCATGGCGCTCATCAGGGAGACATGCTCTGGCACATATTGGTACACCGCAATCAGGCTGACGAGCATGAAAATCGAGCCGCCCATGGTATACAGCACAAAGTTAAGGCTTGCCGTTTGCCGACGTTTGCCACCCCATCGATCAATCAGAAAAAACATTGGGATCAGGGTGATCTCCCAGAAAATATAGAAGAGAGACCAATCCTGGGACAGGAACACTCCCAGCATGCCAAATTCTGTCAACAGAATGCAGATGTGGTAACCCTTAATACTGCTGGTGATGCTGGAAGAAACGAGGAGAGAGATCAGGGTAAGTAGTGTGGCCAGCGCCACCATGGGAAGTGACAGCCCATCAACGCCTAATGCGTAAGCGCTTCCGATCTTGGGGTTGATTGCGTAGTATTCGTTGAACTGCAGACCGGCATTGTGCGGGTCGTAATTAAAAAGCAGGTAGCAGGTAAGTAAAAGGGTGAAGCCGGCAAATAGATTCCCGAGATAACGGGCTATATCCGCGTCCCGGCCCGAGATCAGTGCCAGGATCAGGGCACCAATTGCGGGGGTCCAGAGAATTGCACTCAAAATCCCCATTTTTTTAGTTGTTAAAAACTCCCGTTTGCCACCCGTTAAAAGTTGCGATTTTCGGGTGGTTATTTGTTATTCATATTTGATAGTGTCGTGGATTCAACAAAAAACTGCAAATTTTTTTGAAAAATGCAGGTTACTTTGCGGCATTCACAAATTAATCACACTTCCAAAATGTTTTCTTCACAGTGGGTATGTTAATTTTCTTTCAAAATGTAATTCGCATCCCTTATAACGAAACCGCCTTCTCTGTAATGTTAATGAATTATTAATAATCAAATACTTAGTTCAACAAGGCTTGATAAGGCAGCTTGTAATGGTGATTTAATTCAAGATTTAATTTTCACTAAACTATAGCAAGAACAGAAGGAATCCGCTCGTTTAATGAGTGAAAAGACTTAAAGTGCCGGTACAAAATGATATATGCAGATTGGTTTAAGTACGTTCCGTTTCGTTCTAGAAATACTCATTCATCTTCGGAGAAAGATATGACGATCTTATATTTGGAGGATGCGAAGAAATTTCGCACTAAAATCGGGCCTGCGAAGGATACCGTCTCCGTCGGCGCCGCGGGAGGTTTGCGGGAATCGGAGCGGAAGGCATTGTGGTCAGACGTTTTCCGCTGTTTTCAGCTTCCGTTGAATAATGCCCGAAGATCGGTGAGATATTCTCCATCGAGTAAGTGGCTGCCCGAGCATACAAGCCAATGGCTCGAATCCGTTCGTGACGGCCGGTGAGAGCGGCGGCGATCATAAAAATGCGATCAGATTAATAATTAAATAAGAAGGGGTATATTAATGTCAATTTCCAGTCTTCTCGTACCGGCGATACTGTTTTTTGCCCTTGGCATGTTTGCGTGCATAGTTAAATCGGACCTGAAGTTCCCGCCCGATATGCACAAGATGATCGTTATCTATCTGCTGATCGGTATCGGGCTTCATGGCGGCAAGGCGTTGGCTACATCCAATATGGGTGACGCAATTCCTGCCGTCTGGGCGGCGCTTGCATTCGGCTTCGGCTTGCCTATCGTTGCTTATATCATCTTGCGAGCCATTGGAAAGATCGATCCGCTCAACGCCGCAGCCATTTCCGCGCACTACGGCTCGGTGAGCGCGGGAACCTATATGACGGCGGTCGCATTTCTGGGCGGTATCGGCGTGACCTATGAGGCCTATCCCGTGATCATGCTGGCGATCATGGAATCTCCCGCGATCATGATCGGCTTGGTGCTGGCAGGCTATTCCCGGAAAATCATGGGGGGAGCGGCCAAAGCCGATAAGGGTATGATGAAGCACCTGATGATCGAGGCCTTTACCAACGGCAGTATTTTGTTGCTGTTTGGCTCCATGGGCATCGGCGCGGTGGTATCGGAGGCAAGCTATCACAAGATCGAGCCGTTCTTCGAAACCATATTCATGGGCGCATTATGCATATTCCTGGCCGATATGGGGATGGAGGCGGGAAAAAGACTGTCGGAATTCAAGCAGGTGGGTGTCTTCCTGGTCGGCTTTGGCATAGTGATGCCCTTGATCGGCGCCACTGTCGGGATACTTACGGCTCATTACTTCCTTCACTACTCCGTAGGCGGAGTCACCCTGGTGACGGTACTCGCGGCCAGCTGCTCCTACATCGCGGTACCCCCGGCGATGCGTCTTGCGATACCGGAGGCTAATCCGTCTTTCTATCTAACACTGTCGCTCGGATGTACTTTTCCATTCAACGTGGTGGTCGGCATTCCCTTGTACTACGGCGCGGCCCAGTATTTGGCCGGACAGTAAGCCCAATTATTCCGGGATGATTTGTCAATTCATTAAGAATTTGAGAGATGGGCTGTGATTTGTTGAAAGCATTCGAATCCAGCCTATCGTGTAACCACTATCGGGAGAAACCATGATAATGAGACCAGAAACATTAATTGCGATGAAGCGGATCGAAATTGTAGTGGACGAAGAATCACTGGGTGATTTGCTTGATCTATGCAGGTCGGCTGGCGTGCGCGGTTATACCACCATCAAACATGCGGGCGGACTGGGCTCGCGAGGTGAGCGGCGTCCGGACGACTATGCGTTGGAGGAGAAAAATGCGGTGGTGATTCTTGCCTGCGAAGAAAAACAGGCGGAGAGGGTAGTCATGACGATCCGTCCTAAATTAAAGGAGTTTGGCGGAATGTGCCTGGTTTCAGACTGCGAATGGGTGATAGGGCCCGCCGTATCATATTGATGCTACAGTCATCATTGATGCGGTTTGGAATTTGAATCTCGTAATCCGTTTCCAAATAATCGAAGGAGTTGATTATGCTGAAGCAGCGACTTTCCAGGAAAATATTGTTAGGTAGCGTTTTGCCATTATTGCTGTCAGGCATGTTAGTCACGCAGGCCACCCCTGCGAATGCATTGGATACCGTATACGCTAAATTCAATAAAGCGGGGGAACTGGTTCGTCCCGTTCACTACCGGGAGTGGATTTTTGTCGGTTCTCCTGTCACTCCCAAAGACATGAATGATGGCAAACCGGCATTTCCGGAGTTTCATAACGTTTATATTGATCCCGCAAGCTGGCGTTACTGGAAAAGAACGGGAAAATTCCGCGATGGAACCATTTTTGTGCTGGAAATGGTCAGCGTGGGTGACAAGAAATCATCCAGCGGAAACGGCTACTTCCAGGGAGAGTTTAGTGGCGTCGCAGCCGCAGTCAAGAGCAAGAAACGCTTCAAGGATAAGATAAATAATTGGGCCTATTTTGGCTTTGGCGACAAACCAACCGCCGTGGCGCAAGCCGACGATGCCTGCGCGGCATGCCATCAGGCCAACGCCGCTGACGATATGGTTTTTTCCCAGCACTACCCGGTATTGCGCGCGGCCAAGCCGGGGGAAAAGCCCAAGCGCCGGGGAATAGGCCAGGGCAGTATGGATCTCGAACGTGGGCAGTAAGGGCGCCGATTGGTGAGTCCGCTTCGTAGTATCTTTGATGCGAGAACTGCATGAATTCATGCTCCCGCAACGTGATGCGGGAAAGAAAGGCGGGCCGGCTCCGCGCTAAAATGGTTTGTGACGGTTTCTCCATATAAGCGGTGTACATCGATACAACGGGTTTCAATCTGCCTGGGAGTCGCTGAGTTGCCGGGTCACTGGCGAAACGGACTAAACCTTTGAATTCTTACTTCGCAGGTTTTTTCTTACCATTACCAGCAGCCCAAGTGCTTATGAAACCATGCAGACAAGACTTTCGGGCAACCAATTGTGTGGAATCATCCGTTGTGTATTCAACATTAACCTTATTCGAGCATGCGATGGCGAGACCTGTGACGGGAAGAGAATTTGTGAAGACGGCGAAGGAAAGAATTCAGACCGCAAAGACGGTTGATGCTTTACGGGCAGCTCAAGCTCTACTATTACCACTGGAGTTCGGTCTCTCGCTGGAACAGACGGCTACTATCATCGGACTTTCCAAAAGTCGCACGGGAAAATTACGGACGCGGTTTCAACGTATCGAGACCGGTGTCGAACAGGTTAAAACAAAAAAAGGGCTTCGTAATCATGCGCGCATGAGCCTGGATGAAGAAGTGAATTTTCTTACTCCTTTCATTATCGAGGCACAGAATACGGGGGCTTTGCATATTCCACAATTGAAAGCGGAACTTGAACGCCGTGTGGGCAGATCGGTATCGACGTCGACGGTTTATCAATTACTCAGGCGCCACGGATGGTCAAAACTTGCACAGCATCCGAGAACCGATATTGAGGTGATGCAGGCATGGAAAAGAATGGGTTCGAAAAAATAGACCTCTCACAGGAAAGGATATTTATATCCTTCCTGTTTGCGGTGGTTTTCGGTTCATAAAATCTATTTGCCATCTTCTGCCGACAAGCGGCCCCCATTTTCAATTCCATCAAACTGTCTCGGGTCGAAGAAATAGTTTCTAGTAAAGTAGTATTTAATCTCCGGATCTCTCCATTTCCTTTCGTATATCCGCTAGTCGAACGTACCATTTCACGCAAATCGTTCCTATCTAAGCCCCTTTTGGTTTTTCATCCTGACGGGAAATAACTTCGGGTCGAATTCGAGGAACCAGCAGTGTTGGCTGGCGTGAGAACCCCTTTCCTCTGGCGGCGTCGGCACTTTCGTTTAGAGATGATGCTCGTGGCCCTGCGTCCGATGGCCGCCCCTGATGCTTACACCATTGGCAGATCGATGTTCAGCTACCTGTCCGGTGCAGGCAGCTACATCTCCATTCCGCGATCCGGTGAAAAACCCGGACCGACATAATCCTATCCGAATCCAACCATAACAATATCAATAAAAGATCACAAATAGAGATTTATGCAGATCTCTTTCAATCGACCTCGTGAGTTTGATATTTTCCGCAAGAGGGTATAGAGACATAAATATATAATTGATTTATATAAAAAATATAAAATATTAAGCCTGCTTTTAATCATAGGTTTCTGCTATGGACGACGATATTCATACCAGAAATCTTATTGTACTTCACAAATTCTTTATAAATAGCAAACAGTTTCTTCACACATGTAGTGATATGTTAGCGTCGTGTTTAAGGCATTAACGAAGCGTTGCGATTTATATAACGCTTTCGATGAAGGCAGTTGCTAAGCATTCATTACAAAATGCCATCGCACTGGATCGGGAAAAACTTTTGGAAGAGGTTGGGTTGTTGGGGGATCGGGCGCCATACGCTGTTTATGCTATACGTCAGATCAGCCGTTTTTCTCACCCGTAGGGCAGCAGAGGTCAAAGCAATGACAGAATCAGGCTTCGTGGCGGTTTATTCTTTTTGTATGTAAAACTTTTCGATAGTTAAATTTTTTAAGGAAGGATGAGTATTATGAGTTCATATACTTCAGACAAACCGCTTGTACCGTCGGATGATCACCAATCCGACGGGACACCGGAACCAATTGTCCCCGTAGGGTCAGCGGGATTTCAGGCTAAATATGTTGCCCGCGATCTCCAGGCGGGGATCATAACGGGAGCCATGGCGATTCCCCTGTCTGTCGGGATTGCCTTGATGTCCGAGTATCCCATCAAGGTGGCCCTGGCGACTGTTGCGTTCGCCTGTTTCATCGGTTGGATCAATGCTTTCATCAGGCCGGGCAACTACATTGGCACTCCTGGGGTGGCAGCGGGCTTGGCGCCAGTCCTGGCGATGGGGGTTCACAGTTTTGGCATCGAAAACATGGCGTTCGTTATTTTCCTGACTGCCGCCATGCAAGCGGTGATATGGAAATTCGATTGGCAAAAATATATTTTGCTGGCGGTGCCAAGCTATCTTGTCGAAGGACTGCTGGCGGGGGTCGGCTTGAAGATCGCTCTCAAGTTTTTGACATTTACCTATGAGTTGCCCGCTGAGCAAGAATCTGCTGATGCATTCTGGAACGGTGCACGTGTACAAATGGCGCTCGTATCCTTAGCCGGTTTTTCCATGTTTGTATACCTGTTTTCGAAATTCAAGGATACAAAACCAGCGATTCCCTATTTCCTGTTGATCGGGGCAAGCATAGCGCTTGCACAATTCATGCCCATGTCCATGTTGCACGTGGATGATGTGGACCTCGCATTGGCTTTGCCGATACCGCACTTCGACAGCGCATTGACCTGGATGTATGTGATCGGCTTTGCGGCCATGCTGGCGGTGATCGATGTGATAGAACAGGTCATGAGCAACGCCGCCATCGAGAAAATAGATCCGCTAAAACGCAAATGCAACACCAATAACAGCTTGCTGGCTATCTGGATATCCAATATGGGTTCCAGCTTCTTCGGCGGCATGACCAATCTGGACGGCCTGGCAAAAAGCACCACCAATAGATTGGCCGGTGCCATGACCAAGTTCTCCGTCCTTATCGTAGGCATCGTGGTCACATTCTTTGTCCTTAACTCCCAGTATCTTGAGTATCTTCCCAAGTTTTCGCTGGCGGCCATCATGATTTTCTCCGGCTGGAAAATGATCATGGGACTATGGCACGTGGCCCATTACGGCCAATACGCCATGATATTGGCCACGCTTTGCGGCCTCCTAGTCTATAAGGTCGGTATTTTCGAAGGTTTGCTGATCGCCATGGCGGTGCACGGCCTTGTCAACTATCTGGTTTTCAAGCAAGCTGGCAAAATACCGAGCAAGGTCATTGTCAAAAAATATTTTGAGAAATTCTCGGTGAACGCAAATGGCGGTGCCGACTGATCGGTAGTTTCCTGGCAACGGATGGCGGGCCGAGGCATGCCCGCCATTTTATAGATCTTTCTTTATCAAGAGGAATTCAAATGTACATGAAAATCATGGTCGCGATAGGCGACGATGAAATTTCCCGGAATGCATTACAAGAAGCTCTGAGTATTGCCGGCGCGTACGGCGCCAAACTATGCGTGGTTCATGCCGTGGCGGAATCCGATGCGGACGAAGAAAGTGGCGGGAATCGAGAAAAGGGGGCGGGCCTACTTGAAAGAGCCAAGTCCAACGCCAGCAATGCGATCACGGTGGAAACCCGCCTACTGGACGCGGACGGCGAATATGGTTTGAACGGCGTATCGGAAGCTATCGCCAATGCCGTCACCGAATGGGGGGCCGATTTACTTGTGGTAGGAACAAAGGGCCGGCGAGGCCTGGAACGCCTGGTTATCGGGTCCGTGGCGGGGCAACTGGTGAATACGGTGGATACTTCGATTCTTCTGGTTCGTCTCCCGTAAATCCTCACAAAAAAAATGGGATCCGGGTTATTCGGATCGATCTTGCGAATGCAAGGAATGGGCGGGAATTGTGAAGAAATTGTTCCTGTACCTGGACGGCATTCAATAATTTTACCGGATTTCAGATGTTGAAAGTGGGGGAGCAACGGCTCGTAAGTTAGTCTAGAAAACTTGGAGGAGTCGGGATTGGATTATCGGCTTGCCGGTCTCGGTTAATGAAGTATTTCGAAGGCTTGGTTTCCTCCCGTTTGCTCCCCCTGCGGATTCCCGATGCGCAACAAAAAAGTGTATTAGATTCAGAAAAAGCTCTTTACAAATGTCAAGAAAGTGTATAATAGATGTCAAGAATTTGTGAATAGACGTTAGATTCAATCCGTAATAAGAAGTCGCCGAGAATCAGCTTCGGAATAATTAGTACCGTTTCGTTTTGTGGAAGATTAATGAAAAGCAGGATTGTTAAAGTGCTCATTCTCGCAAGTATAGGGTTCATCGCGCTTCCGGTCTCCGCAAAGGAGGGCAACACCGGGGTGGCGGGTGCGCAAATAGATATTTCCTGCATACAGAACGCCATTGACGAACGTGATACTTCGCTGGCAAATATGGTAAATATCTGGTCATCCTTAGCCGGGAACGCACTGGAAGCCCGGCGCGACGCAGAAAAGGCCAGCTGGAATATCCCAAGCTATAAAGAACGGCGGTTTTCTCAAAGAAAGGCGTGGAGCGATTACGGAAAGAGTCTTCGCGCTGCGAATGCCGAAAAAAAGAAGGAGCGGGTACGTATATGGAAGAAATTCGATCACGACCGTAAAGAGTGCGAGGGCGCTTATTCACCCGAAATGAACACGGGTAGTACCTATGACGCAAATCTATAGATACAAGCATAAGCGCTCCACAGGGTCGGAAGCTATGCGGTAGAAGCTGTAACTGAAAAACGAAGGAATAAATCAGATAATAGAAGTTAGAAGTATAGGAAAAGAGTGTGTTAGAAACGGTAAAAGGATAGCGGGTGGCAATAAACCGGCATTCCGGCCAGCACGAATGACACAACCTTTATCTTAGTTGTCGTTAAGTAGTGGTTCTAAACATGTATCCGTCAAGCATTCAGATGCTCCGGATTTTTTCCAACCATTTTTATAGATAATCAATCATGCAAAAAATATCGACCCAGACATTTTTCTATTTCGCCTACGGTGCAAATATGTTTTCCCGTAGGCTTCAAGCCTCGAATATCGCACCATCCGCTGTCGCAATCGATGTCGGTTTCGTTCAGGGCCACAGATTTACTTTTGGCAAAGTCAGCCGCGATGGCTCGGGTAAATGCGATATCGAAACGACGAATAATCCCAATAATCGGGTTTATGGAGTTCTTTACAAGATAAATGTAAAGGACAAGGAGAGCCTCAACGCGGCGGAAGGCCTTGGAACAGGATACAGTGAAGCCAATGTTCAGGTGGTTACCGCAACGGGTACGTACCCCGCGGCAACTTACGTGGCCAGCTATAAAGAAGCGGTGCTGCGGCCCTATCAATGGTATAAGGCATTCGTCATAGCAGGTGCTCTCGACCATGGCTTGCCGATTGAATACGTCGAATGGCTGCGGACATTCGAAGCACAAGCGGATTCAAATAGCGATCGCCGTGCCGAGAGGGAGGCGCTGTTATTTGGCGACCTGCCGCTAAGCCGTTTTCATGTCGATGTGGATAGCACACGGCAGGCTCTGGCTAAAGAGGCATAAGGTACTTCAGCGTCATCTGAGCGCTTGTCGGCAGTTGTAAAGTCTCCCAAACCGGGGTTATTTGCTCGCGGAAAGTGTTTGTTTCGTCTGCGTAGGTATTTAACCCCGGAATCTCCCGGAATCGGCAGCGATAGCGTTCCGGTTAGTCCACATTAGTTTCCCCTTCTTGGCCGATAAAATAATCGTTGGCCTTCGAAATCCTAAAGATTATCCCCCCATACCCTCTCTTTCACGTTTTAAGCGCGGCAAGCTGCCAGCGTGTGATAGAAACGTAGGCGCCGCCGGCTGATTTTTCCTTCCTGCACCGCTTGAGTAAGCGCGCAACCCGGTTCAGCGGTATGGCGGCAATTGTTGAATCTGCATCGTCCAATATAAGGATGAAACTCAATAAATCCCCATGCCAAATCTTCGCCATCAATATGGTGCAGGCCGAATTCCTGCATACCCGGAGAATCGATAATGCGAGTGTTTTCATCGAGGTGGAAGAGCCGGGCATGGGTAGTGGTATGCCGTCCGGTATCAAGCGCAACGGAAATACTGGCGGTAACGCGTTCAGCATCCGGACTCAGAGCGTTGATGAGGGTGGATTTGCCCATGCCGGATTGCCCAACCAGAACGCTAAGCTGATCTTTAAAATAGGGTAGAAGCGGCGCAACGCTGGTTTTGGCACTGATTTCCAGCAAGGGATAACCTAAGTCCCGATAAAGGGAGAGGGAGGCAGCAGCAGCACGCGTAGGTTCAATAAGATCTGCCTTGTTGAGTACGATCAAACCCTTGATACGCTGGTTCTCGGCGGCTGCGAGACAACGATTGACAAGTTCCTCGCTAAAGCTCGGCACGGCCGCCACCACGATGACTACCTGGGTGACATTGGCAGCGATAATTTTTTCACGATAAACGTCACTGCGGTAAAGCAGCGCACTGCGGGGTAGAATCGTTTCGATCACGCCTTGTCCCGACGCGGTGAGCTTGATTTCCACATGATCACCGCATGCCGCACCCCCTTTTTTTCCGCGCATTACACAAGAAAGTGATTCGTGGCTTGCGGTTTTAACAAGAAAATGCCGGCCAAACGCAGCAACTATCTGTCCCGGAATTGCTGATGGGGAAGAAGTGCGGCGAGTTGGACTCAAATCTTGAAGAGCGTGTCTATTTTTGCGGCACAAATGAAATCATTCTCGGACAATCCATTGATGGCGTGAGTGGTGTACTCCACGTGACATTTATTATAGCCAACAGTCATATCCGGATGGTGGTCTTCGCGATGCGAGATCCATGCAATGGCGTTGACAAAAGCCATCGTCTGATAGTAATTGTTGAAATTGTAGGTCTTTGCAATGAGTTTGCCGGAAAACTCCCATCCATCAAGCTGATCCATCAGTATGGTAACTTCCGTGGATGAAAGCGGCGGCATTCCCCCCTCGCAGGGCCTGCATTGCTTGGTGGCCAGATCGTTGACAACAGTATCCATTAGCGCTCCCACTGGTTAATGATATAAATTAAGTCGATATCCCACATTTAAGAAGAGGCCGCAAAAATTTCAATTTCGCAGCCATCTGATTTCCATATATCGGTCATAGGCGCCGGCGTCAATATTCTTGTTACCCTGGATCTTGAATTTTTCAGACGTGCCTTGGTGTCAATTATGCGCCAGGTTTTGTAGCCGTGCTATTCTCATTGCCGCGGGCGGATGCGAGTCATAAAACGCCGAATGCAGGGGATCGGGGGTAAGCGTTGCCGCGTTGTCCTGGTAGAGTTTTACCAGGGCTCGTATGAGATCTGTGGCGGACGCATTGTGCGCCGCATACTCGTCCGCCTCAAACTCGTGCTTACGCGAGTATAGGCTCGCCAACGGTTGGAATAGAAAGGTGAATGCAGGCATTATCAGAAAAAACAGAAGTAGCGCCATCGCAGTTGAAGGGAGGGCAGAAACCGAAACTCCCAATCCCCGGTAAAACCAGTCCTGCTGCATCAAATAGCCAAGCACCCACAAGAATATCAGGCTCATGGCAAATGTCCAGAGGATGCGCTTAATGACGTGACGGCGCTTGAAATGTCCCAATTCATGCGCCAATACCGCTTCAATCTCGGACCCATCCAGCCGGGAGAGAAGGGTATCAAAGAAAACGATCCGCTTGGTTTTGCCGAAGCCGGTGAAGTATGCGTTGCCATGATTGCTGCGGCGCGAGCCATCCATCACGAAAAGACCGCTGGACTTGAAGCCGCACTTACGCATGAGTTGTTCAATACGCATCTTGAGCGGAGCATCTTCAAGCGGCGTGAATTTGTTGAACAGGGGGGCGATCCAGGTGGGGTAAATGGCCAGAACCGCCAGATTGAAACCCATCCAGGCGAGCCAGACATATATCCACCAGTTTGTACCCATTTTTTCCATTAGCCAGAGCACGACAAACAACAAGGGCATGCCCAACAGCATCCCCAGTGCAGCCCGGCCGGCGAGGTCCTTCAGGAACATCCGAGGCGTCATTTTATTGAAGCCGAATTTTTGCTCGATAACGAAGGTTCGATAATAGCTTATGGGAATGCCAGCCAGGCTTATCAGCGACATGACGCTGATAATTAGCGCCATGCCATGAGCAAGCGGATTGCTTAACCAGGCCGACCAGAATGCGGCCAGCGCATTCAGCCCGCCTCCCAGGGTAAATATCAGCAAAAGCCCTGTTTCCAATAATATGCTGGCGTAGCCGAGGCGGGTCTTCGCGCACGTATAGTCCGCAGCTTTCTGGTGTGCTTCAAGATCGATCCGCGAAGAAAAATTTGCCGGCACCTTATTGCGATGGGCGAGAACATGATGGATATGCCGTGTTGCCAACCACATCCGCGCACAGAATGTAAGCAGCAGGGCAACGAGAAATACAGCTGTAAAAGTTTGCATATATTATTCGCCGATGATCGAATTGATGAGCCTGACGAAAGGTGACGGGCCACCACCAATATGACACAATTACAGATTGAAAATTCAGGAAACCGGTTCAATTATGGCACAAGATAGCAATAACCTCATCTGGATAGATATGGAAATGAGCGGATTGAACCCGGATAATGACCGCATCATCGAAGTTGCTTTGGTAGTCACTGATTCTCAATTGAACGTGCTGGCTGAGGCACCGGTTCTGGTGATATCACAATCCGAAGCGGTGCTGGATGGAATGGATAGCTGGAATAAATCCACTCACTCCAAATCCGGTCTGATAGACAAGGTCAAGGCATCCAGACTGAATGAGGCCGAGGTGGAAATGCGCATGATCACATTTCTGCAGGAACATATTTTACCCGGGGTTTCTCCTATGTGCGGCAACTCGATCTGTCAAGATCGGCGTTTTCTGGCTCGTTGGATGCCACAACTGGAAGCCTATTTTCATTATCGTAATCTCGATGTGAGTACTCTGAAGGAATTGGTAAAACGTTGGAAGCCGGAGATCGCCGCGGGGCTGACCAAGCAATGCAAGCACGAAGCCTTGTCGGATATTTATGATTCCATTGCCGAGATGAGCTATTATCGCGAACATTTTATTAAAATATAGAATACCGCTAAATTCCGTAGTTGACCGCTCATTAAATCCAGTTAGGCTCAAAGAGTCGCCATGGTTATCTGGGTTTAACAGATCATGTTAAGATTACCAATAATGTTTCGTATTATTTGACTCCCCCTTCGGGTGGGGTCGCTACGGGGGTGAATCACATAGTTTTGCGATATGGCGCGTTGTTCGCCACGCCTTGGAATGAAACAGCCATTCCGCGTCGTGCGCCTTGCTCCGCACCCAGAGAACCCCACACTTCACCTGCCACTACCGGATTTAGGATAAACGCGATCTCCGGGTGGAGATAATCTTTTTCCAACTCTTTCAAGGAAAATCACGCATGTCTTCCGGCACCGCTTTCACTATCGCTGTCAACCCAAAAATTCCCCCTCGCCTAGCGCGTCTTGAGGAGCTTGCCAACGATCTCTGGTACAGCTGGGATCGTTCCACACGCTCGTTGTTTTCGCGCCTGCATCCCGGACTCTGGGGTGCGGTAGGGCATAATCCCAAAGCCTTTCTCAAGCGGGTGGATGAATCGATATTGCTGAAAGCGACGGAAGATCCGGTGTTCATGGCTAACTACAATAGCACAATATCCGCCTACGATTCCTATCAGTCCGGGCCGGCACACCCGGATAGCGGCGGAGGTTTTCAGCCAAATGACCTGGTAGCATATTTTTGTTTCGAATTTGGATTCCACGAGAGCTTCCCGATCTATTCCGGGGGTCTCGGCATCCTTGCCGGTGATCATTGCAAGGCAGCGAGTGATTTGCGCCTGCCATTGATTTGTGTCGGGCTACTTTATCGTCAAGGGTATTTTTTCCAGACCATCGATAATCAGGGGAACCAGCAAGTCACCTATACCGACTCGGATTTCGAGGATTTGCCGGTCGTGCCCGTACTACATGAGAATGGTTCGGAAGCGCGCATCGAGGTGGAATTGCCGCATCGCAAGGTGGTCGTGAAGGTCTGGCGGGCAAAAATCGGTCACGTAGTACTCTATTTGCTGGATACCGATCTACCGGAGAATTCAATGGGAGACCGTGATATCACCCATCAACTCTACGGTGGCGACAGAATCATGCGCATCGAGCAGGAGATCATTCTTGGCGTGGGCGGCGCCCGTGCGCTACGGGAAATCGGGATCACCCCGACGGTATGGCATATCAACGAGGGGCACGCGGCATTCATGATGCTGGAGCGCATGCGTGATTTGGTGAAGCACGGTCTGGATTTCGCTGGCGCGCTGGAGGCGGTTGCGGCAAATACGGTGTTCACTACCCATACTGCGGTTCCGGCGGGACATGATTATTTCAGCCATGATGTGATATCAACATATTTCGAGGGATTTTGCCAGAATCTCAAGATAAGCCGCGAGGAGCTTATTTCGCTGGGACATGTGCCAGGCAGCAACGATTTCAACATGACGGCCCTCGCCATTCACGGTTCACGCTTTCACAATGGCGTAAGCAAGATACATGGCAACGTATCGGCGCACATCTGCAAAGATTTATGGGCTCAGATCGAGCCGGAAGAAAATCCGATGGCGTACATCACAAACGGCGTTCATGTGCCAACCTTTCTGGCGCAGGAATGGTCCGATCTGTTCGATCGCTATCTCGGTTACGAGTGGCGCACCAATATTACCGATCCTGAATATTGGTCACGTATAGAGGGTATCCCTGATCATTTGTTCTGGAGCGTACGGCAAACGCTGAAATCGCAAATGCTCTATGGCATACGTGCCCGTCTTGCGTTGCAGAATTCGCGCAATCACGGTTCTGAAGCGCATCTCGATCGCCTGCTCAGATTCACCGACCCCATTAATCCAAATATCCTGACACTCGGCTTTGCCCGCCGTTTCGCCACTTATAAACGCGCTGCATTGCTGTTCGAAGATCTTGACTGGTTGCGAAGAATTGTGATTCATCAAGAACGCCCGGTGGTGATGATTTTTGCGGGCAAGGCACATCCCGCCGATGTGCCAGGACAGGACTTGATCCGGCGTGTCAGCCAGATTGCGCAGCGTCCTGAATTCGAGGGGCAGCTTCTTCTGGTCGAGGGCTACGATCTCCGTCTTGCCCGCCGGTTGGTGGCGGGAGTGGATGTGTGGCTTAACAGCCCGGTATATCCTCTGGAAGCCAGTGGCACCTCGGGTATGAAAGCGGGTATAAACGGCACAATCAATCTGAGTGTCCTCGACGGTTGGTGGGGAGAAGGTTATAACGGTAAGAATGGCTGGGCCATCAAGCCGGGGCCGGAGAATATGGCGCCATCGTTACGCGACAAGGAAGAAAGCAGGGATTTCTACGAAACCCTGCAAGACCATGTGGTGCCGCTCTATTACAACCGCGATAAATTCGGTTATTCGCCAGGGTGGGTGAAAATGGCCAAAAACTCGATGATGTCGCTGCTGCCAAGATACAATGCCGCACGCATGGTCAGCGAGTATGCCAAAAATTTTTATGTGCCAGCCAGCAGGCAGGGTGCGCTGTACGCCGATAAAGATTTCAGCGGCGCAAAAAAAATTGCCGTGTGGAAAGCTTTTGTGAGAAAGGCGTGGCATGGCGTATCAATACGCCGATTGGACACGCCGGGGAAGCGCATTAGTTTTGGCGATGCGCTGCATTTCGATGTAGCGGTGAGACTGAACGGTTTGCAGCCTGAGGACGTAGTGGTGGAGTTGCTGATTTGCCGTCAACTCAAGAAAAGCAAGCTATGCGATTTCAAACACTTTGCGTTCGAGTTTTCCGGTATTGAGGAATCGGGTGAGTATCAGTTCACGCTGAATCTTACTCCGGATTTATGCGGAAAACTGGAATATTACATACGCGTTTATCCGTCCCACCCATTGCTGACGCATCCCTTTGAAATGGGCATGATGGTCTGGCTATAATCGACGCCACGGCCTAGATCCGATAGTTGGATGAGGTAAAGTGTGCGGTTTTCGGGATGCGGAACAAGGCGCAACGATGTGGAACGACTATTCCCATTCAAGCGTTGCGAACACCGTAACCCGGCTTGCCATCATTTTGCGTCCCCATGGATTATTTTGGTTAATGCGCGGCGGCCAACCACCGGATTTGGGTTCAATCAAGATCGCAGCGACAAGTAGATTCTCCGGTAGGCGTCGGCGCTGGAGCGCCAGCTGAAATCTTTGGCCATGCCGTTTTTCATTAAGCGGCGCCAGACAGGTTTATTATTGTAGGCGACGGTGACCCGCTGGATAGCACCGAGAAAGCTATCGGCGGTCATATCGAAAAACAGGAAACCGCTAGCGCTTCCATCAGCAAGGGTTGCGGGTGTGCAATCGACCACCGTGTCTACAAGTCCCCCTGTCGCATGTACCAGCGGGGGCGTCCCATAGCGTTGGCTGTACATCTGATTCAAGCCGCAGGGCTCGAAACGGGAGGGCATCAGAAAGCTATCCGCTCCGGCTTCGATCAAGTGTGAAAGCTTTTCATCAAATCCGATATGTATGGCGATTTTTCCGGGATGGTTTCTCGCCAACGCCGTCAATGCCTGTTCCAGCTTGACCTCACCACTACCCAGAACTGCCAGTTGCGCCGGCAGTCCGGTCAATTGCGCCGCTACCTCAAGTAACAGATCGTAGCCTTTCTGGTAAGTGAGTCGGCTTACAGCTCCGAACAGCGGAATGCGGGGATCGACGGCCAATCCCAGCAACTGCTGAAGTGCCTGTTTATTGGCGGCTTTGGCCGCGAGTTTATTGGCGCTGTAATTTCGCGAAAGATTGGGATCGGTGGAAGGATCCCATTCGATGGTATCGATGCCATTGACGATGCCGCTGATATGCTTGCTGCGTGCCGACAGTAAACCCTGCATGCCAAAACCCAGGGATTCCTCCTGAATTTCCCTGGCATAGGTGGGACTCACGGTCGCGATGTGATCGGAATAATAGAGCCCAGCCTTGAGAAACGACATGCCGCCATAATATTCGGCCCCATTTATGTGGAAGCTGGCGGCGGGCAATCCCAATTGAGCAACCGTGTCTGCAGGAAATATTCCTTGGAAAGCAAGATTATGGATCGCCATCAGGGAAGCCGCTTTTTCGCCAGGATGAAAATTCAGATATGCCGGCACGAGACCGCTTTGCCAATCATTGCAGTGAACGACCTGTGGGCGCCAGGGAAGTGGGCTGGCATCGCTCGCCAGAATTGCGCCAATTTTTGAAAGAAGACCGAAACGCAATGCATTATCGGGCCAATTATGACCCGCCGCATTCACATAAGGGTTCCCTTCACGCCGGTAAAGACTGGGGCAGTCGATGATAAATACGGGAACACTCGCAGACGCCCTCAACGGTAATCTGGCGGATAGCAGTAGCGAGGCCGGGAATGGCGGCTGAGCGGCGAACTCCGCAATTTTACGTTTGTGTTTGAGTCCATCCAGTACTTGAGGATAGCCCGGGATAAGCAGGCGGGCGTCCACTTTCAGCTCCCGCAATGCCGCCGGCAATGCCGCGCTCACATCACCCAGTCCACCGGTTTTGAGTAGAGGATAGACTTCCGGTGTTATGAACAGAACGCCGGGAGGTAAATTTGATGGAACAGGCGACATGAGTGGGTCCTTGATCAACCGGATTTAGGTTCAAGCCTTACCTGTTTTGCGTCGGGGCATGATCCGCCACGCAAAACATTGTATTCCTGACGGTGCGATTTTTGCGGCTGCGAGGGAGGCTGAGAGCGCTTCACGGCTGTGTCCGGAATACTGTCACGTTCTTAACCGGTCCAGATCGAAATCCCTCGCTTCCGGCCTTTGGCTTGGGGCTCCACAATCAGCCACGGTTTGCGTTGCCCGAGCTTCCCCGCTATAGGGTACGAGTTTTCGGTCATTCTCGCCGCTTGCGCGGCGTCCATGGGACTACGACCAAGCTCTGGGACTTCTCCCGACCGGCAAGACTGCCCTGCAACCCGTCTCGCACCTCTCGCTTCCTAACGGATTATCTGGGCTCAAGCGAAAGGATAATTCCCGCGAGCGGTGGCAGCGTAATAATAACGGAATCCGGCAGCCCCATCCATGGCTGGCCTAATGTATCGATTTCCCCCATGTTGCCCACATTACCGCCACCATAGTGTGAAGAATCGCTATTGAATATCTCATGATAGGGTCCTGGGGAAGGGGCGCCAATGCGGTAGCCTATTCGCGGGACCGGTGTAAAATTAAGAATGACCAGCACGGGTGAACCATCGCATGCGCGCCGGATATAACTGATAACGGAGTTATCGGCGTCGTGGCAATCTATCCAGGCAAAACCCTCCGGTGAGAAATCGAGCTGATGCAACGCGGGAATATTGGCGTACAGATGGTTGAGATCGCGCAATGCCGCCTGGACGCCGCTATGCTGTGGATAACTTGACTGATACCAGTCCAGTTCCCGGCTGGAATTCCATTCGCGCCCCTGTGCAAATTCGTTCCCCATAAAATTGAGCTTTTTGCCGGGATAGGTCATTTGATAAGTAAATAACAGGCGCAGATTTGCGAACTGCTGCCACGCGTCACCCGGCATTTTGCTTAGCAGCGAGCCCTTGCCATGCACGACTTCATCATGTGAAAGCGGCAGCACGAAATTTTCGGTGTATGCATACAACTGACCGAAAGTAAGCCTGTCATGATGAAATCGCCGATGGACCGGATTCTCGAGCATATAAGAAAGGGTATCGTTCATCCAGCCCATGTTCCATTTCATTGAGAATCCCAGCCCGCCAACATAGGTAGGCCGGGATACGGCTGGCCATGCGGTGGATTCCTCGGCAAGTGTCAAGGCACCCGGAAACTCTTCGTGCACCATAATGTTCAGTTCACGCAGGAAATCGATAGCCTCCAAATTCTCCCTGCCGCCATATCTATTGGGCAGCCATTCACCCGGACGGCGGGAATAGTCCAGGTAGAGCATCGACGCAACGGCATCCACCCGCAATCCGTCAAAATGAAATTCCGACAGCCAGTAATGGGCGCTGGATAATAGAAACGATTTCACTTCGTTGCGTCCGAAATTAAAAATATAGGTGCCCCAATCCTGATGCAGGCCCACACGCGGATCTTCATGTTCGTACAGAGCGGTGCCATCAAATCGGGATAGGGCGAATGCGTCTTGCGGAAAGTGCGCCGGCACCCAGTCGAGCAAAACACCGATGCCTGCTTGATGACAGGTATCGACAAAAAATTTTAAATCATCCGGTGAACCATAGCGGCTGGTAGCGGCGAAATAACCTGTTGTCTGATATCCCCATGATTCGTCGAGCGGATGCTCGGAAACGGGCAGCAATTCGATATGGGTGTAGCCCATCTCGCGGATATAAGGAACCAGGTACCGGCCAAGTTCCCGATAAGTATAAAAGCGTCCGTCCGGATGCCGTTTCCAAGATCCCGCGTGAATTTCATAAATATTCAATGGTGCCCGCAGCCAATCCCATGCCGCACGATCTGCTATCCACCCAGAATCGTGCCAGCCTATTTCACCCTTATTAGGCGTGCATGCGGCATTATTTGGACGTAACTCGTACTGCGTGGCATAAGGATCTGTTTTGAGAAGAATTTCACCACTGTTGCGATTACGTATCTCATATTTGTAGAGTGATCCCGGGGGAAGACCTGGAATGAATAGTTCCCATACTCCGCTGGAGCCATGAACCGACATCGGATGAACTCGCCCATCCCACCGGTTGAAGCTTCCCACTACACTGACACGCTCCGCGTTGGGTGCCCATACAGAGAAAAGTACGCCGGCAATACCTTTGATTTCCATAGCATGCGAACCCAACGTGCGATAAGCTTGCCGTAGCCGGCCTTCGTTGAACAGATACAAATCATGATCGGAAATTTGCGGCGGAAAAGCATAGGCATCATAGGTTTCGTATACTATTCTTTCAGGCGCTGCGCTACCGTCCTCGATACGCAAGAGATAAGGCATCTGCGGCAAGGCTGGGCCGTGCCATTCGAAAACGCCAGCGGGGTGGACTCGGACCATTGGCTCGAATTCGCCTGCTATGTTGACCCACACATTCGCTGCATAGGGATAAAACGCGCGCACCAGGCTGTAGTCCCGCTCCTTGCGAGCGCCGAGATAGGCGAAAGGATCATGCAGCCGCGCGGCCAATAGGATGTCCAGCATCGGGTTGTTCCTGTAGGGAATGCCGGATTTCATAAGATTTGGATTCATGCCGGGATTATAGCTTGCTTGACGTGGCTATGGATTTAGATCGGTAAACCCAGATAATCCATTCGGACGAGAGAGAATGGCGAGGCGGGTTGCGAGAGGCGGTTCTGCTGAGGCGCGCTAAAATGCCCGAAATTGACCGCCAGCACTTGGGAGGCCCCACAGAGCCGCCATATGAATTATCTGGATTTAACACTACGATAAGCTTCGCCATCGCAATAGGTGCATAGGCGGAAAAGAAGTGGTATAAACATAATGCAGATGTTCCATTACGCGTGTTCTCGCTGTATTGGTTTCGTGTGGAAGTTTTGTTCAGTCGGGCGCATGAATAGCAACGCCGGCCTTTACAAGATATCCCAGAAAAACAAGGCCCTGTATTACGCGGATTTATGGAACATCCGGTATAAAAACATGCGGAGGACTATCCGATGACACAAGAAGCGGATTTGCGTTTTCATAGCCAGGTTACGCGTAATTCAATCGCGTTGATATTGGCGGGGGGGCGGGGTAGCCGTTTGCGGCAGCTTACCGATTGGCGCGCCAAACCCGCCGTGCCTTTTGGCGGCAAATTCCGCATCATTGATTTTCCCCTCTCAAACTGCGTTAACTCCGGTATTCGCCGGATTGGCGTCGCCACTCAGTACAAGGCGCAGAGTCTTATCAGCCATATCCAGCACGGATGGGGTTTTCTCGACGGGCGCTTTAAGGAATTCGTCGAGCTGCTGCCGGCTCAGCAGCGGATCGAGGAAACCTGGTACCAGGGAACCGCCGACGCCGTGTACCAGAATATCGATATCCTCCGCCGGCACGATCCTCAGTATGTGCTGATCCTGGGGGGTGATCATGTTTACAAGATGGACTATAGCAAATTGCTGGCGGATCATGTGGAGAAGGCCGCAGACATGACAGTGGCGTGTATCGACATTCCGGCGGCTGAAGCGGGCGCATTCGGCGTCATGAGTATTAACGACGATTGGCGCGTCACCAGCTTTGCGGAAAAACCCGCGGACCCCACGCACATTCCGGGGCAACCTGGACAAGTGCTTGCGAGCATGGGTATTTATGTGTTCAATGCCTCGTTTCTTTTTGAGCAATTGATTCACGACCATGATGAACGGCGCTCGTCCCATGATTTTGGCAAAGACCTGATTCCGTACCTCGTGCCTCGTCACCGGGTATTCGCCCACCGTTTTTTTGACAGTTGCGTCAACGTGGCATCCGGCGTGCCTTACTGGCGGGACGTGGGCACCATCGATGCTTACTGGGAAGCCAATCTTGATCTTACTCATGTGACGCCGGATCTCAATTTGTATGATGAGGATTGGCCGATCTGGACTCATCAGGAACAGTTGCCCCCCGCTAAATTTGTATTTGATGATGATGATCGGAGAGGTCAGGCGCTCGATTCGATGGTTTCGGGCGGGTGCATTATCAGCGGCTCGACGGTGCGACGCTCGCTATTATTTTCCAATGTTCAGGTACGCAGCTACAGCAGCATCGAGGATTCGGTAATTCTACCCAATGTGGATATCGGCCGTAACGTGAGCCTGAGGCGGGTAATAGTGGACAAGAATTGTATGATTCCACCGGGTTTGATGGCGGGATTCGACCCGGAAGAGGATCGTAAGCGATTTCATGTCACCGAAAATGGCGTCACATTGATTACCTCCGAAATGCTTAACCAAAGAATACATCATGTCAGGTAACCAGGAGATAATGCCAGAGAAATCCTGAATAAGTCCCAAGTTTTTCGGTAACACGCGCACGACAGGACCTATGCTGGGATTCCTCAAGAAATCAGGAATGGAAATTATGAATAATTTATGGCACGTAAGCTGTCGAATCAGGTCTATATCGAAATGCAACCAATAAATTTTGTCCTGCTGTGGCACATGCATCAGCCGGATTATCGCAATTACGAGACGGGCGAATTCATGCTGCCGTGGGTGTATCTGCACGCCATCAAAGATTACACCGATATGGTATCGCATCTCGAGGCGCATCCTTTAATGAAGGCGGTTGTAAATTTTGTGCCGGTGCTGCTGGATCAACTGGAGGACTATGCCGCACAGTTCGCCATGGGAGATATACGGGACCCGCTGTTGCGTTTGCTGGCGACGCCTGACCTGGAGCAAGTCTCCGCCAGTGATCGCCTGCGTGTATTCGATAGTTGTTTTCGCAGCAATCATGTAACGATGATGCAGCCGTATCCGGCATATAAGCGTCTGTATGATATGCATGAAACGTTGCGGGGACACGGAGAGGCTGAGCTGGCCTATCTTTCCGCCCAGTATCTGGCGGACCTGCTGGTATGGTATCACCTGGCGTGGACCGGGGAGAGCGTGCGCAGAACCAATGAGACCGTGGTGCGATTGATGACGCAAGGCGGGGGTTTCAGCCATGCTGACCGGATGCAATTGCTCGATCTTATTGGGAAATTGATACAGGAGTTGATTCCGCGCTACCGCAAGCTGGCCGAGTCGGGTCAGATCGAGTTGTCCACTACGCCGCATTACCATCCGCTCGCTCCAC
The DNA here is from genome assembly GCF_000832065.1 of Nitrosospira sp. NpAV. Taxonomy (GTDB): domain Bacteria; phylum Pseudomonadota; class Gammaproteobacteria; order Burkholderiales; family Nitrosomonadaceae; genus Nitrosospira. Next base: position 37,408 of record NZ_JXQM01000001.1, on the reverse strand, counting down.
TGCTGATCGATTTCTCCTCCGCTCGCGACAGCATGCCCCATGAGAATCTGCCAGCGGAGCCGGCTTACCCTGGAGGGAGGGGGCGCGTCGCGGTTCATCTGGCCTCGGCCATCGAAAGTCATACGCGGCGCTTCGGCATACGCCCCGGGGGCGTGTGGCCGGCGGAAGGCGCCGTATCCGCGCCGTTCCTGGAAATCCTGGCGGAACATGGTTGTCAATGGACCGCCAGTGGCGAAGCCGTGCTGGCCAATAGCTTGCGCCATTCATATGAAAACCAGCATCTACCAGACCGAGGACGTTATCTCTATCGTCCCTACCGGGTACGAGGTAAAACCGACAGCGTTACCTGCTTCTTCCGCGATGAGAAGTTATCGGACATGATCGGCTTCGAGTATGCGAAATGGTTCGGACGCGATGCCGCCGAGCATTTGGTGCACTCCCTTGAAGATATCGGCCGTAATGCGCTGCCCGGAGAGAATCCGGTGGTAAGCGTGATTCTGGACGGCGAAAATGCGTGGGAGTACTACCCGTACAATGGATACTATTTTCTTAATGATCTGTATGGGATACTTGAAAACCATGCCTCGATTCAAGTCACCACTTATCATGACTATATTGCATCGATGAAGCACATTGACGCGACCGATCTGCCGGTATTGGCTGCCGGTAGCTGGGTATATGGCACGTTCTCCACATGGATCGGCGACCGTGATAAGAATTACGCCTGGGATCTGTTGTGTGCAGCCAAGCATAGCTACGACCTGGTAATGCAAAGCGGACGATTGACCGATGAAGAAATGCTCAAAGCCGAGCGGCAGCTGGCTTCCTGCGAAAGTTCCGACTGGTTCTGGTGGTTAGGCGATTATAATCCGCCTTATGTGGTATCGAGCTTCGATCAGTTATTTCGCGAAAACCTGGCCAATCTTTATGGTCTGCTAAAACTGCCAACGCCAAAAACCGTACTCGAACCCATCAGTCATGGGGGCGGTGCTCCCGAGTCTGGCGGCACAATGCGACGCGCTTCTTGAGATAGGTTATCGCAAACTTTCCGCCTCAAATGCGGCGCTTCCTTACTGAAGCGATTTCGGTGGCGGGACCTGGCAAGAACGGATGTTCCGGCAGCAGGATATTTATACATACAGTAAGAGCACTAAGTAGCGGCGCAGTACGCACGCAAGCATCCGTATAAGTCCGTGGCGAAATATTTCTCCCGAGGATAACTCGATGCCCCAACCCATCTCCCTGCTTTTCGGTGTTCATGCCCACCAGCCTGTCGGCAATTTCCCAGAAGTGCTCGCTGACGCGCATCTGCGCTGTTATCAACCTTTTTTGCGTGTGCTCTATCGTTATCCTGATTTTTGCTTTGCAATGCATATCTCCGGTTGGCTATTGGACTATCTGATTGACAGTTATCCAGAGGATATGGCGTTGTTGCGGGAAATGGTGATGCGCGGACAGGTTGAGCTATTCGGCGCCGGTGACACGGAGCCCGTATTGGCGGCGATTCCCAACCGGGATCGCATCGGCCAGATTTAGACCTTCTCGGATAAACTGGAAATGAAACTTGGGCACCGTCCTCAAGGCGCGTGGCTGACAGAGCGCGTCTGGGAGGCGACGGTGGTGCCGGCTCTGGCCGATTGCGGCATCCGCTATGTGATCGTGGATGATTATCATTTTCTCTGCGCAGGTAAAGCCGCAACAGAATTGGACGGCTATTTCACCACTGAAGAAGATGGGCGTAAGCTTGATCTCTTTCCCATCTCGGAATCCTTGCGTTACAAGCTGCCGTTTTCACCGGCCAACGAAGTCGTGGCGTATATCGAGTCGCTCGCTGAAAACACAGCGGGCGGCGGTAATGCGGCGATTTATTTTGATGATATCGAAAAGTTCGGTATCTGGCCGGAAACGTATCAATGGGTATATGAAAAGGGCTGGCTCGATAAATTCATTCAGGGGGTGCTGGCATCCTCCAGGATTCGTACCCAGCATTATCGTAACTATCATAGCGGGGGAAGAACCCGCGGTATCATTTATTTGCCCACCACTTCATATATCGAAATGAACGAGTGGACATTGCCCGCCCAACCCGCCAATATCTATGCCGGTCTGATACAACAAGCTAAAACCGCAGGCTGGTATGAGCGTCACAAGGCATTCCTGCGTGGGGGCATCTGGAAAAATTTCCTGTCCCGTTATCCCGAATCCAACTGGATGCATAAACGCATGCTGGGTCTTTCCGCGCGGCTGGCTGCCTTGCCGGAGGGGAAGAGGGACGCCGCAATGAAACAAAGACTCTATGAGGCCCAGGCTAACGATGCCTATTGGCATGGTTTGTTTGGGGGATTGTATCTACCCCATCTGCGGCGTGCAGTTTATAAAGCGATCGTCGAACTGGAAGCGATGCTCGATGCGTGCGCACCACGCCCCGCACGTTTCGTGGAAGATACCGATCTTGACGGAACGGAGGAAATATATTTACAGAATGGTTTGATCCAGGCAGTGCTGAAGCTGGATGACGGCGGCGCCATTTATGAACTTGATTCGTATGCATTGCGGCATAATTTTGGCGATACGTTACAGCGGCAGGCTGAACATTATCATCATAGAATTCATCGGAGCGGGCATGGCGCACGCGAACACAACGGTACGGGAATCGCCTCGGCACATGACCGGATCAGTTTCAAGCATAAGATAGAAACGATTGATATGGAAGCTGACGATCATGCGCGAGGGCTTTTTGTGGATCGTTTGAATGGTGTGTTTGTGAGTTACCGGCATGAGTCGTCTGCTGTCGATGGAACATGCTTCCGGGCGGATGTGTTTCCGCTGCATATTAAAAAAAGTTTTAACCTTACAGATAACCGGCTGCTTGTGTCATACCGTTTTGCCGGTGAAGTGGAGGGGATATTCAGCACCGAGATCAATCTCGCCATGCCAAGTTGCGATGGTTGGGGTGGCCGCTACATCCATGAGGGTCAGATTCCCGGCGGATTCGGCCAATTGCTTGAATTGTCCACTATGACCCGCTTGACGCTGGATGACGATGAACTGGGTGGAAGTATTGTGCTAAATATCTCATCTCCAGCGGCATTACGTGCACAGCCTCATTATTCCGTATCACAATCAGAAGGCGGATTCGAAAAAATCATGCAGGCTGTGACACTGATGCTGGAGTGGCCGCTCAGTGTTGGGGAATTGATTATTACTTTGGAGTTCAATACGAAAAAGAGCAGGCCCGACGGATTACCCGGTAACGGAAGGGGTGGGGTTAAGCCCGGATAATCCATTGGGCCGCGCTCCGGACCTATGCGAGTGCTGGTCAGCTTGCACCCATTTTTGCCGCTTGCGCCTGAGCGAATCACACCGGTGTTTAAACCCCTGATAATGGCGTGGCTATCCTCGCACAACCGGGTAATAGAGTTTAGTGGTGTCCGCAAAATTTCTGGTAAAATCGCGGATTCTCAAAGAGACAAGCAAGGACTCGTCATGACTTATGTGGTAACTGAAAGCTGTATCAAATGCAAATACACTGATTGCGTAGATGTGTGCCCGGTGGACTGCTTTCGCGAGGGGCCTAATTTTCTGGTGATCGATCCGGACGAGTGTATAGATTGCACACTATGTGTGGCTGAGTGTCCGGTGGAAGCGATTTTCGCCGAGGATGATGTGCCGACGGATCAACAGCATTTCATAACACTTAACTCCGAGTTATCAAAAGACTGGAAACCCATCATTGAAAAGAAAGATGCCTTGGCCGATGCCGATGATTGGGCAAAGGTAACGGATAAGCTGGATAAACTGGAACGCTGATCCGGCAGCGGTAGCTTGTCACCGCGCATGTTTCCCATTCTGAATTTTCCACAAGCTCCTCTCAGCAACATTTTCGCGGATCTCGCCGTAGGCCTGAAAGCCGGCCTTACGGTAATTACTCCCAATCGACGCCTCGCGATCGCGCTTAAACGCGAGTTCGACGAATGCCAGGCCGCCCGGGGAATTGCGGCCTGGCATGCCGCGGATATCCTCCCGTTTTCCACATTCATTGAACGTCTCTACGAAGAGGCGTTTTATTCCGGGCAGGCGCCTGAATTACCGGTGCTCCTCACCCCCGCTCAGGAACAGATCCTGTGGGAAGATGCCATTCGCCGTTCAGATACCGGCGGAGACTTGCTTGCCATCGGAGCAGCCGCGCGGCTTGCGCGCGAAGCGTGGCAGCTTGCCAATGCGTGGCAACTCGTTCCATTGCTCAAGAATTTCTCCCTCAATGAAGATTGCAAGGCATTTCAGGATTGGTCCCAATGCTATGAGAAAACAACCCGTCGGGCGCAACAGATTGATCGTACGCGTCTTTGCGACCTGGTAAGCGAATTATGCGAATATGCGGTGGTCAGCAAACCGAAGCGCTTGGCTTGCTACGGTTTTGATATCGTCACACCGCAGCAGGCGGCGTTACTGATTAAACTTGAGAAGGCGGGTTGCGAAGTGATGCGGGTGAAGCCGCAGCTTCAGCTGCGCAGCGGCAATGCGGGGCGCGTGGTATGTGACAACAGCGATGACGAGATTCGTCGTGCGGCGGTGTGGGCGCGGGCGCGAATCGAGGCTGATGGTACCGCCCGCATTGGTGTTGTCGTTCCGGAGTTTTCGAAGTATCGCAGCGCAATCACGCGTATTTTTAGTTCCGTGATGGAACCGGATGTCCAGCAATCGCTGCCAGGCACCGCCAGACGCATGCTGCCCTTTAACGTATCGCTTGGCATGGCTCTGAGTGCTTATCCACTTGTAAGCGCAGCTTTCCTGATACTCGACCTCAGCGGGCGGGAAATGGAGTTTGCGCACGTCAGCCTTTTACTCCGTTCGCCCTTCCTGGACGGGGCTGAGAGTGAAATGGTCGCTCGCGCGCAACTCGATGCACAGTTGCGCAAGCGCGCCGAGCCTATGATTACACTCGAACGGCTGCTCCTCCTGATTGAACGTGACGAAGGCGAAGCAAACTGCCCGATCCTGGTACAACGGTTGGCGGCTCTTGCTGAATTCCGCAAGGCAGCGCTATCCCGTCTACAAACCCCCTCAGCATGGGCGAGAGTGGTTTCCGAAGCCCTGCGGATTGCCGGTTTTCCTGGCGAGCGTGTCCTAGACTCATCCGAGTATCAGATACTGGAAAAATGGCATGAAGTTCTTGCCGACTTTGCCACGCTCGGCAGCGTAGTGTCACGCATGGGATATAGCGACGGGGTATCGCGTCTCCGCCGCATGGCTGCGGAAACGCAGTTCCAGCCCAGGACACCAGACGTTCCGATCCAGATACTTGGCGTGCTCGAGGCCGCGGGCATGGGGTTCGATTATCTTTGGGTCATGGGGTTGTCCAATGACATATGGCCATTGCAACCAAGTCCGAGTCCGTTTCTGCCGATTGAGCTACAGCGGGCCGCGAGTTTGCCACGGGGCTCGGCGGTCGCGTCAATGGAACTCGCGCAGCGCTTTACTGACGCGTGGCTGTCGAGCGCGGATGAGATCATTCTCAGTCATTCGCGACACGGCGATGATCACGATACCCGTGAACTTGCACCCAGTCCGATGATCGCAAACATCGCTGTCCGCGAACTTGTATTGCCTGTTTACGCCAGCCACCGTGATCTGATTCATAATGCGGGCCGGCTTGAGCGCATCACTGACGACAAGGCACCGGCAATTGACCTGGCGCTTACCGGAATGAACAGTGACGTCAGCGGCGGCACGGCGGTGATAAGAGATCATGCCGCTTGTCCATTCCGCGCGTTGGCAATGCATCGATTCGGCGCCGAAAGTATGAGAACTCCTCATACGGGGCTTGATGCAATGGAGCGCGGTACGTTGGTGCACCATGTGCTCGCACAGGTATGGAACGAACTCAAGACCAAAAGTAGGCTGGATACCATCAGCGATGACAGTCTTGAATCATTGCTCATGCACGCCGCGGATAAGGCGATCGCGCGCGTTCAGCGGGAACGCCCAGACACGCTTTTGGGGCGTTTCGCGGAAATTGAGCGCCGGCGCCTGGTGCGGCTGGCGCGTGCATGGCTTGACGAAGAGAAAGCGCGTGGCGGTTACACAGTCATCGCGATTGAAGACAAGCGCAGCATCGACATCGGGGGGCTCCGGTTGTCGACATGTCTGGACCGCGTAGACGAATTCGGCGACGGACGCCGCATCATCATCGATTACAAGACTCGGGCGCCATCCGTGAATGCCATGCTTGGCGCTCGCCCAGAGGAGCCGCAACTGCCGCTGTATCTCGTCGCCGCCGAGCCGGCTGCCGTCGCGGTGGCATTCGCGCAGGTCAAGATGGGCGACACGCGATTCGCTGCCCTTGTACGCGATAGCGATGTGCTGCCTGGCGTGAAGATGCTGCCCGAGTCGCGCCTGGGTAATCGTTACCGTTCATGGGAGGAGCTGGTTGGCGCCTGGCGCACCGATCTTACTCGTATCGCAATCAGTTTTTCCAGCGGTGATGCCCAGGTTGATCCCAGGGAATTTCCGCATACGTGCCGTAATTGTGATTTGCGATCCATCTGCCGTATTGATGAGCGAATGGAGACCCTATTTACCGGGCAGGAGGATGAAGAGTGAGCGCCGCCCCGATTGTGCCCGACACTCCCGATCTCGCCGAGCGCCGGCGTGTGCTCAATCCTGAATATTCCTTTATCGTTCAGGCGCCTGCCGGTTCCGGTAAAACCGGACTTCTGATTCAGCGTTACCTCGCGCTGCTTGCGTGTGCCGATGAGCCGGAAGAGATCGTTGCGATTACGTTTACCCGCAAAGCTGCGGCGGAGATGCGCGAACGGGTGGTTGGGGCGCTTGTGGGGAGCGACAACACATCCGATCCCGCCAAAACCGCTGAAACCGCACACGAAAAACTCACCCGCGAACTTGCCGATGCCGTCTTGCGGCGAGATAAACACGCTGCCTGGCATATCATCGAGAATCCGGGGCGGTTGCGCATTCAAACGCTCGATTCGTTGTGCGCGTCGCTAACGCGCCAGATGCCGATACTATCGGAATTCGGTGCGCAACCGGAAACAATCGAGGACGCATCCGATTTATATCTCGAAGCCGCGCGCGCAGCCATTGGTCTGATGGAAGGCGACGACGCGGTGGCGCAGGACATCCAGCACCTGCTGGAACATCTCGACAACGACGTGGCTCGCGTCGAAAGCCTGCTTGCCGAAATGCTGGCGCGCCGCGACCATTGGTTACGCCATGTTCATGGCAAGGATCGCGATGAACTGGAGGCGGCATTGAAGAATACGCGCCACGCGGTGCTGAAGCGCCTCTGTGGTTTATGCGGACGCTATCCGGTCTCGGCACAAAGTGAATTGGCGGGACTGGCGCAGTATGCCGCCGGTAATTTAGCCCTTGGGGGAGGGAAACCGTCATTTGCACCGTTTGAGGGGCTCAATGCAGGCGTTGAGCTGCCCGGCGATGACGAACGGGATGTTGCCGTCTGGATTGCCATTGCCGATCTGTTACTCACAAAAGAGGGGGCCTGGCGGAAGCAACACACGGTCAGCGATGGCTTTCCGCCCGGCGGCACCCAAGCCGAAAAAGCAATCGCAAGGTTATGGAAAGAAAGGGCGCTTGTGTTGATGGGTCGGCTTGTGGCCGATGATGGGGAGGCATTGCGCCATGCGTTACGTGATATTCGTCTCTTGCCGCCACCGGCTTACACCGAAAAGCAATGGGAAGTGCTCGGCGCGATCACGCGGTTGCTGCTGCGCGCCGCCGGACAACTCAAGCTCGTATTCCAGTCGCATAACAAGGTGGATTTCACGGAAGTCGCGCAAGGCGCCTTGCGTGCGCTTGGCGAGCCGGAGGCGCCCACTGATCTTGCACTTGCGCTCGACTATCGCATTCGGCATCTATTGATAGACGAGTTCCAGGATACATCGATCAGTCAATATGAACTGGTCACCAAACTCACCGCCGGATGGGAACCGGGAGACGGCCGCAGTGTGCTGGTGGTCGGAGATCCGATGCAGTCCATCTATCGTTTTCGCGAGGCGGAGGTTGGATTATTCTTGCGTGCCCGTGCGGCGGGGATCGGCAACGTTATCCTGCATCCCGTTTCTCTTTCCAGTAATTTCCGGTCGCAACGCGGTATCGTGGATTGGGTCAACCATGCTTTCGACCAGGTAATGCCGCAGCAGGAGAATATCGCGCTCGGTGCGGTTCCCTATACGCCATCGATGGCGACGCATGGCATGCTTGCCGGTGCGGCAGTCAGCGTACATCCGTTTTTCAATAATGACCACCCAGCCGAGGCGGCGAAGGTGGTGGAAATCGTCATGCAGGTGCGGCGTGATGATCCGTCTGCCACCACGGCAATTCTAGTGCGCAACCGCAATCATCTTCACCAGATCGTGCCCAGGCTCAAGGAAGCTGGAATCAGGTTCCGGGCGATCGAAATCGAGGGGTTGGGCTTCCGGCCAGTGGTACAGGATTTGCTGGCACTGACGCGCGCGCTGGTGCATCCGGCGGATCGCCTGGCATGGCTTGCACTGCTGCGCGCGCCATGGTGCGGCCTTACACTTGCGGATATCCATGCGCTTATTTCGGCAGGCGCAGCCGCTATTCCTGACAACGCGGGCGATCCGCCCGATGTTGAGAAAGGGAGACGAAGCATCAAGGCAAATAATCGAACGATATGGGAGTTGTTCAATGACGATGCGTGTATGGCGGCACTTTCCTCCGATGGCTGCGCCCGGTTGCTGCGTGCGCGCGACGTGCTGAGGAATTGCATGGACAATCGTTGCCGTCAATCGCTCCGGTTGACCGTGGAGGCGGCATGGCTTGCGCTGGGAGGTCCTGGATGTATCGAAGATGCGACAGATCTGGAAGACGCTGTGGTCTATCTTGATTATCTTGAAGCGCATGAGGAGGGTGGAAGTGTTCCTGTACTTTCCACCTTGGAAGAAGGACTTGCCAAGCTCTATGCGTTACCTGACCTGAAAGCCGACGATACGCTGCAGATCATGACCATCCACAAGGCCAAGGGACTTGAGTTCGACTGCGTAATCATACCCGGTCTCGGCCGATTGCCGCGTATCAGCAACAAGCAGTTGTTTCTATGGATGGAACAGCCGCGTATCAAACTGTTCGCGGGGGAGTCAAATGAAGGAAGCGATTTATTGCTTGCACCCATTCAGGAAACGAATGCGGACGCTGATCGCATCTATTCCTGGTTGGAAAAACTCGATGGTGAGAAGGAGTGTTTTGAGGATGAGCGGCTGCTTTATGTTGCTGCGACGCGCGCCAGACAGCGCCTGCATTTGCTTGGCAGCACGGGTGTTGTTTACGATGGTGGAGGGGGTTTCAAACTAAAGCCTCCCGCCGGCAAAACATTGCTGAACAAGATTTGGCCTGTGGTCCGGCCAGCTTACGCAGATGCAGCAGCACAAATAATAGCTTCGGATATGGGTTCGGTCGCAGAGGGAGAAGAAAATAGGAAAGAGAAAAAGCCCTCCGTCGACCAATCGTTACATCGTCTTGTTTCCAACTGGGCGTTGCCAGCCGCGCCGCCATCGGTGCGGTGGAACGCGCAGCGGGAAATGACGCCGGTGAGCGGCGATATCGAGTATTCATGGGCGGGTGAAACGGCTCGCCATATTGGAACTATCGTGCACCGCTGGCTGCGCCGTATCGCCGAGGATGGAGTGGAGAATTGGAGTATGGCGCGGATTCAGATTCTGCGGGATACTTTCAAACGTCAGTTGATTGCATGCGGTATGGATCGCAATGGCAGCGATACCCATACAGCCGTCGGACGCGTAATAATGGCACTCGCCCACGCGGTGACCGATAAGCGCGGGCAATGGTTGCTTGGACCGCAGCAGGATGCCTACAACGAATTGCGCATGACAACAGTTATGGCGGGCGAGCACAGGGATCTCATTATCGATCGCACCTTTCTTGATGCGGAGGGTCAGCGCTGGGTTGTGGATTACAAGACAAGCAGCCATGAGGGTGCCGATGTGGAAGGATTTCTTGATCGTGAGCAGGAGCGCTATCGGCTTCAATTGGATTGCTATGCAGGACTTATGCGCATAAGCACTGAGGGGCGGGTGAGGCGAGGGTTGTATTTCCCGTTGTTAAGGGGATGGCGGGAGTGGGGCGGTGAAGGATAGAGCCCAACGGATGGGATCAATGAAACCTCCAAGTTATTCGCAAGTATCAATAAACGATTGTTGTTGGATGGCGGGATAATCATGCGACTGCTATTGTATGCGTTCGGGTTTCTTTCAATCGCTGGGAGCGCACCAGCCATGGCCGAGCCGTTGCGTCCGGAGATAGAAACCTTTATCGGTGAGATGGTGGCACGGCATGGATTCGAGCAGGCCGGGCTTGAGAGTATTCTTGGTGCGGCGCGGTTTCAGCCCGCCATCATTGATGCAATTTCACGCCCGGCAACTTCCAGACCATGGTATGAATTTCGTCCTATTTTTGTCAACCCACGGCGGATTGCGGGCGGCGTTGATTTCTGGAACAGCCATGCCGGAACGCTGGAGCGGGCGCACAGGGAATTTGGTATTCCCGAGGAAATCATCACTGCGGTGATGGGTGTGGAAACCATTTATGGCGCTCAGACCGGTAAACACCGTGTACTGGATGCATTGACGACACTGGCATTCGACTATCCGAAACGCGCCGGATTTTTTCGGGACGAGTTGGAGCAGTATCTGCTGATGGGACGTGAGCAAGGTGCGGACGTGCTTAATATCAGGGGCTCCTATGCAGGCGCGATTGGTATTCCACAATTCATGCCCAGCAGCTATCGGCGTTACGCGGTGGATTTTGACGGTGACGGTAGAATCGATTTATCCGGAAGCATGGCGGACGCAATAGGCAGTGTCGCGAATTATCTGAAGAGCTTCGGCTGGGAGGCAGGGCAGACGGTGGCAGTTCCTGCCCTGGTGAATGGCGAGAATTATCGCAATGCTTTATTCTCAGGAAGCAAGCCACTGTATACATTGCAAGAAATGCGGAAACTGGGTGTCATGACGCGGGCGGATATTCCCCGCGACCGTCCGGTCACGCTGGTCGAGCTGGCGAATAACAATGGAAACGAGTATTGGCTGGGTTTTAACAATTTCTTCGTTATCACGCGCTACAATCGCAGCGTACATTACGCCATGTCCGTATGGCAATTGGCGGAAGAGATTCGTGCGGCACGGAATTCCGGTTCGCAATAAACATTCCTCCCCGTGCCATGGCATCGGCAACGCATTTCTATTCTTGACGATGTGCTGCCAGTCGTTTTTCTGAAAGAACAGACGTACAGGATACGGCCCTCTCGGCATTATCTTTTCCGGTTATCTCCCGTATCCCTGCTCTCCTCATAAGCCTTCAGTTTCATATTCGTTCATTCCATAGTTGCCTTTTCGCAGATCCGCCAGGAATTCTGCCCGTTCGTTGAGAATTTTTCCGGAAAGGGAGCTACCCCGCGCAATGCTATCAACGGGGCGAGCCAAGTTCACACACATCAAATACATTCGGAATGAAACAGATTTCATTGCCCCTGGCAGGGCAGCGCTTCAAAGCCGTAAATCTTTTATTTGAGTGTCTGCCATCGCACGGACGTCCTGAGTCAACTATTACATTATCACCCGCTCGGTGTTGAGAAACTATTTTCGTATCGCACTGATCCTTGAAGCCGCAGCTGAAGCATTTATTTTTAATATTATAGGAGAATGAATCATGCCCACGACCGGAAGCACCACCTCAGGAAAGACAACCATGCGTAGCACAGCCACACGTACGACGAAAAATGATGCGATCAAACTCCTGACCGAGGATCACAATAAGGTCAAGAAATTATTCAAGGAGTTTGAAAAACTCTGCAAAAAGAATGATGAGGGGGGAAAGGAAGAACTTGCGGCCCAGATCTGTAAAGAATTGACCGTGCATGCGCAGTTGGAGGAGGAAATATTCTATCCTGCAGTGCGTGAAGCCATTGATGATGATGAGTTGATGAATGAGGCGATGGTGGAACATGGATCGGCTAAGGACCTGATCTCACAAATCCAATCCATGGCAGCCTCGGATCCGATGTATGACGCTGTCGTCACCGTGCTGCGTGAGTATATTAACCATCATGTGGAAGAAGAGCAGAATGAAATGTTTCCCAAGGTGAAAAAGTCGGATATGGATCTTGAGGAGGTTGGCCTCGAAATGGTCGAGCGTAAAAAAGTATTAGTAGAGGATTAAAAGAACCGAAACTCTTCTTCAATATATATATCCCGGTTGGTTCCGCCCTTGAACGAATAGCTTCTCTGGGCGGACAGCAGTAACGAGAATTTCTTAAATTTACCTTCGCAGGAGACAAACATGAGTTATGAAGATCGCGATACCTACGGTATGTACAAAAACTACGATGAAAAAGGCCCTGGGCCTCGATTAATGGGCGCTGACACGCTCGTCGGAAATGATGTCTACAATCATAAGGATGAGGACTTGGGCGATATCAAGGAAATTATGCTGGACGTGAACAGCGGGAGAGTCGCTTATGCAGTGTTATCTTTTGGCGGTTTTCTCGGCATTGCCGATAAGCTGTTTGCCGTGCCCTGGAGTGCGTTGAAACTCGATACCGTGAACAAGCGCTTCCTGCTTAATGCGGATAAGAAGAGCCTCGAATCTGCCCCCGGATTCGATAAAGACAGCTGGCCGGATATGGCGGATCCCACTTGGCAAGACACGATCCATTCGTACTATGGAACCAAACCCTACTGAAGATGGTTCAAACCCCATCCGGTACGGTTATTCGGTGAGCGATCGTAAGTGCCCGGGTGTGAAGCTGTGGCTGCCATCCGGGGTACTCGCCCGGTTGGATGGAGATCTTTGATGACATCCCCCAGATTTATTCAGGCCGTTGCGACACACGGCGCATTGCGAGCGTGAAACACCAATCTCCATGTATTCAATGCTGTAGAGAGGATACGGCCAGCACGGAATCCCTGGTTCAACGGGGATTTACCGTGCAAATGAGCTTGCAAGACAGCGCTCCTTCGATACTCCTCGTTACGCGTGCTTGCAGAAGCTAGTTAACATGTCCGCCGGCGATTGAAGCGCCTACCCGCGAGGCCAGCTCCATCGCAAATCGCTGAAGCGTTTCTGCTTCGTCCAGGCCATCCAGAAAGTGCCGGGGTATTCCCGATAACCCGACTTGGGCTCCGACGAGCGCACCGGTCAAAATAGCGCGGGCTTGATTCTCGCCACCGCCATTGATGGCGTGGAGCACAGCCGATTCAAAATCATCCGGAAAGCGGCTAGTGAGATGGTAGGCTGCGGGAAGCTGGTGATAAATGGCGCAAGTCATGCCATACACGACAGAGACTTTCCATGCAGGCTCTATACGGATCTCGGGGTCCAATGCGGCCGCGGCTACATAGGAAGGCGTGAGCAGGGCATCCGGAGAGACGAAATATCCGCTTTCCCGCGGAAGGTCCTCCTGAGGCGGCTGCATGTCTGTATGCGCCATCGTATGGAATGGCAGTTTTCCCGCTCTTGCCAACCGCATGAGCTTGCCGGAAAGGCTCTTGTTGAGCTTGTGCCCTTGCACCAGGAGGCCCAATACCGCCCCATACGCGACAGTCAGGGTAACCACGGTATCGTCGATCTGGGTAAGCCGCGTATTGCTGGAGATGGCGGCTGCCAGTTCCTGCGGCTGGAAAGCATAGCGAACCGCCAGGGCGAGCGTCCGTCCTATCGCTTCGGTGGTGTCGGCCTGCCCACCTACTTGTCCCCAAGGCAGGTTCCGCTGGATGCGCTTGCGCCAAGCGTCGCGGATCGACTGCTGGGTATATCCGCCCGGGCCGTTTACGGGCATGCCGTTGAGCAACGGGAAGATTTCCTCATCCATGCGCCGGCAGAAATCCGCTTCATCATAGCCGCCGCGCTCGATGAGTGAACAAAGCATGAGCCGGAGAATGATGCCGCTCTGAGAGAGCTGGCCCGCTTTGAGCTCGCTATGGTAGCGCCCGGGCTTGGGATCGGCATAGGTCGTGATCCAGTCGCCGTAGTCGTGGCGGAGCACCGCCAGGTCGTAGTACCAGTGAGGCCCGAGGCCTAAGGCATCCCCGATAAAGGCGCCCATGATGGCGCCGGCGGCGCGGTCCTGTATGGCGGGGTCGGACATGTTCTGATCCTCCTCTCGGGGTTAATTTCAATTATCTACATAAATCTTTTGCAGGCCCGTCTGGATTGCGGGATTACGATGCAGACTGGCTGAATGCAACCACGTGATCGGCTTCCAGTCTGATGCCTATTTTTTCACCGATGGCATGATTGTGGTGGCTGGGTACCAGCGATAGCGCGGTGCTGCCACCGGGCAGGCGAAGCGTGTACAAAATATCCGCACCGCGGAAAGCCTTATGTACGACTGCCGCTTGAATGGGACTGGTATCATCGTGCACGATGTCATCCGGACGTATCAATACATCGACGGGATGGCCCTTTACACAGAGTTGGCAATCCGGTTTACATTCATGCTGGAACTGCCCCGTCAAAATCCCCAGCTCTATCTCCACATGGCGCGGGTCAAGTATCTTGCCTGAAAGGAATACACCCTGCCCGATAAAATTTGCGACGAAACGGTTGGAAGGTTTGTGATAGAGATTATAGGCCGTATCCCATTGCTGGATTTCACCGCGATGCATGACGCCAATTTCATCCGCAATGGCAAATGCCTCGTCCTGATCGTGGGTCACTAACATAGCCGTGGCGTTCTGGCTCTTGAGGATATCGCGTACTTCCAGGCTCAAACGCTCGCGCAACGTGACATCAAGATTGGAGAAGGGCTCGTCCAGCAGCAACAAGTCAGGGCGCGGGGCCAGGGCGCGCGCCAATGCCACGCGTTGCTGCTGGCCACCGGAAAGTTCGTGCGGGTATTTTGCCGCCGCATCGATGAGCCCCACGGTTTGCAGCAATTCGGCGATGCGCGAGTCGCGACCGGTTTTCTGCATGCGGTGGAGACCAAAACCGATATTGGCCGCGACGGTCAGATGGGGAAACAGCGCATAATCCTGAAATACCATGCCGATATGCCGCCGTTCCGGTGGCATACAAAAGCCAGCATTGCTTACGATTACGCTATTAACCAGGATTTCTCCAGCCGAGATGGGCTCGAATCCGGCGATGCAGCGCAACACGGTTGTTTTACCGCACCCGCTTGGTCCCAGCAGGCAGCCGATTTGCCCTTTCCTCAGCGTGAGCGATAAATCGTTTACGACGACTTGTTTGCCGTAGGCATGCCGGATATCCCTGAGCTCAAGCAGTGCGTTCATGACAAAGGTATTTATTTCTCTGTTTGCCGCACGAGCAATATTATCGGCAGCAGACCCGCCAGCACGAGCGCCACTGCAGGTAACGCGGCCTGCTCCCATGCCCCTTCCGAAGTCATCTCGAAAATTCTCACCGCCAGCGTGTCCCAGCCGAAAGGCCGGGTCATCAAGGTAATGGGCATCTCTTTCATCACATCCACGAATACCAGGGCGGCAGCGGTAAATATTCCACCTTTCAGTATCGGTAAATGTACGCGCCGCAGCATCGTCCATCCATTCAAACCAAGTCCCATCGCGGCTTCATCGATGCTGCCGGTGATACGTTGCATGGCGCTGTCTATTGGACTATGACTGACCGCAAGAAAACGCGTAATATAAGCGATCAGCATGGTGAAGAGGGTGCCCTGGATCAATAGCCCGGTTTCTATATTAAAGAATTGCATGGCCAACTCGCTCAGCCAGTTATCCAGCCAGGCGACCGGGACGAAAATTCCTACCGCCAAAACGGCGCCAGGGAGGGCGTAACCAATCGTGGCGATGCGCACTGCGGCATGAGTAGCCGGATCGGGGTGACGGCGTGCCGCATATACCATAAGCAGCGCGACGGAACAGGTAAGCAGGGCAGCGAGTGAGGACAGCAGCAGTGAATGCCCGAGAAATTCCAGGTAGCGCTGGTCGAAGTCCTGAGCGAAAACATCTGCCGCCCAAACGCCTAGCTGCGTAACCGGCAACAGGAACGAAAGGAACAACGTGCCGGAGGCAAAAAAGACCAGCAGCCATGAGCGCCAGCCGGTGAGTGGGATACGATTAACTCGCCCACTTTGCCTGGTTTCAGCATAGCGCATACGCGAGCGGAATCGTTGCTCCACGATGATCATCGCAAAGACGATCACAATCAGTAACGAGGCAAGTTGCGAGGCAGCTGCCAGGGAAAACATTCCGAACCAGGCCTTGTAAATGGCGGTGGTGAAGGTATCGTAATTGAACACCGCTACCGTACCAAAGTCCGCCAGGGTTTCCATAAGCGCCAGCATTACACCTCCTGCTATCCACGGTCGGGCCATGGGCAGTGCCACCTTGAGAAACCCTTGCGTGCGATTAAAGCCCAACGATTGAGCAGCCTCCAGCGACCGCCTACCCTGGGTGAGGAAGGCATTGCGCGCGAGCAAATAGACATAGGGATAAAATGCCAGAATCATGACAGTAATGACGCCCATCCTGCCGCGCACGTTGGGAAACCATGAGAGTTCCGGTCCCAGCCAGGCGCGTAGCGTAGTTTGTACCGGGCCAGTGTAATCGAACAACCCCAACGCAACGAATGCGGTGACATATGCGGGGATGGCGAGCGGCAGTAATAGCGCCCAGGAAAAGAACTTTCGCCCCGGAAATTCACACACCGCGGTAAACCATGCCAGGCTGACCCCCAACAGCACGGTGCCGGATGCTACGCCCAGGACGAGCCAAAATGTATTAACCAACAGACTGGCCAGCGTCGTTTCGACCAGATGCTGCCAGATATCGCTGGCGGGCGCAAAAAATGATGAGATGACGGTGCCAACAGGGATCAGCACGAGCGCAGCCATCAGGAAAGGGATTAGACGCCAGCCTGATGAGGAGCGATAAGTGGAGCTTAAAAATCCGGAAAACCCGTATCTCGTGGTAGTATTGTTTACCGTTGAGTTCAGCGTACTACCTTTCACCCCTTATGCCTTATCGATAACCGGACCGGTCCATCAGTTTCACCGCCTCTGCTTGCAATTCACCGGCTTTGGTCACATTTACCGGGTTTTGTTTGAAGTTGCCCCAGGCCGCAACGGCAGGATCGGTTTTTACCTTGGGATTCGCGGGGTACTCCATATTGATATCGGCAAACAGATTTTGGGCTTTTTCCGATGAAAGGAACTCAAGCAATTTGATCGCGGCGGGTCCATTATGGGCATAACGGGTAACGCCAGCTCCCGAGATGTTCACATGAACTCCGCTGCCCGCCTGATTGGGCCAGAAAATCGCCAAAGGCAATGTGGGATTCTTTTCCATCAGGCGGCCATAATAATAGGTGTTGGCCAGGGTAACGTCACATTTCCCGGCGGCGACGAATTCCATCGCCTTGGTGTCATCGGACAAGGGATCGGTAGCTAAATTGGCGACCCAGCCTTTTACGATTTGCTCGGCCTTCGCCTCGCCTGATTCAGCGATCATCATTGCCACCAGCGACTGGTTGTATACTTTCTTGGAAGTGCGTAGACACAAGCGTCCTTTCCACTGGGGTTCGGCCAGCGCTTCGTAGGTAGAAAGGTCGGCAGGTTTCACTTTTTGTGTATTGTAAATAATGGTGCGGGCGCGCACCGACAGACCAAACCACTGTTTCTGGGGATCTCGCAGATAAGCGGGAATGTTGGCTTCTAGTGTTTCTGACTCTATGGGTTTCAATAATCCTTCCCGCGCAGCTTCCCATAAATTACCCGCATCCGTAGTGATCAGCATGTCGGCGGGGGTATTCTTTCCTTCCGCCTTCAGGCGCGCGAGCAATGCGCCTTCCTTATCGGTAACGAATTTCACGTCGATACCGGTTTCTTTGGTAAAAGCATCAAACATCGGCTTGATGAGTTGCTCGATCCGTGCCGAATACACAACAACTTGCTCCGCGTGAGATACACTGGCGCCAAACAGAGTGACACAGCAAAACATTGCGGTAAGATAGCGATCGATGCAAGATCTCGACATTTTTTATTTACTCCGGATATAAGTAGCAGGACAGGTCACAATCACCCATTATAAATGATAATAATTATCAGTGAAGGTTTGCATTAATATACCATGGATAAACCTCAACCAATCTCCTCTCGTCACCGCTTGCAAGAGCTTCTCGCGATACCCGAGCGACAACGTACGGAAGCCCAGTGGGACGAGATTAATGAACTCGAAATCACGCTGACTCCCGTCAATCGAGCAATATCTTCAGAGCGAGGTAACCGGCGCCCAGCCGCCGCGCCCCCCGATCAGTTTAAGCTGCGCGATGGGGTGCAGAATAAAAGGCCGCCGAAAAAGCTTCGCAAGAGACCGCCCAAAGGAGGAGGATCGGGAGGAGGGGCACCATAGGACCTGCCGCTTAAACGGCCGGCAAATCCAATCGGGTTGCGCTTGCTACCCGACCTGCAATTCTGATGATCTGTTGATCATCACCTTTCAAAATATTATTGGGGGAAATATATGCAACTTACAACGACACCGAGCATAGAAGGGAAGCGTATCACCCGATATTGTGGTGTCATCGCTGGCGAAGCAATCCTTGGTGCCAATCTGTTCAAGGATCTTTTCGCGGGAATCCGGGATCTGGTGGGAGGACGCTCCGCAACCTATGAGAAGGAGCTTCAGCGAGCCCGCGAAATCGCGCTTGAAGAACTACGTCAGCGCGCCCAGGATCTCGGCGCAAATGCGGTGATAGGCATCGATATCGATTACGAGATAATGGGTAAGGAAAACGGCATGCTAATGGTTTCCGCCAGCGGAACTGCGGTAGTGGTCGAGTAAGCTCGACCAACCCGACTATCGCGGGCAGCCGTTTCCTCTTTCATTTGGAAAGTATCGGCATGGACAAGCCGGCCATGCCTACCATGGAATCGTTTGACCGTCATAAGCAATGAATTTTCCTGAATCAGCCCGAGTGAGTTGACTGATGACATGTCGCATGCCGGAGACGCTTTGTTCCGTGGAGATCAATGCATTCAGGCCGCCCATATCGGTCTTTACCCATCCAGGATGCAATACTACCGCAGTGACACCGGCTGATTTGAGATCGATGGCCAGGCTCTTTACCACCATATTTACCGCCGCCTTGCTTGAGCGGTAAATATAACTGCCGCCACCGCTGTTGTCCGCAATACTGCCCATTTTACTGCTGAGGGTGATGATCTTTTTTTGACTGCCGCGGGCGATTTGGGGAGCAAATGCTTGAGCCATTTTTAGCGGGGCTATAGTATTGACGAGAAATGCGTGCATCCATGCTTCCTGATCGATGTTGTCATCCTTGTGACAGGATGTATAGATACCGGCATTATTAAGGAGCAGGTCGATGGATTCGTTAACGAGTGATCGCGCCAATTTCTCAATCTGCGCATGGTCCCCTACATCAAGTTTGTGCACGGTGATCTGCTGAGGAAATTCAGCCGCCAATGTATTGAGCGCATCGGATTTCTCCGGATGACGAGTGCAAGCGAAAACACGCCAGCCATCCACGGCATATTGTCTAGAAAATTCCAGACCAATCCCGCGATTGGCGCCTGTGATCAACGTAGTTTTCATATCTCTCTCCTTATGCACATGCCCATGGTTTGACTTTCGTTGTGACCCGATACTCGCTTATTATGTAGAAAAAATTAACTTGATGACAATAATAGGAGTGAAAACATGACTCAGCGAATCGCATTGGTCACCGGCGCGTCCAGCGGTATCGGCCGAGCTACGGCATTGCTTCTTGCGGAAAATGGCTATTATGTGTTCGCCGCGGCCCGGCGCATGGACAGGCTGGAACAGATACGTTCCGATGACATTGAACCCATCGAGCTGGATGTTATCGATGAAGACGCCATTTGCAGGACGGTAAATCACGTCATATCGACCAAGGGTCGGATTGACGTATTGGTGAATAATGCAGGTTATGGTCAATTGGGCGCCATCGAGTGTGTTTCGATGGAAGCGGCCCATCGACAGTTCGAGGTTAATGTTTTCGGGTACGTGAGATTCATGCAGGCGGTCTTGCCGCATATGCGGGAGCAGAAGTCAGGGCGCATCGTAAACATTACATCGGTCATGGGCAAGATATCAACGCCGGGGTTTGGCTGGTATGCGGCATCCAAGCATGCTATAGAAGCATTGACCGATGCCGTGCGAGGCGAGGTGATGGAGTTCGGGATCGATGTCGTGCTTATTGCGCCAGGTTTGATCAAGACCGAGTTTGTACCCAAGCAATTGGAACTACTCAAAACTGTCGCACATCCGACTGCTTATCAGAAAATTATTACAGGCCTTTATGCGCTTCTGGTTAACGAACCCACATCACCGGGTCCAGAAATCATTGCGCAGGCGGTACTTGATGCCACTAAAAACTCCAGTCCGCCGGTGCGGCATGCCCTACCCTTGGATGCGAAGATGGCCGTAGCCGCCCGGTGGTTGTTCGGCGCTCGTCTTTTTGCCTGGGTAATCCGGCGTCAGATGAAATTCTGAAATGATATGAACAATTCCCGATATACCGGCAGTTATTCTGCCCCTCCTAAATCAAGCAAGTGTCCGGTCTTGGCTGAGGACTATGCCACACATAAAATCCTCCATGAAAGGATAATGCTAAATTGAAGAATGAGCGGGTCAACCACCGGATCTGAGATCAATCTCTTGGCGCTTCCTTCGTTGCAGAAAAGAGATCCCATACGGCGATGAATAGTGCCGCAATCACCGGACCAATGACGAAACCGTTCAGACCAAAAATGACCATACCCCCGAGTGTCGAGATAAGGACCACATAATCGGGTATCTGCGTATCCTTGCCGACAAGTATGGGCCGGAGAACATTATCGACCATTCCAATCACCAGCACGCCAAAGGCGATGAGGGTTATGCCCTGCCACAGGGCTCCGGTGAGCAGAAAATAGATTGCCACCGGTGCCCAGATCAGCCCGGCACCCACCGCGGGCAACAAAGATAAGAAAGCCATCACAAAACCCCATAGCAAGGCTCCTTGTATACCCAGAAACGAGAATATTACACCGCCCAGGGTGCCTTGCATCGCGGCCACGGCAATATTGCCCTTCACCGTGGCACGAACGACGGTGGTGAATTTGCTGAATAAATGCCGCTTGTGTTCTACGCTTAGCGGAATCGCTTGCTTGATCCTCGCCGACAGAACGGCACCGTCTCTCAACAGGAAAAATAGCAGATACAGCATAATGCCGAAACTGATGAAGAATTCAAACGTATTCTGCCCCATGTTGAGCGCCTCCGTTGCAATGAGCTGGCTTCCCTGCAACGCGCCATTCGATAACATATCCTTCATCCCGGAAATACTCGTGAGTCCCACGCTATCCAGGAAATTGATCATCCATGATGGCAATGCACCCATGATTTGCTGAAAATAGGCACCGAAATTCAGTTCTCCCGACTGGATACGCTGATAGATGGTGACGCCCTCCCGCAGCAGCGAAGCCGTAATCAATGTGAACGGAAAAATCACCATAATCAGACAAAGCAGCAGGGTAGTGAGCGCCGCAAGATTCTGGCGCTGGCGCATGAGGACGAGCAGCCGACGATAAAACGGCGTAAATATTATGGCTAGAACGGACCCCCAGAATACCGCACCGAAGAAGGGCAGCAATATCCATCCGAACGCCAGGGAGACGGCGATCAACATGAGCAGGAAGGTTTTTTGCTGAAGGTCCGGGGAATTCATCTAAATCCAAGGATGAAGGGAAAAACTGCATTTCATTGAGCTTGTGCAATCCTACCTTAACTTGGCCGCCGGCTGGGTAGAGAAATGAAAAAAGTGAGAGGGCGTTGCGCGCAGGGAAGCTTCCCAGTCGAGCTAAAGTAGTTCAAGGAAGGGCGACAATAGCGTATGACTCATGCGAATTGCAGCGGTATGCTATTGTTTTGGGCAGACCGGTGAAAACCGGCCATTGCCACTAAAGAACGTAGCAACACCACCCCGCCGCATTAAAGGCGGTAGCCATTATCTCGGCTGGCAATTTTCCCTACTTGCCCAAGATACGACAGAGGTTGTCTAAGCGATAGAAATTTTACGATGAAAAAATAAATAATTTCATGTGAAAATTTCAGCACCAAATAACTATCGTCCAAGCCCCAAAGTCATATAAGAACTACATTACAATGAACCACCTGTTTAGAATTCCGAAGAGCGATATCAGGCCGAGAACCAATACTATGAGGGTTACCAACGTTTTATCCGTTTTCATCGCCATTTCTCCTTCTCAAATTGACACACTTATAAAGAGTACATTCAAGTTAGAAGCATAACCATAATATCAGTATGGTTAAGTGACATGCAAATATTTACTTACCCAGGCGATCCATGGGGATGCGAGATGGCGGTGAGGCGGATTGCGGGACGGCTTGCCGATTGGAAGAAGAAGTCTATGGGCCTGGTCTATGGATCTGGCACGCGGCGAACATGGGGTAGGCCAACCGCCATCCGCATCACCCGAAAATACCGGTATTTCGATAAAGGCGGGCGGAGTCTTCGTTGAGTTAGGGGTGGTCCGAGAGGGATGGCGTTATCAGTGGATAAGCTTGGAATGATGTTGATGAATATCTCAACCGGATTTCAACAGTGCGTCCATCCCCGCCTGTGCAATTTGCGCATCTTGATTGGATCTCACACCGCTGACTCCCACAGCGCCAATGAATTGACCGTTCATCGTGATGGGTAAACCACCTTCGATGGGCAGGGTTCCAGGTAAGCCGAGATAACGGATGCGTCCTTCGGTGACGTGTTCTTCCCATACCTTGGTGGGACGGCGAAAGGCAATGGCGGCGCGGGCTTTCTGTATTGCCACTTCGATGCTGCCGAACTGGGTATGGTCAAGACGTGAGAGATGAAGAAGGTGACCGCCGTCGTCGACAATAGCAATCACAACCGGCCAGTCATTGCGCCGGGCTTCTGTTTCCGCGGCAGCGGCGATCTTTTTGGCGTCGTCGAGGGTAAGGGTAATTCTATTATCCATAAAAGTGGCCCGGTAGATGAAAAATAGATGGTAAGTGCGGCGGCTACCCGCAATTGCAGCAAAAACAAAGCACGCCGGAATTATCGGGCGTGCTTCGTGAAAACAATGCAAGTTATATCAGCGGTACAATCAATAATGCGACGATATTCATGATCTTGATGAGCGGATTGATCGCAGGGCCGGCGGTGTCTTTATAGGGGTCGCCAACGGTGTCACCGGTTACGGCGGCCTTGTGCGCCTCCGAACCCTTGCCGCCGAAGTGGCCATCTTCAATATATTTCTTCGCGTTATCCCAGGCTCCGCCACCCGCGGTCATGGAGATTGCCACGAAAATACCGGTAATGATGGCGCCAATCAGTACTCCGCCCAGAGCCACGGGGCCCAGCATGAGACCAACGATGAGGGGTACTGCCACGGGCAGCAATGAGGGCAAAATCATTTCCTTGATCGCGGCCTTGGTTACCATGTCCACCGCCCTGGAATAATCCGGTTTGGCGGTACCTTCCATGATGCCGGGAATCTCCTTGAATTGGCGGCGCACTTCCACCACCACTGAACCGGCAGCGCGGCCGACCGCCTCCATCGCCATGGCACCGAACAGGTAGGGAACCATGCCACCCAGAAACAGGCCAATGATCACCATGTGATCGGATAAATCAAAGCTAACCGATTTACCACCACTCGTAAGCGCATGGGTATAGTCGGCAAACAGCACCAGCGCGGCCAGACCGGCGGAGCCGATGGCATACCCTTTGGTTACCGCCTTGGTGGTGTTACCCACTGCGTCAAGCGGATCGGTGATATTGCGCACCTCCGGTGGCAAGCCGGCCATTTCCGCGATACCGCCGGCATTGTCGGTGATGGGACCGTAAGCGTCCAGCGCCACGATGATCCCCGCCATCGACAGCATCGAAGTCGCCGCAACAGCAATCCCATACAGGCCCGCCAGTTCGAATGTACCCCAGATAGAAAGACAAACGACCAGCACCGGCGCGGCAGTGGATTTCATGGACACACCCAGACCGGCGATGACATTGGTGCCATGACCGGTGCTGGATGCTTCCGCGATATGCTGAACCGGCGTATATTCGGTGGAGGTGTAATACTCGGTAATCCATACCATGGCGGCGGTCAGCGCCAGCCCTATCAATGCGGCCAGATACAGGTTCATCGAAGTAACCAGCTTGCCCTCGATCATTACACCATCACCGAGCATGATGGTCGTGATGGGATAATATGATACTGCCGCCAGTCCGCCCGCCACCGCCAAGCCACGATAAAGCGCATTCATGATCTTTCCGCCTTCACGTGCCTTGACGAAATAGCAGCCGATGATGGATGCGATAATGGAAACTCCTCCCAGCACCAGCGGGTAGAGCGCCGCATTCGGACCGGCATTGGTGATGAGCAGGCCACCCAACAGCATGGTGGCGATAATCGTCACGGCATAGGTTTCGAACAGATCGGCTGCCATGCCGGCGCAGTCACCCACATTGTCACCCACGTTGTCGGCGATAACCGCCGGGTTGCGTGGATCATCCTCCGGAATACCGGCTTCAACCTTCCCCACGAGGTCGGCGCCGACGTCGGCACCCTTGGTGAATATGCCGCCGCCGAGACGGGCAAAAATGGAAATCAGCGAACTACCGAAGGCAACGCCCACCAGCGCATGCGTGGCTTCCGATTCAGTGGCGCCCATGCCGATAAGCACGGCGAAGTACCCGGCCACTCCAAGCAAACCCAAGCCCACCACCAGCATGCCGGTTATCGCGCCGCCCTTGAAAGCCACATCCAGCGCGGCGTTGAGCCCCTGCGTGGCGGCTTGTGCGGTACGTACGTTGGCACGCACAGACACGTTCATGCCAATATAACCGGTTAATCCTGACAGAAAAGCACCGAGTGCGAAGCCGACAGCGGTCTGCCAACCCAGAGCCAAAAAGATGGCCATCAGCAGGATAACGCCGACGATGCTGATGGTGGTGTATTGGCGATTCAGGTACGCGGAAGCTCCTTGTTGAATCGCAGCGGCAATGTCGCGCATGCGCTCATTGCCGGTGGGCAGACCCACAATCCATTTTATCGAAATCACTCCGTATACAAGTGCCGCCATCGCACAACCGACTGCGATGATTAAACCATTAGCCATTAAAATCTCCAGTTAAAGTCAGACCAGCTGAAAACACATACGAAATTCCGATCCCGTAATTCCGCATTAAGTGCTTATTCCTAAATAAAAATAGAGTTATGAATGCCGATTAACTGTTTCCCATTGGTTCCACTGGAAACATTCAAATTGTAAAATCGCTCAATTTTTTTGCTACCGCCACATTTTTCAGGCGTACGTAGTTAGGTAAACCTTCCTTATAAGGTGGATAGTCTTCACCCTTGATAAGAGGCGCAAGATACTCCCTGCATTTGTCAGTGATGCCAAAACCATCCTTGCTGATAAAATTCTTGGGCATCATTTTTTCAACGTTGGCGACTTTGCTGAGCTGAGCCATGCCGACTTTCCACCGGTAAGGCTTGCTGGAGAGGCGCTCAATCGTGGGCATTACCGAGTTATGGCCTTTGACGGCAAATTCGACAGCCGCCTTGCCCATCGCGTAAGCTTGCTCCACATCGGTTTTCGACGCGATATGACGAGCGGCGCGTTGCAGATAGTCCGCCACACCCCAATGATATTTGAGTCCCAGACCATCTCTGACGATGTTTGCCACGACGGGTGCGACCCCGCCCAGTTGAGCGTGACCGAAAGCATCGCGCACTCCCTGGTCGGAGAGAAATTTGCCATCCTCTCCTTTTACCCCTTCAGATACCACTACCGAGCAGTAGCCAAATTTCTTGACGTAACTATCCACCTTGGCGAGAAATTTCGATCTATCGAACGAGATTTCGGGAAACAGAATAACAACAGGAATCTCACAATCCTTACTGGATGCCAAGCCACCCGCCGCCGCGATCCATCCGGCATGACGCCCCATCACTTCCAGCACGAATACCTTGGTCGATGTCTTCGACATACTGGCTACATCGAAGCTCGCTTCAAGCGTGGATACGGCGATGTATTTTGCCACCGAGCCAAAGCCGGGGCAGCAGTCTGTGATGGGGAGATCGTTATCCACTGTTTTTGGAACATGAATGGCCTGGATAGGATAGCCAAGCGTGTCGGCCAACTGCGATACCTTGAGACAGGTATCGGCGGAATCACCGCCGCCGTTATAAAAGAAATAGCCGATGTTATGTGCCTTGAATACTTCGATCAGACGCTCGTATTCGCGCCGATTCTCTTCAAGGCTCTTTAATTTGTAGCGGCAGGAGCCAAATGCGCCTGATGGCGTATGACGCAGCGCCCTGATTGCCGCGATGGAGTCTTTGCCGGTATCGATTAGATCTTCGGTTAGCGCGCCAATAATGCCGTTACGACCCGCATAAATTTTACCTATTTTACCTTTTTGCTGGCGTGCGGCCTCGATGACGCCGGCGGCGGATGCGTTGATGACGGCGGTAACTCCACCTGACTGCGCATAAAAAGCATTTTTTGCTGCCATATTTCTCTCCTGATTATTTAAATCTCTTGCGGCTTACGCCTATACAACGGCGCGCGCTGCTCCGCGGCGCTAAAGGTCCGGCAGCGCCATAATGCGTTGGCAAAGCGTAGAATCTTCTGCCGACGCAGCATTGCTCTGTTCGCGAATTTAAAAGGCGGGCATCAATAATCCCAGTCCGCCAGGAATCGTGACTGACGTTATTTCAGTGACGCGAAAATGGTATCGCGGATACTTTCAACCGATCCGACCCCCGCTATTTTCACATACTTGGGGGCACCCGTCCCACCGCTGGCTGACCATCTCGAATAGTATTCTACCAACGGTTTAGTCTGGGTGTGATAGATTTCGAGCCGCCTTCGCACGGTCTCTTCCTTATCATCGTCACGCTGTATCAGCGGCTCACCCGTCACATCATCCTTGTTGTCCGTTTTGGGTGGATTAAATGTCACATGATAAATACGGCCCGAGGCCGGATGCAGGCGGCGCCCCGACAAACGCCTGATGATCTCCTCGTCGGCGACGTCAATTTCAATTACGTAGTTGATGGGTACGCCAGCGGCTTTCATCGAATCCGCCTGGGGAATAGTACGGGGGAACCCGTCAAATAGAAACCCTTTTCTGCAATCCGGCTGCGCGATACGCTCTTTAACCAGATTGATTATGATGTCATCGGATACAAGTCCGCCCGCATCCATGATTTTCTTTGCCATGAGACCCAGCATGGTGCCTGCCTTGACCGCGGCGCGCAACATATCGCCGGTCGAAATCTGCGGAATGCCGAAACGTTCCTTAATGTAATTGGCCTGCGTGCCTTTTCCCGCGCCAGGGCCGCCTAATAGGACAATTATGATTGTTCCCCCTTTTTATATAAGGTTCTCCCTGGTATGGCGGGGAGAATGAGAAGCATCTATTCGTTGGTTTCGGTGATTATAGCGCAGCAAAAGTGAAAACTTGAAGTTTTTACGATGATTTACAGTAATGGCGAGCCGGCAGTGGGGGGCTGGAATATCAGCGGTTGCCACAGCTTAAGCAGGCTGATTCATATGTGACGGAGCGCCGGATGATCGAGAGCGTGATTCAGTCTAGTTTCTGCAGCTGTTCCTTGAGTTTTTCCAATGTCGCATTAAAAGTTGCAAGCCGTTCTTTTTCCTGTTCCACTACCTTGGCCGGGGCGCGTTCGACAAAATTGGCGTTGGCAAGCTTGATTTGCGCTTTGGTGGTTTCACCTTCAATACGAGTCATTTCCCTGGCCAGGCGTTCGCGCTCTGCGGCGATGTCCACCTCGATTTTCAGCATTAACCTGAATTCGCCGACGATTGCCACGGGTGCTTCGGCATGGGGCAATCCATCCTGCATGATTTCCACACCCGAGAGTTTGGCCAGCGCCACCAGGTAGGGAGAAAAAGCGGCCAGGGTCTGCCGGTCCCCCGCAGCCAGTAGCGGAACCCTTAATGCCGGGGATAAATTCATCTCGCCGCGCAAAGTGCGGCAGGCATTGATCATCTCCTTGAGTGCATGAATATGCTTGATGGCGTCTTCACTGATATTCGCCGGATCGGTCTTGGGATAGGGCTGCAGCATGATGCTCGCACCTTGCTTGCCGGCGAGTGGGGCGATTTTCTGCCACAATTCCTCCGTAATGAATGGAATGATGGGATGGGCCAGGCGCAACGTGGTTTCCAGTACTCGTGTGAGGGTGCGGCGGGTTGCGCGTTGTATGGCGTCGCGGTCGCTGTTTAACTGCACCTTGGCAAGTTCAAGATACCAATCACAATATTCGTCCCAGACAAATTCGTAGATTTCGCGTGCTGCGATATCAAAGCGGTAGTCACGGAAAGCCTGCTCTACCGCGCTTTCCGCCTGTTGCAGGCGGCTGATGATCCACCTGTCGGCGTCCGAATATTCCAATGGCGGCTCATTGGCCAATTCCGTGACCAGGCCCGTATCTTTGCCCTTGCAATTCATCAATACATAACGCGTGGCATTCCAGAGTTTATTGCAGAAATTCCGGTAGCCTTCGCAGCGCTGCATATCGAATTTGATATCGCGGCCATGAGAAGCGAGACTGGCAAAAGTGAAGCGTAGCGCATCGGTACCAAATGCGGGAATGCCGTCTGGGAAATGCTTGCGCGTGATTTTTTCGATAGATTCAGCCTGCCTGGGATTCATCAGGCCGGTAGTGCGCTTTGAGATCAGATCCGGCAATGCAATGCCGTCGATAAGATCCAGCGGGTCCAGCACATTGCCCTTGGATTTGCTCATCTTTTGGCCTTCGGCATCCCGGATCAAGCCGGTTACATAGACTTCGTTGAACGGCACTTTCCCGGTGAAATGCAGCGACATCATGACCATGCGCGCTACCCAGAAGAAGATGATGTCAAAACCGGTGATAAGCACTGAAGTCGGCAGGAATGTTCCGAGTTCCGGTGTTTTTTCAGGCCAGCCGAGTGTGGAGAAGGGCCATAGCGCGGACGAGAACCAGGTGTCGAGAACATCCTCGTCCTGTGTGAGCTTGCGTTCGCCAGCCTCGCGTTGCGCTTCCTCCGGACTGTGTGCGACAAAGATATTGCCATCCTCATCGTACCACGCGGGAATCCGGTGCCCCCACCACAATTGTCGTGAAATGCACCAGTCCTGGATATTTTCGAGCCACTGGTTGTAAACGTGACTCCAATTTTCCGGCGTGAATTTCACCTCACCGCCCGCTACCGCTTCCAGACCGCGTTTTGCCAGCCCTTCCATCGCCACATACCATTGATCGGTGAGCATTGGCTCAATGACCGTGTGCGTGCGGTCGCCACGCGGTACCATGAGCTTGTGCGGTTTGGTCTCAAGCAGAAGCCCCCTTTTCTCCAGAGCAGCGATAATTCTCTTGCGCGCGTCGAAACGGTCCAGCCCTTGATATTCGGCAGGAGCGGAATCGTTGATTTTGCCGTCCAGCGTGAAAATATTGAGCGGTACAAGTTTGTGCCGCTGCCCCACCTGATAGTCATTGAAATCGTGTGCGGGGGTAATTTTTACGCAACCCGTGCCGAATTCAGGGTCGACATAGGAGTCCGCGATCACGGGGATGCTTCGTTCGCATAGTGGCAAACGTACATGACGGCCAATCAGATGGCGGTAGCGCGCATCGTCCGGATGTATGGCGACCGCCATGTCGCCCAGCATGGTTTCGGGGCGTGTGGTGGCGATAATCAGTCCTTCTTCCAGTTTATCCGGGCCTGGATTTGTATTTTCGAGCGGATAGAGAATATGCCAGAGAGATCCCTCTTCCTCCGTTGATACGACTTCCAGATCGGAAACCGCGGTTTGCAGCACCGGGTCCCAGTTTACCAGCCGCTTGCCGCGATAAATCAATCCCTCGTGATAAAGCCGCACGAACACCTCCGTGACGGCGCGGGATAGCGCCGGGTCCATGGTGAAACGTTCGCGCGACCAATCGCAGGAAGTCCCCAGCCGCCGCATCTGGCGGGTAATGGTGGAACCGGATTCCTCCTTCCACCGCCACACGCGCTTGAGAAATTCTTCACGCCCCAAGTCACGGCGGTTGATATTTTGCTGATCCAATTGACGTTCCACCACAATCTGAGTGGCAATACCCGCATGATCCGTTCCTGGCTGCCATAACGTATTGTCTCCACACATGCGGTGATAACGTGTCAATGCATCCATCAAGGTATGCTGGAAAGCATGCCCCATATGCAGCGTGCCGGTTACATTGGGCGGCGGTAACATAATGCAGTAGGCAGGGGTCGTTTCAGCGGGTGTGCCGCCGGGCATGGGCTTAAAATAACCCGCGGATTCCCAGCGGGAATACCAACGGCTTTCAATGGACCGGGGTTCAAAGCTTTTTTCGAGTTCCATGGATATCAGACCGGCGAGGCTGGCAAATTAGCGATTATAAATTGAAGATCTGGACGCACAATGTGGCCGCCAGGATTCATCTCTGACAAACTGGCAACGAATGGTCGTGGAAAATTTTGGATTGATGCAACAGAATTTATCAAAGACCAAATAGACGGCATTCCAGTGCCTGAATCAATGCGTTACGCGCTCCGGCATCCAGTTCGACTCCCGCATCCTTGAGTGCGGAATCCAGAATCTGCTCCAATAAGGATGTGATGTCAGACTGAGGCGACAGCATTGAAGGGGGAAGAAATACCGCTTCTGTAAGCGTCGGTATATTGTCGGAAGCTGCAAGAGAGAGCTCCTCGGATGCGGTTCTGAGAATCAGGTCTGGAGAGGTCGCATTTGCGTCCGCTTCATTCAAAGCCGAATGCCCGCCTTGATGCTTGCGCAGCAACGCGTCGAGCTTCTCCAGGATCTCGTTGTAATCAGTTTCCGGCGAGGTTTCGCTGCTGTCTGTCATGGGATTCCGCAATTCACGAGGGTCGTGGGATGCAAGAGGGGGTTATACCATTCCGAGCTTGTGATGGCGAATTTCATATCCCCGGTCTTTATAAAAACGGTAGCGCTGCCGTGCGGCCTGCGTATCTTCCGGCATGTTTCCGGTAATTTCGATCAAGCGTCGGAAACGGCTGAAGAAGGGTGGGTGCTCACTATCCAGGTTGAGTAGTACATCATCGTGTGGCAGTTCGCTGCACTGGTGACCGAGCACGACCGGAGTTACCCCTGCCAACTTGTCGCTCGTGCGACAATGCGGGATAAAATCGGTCGGGGAGAAAGTCCACAACAATTTGTCGAGCCGCTCGATCATCGCTGCATCAGAACTATAAACCATCAGCTTGAGGCCTTGCCGTACCGCCTTGGCGACGAGGCGGCAGGTAGTCTGCAATCTATCGCCCCCACCAGAATAAAAGTCGATTTCAGTCATAGCGATGTTAGCGGGCCTTCGTTACCGTCCGACCGATTAAAAATCGTGTCAACAGCGGCACCGGCCGGCCTGTGGCACCCTTTTCTTTCCCGGATTTCCATGCGGTACCGGCGATATCCAGATGAGCCCATCGATACTTCTTGGTGAAACGCGCCAGGAAGCAGGCCGCGGTAATGGTTCCCGCGGCGCGTCCACCTATATTCGCCATGTCAGCGAAGTTGCTTTTCAACTGCTCCTGATAATCATCCCATAGTGGTAGACGCCAGGCGCGATCCGCCGCTTGCTCGGAGGCCCGCAGCAATTCCTCCGCCAGTTTATCATCAGTGCTGAGCAGACCCGATGCCACATGCCCCAGCGCGATGACACAGGCACCGGTAAGAGTGGCGATATCTATTACCGTATCGGGCTCATAGCGCTCGGCATAGGTTAATGCATCACATAAAATCAGCCGTCCTTCGGCATCGGTATTGAGGATTTCTATGGTTTGCCCGGACATGCTGGTGACGACATCGCCAGGTTTGGTGGCATTGCCGCCGGGCATGTTCTCGGTGGTGGGAATAATGCCCACCACGTTGACGGGAAGATGCATGCGGGCAATTGCTGTAATGGTACCCAGTACGCTGGCTGCCCCGCACATGTCATACTTCATTTCATCCATCTCTGCCGCGGGTTTCAATGAGATGCCACCGGTATCGAACGTAATTCCCTTGCCCACCAGCACGACCGGCTTTTGTTTTTTCGCCTGACCCCAGTATTCCAATGCGATCAGCTTGGCGGGTTGACGGCTGCCGCGTGCGACAGCCAGCAATGATCCCATGCCGAGCTTTTCCATATCTTTCTGGTCCAGGATCGTAACCTTGAGCTTATAGGCCTTGGCTATACTTGCGGCTTGTTCCGCCAGATAGGTCGGAGTACAGATGTTGGGTGCCAGATTACCGAGATCCTTGGCCAGATTCATGCCGTCGGCGATAGCGAGCCCCTGTTGCAAGGCTTCCTCGCTGGCGGCAAGCTTCGCTCCACTGGCCGTGCCGAGCGTAACCTTGCGCAGGTGCGGTTTGGCTCCCTCCGCTTTGCTTTTGAGACGATCAAAGCGATAGATATTTTCCATTGCCACAATTGCGGCTTGTGAAACCTTCCAGGCAGTGTCGCATTCTTTAACCGGCACATCAGTCAAAAACAGAGTGGCATCGGCGGCACCCGTTTCATGCAACGCCTTAAAGGCGGCGCGCACCGCATCCCGATATACCTTGCCGTTGACCTCCTGTTCCTTGCCAAGCCCCACCAGCAATACACGCTCGCAGAGCGTGCCGGGCACATTGTGCAGTACCAATGTCGAGCCCGCCTTTCCTCTCATATCCCCGCTGCGTAATATGCCGCCGATATAACCACCAGCGACCTTGTCCAGGGCTTCCGCAGCTTCAGTCAATTTATTCGGCTCGAATACCCCCACGACCACGCAGGCACCGCGCTGTCTCCCCGGATTTCCGCTTTTTATGTTAAATTTCACTGTTTGCTCCTTTTAACCGAATCCGATAATTGTACGGGGCGAAGGTGTGTGGTTTTTGGGACGCAGGGCAAGGTGTTGCGAACAATGCACTCATGTGCCACAAAAACCATGCAATTCACTTCGTAGGGGACCTCACCCAGAAGGTGAGAATCAAGTAATGCGAGATATTGTTATTAATCATAACACTGATCTATCAAATGAGTGGTCACTACCGGATTCAGGTTTAATTGTTCTCGCCGGCAGTTGATCCAAGCCCATAATAACCAATTATCGCCGGTCTGTTTGGATAAAGTCAAAACGGACGGAATATCCGATTAGCGATAATTTTCATTGGATATGCCGGACACAGGGCAATGGGATGCATCGTTGCGGATGTTGTGTATAACAGAAAATTGGCGATAAACAATGCTGTAATGACTAAACCGAAGACTAATCCTAGAGAAAAATCAGCGGATGCCTATCAGGCAAAACTGGTTGCGCCATTTGCTGTTCTTGGTATTCGCATCGAGGAAGACTGGTTGACCGATATCGAATATCTGCCACTGGAGACGCCGCCTCTTGAGCCGCAAACTCTTCTGGCAAAGGAAGTTTGCAATCAATTGCAGGCGTATCTGACTGATTCGGGTTTCGTATTTGATTTATCGTTGCACATCGGGGGCACTATTCATCAGCGCCGGGTATGGAGTGCTATTCAGGATATTCCCAGTGGTACAACCCGCAGTTATGCCGATATCGCTACACAACTGCATTCCGCACCACGGGCGGTGGGGCAGGCATGTGGCGCCAATCGGCTTCCCATTGTTATTCCCTGTCATCGCGTCATTGCAAAAAACGGCGGGCTGGGCGGCTTCATGAATGCAAGCGACGGCATCCCGCTCACTATCAAGCGTTGGCTGTTGCATCATGAGCGCGACTGAGTTCAATGCAGGGTTATTGGATGAGTTCTCTGATGCCTTATGGCTGGAAGATGGGCTGTCGCGCAATACTCTGGAGAGCTATTGCAGCGATCTGCGGCAATTCAGCGAATGGTTTGCGAAAAAAAGATGGGATGACCGTGCGCTGACAGCCGCGACGCATGCCGATTTGCTCGAATTTCTTGCCTACAAGGTTTCGATCAGAGTCAAGGCCAGCACCACCAGCCGCGAGTTGTCGAGCTTGAAGCGGTTTTACCGTTTTCTCCTACGCCAGGGAAAAATCGAGGCTGATCCCAGTCTCAATATTGACACGCCAAAACTCCCCCGCGGCCTGCCCGCAAGTCTGACCGAAGCAGAGGTGGAGGCGCTGCTGAACGTACCCGATGTGGAACAACCACTGGGGTTGCGTGATCGCACCATGCTTGAGGTGATGTATGCCAGCGGGTTACGCGTATCCGAGTTGGTCAATCTTGAGGCTGCGCAAGTTAGCTTGAATATGGGCGTTATACGCGTGATGGGGAAGGGTGGGAAAGAGCGATTGGCGCCGCTGGGCGAGGAAGCG
Organism: Nitrosospira sp. NpAV; assembly: GCF_000832065.1. GTDB lineage: Bacteria > Pseudomonadota > Gammaproteobacteria > Burkholderiales > Nitrosomonadaceae > Nitrosospira. The sequence goes on along the minus strand of NZ_JXQM01000001.1, from coordinate 3,005 downwards.
CTGGAATGGGTAATTCACTACATTAAAGAAGCACGATCCATGTTACTGCGTGGAAAAGTCACCAATACGCTGTTTGTTACAGCCCGCGGTTCAGCCATGACACGCCAGGCTTTCTGGCATCTGATCAAGCGTCATGCACGTCTCGCTGGGATCAACAAAACCTTGTCGCCCCATACGTTACGTCATGCTTTTGCTACCCATCTACTCAATCACGGTGCCGACCTGCGTGTCGTGCAACTATTACTGGGCCACGCCGATATTTCCACCACGCAAATTTATACTCACGTGGCGCGAGAGCGGCTGAAGCAGATCCATGCCCTGCACCACCCGCGCGGATGACGGCATGTGATGGCAAGCTGCTTCATTCTTAAAAGCGATTTGTGTCCTTTTTTCTTCCTAAGTTATTGCAATAGATACCCATAGAATAATTTCTGCCAAAGGCAGATAATTCTTACCATAATCAACCATCAACAATGAAGGGAGACCATGCGTAATCAATTGTCAGTTATTTCCATAGCGGCAGTTCTGATATTGAGTGGCTGTGCCAGCTCGCCTGCAACACAGAGCGCTACCACCCGGGATACCGCTATAGGCGCGGGTATCGGTGCAAGCGCGGGTGCAATAATCGGCGCTCTTGCCGGTGGCGGGAAAGGGGCGGCGATTGGCGCGGCGGCCGGTGCCGGCGCCGGGGCGATTGCAGGAAATGTCTGGTCGAGGCGAATGGAGCAGCAGAAACAGGAAATGGAACAAGCCACATCGGGAACGGGGGTGCAAGTTGTCAAGACCGCAGACAATCGCCTGAAGCTGGATATCCCCAGTGATATTTCATTTGACACCGGGCGCGCGGAGATCACATCCCATTTCCGCCCGGTATTGGATAGTTTTGCGACCAGCCTGACCAATAATCCGGGGACTCTGGTGACTATTATTGGCCATACCGACAGCTCAGGCAGCGATGCCGTCAATAACCCGTTGTCCTTCAACCGTGCGGCCAGCACACGCGATTATCTGATAAGCAGGGGTGTTTCTTCAAATCGCATCAGTATTGATGGCCGCGGTTCCCGCGAGCCAGTGGCGGCAAACGATACGCCCGCAAATAGGGCAAAAAATCGTCGTGTCGAAATCTTTGTAGCCGAGCCGCAGGCTGCAGCGCAGTAAACATTAAGAGGGGTAGGATCATTCGCCTGCTTCCAGAGAAAGATGGGCGTACCCGACTCGGTTCGTGTTCTATGTTGTCATGCCTCGGCATCTCTCACCGGTATGCGCCAGATAAACATCGCCAGGACGACACCCAATGCAGCCAGCATCGCTTGGTGCCAAACGGTTGGCATCAACAGGATGGAGCTGCCGAATGATAGCGCCAAGAGCAGGTATACCCAGCGCTTGACGGAGCGCCGAATGCTGCGATGCTCGATCCATTCGCGGATTATGGGTCCGGCGATGCGATTCGCCAGCAGTTTGTCGTGGAAATGGTGTGAACTGCGTGCGAAACAGGCGGCCGCGAGCAAAAGGAAAGGCGTTGTGGGTAATACCGGCAGCACTATTCCCACTAGGCCCAGTATTACCGCGGCGAATCCCACTGTCAGATAGAGCGCGCGTACCAGGCGTGAATCATGAAGGCGCACCGGACTTGCTCCCTGCTCCTGCTGTATCTCCTCGGTCATACGCTCCTGCATGCGTGCGGTGTCTCCAGTGATTGATAACAATTACAGAATCAACGGATCCATTAATCAGGCTGCGGCATGGCTTGGTATACCGGGTATAATATTCGAGAGTCGCGAGAGGCGAGCAGAATATATTGACAAAGCATATTCCTGATTAAGGAACCATCATTTTGAGAGTATCGTCGATAATTTTAATTCAATTTTTGAGGAAGCCATGACTAAAGTGAGCACCCTGATTAATTTGAGCGTATTGATGTTGGGTATGATTCTTCTGCCCCAAGTTGCATTTTCCGAAACTCAAAAAGGAGCAACCAACGTGACTGAGCTCGTAAAAAAAGATACAAAAATAGGAACCGGCGAAGAAGCAGTTATCGGCAAAATGGTCGAGGTTCATTATACCGGTTGGCTTTACGATGCGACTGCATCCGACAAGAAGGGTGCAAAATTCGATAGTTCCCGTGATCGCGGCACGCCTTTTTCGTTTCTATTGGGCGCGGGGCGTGTAATAAAAGGTTGGGATCGCGGTGTTACCGGTATGAAAGTGGGTGGACAGCGCACGCTGATTATTCCCGCCGAGATGGCCTATGGGGCACGGGGAGCCGGTAATGTCATTCCACCGAACGCGGCGTTGATATTCGAGGTGGAGCTATTAGGCCTGCGTCAAGGTTCTACGCACTAATATCGTCAGTGATGATTTGTCAATGGATGGCAGCCCCCCGGAGGGGCTAGAGGAAGCGCCATCACTATTTCATTGTTTCGAATATTCCGGTTTGATGAGTATAAGAAACCCTGAAATGCACGTTGACTTGTCAGTCTAAAACATTCACAATTAGGAGTTTCGTTTGGAGGGGTTCCCGAGCGGTCAAAGGGATCAGACTGTAAATCTGACGGCTCTGCCTTCGAAGGTTCGAATCCTTCCCCCTCCACCAAACCAGCTGTGCTTGCGGGTGCGGCAGCGGTGGGGGATATGGGGGCAGGTCGTCCTGGGCGCGGGATGGATGAGTTGGTATTAGGTAATTGATTGGGCTGCTTCTATTCGAGTTAATTGCTAGTCGCGGGTGTAGCTCAATGGTAGAGCAGAAGCCTTCCAAGCTTACGACGAGGGTTCGATTCCCTTCACCCGCTCCAGATTCCAGGCTAAATAAAGCTGGAAAACCGGAAGGTTATTGTTTTAAGCAGAGAGGTATAGGCAGAAACAGTGCTTGCCCATGTAGCTCAGTGGCAGAGCACTCCCTTGGTAAGGGAGAGGTCGCCAGTTCAATCCTGGCCATGGGCTCCATAGGTATTTAAATTTTAAAAATCTGGATATAAAAAGCTTTAAAAAGGGCACAACATGGCAAA